>JAAZYX010000001.1 GCA_014239435.1 Fidelibacterota bacterium | reverse complement strand
GAGCAATATCAAGTCCGACACAGAGGTGAGACTGCGATTGGCTGATTCGGTTTGAAAGTCGGGAATTAAATGACATCTTCGGGGCGCGAATTTACAGTCTCATTTTCCTTGAAACCAAAACAGGATTGAAAGAAAATTTAAGAAATGGTTTGAGGAATTGTGAGGATTAGAATGAATTTCTGTTTGGGACAGCCAACCGGTGGACGAGTTTAATTCATTCTCGAAAAATGGCGATTAATTATGCACTTGATTCACTTTACAATAAATTTTTTTGTACCAAATAATCGATTATTAAAATTGCGAACATATTGATTACCTGCAATCCAGCATTAAATTCACGACTCTATGGAACAGCTTTCATTTGATATTTCCCGATCCTCCAAGTCCCGCGTTATTGCCACCTCAGGGAATTTTCAGATTGAACTGCTCAATCATGCCGGCGAAGAGGATTTTCCTCAGCTTATCGAAATTTCAAAACATCTCGCCAAAGAATACGGTGACCCCGCTGTTCTTACCAAATCAACCATCCGGAAATATTTTAATAAGCCCGGGTCTTTGCCATTCATTGCACGGTATCGAAATGAAATTATCGGCTACATCATCGGCATCCCGGTAGAAGCACTGCATTCAGAACCTTGGGCGCAGCTTGACGATAATTTCGGAAAAAGCAATACACTTTACACGTACGCCTTCGTGATTTTATCCAGATTTAAAGGTCACGGCTATGCCAAAATGCTGAAGCGAGTGTACCTGAATTGGGCGAAGAAAAAGGACGGAATCCGCTATATTACCGGACATGTAAAGGAAGGCGTTTCGAAGAAATTTACGGGCGACATCCGAATTGTTAACCGCGTGGATAATTGGCAGGGAACGGGGATTCCGTTTGAATACTACCGCCGCGACCTCGGCCCGCAGCCGGGTGAATTTCAGAAACACAATCCGCCGCTTGCGGAGCAGGTTTAACTCTTTTTCGTCAGCAAACTCACGCCAATCAAGGCAATTAAAGAAGCGCTGATTGCCGGAATCACTTCGTCTACACTTCCGTAAATATGCGCCGGAACCCATGACCAAAGTGACGGCATTTCCTTCCATAATAATGTGACAAATGTCCCGGATAAAATTGAGGCAACGGCGCCTTCTTTGGTAGCGCCTTTCCAAAATAAGGCTGCCACAAGCGACGGCGTTATCGCCGCTCCGTAAATCGTATAAGCGTAAAGTGCTCGTTCAAAAAATCCGGCTGATTTTGCAAATCCCATCGAAACGATATAGGCGACAATCCCAAGAACCAAGACTAACATTCGGCTTAAGAAAACTATTTTTTTCTGGTTGGCTTTCGGATTGATATACTCAAGGTAAACGTCCTTCATCAGCGTCGTTGCCGGCACGAGTAAAAATGAATCCGCGGTGGATAAAATGATGCCGACTATGGTGGTCATCATAACAGCACCAAGGAACGTCGGCAATAATTTGTGTGCCGCATAAATGAGAACGTATTTGCCGACTTCAGCATCCGGAATCAGACTCGCGCTAACCCAAGCTGTCGCGATAATTAACACTTCCATGACTGCAACTGCAAAAATCAGGACAGTTGTTGCGGATTTTGCTCCTTCAGCATTTTTGCTGGCGAAAAACCGCTGATACATATTGGCATCGCCCATCACCAGTAAAAACGGCGGCAGGCAAAAATTGATGATATCAATCGTGGAATAGACTCCAAAGAACTGCATATGATCCGGTTTTCCCATCGCATTGAAGGCAACTGTCATCCCTTCCGCGCCGCCGGCTTCGATCCACAATAACGGAAATGCGATGAGGAATGTCAACATCATGATAATGCCGTTCACAACATCGGTATAGGCAACACTTACAAGCCCTGCCAATACAGTATAGGTGATGATGAAAATAGCAGCAATGATCGTGCCGGTTTCCACCGAAATCATGGAGTTCCCGGATCCATCGCTGAGGACAGTATGCAGCACCGCACCGCCGGCATTGTATTGATAACTGACTATCACCATGTACGCCATGACCAGTGCCACAACACTCAGCAAGCGCGCCACGGGTCCATATCTGTCGCCGATAATTTCAGGGACCGTAAATTTGTTGAACGATCTCACTTTTCCGGCAATGCGCGTCAGAAATGCTATTCCTACTACACCGCCGATCGGCAGAATAAGGGCCGCCATTCCAGTCATGTATGTTTTACCGGCATTCCCTAAAATGGAACCGGTTCCCATCCAGGTTGCCATCATTGTCCCTACCAAAATCCAGGGCGTCAATGTTCGGCCGGCGACCGCAAAATCTTCCTGTGTTTTTATTTTTCCTGCTTTGTACGCGCCTACTCCAATCAGCGCCAGTAGGTAAACGGTGATGAAAATTAGGTGCGTCATAATCTCAATATAGTATTAACCGAAAAGGACCCAGAACTGAAAGATAGATTAGTCAATCAAGATTTCGCGTAAGTAGCGAACAGGAATGGATCCCTGAGATAACAAGGATTCGTGAAAAGTTTTTAAGCTGAAATCATCTCCATGCTTTTGCTGATACTCTTTTTGCAGATCTTCTATGAGCATGTTGCCGACAAAATACTCGGAAAGCTGTGCCGATGTCAGTTGTGCCCGCACCCATTTTGCGGATGCTTCGGCATATTCCTGGAATGTTTCATTTACCATCAAGTCCATTGCCTCATCGCGCGTCATATTTCCGGCGTGAATTTTCTGATCGATGATTGCATTGGATGTGCCGCGAAGCAGCCATTTTTTCTGCACCAGATCGTAGCGCGGATCACCTCCGCCGAGCCCTTCTTTGATCATCATCGCTTCGGTATAGTGCGCCCATCCTTCGATCATGACACCGCTGCTGAATACGGACCGTATGAGTGACGGATGCCGGTTTGCATAATAGAGCTGAACATAATGACCGGGAAGCGCTTCGTGGATGGATAAAATTTTAACGGAAATGCGGTTGTATTCTTTCAGGAACGATTCCACACGGTCATCATCCCAATCCTCGGGAATCGGCGATACATTGTAATAGGTCTGCAGGTTGGATTCCAGCGGTCCCGGCGCCTGAAGATTTGCAACTGAAACGCCTCGCTGAAATTCCGGCATCGGGCGAACCTCGAGCGGTTTTTCGGGGTCCAGAGTCAGCAAGTCCTTTTCAATGATAAATTGAGTCAATTCATCCACCGTGCCGAGTGCATCTTCCATCACTTCATCCCGGCCGACATGGTCCTTGCCAATTTCGTCCAAAACTCTGCGAATCAGTGCCAGTTTGCCGCTGTGCGTTTCCGTATTTGGTTTTTCATTGAACCATTCTTCATACAGCGGTGCGGCAAGTACGGCCATCTCATCCTGGGTTTTTTTCAGTGTAGCCTCTGCCCTGCTCAAAACATCTTTTGATGATATTCCTTCCCGAAGCGTATGGCTCAGTTTATGTTCATAGAGATCCGCACCGAGCCTGAAATCCCTGTGTTCGTCATCCAGTTTTGATTCAAGAAAAGCCTTAAACCCATTCAGTGATTTCAGCGCATTCTCAGAAGAGATCCGAATTTCACCAGAAAGCTCAGAATCAACATGTTCCAGAAATGAATCCATACCGGAAGTCAACATTCCTATGACACCATCGCATTGGCGGATTCCCGTTTCCAAATGAATCTTCGGGCATGACTCCAGCATTGCTTCCGCCTGCCGCAAATACTCAGGCGTTTGCAAAAGCCTTCCCTTAAGGGATGCTGCGCGCGCATCCGCAGGAGCAAAATCGAATCCTGTCAAACTCTCAAAAGCAAATCCCAATTCGCCCATATACAGAAGCGGATTCCAAGAGTACTCCTTTAATTCCAGCAAATCAAAAAGTTCGCTGCGAATCGCATCAAGCATGATTTCATAATCAATGCGATCATCCCGATTTAACCGCTTCACATCCAGAGATTGTATACTTTCACTTATATTTTTCAGATACACCACACGGGATTGAATTGCTTCGCCGCTGTAATCTGTTAAAGCGCCGTCATAATCGTGAACGCCGATCCATGTTGCATTGACCGGATATGTTTTATAATACGATTTTAGGAAAGAATCTCTCATATTTTTAAACTCATGCGGCACCGCCTGAGACAAAACCATAAAAACGACAAAGGAAAGTCCGAGGCCGCCCATAACAGCATACTTTAATGAAGGTTTATCCATTTGAAGATTATTAAATTAAACGATGATACTGCAAATTCCAACAATGGTACGTCATAGAATTTGGTTGCACATTCCACTCCTGATTTGCGTCATTTCCTTTTCAGGATGTTCAAAATCGAATGCCGGAAAAGATGGCCATTCTTCAGGAAATAATCAGATGAACAGACTCGCACATGAACAAAGCCCTTATCTATTACAGCACGCTGATAATCCTGTGGATTGGTATCCGTGGGGCGATGAGGCTTTCCAAAAAGCCAAAGAATTGGACCGTCCGATTTTTCTTTCCATCGGATATTCTACCTGTCATTGGTGCCATGTTATGGAACATGAATCTTTTGAAGATGATAGTGTAGCAAAACTGCTGAATGATAATTTTATTTCCATTAAGGTAGATCGGGAAGAACGGCCGGAAGTGGATCATGTATATATGGCTGTCTGCCAGGCGATGACGGGCGGCGGTGGCTGGCCGTTGACGATTTTTATGACACCGGAAAAAGAACCATTTTTTGCGGGGACGTATTTTCCTAAAGATCGAAGAGGCCAGCGCCCCGGGATGTTTCAGGTAGTTCCCGCAATTGCGGATGCGTGGAAAAATAAGCGGCAGGATATTCTTGAATCGAAGGACAGAATTAAAGGGTATATGCAGCAATCGAATAAATCTTCTCTCGGAGATGCCCTCCCCGATTCGGTCTTCCAAACTGCGTTCACTTATTTCAAGGACCAGTTTGATACAAAAAACGGCGGATTTGGAAAAGCTCCGAAATTTCCTTCTGCACACAATTTAGTTTATTTGATTCGGTACTCAGAATATTCTGGCGATGCGCATGCTCTCAAAATGGCGGAAGAAACTCTGAAGGCGATGCGTAAAGGCGGCATTTTTGATCACCTCGGATTTGGGTTCCACCGGTATTCAACGGACAGCCATTGGAGAGTCCCTCATTTTGAAAAAATGCTGTACGATAATGCAATGCTGACGATGGCTTATCTTGAGGCATTTGGCGCTACCGGCGATAAGGATTACGAAAAAGTCGTTCGCGAAATTCTAACGTACATCACCCGAGATATGACCGATCCTGAAGGTGGATTTTATTCGGCCGAGGATGCGGACAGCGAAGGCGAAGAAGGAAAATTTTATGTGTGGACTGCCGAAGAAATACAGTCCATTCTTGGACCAGAGGACGGCGGGCGGTTTGTGTCGATTTTTAATGTTTCGAATGACGGGAATTTTCACGATGAGGCTACACAAAAACAAACCGGCAGCAATATCCTTTACCTTCGTGAAGATTGGAATGCCATTGAAAAACGGCACAATATAGATGAGAAGAAATTGGATGAATTTTTTCATTATACAAGAAGCGTATTATTCAACGAAAGGAAAACCAGAATTCATCCTTTGAAAGATGATAAAATCCTAACGGACTGGAACGGGCTCATGATAGCAGCCATGGCAAAAGCCGGTGCCGTACTGGATGATCCGGATTATGTGAACCGCGCAAAAAAGGCAACGGATTTTATTCTTAAGAATATGAAGACTGAAGATGGAAATCTTTATAAACGATCCCGGAATGGTCAGGCAGGATTGCCGGGACATTTGGACGATTACTCTTTTTTAGTTTGGGGATTGATTGAATTGTATGAAGCCACCTTCGAAACTCAATATTTGCAAGAAGCGGTTCACTTGTCAAACAAGATGATTACAGATTTTTGGGATTCGGATAATGGAGGATTTTTTCTCGGAAGATTAGGCGATGAAGAATTGATCGTCAGGGCAAAAACAGGATACGATGGTGCCATTCCATCCGGGAATTCTGTTGCGGCTTTCTGTTTCCTGCGGCTCGGGCGGATGACGGGAAATACGCAATGGCTGGATTATGCTGAAACCATTTTTAAGGTCTTTTCAAAAAGTGCAGTATCATACCCTCGCGGATTCACACAGCTTTTATCTGCTTTTCTTTTTCAAACCAATAACCCGGTAGAATTTGTAATTGTCGGTAGCCCGGAAAACGAAATGACCAAGCATGCCGTAAATCATGTTAGAGGACAATACAATCCGAATCGAGTTCTGCTGTTGAAAAATCCCGATGATACAGCCTTGGAAAAAATTGCGCCATGGACAGAGGCTCAAAATCAAATAGAGGGGAAAACTACCTTTTATGTTTGCGAAAATTTTGCCTGCAAACAGCCTACGACGGATATCAAAACAGCATTGGGATTGTTAGATGAGTAAAAATTTTCCTACGGGGATTGGAAAATTGCTGGCACATGTTCAAGATTTATTGGACACTGGGATAAAAACCATTTTACAAAAAGCGGGCAATCCAAATCCTGAGGGGAAAAAGAGAAAATTTTTCAGTTTCTTTTCTGAGATGGGTGATTCGTATTACAAAACATATGAAAAAACTAAAAAGGATGCAGACGATTAAATTTCAATAAATCGAAGGTATTCACTCATTCGTTAATGATGCACTAATCCAATTGGATAGAAAAAAATTGTTCATTTGCCTCAACGTTAAGTCCTCCTAAATTCACCGCCTTATGAAATTGAAACTCCACTGGCAAATCATCATCGGTCTCATTCTGGGATTGGGCTACGGTATTGTTGCCGCTGTCCAAGGATGGGGGATGTTTACAAACGATTGGGTAGCGCCTTTCGGAAAAATCTTTTTGAATCTCTTAAAATTAATTGCGGTTCCGCTAGTACTCTTTTCTTTAATCACCGGTGTTGCTTCTCTTTCCGATTTGAAAAAATTATCGCGCATTGGTGGAAAAACAATTTCAGTGTATATCATAACCACTGCCGTAGCGGTTACCATTGGGCTCATATCGGTCAATCTGATTAAACCCGGTGATTCTGTCCCAAAAGAAATAAAGGAAAAACTCGAAGCCACGTATCAATCCGCTGCTTCCACAAAAGCAGGCGCGGCAGAATCTGTAAAAGACCGTGGACCTCTGCAGCCATTAGTGGATATGGTGCCGAGTAATTTTTTCAATTCGGCATCCAGTAACCGAAATATGCTTCAAATCGTATTTGTAGCCATCTTTATAGGAATTGGCCTTATCCAGATACCGAAGGATAAATCGAAACCCATTCTCGTTGTTTTCGAAGGGATGAATGATGTTATTATTAAACTGGTAGATGTGATAATGCTGATGGCGCCTATCGGAGTGTTTGCGCTTATTGCAAGTACCATCCATTCCGTTGCCGGCGACAATATTTCCAATGTTATAAATTTGTTAGGATCACTAGGATATTACATGATAGCAGTGATCTCAGGGCTTTTTATTCACATGATCGTGACCTACTCGGCAATCCTGAAATTATTTACGCCCATGTCTTTGAAGCTTTTTTATAAGGGAATATCTCCCGCACAATTGCTGGCTTTTTCCACCAGTTCCAGCGGAGCAACTTTGCCGGTTACCATGGAACGGTGCGAAGAAGAACTAGGTGTTTCTGAAGAAGTATCATCTTTTGTTCTGCCCTTGGGAGCAACCATAAACATGGATGGAACTGCCCTTTACCAAGCTGTTGCAGCCGTATTTATAGCACAAACGCTTGGAATGGACCTTGGACTCACCGCTCAGCTTACCATTGTATTTACGGCTGTTTTGGCTTCGATTGGAACGGCAGCAGTTCCTGGCGCCGGAATAATTATGCTCGTGATAATCTTGGAAGCGATTCATGTCCCAAGCGAAGGTATTGCCTTGATTCTTGGAGTAGATAGAATATTGGATATGCTTAGAACGACCACAAATGTTACCGGTGATGCCAGCGTTGCCGTAATGGTCGCATCAACCGAAGGACAGCTTCGGCCTCAATCAACTCCTGTAAAGACTCTATAATTATCATTCTTGGTTCGCATCTCGGAAACAAGGTAAATTTCAGTATGATTTTTGACAGTCCCGTTTTGGGTGTATCCATTTCAGGATCTACAATAATAAATCTTGGAGGCTGTACTCTGGGTACAAAAAACAGGCCTTTCCGCCTTGCGGCTGATCAAGGAAGTTTGCTGTATTCAGGAGGCCACCACCGTGTCGATACTCGGTCCTGAAATTGGTCTCAAAACGGGAAAATTTAGCCCCGCGAATAGCGGGGCTTTTCATAATACGAATACAGCTCATTCCTAACCCATACGAAACCCATCCGAATTAATTCTATTTTGGGATATATTCGGGGTTAGTAACTTTATATTTCCAGACGCATGACAAATAAAAAACAAAAGAATAATAAAACAATTCCTATCGGATACACTGTCGCTGACACAGGAAGAAGGCTGGATTGGCTCAAAGAAAAAACAGGTCTAGACCTAAATAACGATTTGCAAAATGAGCCCGAAGATCTGAAAGGAATTATTGAAAATCACATCGGTTTTATGAAAGTACCTATGGCGGTTGCAGGGCCGTTGCTCATTAATGGCGATTATGCGAACGGTGAATTCTACGTTCCAATTTGCACATTAGAGGGAACTCTCGCAATTTCCATGAACCGCGGAATGGCAGCTTCGAAGCGAGGCGGTGGATTCACTGTGAGACATGTTAAGCAGGAATTGTCCCGTGCACCTGTATTTATATTCGAGGATCTTCCGAGTTCAGCCAAATTTATGAAATGGGTTGACTCCCATTTTAAAACCATCAAAAAAATCGCAGAATCAACAACCAACCACGGAAAATTGATTCGAATTGACCAATATCCCATTCAAAATTATGTTGTGCTCGATATGGTGCTCAACACCGGAAATGCCGCCGGGCAAAACATGGTTACCCTTGCGGCAAAAGTTGCATGCGATTTTATTAAAGAAAAAACCGGGCATGATTTTATTCTGGAATCGGGATTTAACAGTGACAAAAAGGCATCCGCACGCAATATGATTATGGGGCGAGGACACAGCGTCATTGCAGAAACCAGTATATCAAACTCCGTACTCAGGCGAATTCTTGGGATTAAAATTTCAGATGTGGAAAAATTTCAACAACTCGGTCCAACCGTTACACGATTGGCTGGAACGGAAGGCTGCCATTTGCATATTTCAAATGCGCTAACCGCTATTTACCTCGCTACCGGTCAGGATACAGCCTGTGTAGCAGAAAATTCAATCGGGCATTTTCAAACTGAACCGGATCATCATGGGATGAAATTCAGGCTGACCCTCCCTTCTGTTACCGTTGGAACTGTGGGCGGCGGAACCCGCCTTCTCCCTCAAAATCAAAATCTTAAACTTCTTGGGTGCAATGAAGGAATACATTCTTCCAAAAAACTCGCTGAAATTATTTGTGCATCCAGCTTGGCGCTCGAAATTTCCCTTATGTCCGCAATCGCCTCAGATACTTTTACTAAAGCACATATGAAATATGGACGGTGAGGGATGTCGCATAATCCAGTTCTTGACGATCCGAAATATGCGTACCTCGTTCACAAGCAGCCGATTTTTTTTCGAATTTGGAAAAGCCTGTTTTATTATTACTGCAAATTTGTCTTCTTATGGTACACACCGGTAACAATCCGCGGACGGGAAAATCTTCCTGATTCTTCCGCCGTTTTTTGCAGCAATCATAACAGCCATATGGATGTAGCATTGCTTAGTACGGCAGCAGGAAAAAGCTTTAACCATTTTGGAATGCTTGCGGCAAAAGATTATTGGTTCGACAATACAATTAAAAGAATTTCAATCAATTTCATTATGAATTTGATCCCGATAGCCAGGCGAACCGCGAATAATAAAGACGATTTTCCTTTTATAAATACCATCGCTTTGTGCAAGGCTTTTATGGAACTGGGAAAACGAAATTTAGTCATGTTTCCTGAAGGATCTCGCGGTGAGGCGCATGTGATAAAGCCATTTCGAAAAGGAGCAGCCCGATTTTCTACAGAATTAAATGTGCCCATTGTACCCGTTTATATTAACGGTGCCGCCAATTGCTGGCCAAAAGGAAAAATATTTATGCGACCGACTCGAATCCAAATTGATATTTTAGACCCCATGTATCCGGCGGAATTTGTACATCTTCCAGAGCCTGTTTCTGCCTTTACAAAAGAACTCGAATCCAGAATTCGAAAAGCAGGGAATACTACCAATGGCTGATAAAAAGTTTTTTGCTGACGACCATGAAACATGGGGACACAAGTGGGGCTACAAGGATACCGAATTTGTTCTGAATAAAGATAGAACAGTATCCATGACTGGGAACCGTTATGAATTGTGCGGAGACCGCATGCCGGATTTTGTCCCTTACGTGGAGGACATGCTGGGAGTGGAAATCAACCCTGAGGATACATTGAAAGAAGTAGATGAAAAGCCGGTGCAGCCTTCCAATATAAATGAAGATTTCCTGACGCAGCTTCAAAACACCTTTCCCGAAGACCGGTATTCGATGAAGGATAAGGATCGCTTGCTGCACAGTCATGGGCAAACAACCTCAGAAGAAGTCTATAAAATTTTGTACAATAAAATTGACCGGACTGCGGACATGGTTTTTTATGTTGAATCTGAAGATGAAACTAAACGGCTAATTGAAATTGCCGGTAGCTGCAATGTTTGTCTCGTACCCTTTGGCGGCGGCACCAGTGTCAGCAGCGCATTAAAAATTCCGGAAGGTGAAACCCGAATGGTGGTTGCAGTAGATCTCAGACGGATGACTGAAGTGGAATGGCTCAATGAAAAAGACAGACGCATTTGCGTCCAAGCCGGCATAACAGGAACCGCATTGGAAGATTGGCTTGGCGAGCGGGGATTTTGCGTCGGACATGAACCCGACAGTGTTGAGCTTTCAACACTTGGCGGATGGATTGCTACCAATGCGAGCGGAATGAAAAAAAACCGCTACGGCAATATTGAAGATATTGTTGAAAATGTAACGATGATTACACCAAAAGGTGTTATCGAACAGGTAGAACCTCTATCTCGTGCATCTATCGGATTCAAACCGCAAAACATTTTATTCGGTTCCGAAGGCAATCTTGGAATTATTACCAAGGCCATTCTTAAAATCCATAAAAAGCCTGAGATTAAAAAATACAATTCCGTAGTATTTAACAGCTGGAGTGCAGGCGTGGAATTCCTTTACGAATTGTCCAAAACGAATTTCATTCCTTCTAGTGTCAGGCTTGTGGATAATGTGCAATTCAGATTTGGACAGGCACTTAAACCAAGAACAGAAGGTATAGATAAATTGATTGACCGCATTAAAAAATTTGTCGTGCTGAATATTAAAGGGTTTGACGCAGATAAAATGTGCGCAGTCACATTCGTCATGGAAGGCACATCCGGCGAAGTCTCTTATCAGGAAAAAAATATTCTATCGCTCGCCAAAAACCATGATGGACTTGTAGGTGGTTCCGGAAATGGTAAACGCGGCTATATGCTGACATATGCCATTGCATACGTGCGAGATTTTCTAACAAATTATCATATCATTGGCGAAACGATGGAAACTTCCGTTCCATGGAGTAAAATCCAAGAGGTATGCGAAGCAGCAACGCAAACATTGTTTGACCTTCATTCAAAACACAACATTCCTGGAAAACCCTATATTTCTTACCGAATTCCTCAGATTTATCATACGGGAGTTTGTATTTATTTCATGCTTGGAATGAGCGTAAAAGGTATCCCTAACGCTGAAGATGTATTCGGTGAAATCGAACATGCAATCCGTAAGGCAATCATGGAAAAGGGTGGTTCCATTTCCCACCATCACGGTGTTGGGAAACTACGAAATGATTTCCTGAGCGGCACCTTGTCTGAATCCAGTATGAATCTTATTCGGGACATGAAAAAATCCAATGATCCGAACAATGTTTTTGGAATTAGAAACGGAATTTTCGCAGATAAATAAAGGTAACTTCCATTAATCTCTCGGGAAAATCCATCATCATTACCGGTGCATCATCCGGCATCGGCGCTTCTCTTTCAAAAAAGTTGGCGGCACACGGTGCTAAAGTTGTCCTAGCCTCACGCAATCAGGAAAAATTGGATAAACTCTGTTCGGATATCACCCAAAACGGCGCCACGGCAATGGTCATTCCAACGGATATTACACAGGTTGCAGACTGCAGAAATCTTATCCAAAAAACTGTCCAATCATTCGGATCGGTAGACATGCTTTTGCTCAATGCAGGGGTCAGCATGTGGGCGGCCTTTGAAAAAATTGATGATGTTTCCTTTTTTAAAACCCTCATGGATGTGAATTATACCGGCTGTGTGAATTGTGTGCACGCAGCGCTTCCAGAATTAAAAAAAGTAAACGGAAAAATCGCAGCCATCACAACAGCGCAAGCTTTAATCGGATTTCCTCATCATACGGGTTATGCAGCGTCCAAACATGCGCTCCACGGGTTTCTGGAGACGCTGGACATGGAACTGGAAGGAAAGGTTCGATTTTTAAATGCCTACCTCGGTTGGATTAAGGGGACAAACTTACGGTCAAGTGCATTTGGCGCGGATGGTGGAAAACTCGGCGAAGCTCGGCACGACCACAACCGTCATGCAATTGATTTGGAAGACTGTACGACACAAATAGTGAAAGCGCTTCAATCGGATAAAAAATCCGTATTTATTCCCAGAAAAATTAAATTTATTCCATTTCTTAATTTGTTTTGCAAAAAATGGCTTTGGAAAAAAATTCTAAAAAATGTGCGTGCTCACGATTCCTGATTACGGCATAAGAGCAGATTGAATTTGTTCAATCCGGGTTCGGTTTCCACGAATCGTTAATTTTACTCCCGTTTCCAAATACTCCCTGTTTTCGACTACAACGCCTTCCTGCGCATCGGAAATTATTTTTCCCTTTTCGTACGGAATTTCAATCTCAACCGTTTGAAAATTTTGTTCCATAATTTTAAGAATCTTGTTTTTTAATTGATCAATTCTCAATGATTCTAACGCACTTACGGCGACGCTGTTTGGAAATGCATTAATTGAATCTCTAATACGATCTGCATTGTTCACCAAATCTGCCTTATTCAGAACCAATAATTGTGGAAGCTTGTCTGCATCCAAATCTTTCAACACCGAGTTAATTGTTGAAAGATGGTCCTTCATAAACGGTGAACTCAGATCTAGGACGATAATCAGCAAATCCGCATCCAGTACTTCCTTTAAGGTACTCCTAAAAGACGCAACCAGATGGTGCGGGAGTTTCCGGATAAAGCCTACCGTATCGCTCAGTAAACATGATTGAGCATCACTCAACTGAACACGGCGAATGGTTGTATCCAGCGTTGCAAACAGCTGATCTTGTATATACACATCGGATCCGGTCAAACATTTGAATAAAGTGGATTTCCCTGCGTTCGTATATCCCACAAGTGCAGCGCGGAATTCAGATTTCCTGTTTTGACTTTGGGTTGTGCGCTCTTTTTCAATGCTCTCTAATTCTTTTTTCAACTTAGAAATTTTTGTGCGGATAATACGGCGATCCACTTCAATTTGAGTTTCGCCCATTCCCGCTCGTGTTCCAATGCCGCCCATCTGGCGCTCGAGGTGCGTCCATTGTCGAGTGAGACGCGGCAAAAGATATTGATTATATGCTAGTTCAACCTGCGTCTTGGACTCTCGTGTTTGCGCATGTTGTTTAAAAATATCCAGAATCAGCGCACTCCTGTCTATCACTTTTATATTATCAGCCAATTCCATGTAATTCTTGATCTGCGCCGGAGTAAGATCTTCGTCAAAAATAATTAATTTTACATCGAGCTCTTTCGCTTGGTTGATAACTTGTTCAGCTTTGCCCTTCCCCAAAAAATATTTGGGGTTGATTTTGTCCAGATTTTGAACAATTCTTCCGGCTACGACCGCACCTGCAGTTTCAGCAAGAAGACTTAATTCGTCCAAATGCTCATCCACAACGTGTTTGGTAATGTTGCCATGGGCAACACCAATCAAAAATGCTTTTTCGTTTTCTGGTGAAGACATGATTTTATTCTTTTATCTCTCTAAATGCTTCCGGGCCTGTCCTCGCTATCACCATTTCTAGAATCAAAGCGATCAAGGCAAGCAGCAGGAAAGTTCTCCACAAACTTTTCCCAAACCGAAGATCATTAATTGTGGACGCAAGATCGGTACTAGAATCTACCCATCGGGCTCTATCCGACCCGATTTGATTTACAATGGAAGACGCTTGTGCGCGGATGAAAGGATCCTCACCCGCCGGCAATTGTACCGAAAATGCTGAATGCAGATCGCCGTCCGCCAAGACTTCGTAAGAGCCAATTTCATTTGTCTCTGTAATAATAAGAGACTCCGAATTGTATTCCGGTACCACTTTTATAGATTCGCCGGATGGAGTGACAACTTCCCATTGCTTTCGGATATTTTCGCGCGTTAATCTGATCGATTTTTCCACGCCAACCGAAACCGGCGCAATATTGGATTCATCGGTTGCCTGCAATACAATGATGCGGTGTAAAAGCGGAATGCTCAGCCCGCGAACTGCCAAATCGTTCCAATCAAGATTCATCGGCGATGTAAAAACAAAAACAGGATTTCCCATTTGCTCATATTTCAACAGGAAAGCATCACCATTTGAAAATTTTAAAAGAGGATTGTGAATCGTTGAAAGGTTTGTCCTGTAATACCCAAAAACCTGCGGAAGTTCTTGTGCCAAATCTTTGATGCCAAGTCCATCAACTAAAGTATTCATCTGATCTGTAGTATGTACCGAAAAGAAGGCGTCTCCCTCCAGCCTTTCCGGACTTTTTACGGACGGCAGTTTGAGGGCTGAAAATAATGATGCTTGATCGGGCAAAGCATTTGCCGCACCGGCGAACCAGATAAGGGCCCCGCCCCGTTCCAGAAAAGATTGAATATCCTGGACTGCAGCGGATTCCATCCTGCCGGAATCATGCACGAGCAGTATGTCTGTATTATCTAAGAATAATCTCATGGGATTTGGATCAACATATAAATCGATATCAAGATATCCGGATCCTCCATCAATCGCTTTTAACACCGATTCCAGTAAAAAAGCATTTTCCTTTGAAGGCGCCAAAAGAGTACAGGTAATTCTGGAAGGAATTGACAATTCAAATGTTTTGGTGTTATCAAGCAAAAAATCATCTCTCGGTATTTCCAATCTGCCTTTGATAAGCCCTGACTTCCCGGGGTATACCTGAAATTGAAATTCTTTTGACCGCTGAATGGGAAAGGATGCAACCACTTGCCCTAATCGTTTTTCATCAAGATAAAGTTCAACCGGAATGTTCCTTTGTTCAATTGTGCCGGAGTTCCGGATTTTTGTATTCATTTTCAATAATTGGTTCGGCAGTTTTATTTGGCTGATTACCTCCGAATCATAAATGCCAAGATTCTCGCCATTTGCTCTCTGAGCCAGACAGAAAAACCTCCAGAAATTCTCAGAATTTGAGTCCAATTTATTTTGTGGATCGTTGGCTAACGTATTTCCCGGCTCATCCTGAAAATCGCTCACTATAAAACATTCCTTGTTGACAGCATTTGCTGCCGAATTTTGAATAATACTGTTGACCGATTCCCATAATTGATCATCTCCGTGAGACTGTTGGATTTTTTGAATGGAATTGA
This sequence comes from Fidelibacterota bacterium, assembly GCA_014239435.1. Taxonomy (GTDB): domain Bacteria; phylum Fidelibacterota; class Marinisomatia; order Marinisomatales; family TCS55; genus JAAZYX01. The sequence continues at coordinate 10,922 of JAAZYX010000001.1, read as the reverse complement.
CTGCACCTCTTAAATCCTGAATGCGGCCTTCCGTTAATTTTTGCAAAGGATTGGTTTGATGTATTTCTACAAATGAACCGGGTTCCAATGAATTCAAAATGACCGGAACAATCATTTTTGCATTTTCGAGCAATGTTCCATCATCTGACTTCAAATCCATACTTGCTGAATTGTCCACAACAATAATCACATGCGATTCGACTTCACCTGCCATCCAAGAAGGAAGGAATCCGCGCTGCACAGGCTGAGCGGCCATCAGAATCAGCGCTGCAACGGCGAGCATTCTAAGGAGTACGAGAATCCACTGTTTCATATGTATTCGGCGGATGGTATCGTGCTCCAATTCTTTGATAAAACGCAAGGTGCTAAATTCCACATCTTTCGTATTCCGCATACTTAACAAATGGATGATTAACGGAACAGAAACCAGAAACAGCCCCCATAGTATTGATGGCGCTAAAAAGGTCATGCAGGAAAATTACTAATTAGAAACATGATGGTTCCGCTTGACAGAGGAATGGATAAATTATCATCGATTGGTATGGGAAGAAGTTCTACAGCCATCGCAGTTACAGCGCCCATTACGCCAACCTGTAGCGGTACGAGAGGCATCAGCCATACAAATAAAACACACACAGCTAATCCGCTCAGAGTTCCTTCAAGAGATTTTAACCCAATTTTTATTCTTCCAAATTGTTTTCCGATTAATCCTGCAACGGTATCGCCTAAAGACATAAACACGAGCGCCGTTATAGCTATGGGTTTGGGGAATAGAAAAATTGTGAGCACTGCACCAATCATCACCCAAGTCGCTCCGGTTAGTTTTCCGGATAATTCATGATCTCTGAGCATGGAATCAAAATACTGGGCAAAAAATGTGCTGATCCATTGCACGCGTGATCTTGCCAAATCCGTACACAATGCTGCAAAGGTTATCCCACCAAGTACTATCAGCATATCGGTTTTGTCGGGCAACCACGTCATGTATGAAAATGGAATAAGTAGATTGAAAAAATGAATAAGTTTCCGGCCCATTTCCGGAAGTGTGACGCGCGAATTACTCATTCATCAACTTGTTATGGATATCCTGCAAATCCAAAACGCTGACTACAAGATCAACTGTCACTGCGCGATCGGTGACAGTGCCGGCTGAAATAGATTGGTCCAGAACGGTAAAGGGCAGTAAATCTTCGTTTTGCTGATATGAAATTTTGCCAACGAGCAATCGTGCTTCTTTAAGAGCTTGGCTGGCTTTTTCTTCATTGAGTCCAAATAACTGAGGAACAATATATCTGTCCGGCGGCGAACCTTTGCTAATGGTGATTTGTACGCCGAGCCATTTCTTCAGTTCATCGCCACCTTTGGGAAATTGCCAAGCGACAGTTCCATTGGGAAAGTCGGGATTATATTCAACATAAATGGTATCAATATTCAGATTTGCCTGCTGAAGCGCCAATTCCGCACTGCGCTTAGATTGTCCGATGAGATTGGGAACTTTTACCAGTTTTTCCGGGCGAGACACCTTTAGTCGAATGGTGCGTCCTGGTTTAACTCTGCTGTCCGGCAACGGATATTGATCTACAATTAAACCGGGTTTATGATTATTTGAATACACCGTATCTTGGACAATTGAACGGAATCCTTCTGATGAAATTGTTTTTATCGCATTTTCCAAAGATTTTCCGCGAACATCCATCACCACCTGAAAAGAATTCTGGCGCACGTAAGCCGGCATAACAATGAATTCAACAATAGAAATTCCGATTATGGACAAAACTGCTAAAGTGGATAATATGCGTGTAAATGATTGCATCAGCTTTTCATCATTCTTGCTGCAAACATTCCGTCGGTTTTATCCCGATGCGGCAATGTTTGTATTGTGCCATGTGAATCTGCCCATTGGTTTTGTAATCCGTTTAGTTTCATATCCATAGAAAACGTAGGATTCAATTTAAGAAAAGCTTCAACCACCTTCCAATTTTCTTCGGGTTCTAAACTACAGGTTGAATACACCAACCGTCCACCGGGTTTCACGAATGTTGAAACATGTTTTAAAATGTCCAACTGCAGGATTGACATCTCTGAAATATTTTTTTCTGCCTGCCGCCATTTTATGTCGGGATGCTTTGCAATGACACCCGTTCCGGTGCACGGCGCATCAATCAAGACTGCATCGGCCATTTCATAATCATCTGTGATTGCATTTTTTGTTTCCCACTCAATTGATTTTGATCCGTGGCGAGCCAAATCATTTTTTCCCAATTCTACACGAGTGGAATCTGAGTCGGAAGCCAGTATTCGTCCACTGTCTTTCATCATTTCAGCCATATACAAAGCTTTTGTTCCCGGTGCAGCGCACACGTCCAAAACTATTTCTCCGGGTTTTGGATCCAGCAATTCAACTGCAATACCCGCTGCCCTATCTTGAATGGAAATGGAACCATCGAGAAATAGTGGATGGCGCCTTAATGTGCTGAATCCTGATTTTACCTTGAAAAATTGTGAACTGGAAATTATTGGGTTCAACTGAATTCCGTCTTCCTCGCATCTTTCAATAATTTCTTCCATCGATAAAGTGGCTGTATTTACGCGAATGGTGTATTCATGCGAGGCGTTCAAAGATTCGCACAATTCAACAGCAGAATCTCTACCAAAAGTAGAAATCCATCTTTTTAGTATCCAATCGGGAAAAGACAGCCAGTCAGCTAACACGTTTCCAGATAACGATTTGGATAATGGTTTTGAAGCATCAATCTTGGATAACGACCTCAAAACGGCATTGGTGATTCCGGTTACTTTTTCACCAATGGATTTCCGAGCTATTTTCACCCAACTGTTAATAGCGGCATAATCGGGCACGGTTTCATCCATCATTAATTCAAATACCGCCGATCGCAATAATATTTTCAGAGACGGGTCGAGTGTGGATATCGGCCGATCCAGCGCGGAATCTATCCAATAATCCAGTCTTCCCTTCCACCGAACAACATCACGCGTTAAAGCATGAATTCTCTGGATTTCTGCCGAATTAAGAGAAGCGGAGGTATTGGCAACAATAACGTTCAGCGGTTTTTTCTTTTTGAAAAATTCTATGAGAATTTTTTGGGATACGAGGCGCGGGTCGGCCATCAGGATTTAAATTCATCGCCGGGTTTTATAGCGCTTCCTCTTATAAAATCGGCGACCTGCATCCGCTTTTTTCCTTCCAATTGAATTTCACGGATTTCAAGATGCCCCGATCCGGCGGCGATTTCGATTACATCCTTTTTTAGTTCAATGAACTTTCCCGGTGATTGCGAGATGTTTTGATTAAAGGATGCACCGAAGAATTTCACTTTTTTCCCATTCCAGAATGAAAATGCTCCCGGTCTGGGAGACAACCCTCGAATAAGATTTCGGATGGTTTCTGCAGAATCGCGCCAATCAATGCGACCCAAATCCGGGTGAATTTTTGGCGCTGGAGATGCTAAGGAATCATTTTGAGGAATTGGTTTCAGCGTTCCTTTGATTGCCGCATTAATAGTTTGCAGAAGCAATTCTGCTCCGGCATGACTCATCCTTTCAGAAAGGGAACCAAAATCATCTTCACGGTGAATACTAATTTTTTCCTGCAAAAGTATATCTCCAGTATCCACTTTAGATTTTAGAAAAAATGTAGTGAGTCCCGTTTCTTTCTCGCCATTGATAAGTGCTTGTTGAATGGGCGCTGCGCCCCGATATGCCGGCAACAGTGAACCGTGAAGATTAATCGAACCGATTTTTGGGATTGAGAGCAATGCTTTTGGTAAAACCTTAAATGCGACTACGATAAACAGATCGGGTTCAAACTCCGATAAGGTGTTGCAAAATTCTGGATCTGAAATGGAATCCGGCTGAATGATAGGCAGATTCAAATTATGCGCTGTTTCTGCCATCGGCTGCTCTTGAAATTGTTGACCTCTGCCGATTCTTTTTGGTGGGTCGCTAACAACAGCAACAGGGGTAATTCCATTTTCAACCAGTGTGGTAAGGCACGGAACGGCGAACTGCGGGTTTCCCATGAAAATTATTTTCATCGCGAATCCCTGAATTTAATGTGTGATTGAGTAAAAGGTATCTAACCTATTTGACCGCAAGCAGAGATTTTTCGGTCTTCTCAATTTCGCGCAATTGCTTTCGGTGCTGCATCCGAACAAGTTTACTGACATGGTCAATAATAAGATTCCCATTTAGATGATCCATTTCATGCTGGATGACGCGAGCCAGCAATCCGTCAAATTCATCTTCATAAGTATTTCCTTCCATATCCTGATAGCGAAAACGTACCCGCTCGGCTCGATTGAATTCAAATCTCACGTCCGGTATAGAAAGGCAACCTTCTTCCATGAGGTATTCTCCGGTTCGTTCCAGAATTTCACCATTGATAAAAACATGTGGAACGCCATCCTCTTCTGTATGAGTAATGTCAATGACACATAATGCCATATCAAGTCCAATCTGATTCCCGGCCAAACCAATTCCCTCTGCTTCATACATGGTATCAAACATGTCTTCTACTATTTGAGGCAAGATAGAGAAATCCATAACGGGATTACATTTTTTCCTCAAAATAGGATTTCCGAGTTTGGTGACAGGAAGAACTGCCATTAGTTTTGCCGATCAACCGATGTTGTCTCTTGCTCAGAAACAGATTCACTTAATCCAGCGATGGATGAACGATTTACTGTGATTTCAGTTTGCTTATCTACAATAATCGCGACTTGCTTGCCCGAGTTTTTAAACCGCGCAATCTTTCCGTGCAGTCCGCCAATGGTTACCACTTTATCACCTTTATTAAGCGCCTCGAGCATCTTTTGCTTTTCTTTTTGCTTTTTGGCTTGAGGTCTAATCATGAGGAAATACATGATTAAAATAATGAGGACAAATGGAAAAAATGCCGCTATTCCGCCGCCACTTCCTTGTCCGTTTGATGCCATTCCGTATAATATGTCCACGTGTTACTCCGTTTTTTTGGGTGCGGAAATTAGCAGTGTTGCCATGGTTTCACTACTCTTTTGGAAGCAGAATTTCAAAAGTTGTACCCTTCCCCGGGTTAGACTCTGAAATGCGTATTTTTCCGTTGTGCATTTCAGAGATGATGCGCTGTGTTAAAGATAATCCCAAGCCCCACCCACCTGATTTGCTGCTGAAACCGGGACGGAATACATTTTTCCAATCTCGTTTTGGAATTCCCTTTCCGGTATCGGTAACCACAATAATGACCTCATTTTGTTCCAAATGAACATCAACTGAAATGATGCCCGTTGCATTTTCTAAAGAATCTATCCCATTCTTTATCAGGTTTTCAAATCCCCAGGAAAGCAATGTAGCATTACCCTGAACGACCAAAGCTTCATCGTGGTTTGAATTGATTTTAATTTCAATACTTTCGGACCTCACACGCTGATTTAGATAATCAATGACTGTTCCCAGAATTTTCATTATATCTACGGTTTCTTTTGAGGGCGTAGAACCAATTTTACTGAAGCGGTCACTCACATCTTCTAATCTCTTTATATCGCGATCCATTTCCGTAATGATGTTCGGATCGCTGGATTCTCTGAGCCGATCTACCCATCCCATAAGTGCAGAAACAGGCGTACCAAGCTGATGGGCCGTTTCGCGTGCCATTCCAACCCAAATGCTTCTTTTTTCACTATTACGGATAACGGAAAAACCCAAAAACCCGAGTAAAATAAAAAGTGCTACTGCGCTTATTTCTAAAAAGGGAAGCCATTCTAATCTCTGAATCAGAACCGAGTCCCCATAATGGAGGAATCCGATAGGAATCTGTTCATCGGTTTTCGGATGAGTATAGGTAAGTGGGATTGGCTGATTTTGGCCATCCATTTCGTTTTGGTGCTTTTTTACCTTTTCAACTGACAAACCGTCTGGAAGGTTTTTCCAATCCAGCGGCATCTGGTTCACATCGGAATAGATGAGTGGGAATTGCACGCGCTTAATAATTTTATCAAAGATAAAACTTAAGTTTTCGTCGCTCTCGCTCTCGACTGTACTTGCGATAATTTCAGCATACAGCTGGACGACTTCCTTATTGTTTGCCCTCAGACGGTCCACCACAGATTGGGAATACATCAGCAGTCCGGATATCAGGATAATGCCTAAAATAAAAAGCCCTGCTTTGATATTGCCCGAATGGTGGTAAGAGTGCATTATTTTATTCTCATTTTATTTTGCACAAAGGATATGATGGATTTGACGCCATTAATTTCTCGCTCACCTATGATGCGGAATGCCCATAAGAGGGTTGGGAAACTTAGCAGTCCAAGAAGTCCTGCCAACAACTGAGAGGAATTCCAATTTTTCACCGAAAACAAAACGCCAATTAAAATTATTAAAGTCGTTAAAAATAATTTTAACATTCTTCCCCAATTCCAATCCATCGGTGTTACTTTTTTAGAAATGGTATATACAATTGTGGTAAAAATCGTATAAGAAAGTATGGTTGCCAGCGCGGCGCCAGTTATTCCATACTGACTGATGAGGATATAATTTATACTAAGACAAATAAATATTCCGGCAACTGCAGCCTTTCCCAGTAAATCGGTTCTATCTTTTAAAGCAACTAGGGGAGTGAAAAACGGGCGAAAACCACTAATAAGATATGCTGCTGCAATTACAGGCACTATATATGTTGCCTCTAAATATTCAGAACTTGTAACCAATGCGATAACGGGCCGAATGAAAAAGGTAATTCCGAGAATCAAAAAACACCCAATAACGGAATAATAAAAAAGTGTATCTTTATAAATCGGTTGCATTTCATCTTTTAACCCCTGCTTGTAAATCATTGGGAGTAATCCACGCTGGAGCGGCACAACCAGAAACATATTTATCAACATTCCGAATTTATAATTAATGCTGTAAATACCGATCATACTGAGGGGAACAAACATATTTAAAAAGAAGCGGTCGGAAAGAGTTAAAATCGGTGTTACCAACCCTAATAATACTAAAGGAGCACCAAATTTTGCCAAATTTAGAAAAGTGTTCAGAGAAGGAAATGTCCAGAAATTCCTTAAGATATTCCATATACTCAGCAAAAAAATAATGGATAAAGTAACCGTTTTTGCGAGGATTGCTCCCTTTAATCCCATCGAAAGAAAAATTATGAAATAAATCGACAGACAAACGATTCCTAATAACTGAAAAAGAGAAAGTAATACGTAATGCATTGATTTCCCTTTATACTGCCATAATGCAAGTTGGAACATTGTCCCAAACTGCAAAAGAACATTGGCAAGGATAAAATAGATAAAACGGGATTCTTGTCCTGAATCGATACCTAAAAATGATGAAATGGGTCCTGCTGCAATTGAGAGAATAGTTAGAATAATTAAATTCCATACAATCAATCCTACAAATCCAGAACAAATTATTTTTCTGCTATTTGCACTTCCGTCCTGTGTTGAAAGTGACTTCCAGGTAGCCTGAAAGATACCGAGTGTTCCAACACCTATCAGAAACGTCTCCAATAATTCAATAAGAGCAATCGTTCCAACAGTCGAAACTGAAAGATATTTTGTATAAACCGGAATTAATATAAATGCGGCAAATTTTGTGGAGATATTGCCTACACCATATATTAAACTTGATTTTCCGATGGCTCTAATATTTTTGCGAATCATTTTTATTCTATAGGGTAAAAGATTGATAATTTAAAAACAAATTATGTTCCTATGTTTTCAAGAAATTTTGTTAGGAATGAATCGGTGGAAAATTGGTTACAATCCGGTTTTTCATACGAAGTGAAATCAATATTTTTAACATCCTGAATGAAACTTTCCGCATCATTATAATTATCAATTAATCGTATTGCTGGATGAATATTGAATATTATTTATTTTAAAAAAATCGTATAGTTTAGCGATATTTGATGATATAACAACATAATCATTGAAAACTGCATAATAAACATGTTTACTTCCTATATGGTCTGAATAAATAATCCATTTTTTAGTTTTTTTATTATATAAAACACCACAAAAACTACCTCTGAATTCATTAAAAAATGTGTCACCATATTCAAGATACATTTTTTCAATAGTTACATCCCAATCACTTGAATATTTTTGTTTTAATTCCGCACAATTAAAGATTACTCCATCAAGTACTATTATAAAATTATCATTATTTACACAGATTTTATCCTCAATAAATTTTGAACCAAAATCATAAGAAACAAAATAATCTTCATTTAAAAAACAATTTTCACTTTGATCCTTGTTGAAGATTTCCCCATTAAATTTACTAATCCTTACAAATAATTCTGACATATCATTCCTACTGGTATTTCACATGACTTTTTCAACATGATTACATAATTCCTCAATAAAATTTTGGTGTTTAATTTTAATCGGAGCTTTAATTAAATAGCACTTAACATTATCAAGAGCATTTATGCTTGACAATTGCATATCAATAAATAATGAATCATTATCTATTATGGGTTGTATTCGGTTTGCTTTTCTATTAAACATATGCCAATAAATATGGTTAAAAAATTGAGAATATTCTGTTTGAATTACATTAAGATTTAATTGAGTCGCAGTTTTTGCTGAAATTTGTGTAATATTGAAATCATCACGGAACTCGCGAGTTAAAATAAAGAATGAATGAACGGGAAAGTTGTTCCCTATTGGAATAGAATAAACTGCCTCTGGATTTATTTTTCGTCGAACTTTCGCAGCACCTAAAACCCATTTTTGAATAACCCACGATATTTTATCTAATAATGAACGGTTATGAAAAACTATTTTTTTCATTTTATTGTTATCTACGATATTATATCCATAAATTTTTGGAAATGAATAATTAGGGAATATTTCGCCTTTATCATTTAATATTGCTATATCATCACATAAGAATTTATATTTTCGATTTAAACACAATTCAATTTCAGCACTTGTTTTCCCAACACCACCAGTGCCCCCAATAAGCACTGCCTTATTATCAAGTGTTAAAAATGCCGAGCTATGTACAGGGAAATATTTGCGGAAGAAAAAAGTTGAAGGAACCAACAATCTTTCAAAAACTATCTGACCTATTTTTTCTTCCCTAGTTGTATACTCCCAATTCATTATCTTTTTAATAAATTTGATAATTAACGACTTTTCAAATTTGATATATGCTTTTATATACAGAAGCCCATTATTTATCTCATAACTCGTAGAACCATCATGGGAAGTAATGTTAAAACCATTAGGAAGTTCATTATGAATTGTTGGATTACGCATTCCATCTTCGATCATAATAGGTTCATCTAATAATTCAATGATGACAGAAGGATCGCTTTTTTCTTTTGAACCATATAATGAGAATTGTAGTACGAAATTCCGATTTAATTCTTCATTATCAGGTAATTGGAACTCAATATTTTGATTAAATATTGAATAATAATATTTCATCAGTTCACCATATACCTAATATAATAATTATCATAATACAATCTTCAGTCATCTGTATTTGCCATTAAATATATCCAATAGAAAAGATTTCCTTTTTTCCAACTTGAATCGTTGCTTCGCATACTCAGAAATCTTTAGTGCATCTTTATCATTAGATCGTAATGCCTCTTTACATAATTCAACTGCATCAGCTACTCTTTTTCTTTCAAGTAAGTAACCATATTTACTGATTGCTCGCGAATTTCCTGAAACGTTAGATACTACAGGAATACAACCTGAGGCCATTGCTTCAAGTAATACATTTGGTACACCTTCAGCAAAAGTAAATAAACAAAATACTTTACTAGTGGAATACATTTCCTTTAATGCGTTCCACTCTGTAAAAGGATAGATTGTTACATTCTTGGGAATTCTTAATTGTTTTATAATTGATTCTGAAATACCTACAAGAACAAACTCGATTTCAGGTATTTGCTCTGCTACTTGTATATAAAACTCAATTCCTTTGCTTTTTAGTGTACGCTCATGATCCACTTTAGCAACCGAGATAACAATACTTTTCTTAGGTTTAACGTACCAAACAGATTCGTCTATAGATGTAACCTGTACTTTATAAGGTGTGTTAAAGTTTTTAACAATTGTAACTGCGCCATATTCATAAGATTCACCTTGTATAAAATTATTTTTTGAATGTATTAAACATTCATCAACTGGGAACAAACATGTAGCGTATTGTAATGAAAATGCAACACACTTTTTCCTAATCCCTAAAGGTCCATAAATATTACCAAAATTATATTTTTTTATGTACTGAGTATCACTACCACCCAACACTATGTAAACGGGTCTAAAAAATGCTTTCCCGAAAAAAGTTGGTGAAAACGAATGATAATCTGCAAACCAGATAAAAATAGAATCACACCAACAGATTCGATAAGAAAGCCAGGAAAAGAGTCTGATCTGTTCATACAGGTTTTTAATTATTGATTTACTAGGATGGTAGTAAAAATCCCTGACTTCAAACTCTGTACATAGGAATTCAAAATCCTGCCGGACAAAAGTGGACATCCCGGGGTGAATGAAGAGTATTCTTTTATCAGCCATTGATTATTATAAAGTATAATTCAGCATGAGGTTGAATTAATTGATTATAGGTTTTCATTTATTTTTATTAAACGCACTATTGTTCATTCAACCCTATTTCCTTTTTTATCCACTTCTCCAACAATACGCCCTGGATTCCCCACAATAAGTGCAAATGCAGGTACATCTTTAGTGACAACAGCACCGGATCCAATCATTGCATATTCACCGATCGTAACACCGCATACAATGGTCGCATTTGCGCCAATCGAAGCGGATTTTTTCACCAAGGTCTTTTGATAATATTCACTACCGCGTTGTGGAAATTCGGAGCGAGGAATCTTGACATTTGTGAAGACCATTGAAGGTCCGCAGAAAACATAATCTCCCAAT
>JAAZYX010000002.1 GCA_014239435.1 Fidelibacterota bacterium | reverse complement strand
TGCATGGCGAGATTTTGAGTGCAGTTTTTTTGCCGGAGCCTTGCTGTGTCCGCGTCAGCCATTTCGCCGGTTTCTCGTTCGGAATGGATATGATATTCGTGCAGCACAAAAACTAGAACTTACCCCCGCAGTCATTATGCGGAGAATGACGGTAGTGTCGCCATACGATTACTGGCATTATTTTGATATTTATCCGCCGGGAATGATTCGCGTTGCCTACCGCGGAGATGGGATTCCGCTTCCGTGGGGCAGCATGCAGGCGGGAATTCCCGCATGTGAACAATGGGCGCTTTTTCGCGCTGCGAATGATACATCTCTTCGCAAACCGATGGCGCAGATTTCTTTGTTGAAGCAGGATGAACTGTTACGGCTGTATGCATCTACCGCTATCCGGACTCGGGACGCCGCAGGGAATCCGCATGTCCTTTCTGTTGGCGTGGATCTTATTCCAATGTTATTAGCGCAGAATTTTGATGCAAAAGCTATTTTGACCGATGTAGATAATGCGTGCTCAAAAACAGGAGAATCTAAAATCCCAACACAGGTAGCGGATGCCATTCGTTCCACCGCTAGAATTCAAAACATTTCTTGGATTGAAGAGGGATTGCAAAATCCTGTAATCATGATTTGCTCACGCAGATCCAATTGTCCGCGAAATACGCCATGCAAAGGCGCAACCGGAAATGCACCCAAACGATTATCATGGGTGGACGAAATTAGGGACGCTATATTAACTGAGTAGAAATTATAAGGAGACACCTATGGACATCATTACGATCTACCACAACCCGCGCTGAAGGAAAAGCAGGGAAGCCGTGCAGCTTCTCAAAGATAAAGGCATTGAGCCTGAAATTGTAGAATACTTGAAAAATCCGCTTTCAAAAAATGAGCTGAAATCTGTAGCAGATAAAATGGGATTACGTCCACGGGATTTTATTCGGAAGGGCGAACAGGATTTTAAAGACTTAGGATTAAAGGATAAACTGGATGATGATAACGCTCTGTTTAATTCTTTGGCAGATTATCCAAAGCTGATGGAAAGACCGATTGGCGTAAAGGGAGAAAGAGCAGTTTTAGGGCGCCCGCCGGGGAAGGTGCTATCTCTTATTTAGCAGTTAATTCCTTAATCCCGAGCACAAGACTTAACATATCGACTCTGCCGTCACGGTTGGTCTGCACAGCAATGGTAATGCCTTCATCGCGAAAATGCGCAACGTGAGTTCTATATCCCCACCACATACCGCCATGGCCAAAAGATTCTCCATCTTTATAAACAAATAAACCGTATCCGTAATGCAAATCCGGCATTTCAGGGTTACGCCACCCGCTGTGAATCATAGCTTGGACCTTATCCATCGGAATTATATTGCCGGCAGCCAAACCAGCGTAAAATTTTACCAGCATCGTAGGATTTGTGATTAACCCACCCCCCGTCCATTCGGCATGTGGGTCGTATTTCATTGTTCCGTCTTCTCTCAGGTTTCTTGCCCCCGCAGCATAACCGGTTGCAATATTTGACAGAATAGTTTTGTCCTGTGGCCGAATTTGATGAAGTCCGTTTGGTTTGAGAATTCGTTCCCCTAATAATTTATAATAATCAACTCCCGTAGCGGACTCAATTACTTTTCCCAAAACAAGGTATCCCGGATCTGTATATATATACCCGTTCCCCGGCAAAAAGGATGGTTTTTCTGTGGCAGCATATTCAATTAATTCACTCGGGGTAAAATAGGCGCTACGGTTTTTAATCACGCGATAGAGGAATTTCATGGTGAATCCAAATTTAAATGGGTAATCACTTATGCCGGATGAGTGCGACAACAGGTGCTTAACTTGTATTTTGTCTGCTTGTGGTAGTTGTTTGTACCAGGGCTCATGGCCCACCCACTTTTTAATAGGATCATCCAAAGAAAGAACTCCCTCATCAATCAGCATCATAGTCAGGGTTGCCACAAAGGTTTTACCGGTACTGCCGCCCGGCATTCCGATGGTGTCATCCAACACAATATTAAATTCCTTATCTGCCATCCCGACCGCCGAAGGTAAAATTAATCCATCTGGATAGCGTACAGCTGCACGAAGGCCAGGCAAGTCCATTTCAACCAGTTTTCCTTCCAGATAATTTGTCAGCGATGCTTTTTCCAATTTCGTCTGCGGAAAACTAGGCGTTATGGTCAAAACCACAAGGGCGCAGAGTGAAAACTTTGAAGGCTGATTCATGAGAAACCCATGGTTATTTTTTACCGACAATCACAAAACTGTCTTGTCTGTCCGGAACACAATCCTCAGTGAATACGGTCGTAAATCCAACATAATCAAACAATTCAATCACATCTTCTGTAATCCACACGTGATGATGCATGTTGCCTGATTGAGCAAGTTCTGCTTTATTAACATGTTCGTAGTGAGGCGTTAATCCCTTTAAAACGACATTTTCATAAAAATCGTCCACATGCGTTTGGTCATCATCCGGCATGTCTTTTTCAAAATCCTCAATTAAATGAGATAATGATGTTCTCTTGCGATAAATATCGCAGCAGCGTTTCTGATGTGGAAGGAAGAGAATCAAATATCCATTCTGTACTAATTTTTCTTTCCAGTGAAATAGTGACTTTAGCGGATTGGCAAGGTGTTCGAGCGTATGCTCACTGAATATGAAATTAAAGGATTCGTTTTTGTAGGGAATATCGTCTGCTCTAAAAAAGACTTTCGCAAGATTGGTATTGGCCGCGCCGTGGCCTTCAAAAGCATCGCTTAAAATGGTTCTGGACACCGGCGCTATGGTACGCTCGCCTACGCCAATCTCAAGCCCAATACCATTCCCCGCATATTGATTCATAACATTTCGGGACCACGCCCGGCCGATCCCCAGTCTGAACTGCTTGTACAATGCTTTT
>JAAZYX010000031.1 GCA_014239435.1 Fidelibacterota bacterium | reverse complement strand
TCATGGGGTCGTCCCGATTTCGCATCGGGATCACCCCGACAGATAAAAGGTCAGCACGAAAGTTTTGGCCTTTTTTTATATAAAAAATGATAATGAGAACCTCTAGAGATTCCCTGCCCGCTCCCGACCAACGGGAGGGCAAGCGGGGAATCCTCTCACCCCGACTTCTCGGTAAGACCAGATTACCGACATAAAGCCCTTCTTAATTGAGGGGCTTTTGTTTTGTCATATAGATTCAATCAATATCAAACATATATTAAATGGGGACACGCATTTGGGGGACACAGTAGGGGACACAAGCCAATTTGAACATGTTTTTCAACCCAACTTTCTCAACCGCGAAAAGGAAGACGGGGGTGGATCGGGGGATTAAAAGACACGCACACATCGTAGGATAATTTTTTGTTATGCCTTATGAAACGCCTCTGGCATTGATCTAGAAATCAGGTTGTTTATGATTGCACCGCTCCCACAATTTCTTGCAGCGCCTCATCCACATCCGATTCTGAGTTGAGACGGCCGAAGCCAATTCGCAAAGACGCTTTTGCCAAAGCATCACTGTGTCCGAGCGCTTTCATTACATAGCTAGGTTCCAAAGTAGCGCTGGTGCATGCAGAGCCTGACGAGCAAGAAATGGATTCCAATTTCAGATGCAGTGCCTCGCCATCCACATTCGGGAAAGACACATTCAAATTATTTCCCAGCCGCGGTTCTAGAGTTCCGTTTACAATCGTGTCCGGCAAAGCATTTAAAATTCCCTTCAACAATCTGTCCCGCATGGACTTCAGCCGTTCGGTTTCTTCGTCTCGAAGGTCAGCACACCGTTTTACTGCTTCCCCAAATCCTACAATCAGAGGCACCGGCAGGGTTCCCGAGCGCAGTCCGCGTTCGTGTCCGCCGCCGTCCATTTGAAGTTTTAGTTTCACATCAGAATTGACGTAGAGAAATCCGATGCCTTTTGGTCCGTACATTTTGTGGGCGGTACCGGCGAGCATAGAAAGATTCATAGCCTGCACATCCGTTGGAATTTTTCCAAACGACTGGGCCGCATCCGTAAAGAAGCAAATGCCGTTCTCTCTGCATAATGTGCCGATCGCTTCCAGATCATGAATAACGCCGATTTCGTTATTGGCGTGCATGATTGACACCAGCATAGTATCGTCCCGAATCGCGTTTTTTAAATCGGCCAAACTGATGAGTCCGTCAGCTTGAATCGGAAGTGTGGTAACGTCCCATCCGCGCGCTTCCATTTCGGCGCAAGTGTCCAAAACTGCCTTATGTTCAATCACCTGAGTGATGATGTGCTTTCCTTTGGATTCATTCGCTTCGCAAAAACCTTTGATGGCAAGATTTACGCTTTCGGTCGCTCCGCTGGTGAAAATGATTTCTTTCGGTTTCGCGCTCAGTTCGGCGGCGATGATGTTTCTCGCTCGGCCCACGGCTTCCTGCGCTTTCCATCCAAACGGATGCCGACTGGCGGCGTTGCCGAATTCATCGGTGAAATATGGAATCATGGATTTCAGCACTTCCGGATCTACGGGAGTCGTGGCATTATTGTCCAGATAAATGCGATTCATGTTTGAGAAATAATTATCCTCTAATGGGTGAAGATACTGTCAGAAATACGCGTGTTAAATGTGCAGGATGCGGAAAAAAGAGATCAGGATTTACAATGGGAAGCGTGGAGTTCACACTTAAACTCATGGTGAAAGGCGAGGACACCAGAACCATATCCAATCCGCCGGTTACACCTAATCCTGTCGGCACAATGCCTCCACCGGCGTGAATACTGAATGGAATGACGAAAGGGTCTTTGAGAGAAATGATTAGCGCGCCCCATCCTTCCACGCCGGAGAAATCTTTATTATTTGTATTTTTTCCTGATGTTTGCCCGCCGTACAGACCAACACCAATTACAAACGGACCAGTTTGAATCGAGATAGGAGCTCTTATCGCAAGTCCGGCGCTGGATGCGCTTTCGTAATACCCGCTTTTGTAAACGGGCGTTCCGTACGCTCCGCTGATAACCCAATTCTGTGCAGACACTGGTTTTGTTATTATAAGCATTAGACATCCGACACCTATAATAAATACATTTTTCATAATTTTCCTTTAAGTGATAATTAGCAAAGTTTTTGAAGAGGTGAATCTAAATGTACATTCCTTAAAAAGCGGTGATTTTGTAAGTTGAACCGTGAAGCAAGGACAATAACAGGTATGGAAAGCATTTGTGTTAGTATTATAATTTTTGTCGGTATTCTCATGGGAAATCAAAACCGACTAACCTGTGGACCTTTTACCAAGCGGTCCGAAGTATTCGCAATCCATGGAATGGCGGATACGGCGGTTATCGGGCAATAAAATGGGACGCGAGAAATAAAGTGTACGTTGGCGTGTCAGAATCAAGAAAGGACGGTCACCCTGCCGGATATTGATACCGTGAAAAAATGCCTTCAGGAAACCTACGCTGAAAAGAGCATGTGTTTCGGCTGCGGTCCCGCGAATGAAAAAGGCCTTCGAATACAAAGCTATGTAGATGGCGATGTGGTAATTGCGGAATGGAATGCAGAAAAACACCACGAAGCATTTCCGGGTGTATTAAACGGCGGCATTATCGGTACCTTGCTGGACTGTCACTGCAACTGGACGGCAGCATTTTACGTGATGCAGGCATCGGGAAAACAGGATGCGCCTTCTACCGTTACTGCGGAATATTCCGTAAAATTATTACGCCCTACGCCGAGTAGCTCACCGCTTTCGCTTTCTGCCAAATTGGTAGAGCTTGATGGTAAAAAAGCCGTAATTGAAGGCGAACTGGAAGCGGACGGAAAAGTCTGCGCCGTATGCCGAGGAACATTTGTATCGGTGGATCCGGGACATCCGGCCTACCATCGGTGGTAATAAACACTGAAAGGAAGACACATGAAATTAACGACTCGAATGATCGGAATAGCCGGAATGTTGTTAGGAATACTGACAGCACAGAATACCATTATTCACTGCGGAGCGCTGATTAACGGTTCGTCCGATGACGTTGCAAAAAAGGTTTCGGTAATTATTTCCGACGGGAAAATATTGGAAGTTACGAAAGGGTTTACAAAACCGAAGACTGACGATACACTCATAGATTTAAGCGGCTACACAGTGCTGCCGGGACTGATGGATATGCATGTGCATTTGTCCGGCGAATCCAATCCGAAGCGCTATATGGAACGCTTTACCCTGGATTTGGATGATTATGCCTTTCGTGCCACCCAATATGCCGAACGTACTCTGATGGCGGGATTTACCACTGTTCGCGATTTGGGAGGGTCTGTCAACACCTCTATGCGCGACGCCATCAATAAAGGATACATTGTCGGTCCTCGAATTTTCAGCGCGGGGAAATCGCTTGCTACCACCGGCGGCCATGCCGATCCAACTAACGGAATGCGCTTTGAACTTATGGGAGATCCCGGTCCGGCGGAAGGCGTGGTGAACGGTATCGCAGACGCACGGAAAGCCGTTCGTCAGCGGTATAAAAATAGCGCCGATTTGGTTAAGATTACCGCTACCGGCGGCGTGCTGAGTGTGGCGAAAAGCGGTGAAAATCCTCAGTTTAAGGAAGAGGAAATTCGAGCCATCGTGGAAACAGCCGCCGACTATGATATGCATGTGGCAGCGCATGCACATGGCGCCGAAGGAATGAAGCGCGCCGTACGCGCCGGCGTCCGATCCATCGAACACGGAACACTGATGGATGCAGAAACGATGCGCCTTATGAAAAAGCACGGAACCTATTATGTGCCAACCATATCCGCCGGTGAGTTTGTCGCAGAAAAAGCCAAAGTGGACGGATATTATCCGGAAATTATTCGTCCGAAAGCAGCAAAAATCGGCCCGCAGATTAAGATCACATTATCCAAAGCGTACAAAGCAGGTGTTAAAATTGCGTTCGGAACGGACAGCGGTGTGTCGTACCACGGAAACAACGGAAGGGAATTTCAATATATGGTAGAGGCCGGTATGCAACCAATGGAAACGATTCAGTCTGCGACCAAAGTTGCAGCAGAACTCTTGGGAAATTCAGATACATTCGGAACCGTGGAAGCTGGAAAAGCAGCTGACATTATTGCCGTAAAAGGAAATCCGGTGGAAGACATAACCATTTTGCAAAATGTGTCTTTTGTTATGAAAGGTGGAACTGTATTTAAAAATGAAACGAGAGACTGATTAGCCATGCCGCCGCGAAAGAGAAAAATAGAAGAAATATCAACAATTCAGGATCCGGTTTTGACTTCCGAACAAGAGGATGCTTTCCAGAAAGGAATAGACTTTTTTAATTCTGGAGAATATTGGGAAGCGCATGAAGCATGGGAAGATGTGTGGATGCCGATGACGAATGGGCCGGAAGACGACGGAGAAATTATCCTTCGAGGATTAATTCAGTTTACCGCCGGGCTTCACGGACTGACATCCGAGAAACCGGGATTGGGAGAACGAAACCTACAAAAAGCTACCAGGAAACTTGCGCTTCTCAGCCATAATTTTCTTGGGATTGATATCCCGGAAATAAACCGTCTTCTTGAAAAAACACACAGTAATAGAGAATCCGTAACGGAATACGCTATCCAAATCGAAACGATGTAAAATGGATGCAATAAAGGGAACCGCACTTATCAGATTATTGGGACTTACAAAAATCCCGATGATTTTCTATTGCCGCCCATCTGTTGTTAGCATTAATGATGAATCCATGACATTAAAAATTCCGCTCACTCGCAGGACGCGAAATCACGTCGGATCCTTTTACTTCGGCGCTTTTGCTGTTGGCGCCGATCTTTCCGCAGGGCTAATGGCTATGCGCTTCATCGGAAAACAAAAGAAAAAGATTGTTCCCATTTTCAAAGACTTTAAAGCTGACTTCCTGAAGCTTGCCAAAGGCGATGTACATTTTACCTGTACGCAAGGCGATGCAGTCCGCGCTCTTGTCGATGCCGCCGTTCAAACCGGTGAGCGCCAAAATCTTCCACTGAACATCATTGCATCCGTTCCATCTATTGATGATGAACCTGTGGCGGAAATGGTGATTACCCTTTCAATAAAAGTAAAGGAATAACTGCCAATTTTCGAAGAGCTGTGTAAATTCACCGCTCGTTTTAACCCGAATCTATAAGGAAATTTCATGAGAATATTAATATCCGCCCTAGCCGTCTTTGCGCTTCTACTGTCTGCTGGATGCGAAATGTCACCGGAGGAGGCGTCTGCCTCGCTCCATCAACTATTTGAGGATGAGTGGGAAAAGGGATTGAAAGAGCATCCTGAAAGAGCCACATACCAAGGTGATGACCGGTATAACGACCGCCTGACAGACATGAGCATGGATGCCATTGAAGGACGCCATGAGAATTCCGAAAATCTTCTGGAAAAGCTGGATGAAATTCCCCGAGAAAAACTGAATGATACCGATAAACTGAATTTTGATCTTTACCGCAAAAACCTCACCCGCGGATTGGAAGGATTCAAATATAAAGGTTATTTGATGCCGATTGACCAAATGGGAGGTGTGCAGATTAATGCACCGAATTTGGTCAACATTACGCCATTCAGGAATCAAACGGATTTTGACAATTACCTAAAACGGCTCGAAGCATTTCCCGTATATATGGATCAGATTATTGCGCTGATGGAAGCCGGCCTTAAAGATGGATTTATTCAGCCGAAAATAATTCTCAGGTCGGTTCCTGAACAAATTAAAGCTCAGTATAAATTGGAAGTTGAAGACAGTCCGTTCTTCAAGCCGTTTAAAGAAAAATTGTCGGTCCTGCCCGACTCGTTGCATGAGACGTATGTATTACGGGGAAAAAAAGCGGTAGAAAAACATATTTTTGAATCCTTTAATGCTTTGGATGATTTCTTCTCTGAAGAATATTTACCGAGCGCGAGGGAAGATGTCGGCGCAATGCATTTCCCGAATGGAGAAGCGTATTATGCTTATCAGATAGAAAATTATA
This sequence comes from Fidelibacterota bacterium, assembly GCA_014239435.1. Lineage (GTDB taxonomy): Bacteria > Fidelibacterota > Marinisomatia > Marinisomatales > TCS55 > JAAZYX01. The sequence continues at coordinate 46,136 of JAAZYX010000031.1, read as the reverse complement.
CCACCACCAAAAAGTCTGCAGATGAGATTCACCGGATTGGGCTCAACGAAGTGATCCGCATCCGAAATGAAATGGATGCGGTGATTGCTGAATCCGGTTTTCAGGGAAGCTTCAAACAATTTGTGGAATATCTCAGAACGAATCCGGATTTTTATTATTCGACGGCAGATGAGTTGTTAGAAGGGTATCAGGCAATTTGCAAAAAAGCCGATCCCGAACTAGTGAAATTGTTCGGAGTATTGCCGCGCATGCCGTATGGCGTAAAGCCCATTCCGGATTATCAGGCGCCTGCTTCACCAACCGCTTATTATTATTCCGGTTCGAAAGAAGGGAATCGGCCAGGATATTTCTGGGCGAATACCTATAAAATTGAGACGCGCCCCAAATATGAAATGGAAGCCTTATCTCTGCATGAAGCGGTTCCGGGGCATCATCTTCAGATTTCGCTGGCACAGGAATTGGAAAACGTTCCGGAATTTCGGAAGCACGGAGGATTCACTGCTTTTACCGAAGGATGGGGACTCTATGCCGAAAAGCTCGGCGAAGAGATGGGGTTTTATCAGGATCCGTATTCCAAATTTGGACAGCTAACGTATGAAATGTGGCGCGCCTGCCGCTTGGTTGTGGATACCGGTATGCATGCATTCGGGTGGTCCCGCGAAACGGCGATTCAATTTATGTTGGACAACACAGCCAAAACAGAGAATGACGTAACAGTGGAGATCGACCGATATATCGCGTGGCCGGGACAGGCACTTGCGTACAAAATCGGCGAACTGAAAATCAGAGAACTTCGGAAAAAAGCAGAGGATGCGCTTGGCGAACAATTCAATATTCGAGACTTCCATGATGTAGTTCTCGGCAACGGTTCGATTCCGTTAGATTTGCTTGAGGATAATGTAAATCATCATATTTATTCAGTCTTGGAGAGCGACAGCTAATCGGCTAAATTCGGCGCTTCTATGAAGAAAATACTGTTCATTTCACTCCTGATTATAACAGGAATTTTTGCAGACGAACCGACGCACTTTGTGCTGGATAACGGCCTTAAAGTGATCGTCATGGAAAAACATTCTATTCCGGTTGCGGCCGTGCAAGTTTGGTACGATGTCGGCAGCCATGACGAATGGGACGGTATTCGCGGTACGGCCCATTTGTTTGAGCATATGATGTTTCGCGGAACTGAAAATTATGAATCTGAAGAGCACGCCCGCTTGATTAATGAAGCCGGAGGCTACAACAATGCTTTCACTTCCGACGATGTTACCGTCTATCATGAACGCCTTCCGGCCGGTAAGCTTGAGCTAGCCTTAAAGCTAGAAGCAGAACGGATGCACCTCTTGCGACTAAATGAAGATATACTCGCAACCGAGCGGGAAGTGGTACACGAAGAATACCGGCAGCGAAACGCAAATCCGATCGGCAAACTGTTTCTTAAATTCCGCGGACAAATGTATCCGGATAATCATCCTTATGCTGTTACGCCGATCGGTATTATGGATCAGTTGGATACGGTTTCCGTTAAAACATGTCAGGCGTTTTATGATATGTTTTACGGTCCCGAAAATGCCACACTCGTGATTGCGGGAGATGTTGATCTCAATAATACAAAAGTGCTCGTCGAAAAATATTTTGGTTCGGTTCGCCCATTGGGAACTCTTCCTGAAAACCCCGATTTGTCTGTACCGATTCAGACCGCAAAAGTCGTGCTGAATGAGAAATCGTCTTTCGATCTCCCGGTGACACTCATGGGATTTCCCGTTCCGGGTTCAGCACACGATGATGTCGCCGCTCTGGATGTTCTCAGCTACATTTTATCTAACGGGCAGAGTTCCCGCCTGAATCAGATTCTCGTTCGTGAAAAACAACTGGCTTTGGGCGCAGGGGGTTTTCCGATGTCCATGAAAGGTCCTGGAATTTTTATCTATTTTTCATTCTATTTTCCTCAAGTCAGTTCTGCCACAATTGAAAAAGCGATTATGGATATCGTACAAGACGTTCGTGAAAATGGAGTATCAGAAACTGAGCTCAGCAAAGCAAGAAAACAAATGCTTGCCGGTAAAGTATTTGAGCGGTATTCCGCAAATTCTCTGGCAAGTTCGCTCGGGAATGCGGAATTGATTATGGGTGATTACCGCGAATTTAATAAGGAGATTGAACGATTTAATGCTGTAACTGCAGATGATGTACAGCGTGTTGCTAATGCCTATTTCACAGAAGAGAAAATGACTATAATGCACATCCAGCCGGAAAACTTATCTTTCCTTAAAAAATGTATGTTTTGGGTTGCCGGACTGTTTATGTAAGCCATGAAAAATTTCATAATAAATCTGATGTTATTTTCGGGAATAGTAATTGCCCAAGCTCCGATTATAGATTATCCGGAATTTGAAACCTATACCATGCCAAATGGACTTAAGGTCATGATAGCGGAGCATCATGAAAATCCTGCCGTGTTTTTCAATATGATGATTGAAGTCGGCTCGATGGATGTTCCGGTCGGGAAAGAAGGACTTGCTGGCATCATGTCTGAACTGGTTCCAAAAGGGACAAATGATCATACAGCTGACGAAATTTCTGAATTAATTGATGCTACGGGCGGCGGCTTGAACGCAAGTACAGGCTTGGAATACACAACTGTTTCCGGACGTTTTTTAGCGGAGGACCTCCAATTCGGACTGAACATGATGGCGGAATTGGTTCAGCACGCTACCTTCCCGGAAAAAGAATTTAAGCTGACCATGAAGCAAAATAAGGAAGGAATCAAAACCTGGTATTCCGATCCATCATCTGTTGCATCGGCGCACGGAGATTATTTGCTGCTTGGCGAAACTCCCATGGGAAGAATGACTACGGAAGAAACGCTCAAATCAATCACGATTGATGACGTGAAGAATTTTTATAAAAATATTCGCCCCGACATTGCAACACTTGTGTTGATCGGCGATTTTGAAACATCTGTGGCCAAAACGTTGATTGAATCCTCACTCGGAGGCTGGGCTTCTAAAGGTAAACCACTCAATCGAGCTGCATTTGCTTACGAGGATATCAATGGTCTCAAATTTCGTTTTGTGGATAATCCGGAATTAGAACAAGCTACTATTTATATGCTTCAGTGGGGAATCCCGAGAATACACGAAGACCGCTACGCAGTTAAGCTCGCAAATTATATTTTTGGCGGCGGCGCCTTTTCTTCCCGATTGATGGAAGTGGTGCGCGGTGAAGGCGGAAAAACCTACGGAGTGCGGAGCTGGGCATCATCCAGAATGAATTACGGCGCTTTCGGCATCAGCACTTCCACTCGAAATCCGGAAGTGTATAATACATATCAATTGATTATGAGTGAACTCAATCGGCTTCGGCAAGAAGGCGTGACAGCAGAAGAATTGCGGAAGGCTAAATCGTTTTACACAGGATCCCAACCGCTTAGTTTGGAATCTCCCGGCGCAATAGCAGGTAGTGTATTGTCGGCGCTTTATTACGGCTTTACCATTGAAGATTTAGAAACGTCCCTCGTCAAATTAAATGCTGTAACTCTGGACGAGGTAAACGCCGCTATACAAAACCATTATGATGAAAAAAACAGAGTTCTTGTCATTGTAGGAAATGGTGAGGAAATCAGAGAGCTTATTCAGCCAATTGGCTCATTCGACGAAGCTTTTTATAAGGACGACGTTCACTAGAAAACTACCCAACTGTTGCACGTTATTATAATGCAGTACGGAACCGTAAAAGAATACAACCGGTCGAAAGGTTTTGGATTTATCACCGGTGACGACGGAGGAGATTATTTTGTACATGTTTCCGGTTTAGGTCCCAAGGTAAAGGAACGTGGATTACAGGAAGGCCAGCGCGTTGGCTTTGATGTGGATTTTGATATGAAAGGTGACCGAGCCATTAATGTGACGACGGCCTGAGTCAGGTAGGAACTAGATTATTTAAGCAGTGTAATTTTGGTGGTTTGGCTTGATCCCGCAGCCTCTACACGAACATAATACACTCCGGAAGCCCAATCATTTCCAAGGAGTCTGAAGCGGTGAGTTCCTGCGGGTAATTTCCCCAATCGATTAGAATAAATACTTCTACCTCTTACGTCGTGCACCCTCAGAATTGCCGAGGATGCTTTTGGTAAATCAAAGCTAATCTCAGTCGCCGGATTAAACGGATTCGGGAAGGCAGGATGCAGTGTAAATGATTTTGGAATGGCGCCATTTCCCGTAATGGTTAATGGATTCGCAATAAAGGGAATGGTATTGAAAGATTGCTGAAAAATGGACGACGATACAGTTTCTTCCAAACCAAACCAATCTGTAAGCAATGTCGAATACATTTGCCGAAAATCGAATTGAATCGGAGGATTTCCATTATTGTCAATTGCTGAAAGGTCCGGGTGCGTGCCGTGAAATAATTGATTGGAATTTATTTGAGGTCCAAATGCCATGATCGGTGCGCTGGTTCCGTGATCTGTACCTCCGGTACCGTTTTCGTAGGACCGGCGACCGAATTCGGACGTGGTCAATGTCATCACCCTATTGCTTAATCCTTGGGATTCCAAGTCACTCAAAAAGGCTGCCACTGCATCGCTTACCTGCTGTAAAAGAGTGCCTTGATCAGAGAGTTGATTTGCGTGTGTGTCAAACCCTCCAAGATAAAGCCGGTAAATCGGTGTATCCAATCCACCGGAAATTAGTTTTGCTGTAACAGCGAGCTGTGCTCCAAGATTGGTGTCCGGATAGGTGACAGAATTGGATCCCGCATTGGCGGAATTAAAGATGATTTCTGAATATTCAAATGAACTTGCATCCAATTCGCGGACATAAGTGAGTTCTTGTCCTCCGAGTGTAGCAGGAGGCGGATCGTTGGATCCCGGAACATAGTTTTCACTGATGAGCTGATACATCAAATCCGGATCGTTTATCATGGATGCGCCGTTAGACATCGTTGTTTGAAACTCGAGCAAGTTTGCACTCCCCATTTGGATAGCGAGCGGATGATCTTCATTGTGGTTGGGGAAATCCGGATATATTTCGGTGAACAATCTTCCGAGCCAGCCTGTGTTCCAAAATTCATCTGCATCGGAACCGGTGGCCCAAATATCTGAAGACCGAAAATGCGAAAGATTGCTATCGTCGTAGCCAGCCTCATGAATGACGGACATTTCACCATTCTGGAAATAAGGCAGCAGAGCATCCATGGATGGATGCAGTCCTGTTTCATAATTCAGTGTCAGCGCGTCCGCCTGAGAAATCCCAATGGTTGGCCGGAGAGTGTAATACTGCGAATTTTGCACGGGTATGATGGTGTTCATTCCGTCATTTCCGCCGTTCAGTTTAATGAGAACAACAATCCGATCGGTATCCCAACTCACGGTCCGGGCCATTTGTTTTTGGGTCCGGTTAATTGCCAAAAGCGGAATACGGCTTCCCATGGCGGAAAGCACGAGGCTGGACTTTATGAAATCCCGGCGTTTCATATCAATTGGAACTCCGGCATACGCATCATGTGACGCATCAGGTTTTTCAGTCTTCCTTCGGCGCTGGCATCACTTATCGTCCAATCGTAAATGGCCGCCCCGTCCAGCAGAATATCCAACAATTGAGTTTTAAGTGTGTCTGAAAGTGGAAAGGGTGAAAAGAGGCGGGCAAAATCTTCTACAATTTTCTCGGCGTCATTTGGGTCAGTCATGGTTTGCGCAAGAGCGACTGCATCAGCGGTTGTATCAATCATTCCCAGTCCGCCATATCCATCGAGATACGTTGTAGTTATCATTTTTCGGCTGGGTAGTGTAATGGAATTGAGCCAGGACCTATAGCCGGTCCAGCCGTTGACATCCGGTGGAAACATGGGAATCATGCCAAGATATTCCGCGATTCGGATAAAATAATTTCCTTCGGCTGAAACGTCATCCATTTCAAGTTGACGCATTGTCCCAAAGAGGACGGTCATTGGATTCCGCACCATAGCGCCATGAAAATTAACATCGTAAAAATGATCGCTGGTGAGCAAGTATTCCATAGTCGTTTCTATGTTGTAATCGCTATCACGGAACACGGTTGCCATACTGTCCACAAATGTTTCATCCACATTTTCATAGACGAACCATTGATATATTTTTGAGCAAATAAAATTGGCCACCACATCCTGTTCAAGAATAATATCTATAATATCGTCGCCGTTCCACGTCCCGGTTTGCCCCAAAAAGGTTTTTGATTCAAAATCGTGTCTATTGTTCCAATAGTTCCCAATTCCGGATCTAAGGGTATAACTGTAATTAGTCGATACGCCATCGGTAAGGTATCCGGTAAAAGCCCGGGATGCTTCAATAATATCGGTTTGCGTATACGTATCCACTCCCATAGTGAACAGTTCAAGAAGCTCGCGTCCAAAATTTTCATTCGGTTCATTTTTGGTGCTCCTGTATGAATCCAGCCAGATCAGCATAGCGGGACCGAAGGTGATTCGCCGAAGTAATTCTCGAAAATCGCCGAGACAATGTTCCCGTAAGATTTTATTCTGTTCATACATAGCTTGAGGAAAAATTACCTTTTGAGCGGATGTGGCAAAATGATTGTGCCAGAATAATGTCATATTTTCGCGAATCGAAAATGTGTCTTTCCTCATTTCCATTCCCCACCACTTTACCAATGTTCTCATCCTCAAACGGTACGAGATGAGGATTTCCATGATTTCTTCCTGAGTCAGTGAATCCCAAACCGGAGGCGGTTCTGTTACCCACGAATCCGGTGGATCGGGTGCGGTTTGTGCTGCCAGAAGATTATTGATAGTTTGAGCCATCGTGCCGGCTTCAGCATTTTCCAACTCAGTAAAAGTAGGCGAAAAAAGAGTACGCTTTAATAGGTGCGTAGAATTGATGGAATCCCAATCAGGTGTTCGCAATCTCCCTAATCGCGTGGGTACATCTAATTCAGGTGACGGAACATGCTCAAATTTTGGATGGTCGAAAGGAGGGTCTTGCTTGAGCAGTTTTTGGTAAAGTTTGGCCACCCGTGGTATCGGCCAATGCGGATCTACTTTTACAGATGTCGTGCGTTTTCCCATTGGTTTACCCGATAGGAAATCTCGTCTTGTGATGGTTTCGGCCATGATTTAGAAAGTTACTGTTTTATGGTATTGAATCTCAATGATATTGTTTTATTACTCAATCTGACGAATGGATGACAGTAAAGTTAATTTGGTCTGAAATAAACGTGTTAATCGTACCGCCGGCAGAGATCGGAATTTTATGTCCTCCCGAGTAGGTTTCAAGCCTGACACAGTAATCCTGTTCGGCGAGAAAGTTATGTACATCCTGCCCAGCTTCAGGTTTTACGATATCATCTTTGTCTCCATGCAGAATTAATACAGGCGTATTTCGGCTTTCCTTTGTTATATCGGATTGTAACCTGACTTTATCTTTAATAAATCCGGCGATTGGTATAATGCCTCCAATCGGATACTCGAGCCGAAGTGCGAATTCCATAGAGAGACTGGCGCCCATGGAAAAACCCATGATATATATGGAATCGTTGGGGAATCCATCATCCCGGATTTGATTCATGAGGCTGTTTAAAAGAAAAAACGACTTTTCATATTGCCATCCTGCTTCGTCATTTCCACTGAACCATGTGAAGCCGGTTCCCGAGCTGGAGGGATACGGAGCGCGCGGCATGTACCAGGCAGCATTCGGAATCCGCATTGTTTTGGCTACTGGCACCATAGAATGTTCATCTCCGGTCCATCCATGCAAAGCAAGAATTGCTGTTTCCGGATTATCGGAAGTCTGATGTGTATTTAGAATCAAGCGCTAAAGTGAATATTGATCACAGCAGCAATCCGGAACTACACTAACTGTCTCGGTGTCAAAATCATCCCCGGAAAGCTTATAGCGAATGCAGGAATCAAGATTAATTCCTTCTACTGATCCAAGCTGGTTCAAGTCGGAAGATGTCACTTTTGTATAGAGATATCCATTGATTATGCCGCCGCCGCAGTCGTCACAGGAACTCGGCTCGTCGCATCCAGCAAAAACCATCAAGACGAATGCTAAAATTGCGAAAAGATTATTTTTCAAAATTCGCCGCCGATAGCAAGGACCATTTTCCGTTTCCGGGTGTCGGGCTTGGTTTTAGCTGGAATAATTCACCGGTGGAAGTGTCTAGCAAATAGTGCCAGTGTGTGCGGTCAATTGCGAAACTCTGCATTTGGAAACGCCCTGCAGCGCCGTCTTTTGCCATTTCGGTTGACATGTAGCTTTCCACCCTCTCAAGTAGTGATTTTAGGGAATCATCCTCAACGGTACCGGATCCGCTCAAAACAAACAGACTGCCTACCATCACGATACCGGTTACAATACCCATTAAATAGTGTTTCATGGTTTCTCCTTTTATTTAAGTACGACTTGTCTCAAAATCAGCCATTCGACTGATAAAATCTGTTTCGTCTTCTGCCTGAAGCAAAGGACTGAGTTTAATATTTTCCTGAATTGTAATGGAGGGCACCGTGCCATAATCGTGCCCGGGATACACAATAGTTTCATTTGGAAGGGTCAGCAGTTTCTCATACACCGATTGGTAAAGAGTTCCGGCATCCGCACCTGAACTAACGGCTCGTCCTGTGCGTCCCACGAACAATGTATCGCCTGTAAAGACGACATTTTCGATATGATAGCAATTAGAATCCGGATTGTGGCCGGGTGTATGGATCACATCCACATTTAATTGTCCGACGGTAATGGTACTGCCGTTATTAGCCGTTTGCGGATAATTGACATTTAATTTTTGTGACGCATTTGGATGACTGACTACCACAAGATTTGGATGCTTTTGGGTGTACTCATTTAGATAGGCGATATGATCGTGATGATAATGCGTTATAAATATGGATATCAGTCCCGAAGTTGTAAAAGGCTCTATCTGCTCATAGGGCACAGCTGCATCCACAATGCACTGGGTTCCCGTTCTCATGCAGGTTAACAGATACGTAAAATTATCATCGTATCCTCCTGTGAAAGACCTGATAGAAAAATCCGTTTCGATTTGTGTTCTGATCGGCATAGTTATACCGGGGAGTTTATGAGTCTGAAAAATGAAATGCACACAATAAGTTTTATTGGAAACACAGCGGGGAAGGGAGAAATTCCACCTTCAATATTGGAGTCAAACATGAAAGAAATAGGTACGTATCTTGTCATCGCCGGGATTGGAATTTTCGTTCTGGTTTCCATTGGGAAAATAATTTCATTTATTTTCGAAAATCCTCTTTCTGGCTTTGCGCTCATTGCTGTGATTTCCGGAGTGGTACTTATGCTCTTGGGCATAGCAAAAGAAAAGAAAGAGTCTAAAAAGGATGAACCTTTCAGAGGAATAAAACAATAACTTACACTTGACAAAAACACTTTAAATAAAGGGTAAAACTATGGGATTAGATGGAACAAAAACACACGACAATTTTGGTGAAAATGATAATGGAGAGCATAGCATGGCTGAAGGAGAGTGCCCATTTACAGGCAAACAAAGCAAACATATGGAAGCGGGATCGTGGTCCAACCGAGATTGGTGGCCAAATCAACTGAATTTGCAAATACTCAATCAGAATTCCCCTCTTATTGACCCAATGGGCGACGCATTCAATTATGCTGAAGAATTCAAAACTGTTGACCTTGAAGCACTCAAAGAAGACATCTGCACGTTGATGACAACATCCCAAGACTGGTGGCCGGCCGATTACGGACATTATGGTCCGTTATTTATTCGAATGGCATGGCACAGCGCTGGAACCTATCGAATTGGTGACGGTCGCGGTGGTGCATCTTCAGGTACTCAACGCTTCGCACCTCTCAATAGCTGGCCTGACAATGTAAATCTAGACAAGGCTCGAATGCTGCTTTGGCCAATTAAACAAAAGTATGGTAAGAAATTATCTTGGGCCGATCTGATGATTTTCGCAGGAAACTGCGCACTAGATTCGATGGGATTAAAGACGTTCGGATTTGGCGGCGGTCGCGAAGATGTCTGGGAACCAGAAGAAGATACCTATTGGGGAAAGGAAGAAACTTGGCTCGATGACGAACGCTACACAGACGACAGGGAATTAGAAAACCCACTTGCTGCAGTTCAAATGGGCCTCATTTATGTGAATCCAGAAGGACCAAATGGGAAACCAGATCCGTTAGCTTCTGCACGGGACATTCGTGAAACCTTCGCCCGTATGGCGATGGACGATGTAGAAACCGTTGCTTTGATTGCGGGTGGGCACACCTTTGGTAAAACTCATGGAGCTGCTGACCCGGGAAAGTATGTAGGACCCGACCCAGAAGGTGCGAGTATTGAAGATCAAGTTATTGGTTGGAAGAATTCATTCGGAACCGGACGAGGTGTTGACACGATCTCCAGCGGTTTAGAAGGCGCATGGACAGCCAATCCAATCAAGTGGGACAATGGTTATTTTGACAATTTGTTTGGTTACGACTGGGAATTGACGTTGAGTCCTGCAGGCGCACAACAGTGGACGCCAAAAAATGGAGCTGCCTCAGAAATGGTCCCAGATGCGCACGATCCTTCAAACCGACATGCCCCAATGATGGCCACGACTGATATCGCACTAATTAAAGATCCCATTTACCTTGAGATTTCAAAACGTTTTCATGAGAACCCGGAGGAACTCGCCGATGCGTTTGCAAGAGCATGGTACAAATTGACACACCGCGATATGGGTCCCCTTTCCCGCTATCTTGGTTCGCTCGTCCCCGATGAAGAGTTGATTTGGCAAGACCCAATTCCTGAAAGCAGCCACGAATTAATTGATGACAAAGATATTGCCGTTTTGAAGGATAAGATATTGGCCTCTGGATTATCGATTGGCAAGCTCGTTTCGACCGCTTGGGCTTCAGCGGCAACGTTTCGGAACTCGGATAAACGTGGTGGCGCTAATGGATCAAGAATTCGTCTCGCACCTCAAAAGGATTGGGACGTTAACCAACCCACCCAACTCAATACAGTTTTATCTACTTTCGAAGGCATTCAAGAGGAATTTAATGGCGCACAATCCGGTGAAAAGAAAGTGTCCCTTGCTGACTTGATCGTTTTGGGAGGATGCGCCGGCATTGAACAAGCTGCGCGAAATGCTGGACACGATGTGGCAGTACCATTCATGCCCGGTCGTACGGATGCTTCACAAGACCAAAGCGATGTGGAATCTTTCTCAGTCCTTGAACCGGCAGCTGACGGATTCCGAAATTATGTGAAAGCAGGACGCGGCATTTCAGCTGAAAAGATGTTGGTAGACCGTGCACAATTGCTCACGCTCTCTGCACCGGAGATGACTGTGCTTATCGGTGGTATGCGAGTTCTAAACACAAACTTTGAACAGGCGCAGCATGGCGTTTTCACGGAAACCCCAGAATCACTTACCAACGACTACTTCGTTAACTTGCTAAACATGGACACGGCTTGGAAGGCAACTTCAGAAGCGGAGGACCTGTTTGAAGGACATGACCGAGTTACAGGTGAATTAAAGTGGACAGGTACTCGAGTCGATTTGATCTTTGGTTCAAACTCTCAACTCCGTGCCATTGCAGAAGTCTACGGATGTGAAGACTCTCAGCGGAAGTTCGTCCAAGACTTCGTGGATGCGTGGTCTAAGGTAATGAATCTCGACCGTTTCGACCTGAAATTAGGCGAGTAGGATTTGATGAAAAAACGCAAGGTCTCAGCGCATATGGAGATAGAATGAAAATAGTTACAACAGAATCCGTTTCAGGATACACAATAACTGTACATTTGGGAACGGTAGTTGGAAATACCATTCGCGCCCGCCACATCGGGAAGGATATTTATGCCGGACTCAGAACTCTGGTGGGAGGCGAAATCAAGGAGTATACAACAATGCTCGCCGAATCAAGAGAGCAGGCAATGGAGCGCATGGTGCAGCGTGCGGAGGAAATGGAAGCCGATGCGATTGTCGGCGTCAGGTTTCAGACGTCCATGATTATGGCAACCACCGCAGAACTGATGGTGTACGGTACGGCCGTCAAACTTTCAGCGTCCAATCAGTAAATATCCGAAAACAGAAGTATATCAAAAACATTTAGGATGCCGTCCCGGTTGAGATCCCCGGCTTCTACATAGTACTCGGTCGTTTCGGAAAACCCTAGTATTGCCATGACCATTGCGGTGAGATCATTTAAATCGGTGGTTCCGTCTCCGTCAAGGTCACCGGTTGGAAAGGCTGAGTTTCCGCCAAATTCCATAAAAAAATTCAGAATTTCTTCGGACGCGGAAATGTCCATATTCATTGTTCCTGTTCCGCCCAGACCGGAAGCCGAAGGCCAATGATGACCTCCTCCGTCTATGTCATACAGGATAACTTCTGCATCCTCATCACAGTCTGAATAGGTGAATTTCTCAACAGTGGAATAATCCGACGGATCTGTATCGGGCAAATCTTCCACCGCCGGCGTCTCACTGCAATTATTGTTGTCCACCCAATAAGCAACGGATTCTGCAGTGGATTTCCAATAGGAGGTGCCGTTGTACGGAACTACAGCATCATCGGTCCCGTGGATTGACATGTGAGGCACCGGTCGGGTTGGGCTGCAAGATGCATAGGTTGAATTTGCCATGGTTCCCGTAACGGAAGCTATGGCTGTGATGCGGTCCGACAATTCGCAACCAAGTTTATAGCTCATGAATCCTCCGTTTGACATGCCGCAGGAAAATACGCGGGTGGTGTCAATTCCATACCACGCTACCATGGAATCTATCATAACACTGAAAAAATTGACATCATCAACATCGGGCGCCAATACAAATATATAGTCATCGATACCGCTGTTCCATGTTGTAATAATGGCATCGGGATAAACGATAATCACATCATGACCGAGGTCTGACGCAACCGAATGCATTTGGGAGTAATCACGCTGCTGCGTAGCACTTCCGAGATAACCGTGATTATTAAAGATCATCGGCAGGCCGTTTTCAAAATTATCAGGAAGATCCACAAGAAAGTACCGTGTGTATCCTTCGAGCTCAAAGGAATGGGAATTTTGAGAAAAGGTGATTTGAGCTGGAAAAACAATAAGAGCCGCTGAGAGATATATGTGCCAACACTTTTTCATGGTTGATTAATATATCCTATCAGCTTATTCGAATCAACATAGATTCTTTTTCTGCAGATGGGAATTGCCTGCGTGTATCCTTCGTACCGTTCTGCTTCCATTTCTAAGTAGGGTTTGCCTAATAGTCCGCAGAGATTATGGTAGTCCGCTTTGTGGAATTCCGGTTTAAATGTTAACGGCCCGCCGCAATCCTCATCGTAAGCGAGCATACCATTGTAATGTGGATCGCAAACCGGATCGCAATACCAGTGGCGCCTATAATTGACTTCGATGATTTGGCAGTCCGGCGGCGTGAATATCAAGTTTGTAAGTCCGGCACCGTGCATGGCAATAAATATTTTCGCGCCACTGCAAATGCTTTCCTGTTCTTGCGGATCAAGTTCTGCGAAATTGGCAATTTTGAGCGGAAGCGGCAGTTCGTTCATCCGTTCTAATAACACGGTTTCGATCGGCTCATCCGATACATCATCATGAAGAAACCGGTCGTCCATGTTTCGCTGAACGAGAAGAATATATTTGTCCTGTGACGGGGGTGATTTCAGGCTGTCAATAAACCGAATTAGGGATTTTTTTCGACGGTATTTGATAAAATCATGGATGTCAAATTGAAATGCGCCTTCTTTCAGTTCTATAGGATTTTGAATCGAATCCAATTCCGACTCCTCAATGTAGTGAACAGAATCAAAGAGTTTTGACAAAAGATACCGCCGCCAAATTTGAACCGATGAATCCGGGTTTATTTCATTCTTCACGATGAAGATACTATGACCGGCCTCTATTTTCATTCCGTAAACACTGAGGATATCAGCGAAAAAAATATGAAACAGATTTTCGTCTTTATAACGCGTGAAATAATTCAAATATATATCCTAAGAATACAGATCTATTTTAACAGAATCAGCTTCTGCACCTTGCGGTGGTTCCCGGAAACCAATTCTGCGAAATAGACTCCGCTCGCATGGCGAGATGCATTCCATTGGATCTCATGTTGTCCCCTTTCGATTTTACCGTCCACCAATATTTCAACCACACGGCCGGTAATTTCGTAAATATGTAATCGTATGGGCAATTCATGAATTGCCCATACGGGCACGGAAAACCGGATTGTGGTGATTGGATTGAATGGGTTTGGGAAGGGAGGATGGAGTGCGAATTTATAGGGAATTATGTCATCATCTATCGCGACAGTGGCAGTATAAGGTGATTCAAAGGCACCCATGTCCGGGGCAGAACCGTTGTAATAAGCAATATCTTCTTCACCATCACCATCTAAATCAGCTATACCTGCATCTATGCAGGGTGAACCTTCTTGGAGTGTAAAATCACCGTTATCCGGATCGGCGAAGAGAGGATCGGTGTCTATGTTTCCTATGCCTGCCCAACCGCCTTCTATATCACTATAGGTTACTTGAATATTTGAATTGCTATCTATATAAACTGCATTACTTGAAGCATAAATTATATCATTACTTACTATGCCATCACTGGACAAGTTCGCATATCCTCCACTATTGGATACAAAAGTATTATTGTATGACACATACTGGCTCTCACTTGCAACTACCGCACCATATCCATCACCATGTGCCTGCAGAATTAAATTATTACGAACTATACAATCACTTCCATCAAGGATAGAAATAGCAGCACATGTATAGCAATAACCCATAGAGGGATTTATAATTATGTTTGATTCAATTATATTGTCTGAATTGACAGATACAAAAAATCCAGCAGGTTCTGCAAATCCTACATACCCATTTTCAAATCGGTTATTTTTAATAGTTAAGCTTGAGTTTTTGCTCAAAATATATCCACCTAATACATAACCATTTCCAACAATACCATTTGTGAATACATTATTCATAATCAATGAATTTGAATTCTCACAATAAATAACAGCAGATTCAACATCTTGGAACAAATTGAAATTGTCAAATCGATTATTGATAATTATAGGAGACGCATCTTCGATATAAATTATGGCCTGCGGTCCATCTTCTGAATTCAAATAAATATCTTGAAAAGTAAATCCATTTAAAACTGCTGTTGAATCCTCAAAACTTTCAAATAACACAATGGGAACGGAACTGAGAGGTCCACCAATAAAAGTAGAAGATATATATGAAGTATCCTGCGTGGTCAAATACAGCGACCCAACCACGATATTTTTTCCATTGAAATTAATGTTATCCACATAAGTCCCAGCCGCTACTATAACTGTATCACCATCACTGGATGAATCAATACCTTTTTGAATTGTAGTAAAGGGATTAGCTGCAGAACCATTACCCGTAGTATCTGAACCCGTCGTATCAACATGCCAAACCGGACCTGAATACGATGAGTTTGCGCTTAGTAGCAGCGGCCGATACGTTTCAAGCGCCCAGTCTATTCGATCCTTCTGTCCTTGGGTGAAATGGTCTTGACAGTCGTCATCTATATAATCCATATGGTTTCCCATATCATCATAACTGCCGCAGGAATAAATACTTGTTGGGCATCCGAAATTGGCTTCCGACTGATAAGGCGTATCATCCACTTCATCGCCGGGTGAAGTACAGCCGTTCTCAAAGGTATGGTAGAGCCCGAAATAATGTCCGACTTCATGCACTCCTGTATATCCTTCTGAGAAATTACCCGCACTTCCGGGATATGTATAATTTCCGCAAAACAGACCATGGCTGGAATCGTCTTCCGCAAACGACCACGGATACACACCAAGTCCTGAAGTTAGCGTTGCGCCTGTCCAGAAAAAATTGACCGATGAAGGAACATCCACTGTCATCACGTTCGCCATAGCGAGATATTGATCGTCGTTATTCCATTGCCCCGTGTCAAATTTGTGGCTGTCCGTAGCGTAATACCATCCGGGATTCACGGCGCTGTCAATGCTGGCAGTATAAAACGAATACCCGAATGAATTGTAAACCGTATTTAAAACGGCAGTCTGCGCCTCGATAATTTCATCCGATATCAACCCATTCACAAAATTTCCGGAGGGAGCCGTAAAAGTGAGGAAAGTATAGGTTGACCATGTACCCATATTTACGGATGCGAGCACTGTTCCGTCACTTGTTGTTACCGTTGCAGAAATTCCTCCTGTCCCGAAATCATCCCAAAGGAAAAGCGCATAATTCCCGGGAGGCAAAATTCCGCCTAAAGAATAGGAGTGGCCGGGATAATCAAACCCGAATCCGGGATAGAGCAAAAAGGTATTATTGTCATAATCCCGAATATCCCAAGAAGCATGTTCGTATGGCTGGTTATCCACCGTCACATTCATATAGATGCTGTCGCCTGCGAGATAAATAACGTGGTAATTGACAGGAATATCTACCGTGTGATCCGTACGATTTCCGGAACCGGATTGAAATGCATCCGGTGCCAGAGAATGATAAGATGAAGACTCCAATCCGCATGATTTTTGGCTGCTTACTTGAATTGAACCAAAGCCGGATTGTTTACCATATTTTCGTGTATCTGTCCTATCGGGATGATATGCTGAAAGGCCATCCGCTATGATGACGATTAATCCAGCTGTTGCCAGTATTTTCCTCATGTCATTATCCTATCATGTTTAGATATTTTGAGTAAACCGATGCTTATTTCAGCAGAATCATTTTTTCAGACTGAACCATATTGCCAGAAATAAGGTGCGCAAAATACACTCCGCTTGGCAGCTCCGATGCATCCCATTGCGCGATATGGGTTCCGGGTTCCACTATACCATCCACCAATGTTTCCACCGCTTGTCCATTGGTGTCATAAATATGTAGTGATGCGATTAATCGCGTCGCTATCGAAAATCGGATGGTGGTGATTGGATTGAATGGATTTGGATAATTCGGGAAAAGTGTGAATTTATCGGGATAAGTCCCTTGTTCAGATTGGATGGCAACTGTTGTGGAATTAACGAGGACAAAGCCGAAATCGAAGCCATTAGCAGCGAGATTGGTTGTGGTGTAGGTGGTGTCGTTTCCATCCACATCCGTTAGCTGTATGTAGGATACATACCAATTCCCTAGTGTACTCGTATCTGACATAACAATGTCAAAAGCAACTGTATCCAAGGAATCGCCTGAAGTGAATGCAACTGTGAAAAGCAATTCATCCAAATTGTTAGAATGAATCAGGCTTCCAAGTCCGGTGCTGAGTCCGCTTCCTGCATCACTTGCTATAAGCGCAATGGATAGGGAATCAGGACCGTTTACGAGATCCAGCGTATCCTGCGCAATGGAAAGATCAACCAGTACAGGCGGTGTCGTATCTGTAACCTGAGCCGGCTCGGCCAACGCACCTTCTTCGATCCAAACGCGAATTGTTTCCAGTTCGTCTGCGTTCGTAGTGAAATAAGATGTTCCGTTTCGCGGCATACGCGATCCTCCGCAACTAAAACTTGTCGTGCATTTTAGATACAGGTGTGATGTGCTTGGATCGCCGGGTTCAATATAATCAAGTGTGCCGCAGTTACTAGCGACATCCACTATATTACTGTATACAGTGGTTGCGTCGCCTCCCATAGTGAGTCCTTCGGAACTTCCGCTTGCCCCGTGGCAGTATCCGCTAAGACATCCTGCAGAAGAAAAAATTGGATACACTTGCGTTGTATAATCCACATTAGACTGTGCCGTGGTCATTGCGAGCGAGAGTAAGATTGCTGATAGCGTTTTATTCATGATTTGGATCCTTTCATGGTTTTCAATCAGTACCCCGGACAGGACTTGAACCTGTGGCCCACAGCTTAGAAGGCTGTTGCTCTATCCAGCTGAGCTACCGGGGCAGATGAATATAATTGGTTTATCCAGGTGCTCGTCCATCGAAGCCACTTTTGGTTGGCGTAGATGGAAGCTACCGGGGCAATTATGGGTAGAAAAATAGTACACTTCGACGATAGGATTTAACTCCAATTTTAGATTAAAAAGCTTAAAATTTTGTCGTCGAGGCACCGTCGAGAAAATACTTGATTTATTTACCGTCGATGGTGTAACATTCACCGTCGAAAGACTACATGCCTATTTTCTTAAAACAATAAAAAGGAGCTCATAATGGCTGAAACAGTAAAAACAACAGGCGTATCGAAAGAGAAAGGTTATCTTTACTACCTCGGTAAAAATGGCAATGTCTGGCGTTCAAAAATGGCCCGTGCCGGTAAAGGCGGCGGAAATGCGGAAGAAGTAGCGCCAGCAGGCGTAACCCGTGAATCCGGCTATCTTTATTTCATCGATAAAAATGGCGATGTGGCTCGTGCCCCTATGGCAAGAGGCCGTAAATAAGTCAATTAGTGACTTTGTAAAAAAAAGGCTCCGGCAACGGAGCCTTTTTTTTTGTGCAAAGATCGGCTTTAAATTGGACAATTACACCTATCAAATCTGCACATGCCAATAAATGACGTAATGAAAGTTCTAATTCTCAGTATCCTTTTATGGACTACTGTGGATGCCGTACCGCGCTACGCATTAAAGAATGGTGAAAGCTGCAACCTCTGCCACGTAAATCCATCCGGTAGCGGATTGCGTACCGAGTACGGAAATTCTCTGGTTTCAGGAGAAGAACTTCCATACTATCCTGAGGAAGTCAGCTATACCGGTATGATATCCGAACACCTTCAGTTAGGCGGCGATGTTCGTTTGCAACGGATTGTGGCGCAACCGGATACAACCGGAATCCAAACCGCCGGTTTTCCGATGCAGGCAGATATCTACGGTGCTGTTAAACCCACAAAAAAGATCGACATCATCTGGAAGATTGATCTTTTGAATTCCTACCACCGTGTGTGGTCGCAGGTGAGAATTCTTCCAAACGGCGGCATGATACGGTTTGGGAAAACGATGCCGTCTTATGGGTTAAGGCTTGCCGACCACACGGCGTTTATCCGCGGTGGGAATATGAGGCTTGACCACGATTTGCCAAAAGAGGGGCTGCCGTTTAGGCCGACAAAAACGGCACCTTTTATGGTCGAGAGTGCTCTGTATTTTGGAAACATATACCTAACTGCAGGAATTTCAGAATCTTTTCTCGCAACTACAAACTGGGGAATGACCTTTGTCAGGAATCTTAGAGATCATGCCTTATTCGCGAGAATGGAATACACCGGATCTATTCGATCTGTAAATTTTATGGGAGGCGGTTCGGTAATCCACGAAGACGATTTAAATATCCGAGGCGTATTTGGAGGACTTACATTTGGTTCGGTGCAGTGGCTTGCGGAATTGGATTGGGCGCGTAACTGGGCAGGTGAAAATGTTTCGCTGGCAACCTATAACGATTTCAATTACGAATTGAGGCAAGGGCTTGATATCGGATTTAAATTTGAAACATTTGATGTGGATATAGATTCATCGGGACAATCTATTCAAAGGATGTCCTTTGGTGTAGATTTCATTCCAATCCCGTTTGTCCAGATTAAAGCACAAATGAGAATGAGCGAAACCCAAAATCCGGATTATAAAGCAAAGCCGGAATATTTACTGCAGCTGCATACATGGTTTTAGGAGGACATATGAAAACAATTCTACTCATTTTAATCAGCACATTTTTATTCGCGCAGGATGCTCCGAAGTCAGAATTGAAAAATGTGACAGTGCTCCCCTTCACGAAAAAGCGGGATATTCTTCGCTACATGAAAAAGGTGGTCGTGCCGGAACTTGGAGTAAAATGCAAATTCTGCCACGAAATGAATGATTATTCCAGCGATAAAAAAGAACATAAAATGGTAGCACGAAAAATGATGTCCATGGTTCAGGGAATCAATAAGAATACAATGCAAAAGTTGGGACACCGTGATGTTTCCTGCTGGGATTGTCACCGGGGCATAACGCCGCCAGCAAAAAAATGAAATTGTTTATCCGCAATGCTTCGGTTCTTGTGACAGCGGCGTGTCTTACCGGATGCGCTTTTTTACTTCCGGATCAATTTGCCGCAGATGAAATCACATTTGATTATCCGGGTTCACCGCAAAAATCGCTTCCGCTTGGATGGAGTGTAGGAAATGAACTCATGGCAGAATGGGGTACCGGATTAAATGAAATATTGGGAAGCCTTCCGGACACCACAGCGGATGTGAAATATTGGACAGATGAAATTGACGTAGAATCCGGGAAGCGACTTCCCATATTGCGGGCAAGAATCAGGTTTGATTATCCTGCTCGTTTAAATACCCAGCGCGTGGAACTTCGGTTTGTGAATGTGGATTACATTTACAATATGGCTGAAAGTTCGGCTGACCATTATATACTGGAAGGCGTTACCAAAACGATTGAGCTCACAACATCGGGGTACCCGAAAATTCATGCTGATGATGTTCTGCGGAAAAAAGTCCTGATGGTATATGGAACACCGCAATCATTCAACGGCGTTTCCCATTCCTACTCGGATGCACATACGTTAATGAGTGTTCGGGTTCTCGACAGCCGCCATCTGATGTTCACCCTGAGCGGATATACAACATCCCATGCACTTCAAAACGCATTATTCAATGTGTATTCGGAAGAAGGAATTGACCTCAAAAAAGAAGAAATTCTGCAAGAGTTTGAACTGTAACATTTTTCAAATCTAAGACCGTTCCTAAAAAATGAACATGTGCAAAAAAATCCTGATAAATGGACTGATAGCCTCTGGCGTGTTTGCAAATACTCCGCATGTTTCCGGAATAGATATAACCGGATATACAGTGACTAAAGAATTCATCATTCGGAGGGAAATACAGCATCCGCTAGATGCGCCTCTGGACAGCGTGCTTGTGGTGAAGGATCGAAACAGAATTGATAATCTTGGTATTTTTGCAGGCGTGGAATGGCAAACAAAATCACAGCTAGACGGATCAGTCAGAATTGAATTTTCTGTAACAGAATCCTGGCCAAGAATTGTGCCGACACCCTATCCGGATTATGACGAAAAACTGGGATGGTCCTATGGAATGTTGCTCGTAATACGGAATTTTCAGGGAAGGAATCAGAATCTTGTGATCGGAGGGCAGGCCGGAGCGCGGGATTTATACGGAGTATTTTTCAGCGATCCGTGGATTACGGGAGACCACGTTTCCTTATCGGTCAATGCCGGAAAGGCGTATTATGCGCACACATTTCGAAATTATGATATTTCCGCTACATCCCTTAAAATGAAACTCGGACGATATTTTGGGTACCAACATAAAGTATCGGCAGGATTTGAATTGGAAAAGAAATCGTTCCTCGGAATTTCAGATACGCTAGACCTTTCGTATATCGCACCGGAATTCAATTACAGCTACGACACCCGGGACATCTATCTTTCGCCGACCAAAGGTGTCAGGATGAATCAAAATCTGTTTACAATGATTGATTTTGGAGATGGAGGAAATCGGGCCTTTTGGTTCCAGTCCTACAGTATGTACCGATCTTTAATCGGCGGGCAGAAAAGTCTGGTTTTGGCAATGAATGCCTCAGGACGAATTTCCATCGGAGACAGGAAAGAAGTCTATCAGGTGTATATCGGCACAAGTTCAACCATTCGTGGGTGGCGGCCGGCAACACGCGATTTATTCATTTCCGGTGATCAGAAATACAGGTTTGGACACCATTGGTTTGCCACAAGTTTCGAGTTGAGACAAATTTTAATTCCGAAATTTATTACAAGATGGAAGACTGAATTCGGTTTGGCTGTGGTGGGATTCCTGGATGTCGGATTTGCGTCGGATGGATTATCATCTTTATTGGATCAAAAACCAATGCTTGGTACCGGAGCCGGCGTTAGAATTAATTGGCCGTGGGTCGGGATGTTCCGGCTGGATTATGGATTGGGTTTCTATGGAGGCGAACAGATTGACAGCTATCTAAATTTTGCTGTAGGGCAAAAGTTTTAATTATTCTGAATCTCGTTTAAACAGCATCGCTTTTTCGAATTGGTTTTCCGTTCCCATTCTGATTCGTGAAATGTTGCTTCTGTGTGTAAATATAATGAACCACGGAACCAGAAGGCCAAACACCAGCATTGAAAGCGGTGCGGCCTTAAATTGAGATACTGCGGGAAGCACCAGTAAAAAGATAGGAAGAGATGCGGATGCAAGGATGGATCCCAAAGATACAAATCCTGTCGAAATAACCGTAAACACAAAAACGACGATACAAAACGGTACAATAGCCGGATAAACAGCAATAAGCATTCCCGCTAATGTAGCAACCCCTTTGCCACCTTTAAATCCGCTAATCACAGGATAAGAATGTCCTAAAATGGCGGCAAACCCGCACAGGATTTGAATGAGCCCCGGCTCTGATATTGGCTGGAGAATAAATAGATTTCCGGCATAAACTGCCGCGGGTAGCCACCCTTTAAACCCATCCATCAGCAGTACAAGAATTCCGGATTTCCATCCAAGAACCCGCACGGTATTCGTAGCGCCGGGATTGCCGCTTCCGTGTTTCCGTATATCCAACCCTTTCAGTTTCCCTATAACAACTGCTGAAGGAAAGCAGCCCGTGAGGTAGCTGAGAATTAGAATTAATAATAAGTGAATGGTCGAGATTTCAATCACTCAGATTGTCATCTGAAGATGGGGAAGGAAGCGGATTGTTTTTAGGGGCGAGTACGCCTCCGGAAATGATGGATTTCAGTCCGACTTCCACGGACATCCCTGACGGAATTGTTTCATGTTTTGGCAGAATGATATACACACCGGAAGTGGGATTGGGTGTTGTTGGCACGAATAAATGCACATATTCTATTCCGGCATTATTGGTAGAATTTCCGGTAACAAACGCCAGCGTCCATGTACCCAATTTGGGATACTGAATAAAAATGACTTCTTTAAATGACTTTACGTTTGCGCCGGAGAAAGCACTGGTAATCTGCTTTAAAGTTGAATAGATCGGTTTAATGAGCGGAATGGATGTAACAAACTTTTCTCCCCAGGAAAATAGCCTTTTCCCCACAACGTTTGTTACAAGCAGCCCGAGCAGGTAAATCAGAATAAGGGTAAGCAAAAGCCCCAGTCCGGGAATATTGATTTCCACGGATTGTAATAGCGGAGCGGTAATGCCGTCGAGGAAATTGAACAAAAAGCGCAAGATGGTTACGGTGAGCACCAAAGGTACGACGGCCAGAAGTCCGGCGAAGATTGTTCGTTTTAAATGCGACCACATATCAGAATCAAATATCCAGTTTTCTATAACGCATCTTCATGGCGCAATAAAAATTCTTTCCGGTCAAGCCTTCCGCCGTATCCGCCTAATCCGCCATTTCCAGCTATGACTCGGTGACAGGGAATAACGATCGGAATTGGATTATGCGCATTGGCATTTCCAACGGCCCGCGCCGCATTCGGATTTCCAGTCATGCTCGCTACATCTCCGTAGCTTGCTGTTTCACCGAACGGAATGTTGTTTACTTCTTTTAATGCCATAGCATGATAAGGCGGCAGTCCTGCTAAATCCAGCGGAAGATCAAATGCAGCTCTTTTTCCATCAAAATATTCTGAGAGCTGGCTTGCGGCGTCCATTGCAATGGATCTTGCTTTCGGAGTCGCAGATCCGGTTTGCTTTATGGATGCTTCCGGGAAGAAAATTCGGCGTACGCCTTTTGCATTTGCTTCTATAGTCAGACTGCCGATCGGGGTTGAAATGGATTCAATTGCATTCATGTTTGTGTTGCGGATCTTTTCCCGTTCAGATTTACCATTACGGCACCTGAAACGATTAGAACACCGCCTATCAATGCAAAGAAGGTAAGATGCTCGCCGAGGAAAATCCACCCCAGCGCTGTGGCGATCATTGGAGGGAAAAATGCGATATACGCTATCTGGTTCATCGTTAAATGTTCAAAGAGCCAAATGTACACTACCCACGTAAACACAGTTCCAAAAATAATGAGGTAAGTGAGGGCAGCTATATTGGTTGCGCTCCACACCATGGCCTGTCCCGGCTCAATAATCCATGAAATAGTCAGCAAGAGTATTCCCGCGATGGTCAGCCCAACTGAATTCAGCTGCAGTACGGACACAAGGCCGACATTTTGCTTCATTCTGATATTGGGAAGGGTGGCAGAAAAGACTGCCAGAAACAATGCCGCCGCTCCGATGGGAAGGTTTCCGGAGCCAAGTTCATCTAGCCGTCCGACAATTAACGCGGCGCCAAACGTTCCGATGAGAATCCCAATCCACTTAAAGGATGTCAGTTTTTCTTCCGGAAGCATATAATGTGCAAATATAGCGACAACCATCGGGAAGACGGCCCAGATCAATGAGGCAACCGAGGAATATACAAATTGAGCGCCCCAGTAATTGAGCGCATAACTGATGGTGAAATTAAAGATGCTGAATTGTAGGATGAGCTCCCACTGCGATCTTGCTTTGGGTATCGATTCCTTTTTGATAAAAAGCATAATAAAAACGATGATGCCCGCAATCAGGAATCGAATTCCGGCGCCATAGATAGGAGGAGTGCCCTCCGAAAGGCTGATTTTTAATACTGCCCATGTTGTGCCCCAAATGAAACACAGCATCGCATAGAGTAGAAAAACTTTGAGTTTCATCTTACCGTTCTCACATTAGAAGATGATACCACCTGAAGGGGAAGGATTTATTTAGATTCTGATGAAGGATGTAGCCGACAGACAATCGGGCTAGCAACAAATATAGAAGAATAGGTTCCTACGATAACGCCGATGATCATTGCAAATGCAAAATAGTGGATAACTTCTCCGCCGAAAAACCACAATACAAAAACTACCATAAAGGTCGTAAGTGAAGTGATAAGCGTGCGGCTCAGCGACTCATTTATACTGCGATTCACAACGGTATCGTAAGCCTCGCGTTTACTGGCTTTTGCATTTTCGCGGATTCTGTCAAATATAACAATAGTGTCATTCAGCGAATATCCAACGATAGTCAGAAATGCCGCAATAATAGAAAGAGAAATTTCATAATTCAGGATTGAGAAAATTCCGATGGTAATCATCACATCGTGAGCCAGCGCAGCGATGGCACCTAAGGCAAATATAAATTCGAATCGAATGGATATGTAGAGCAGAATCAGTCCAAGTGCGGACAGAACCGCCCCAACTGCTTTTCCGCTTAATTCTGTTCCAATTTTGGGGCCGACCTTATCAACTGACAAAATAAAGGATTGGGTATTTTCGGGTACCTGCGGAAACGTATTGTAAAGATGATTTACAATGGACTGAGAGAAATTATCCGGCTCGTCTTCAAAATGAGAAATCCGGATAGATACTTCTTTTTTCGAACCAAAATGTTTGATTTCTTCTTTGCTAAAGTCGAAGGTTCTGCCTTCAATGGAAACTGTTCTCATTGCATCCCGTACCGAATTGATGTCAATGTCTTCCGTATAGCGGACTGCCACAAGTGTTCCGCCTTTAAAATCAATACTAAGTCTCGGTCCGCCGTTCAGGAAAAGAGAAACGATCCCGGCAAGAATGAGCACAATGGAGAGGCTGGAAGCAATTCTGCTTTTGCCCATAAAATCGATCGCAGTGTCTTGGATGATTCTCATATGCTTAATTTTCCTGGCCCACTTTTGGCGGCGAATGAATTAAAAATAGTACGCGTCACAAACACAGCCGTAAACATGGAAATGGCAATTCCCCAAAAGAGAACAGTTGCAAATCCGCGAATGGGTCCGGTGCCAAACTGATAGAGCACCAGCGCTGCAATTACGGTGGTGATATTGGCATCAATAATGGTAGTAAGCGCGCGACTGTAACCGGCGTCAATGGCGGCGCGGCTTGTTTTTCCTTTTCGGATTTCTTCCCGAATTCTCTCAAAAATAATCACATTTGCGTCGATAGACATTCCGACTGTCAGAATCAGCGCCGCGATACCGGGCAGCGTGAGCGTTGCCTTGAGAGCCGCAAGCACCGCCAAAATAAGAGCCAGATTCCAGACAAGAGCAAAATTGGCTATGAGGCCGGACATTTTGTAATACACCAGCATGAACACTAATACCAATCCGAGGCCGATGAGTACAGAGGAAGTTCCCTGCCTTACGGAATCAGCGCCAAGCGAGGGCCCGACAACACGTTCTTCAATAATGTTTACCGGAGCGGGTAAGGCACCGGCACGAAGCACGATGGCAATATCCTTGGCTTCGTTCATATTTGCGAATCCTTCAATCCGAGTACCGCCGCCGGAAATTTTTTCCTGAATGGTTGGCGCCATGTGCACCTTTTTATCAAGTACAATTGCAACGCGCCGCCCCACATTGGAACCGGTGACCATCGCCCATTTGCGAGATCCGTCCGTATTCATATCCAAAATGACAATCGGCTGACCGGACACGGTGGATGCCTGCTGACCAATCGTGGCGCTTGCTTCCTCTACAACGCCTCCGGTGATTTCCGGATCGCGCTCAAGTAGGAATAATCTGTAAAATGTTTCGGCTGAGCCTTCCTGCACTTGTGCGCTGAGACTTTTATCCCCAAACAGGAATACTCCATTAATGTTGCGGAGCTTTGCTTTTACTTCGTCCAATTCTAAAATTTTCTTCACCGCATATACATTTTTTTCCGGTACGCCTACATCATTTCCCAAATTCCTGAGAAGTGATGAAAAAGGACGATCTTCAAATAGTCGTTCGTCCACAGTAACGGAGTCGCCGCCGTCCGATTCTGTATCCTCTTCGCCGAACAATTCACTGACCGAAATTGCCTTATCTTCGCTAACGGGTGTTTCTTCTTCCGGTTTTTCAGATAGTCGTTCTGAATCGTCTTCATCTTTATCAGGTGATACTTCAGTGACTTCCGCAAGATCCTCATTCCCCTGAAGCACCTTATCTATTTGAAGCAAGAAATCATTTACGACAGCCGGATCTTTTACAATAAAAAATTCAAGAAGCGCAGTGCTTTGAAGCAGATCTCTAGCTCGTTCAGAATCCTGAATGCCGGCGAGTTCAACGATAATTCTTCGGTTGCCCTGTTTTTGAATTGTCGGTTCTGAAACGCCAAACTGATCCACACGATTCCGGAGAATTTCCAAAACTCTGTTTACTGCGTCATCTGCCTGATCTCGGAGACCAATTAAAATTTCTTCATCATTGGATCCCAATTCATGGTAATACCGCAAAAGCCTGAGTCCCCGTTCATCTGCCTTTTGCTTAAAATGGGTGAAAAATTCCAGATCCGAACGATCGGCCAAATCAGATTTAATTTCCGTGAGAGTATTCTCAAATCGCTGATCTTTGCTTGAGGCAAGATTATCCAGCAGTGCAGGAAGGTCGACTTCGAGGACAATATAAATTCCGCCTTTTAGGTCCAGCCCCTGCCTGAGAGCACCGGCTTCAATGTCGGCAAGCTCGCCCTTTACTTTCAAAGAATCCATCTCGTCTTCGGAAAGGGACTGATACTGAAAGGTTGGGATAAGCGCATAAACCGCCCAGATAAGTACCAGAGCGATAATGATATACCGCGGTGTCAGATTTTTTCTCATTCTTGGAAGTGTATGGTTTCCGCTACAAAAAAAGCCAGCGAATATAGTGTGCTTATAAAAGAGGTGTCAAATTCTATTTCAATAAAGTGATTTTTTGTGTTTGTGTTAGACCGTTAGATTTTAGGTAGGCAAAATAGACTCCGCTTGCAAAACGATCCGCATTCCAAATTACTTCGTGACTTCCGCTATGTAGCTCGCCATCAACAAGCGCTTCAACCAGCCGGCCGGTTATGTCATATATGGTTAATTGGAAGGGATGCATTATTGCTTCCCCTAAACCGACATCAAACCGGATGGTGGTTGATGGATTAAACGGATTTGGATATGCCAGGTGCAGGTTGAATGCTTCTGCGATGGGAGAATGGTTTTCAACTGATAAAATTTCCGGTGACCCAATTTCATTCATAAACCAGATTTTACTTTCTGCGGACAAAGATACATGATCTTCATTAACGAGCGGATAATAAATGGTATCAAACATGCTGCTTGCCAATTGACCGACATTTTGGGTTAAATCTTCCAAAATATCATCCGGCTCAATCCCGAGTCCGCTGGCAGTCGGAATGAAGCAGTGCGCATCGTATAGCGCAACTATATCTCCCCAGGGATTTCCGGACGTTGTGTCCATTTGATGCATGGACATCCGGTAACCGCCTGGCGCCGCATCAATCGGTTCTGCAGAATGAACCGTTACAGTCTGGTCGCTGTCTGGGAGCGGAAAAAGAAGATCCATCAACCCATCGAGTACCAATTGAGATGAGGTATTTTGAACTGCATATACATCGCCGCGAATTTCAACCAGAAAGGACCAGTAGTAATAATCTATAATCTGTTCACCGGGACTGAATCCCTGCGTTGCGCCGGAAGCGCTGCCGTTCGAGACTGCGACCGTCCTTAAATTTTCAGGCATCCCCAGCGAATCCAATTCTTGTATAAAAAGTGTGTGTAGAGAATCAGGCTCAGCCGGTGCAGTATATGTATCGGATGTTGGTTCCGTGAAATGGTACCGCAACAATTGTCTGGACCCGGGAGAATTAAGTGCATCAATGAATTCACTCATTTCCAGGCTGGATTCGTCGGCACCGAAAAAATTAGCAAAATACTGGAGTCCAAGGGGAACATTCGCGCCGTAATGAGGCGCGTCAAACGAAATAAATGTTCGCACATTATGGTCAATACTATCGCGCTCCATAGAAACCAGCGCAATCCTGCCGACCAATCCGCCGAGACTGGCGCCTACAACTACGGTCTCCGCTTCGCCCGCAATGAATGGGTTAACCATATCGAGCAATTTTTGAAACATGATAGCATTGTCTTGGATATAGGTTGTCGGATCATCAAAATTGAGAATAATCCCATCGAAGCCGGAAGCTTCAAGATCATCGAACAATGCTTCCTGATTTGCAAGATCATATAATTCATCCTGATCCATGTCATCGCTAATGTCAAATCCTTCAATCAAGATGACAGGATGCTGGATTTCTGACCGTCCTTCTGCAAAATAAATAAATGCTTCTCCTGACGCCACAATGCCGCTGTACGATGTATCTGCCGTTACGGTCCAAGTGGTGTCAGGCTGACGGATGTCAAGCGAACGGACTTCAAAGGTTGCGCCGGCAGAAGCCGTTTCCGATTCACTGATCATCCGCATTTTTAGATTCTTGAATCCTACTTCTGTATAACTAACTGGGACAATTTCATCCAGTGAAATTGAAACGAATCCGCGTCCGTCATCAAAATCAATTTCGATGTACTGCGGGAATTTCTGATTTGAGAAATACAATTCTGAAGGAACAATGAATTGCGTGGAATGCCCTCTATACGTATGCCCTTTTATTGCAGAAAATACAATAGCACTTTGTATTTCAAGCGATCCGGGCGAAAGGGAAAGCGTTCCGGATGCAGTGAGTGAAATTCTGCCGTCTTCTTCGGCTCCGGTCGCGAAGCGATTGTAATCTTTATGAATAACGGCAAGGCTGAATAAATTTTGTCTGCTTTCAATTTTGCCGCGCTCTTTCAGTGACGACACTTCTGGAAGGGCGGAAGGTGAAAGTTCTGCATATTTTAATTCATGATAGACCTGATACCATCCTGCCGAAGTTATAGTCGGTGCTGAATCGGATCCGTCGTATCGTTCAATCCCGGAGAGAGGCACGGCTCTGTTGTAGAGAATCCCGGTCGGGACGGAAGATTCGTCTAAATCTTGGGTCAGAAAATCAATTTTCTGTCTGAGACCGGTTCCTTCCGCAGTTATAAATACTGAAAGGAAAATGCTTCCGGCAATGATGGTTTTCGCTGATTGTTTTACGTTCATTCTTTTTCCTTAAGAGATGGGTTAATGTACTATTGGATTGTCCCCTGCCCACATGCTGCTCATCACATAATCTACTGAAAAAGGGAGTGGAATCTACAAGATGCTTGAAAGGAATTCAATCGTCCTCTAAAAATGGTTATTCAGGAAATAATATTGAGATTTTTCCCCACCTTAACAAATGCTTCAACTGCGCTATCGAGATGATCTTTTTCCATGGCGGCGGAAATCTGCACGCGAATTCTGGCTTCACCTTTGGGAACTACAGGAAAGAAAAATCCAATCACATATATTCCTTCGTCCAAAAGTGCCGCTGCCATTTTTTCGGACAATACGGCATCGTACAGCATGACAGGCACAATGGGATGGATTCCGGGTTTAATGTCGAAACCAGCGTCGGTCATTTTCTTTCGGAAATATAACGTATTGGACTCGAGCTTATCTCGCAAATCCGTTGCGGCAAATAGCATATCGAAAACCTTGATTCCTGCCGCCACTATCGCCGGCGCCACAGTGTTTGAGAATAAATACGGCCGTGAGCGCTGACGGAGTAAATCAATAATATCCTGGCGGCCTGTGGTAAATCCGCCGGAAGCGCCTCCCAACGCTTTGCCGAGTGTTGAAGTAAAAACATCCACTTTTTCCATAACGTCGTGATGCTCTGCAGATCCGCGGCCCGTCTTGCCGATAAATCCGGTAGCGTGAGAATCGTCCACCATCACCATGGCATCGAATTTTTCAGCGAGGGTGGTAATTTCATCCAGTTTGGCGATGAAGCCGTCCATGGAAAAGGCGCCGTCTGTGGCAATCATTTTTATGCGCGATCCATCCGCTTCCTTGAGTTTTGCTTCCAAATCTTCCATATCGCTGTTGGCGTACCGGAAGCGCTTCGCCTTGCAAAGCCGAATTCCATCAATAATAGAGGCATGGTTTAGCGCATCGGAAATGACAGCATCTTCGGGACCAAGCAGCGTTTCGAATAGTCCACCGTTCGCATCAAAACAGGAGGTATAAAGAATCGTATCTTCGGTACCGAAATATGCAGAAATCTTTTGTTCGAGTGCTTTATGAATGTCCTGAGTTCCGCAAATGAACCTGACTGATGACATCCCGAACCCATATTTTTCGAGCGCTTCCGCGGCAGCAGCTTTGATGTCCGGATGATCGGAAAGTCCGAGGTAATTGTTAGCGCAAAAATTGAGGACTCCTCCGCCTTCTTCTGTGCGTATGGCGACTCCCTGAGGTGTTGTGATGGTACGCTCCTTTTTATATAAACCTTCATTTTTGATTTGATTGAGGGTGTCAGCGTAGATCTGTTTTGAACTTTTCATTATTATTTCAACCGCTGAGAACGTTAAGCCTGCAGAGAAATTTTATGTATCACTCTGTGTTCTTTTTGACCTTTGTGGTTAAAAAATTTTACCATTCTAAGATAACCTTTCCACAGTTGCCGGATTCAATTGTTTTGAATGCGTCTTCATAATCATCCGCCGGAAACCGATGGGTAATCACAGGCGAAACATCCAATCCGCCCCGAAGCAGTTGTGCCATTTTATACCACGTTTCAAACATTTCCCTTCCGTAAATACCCTTGAGGTGCAGACCTTTGAAAATAATTTCATCCCAATTAACCTGCGTGTTGTCCGGTAAAATTCCGAGCAATGCTAATCGCCCGCCGTGGTACATGGTATCTATCATCTGGTTGAGAGCAGAAGGATTCCCGGACATTTCCATTCCAATGTCAAATCCGCTCGAAATCCGAAGGTCATCGAAGCAGTCTGTAATGGATTCTGTGGATACATTTACCGTTCGGTCTGCGCCCATGGATTTTGCCAGATTCAGGCGATAGTCATTCACATCGGTAACAACCACATTCCGCGCGCCGATTCGTTTGCAGATGGCGGCCGCCATGCAGCCGATCGGTCCGGCACCGGTGATCAACACATCTTCCGCAACCATCGTAAAAGACAGCGCACAGTGCACGGCATTCCCAAGCGGATCGAAAATGGATGCAATATCTGATTCGATGTCGCGATGTATGGGCCAAATATTGCCTTCCGGCATCACCATGAATTCAGCAAATGCACCGGCTCTTTGGATTCCGATTCCAATTGTCTGGTGACAGAGGTGCCTTTGCCCGGCCCGGCAGTTTCTGCAGTTACCGCAGGTAATGTGCCCTTCTCCGGAAACGATGTCGCCTTTTTTATAATGGGTAACGCCGGGACCGGTGTCGGCGACTTCCCCGACGAATTCGTGTCCCAAAATTAAAGGTGGATTGATAGTGCTTTGTGCCCAATCGTCCCATTGATAAATGTGCAGATCCGTTCCGCAGACGGCTGTTTTCAGAATTTTAATGAGGACATCATTCGTGCCAACCTCCGGCAAAGGGACATCTGCATGCGTGAGTCCCGGTGCGGCTTCTTGTTTTATGATGGCTTTCATAGCGGCGGAAAATAATGATTTGCGGACAGGTCAACAAATTAATTCCTGTACCGTTAGCATTCTTGCGGATGGATTCCTGCTGTATTACTTCGCCATTTTCTTTGACGCAAAGAAAACGGCTGCAAAAGAAACAGCCGCCCGCCTGCCGCAATTGATATTAACTAAAGGGGGCGGGCAGGCTGTGAGAAAATAAAACGGTTTTTCGGAATTTATCGGGAATGAATTAAACTCGTCCCGATTCAAGTACAGGAAATAGGAACTCAAACAGTAATTCATCCTATTCCGTAAAATTCCTCAAACTGATCGTTGAATTTTCTCAAGGCGACACTTGGTACTGATAAAATTAAATTTCGTTACATTTCTAAAACCGGTAACAATCAGTGGTTTGCGGCCCCTGTCCGCCTTTGGCGGAAGAGTCAGGTGAAATAAATTGGTCCTATTCAGCATATACTTGTTGGCTTATCACAATAAGGGATAAGATCCCGAAGGTTTTACCTTCCCCCGACGTTTCGCCGGGGGATTTCTTTTTCCGCCACCTTGTTTCCGCAAGGGCACTCACCTAAATTCACCGGATCATTTTTAGGAAGAAAAGATATAAAACACAAATATGGGACGTATAATAGGATTCACGAATCAAAAAGGCGGTGTCGGGAAAACCACATCTGCCGTCAATCTTGCTGTCAGTCTTGCTGTATCTGAAGCGAAGACGCTCTTGATTGATATGGATCCGCAGGCGAATGCAACCACCGGACTTTCCGAATTGACACATCCCTCTTCGTTTACGATTTATGATGCTCTGATTCGGGGGCACAATTTGGATGAGGCTATATCCGAAACGCAATTTGAGAATTTTCATGTCGTCGCTTCCACACACGATTTGGTCGGCGCGGAAGTGGAACTTGTCGGAGTGATGGCGCGAGAATATCAATTGGAAAAAATCCTGGAAAAAGCTCGGCACACGTACGATTACATCCTCATTGACTGCCCTCCGTCACTTGGATTGTTGACTATAAATACACTGACAGCAGCCGATTCCCTCATCATTCCGATCCAGTGTGAATACTATGCGCTCGAAGGTCTTGGTCAACTTTTGAATACGGTGCGCCTTGTACAAAAACATCTGAATACCGATCTTGAAATTGAGGGCGTTTTGCTTACGATGTATGATAAACGACTGAATTTGAGCAAACAAGTTGCGGAAGAAGTCAGGGATTATTTTGGAGATAAATTGTTCAAAACACTGATTCATCGTAACGTCCGTCTCGGAGAGGCGCCGAGTTTCGGAAAACCGGCATTGTTGTACGATGCTAATTCCGTGGGCGCTCAGGATTACATTCAACTTGCAGAGGAGATTATAGAACGTGGCAACTAAACGGCTCGGGCGCGGTCTCGAAGCACTCATCCGACCGCAGGAAGACACACAGCCCGCATTACCGGGATCCAACAGGATTCCGATAAAAGACATTAAACTAAATCCGCATCAGCCCCGGAAAACATTTGAAGCGGAAAGTCTCGACGAACTCACTGCTTCCATAAAAGAAAAGGGTGTCATTACGCCGGTTACCGTGAGGCAAAGCGATGGCGAATGGATTTTAGTTGCAGGTGAACGGCGGCTGAGAGCATCCAAAAAAGCAGGACTTAAAACCATTCCCGCATACGTGATTGAGGTAACCGGTGAAGCGGAAATGATGGAAGTTGCCCTCATCGAAAATATCCAGCGCGAAAATCTGAATGCAATTGAAGAAGCAGAAGCATTTGCTGTGCTTCAAAGCCAATTCGGACTATCGCAGGGATCCATCGCAAAAGCAGTGGGGAAAAAACGTGTTACCGTTACAAACTCACTTCGCCTTTTAAAACTGCCGCTAGAAATTCGGAAAAGTCTTTTGGACGGCATCATTTCCGCAGGACACGGACGCGCCATTTTATCGAAAAAAACACCGAAAGAAATGGTCAGTCTTTGGAAACAAATCCTTAAAAAAGAATTAAGTGTCCGCGGGGCGGAAGCGTTAGCAAAAGGCAAAGCCGGCGATACTAAAAAACCAAAAAAACCGGTACGGAGAACGAACGCATCTCTGAAACAATTGGAAGATGAACTAATCGGAATTTTGGGCACCAAAGTAAAATTGAGCCACAAAGGCAAAAAGGGCGGATCCATTGTAGTGGATTATTATTCTACCGATGACTTGGAACGCATTCTGGATCTGCTCCGCTCTATAGATTAGGGTAGGTCTGTGAAGCCTTCCAAATATACCTTCATGATCATTCCCGACGGCGAAGGGAAACACAGAACTGCCACCCTTTCCAGCACCGCCGCCAAAATTTTTATCGGATCCATAATAATTTTATTTGCGGGTTCCGTTGTTTCCTTGATTTATTCCATCCCGAAAGCACGCGACTATCAATCATTAGATGCGAAATACGAAACGCTGCTTGAGGAACGTGAAGCCATTTTAGGGCTGGCGAAAGATTTAGATAAAATCCGTCAAATGGAAAATGTTGTACGCGAAGGCCTCGGGCTGAAGTCAAACTCGGTTTCGGATGACTCCATCGGCATGGAAGATATTGTGTGGATTCAAATGGAATCGGATCATATGCCGAGCGTATTACCCATTAAAGGATTGGTAACGCAGGGTTTGATATTGGATTCGAAACGTACCGAGAAAAATCATTATGGAATTGACATTGCGGCGAAGGAAGGTGAACCGGTTTATGCGGTAGCTTCGGGCCAAGTCGTATTCTCCGGATGGTCAGAGGAATTCGGGAACCTTGTTATTCTGTATCACGGCGATGGATATCTTACATATTATGGACACAATAGCGTACTTTTGGTGCAGTCAAGCTCACGTGTGAAACAGGGAGAAATCATTGCTCATTCAGGCAACACTGGTCTATCTTCCGGCCCGCATTTACATTTCGAGGTATGGAAAGATCAAGAACCGGTCAACCCGATCCTGTTCTTTCCGGAATACGAAGAAAGTTCTGTGAGGGAAGACAAAAATGGCTAGGGATAAAATGAAAAATATAGACACTATGATTGGCGCCGATGCAACCGTAGAAGGCACATTAAGCCTTCAAGGTGGAATTGTGATTTACGGTAAAGTAATTGGCAATGTCATTACCGGAGGACCCTGCCGAGTTGCGAAAGGCGGAAACGTAGTCGGTGAAATTCGTGCCAGCGAAGCACACATTGGCGGAAGAGTAGAAGGCAATGTGATTTCAGAAGGCCGCGCTGTGCTGGGAAACGGTGCAGAACTTATTGGCGATCTGGTGTATTCCAGCCTCGTCATAGAAGAAGGTGCGCAGTTTGAAGGCAGATGCGGTATCCTTCGCGAAAGTGAATCTCTTCCGCCTGAGGAATTGCCGGATCCTGAACTGCCTCTTGCGGACCCTGAAGAATGACCGATAAACCCTCGCGGAATTTTTCCCGGGGACTCGCCGCATTTCAAAAATTTGTGTCTCAGTCGGGGCCGGCAGCGAGCGCTTCATACACCTTGCTAGGTTCCATTTTGCTTTTTACCCTTTTAGGATATTTCATTGATTCCAAATATGATTCTGCTCCGACCGGTGTGCTGATTGGGCTTGGTATTGGATTGGCGGCGGGATTCTATCATCTCGCAAAATCTATCTGGGGAGGACGATCTTGAACATCTTTTATTACGGGCTGTTTGCTTCAATAGGAATCGCGGGGTTTTCCGGGTTTATGTTTCCCGAATTTCGGACTGAAATATTTTTTGGATGGCTCGGTCCGGCCATAGCATGGCTTGGTTCAACTTTTATGACAATTCGTGCGGCAAAAAAAGATCCGCATTCCGTTACAAAATCGCTTCAAATTGGGTTTCTTATCAAACTAATCTATTATGGCGCTTTCATCATTGTAATTTTCCAACTTTATGGTTTTGAACCGGTGCCTTTCATGTGTAGTTTTTCGGGCTTTTTTCTAGGGCTTCATGCACTGGAAGCTATCATTATAAAAAATCTAAATACGTAAGCTGAACATTTAACAACCGAAGTAGAGCAATTGTAATATGAGCGCAACTAACGCCGGACACGCTTCCGCCAGTGTGATGGATCAGGTGGGAAACAACATTATCCACCACGTTTCCAACTCAGACATTTCACATCCGCTTATCCATTTACCAACGCTGTTTGGTATTGATTTTTCCGTTACCAAACACGTACTCATGCTGTGGGTAGTTGCCGCCATTGCATGTGTTGCTATCATCATCCCTGTCAGAAAATATCTGCAATCCAGCCGCCCGATCCCCAAAGGATGGATGAACCTTCTTGAAGCAGTTGTTCAGTTTATTAGGGATAGTCTTGTCAGGCCGAATGTTGGGCCAAAATGGGTGATGACATGGGCACCGCTGGTTTTAACGTTTTTCTTCTTTATTCTTTTTGCGAATGCAATCGGATTGATTCCTATCTTCGATTTGCTTGGAGCAGTGAACCGGTTTGTATTTCAAGTACCGGCGAATAACAACCACAATTTTATAAACCAACTATTGCACGGCGGAACAACGCCCACGGGTAATTTCAATGTAACTGCCGGATTGGCGGTGATTACTTTCTTTGCCATTATGGTAGCCGGGATTCGAGCCCATGGCTTTTTTAGTCATTGGAAAAATTTAGTACCGCACGGACTGGCTTGGCCCGTGTACATTATCTTAATCCCCATTGAAATTATTGGCATGTTCGTAAAACCGTTTGCATTAACGATGCGATTGGCAGCAAACATGACAGGGGGTCATATCGCAATTTTAGCTATTTTATCATTTATGGCAATTTTTGCTGACATGTTTCACAGTACCGTAACCGGATTGAGTGCGGCACTTTTTTCAATACCAATGGCTACAGCTATTTCAGGATTAGAAATAATTGTTGTCTTGGTGCAGGCTTATGTTTTTACACTATTGTCAGCCGTATTTATAGGTATGGCAATTAATGTGCATCATTAATCAAAGATAAAAGGAGAAACGAAAGATGGAAAATCTTCATTTGTTTGGAGTAGGATTGGGTCTGGGACTCATTGTGATCGGTGCCAGTCTAGGCATTGGACGCTTGGCAGCCGCTGCCGCAGAAGGAATTGCGCGTCAGCCTGAAGCCGCCGATAAAATTACAGGCGCAGTTAACTTACCTCTGTTCCTGCTCGAAGGTGTGGCAATTCTGGGCGAAGTGTTTGCGCTTTTGATTGTCCTCATGAAATAATAGCAACCGGAACCATTTATGGATAATCCATTAGTCCAGCTTGATCCGGGTCTGTTTATTTGGACCATCCTGACCTTTCTGCTGCTTTTTGGCGTTTTGGCAAAGTTTGCCTGGAAACCGCTATTGCAGTATTTGGAAAGCAGGGAAGACACCATCCGGCAATCGCTGGATGATGCCGAAAGAGCAAAAGAGGAACTGGAACGGCTGACCTCGGAAGGTGATGCGATTGTTGCCAAGGCACGATCTGAAGCACAGTCCATCCTTACCGAAGGGAAAAATGCCTCCCAGAAAATCAAAGAGGATACCATCCGGGAAACCAAAGAACAGGCGTCAAAACTGCTGAAAAAGGCAGAAGAGGACATTCGGGCGGAAAAGAACAAAGCCATCAGCGAAATCAAACATGAGGTTGCTGACCTTTCCATTTCTGTCGCCGAAAAGCTGATTAAGAAAAACCTCAGTGCCGATGAAAACCGAGCGCTGATTGATGAATCTCTGAAGGAAGTCAAACAGTTCGATGCATAGCTCAAAAGGCAGTCAATATGCCAAAAGCATCCTTGCCGTAGCCAAAAAACTAAACGCAGTTGAGGATGTAATGCATTCGTTGAATCGGGTGGAATCTTGGCTCAAACAGGATGCCGGTTTTCGTGCCTTCCTTCAGTCTAAAAAAATCAAGTCCGATCAGAAGAAGGAGGTTCTTCAAAAAACGCTGACAAACCAGTGCCACGCCGTGGTAATTGAATTTCTTGCTTTAGCGTCGGAAGACCGATCCGTTTCAACGGTACGCCAAGTGTGCACTGCATACCAAAAATTGGCCAAAGATGAACTTGGAATTGTATCGGTACGAGCAGAAGTAGCGGAGGAGTATGACGAATCTGAAACGGCTTCGCTGAAATCGCGGCTGGATGAAATTCTCGGAAAAAATTCAGATCTCATCGTTGAGGTAAAACCGGATTTGCTCGGTGGAATCAAACTTCGGGTGGAAGACACCTATTTAGATGCATCGCTTCAGCAGCAGCTGAAAAGGATGCGCGACACATTTGTATCATCCTAATTCAAAAGGAAAACAATGGAAATTAAAACAGACAGTATAGCAGAATTACTGAAAGAACAAATCGCACAATTCGATGTCTCATTTGATGTGGCGGAAGTAGGCGAAGTCATTCAGATCGGCGATGGAGTTGCCCGCGTTAGCGGCCTCGAAAATGTGATGAGCTCTGAGCTCGTTGAACTTCCGAACGGCGTGTTTGGAATGGCGCTAAATCTGGAAGAGGACAATGTCGGACTTGTGTTGTTTGGTGACAGCCGTCTCGTAAAAGAAGGCGATCTTGCCAAACGAACCGGTCGTGTAGTCGAAGTGCCTGTGGGGGAAGCGATGCTGGGACGCGTGGTCAATCCGCTTGGGCAGGCCATTGACGGGAAAGCGGCAATTGAATCGAATGAAACTCTTCCGATTGAACGGAAAGCGCTCGGTGTGATGGCACGGTCTCCTGTAAATGAACCTCTCCAAACCGGCATTAAAGCGATTGACAGTATGATTCCTATCGGTCGCGGACAGCGTGAACTTATTATCGGCGATCGGCAGACCGGGAAAACGGCTGTCGCTATTGATGCAATTATCAATCAGAAATCAACCCATAAAACCGACAAACCTGTTTACTGTATTTATGTGGCGATCGGACAAAAAGCGTCAACCGTTGCTTCTATCGTAAATGAACTCGAGGCAAATGGCGCCATGGAATACACGACCGTTGTGGCTGCTAACGCTTCTGATCCTGCACCGATTCAATACATTGCGCCGTATTCGGGGTGCGCCATGGGAGAATATTTCAGAGACAACGGAAAGCACGCCCTCATTATCTATGATGATTTGTCCAAACAGGCTGTGGCGTACCGCCAAATGTCGTTGGTACTTCGCCGACCTCCGGGCCGTGAAGCATTCCCCGGAGATGTGTTCTATTTGCACAGCCGCCTTTTGGAGCGCGCGTCCAAATTGAACGAATCGCTAGGGGGAGGATCGCTAACTGCGCTTCCAATTATCGAAACACAGGAAGGCGACGTCGCGGCGTACATTCCGACAAACGTGATTTCCATTACGGACGGTCAGATTTATCTCGAAACAAATCTCTTCAATTCCGGCATTCGTCCTGCGATTGATGTAGGACTTTCCGTATCCCGTGTGGGTGGAAATGCCCAAATCAAGGCAATGAAAAGTATTGCCGGAACATTAAGACTTGATCTTGCCCAATACCGCGAATTGGAAGCCTTTACCAAATTCGGCTCGGATCTGGATAAGGGAACGTTGGCACAGCTGACTCGCGGCGAGCGCATGGTGGAAATTCTAAAGCAGAATCAATACGTGCCAATGAGTGTTGAAAATCAGATTGCCATCATTTTCGCCGGCGCGAAAGGACATTTAGACAGTTTAGACCCTTCGCAAGTTGCAGATTTTGAAAAAGGACTTCTTGATTATCTCGAAGCGAACGCTTCTAAGGTCATGAATGCCATCGTTTCCGAAGGTGCCCTCAGCGATGAAATGGCAGAAAAACTTGAAAAAGCCATTTCCGATTTCAAACAGGGATTCACTGCGTAACGCATGGCAAACCTGAAGGATATCCGCGACCGGATTAAATCGGTAACAAGCATCCAGAAAGTCACCAAAGCCATGAAGATGGTTGCGGCTGCCAAAATGCGGCGCGCTCAA
This sequence comes from Fidelibacterota bacterium, assembly GCA_014239435.1. Classification (GTDB taxonomy): domain Bacteria; phylum Fidelibacterota; class Marinisomatia; order Marinisomatales; family TCS55; genus JAAZYX01. The sequence goes on along the minus strand of JAAZYX010000031.1, from coordinate 5,947 downwards.
GAACGGATGGAACAGGCGCGTCCGTACAGCAGAAGTTTGAAAGATGTCATCAACAATTTATTGCCGGAAGTGGATCGAGATTTGCTTCCGCTGCTTGAAGTACGGGAAGTCAACCGAGTTGCCTACGTTGTGGTTACCTCCGACCGTGGATTTGCCGGCGCATTCAATACAAACATTCTGAAAATCGCGCAAGCCGAAATTGATGCTATAGGAAAAGACACGGTAGATCTTTTCTGCATCGGGAAAAAAGCACGCGACCATTTCAAGAGGCGGGAATATACCATTATTGATAGCCATCTGGATTTTTGGAATGATTTGTCTTTCTCCGATGCGATGACGATTGGAGATGGAATTATCGGTCATTTTACATCGAGGATCGTGGATGAAATTCATGTGGTGTATGATGAATTTGTAAATGTGGCGACTCAGGAAACAATCTCGGAATTGCTGCTGCCGCTGGTTTTCGATGGATCGGAATCCGGATCAAAAGACCGATTATATGAACCCTCAAAAGACGTATTGGTAAAGTCTCTCGTGCCGCGCCATTTGAATGTGCAAATGTGGAAATATCTTTTGGAATCCTATGCAAGCGAACAGGCAGCACGGATGTTGGCTATGGAAAATGCCACGTCGAACGCGGAAGATATGATCAAAGATTTAACATTGGAATTTAACAAAGCCCGACAAGCTGCAATTACGACAGAAATGCTCGAAATTGTGAGCGGCGCAGAAGCGCTGTCCGGCTAAATCAGTAAGGAAATAATTATGTCAATGAATGGAAAAGTTTCACAGGTGATGGGCGCAGTGGTGGACGTTGTTTTTGAAGACGGCCAAGTCCCCGATATTTATAATGCGCTAAATGTTGACCGCGGTGATGAAGGAACATTGGTTCTGGAAGTTGCCCAGCATTTAGGTGATTCTATTGTCCGTACCGTTGCGATGGATTCTACCGATGGATTGGTACGCGGGCACTCCGTTTCCGATTCGGGCGCGCCGATTTCTGTCCCTGTTGGACCGAATACTCTTGGCAGATTATTTGATGTTCTCGGAAACACGATTGACCAGAAAGGCGAATGCAAAACTGAAAAAAAATATCCGATTCATCGTTCGGCGCCGAAACATGAAGATTTAGCATCTTCTACAGAAGTTCTGGTAACTGGAATCAAGGTTGTGGATTTGATGGAGCCATACACCAAAGGCGGAAAAACAGGATTATTCGGAGGCGCCGGTGTTGGAAAGACGGTATTGATTCAAGAGCTCATACGAAATATCGCTACAGAGCATGGCGGATATTCGGTGTTTGCCGGCGTGGGCGAGCGAACCCGCGAAGGAAACGACCTGTACAATGAAATGACGGAATCCGGCGTGATCGAAAAAACAACAATGGTATTCGGACAAATGAACGAGCCGCCCGGTGCTCGCTTGCGAGTTGGTCTTTCCGGACTTGCGATGGCAGAATATTTCCGCGATGAAGAAGGCCGTGACGTGCTTTTGTTTATTGATAATATTTTCCGGTTTACGCAGGCCGGTTCGGAAGTATCCGCACTGCTTGGACGCATGCCTTCGGCTGTTGGATACCAGCCGACGCTTTCTACGGAAATGGGCGATCTTCAGGAACGGATCACTTCTACGAAAAAAGGATCCATTACATCCGTGCAGGCCGTGTATGTACCGGCGGATGATTTGACCGATCCCGCGCCGGCGACAGCATTTGCGCATCTGGATGCGACATCCGTGCTCGAGCGAAAAATTGCCGAACTCGGAATTTATCCTGCTGTGGATCCGCTGGCATCTACATCCCGGATTTTGGATCCGCGTGTCATCGGCGACCGCCATTATAATGTTGCGAGAAATGTTCAGTCTGTATTGCAGAAGTACAAGGACCTTCAGGACATTATCGCGATTCTCGGAATGGATGAACTTTCGGATGACGATAAACTTGTGGTGGCGCGAGCGAGAAAAATGCAGAAATTTATGAGTCAGCCGTTTTATGTGGCGGAACAGTTTACCGGAAAAGAAGGGCGCTACGTTTCGCTCGAAGATTCGGTGGCGGGTTTTGAAGCCATCCTGAACGGCGAAGTGGACGAGCTCCATGAAAACGCTTTTGCCTATGTCGGTACGCTTGATGAAGCCATTGATAACGCGAAAAAACAGGCCGCCTAAATGAAATCTTTTCCTCTGGAAATTGTAACGCCGACCCGCAAGATTGAAGAAAGCGAAGTCACGTATGCCCGCTGCCCCGGATTGGATGGTGAATTCGGAATTATGGCGAATCACCGCGAGGGCATCATTGCACTGGCGATTGGTGAGGTGAAGGCAACGATCAGCGGCAAGGAAGAATATTTTGCCATCAGCGGCGGATTTGCTGAAATTACCAAAGAGAAGGTGCAGCTTTTGGTAGAGACGGCGGAGCCCTCAACCGAGATTGATTCAACCCGCGCGGAAGAAGCGCTGGAACGGGCAAAGGAACGGTTTTCGGAAGCGGAAAAAGATGAGGACCGCGCTAAAGAATCTCAGGAACGCGCACGGAACCGCCTGAAAGTTTCCAGCCACTAAAATCACATTCACAATGAATAAGAACCGCTCGTAATTTACAGGCGGTTTTTTATTACCGAACGATTCATGAATATGCGAACCCACACCTGCGGCGAACTCAATGCAAACGATATAGATGCATCCGTTATCTTAAACGGCTGGGTGAATACCGTCCGCCTGCATGGGCAGGTGATTTTTGTAGATCTCCGCGACCGATACGGCAAGACGCAGATCGTGATTAATTCTGAAGATTATTCCGGCGATTTTGAGGCGGCCAAAAAACTTTCGATGGAAGATGTGCTGAGCATTTCCGGAACAGTGAAGGCAAGAGATGCCGGTGCCGTTAATGCTGATTTGTTAACAGGCGAGATTGAAGTGATCGTTTCTGAAATGGAAATGCTGAACGAAGCGGCGCCGCTGCCGTTTGTCATTACCGATAGATCCAGCGCCGAAGAAGATTTGCGCCTCAAGTATAGATATTTAGAACTGCGGACTGATGAACTTCAGGAAAACCTGAACATCCGCCACAATGCGTACCAGGCGGTTCGGTCTTATTTATCCAAACAGAATTTTATGGAAGTAGAAACGCCGATGCTGATGAAATCCACGCCCGAAGGCGCACGGGATTATTTGGTGCCGAGCCGAATTCATGAAGGCAAATTTTACGCGCTGCCGCAATCGCCGCAGATCTATAAACAAATTCTCATGATCGGCGGGTTTGACCGCTATTTCCAGATCGTAAAATGTTTTCGCGATGAAGATCTTCGCGCAGACCGCCAGCCGGAATTCACGCAGATTGATATTGAAATGTCATTCGTGGATGAGGATGAGATTCTTTCCGAAATGGAAGGCCTCACGCGCCATATTTTTAAATCTGTGATAGGAATTGACCTTCCGAATCCATTTCCTAGGCTTTCTTACGACGAAGCCATGAATACATACGGATCGGATAAGCCGGACGTACGCTTTGGGATGGAACTGAAAGATGTAAAATCCATCACGGATTCGTCTGAATTCAACGCATTCAAATCAGTGGAAATGGTGAAAGCGATATCGGTAAAAGGCGGTGCACAATATTCCAGAAAAAACATTGATGAACTCACCGAATTCGTAAAACCGTTCGGCGCCAAAGGGCTGGCGTGGATGAAAGCGGAAAATGGGGATCTAACGGGAGGCATTTCCAAATTTTTTAGTGATGATCTGAAAAAAGAATTGATAGAAACAACCGATGCTGAAGATAGTGATATTGTGTTTATGATCGGCGATTCTGCTGATGTATCTCGAAGTGCATTGGGTGCGCTTAGGACCGAGCTTGGAAAACGGGAAGGGCTTGCGGATGTGAATGATTTTAACCCTGTTTGGATAACGGATTTTCCTATGTTCCAAACAGAAGAAACCCGATTTGCCGCGCTGCATCATCCGTTTACAGCGCCGAAAGAAGAAGATATTGAAAAACTGGATTCCGATCCGGCTTCCGCAAGCTCCCGCGCCTATGACCTTACCATGAACGGCTACGAAATTGCCGGCGGTTCCATCCGAAACCATAAGCCGGAGGTGCAGCAAAAGATTTTTGAATTGCTCGGAATGGACGAAGCCGAAGCCAAAGCGCGCTTTGGATTTTTGGTGGAAGCACTCAAATACGGCACTCCGCCGCACGGTGGGATTGCATTCGGCTTTGACCGTCTTGTAATGCTGCTGGCAGGAACCGCCAACATCCGTGATGTAATCGCATTTCCAAAAACGACGTCCGCCGCCTCGCTTATGGATGAAGCGCCAAGCACCGTTTCAAAAGACCAGCTGGACGAGCTCAACATCCAAATTAAACCGTCTAAAAAATAAATGGAATCCCACGGATCAGGGAAAATAATGTGTATCACTGGCGCTACGGACGGCATCGGGAAAGTGGCTGCTTCCGAGCTCGCGAAACAGGGATACACTCTGGCGCTTGTGGGGCGGAATTCTGAAAAGGGACAGCGGGTAATGAGCGAAATTGCGCAGGATTCTGGAAACGAAAACATTCGATTCCATACGTGCGATTTGTCTTCCATGGCAGATGTCAGAAAACTCGCAGAAGAGATTAAAACTGAATACGATCAATTGAATGTATTGCTCAATAATGCGGGCGCCTATTTCAGTGAATTTGACAAAACGGATGAGGGATTTGAGCGGACATTTGCGTTAAATCATCTTGCCTATTATTTGCTGACATATTTGCTAATGGAAATGCTTGAGCGTACGAAATCATCTAGAATTGTCAATGTTGCGTCGGATGCACATCGAGGATCAAAAATGAGCTTTGATGACCTTCAGGGATTTGACGGATACAAGGGCTGGCCGGCGTACTGTAAATCCAAGCTGGCAAACATTATGTTTACCTATGAACTCGATCGCAGAATTTCCGGAAAAAACATTACGGTAAATTGCCTTCATCCCGGATTTGTAGATACCAATTTCGGAAACAACAATTCCGGCAGCGCAAGGATCGGGTTGAATGTTGCCAAAAAGGTAGGCGCTATTTCTCCGGCTAAAGGCGGACTAACAAGTATTTATCTTGCTTCATCTGAGGAAGTGAAAGGTGTGAGCGGAAAATATTTTTCCAAATGCAAACCCAAAAAAAGTAACGCAGCATCTTATGTTGAAGCCGATCAGGAAAAGCTGTGGCAGATCACAGAATCCTTCCTGGCCTGAAACTTTTGAAACGGTATGAAGGTAAGAAATAGTATTCATGAAAAAATTAATGCACATAATTATTTTTTCGCTGGCGACTCTGATTATGGCGCAAACTGACCTCAACAATTCCGCTACTTTTGGCGCGGGATGCTTCTGGTGTGTGGAGGCCGTTTTCAATCGAATTGACGGTGTATCATCCGTATCGGTGGGATATGCCGGCGGAAATACAACCGATCCGACGTATCAGGAAGTCTGTTCCGGCACAACAGGACATGCAGAAGTGTCGCGTATTGAATTTGATCCGGCGAAAGTGTCTTACAATACACTGCTGGAAGTGTTCTGGAAAAGCCACGATCCGACTACCATGAATAAACAGGGGAACGATGTTGGAACGCAATACCGCTCGGTTGTTTTTTATCATAATGAAGAACAGAAAAAACTTGCGGAGGCTTCGGTGAAGGAAGCGCAAAAAGTGTTTGATGCTCAAATAGTAACGCAAATCCTGCCGTTGGAAAAATATTTCTTGGCGGAGGATAATCATCAAGATTATTACAAAAATAATCCGAACCAGCCCTATTGTACGTATGTCATTCGGCCGAAGCTGCAAAAGCTGAAACTGGAGTAATTTTTTATCCGCAGGGTTCGCAGAGTTTTCCTCGGAGGATGCAAACGCAAAGAGGATACTGAGCCTTTGTGATTTCTTCCCTGAATCTTAAGAGGATTTTTATGTAACTTTCATCGT
>JAAZYX010000007.1 GCA_014239435.1 Fidelibacterota bacterium | reverse complement strand
ATGTGGATGCGCATGAGGCTGTGAATTATGGTCCCGGTGATTTCTCTCTATTAACACCTGCAGAAAGTTCGATGATTTTTCTGTCAAATGAAAATGGAGGCGATTCGCTTTTGTTCAGCTGGGAAACCAGCACCGATCCGGAAGATTCGGTAAGGTATGAATTTCATGCGCATCACACGATCTATTCCGATGGTGATTCCACGGGATATTTTGAGCACGACACACTCATGTCCGGGACGATGCTCTATGTTTTTTATGAAGACATTTTGGGTGACATCACGGATTTTATGGGTGACTCGAGCGAAGTGAGCTGGGATGTTGCAGCTATCGGCGGCATGGATACGGTTCTTTCTCAGAACGGTCATTTCCGTTTCAATGTGGATGCGCATGAAGCTGTAAATTATGGCCCGAGTGATTTTTTACTTTTAACACCGGATGATTCATTAATTATTTTGTTGACGAATGACAATCTGTATTCAGACTCCGTAGTTTTTGTGTGGGAATCGTCGAATGATCCTGAAGGTGATACGGTAATGTATCGTATTAAAGTAGGTCATGGCGTGTTCGCCGGAACGACTTTACTGGATACTGTCAAGCATGATACTACAGTGGCCGATACAAGCATCGTTGTGTTTTACGAAGATATTTATGATGACTTTGTGGATCTTGGCGGCAACAACAGTATTATTAAATGGAATGTAGCTGCGATTGCCGGAATGGATACCGTGAGGTCAGATAATGGACCTTTCGTTGTTTTGGCAGACGGCACATCATTAGGTGTGGACGAAGGTTTTATTCCAGCCGAATTCGCACTCCACCAGAACTACCCGAATCCGTTCAACCCGGTAACCACGATCCAGTTTGACATACCCGAAGCAGGACAGGTTCGCCTGGATGTGTATAACATTGTTGGTGAAAAGGTTGCAACTTTGGCGCAGGGCAGACTCGAAATCGGCAGATATACAGTTAGATGGGACGCCGCCGGAATGGCGTCGGGGATGTATTTCTATCGGATCAGTTCTGCCAGTTTCATTTCGACTAGAAAACTGGTGCTGATGAAATAGTACTTTGTCATTCCGAGCAAGTTCTGCAGTGGCGGGACGACGATGAATCTTCATTTGAATAGCGATATCGCCTGGAAAAGATTCTTCACACTTCGGTTCGGGATGACAATAGGATTTGGGATATAGTACTAAAACCCCCATTCTTAAGGTGTTGTATTCGACGAGAAAAGCGGGTAATTTCCCAAGCTTTTTTCGAAACGAAATAACATGTTTGAGCAATTATCAGAAAAATTAGACGCTGTTCTAAGGAACATTCGCGGTCTGGGGAAAATCTCGGAAAAGAATATCCGGGATACTTCACGACAGGTACGCCGTGCTCTTTTGGAAGCGGACGTCCATTTTGAAGTTGCGCGTGATTTCATCAAACGTGTGGAAAAACGTGCGCTCGGTGTTACCGTCACACAATCTGTAAAACCGGGTGATCAGTTTGTAAAAATCCTTAGAGATGAAATGGCGTCACTTTTAGGATCAAAAGCATCGGGAATTTCGTTTGCCAAAAGACCTCCAACAATTATTCTAGTGGCTGGGCTGCAGGGATCCGGAAAAACAACTACCTGCGCAAAGCTCGCCAAAAAATTGAATCATGAAGGTAAATCCGTCATGTTGGTTGCGGCAGATGTTTACCGTCCAGCCGCGATTGATCAACTTAAGATATTGGGAAAACAGATTGATATTCCTGTGTATTCAGAAGGTCACAAGAATCCTGTCACCATCTGTGAAAATGCTGTAAAAGAAGCCGCTGCAAATAAAACTCAGGTTGTCATTTTAGATACCGCTGGAAGGCTTCATGTCGACGGCGAAATGATGCAGGAAATTGAAGCAATTGCCAGCGAAGTAAAGCCGGATGAAACGTTGTTTGTTGCGGATGGTATGACTGGACAGGATGCTGTGAATTCTGCAAAAGCATTTTCTGAGGCGCTTGAACTCACCGGGACAATTCTCACCAAAATGGACGGCGACGCACGAGGCGGTGCTGCTGTCAGTATTTCGAAAGTGACCGGAGTGCCGGTCAAATTTATCGGTGTCAGCGAAAAAATGGACGGATTAGATGTATTTGATCCGAATCGTATTGCCGACAGGATTCTCGGCATGGGCGACGTTGTCACGCTTGTAGAAAAAGCCGAAAAGGTGATGGACGAGAAAAAAGCGGAAAAGCTCGAAGAAAAATTAAAGGATCAATCATTCACTTTGGATGATTTCAAAGATCAGCTGAATCAAATGAGGAATATGGGACCTTTGGACCAACTCATCGGCATGATGCCGGGCATGAATAAAAAAATGATGAAAGGCCTCAATCTCGATGACAGACAGCTCATGTGGACTGAGGCGATTATCAATTCGATGACCCTGAATGAAAGAAGGAATCCGTCCATTATAGACGGAAGCAGGCGATCGCGGATTGCCCAAGGGTCGGGACGAACTATCCAGGAAGTGAATCAGCTGATAAAACAATATTTTGCATTGCAAAAAATGATGAAAAAGATGGGCAAAATGAAACTGCCCGCTGGACTGAACCACCCGATGATGGGTGCACATTAAGGAGACGAAACGTGTCAACGAAGATTAGACTGAAACGCATTGGAAGACGAAACCGGCCTTTTTACAGAATGGTAGTCATGGATTCCCGCAAACGCAGGGATGGCGCCGCCATCGAAGAACTTGGCTGGTATGATCCCATCAAAACGGATGAGCAGTATGTGCTTAAAAATGAGAGAATTTTACATTGGCTAAAAGATGGCGCTCAAACAACAGACGCTGCCCACAGCCTTTTGCGCGACGCAGGACTAGCGCACCGCTGGCATTTGATGAAGCAGGGACTGGATGAAAAGGCGATCGAGCAGGAAATGAAAAAGTGGGAACTCAACCGTGAAGAGGTGAAATCAAACCGCGCGGAAAGAACTGCTAAAAAAGCGGAAGAAAAGAAAGCTGCCGATGTTGAAGTAGTGGAAACGGCAGATGCAGAAGCGCTGGCTGCAGAGCCAGAACCGGAAGCAGCGGAGGAAGCCGCCGAGGAAGTTGAGGCAGAACCAGAAACGGAAACAGCTGAAGAAGCACCAAAGGAAAAAGAAGCTGAAGCAACGGGTGAAGATGTTACAGAAACAGTTTCAGAAACTGATGAAACGCCCGCTGAACCGGAAGCATCTGAAGAACCTGCTGCCAAGGAAAGTGTTGAAGAACCTGCAGATGAGACTCTGGAAGAAGGTGTTGATTCGTCTGGAGATACTTCTGAAGAAGCAGACCCTGCAGAGGAAGCCGTCGAGGAAGTTGCGGAAGATAACCCTGAAGTTGAGGCAGAACCAGAAACAAAAACAGCTGAAGAGCCTGCGGAAGAGACAGTTGAAGAAATAAAACCTGAAGAATCAGAAGAAGCGCCCTCAGAATCGGAAGAGGAACCTCAGGAAGAATCTAAAGACGATTCTGTTAAAGATGGTGATGCGGCAGATGAAAAAAATGACGAAGAAGCTTCAAAAGAAACAGAAGAAGAATCCACGGAAGATTCCAAAGATGAACCAGCAGAAGAAGTTGAATCAGCGGTAGAAGTACCTGCTGAACCGGAAGCATCCGAAAATGCTGAGCCCGATGATGAGCAGACAGATGCAGCCGAAAGCGAGGAAGAAAAAAAGGAGGACTAGTCATGGAAGAATTCATTGAAGTCGCTGTAAAGCATCTTGTGGATAAACCGGATGAAGTTCAAATCAATATCGTGGAAACAGAACAACAAATCATATTCGAGCTCACCGTTGGTGAAGGAGATTTCGGGAAAGTAATTGGTAAAAAGGGGCGGAATATATCTGCTCTCAGAACCATCGTGTTTGCGATTAATGCCAAAGAAGGCGGCAAACGCGCCCGCTTGGATGTCATTGACTGAGACCAATATGGGCAAATTATTCCCCATCGGAAAGGTGACCAAAGCCTCAGGGCTGAAAGGCGAAGTGCATGTCAGTCCACTGTGCAGATATTTTGAATATTACTCAGAAGAACCATCTCTTTTTCTGGGATTTTCGAATGAATCTGTCCTAGAAATGAAGCTAATGAAATCCGCGCGCATTGGGAAAAAGACGCGCATCCTTTTTGAAGGTGTACAGAATAGGCATGAAGCGGAAGCACTTGTGGGACAGCGCGTATTCGCATCGGCATCAGAAAGTGATCCGATATCTTTCGTATCCGCCGATTTAATCGGTTATGATATTATAACCGATTCAGGTGAATTGGTTGGCAAACTCAAAGATATTTTATGGCTTCCGGCAAATGATGTGTATACCATTGATAAAGACGGGCACGAATTTTTAATTCCAGTCATATCTGAAATTGTTGAATTCATTGATCATGAAAATACAAAAATTGTTATTCGCCCCATTGAAGGATTGATGGACGTATGAAACAGATTGCTATAATCAGCACCGTTCCGGATTTGGTCCGTACCGCCATCCAGGAAAGCATTCTTCGTCAGGGAGAGGAGCGTGAGGCGGTCAAATTTCATATAGTGGATCTACGAGAATTCGGTGAGGGAAATTATCGGCAAGTTGATGATACACCCTTTGGTGGCGGCAGCGGAATGGTACTCATGGCTGGCCCAATGTTTAAAGCGATTGACCGCGCGTTTGAATTGGTCGGCGGGACAAATAATACAGCCGTTGTGTATCCCAATCCACAAGGGGAAACTTGGTCTGACGAATCCGCTGCATCCCTCAGTGAATACGAGAAAATTATTTTTATCTGTGGACATTATAAAGGGATTGACCAGCGCGTGATAGATAAATACGTTACGCATGAATATTCCATCGGAGATTTTATCGTTTCGGCGGGAGAATTTCCATCCCTCATGATGATGGACAGTGTGGTCCGCCTCGTGCCGGGTGTTTTGAATTCCCGGGAGTCGGCGATGACAGACAGTTTTACCTCTGGACTGTTGGACGCTCCGTGGTTCACAAAACCGAGAGAAATTGACGGCATGGAAGTTCCGGATACGTTATTGAGTGGCCACCACGAACATATTGATTCCTGGCGCCAGGAAGAGCGAGAAAAACGCACCCAAATCAGGCGTCCGGATTTGTGGATAAAATATCAGAAAAAAATGAAATCTATGGAGAGCGAACGATGACAGATGCAAAAGAAAATCAAATAAACACCGATATCCCAAATTTTAGCGCAGGAGACACACTTGCAATTGATGTAAGAGTTGTTGAGGGCGGTAAGGAACGAACTCAGAAATTTGAAGGAGTCGTTATGGGAAAAAAAGGCGCCGGAATTTCTGCAACCTTTACGCTCAGGAAGATTTCCGGTGGCGTGGGTGTTGAACGGATATTCCCTCTGCATTCACCGATGTTAAAGACGGTAAAAGTGGTTCGGCGAGGGAAGGTGCGCAGAGCAAAATTGAATTACCTGCGTAAACTGACCGGGAAAGCCACCAGAATCACGGAAAAACGGTAAACCCTTTTTTTACATCTTCAAAGCCCTTGCCATAGCCGGTTAGGGCTTTTCTTTTTATGAACCGACAGGCAAAAACTATTCTCGCCATCACGGGCGCATCCCATATGCTGTCCCATTCGCTGATACTGGTGTATCCGACGCTCATTGTTATTATTAAAGATGAGTTAAATCTCGGATTTGACGCTCTTGGGTTTATTGCATTGGCCAGTGCATTTATGTTTGGGTTAGGTGCAATTCCCGCAGGATATTTTGAGAATAAGCTCGGCGGAAGAAAATTGCTTCTGATTTTTCAGTTTTCCTGTTTAGTCGCCGGAATACTGGTTACACTGTCTGATTCTGTCATCCAATTTACCTTTGCGCTGGTGTTGGTTGGCCTTGCAGCATCTATTTACCACCCGGCAGGGCTTACGCTGCTGTCACGGCGTGTCCGCCCCATGGGGAAAGCTATGGCCATCCATGGAATTCTTGGCTCTATTGGATTGGCCATGGGTCCGCTTTTAGCAACGGTATTTGCTGAATTTGGCACGTGGAAATATGTATATCTTTTTTTGGCAGGAATCGCCGGTATTTTAGGTTTTGCTACATTAATGCTTATCCCGAAGAAGGAATCTTCTGAGGATTTAGAAGCGGAGAAAATTCAATCGCCGGAGAAAACGAATAAAAAAGCGCTCGCATATTTTTACATCACGGCAATGCTCATGGGATTATCGTACAATGGATTCACAACTTTTATGCCTTCGCATTTTGCTGCAAATACGGATGGATTTATGCAGTCTTTATCGGACACGCTCAAAGCCGGGTTTTTTCCATCATTGGTATTTATGGCAGGCATTGGGGGACAGTGGATTGGCGGAATTCTTGCAGATAAATATCAGAGGTCTGTCGTTTTAGTTTGGGTGGTTTTCCTGAATATCCCATTTCTGATTTTGATGGGATTCAGCACAGATCATTACCTTGTGGCCTGGAGCGTGCTTCTCGGAATTTCCCATTTTAATTTTCAACCCATTGCCAATACATTGATTTCAGATTTAACCCATACCAAAAATCGCGGACTCGGCTTTGGCATCAATTTTTTCCTGACCTTTGGTGTTGGAGCGATTGCAGCAGGTTTCAGCGGAATTATCGCGCAAAAATTTGGGGTGTCCTTTGTATTTCCGACTATGGGGATTATTCTGATTCCCGCCGTTCTTACGGGAATAATGGTCATCAAAAAATCCCGAGTTTAATCTTGATAATTGAGCAGGAAATTCCCAAGTTTTAACCATGTCAGATTCTCAGTTAAAATCCCTGCCTTCTGTATCTGAAGTTTTACTTGAACTTAAATCAGATATCACGCTGAATAATAACTATATAAAGTTCATCATTAATCAAGAATTAAAGCAATTAAGATCGGAAGCAAAGGCAGGAAAGCTCACCATGAAGCGCCGGCAGATATTGAAAAAAATCATCCAGAAAATACAAACAGAACAAGAGGGAAGTTACGCATCGGTCATCAATGGAACAGGCATTGTGCTCCACACCGGATTTGGCCGGGCGCCTGTTTCCAAAAATATCTTTAAAACGGCTGCACAAAAATTGGAAAAGTATTCAAATCTGGAATTGGATTTACCATCAGGAAAACGGGGGCAGCGCCTCGATCATATCAGAAATAATCTTGCATCCATCTGCAATACAGATGATGCGATTTCCGTCAACAACAATGCCGCCGCTGTTTTCCTGAGTCTTAATACATTTGCCGAGGGAAAAGAAGTCATTGTATCGCGAGGACAGGAAGTCGAAATCGGCGGTTCGTTCAGGATTCCGGATGTCATTCGAAAAAGCGGATGCAAAATGGTGGAAGTTGGCACCACAAATCGGACACATATTCAGGATTACAAAAAAGCAATTTCGAAAGATACAGCTCTGTTTTTGTGGGTGCACACCAGCAATTATGTTGTGAAAGGATTTACGCAAGCCGTGGACCTCAAGGATTTGGTTTCACTCGGACGAAAACACAAAATTCCTGTTCTCGCCGATTTGGGAAGCGGTGCCTTAGTGGATCTGGAATCTGTTGGACTTCCACGGGAAATACCCGTTTCTGAAGTGGTCAAGTCGGGCGTGGATGTTGTCACATTCTCGGGAGATAAATTGCTCGGAGGTCCTCAATCCGGCCTCATTGCCGGCAAAAGGAAGCACATTGCCAATATCCTGAATAATCCAATTTATCGAACGGTGCGGTGCGACAAATGGACCATTGCTTTGTTGGATGAAACTTTAAGGCAATACGGAAATTATAAATCCAATTTGACATTAGCTCTTTTATCTTCCTCTCGGAAAAAATTAAATGCTCACGCGGAAAAAATTCTGAATGGTGTCGCCAAAAACAAACAGAACGACCTCGGGATTTCCATCGTAGAAACAGAAGTAGAAGCGGGAAGCGGATCGCTGCCGGATGCCCGATTGCCCAGCGTCGCACTAAAATTTTCCTCGGAAATTATGTCCTCATCTAAACTTGCCGCTTCTTTTCGCGAGCAAAATCCACCCGTCGTAGGATACTGTTCCGGACGTGCATTTTTTATCGATTTAAAAGCCATTCTTCCGGGCCAGTACGCTCAAATCATAGACGCTATTAATAGAGCGTAAACCATGGGCCAGGTTGTCATTGGAACAGCGGGGCATATTGATCATGGGAAAACATCCCTTGTGGAAGCGCTAACAGGAACCAACACCGACAGCCTCGATGAGGAACGCACCCGAGGCATGACCATCAATCTCGGCTTTGCTTATCTAAACGAAGATATCACGATTATTGACGTTCCCGGGCACGAAAAATTTGTCCGCAATATGGTTGCCGGCGTTTCCACGATTGATGTTGCGCTCCTCGTTGTTGCTGCGGATGATGGTATTATGCCTCAGACAAGAGAGCATGTACATATTCTATCCCACCTCGGTATTTCAAAATGCGTGGTCGCATTGACCAAAACTGACAGAGTGAAGGATGCAGAATGGATTGAACTGGTCACAGCCGATATCCGGGAATTATTGAAAGAAACGCCATTTCCCGAAGCGCCGATACTTCCGACATCCACGCTTACAGGCGATGGCATTGAAAAACTTAGGCAAGCACTTGTTTCCGATACTGACGCACAAGATTCAGCATCAAAGTCCGAAATTTTCCGCATGCCCATTGACAGAGTGTTTCACAAAAAAGGTTTTGGAGTGGTTGTCACAGGAACGGTGTTGTCCGGATCGCTGAAAAAGGGCGATGATGCAGAAGCGCTACCGGCGTGTACAAAAGTGAAAGCAAGAGGCGTGCAGACACATTTGGCTGAGACTCATTCTGTGAGTACTGGCGACAGAGCCGCTATCAATGTATCCGGAATTGAAGCGAATCAATTGTGGCGCGGATGCGAATTGCATTCCCTCGGATGGATTGAGCCAACTCATCGATTGGCTGTCAGAATTCAAATGTTGCCCGACACGCGCTGGAAACTCAAAGATAACCAGCGAATCCGTCTGCACATTGGAACGGCGGAAGTACTCGGAAGAGTGCAATTGTATGAATCAAAAACTCTCATGAAAGGCGGAGCGGCGACTGTTTTGATTATGTTGGAAAAACCTATTTCAGCAGCGATGGAAGATAAATTAATTCTAAGATCCTATTCTCCGATGGATACCATTGCCGGCGGTGTTGTTCTGGATCCTCATCCTCCAAAAGGAAAAATCATCCGAAAATGGCTGAATGAACTTTCTGAAAATAAAAATGAACGGCTGAGCCAGCGGGTACTCTATTTTCATAATGATCCTAAACCGGTGCAGGAATATGCGCGGCTTTTTCATCTTCCTGAAAGCGTCATAAAATCAATGGCAAAAACATTGGGACTATCCGTTGAAAATGGTTTGGTGCTGCATCCGGATTCGGAAGCGGGAAACAGGGAAATCATACTGAAATATCTCATGAAATATCATCAAGAAAATCCCTATAAAAAATCGGTTAATGCAGATACCATTCAAACCAAATTGAACCTTTCCGAGAATATCGTAAAAATGATGCTGGCGGATCTAGTGAAAACGGGAAATGTCAAAGAAGCAGCGTCGGGATTTGCATTGGCAAATCATAAAGTGATTTTGAATTCGGATAACCGCAAAGAGGCGGATGCGATTTCGCATTGGATTCAGGATCGGAAATTTCAACTTTCCAAGGCGCAGGATGTTTCGGACCATGTAAAATTAGATGAGAAAAAAGTGTTAGCATTGCTTCATATTTTAAAAGACGAAGGCGCAATAATTTCCGTCGGAGAACATTTTTGGATTCATACATCGGTTACCGATGTCCTGCGTCAAAACTTGACAGTCCATTTTAAATCACACAGTTCACTAGACGTGAACGCATTTAAGGAAATCACCGGAACGACACGGAAATCTGCTATCCCTCTTTTGGAATTTTGTGACAAAAAACAGTGGACAGACCGCGATGGAAATGTGCGAGTGAAAGGGAATTTGGAATAGTGGCGAAATCAAAAACTCAATCCACGCCGCTCATGCGCCAATATGAAGAAGTCAAACGACAATACAAAGATTCGGTTCTTTTATTCCGAATGGGTGACTTTTACGAAACATTTTCTGAGGACGCGAAAACCGTAGCCAAAATTCTTGGCATTGTGCTCACCCAACGATCAAACGGAGCCGCCGGCAAGGTTCCGCTGGCAGGATTTCCCTATCATGCTTTGGATCAGTATTTACCCAAATTGGTGAAGGCGGGGTACAGGGTTGCCATCTGCGAACAGGTGGAAGACCCCAAATTGGCAAAAGGAATTGTAAAGCGCGAAGTAACAGAAGTGGTTACGCCGGGCACGATAACATCCGATCAAACCCTGAATGAAAAGTCGAACCGGTTTTTGGGATCCTTGTCGATGCAAAAAGATTCTGTGGGGTTTTCTTTTTTGGATGCGTCCACGGGTGAATTTTTAATCGGTGAATCTAACCGGAACGATCTTGTTGAGGTCTTGCGGAAATTCAGCCCGCATGAAATAGTGGTTGCCGAAAGTGAAACTGTATCGAATCAGGACTGGTTTTTGGAACTGAGGCCATTTATATCGAGAATTGACGATTGGTCAGTGGATGAGTCTGAAGCGGTGCGGATTTTGACAAAACATTTTAATGTCAAATCGATGAAGGGATTTGGATGCGATTCCATGCCGGCAGGCATTACGGCAGGCGGAATGATTTTTCATCATGTTGAGAAAAATCTGAATGGGAATCTTTCCCATGTATCCACGGTAAAGACTGTCAGAAAAGAGGGCATTATGAATCTGGATGCCTTTACCGTCAGAAATTTGGAAATCTTCGCATCGCTTGCAACGCAGGGAACGCACGGAACACTGATTGACGTCATGGATGAAACGTGCACAGCCGGCGGCGGAAGGCTGTTGCGATCGTGGCTGTACCATCCGCTGACCGATCTGAAATCCATCCGCAATAGGCATGATTCGGTGGAAGGATTTGTCCGGGATAAAGCCCGATTGTTAAACGCTCGATCAATCTTGAATGAAATGACCGATATAGAACGTGCCATAGGGAAAATGACGAAACAAAAACTAATGCCGAGAGAATTATCAGGATTTCGGGTGAGTTTGGAAAAAATCCCCGAAATAATCACATTATTGAAAAATTCTAATCATCCGTCATTACGAAAAATTTCTAAAACATTTGAAGATGTTTCCGGGATTGCTGATACAATAAAGAACATTTTGGCAGATGAGCCGCCGGCAAATCTCCAGAAAATTGGCGCTATCAGAGAGGGCGTACATGCCGAATTGGATGATCTGAGGTCTGTATCCACGAGCGGAAAACAATGGATCGCAAACCTCCAATCGAAAGAGCGTGAAAAAACCGGCATCCAATCGCTTAAGATTGGATTTAACAAAGTATTCGGATACTATATTGAAGTTACCAAAGCAAATCAAGCGCAGGTTCCGGAAGACTATATTAGAAAGCAAACATTGGTAAATGCCGAACGCTACATTACGCCTGATCTAAAAGAATTTGAGGAGAAGATTCTGACCGCTGATGAACGCATTCGCGAGATTGAATCTGAAATTTATTTTGATTTATGCTCAAATGTTCTCGATGATTCTCAGTCACTGCAGTTTAATGCGCAAATTCTCAATCGGCTGGATGTGCTGTCCACTTTTGGGCACATCGCACTTGGGAACGAATATTCCAAACCAGATATGGTGAAAGAGACGTTGATAGAATTGAAAGAATCCCGACATCCTGTTGTGGAACAACTTCTGCCCGCAACGGACAGATTTGTCCCGAATGGTCTCACCATGCATTCCAAAACCAGCCAGATTCATTTAATCACCGGTCCGAATATGGCGGGAAAATCCACTTATTTACGGCAGATTGGCCAGATTGTCCTCATGGCGCAAATAGGTTCTTTTGTACCGGCAAAATTCGCAAAGCTCGGCTGTGTAGACCAGTTGTTTACCCGCGTAGGCGCAAGCGACAATCTAGCCGGTGGCGAAAGCACCTTTCTTGTAGAAATGAATGAAGCGTCAAATATTCTGAACAATGCCACAGAAAAAAGTCTCGTTCTTTTAGATGAAATCGGCCGTGGGACCGCTACCTTCGATGGATTGTCACTTGCATGGGCAATCACGGAATTTTTGCATAATAATTCAGATTGTGCCGCGCTGACGCTGTTTGCGACTCATTACCACGAGCTCACGGATTTAGAGTATTCTCTGGACCGACTTGAAAATCATCACGCGGCGGTGAAGGAATTCGGGGACAAAATTGTATTCTTAAGAAAAATTCTTCCCGGACCGGGGGACAAGAGCTACGGAATTCATGTCGCGAAAATGGCGGGACTTCCCCCAAGCGTCATTCAAAGAGCATCGGAAATTTTAGCACACCACATCAATCAGCAGGAAGAAGAAGGAACCGCACCGCCTGAAGCGGCGTCTAAGCAGCAATCGCTGTTTGAGGCAAAAGAGAGTGAATTACAAAAAGACATTGAAAAAATGAGTATTGATACGATGACACCGCTCGAAGCACTTGAAACGCTGGATAAACTGAAAAAGAAGCACGGTCTTTAATGCGGCGGATTTTATTAGGGTCAATCTTATTTCTCTATGCGATATCAGCGGAAACGTATTGGGTTCGCTACGGATGGGAAATTTTTACAAACGCAGGTGATGGGCGTTCCCTTGCTTTGGGGAATACGCTGACGGCTGCTGGCGGCGGCGCGATTGCGCCGCTCTTTAATCCTGCCCACGATCCCGGTCAATCTTCTCATGGTTTAACCTACGCCCATCAAAGCAGGTTTGCGGGTCTCATCAACAGCGATCTCGGCGCATTTTCTCTGTCCAATTCCCTGCGGTGGCCGATCGGTATTATTATCCTGCATGAAGGCATTTCGAATATTGCCGATACGCGGGACATTCTTCTCGACTTTGGTGAGGACGGACAGCCGGGAACCGGTGACTCCGGCGAAGGCGACGGAATTTTGAATGACGGCGAACGTCTGGATGAAAGTAAAATTACTTCATTCAAACATCGGCAGGTTGCCCTCATGGCTACCAAGAATTGGACAATGGGGAATTTGAAGTTCGGAGTTGGAGTCAAAGGGCTGCATCATTCACTGGGTGAAAGTCTCGGAAGCGGAATCGGACTCAATGTGGGAATGCTCATTAATTCGTGGAAAGGCGGGAGTATTGGCTTTACGCTTTCGGATGTGACTTCATCCTGGATTGTCTGGGACAATGGCTCCATCGAAGCATCCGCACCGCAAGCTGCGATCGGAATCAGCCAGATGATTGCGTTTAGTAAATTTCCTGTTTCCGTTGGTGTATTTGCAGATGCGCTTGTGGATCCAAGCGGAATGACACCGGAGGATGATTTCCAAATTCTGGACAAAGCAGGTGTGGATTTACGCTGGGGATTGGAAACCGTTGTAAAAGAAAAAATTTCTGTCCGGCTGGGGAGAAACCGATCCAAAGCCTATACTGCCGGACTTGGGCTCGACTGGGAACAGTTTAGCATTGATTATGCGTTCCAGACGGCACCGGGTGGAAGCGCCCTCGGTATAAGCCACTATATTTCTTTTTCAGTTAGGCCTGATTGGATTATGGAAAAAGCAAAGTCCATATTATAAATAATTTCATTCAGGTTGTACTCAAGGTTAATTCTCAGGTAAATTCCCGAGCTTTTTTCGAAAGTAAATTATGATCAAAAGTATGACAGGATTTGGGCGGGGAGAAATTTCCGCAGCTGGAAGGCACATTACGGCGCAGGTTCGCGCGGTAAACGGCCGCTTTTTGGATATCAAAATTCGCGGAATTGATTTGGATCCTTCTGTTGAACAAGATATCCGAAAAACACTTTCAGAATATCTACAGCGCGGAACAGTGGTATTGTCCATAAAATCAATCAACCAAAATGGTTCCGGTGCATTGGTATTCAATCAGAATAAAATGAAATCTATCGCGGATGCGGTTGCCACTGCCGAAAAAGAATTTGGTGTCAGCATTTCCTTAGGTGACGTGATTCGCGCAGATGATCTTTTTTCAAGTTCAGAAGACAGCGGTCAAAAAATGAACGGTGTGGCAGATGCAGTAGTGAAAGCCTGTGTGCAGGTTGAAAAAATGCGAAAAGCAGAAGGAAAAGAACTTTCCAAAGATTTGAAAAGCAGAAGCGCCCTTATAAAACGATCTTTAAAATCAATAAAGAAACTTGCCAAATCTGAAACAAAATCTCGATCCAAAAAATATACCGCTAAGGTCAAAGAACTAATCGGAAGCATAAAACTGGATAAGAACAGAATGCTACAGGAAATCGCTATTCTCGCAGAAAAAGCGGATGTAACAGAAGAAGTGGTGCGGATTGATAGTCACATGGAACAATTTAATACGCTGCTCAATTCGGACGGTCAAGTAGGTAAGCGGCTCAATTTTATTTTGCAGGAAGTCGGAAGGGAAGTAAATACAATCGGATCCAAGATTACATCCGACAAAGGTGTCAAAAGTGTGGTAGAAATGAAAAATGAACTCGAGCGGATGCGTGAACAGGTTCAAAATGTCTTATGAAGAATTTCATTGTGATTTCAGCGCCGTCCGGGACGGGGAAAACTACCTTGTGCCGGAAGCTTCAAGACACAGTTCCGGATTTGGATTTTTCCATTTCCTGCACTACGCGACCCCAGCGAAGTACCGAAACGAATGGCCGGGATTACCATTTTATTCCACGAGAAGAATTTGAGCGGAAACTTGCAGAGAATGCATTCGCTGAATATGAGGAAGTCCACGGTAATTTTTACTACGGAACCTTAAAGGAAACACTTGAAAATACGCGATCAGAAAACCGACAGATTTTGCTGGAAGTGGATGTAAAAGGCGCCATGTCTATTCAATCACTTTACCCCGAGGAAACCGTCACTATTTTTGTGATGCCGCCAAGCGAAGAACACCTTAGAAATCGTCTTGAAAAAAGAGGAACCGATTCCGCGGAACGCATTGAAAAAAGATTAGAAAGAATACGAGAAGAGTATCCATACAGAGAACGATTCGATCATCAGGTAATAAACGATGATCTTGACAAAGCCGTTAGAGAATTAATTGAGATTATTAGTCTAAAAACAGAAGGAGTATCCCATGGCAGTTAAGCCTATTTCACTAAAGAAAATGGAAGAGCAGAATGTTGATAGTTATTCAGCAGTTGTAGTTGTAGCAAAGCGCGCACGCCAGATTATGCAGGACCGCATCATTCAGGAAAGTTTCCTGGAAGAGGAACCGAGCGAATTTGGTGTATTCGATGAAATCCCCGTAAAAGATCCTGAAGATTACGAAGAAAAGGACAAACCAACGACAGAAGCAATGGATGAATTTTTTGACGGCAAACTGGAATGGAGACAGGCCGACACACTGGACCTGTAATTTAATTAATTGAAACCCCGTTTATCCGAACCTGCGCGGCGTTACCTGAAACAGGTTCGTGACATTTTCGGGGATGAAATATATCTGGATTTGAATGAAATTGATCCGGAACCCGAAAAAATTTCCGGTGATTTGGAGGCGTTTCATAGGGAAGTTTGCGAATGCCAGAAATGTCCGCTTGGAAAATCCAGGAATAAATTTGTCTTTGGCGTAGGTGACCCCAATGCAAGCTTGCTTCTGGTTGGCGAAGCGCCAGGAAGAGATGAAGATCTGAAAGGTGAACCTTTTGTCGGCAGAGCAGGCTTCCTTTTAGACCAAATTCTCAAAGCGATCGGGCGCAGCCGGTATAAGAATGTTTACATTTGCAATGTGCTAAAATGCAGGCCGCCGGAGAACCGAGATCCGCTTGCGGGTGAGGTTGAACAGTGCGAACCCTATCTTTTAGAGCAAATACGGTTGATAAAGCCTAAACTTATTGTTAGCTTGGGACGCGTGGCCGGACAAACCCTTTTGCGTGTGGATAAACCGTTGAAAAGTATGCGAAATATTATTCATGATTATTATGGAACACCCCTGATGGTGACATACCATCCTGCGGCACTTTTGCGAAATGAGAATTTGAAACGGCCAACGTGGGATGATTTTAAGAAAATTAGAGATTTTTTAGAGGCGTAATACCATGGCAGAAAACCCAGACCAAATTTTAAACGTTCAGCCCCAATCTAATGAAGCGGAGCAGGCTGTGCTCGGCGCTATGCTTTCAAGCAAAGAAGCGGTCAGTAAGGTACTTCAATGGATAGCGGATATTCATTTTTACAAAGATGCGCATGCAAAGATTTTCCGCAGCATGATTCAGTTGTTTAATGAAGGGGAACCGGTGGATACTGTATCGGTAGTAAATCAGTTAAAAAAAATGAAGGATCTGGAAAATGTCGGTGGTGCTTATTATATCACTGGCCTCGTCGAGTCCGTCCCAACAACGGCAAATGTCGAACATTATGCCAAGATTGTCCTCGAAAAAGCGATGCTCAGAGAATTGATTAGAATTTCGCACGAATTGACAAAAAATGCCTATGATGACCGGCAGGATGTTGATGACATTATGGACGCCGCCGAACAATCAATTTTCTCCATTTCACAGGGAAGACTTCGGGGCGGATTTGAGCAATTAGATCCGATTCTTCAAGAAACATTTGAAAATCTCGATAAAATTCATTCAGCGGGTGGAACGGTTACGGGCGTACCGACCGGCTTTTTAGATTTGGATGAAATGACATCAGGATTTCAGAATGGTGAGTTGATTGTAATAGCTGGCCGTCCGGGAATGGGTAAAACAGCGCTCGCGCTTTCGATGGCAAGAAACGCAGCAATTGAGCATCAGAAAGCTATCGGATTTTTTAGTCTCGAAATGGCAAGTCACCAATTGGCTATGCGAATGCTCTGTGCGGAAGCGCGGGTGGATTCTCATTTGGTTCGAACAGGAAAACTGCCAAAATCTCAGTGGAAAAATTTAAGTGTGTCCGTTGGTGTATTGGCAGAAGCACCCATGTATTTGGATGATACGCCCTCTATCGGCATTCTGGAATTGCGAGCAAAGGCCAGAAGATTAATGGCAGAACACAATATCAATATGCTCATGATCGATTATTTGCAGTTAATGTCTGGACCGAAAGGCGTTGAAAACCGCCAGCAGGAAATTTCAGTCATTTCACGTTCCCTTAAGGCATTAGCAAAAGAATTAAACATTCCTGTTGTTGCACTATCTCAGTTATCACGAGCAACTGAGCAGCGTAGCGACCGCCGTCCGCAGCTTTCAGATTTGCGGGAAAGCGGCGCCATCGAGCAGGACGCGGATGTTGTCATGTTTGTCTATCGTCCTTATGTGTACAGCCGCGATGAAGACGACCGCGGTAAAGTAGAGCTCATTTTATCTAAACAGAGAAACGGCCCTACCGGGAACATTAATATGACCTTTATCGACCGGTATGCACGTTTCGAAAACCTGACGACATTTTCGGATATGGAAGCTGAGGTTCCCTTCTAATGCAGAATCCGCTTGCACGGTTCGTGCCCCAGCTTGCAGGCGAATATCCGAAATCATTCCTGAAATTATTTGATCAGGTTTTGGTTCCGTCCGGCATGGACACGGAAGAAGTAAAACAATCTTTGTGGAAAGCCTTTGAGTTCGGATACCGCCACCATGAAGGCCAAAAGCGGAAATCCGGTAAGCCGTATTTTGAGCACTGCATTGCGGTTGCAGAAATTTTGGCATCATGGAATATGGATCCTACCATGATTATAGGCGGACTGCTTCATGATACGATTGAGGACACCCAGGCATCTCACAGCGATCTCGTTGAAAATTTTGGCGAAGATGTAGCGATTCTTGTGGAAGGTGTTACCAAACTGGGTGACATTGAATTTTCAACTCGCGAAGAGCAGCAAGCCGGGAATTTTATGAAAATGTTGTTGTCGGTTGCGAAAGATTTGCGTGTTATAATCATCAAGTTTGCAGACCGGCTACACAATATGCTCACAATCGAATACATGCCGAGAATTAAGCAGCATAGAATTGCCATGGAAACTCGAGATGTGTATTCACCATTGGCGCACCGTCTTGGAATGGCAAAAGTGAAGTGGCAGCTTGACGATCTTATTTTTAAAACGCTGAACCCAAAAGCATACAAGGAAATTAATTCCAATCTGAAGTCCACCACGAAACAGCGTGAACGCTACATTAAAACGGTGACCAATGCTTTACGGGAGGAATTAAAAAAGTATGATATAGAAGCGAATGTGTACGGTCGACCGAAATCCCATCATTCGATCTATAAAAAAATGTCGAAACAGGATAAATCCTTTGACGAGATTTATGATAAGGAAGCAATTCGTATTATCGTGGAAAAAATGGAAGACTGTTACCTCGCTTTGGGAGTAATCCACCAAAATTATAGTCCTGTACAAGAACGGTTTAAGGATTTTATAGCGACGCCAAAAACGAATGCATATCAGTCTATTCATACCACAGTTGTAGGGCCGGATAAGAAGTTGGTAGAGATTCAAATCAGAACCGAGGAAATGGAAGCAACGGCTGAAATTGGGGTGGCGGCGCATTGGAAATACAAGGAAAGTAATGGGAAAGATTCCAAAGGAATGGATTCTCACGTTGGCTGGCTTCGAGAGTTGTTAGACATTTTGCAGAGCGAAGAAAGCGACCCGCGTGAATTCATGCATCTCTTAAAAATTGATCTTTTCAATGACGAAATATTTGTATTTACACCAAAAGGTGCATTGGTACAGCTTCCGGAATCGTCTACTCCCATTGATTTTGCATTTAAGGTCCATACGGAAGTCGGGATGAAATGCCTTGGATCAAAAGTAAACCAAAAGGTAGTGCCTCTAAATACGGTGCTGAAGAATGGCGACCTGGTAGAAATCATTACAGGAAAAGATCAAAGTCCGAATTACGGCTGGCTCAAGTTTGTGGTCACATCAAAAGCTCGTAATAAAATTCATCGATTCCTCAAGGAAGCAGATAGAGAAGCAAGCCTGAAACTTGGAGAAGAAATTCTAATCAAAACGCTCCGTCGTTTAAAGAAACTTGACCTTCAGGAAGAGATTAAATCCTCATTTCAGAAATTTGGATTTCAAACTACAGAACAACTGATGGAGGTGATTGGAAACGGCACGCTTACTGTCAGGAAAATCTTGGAAAAAATCACGCCTGAATCGGAACCTGATTTTGATCTGGAAGATGAAACACCATCTCGTTTTAGTTTTGGCGGCAAAACAACAAAAGGTGTTCAGCTTCAGGGCATTAAAGATGTCATGGTATCTTTCGGGAAATGCTGCAACCCGATTCCGGGTGATGAAATGCTGGGCTTCATTACGCGGGGACGCGGGCTTACCGTTCACCGTTCTTCCTGCACAAGTTTACCGCTTTTGAATGAACAAAAAGACAGGCTCGTTCCGGTGGATTGGGATGTTGCCAAAACGGATTTGTTTAATGTGAGGCTGAAGATTACCGGCCAGGACCGAAAAGGAATTTTGAAAGATCTTACCGAATCCATATCCTCTCAAAATATCAATATCAAAAGTGTGGATATGCGCGGAAAAGATTCTGTTGCCACAGCGCATTTTATTGTACAGGTAAACAATATTCGCCAGCTTGACCGCATCATCCGGAAAATTAAAAAAGTGAAGGGTGTGGATCGAATCGAACGGGCGGAACGTTAGCTGCAAATAATGGGATTTTTCAAATCCCTGAAAGCCGCCAAAGTGTGATCATGGGAAGAATTTTAGGAATTGATTATGGGTCTAAGCGCGTCGGATTGGCGCTATCAGATCCGACACACCTCATCGCAAGTCCTTTTGAAACGCTAATCGTTTCATCAGAAGCATCCTTAATTAAGTCCCTGAAAAACATCATCAAAGTAGAGGACGTTCAAACGGTTGTGGTCGGAATGCCTTTTAGCATGAAAGGCGGCGATACACATCAAACAAAATCCGTGCGGGATTTCATTCAGAAACTGGCGGATGCTGGGATTAAAACGGAAGAGGAAGATGAGCGCTTAAGTTCGGTGAGCGCAAAAAAGGCATTGATTGAGCAGAATTTTAAAATGGAGAAGAATAAAGCCCTTGTAGATCAAACGGCTGCCGCTATCATGCTACAGCAATATTTGGACAGAAAACGCCGTGCATAATTTTTTGAACAGACCGCCGTATCAACTTGCTTTGCTATCCGGAAGCCTTATTGGAATTTCCTATCCGCCGCTTCCAATGGGATTTTTGGCGCTATTCGGATTCATCCCGCTTATCCATATTATCATTCATAATCCACCGCGCCTTGCCGCAAAATGGGCGTACGTATCTTCAGTAACAGCCAATTTAATTTCATTGTACTGGATTGGCCTGAACACCGGAGCGCCGATGTGGGTGAGCATGCTTTCTATGGCAGGCGCGGTTTTTTATCTTGGCATCTTTTGGGCGGCGTTCGCAGCATTGATTTCTTTCATTCACCGCAGAACCGGAAAAGGTCTGATGGCAGCACCGTTTTTGTGGGTTGCCATTGAACTGCTGCGCACATTTGGATCTCTGGGGTTTCCATGGATTAATCTTGCGGTTACGCAATCCACATATCTTCCCGTCATTCAAATGCTGGAAATTACCGGAACCTATGGTGTTGCCTTTTGGATCATTTTGGTGAATGCCGCTTTGTACGGAATTCTCGTTTCGGATGATAAAAAAGTTTCGTCGGCGCTTCCGATTGTCATCTTTTTACTGCCGTGGGTTTTCGGAGGCATTCGGCTGTGGATGTGGAATGAGCCAAGCGGAGAAAAGGTAAAAATTGCCATTGTTCAGCCGAATGTGAATGCGGTCGATAAATGGGATCAATCCAAAAGAAAAGGATTGTTTTCCCTTATGGATTCGCTTCATGAGGAGGCGAATGCATTAAAACCGGATTTGGTGTTGTGGCCGGAATCCGCATTGCCGACGTACCTCCGCACAAATACTGCAACAAGGCGCCCAATTATGAAACGGATTAAAGCATCCGGCATTCCGCTACTTACCGGCATTCCGGATAAACGAACCGATGCATCCGGAAATATCCGATATTTTAACAGTACTATTTTCCTGAAACCGGATGAGAGTCAAACCATGTACACCAAGCTTAAACTGGTGCCGTTCGGAGAATTTGTGCCCCTGTCCAATGTATTATCATTCTTAGATAAATTCAACATTGGGCTCATGGGGAACTTCGAGCATGGCGGAACTTATACGGTGTTCGAAATGGACTCACTCAAATTCAGCAATATGATTTGTTATGATTCAAGTTTTCCAAGTGTTGCGCGTGCTTTTGTCGGGAAAGGCGCTCAATTCCTGACAATTCAAACAAACGACGGCTGGTGGTTGCATACATCGGGAGCCTATCAGCACTTTGAGCTGGCAAGGCTTCGAGCTGTGGAAAATCGCGTTCCGGTGGTGCGCAGT
The DNA here is from genome assembly GCA_014239435.1 of Fidelibacterota bacterium. Taxonomy (GTDB): domain Bacteria; phylum Fidelibacterota; class Marinisomatia; order Marinisomatales; family TCS55; genus JAAZYX01. The sequence continues at coordinate 83,638 of JAAZYX010000007.1, read as the reverse complement.
GCGAATACAGGTATTTCTGGATATTTCCATCCGACAGGATCGCACGACGGCAAAATTGGATTTAATGAGCAGGGCATAGTGCTGGCGGAAATCACGCCGCCTAATCAATTATCCTTTTACGCAAGATTTGGGGACGCTTTTGGGTGGTTGATGACCTTAATTTACTTTGGATTTATTGGACTCGGATGGGCACGAAAATCATAACAATACTATGGGTAGCCGGTTCGGCGGCATTTTCGCAGGTTGAAAATTCGCCAACGGAATCCAGGCTGTCACCGGCGGTAAAATCTTTTCTGCTTCCCGGTTGGGGAGAAAAAGCACTCGAGCATCCTAAAAGATCCACATTCTTTTTTCTGTCAGAAGCATCGCTTTGGCTGAGCGTTGCAGGCACATTCATTGCCTCAGAAGCCGAAGAACGTAAATATACGGCATATGCTGCCGATCATGCCGGTGTGGATGTGAATGGGAAAGGCCACGAGTTTTGGGTGGATATAGGCAATTATTCCAACCGCGACGCTTACAACGAAGAGCATCTGCGATTTCGCGAAAATGACGAATTGTATTCTCTGGATACTGAATGGAACTGGTCTTGGGATGACGCAAGCCACAGGTCCAAATTTGAAGGAATGCGAATCCGAGGAGATCGGCTTGCGAAAGCGACATCATTTTTAGTTGGAGGCGTTGTGTTGAATCACGTTATTTCCGCTATTGATGCCGCTTATCTCCAGAATATCCAGAAAGAATCAACGGTTAGCATTATTCCAAAAGTGGATTTAGAAACACATTCCTCTTCGATTTCGCTTTCAATTCGGTTTTAATATGCTCAAACACCCTTTATCTGAAGCGACATTTTTTGTGGGACTTTCCATATCCGGATTGGTTTCACAATCGTGGACATTGTGGGCTTTTCATGGGGCAGTCCTCATTATGATAATGTTGATTCAAGAAACGTCTCTAGCACCCGTCTGGAACCGCATTCGCCATTTGGTTTTGTTTTTTCCGATATTGCTGGGAATGTTTCTGCTCAGCTCAGTTATTTTTTCCAATATCTCTTTTACCGAAGCGGGTGCATCCGGATCGTTTTCCATGATGAGATTTCTGCTTAGCGCAACGGTGATGGGCGTTTATATGGAACGGAAATCGGGAAAAGGTGTTTTTCAATCTCTTCGAAGCGTGTGGCTTATGACCGGGCAGCGGTGGCGAAAAGTGGAAGATTTGTTTCTATTTCTCGGATTGACACTCAGATTTTTTCCATCCATTCATTTGCAATGGACGCAGCTTCAATCCTCTAAAATTTCCCTCGGGATGCAGGCGGAATCAGGACGGTGGAAACAGATTGCATCGCTCATGACGGATCTTCCAGGGTTTTTAATCCACCAGCTGAAAAAGGCTGATACTACTTCGCTGGCAATGTCGCTTCGCGGATATGGAAACCAGGTACCGCGGGGAGTAGCACAGTTTATACCGTTTGGGGTCGCGGATGCAATGCAGGTAACTATTCTCATTTCATCGTACGCAGCGGTCCACCATTTTGCCACGATTTAAAATAGAAGTGCAGTATATCGGTTCTGCATTTTCGGGATGGCAGAAACAAAGCAATGTGCACACAGTTCAGGAAGAAATTGAGTCTGCCCTAATTGTGCTGAACAAAGGAAACCGTATTGCCGTAACAGGCGCCGGCCGGACAGATTCTGGCGTTCACGCTTCTGGCCAAGTTGCGCACTTCGATTTTGACACGGACATGCCGTCCTGCGATCTTAAAGATGCCTTAAATGGGAATATGAACAAAAGTGTCAGGATAAACAGCTGCGGGGTAATTCAACCGGATTTCCATGCAAGACATTCCGCATCCGCCCGTCATTATGTCTATGTCTGCAGGACAGACGAAAATATCCTCGACAGTGGGATGGTGTGGCAAACCGGTAATCTAGATTTAGAAATGTTAAATAAGGCAGCTTCAATAACCATAGGTGAACATGATTTCACATCTTTTTCGAAGCAGAATCCTGAAATTGAAAACCGGAATTGCTCGGTATCCCATTCCGTGTGGTTGCAAAGAAATGGAATTGTAAATTACGAGGTTACAGCCAATCGGTTTTTGCACCATATGGTTCGATATCTCGTGGGAACTATGGTAGAAATTTCGAGAGGAAAATTCACATTGGAAGATTTTGAAAATCTATTGAAACACCCGAAAGAAAATGTCCATATTTATAAAGCACCTCCTCAGGGATTGCGGTTAGAAAAGGTGATGTACGATGACTAAAATTGTGCCGGCAATTCTTGTGCTTATGTTTATGTCGGAATTGTGTGCCGTTGATGGCATAAACGTATCGCGCCAAACCGCCATTGTAAAGGCGATCGAAAAAGTGAGTCCAGCCGTAGCAAGCATCAATGTTACGCAGCTCAGGAATGTCAGGTCGGGCAGAGGATTTAATGATCCATTTTTTGACTACTTTTTTCCGGAAGAAATGTATAGAAGCCGTCAGAGAGTAAAAGGCTCGGGCTCGGGCGTTTTGATTAGTCCCGATGGATATATTGTTACCAATTTTCACGTGATTGAAAATGCGACTGAGATCATCATCCAGTTGACAGGCGGGAAAGAATATGAAGCAGAAATTATTGGCACAGACCGCGTCACAGACTTGACTTTGCTCAAAATTGAAGGCGAGTCTTTTCCCTATGCCGAATTGGGTGATTCGGATGATTTGATTATCGGCGAATGGGTCATTGCACTCGGCAACCCGTTTGGTTTGTTTGATTTAAATCAGCGCCCAACCGCCACCGCCGGAATAATCAGCACAGTGGATATGGATTTTGGTCAGGTGGAAGGTGGAAGGGTGTATCAGGATATGATTCAGACAGACGCCGCAATAAATCCAGGAAACAGCGGAGGACCATTGATTAATGCAAATGGTGAAGTGATCGGTATAAATTCATTTATATATACAGGTTCTGCGCTTTCTGAAGGGTCAGTAGGTATCGGATTTGCTATTCCCATTAATCGCGCTCAGAGGATTGTGAATGAGCTGAAAAATACGGGAAGGGTGGATCGCAGTTTCGCCACCGGCCTTACGGTGCAGGCGCTCACCAAAAAACTCAGCATGTATTTAGAATTGCCTTTTGATACAGGCGTCATGATTGTGGAAGTAGAATCGGGAAGCACAGCGGATATATCTGGACTGGATGCGGGCGATATTATTGTACGCGTCAACAATAACCGTGTCGCAAAATCTTCTGATATTAGAAAAGTGATTGAAGAAAGCTATCTGCGTTCCGGAGATAAGCTGACCTTAAAAGTGTATCGGAATGGCCGGTACAAAACCAAAACTCTTCGGCTCGGGAAAATGGAATAAGATGCTCGCTCCCGAAGGAAAACGTGTCCTGATTCCTCTCGTAATTTTGACTTTTTTCGCTGGATTATTCGGATACAAGCTGGACAGTTCCGTCTTAAAAGCGGCATATGGAATTATCGGTTTCCTCTTTGTTTTTTCCCTGTACTTTTTTCGCGATCCAGAGCGCCCCTTTCCCACGGATGAGAATACCATTTTTTCGCCGGCCGATGGAAAAGTGGTGCAAATTAAAGAGGTGAATGATCCGGAAGTCGGCGGAGGCGTGGTGCAGGTTTCCATTTTCTTAAGTGTTTTCAACGTGCACGTGAACCGTGTTCCGGTAAACGGCACCGTCAAATCCATGGAATTTTTCAAAGGAAAGTTTTTAGCGGCCTTCAATCACAAAGCATCTGAGGATAATCAGCGCACCGAAATTGTAATGGAAACTAAAAACGGACCGATTCGGATTCGCCAAATTACCGGCGCGGTAGCAAGGAGAATATTCTGTTATGCCGAACCCGGTTCCACGATGAACCAAGGCGACCGCCTCGGTTATATTATGTTTGGTTCCCGAACGGATATTATATTCCCCAAAACAGTAACGCTCGATGTTGAAGTTGGCACCGTTGTCAAAGGCGGCATGAGCGTGATCGGAAGATATTCATGAATGACCCCACACCTAAAAAAAGACGCGTAGGAAAACAGGTAATTCCCAATGTAGCGACGGTGTTCAATATGTTTCTGGGATTTCTGGCACTCGGATTCCTCGTGCGTGGAAACCCGATGATTGCATCTTGGCTTATTTTAGTCGCCATATTCTTTGATTCTATTGACGGAAAACTTGCCCGTCTTCTTGGGATTTCCAGCCGGTTCGGCACCGAATTCGATTCTCTGGCCGATACGGTGTCTTTTTGCGTAACGCCGTCTGTCATGGTGTATCTTGTGTACGGAAACGGTCTTCCGCCAGTGTTGCGCGGTATCATCTGTTTTATTCCGCTTTTGTTTGGGACAATACGGCTCGCCCGCTTTAATGTAATTCAATCGGAAAAACCGGTCCCGTATTTCACCGGATTAACCACACCACTAAATGCACTCATGATTGTGAGCTTTATGCTGTTTAATCACCAAATTTGGGGCGATACAGGTGATCCTAGAATTGCGCTAGTGTTGGTTTCATCGCTTGGATTCCTAATGGTGAGCCCCGTACGGTTTTCAAAATTTCCGTTATTTTCCTTCCGGCAGGGCAAGAAAAATACGATTCGGCTCGTGGCCCTCATAGCGGTCATCAGTTCCATGGTCATTTGGCGTGGGATTATTCTTTTCCCTGTTTTTTCCCTTTACATTATTTGGAGCATCTTTAAATGGATGCTGGACAACAATCGTTTTGACGAAGAAATGGCCGTGAAAGAATCCACCAGTGGAGGAACGAATGACTAAGCGTTCCATTGGCTTCGTGAGCCTTACGCTGTTTATCGGATTGATCTTCGGCACCGTAGCGGGAGAGCTGCTTGCGTGGGGACTTCCGGAAGGCGTGGTGAAAGATTTCTTTCTGACGAGTGTTGAATTTAATCTTGCCGGTTTGGTTGGAAGCGAAACCGGCGTTATTACCCTCGATTTTATTGTACTTTCAGTATCGTTTGGGCTCACACTGAAGCTGAGTATTACAACCGTTCTCGGTCTTGCGGTATCGTATTATTTTCTCAGATATTTCCGGTAAACATGAATTGCAGTTATACCGTAAATTCACTTTAATCATTTGACGTCTGGAGGACGAATCCATGGACAACATCATTATTGAATACGCGCTGTTTAATCTCGGCGCTCCCGAGATTATTCTCATTTTACTGGTCATTCTGCTTTTGTTCGGTGCCAAACGTCTTCCCGAACTTGCCCGAGGATTGGGACAGGGAATCAAGGAATTCAAAGGCGCGGTGGACGACACCAAAAAAACCATTGAGGACGCCGCAGATCCTGAGAGTGCACCGTCGGAAGAAGCCGAACGGTCTTCTGACGGCGAATAACATTTATCAACAAAATACCGCCCCGGTTTTAGAATATAGAATCGGGGTTTTTATTTTCCATTCACCATGACAGCATTGCCTGAATCCATCCAAAACCAGCTCGAACTAATTCAAGAAAAATCTGATCTGAATTGCGTTATTCGCACGAGGAAAGAATCTGATATTTCCACCGCGGGAACATCATCCGGATTCCTGTCCGGAAAAACGCTGTTGATTAAAGATAATATTTCCATTAAGGGTGAGGCGATTACCTGCGCATCCAAGGTCTTGGAAGGATACACATCGCCGTACAACGCAACCGTGATTGATCGAATTGAGTCTGAAGGCGGCGTCATTTTAGGGCAAACAAATTGTGATGAATTTGCGATGGGATCTTCCACAGAATATTCCGTGTTCGGTTCGGCAAAAAATCCATTCGATGCTGCGAGAGTAACAGGCGGTTCCAGTGGCGGATCTGCGGCGGCTGTTGCCGCGGGATTGGCAGACATGGCGCTGGGTTCGGACACCGGTGGATCGGTGCGCCAGCCGGCTGCTTTTTGCGGTGTGTACGGTCTCAAGCCGACGTACGGAAGGGTGTCCCGCTACGGACTGGTTGCCTTTGCATCGTCTTTTGACCAAATCGGTCCTTTCGCAAAAACGGCGGAAGATACGGCATCGCTTTTTGTTAGCATCGCCGGCCACGACCCAAAAGATGCGACATCCTCAAAAAAGTCCGTTCCAAATCTGCAGGATTGCCTCGACGCGCCGCTGCCGAAATCCATCGGAATTCCACGGGCGTTTCTAAAAAAAGGACTGAATCCTGAATTAGCTTCAAAAATAAATGAACTGGAATCTTTTTGCGAAACGGAAGGTATTTCAATTGTGGACGTTGATTTGCCTCACGCGCAGTACGCAGTTTCGACTTATTATATTTTGACGATGGCGGAAGCATCTTCGAATCTTGCTCGGTTTGACGGCGTGCGGTACGGCGCCCGTAAATCGGATGAAAATGTGCAGGAATTATACAATCAATCACGATCCGAAGGATTTGGTCCGGAAGTGAAGCGCCGCATCATGCTTGGAACTTATATTTTATCATCGGGCTATTATGATGCATATTACGCCAAAGCGCAGAAAGTCCGTCAACTTATAAAGAAAGATTTCGTGGATGCATTTGAATCCGTTGATCTGATCTTACTGCCAACCGCACCGACAGAGGCATTTAAGATTGGCGAAAATCTGGATGATCCTTTGGCGATGTATTTGTCAGATTTATTCACCATACCGATGAGCCTCGCCGGCGTTCCGGCATTGAATATCCCCGCCGGAAAATTTTCTTCGGGACTTCCCGCAGGACTTCAACTTGTTGGGAATTATTTCAAAGAAGAAACAATTTTATCCTTCAGTCGTAGAGTCGAACAAGCAAGAGTCTTTACCTATGATTGAGGATTATGACCGTTTCCATTTATAAGATTAATTGTTTCCATGATTGAGTTTTCTCATCCCTGGGTTCTTTTTTTCCTTGCGCTGATTCCAATTCTTTGGATTTGGATGTTGAAAGCAGGCCACAAACTGGAAGGCACCGTTTTGGTTTCATCTCACCGCATTTTCCCGGAAAACATCAAGAAAAAAGGAATGTTTAAAAATCACGTATTGAAAGTGCTTCGACTTTCTGTATTGGCTCTTATGATTATCAGCCTTGCCGGTCCGCGCCGCATTGATACCCTTCAGGAAACCAATGTGGATGTGGTGGACATCGTGCTCGTCATTGATATTTCCAGCAGCATGCTGGCAACGGATTTTGAGCCGAACCGTCTCGAAGCGGTGAAAAAGACAGCCGATATGTTTATGCAGGAACGAGAAGGCGACAGAATGGGACTGCTCGTTTTTGCCGGTGAAACCTTTATCCAGTGTCCGCTGACGGTTGATCAGGACGTGGTGAGGCGATTATTGAAGGAAATTCGGGTAGCAGAGCAAGCATACGATGGAACCGCCATTGGCATGGCGATTGCCAACGCGACAAACAGATTGAGAACCAGTGAAGCAAAAAGTAAGGTCATGATTTTACTTTCGGACGGAAGCAACAATGCCGGCGAACTTGATCCGTTGACTGCAGCAGATCTCGCGAGTCAGTTTGGCATAAAAATTTATACCATCGGCGCCGGGACGGACAAATCAGTTTCTTTTGTTCCGGGACGTGGAAATATGCGGAATGTGATTGATGAAAAAACATTGAAAAGTATTGCCGATAAAACAGGAGGCCGGTATTTCCGGGCAAAGGACAGATTCGGATTGGAAGATGTGTACGCCGAAATCAATGCGCTCGAACGCACCGAAATAAAGGTGAAGGAATACACCCGCTACGAGGAATTATTTGCGTGGTTCCTGCTACCGGCATTGGTGGGCGGTTTGGGCACAGAATCCTTCGAACGGTACGTATTGAGGAAGCGGACATGATTGCTTTTCGCCACCCCATGTTTTTGTTAATGCTGATTCCGCTTGCAGGATTGATGCTGGTATGGTTGGCCCAAAATAGAAAGCGCACACCGTGGCTGAAAGGAAGTTCAGCCTCAGTACAAAAAGCACTGCTTTCCGGTTTGGATGAAAACCGAAAGAAACGAAAAGGGTGGTTTTTCGCTTTCAGTCTCATGCTGCTCATTTTGGCTGCTTCGGGGCCTCAAATCGGAATTCGGCTCAGTCCGGTGGAACGGAAAGGAATTGACCTCGTTTTTGCCATTGATGTTTCCAATAGCATGAATGCTGAAGATGTGAAGCCGAGTCGCCTCGAAAAAGCGAAATATGAAATTTCTCAGGTGATCCGCAGTTTGAAAGGCGATAGAGTTTCCATGATCGTGTACGCCGGTGTCAGCCATTTCTATCTTCCGCTGACCACAGATTACGAAGCCGCGCAGCTTTTTTTGGAAAATATCGATACAGGAATGATTCCAACACAAGGCACTTCTTTGAGTTCTGCACTCAATACGGCTATTTCGGGATTTCAAGAAGAGAGTCAAAAGCACAAAGTTGTCATTTTGGTTTCAGATGGCGAAGACCATGAAGGCGAGGCGCTTGCCATAGCACGGGATGCGGCAGACCGAGGGATGACGATCCACACAGTGGGCGTGGGAACGCTAAAAGGGTCGCTGATTCCTGTTCCTGTACAGCGGGAAAATAATGTGCAGTACAAACGCGATCGCCAGGGGAAACTCGTGACAAGTATGCTGAATGAGGGTATCCTGAAAGATGTGGCGCGCGCGGGGAATGGGATTTACACCAGATTTGATAATCGTAAAGGCGGATTTCATGCGCTTTTGAATGCGGTGGACGATATGGAAAAGAAAACATTTAAAACATTTGTATACTCAGAATTCGAAGACCGATACCAAATTTTTGCCGCATTTTCCATGCTGTTTTGGATTGCCGGATTTGTGTACCCAACTTCGAGAAAACGATCCCATGACCAAGATTAATTATATTTTCCTTTTTCTAGCATTATCATTCGCAATCGCGGAGGATAAAGGGCTTTCCCATTTCAAAAAGGGTGAATTTGATAAAGCGATTGAATATTACGAATCCACCTTAGACAAAGGCGCCTCGGCGGATAAAGCGCATTTTGGCATCGGTACTTCCGCTTTAAGCCAAGGAAATATGGAGTTGGCCATGGACGCCTTTGAACAGGCCTTGAATACCGAAGACGATGCATTGAAAGCAAAAGCGTATTACAACATGGGAAACACGCTTTTTAATATGAAGCGGAATGAGGAAAGTCTGGCGTTTTACCGGAAAGCGCTCGAGCTGAACCCCGACGATAAAAACGCTAAATATAATTATGAAATGGTTCGGTACAATCCTCAGGAAAATCAGGAACAGCAGGAAGACCAAGATTCTGAAGAAAATGAAGATCAAGAAAAACAAGATCAGCAGAAACAGGAGTCGGAAAATCAGGACGAAGGCGAAGACCAAAAAGATCAGCAGCATAGCGATGATGATCAAAAACAGGACCAAGAAGAACAGAAAGAAAACGAATCTCAAAATGGCGAACAGAATCAAGAAGAGGATTCTGGAGAGGAATCTTCGGCGAACAAGGACGAAACTTCCACAGAAGAAAAAGAAGATTTACGAAATGCGGAGCGTATTTTAGACGCCCTGAAAGAAGATGAAAAAATCCTTCAAAAGAGGCAGATGGCACGGGTAAAATCCCGCAAACTTGAAAAAGACTGGTGAAATCAATATTTAAATATTTTATTCTGGCGGCTTTCGGAATAGCGGCTCAACTGGAAGCAGTGAGTGTGTCCGCTTCCGTGGATGTAAACACAATCAGCCAGAGCGACGTCTTCACGTTTAAAGTGGAAGCTAAAGATGCCGATTCCAGTCCGAGTGTGGATATTTCTCCGCTGTTGCAATCGTTTACTATCGTTAGCGGTCCTGCGCAACAAACAAACATTCAATGGATTAATGGTACAATGGCAAGTTCCCGAAGTTTAACGTGGACCCTGATCGCAAACAAAAGCGGAACAATCCTAATTCCGCCTCTCAGTGTTACGTTTGGAGGAAAACGGTACAAAACAAATCCAATCACCATGGTTGTGAATTCTGATGGAAACGCGGGAACTACCGATGCAGATATTTTCATCATTGCCGCTGCAGATAAAGAAACAGCATTTGTAGGTGAACAGGTTACCGTTAGCTACAAATTATTTACCCGAGTTAATCTGTCTCTTACAAGTGTGGAATATCCCAAGGGAATCGGGTTTTGGGTAGAAGACCTTCGCAAACCGGCGTCACCGAGACATCGTGACACACAGGTTAATGGCGTTCGGTACCGTGCTTATACGCTGTACGAAGCCGCTCTTTTCCCGACCAAAACAGGAAAACTTTTTGTAGATCCCATGACGGTTAATTGTGCGGTATCTGTAAGCCAAAAACGGAAAAAAGATCCATTTTTTGATTCTCCATTTATGGATTCATTTTTTAACCAAACGGTGCCAAAAGTGATTCGATCTAAAAAAGTGGAAATCAATGTGAAACCATATCCAAAAGACAAACCTTCGGATTTTACGGGAGCAGTCGGCACGTTTACAGTGGAATCAAAATTAGATGCCGAAAAAGTGAAGGTGAATGAGGCAGTAACCTTCACCATAAATATTAAAGGTACCGGAAATTTTAATCTATTCAGCCTCCCGGAAATTACTTTTCAAAATGATATTCAGGTTCATTCGCCTACATCTGTTTTTCAAAAAGAGACGCTAAGAGATAAACTCACCGGCGAGCTGACCGTTGAATATATTTTAATTCCGAGAGAAGCTGGGCGTGTACATATCCCCAAAGTGGACCTCGCATTTTTTAATCCTGAAACACAATTATGGGATCGCGCCAAAACTCCCGGACACAGTTTGCTTGTGGAAGAAGGAGATCAAGCCGCCGCTGCATCAGGACTTTCCAGAAGTGAGGTGGAATTACTGAAAGAAGATATTCATTATATTAAAACAGATGCGCCTTCGTGGCATAAAAAAGGATCGAGCCCCATCTCAATTGCTGCATGGATATTGTATGGATTTGCAGCACTGTTATTCCTAGCACCGTATCCATTGGAATCCGCACGAAAAAAAGCAATCGCATCTGCTCCGGAACGACGTTCTAAGGCAGCTTTAAGAAAGGCGATTAAAGCGCTGTCCGGAATAACAGATAATCCGGATTCTGAAATTTCCGGCACGATTTATCATTATTTATCAGAAAAATGCGGACTCGATGTTCAAGCAATGGATCCGATTGGTGCTCAGGAAATCCTCAAGGATAAAATTCCGGAAGCACTGCAAACGGAAATCCTCAGAATTTTATCCGCTTGTGATGCGGTTCGATATGCACCCGGACAAGAGTTTGAAGCATCACAATGGGTTGAAGATGCAATATCCGTCCTGACGCAAATTGATGCGCAATTATCATGAACGTTTTTCATATCAACTCGGTTTTTTTCTGTTTTCTTTTTTCAGCGCTCATGGCCCAAGAATCGGCGGATGACTTGTTCAAAAAGGGAAATGCCTTGTATGCATCCCACAAATTCCGGGAAGCATCAGAAATGTATGAATCTCTGGTTCATTCCGTGGAGCATGCAGATTTGTACTACAATCTTGGTAATGCGTATTTCAGGCAAGGAGAGATTGGCCAATCCATTTGGGCGTACGAAAAAGGGCTTCAGTTTAATCCGAGGGATAATGATTTACAGCACAACATCGCGCTGGCGAGAGCGCATGTGAGGGACAGGATTGATTTCCCAAAAGGTATGGTGCTGGTGGATTATTACCGGTCGCTCAAGCAAAAAGTGACATTGGGCGATGTGTTTTTCATTGGCGGATTTATTCTGCTGATTTCGGCGACGGTGTGGTTTGGGAAATTATTCGGTTTCATTCGCGGAACCGCATACCGTGTACTTATTCTTCCATTGGTAATTGGTGTATTCGCCATGCACGGATTTATGCTGGATGTCTATTGGGATATTACCGGCAATCAGCAGGCAGTTGTGGTTACGCCGGTTGTGGAAGCGCTCTCGGCTCCTGCGGCTTCGGATGAAAAGATTCTTTTCCGGATTCATGAAGGCACGGTTGTTCAGTTTACTCAGGATTACCCGGGATGGGTGGAAATTGTTTTGCTCGATGGTAAAAAAGGATGGATTCCCGACAGAACTCTGCGCGCCTTATGAATTGGATTTTTCCATTCATCCTGCTTGGAATATTAACCGGACAAGATTCTCTGAAAAGTGAGACATTCGATGCTTCCGGATTGAACCCGCCTCAGCCAAATTGGCCAGCGGTAATGGATCCGCTGATACAAAATACCACCGATCTCGATAAGGCACTTGGATTGGATTCAACACAGCTCATTCGCGAAGGATTTCGTGTACAAATATTTGCGTCAGGCCAAAAAGAAAGAGCTGACAGCCTGAAGATGATTCTGGAAAATATTGTAGAAGAACCGGTATATGTTACATTTGAAGTGCCGTTGTATAAACTAAGAATTGGAAACTGCATTAACAGGAAAGAGGCCGAACGGCTTCAAGCACGATTAAATGAAATCGGCTATAAGAATGCGTGGATTATCCGCTCACGCATAGAACCTCAAAAACCCTTCCGATATTAAAACTTCAGGCTTTTTCGTACGCCTGTTTCAGCCAGTTTTTTAGCGCATCGTCTATATCAGATTCAGCACGAACCTCTACACAATGTGTCATCATTCCGCTGAATTGTTTCCCGGACTTCAGCCGAACTGTTTCCTGCTCACCTTTTAATATTAGTCCGACATCGAGCCTATCTTTTGTGGATGCCTTAAAAATAGCGAATTGTTTTGAACGACGAATGGTGACGTATGTTTTTCTAGGTGAACAGTCAACATCATCTCCGAATTCCTTGACAATTCCGCACAATATATCGTACAGCGGTTTCAGTCCGGATTTTGCTCCGGAATATTGCGAAGTAACCCAATCTTCTGCGGACGGACTTCCTGCATCTTGAGAACGAAACTTGAAGGCAATAAGATTGGCATATCCGTGTGTAAGCCCGTGCTCAGATTTAAGAAACTTGATAATCCCATTGTATTTTTCTTCCCCGGAATTTTCCACGACTTTTAGCCAATGGTCTAACGTATTTCCGGTTTTTTCCGGAAGGTTTTTCAGCATGGTTGCCATCATGTCTTCTGGTGATGCAGGCATATCAATACTCCTTTCTAATTGCATAAACTACCGTAGGAAAATTTCTATTCCTCGGATTTAAGAATTTCTTTTCTATCTTCATTTCGTTCCGTTTCGCCACGGCTCTTGAAGCGGTATGATCCTCAGCCATGTACGAACAAATTTTTGTGAGACCAAGCTCGTTGAAACCGTATGATTTTACGGCTTTTGCCGCTTCGGTTGCATATCCGTATCCCCAGTAATTTTTATTCAGGTGGTAGCCGATCTCATATTCCTTCTTTCCATCAATATCTTGGATAGTGATTCCGCAGTCGCCGATAAGTTTATCTTCAGATTTTAGGATTATAGCCCACAGGCCGCATCCCAACTCTGAATAGCGCTGTACATTCTTTTGGATGAATTCCATTACCGTTTCTATGGAATAAGGCTCGGGATAATGCCCCATTGTTTCTTTGTCGGAAAGGTACCTACAGAGGTCATCCACATCGTCTTCGCATAATTCCCGAAGATAAAGCCGTTCCGTTTCAAGAACAATTTTCACGAAAAGACCTTTTAATTATCCCTGTCATAGGGGGATTTAAAAAGAGGGGTTAAAGAAATAACTACTCTCAATCTCGAATTTCTTTCTGCTTGTTGAATTCCCTGACATGCTGAGCAATTTCAAAAAAGATATCATTCGGTATTGGAAGCAATAGATTATACTGTGCAATCTTCCAACTCCCATCTTCCTGTTTTAAAACGCCTGTTCCGCGGAATTCACCGTATTTTTCACTTATCAGTATTTCATCGAACCATGCGATGTTCCCTTGATCGGAGTAGCTGACATTGCGTTTCTTTGATTTATATTTCCATCCCTCGCCTCTTTCAAAACGGTCCATGGCATATTTCATGAATGCGGTAATTTCCCACCTCTCAGAAGCATCTGTCCCCATGAAAACGGCATCTTTCGAAAAGAGATCAAAATAGGATTTTCCGTCGGCCTCGGCTGCGAAACGATGGAGGTTATTTATAACGTCTTCCACACTTAAATTTTTTTCTAATTGCTGTGGAATTGCTAGTGATATTGCCAATAAAACGGCGGGAATGAGATTCAGTATTTTCATGATATATCCTTTTCTTTTTTAGAGGCAAGTTGACCGCAGGCGGCATCAATATCTTTGCCGCGGCTTCGCCGAATATTGACTTCAATTCCACTGTTTTCCAAAATGGATTGAAATTGACGGATTGATTCCGGATTTGATTTCTGATAGGGGACACCGTCCACCGGATTGTATTCAATAATATTCACCTTTACATCCATCCCGGAACAAAAATCCACGAGGCTTTTTGCGTCCTCTTTTGTGTCATTAAATTGATCGAACAGAATATATTCAAGTGTAGCGGTTTTTCCGGTATTTTTGCAGAAATAGAGCAGTGCTGTTCTCAATGATTCGATCGTGTTGCTTTCATTAATATCCATAATTTTATCCCGCTTGGCGTCGTTTGCCGCATGAAGAGAAAGCGCCAAATTGAATTTCACCTTATCATCAGCCAGTTTCTGGATCATTTTAGAAATCCCGGCGGTGGAAATGGTAATGCGCCGAGGTGAAATGCCAAGTCCGATTTCGGATGTAATTTTTTCTACGGAATTCAGCACATGACCGTAATTCAAAAGCGGTTCGCCCATTCCCATATATACGATGTTTGTGAGCGGTTTTCCGATTTCGTTTTCGGCCCAGTCTCGGATAATCCTGACTTGATCATACATTTCGTCGGCTCGGATATTTCGAAAGGTTTTCATTTTCCCGGTGGCGCAAAATTCGCAGGATAAACTGCATCCAACTTGGGAAGAAATACAGGCCGTCATTCGTTTCGGTGTTGGAATCAGCACACCTTCGCATATCATGCCATCTTGCAGTTTGAACGAAAATTTAGTTGTTCCATCTTTGCTGATTTGAGATTCTGAAATCGTGACGGGGTTTATCATGAAATGATTTTTCATGATTTCGCGGACTTCTTTAGAAAGATTTGTCATGTCATCGAAATTTTCTACCGAATTTTTCCAGAGCCATTCATAGACTTGTTTTGCGCGAAACGGTTTTTCTCCGTGTCCCTCGAAAAAGGAAGTGATTTCCGGAAGGTCGAGTGATCTGATATCTTGTTTTTCTGTCGAATTCATTATTTTTTTACCGACTCGTAGTATTTAATATATTCATCCACAGGAAAATCTCGGATGAGTTCAACAATTGTGTCGAGCGGGATTTTTTCCAGTTTCGTAAAGCGGATGCAGGATTTTCCCATGTTTGGTTTAACGCCCATATCGGCAAACGCTTTTTCCAGTATTTTGTATTGATCCGGAACCATATAGCATCCCATCATATAAATTGAGATATGATTTTTTTGGGAAGCGATGGACGCAATCCCGAGTGGCTGTTTATTGTAAGTGTCCGAATAAGTCTCAAGAGGAATCTCGTAACAGAGCATGCCCCAATTCATGGATTCAACATACCCGTCCGGAAGATTCTTCAAGATTTGATCTCGAATTGTAGAGACGATTTCCCGCCGATCTTCCGGCAATTCTTCTAAATATGCTTGAGCAGTTTGTGCTTTACTTTGGACCAATATTTATCTGTCGTTTCATTGCAAAAGTTAATAAAAATATTTCGCATTGCTTAATCCTACAATGAGTAACAATCTTCTTTAAAGGAAAAAGACTTAAAGATAAATTCAATCATGTCCCTTAAATCCAAACTCAAGCAAGTCCCTACAAAACCGGGCGTGTATCGGTTCAAAGACGAAAAGGATACTATCCTGTATATCGGAAAAGCCAAGAACCTGCGGAATCGTGTGCGGTCTTACTTCCAGAATTCCAAACATCAGTTGGCGAAAAATATTTCCATGGTAAAGCGCATCACCGATTTGGATTGGATCGTGGTTGGATCGGAAGTGGAAGCATTATTAACGGAAGCAAATTTGATCAAGGAACACCGCCCCAAATACAACATTGATCTCAAGGATGATAAATCGTATCCATACGTCCGCATTACCAAAGAGCCTTATCCGCAAGTGCTGCTCACCCGCGAAATTGTCAAAGACGGTTCCAAATATTTCGGCCCCTATACCGATGTGTTTCTTCTGAGAAAATCCCTAAAAGCGTTGCACAAGATTTTCCCTGTTCGGTCCTGTAGTTTTTATCTGGATGATGCTGTGGTTGAGCAGAAAAAAGTGAAGCTCTGTCTTGATTATCACATAAAAAAATGCGAAGGCCCATGCGAAGGATTGGTCAGCCAAGAACATTACAATATCATGATCCGGCGTGTGATTGACTTTTTACATGGGCGCACCAAAGAAACGGAAGAATTTATTCGAAAGGAAATGGTGGAAGCCGCAAAAGGAAAACGCTATGAGGATGCGGCAATGTATCGAGATCAGTTGAGAGCAATTGAGAGTTTTAAGGCACGTCAGCGGAAAGTAGCGGCGGATTTTGAAGACAGGGATGTGTTTGCTGTGGCACGTGAAAATAACGTGGGAATTGCGACCATAATCAGAATCAGAAGCGGACGGATTTTGAGCCGGGAAAAAATTTCTTTACGCGGATTAGATAAAGATGAAACAGCGCTAATGCATTCCCTTTTGACTCGGTTTTATCTGGAAGCGGATTTTATTCCCAAGGAAATTACAGTCCCCGTCATGCCTAATGATGCTGAAACGCTAACAGATTGGCTGAAAGAAAAACGCAGCGGCGCCATAAAAATTCACAAACCTATCCGCGGAGAAAAGGCACGAGAGCAGCGCCTGGCATTTCAGAATGCAAAACTGCTTTTAGGCGAATGGCTTTTGGAAAGACAAAAAAGAAGAGAACTCATACCCAAAATGGTATCGCAGCTTCAGGATGATTTAAATATGAAAGCAGCGCCAAGACGGATAGAAGCGTTCGATATTTCGCATTTAGGTGGAACCAATACGGTAGCATCCATGGTGTGTTTTATAGATGGAAAAGCAAAGAAATCTCACTACCGGAAGTACAACGTAAAAACGGTGGAAGGCATTGATGATTTCGCCTCTATGCGGGAAATTGTTTTAAGACGGTACAAGCGCGTTAAAAAAGAGCAGGGAAGTCTGCCGGATTTGATTTTGGTTGATGGCGGGAAAGGACAATTAAGTATGGCCGTTTCAGCGCTTCGTGAACTCGGTCTTGATTATCTTCCAATCGTCGGATTGGCAAAACGGCTGGAAGAAGTATTCGTTCCGGGGAAATCAGATCCTCAGTCAATACATAAATTATCGCCGGGACTCATTCTGCTTCGCCGAATTAGGGATGAAGCGCACCGGTTTGCGATTACCTTTCAAAAGCAAAAGCGAACAGCATCCATTACCGAATCGGTTTTTGATTCAATTAAGGGGATGGGGCAAAAGCGAATTCAAAATCTGTTTGCCCGTTTTGAATCGGTGAAAGAAATCGCCAAAGAAAACCCTGAGACAATTTCAGATACCATAAAAGTTCCCATGCGGATGGCGAAGGAAATCGTGAAAAAAGCCAAATCCGTGAACCAAAAAGAACCTTCACCGCTCGACTGAACCTGTGATTTACGTCATCTCAACAAAAGAAAAATTATCGTAATTTAGAAAGATGAAATCCATTCGGACATTCATGTTACTTCCATTCATGCTGCTCTCTCTCAAGTCGGCGGAATTTGATCCGAACTACATCTTGGTGCAACTTCACAAGAATGTCGGGCGAACTATTTTTGAATCTGCTCTAGATCCGCAGAAATATGAAATCGAGAAAGTAATTGTGAAACGGTTGGGGATTTACAAAATCCGTCTTGCCGATCAAAATATGGAGTCTGCCCGGGATGCTGTAATTACATTAAGAACAAATCCATGGATTCAGGCAGCACAGTTGGATCATAAAGTCACACCGCGCGAGACCTTTCCAGATGATCCTGAATTTTCCGATCAGTGGGGACTGAATAATACGGGGCAGGGAGGCGGAACACCCGATGCGGATATTGATGCGCCAGAAGCGTGGGATATTACCACATCCGGCCTCACACAGCTTGGTGACACCATTGTAGTAGCCGTCGTGGATGGCGGCATGATGCTGACCCATAGCGATCTCGAAGAAAATATTTGGGTGAATCGCGGAGAAATTTCCGGAAATAATATTGACGATGACGGAAACGGATATGTGGATGATATCAATGGATGGGACGCATATAGTTCAGATGGTTCTATTCCAAACGACGGCCACGGTACGCATGTCGGCGGAATTATCAGTGCGCGCGGTAACAATGGGAATAATGTAGCCGGTGTTAATTGGGAAGTGAAACTTATGGCAATTGCCGGTTCAACGGGAAATACATCAACCGCACTGGAAGCTTATGGGTATGCGTTGGATCAAAGGGTTTTATATGATTCAACAAATGGGGAACAAGGTGCGTTTGTTGTGGCGACCAATTCCAGTTTTGGTGTGGATTTCGCCGATTGCTCATCCGGCGATTACATCCTGTGGAATAATATGTATACCGCAATGGGTGAAGCAGGCATTTTAAGCGCGGCTGCTACCATGAACCAAAATGCGAATGTTGACACACAGGGAGATGTTCCGACTGGATGCGACAGCGACTATATTATTTCTGTGACAAACACAACCCGAAATGATGTGAAAAGCTCTGGTGCGGCGTACGGCGCTGTGCACGTTGATCTCGGCGCTCCCGGTACTAATGTACTTTCGACGTATTCAAACGGCGGAACCAGTAGCTTGTCCGGAACTTCTATGGCAACTCCACAGGTCGCAGGCGCTATCGGTTTTTTACATGCAGCCGCCAGCAGCGGATTTGCGCAATATTATAGAAATTCTCCGGCAGAAGCAGCACTCGAATTAAAAGCCATGATATTGGCCGGTGTAGATACACTAGATAATCTTCAAGAAATTACGGTAAGCGGCGGGCGCCTTAATCTGTATAATTCCGCTATGCTGATTAACGGAATGGCCTCAGCAGATTCGCTGGATCCCAATCCGGTAACCGATCTTTCAGCAGCAACGCCTATGGATAATAAAGTTGTGCTCACATGGGTGGACCCGAACCAATTGGCCGGCGGAGATCCGATTTCTTCATTTTTTATCAAACTGTATAGAGACGATCAATTTATTGTGAATATGAGTTCGGGAACGGAAACGTTTACACAGGAATCGCTACCCGGAAATATTTCGTATACATTTTCTTTGATTACCGCACTTTCTTCAAATGATTCCACGAGCGTGCCGGCAATGGTCAATGTTACACCAACCGGCGAAGGATGTATCCGGGGAGACGCGACGCTCGATGGTCGCATCAGCATTGCGGATCCGTACCGAGTATTACAATTTATTATGGGTTATAGAAATGAGACCGATTTGGAAATGTGTACTGCCGATGTGGATTATGACGGTGAGCTAACTGTTCTGGATTTTATGCTGATTGTGGATATTCTGCACAGTCAGTAATAGGTTTCTTAGGTTTTCTTATTTTCTGAGATTAGCCTATCAATCACGTCAATCATTTGATTGAATTCTTTTTCTTCAAATAACCGTGTCAGGAAAACAATTTTCCCGTTCTGATCCAATACGATATTCCGTGTAACGCCTGCTTTTTTATCTGCAAACAATCCAAAAATTTCAGCACCGGGATCGAGTGCCATCGGATAGGTGACTTTCATTTCATCGGCGAACTTTTTCACCACGTCCAGCGGTTCGTCCCGATCCACGCCAATCAGTATAAAATCTTCATCTTTAAAACGCTGCCAGACTTCCGTTTCCAAATGGGGCATTTCTTTTCGGCAGACAGAACACCAGCTGGCGGTGAATTGAAGGACTACGACTTTTCCTTTTATGTTATTTAGTGAAAGTGATTTCCCATCGATCATAGTCAAGGAAAAGTCCGGACACGGATCGCCGACTTTAACGATATAGCCGCGGTCATCCGGATCTATCCCAAAAATAAAATGTGATACCAAAAATAAAATGGTGATTTTTCTACCCATAAAATTTATCCATTCTTTCTTATCCCTAACTTGTCAATCGTATTCGCCAACTGGCGGAGAAGATTGTTCCCTTATCCTAATCCTTCAACCATCAAAACCCTTGTTCTTGCATCCACTCATCAGAAACAAACTTACTGAGATAATTCCGAATACTGTCCGGAAGAATGACAAGGCAGTTTTGGTTTTCAGTTAATGTTTTGGCTTCCTGAAGCGCCGCCCACACCGCCGTTCCGCTCGAACCGCCACAGAGCAATCCTTCTTCTTTGATGAGTCTGCGGGCGATTGAAAAACTGTCTGCATCATTCACCTTGATGTATCGGTCAATCAAATCGTTATCGAGCACATCGGGGAAGAAATCGTAACCGATACCTTCCACGAG
Source organism: Fidelibacterota bacterium (assembly GCA_014239435.1). Lineage (GTDB taxonomy): Bacteria > Fidelibacterota > Marinisomatia > Marinisomatales > TCS55 > JAAZYX01. The sequence goes on along the minus strand of JAAZYX010000007.1, from coordinate 63,241 downwards.
ATAAGGCTCAACCACATCGCCGCCGCCCAGAATGGACCCGACAGGATCTGCTCCGATTATGGTAATAGTTGGAATAGCTTCCTTCAGTTTTTTCGCGACGCCGGTAATGGTTCCGCCCGTTCCCACTCCCATCACAACCATATCAAGGTCCGTCCCAAATTCGGTCAGGATTTCTTCCGCAGTTCCATAATAATGTGCATCAGGATTATCCGGATTTGCATATTGGTCTAAAATGTGTGAATGGGGTATTTCAGCGTTCATTTTTTTAGCGATGCTGAGGTGGCTTTCGGGATCATCCCATGCGGCTTCTGTTGGTGTGCGTACGATCTCGGCCCCGAGCGCTTCGAGCACCACCTGTTTTTCCATGCTCATTTTTTCCGGCATGACGATGATCATTTTGTAGCCTTTTACCGCTGCGGCAAGCGCCATCCCGATTCCGGTATTTCCGGATGTGGGTTCAATCAGCGTATCGCCGGGTTTAATCCTGCCGGCTTTTTCAGCTTCCCCAATCATGCGAATGCCGATTCTGTCTTTTACCGATCCGCCCGGATTAAAAAATTCGCATTTTCCGTATAATTGACACGGAAGCGATGCACCGATTTTATCAAGTTTTACCACCGGCGTATTTCCGGCAAATTCTAAAATAGTGTTAAGCGGCATCGAGAGTCCTTTCAATCATTGCAGTTGGTGTCCTAATTTCATCCCTCAAATTACAACGATCATCTATGAGCTCTGAAAATAAAATTCTAAAAGATAAGGTAGCCGTGATAACCGGCGGCGCGAAGGGAATCGGCAAAGCGGTCGCTCAGCTTTTTTCTGACGAAGGCGCGTTAGTTGCTATCGCGGATTTTGATGCGGACGCGGGAAAAACCGCCGCTGTAGAAATCGGCGAAGCCGCGACATTTTTTCAGGTGGATGTCCAAAACGGGAAAAGTGTTTCTGCTTTATTTGTGGATGTCCAAAAACACTTTGGGCATGTGGACATTCTCATTAACAATGCCGGAATTTTAATGGACAGTACCTTAAAAAAACTCGATGAAGAAATTTTCGACCGTGTTATAAATGTAAATCTGAAAGGCGTGTATTTGTGTACAAAAGCTGCATCTGATATCATGCGTGAGCAAGGCGGAGGTGTTATTGTAAACGCATCTTCTATTGTTGGGAAATCGGGAAACTTTGGGCAAACCAATTATGTGGCATCTAAAGCCGGTGTAATCGGCATGACAAAGGTTTGGGCAAAAGAATTGGCTAGAGATGGAATCCGCGTCAATGCAGTTGCTCCCGGTTTTATTAGAACAGATATGACGTCTGGAATTCCGGATAACGTGATCGAAATGCTGTCCGAAAAAATTCCGTTGAAGAGATGGGGCGATCCAAAAGAAGTAGCACATTTGTATTGTTTTCTCGCCAGCGATTTATCCTCCTATATTAATGGAGAAACCATCAACGTGGATGGCGGCGCACAGATGAGTTAACCGTATTTATTTCGAACATATCTTTATAATAAAAAAGGGCTCAAAATTGAGCCCTTTTTTATTGTCATGAATGATGGATTAGTTTATGATATTCTAATTTCACGACCTTTTTCCTGCACCACGTCTATTTTCGGAAGCGCTACCACCAACTGTCCGTTTTTGAATTTGGCAGAAATATTATCCGCATTCACTCCTTCAGGGAGACTGAACGAGCGATGAAATGTTCCGGTCCTGCGTTCACGCAGATGAAAATTATCCGAATCTGTTTCTTGAGGTTCAGTCTTACCACCGGAAAGTGTCAATACGCCGTCTTTTGTTTCGAGCGTCACGTCCTTTTTCGTCATCCCGGGGAAATCTGCAGTAATCACAAATTCCTTTTCCGTTTCTGCAATATCCAAATCCGGAGACCAGGAAGATTGCGTTCCGTTACCTTGAAGATTCCAACCGTCGCCAAATATATCGTTCAGCATTCTGTCGAAATCTCCAAGTAAGGATTGCTGTGGTGTCCATTTAATGAGTTTCATGTGTTTATCCTTTCGATTATTCGTTTGTGAAACTTTTCGATTTCTATTACGCAAGTTTTGTGCCAACAATTATTAACACTCGTTTTTGGCAGATGGATTGAAATAATGGCAGAAGGTTGATTTTTCTATGCCATTCTTCTGCATAAATGGCAAAACTTTAAACAATTTCTTGTCCACGAAAATTTTTCGGTGAGATTGAAATGGATTCATGTAATTTTCTAATTATAATTATAATGAGAAATGAATGATTTAGCCTTATTTGGCGGACAGCCGGTCCGCACAGCGCCGTTTCCCGATTGGCCGCGGTCCACCAGCGAATTGCGCGATAGCATTATGAATACGCTTGATTCGGAAGGGTGGGGCGTTGGCAGCAAAGCCATCGAACGGTTTGAGTCGGCATTTGCAAATTTTCAGGATGCGAAGTACTGCATCAGTACGAGTTCAGGAACAACCGCGCTCTGGGTGGCGCTGAAAGCCGCCGGAGTAAAAGCAGGCGATGAAGTCATTATTCCGCCGTATACATTTATTGCGACTGCATCAGCAGTGCTTATGGCAAATGCTGTTCCTGTTTTTGCGGATATTGATTCCGAAACCCTTAATTTGGATCCGGAAAAAATTGAAGCCGAGATTACGGATAAAACCAAGGCAATCATGCCGGTGCATATTGCCGGGAATCCATGCGACATGGACGCTATTCTTGCTATCGGGAAACGGCACGGTATTCCGATTATCGAAGACGCTGCACAGGCGCACGGCGCTGAATGGAATGAAAAAAAAGTAGGCGCCTTGGGGTTAGGCGGAATTTTTAGTTTTCAGACATCTAAAAATATGACTGCCGGAGAAGGCGGCGCCATTATTTCGAATGACGATGACTTTATGGATGCATGCTTCTCATATCATAATTGCGGACGAGTGAAAGGCGGCGAATGGTACGAACATTCACATCTTGGCGGAAACTTCCGGCTGAATGCCTTGGCGGCAAGTATGCTCCATCCGCAGATCGATTCGATAATTAATGATATGGAAACCCGAGATCGCAGTAAATCTTTGCTTGATGAGGCGCTGAGTCAAATTGAGGGTATTTCACCTATAAAAGCATACACGGGAACCACGCGCCAAGCACATCATCTGTATATCACAAAGTACAATAAAACACATTTCAACGATATTCCGCGTGAGACATTTTTTAAAGCAATGCAGGCGGAAGGTGTGTACACATATATGGGGTATTCACCGCTCTATCGCGAAAAATTATTTATTACAAATGCCGACGAATATCCTTGGCTTAAGGATACAGACTATCAGTCAATATCGATGCCGGAGACAGAAACGATTGCCGATGAACAAGCGGTCTGGCTGAGACAGAATCACCTTCTCGGAAACGAGCGGGATATTCAGGACATTGTTGACGCATTTGTTAAAGTAACGAGCAAACTGAAAAGCAACCCTGAATTATTTAACAGTTAGTTTTAATTATAAAATGCTTCCTCAATTGTGGGGAAGATGCAAGAGGTAAAAAAGAATTTTAAAATCGCAATTTGTTATAGAAAAGACGAAAATAATTCATCATACTTTGGTGCTAATTTATTCCAATCAAATTGGACGGCAATTCCACTGAATTCTTTTTTTCGAACTTCGTCTATATTGGAAATACACCATTTTAGCTTTTCCACCAATTCATTTTCAGAATGATATAAATGAGCTTCGTGCAAATTTTTGGGTAACAACTCCGGATATGTAAGCCGATTCGGAAGCAGTGGATACGTGTTGCAAAACATGGCCTCCATAACGCTGATTCCAAAGAATTCCTGAATATTTGTAACGGGGATAATATCAGCATTCCAAAGCCATCGCACATATTCTTCGGATCTTTTACAGTACCCGAAATGCACTATTTTTTCTTTTAGTCTTTTGTGGGCATCCTCGAAAATGGTGGGTGCTTTACTAAAAGATTCGCCCAAAACCGCCACACGAAAATCAATTCCCTCTCTATCAAGTTGAAAAAGTGTGTTGAAAAAGGTTTCAGGGTTTTTATCGTATTCCCAACGATGGTTCCATAAGATAAGAGGTGGGGCTGATTGGACGGGTTTGAAATTGGATAAGCGTTTTAAATCCAACCCAACGGGAAGAACAATGCTTTTTTCTTTAATTTGCGGAATGGAATCTAATTCATTATGATCGGGGAAATGTTTCAGCAATGCTTTTGCTTCCTTCAAAAATGAACTCATATGATATCTTGAATTAAATAAAACATGATCTGCCGCCAGCGCTGACGCATAATTGATAAAACCGTAATGACTGTCCCTATTTTTTTGAACGTCTCTGTCTGTTATTGACCATGGATATGATAATTGATTTTCATGGAAATATATTGCGGTTGGCACGGAATGTGTTGATGCTCGCGTTAGGCTCAAAAATGTAGTGAAGTCGAGCATATCAGTAGCTAAAATGAGATCGGGGGAAAAAGCAGATTTATTAAATTGTTTAGCAAGGGTGACGGCACCGCCGTGCATGCGCCATTTCCAGAATTTCCCGTTAAGAGTTATCGGATGAATATGGTGTTTACTGTGGGAAATGTAACCCGATACCCATTGCTTATGAGAACCGGTAAGGTAGGGTTCGAGTAAGAGAATTTTCATGAATGTCTTAGAAAAAAGAGAATTAGTTGAAAGTTACAATAGTGTAAAACGTAATGATGTAATTACTTATTACGTTTTACATAATAACATTTTGTGCCCGAGACTGGACTCCCTGCCTGCCGGCAGGCAGGGAACCAGCTTTCAATAACCATTTTCGTCTAGCCATTGGCGGCCGATCCCCGACTTCAAATATTTTTCGTGTTCGATTGCTTCATTTCTAGTTTTAAGCTCGTCTTTGTACGCCAAATACCATGGAATAAATGATTTTGTTGATTTGACTTTACCATCGTTATGGTTTTTTAACCTGACGGAAATATTTTCGCAATGACCGATATAACGATTTGTATTTTTTCGATTACGGAGAACATATGCATAATACATTAGATAGTGCCCGAGACTGGACTCGAACCAGCATGCCTGTTAGAGCACACGGACCTGAACCGTGCGTGTCTACCAATTTCACCACCCGGGCAAATTTTGAGTCGCCGATTTTAGATGTAACGCTCTACAGATTTCAAGGAATAAACTTGTACTGGCTTTGGTTTAAGGATAATTTTTCCATCTAAAATTTTACCATGGAAGCCAACATTGTCGTTACAAACAGGAAAGCACGTCACGAATATCATATTCTTGAAACATTTGATGCCGGTATTGAACTGCTCGGCACCGAAGTGAAAAGTTTGAGAGAAGGGCGCGCAAACCTCAAAGAAGCCTACATCCATATTCGAAAGGGTGAAGTCTTCCTTGTGGGGGCGCATTTTAGTCCTTACTCTCACCAAGGATATGTGTCTCATGAGCCAACCCGAAATCGAAAGCTGTTGCTTCATGAGAAGGAAATCGGAAAAATTCAGAAGCAATTGGACCTCAAAGGCATGACGGCAGTTCCTCTAAAGTTGTATTTCAATGATCGAGGATGGGCAAAGGTGCAGATTGGTTTGGCGAAAGGGAAAAAGCAGTTCGATAAAAAAGCGGCGAAAAAGGAATTGGACATTCGCCGTGAAACTGAAAAGGCAATTAAGGATCGGTACAGATGAGTTTTATCTCAGCAAAAGAACAATTGGCTGTTATCCAGCGCGGCGTGGAAGAAATACTGCCTGAAAAGGAACTGGTTTCTAAACTTGAGGAAAACCGTCCGCTTGTAGTAAAACTTGGCTGCGATCCGAGCCGTCCGGATTTGCATATCGGACATGGTGTGGTTTTGCGAAAATTGAGACATTTTCAGGATCTCGGCCATGAAGCTGTATTGGTAATTGGCGATTTTACCGCAATGATCGGTGATCCCTCTGGCCGAAATAAAACACGTCCGCAGCTCACATTGAATGAAGCAAAATCGAATGCGAAAACGTATGTTGATCAAGCTAAAGTTATACTTGATATGAATACACTTAAAATTGTGTATAATTCAGAATGGCTGAATAAAATGAACTTTAGTGAAGTAATTGATCTGGCCAGCAAATATACCGTTGCGAGAATGATGGAACGGGATGATTTCACAAAACGGTTTGAGTCCGAGGCGCCCATTTCGATCCACGAATTTCTGTATCCGCTTGCGCAGGGAATGGATTCCGTTCATTTAAACGCGGATGTAGAATTGGGTGGGACCGATCAGAAATTTAATTTATTGGTTGGTCGGGATCTACAGGAACGGCACGGTCAGCCTGCGCAAGTCATCATTACAACGCCTTTGTTAGAAGGAACCGATGGAATCGAGAAAATGTCCAAATCGTACGGAAATGATATCGCACTGACGGATTTACCCGAGGATATGTACGGAAAGACGATGTCCGTTCCTGATAATCTTATTGAAAAATATCTAACTCTTGCTGCGGACGCCGATGACAATGTAATGAAGGAAACAAAGGAAAAATTAGCGGATTCCTCTCAGAATCCGCGTGACATTAAGCGTGACTTAGCAAGACGAATTGTAGCCTTGTATTATTCTGAAAATGATGCAAATAAAGCAGAACAGCATTTTGATACAGTGGTCGTACAAAAAGAAGCGCCGGATGAAATGGATGAGTATGAACTTCAAAAGGAAGCAACGGTCGTTGAAATTATTTTTAACGCAGGATTGGTTTCCAGTAAGGGAGAAGCACGGCGCATGATTAAACAGAATGCTGTCAAAATAAATGATAAACCGTGTACGGATATTCACGAAACGCTGAATCCAGGAATGACCGTGGTGATTAAAGTCGGCAAGAGACGATTTGTGAGAGTAATAGGATGAAAATCCGGAAATGGCTGCCGATGGCGGCTATTTTTTTCACGATGGGTTTTGCGTCGCCAAGCCCCAAGCTCGTTGTTTATATCGGAATTGACCAATTCCCGTACCATATTTTAGAACGCTTAAACCCGCATTTTACCGGCGGATTTCGATGGCTGTTGGATCACGGCCATTTGTATTCTGAAGCATACCATGATCATGCTTATACCGTAACCGGAACGGGATATTTTACCTTAGGATCCGGAATGCATCCGGGCACGGGAGGAATTCTGGGCAACAGCTGGTACGATCGCATTCGAGAAAAAAGAGTAAACTGTGTTGAAGATCTCGAAGCAAAACCCTTGGGATATCCGGGAAGAAAAAGATCATATCGCTTGGTAAATGCAACGGCCCTCGGCGACTGGATGAAAGAATCCAATCCAGAATCGAAAGTTTTTTCAATCGGAGGGAAAGACCGGGCGGCCATTTTCTTTGGTGGTAAAAACCCGAACCTTGCGCTGTGGTATAATCGCAAAGGCCAATTCATGACAACAACGTATTACACAAATCGAAATCCCAATTGGCTACGATCGTTCAACAGAAAACTGCATATGGAAACGTACAGAGATTCCGTGTGGACGCGCGAACTGGATGCATCTATTTACTTAGATATTGCTCGGGCTGACCACTTTGAGGGAGAAATGGATACCTACGCTTCGGAACTCTTTTCGCCGATATTTCCGATAGGTTTCGACGATGGCATTTCTAAAAAAGAATTGCTGGCTTGGATGCCGGGACGGCCGTGGTTCGGACGTATGACATTGGATCTGGCTCAAACCATCGTGGAAAATGAAAATCTAGGCCAGGATTCGGTAGTGGATTTACTAGCCATCGGCCTTTCTTCTCCAGATTATATGGGACACGATTACGGCCCGTATTCACAGGAAATTGCGGATGTATTTTTTAAACTCGATAAATATCTTGATGATTTTCTTTCCTCTTTAGATGCGTCCGTCGGATTGGAAAATATCCTGTTTGTATTGTCTTCGGACCATGGCGCCGCAACCATTCCCGAATATGCATCTTTGAGCGGGATAGAAACCGGTCGTATCAAGAGGTCGGTCATTACCGCTGCGTTTGAATCCGCGCGGCAAGAGATTCGAAAACAATACGGCCCATTCGAGTTTTTTCACATTTACGGTCAGACTGTGTATTTCTTTCAGGATGAAATGAATAATCTTGGCATTTCTCGAGGAAGGATTGTTGAATTTTTCAGGACGGCATTTAAGGATATTGAGGGCATCCGCGGTGTCGTTGATTTAACAGCGCTAGAATCCAGCGGACTATCCGAATCAGAGCAAAGGATGTTTCGGAATATGATTCATCCCAAATTAAGTCCGGATTTGATGATACTCGAAAAAGAGCACTATTTGCTATGGAAGGAAATTGGAACGACGCACGGAACACCGTATGATTATGATACGCATGTTCCATTGATATTTTCCTCGGCATCTTTTCGTCCGGAAGTATATGATAATCGGCAAATTACCGTTAATATTGCCCCCACCATTTCCAGAATTTTAAACATCCCTTTTCCCGAAAAAGTGGATGGAATACCTATAAGAAACGAAATTGAATGATTGAAATACAAAACATCCATAAACAATACGATAAAGTGACCGCTGTGGATCACGTCAGTTTTTCCATTGAGACGGGTGATATTTTTGGTTTGCTCGGTCCGAACGGCGCAGGGAAGACAACCATTATCCGAATGTTAATGAGCATTATTGAACCCGATTTCGGGACTATTTTGTTAAACGGATCGCCGGTCAAGGAAGTCGAGAGGAAGAGTTTAGGGTATCTTCCGGAAGAACGCGGGTTGTATCCCAATCAAAAACTTTTGGAAACGCTCATGTATTTGGGCGGACTGAAGGGGGTACCGAAAAATAGACTTAAACAGGATACCATGGATTGGCTGGAGAGATTTAATTTGGCTGACCGAGCACATCACAAAATTCAGGAATTATCCAAAGGGAACCAGCAGAAAATTCAATTTATAATGGCGCTTATTCAGAAGCCCGATTTTGTAATTTTAGACGAGCCATTCACCGGACTGGATCCGCTGAACCAATTGCTATTGAAAGACATTATCGAAGAAAAGCAAAAAGAGGGTGTTACCTTTATTTTTTCTACGCATCAGATGGAACAGGTGGAGCGCCTTTGTACCAATATTTGCCTCATTAATAATGGAAAAGTTCTGGTGAAGGGAACTCTGGAAGATGTTAGAGAAAAACATCGGAAAGATGCCGTGGAAGTTCGCTTTAGCGGCGATATGGATGAGGCAGGATTGGCCGACTTTATGGATGATCCAAAATTGAACGGCGCAACGCTGAAAGGCGTTCTGAAAAAACCTCCGCGTGATTTCCTAAATTGGCTCAATCCAAAAGTAGAAATTGATTCCTTCAGGATCGATACACCGAGTTTAGAGCAGATATTTATTGAGGAAGTAAAGGCATCATCATGAACAGGGTTTTCCGAATTATTGGCTGGGAATACAAGATAAGGGTTCGGTCCAAAGTCTTCATTTTAACAACGTTGCTTTTTCCTGTGCTAATGGTTGGGTCAGGATTTTTGAGTGGATACCTTGCAGATAAAGAAGGCACAGAAACCTATACTATCGGCATGGTTGATTATTCAGGAATCGGCGCTGATTATTTGGAACGGCTAGAAACTGAAATAAAACTGGAGGACGGATCATCCATGTTCAATCCGACTCATTTTGAACAGGAAACAGATGCATTGGCTGCTTTGGTGAATGAAGAGATTTCTGCCTTCGTAGTAATCCCTGAAGGAATCATGGATGACGAAGTGCCAACTTATTATGCGCGAAACCTGAGCAACATGAAAATTCAATCCGGAATCCGCGGAACCCTAAGCAGAACAGTCGTCACCAAACGCATGATTGATGAAAATATCAATCCCATTTTGGTAAATGAATTGAGCCGTCGGGTGCATTTGGATTTGTTTGAAGTGGATAAGGACGGGGAAGTTGAAAAAGGAGATAAAATTAGCGGATTCCTGATTCCATTCTTCTTCATGTTTTTGCTCACCATGGTCATTTTTATCAATGGACAGCTTTTGCTTCGGAGTGTAATAGAAGAACGCACCAGCAGAATGATGGAAATCCTGTTATCCACAGTAACGCCGCGGCAGTTGATGGCAGGGAAAATTTTGGGGTTGTGTCTTTTGGCCGTAACACAGGTTGCATTTTACATCGTAGTCGGCCTTGCCATGGGAACCTATTTTGATCTTCCCAGTATGCCGTACGATTCATTGCCAATTGTGTTTGCATTTTTCCTCGCGGGATTTTTCTTTTACGCCGCATTTTATGCAACAATGGGAACTTTGTTTGATTCTGAGCAGGAAGCACAGCAGTCCATGGGGTTGCTATCCATTGTTGCGATGGTTCCTATGATTGGTGCAGTATATTTCATTAATAATCCCGGAGCGCCGATTACTAAAATATTATCCTTCATTCCGCCGATAACTCCCTTTATGATGATTCTGAGGGTGACCACTGGCGAAGCAACTACCTTTGAAATTATTTCCACATTGGGTCTTCTGATTCTTTGTATTTATTTAACGATAAGACTAGCGGGAAAAATCTTTCACACAACTGTTTTGATGTATGGAAAAAAGTTGAGCATAAAAGAGGTTTGGCGTTGGATAAGAGCCTGATTTTGTCATAAAGCTGACAAAATTGTATTTTGATGTTTTACAGTGTAGAAGTTTTCCTGTAAACTTGGTGGCTAAATTTTAACACAATCTGGAGAAAATAATATGGCAGATACAGTATCAGAATTCACAACAGAAAATTTCGATACAGAAGTATTGAAAGCAGATACGCCTGTTTTAGTTGATTTCTGGGCAGAATGGTGTGGCCCTTGCAAGGCAATTGCACCGGTTGTCGAGGAAATTGCAAATGATTACAACGGCAAAGTTAAAGTCGGTAAAGTCAATGTAGACGAAAACCAGGAAGTATCCATGCAGTTTGGGGTAAGAAGTATCCCAACGCTGCTCATTTTCAAAGATGGAGCAGTTGCCAATCAGGTCATTGGGGCTGTTCCAAAAACGAATATCACACAACTGTTAGATCAGTCGCTCTGATCTGACAAAAGCGATGAATCGGGAGGTTATTATCATTGGTTCGGGACCTGCGGGGCTGACAGCAGCTATATACGCCGCGCGGGCGAATCTGAACCCTCTTGTGTTTGAGGGAAACCAACCGGGTGGTCAGTTGACCATCACCACCGATGTGGAAAATTATCCCGGGTTTCCGGAAGGAATACTGGGGCCTGAACTCATGGATTTATTCCGTGAGCAGGCCAAGCGCTTCGGAGCCGAATGCTATTTCAAAATAGTAACAAAAGTAGATTTATCATCCCGCCCATTTAAAGTGTGGATTGGTGAAGACGAATATGCATCTGACTCCATTATTATTGCTACCGGTGCCTCCGCAAAACTGCTGGGACTCGAATCGGAATCAAAACTCATGGGACACGGAGTGTCAGCTTGTGCTACCTGTGACGGCTTCTTTTATAAAGATAAAAAAGTATACGTGGTTGGAGGAGGAGACTCTGCCATGGAAGAAGCTACCTTTTTGACCAAATTTGCTTCCGAAGTCATTATTGTCCACCGTCGGGATGAATTCCGTGCATCAAAAATAATGCAGGAACGGACCCTCAACAATCCAAAAATAAAGGTCGCATGGAATACCACAGTAACGGAAATCCATGGTACCGAAGAAACCGGCGTCACGGGAATTACCCTTGAAGATACACAAACAGGTGAATCCAAAGAGGAATCTTGCGACGGAATTTTTATGGCGATTGGGCACAATCCGAATTCAAATGTATTTCAGGGACAATTAGATACAGATGATGTAGGATATATTGTGAACCAAAATGGATCAACAGCCACATCAATTGAGGGCGTTTTCGCCTGCGGTGATGTCGTGGACCATACCTATCGCCAGGCGGTAACAGCAGCAGGGCTGGGCTGTATGGCTGCCATTGACACGGAAAAGTATCTGGAAGCAAAAACCTGATTTACTCCCGGTTCTGAGCTTTACTATCCGATAAGGAGTAAAGAATGAACCAAAAAGCATCGCTCATTTTAGAGACAGAAGGATTGTATCAAAGTCGAGGAGGACGAAAAGTCCTCAACATAAAAAAGCTGCAGTTCCATAAGGGAATTGTTTATGGTATTGTAGGTCCAGCAGGATGCGGAAAATCCACCTTTTTGAACCTGATTTCAGGAATGGAAAAGCCAGAGTCAGGTACAGTGTTTTACGATAGTAAACCGTATAAAACCAATTGGCGTGGAAAACCGATTCAAAATCCGGATATTTATTACGTTGGTGCAACGCGCATCAACGGAAGTGGAACCGGTGAAGTGAAAATTCGCACTGCTTTTCCGGCAAAAGCAGATGATATCCACAAGCGGCATTTCGCAAAAAGCCGATTTGGACAAATCTGGAATGACAAAATTGGCACCATGACAGATGGGGAACGGTCTGTGTTGGCATCCGTATTGGCTGTGGAAAGCGATCCGAGAGTTCTAATCTTGGATGATTACGGCGTATTTATGCCTCAGGATCAGGAAGCGGAACTCAGGAAAAAAATCAAAAATATGAATCAAAACCTAGGGACAACCATTATCCTCGCGTCCCAGTCTGATCATTATCTGCGCCAATTTGCTTCCGTGTTGATTTATCTGGACAAAGGGCATGTTTCCCGAATTCGGTCCGGCATGAAGCAGCAACATAACCGCGGAAGGCCAAGCAAAAGACGGCAGCGAAGATGAATAAAGTTCATGTTTTGAATATCGCTATTGGGAATTAAACTCTCTAAGATTGAAGGAAAACCATTGAATGGAACATGTGAAACGCATTTATAGATCGCAGACGGACCAGGTTCTTGCCGGCGTGTGCGGCGGGCTTGCCGAATATTTTAAAGTAGATCCGGCATTGGTAAGGATTATCTGGATACTTGTGACTTTGTTCGGCGGATCCGGAATCCTTGCCTACATAGTTGCGTTGTTTATTCTTCCACAGGAATACGAAGTAAAAGGTGAAGCGGCGCCGATTGAAAAGAAACACACCCTCCAGCCGATCTGGGGACTATTACTGATTGTTCTGGGAATCGTATTATTGATTCAGCACAGTGATATTGTCGGCCTTGCATGGAGCAAATTCTGGAGTTCGGGATTGAATATCTTTTTTGGCCTCTTTGTTATTGCACTCGGTTTGTATATGATTGTCACAAAGAAAAGTGATTTGTCCGGAATTTTTGATGTGAAATCCACCTATCCGCTTCATCTATCTTTAGACAATAAACAAATCGCCGGCGTGTGCGGAGGAATGGGCGAAACTATCCAGATTGATCCGACTTTGATTCGCTTCCTGTGGGTGTTTGGAACATTGCTAAGCGCAGGGATTGGTGTCATTTTATATATTGCCCTTGCCTTAATCCTGCCACCGGAAACACCGGTTCAGAAAGAAGAAATATGACCCCAGACCGCTTTACAGAAATTACCGGACAATTTTCAGGGAAGAAAATTCTGGTTGTCGGCGACCTGATGATGGATACATACATGTGGGGAACATCGGACAGAATTTCCCCGGAAGCGCCGGTTCCTGTTGTGCACGTGACATCGGTAGACAATAATCCGGGAGGCGCAGCTAATGTTGCGCTGAATCTCTCTTCTTTAGGTGCGAAAGTTTCCGTTGTCGGTGTTGTCGGCGATGACTCGGAAGGAATGGTTCTCAAGGATTTACTTAAGAATACGAAAATCGGAATTGACGGAATAATGAAAGATGCCGATCGGCCGACAACCGTAAAAGCGCGCGTAATTGCACAAGGACATCAAGTAGTTCGCACCGATAGGGAAGTTACGTGGAATCTTAGCGAAGAGGTGGAAAACAAGGTTATGGATGCCATTGAATCACACGTTTCAGCATTGGATGCGGTGATTCTTCAGGATTATAATAAAGGGTTCTTTGGGAAGGATTCACTATCGCGAATTTTGGAAATATTAGGTACGGCAAATGTTCCGGTTTACGCGGATCCCAAAAAAGATAATTTTTTAGAATTCAAACATGTGAGGCTGTTTAAGCCAAACCTGAACGAATTCGAATCTGCTTTGTCTGCCGGCTACACTTCCGACCAGTTTGAATCTCACGGACAAAAGCTTCGCGAAACACTGGGCGCGGGAATTGTGATGGTAACCCGAAGCGAAAAAGGTGTATCGCTGTTTACAGAAGACGGAATGCAAACCATCCCAACCCAAGCCAGAAAAGTACACGATGTTTCCGGTGCGGGCGACACGGTTATATCGGCATTCACGCTCGCGGATGTTTCGGGCGCGAGCTTGGAGGAAGCAGCTAATCTAGCCAATTTGGCGGCCGGAAGAGTGTGCGAAGAAGTGGGAGTTGTTCCCATCACCATGGATATGCTGTCTGACATTTATTCCCATCACAATTCTGATTAAGCAAACCCGATTTCTCTTTTTCGTCTCAATGTTGATTGGGGCGATGTCAAATTTATCCGCTCAACCCGATCCACGTTTTGCGCCAATGGACTGGGTTCAATATAGGCAAACAGGCGACATAACGTCTATTTCTGAAGGATTTACCTATGTCTATTTCGGAACCGAATCGGGAGGAATTCTGCGCTACCATGCGTTCGGACGCCGATTTGAAGCACCGATAACACAGGCGCAGGGAATTTCCAGCAATACCGTAACGGCTGTTCATTTTGATCGGGAAACGGGAATTCTGTGGGCCGGCACAGACCGATCTTTGGAATATAGTTTTAATCATATAGGCGACTGGCGCAAGATTCATCTATTGGATATCGGGTTGGATCGCTACACGCGCATTGACCAAATCGGCTCATCAAAGGAAGCGCTGTGGATTCGAGCCGGTTCACTTTTCATAAAACTGGACCGCTCTTCCGGCATACTGCTGGGGATGTTTGCATCACCGGATGTTGATGATGTCGAGTGGAGCAGCGGCCGCCTTTCGGCTATGGATATTCCGACACACATTTTGGATACCTATTCTGTAATGGACGGCTGGCTGTACATCCACGATGGTTTTCTCGGGCCGAACGGTAAGCGAGCGTTTATCCGCACAGCTCATACCGGAAAATTCAGGGATATTTGGATTGGCGGTTCTGATGGAATGATTTTTCTCGGCGATACGCAGATGAAGGCGCTTACGCCGGTGCAGTCCGGTCTGGCCAATTCTGATGTGATGAGTTTGTTCGTAAGAAACAGTATTTGGATTGGCGGACGATCGAATCAAGATGCAAAGGGAATTACCCAATTTTTCCCGAAGCGCCACGAATTTTATCCGGTTGAGTTTGATGTTACTTTGAATATGGATCCTCAGCCGGTGTACGAAATTTTGGAAATGGATAACGAAGTCTGGTTCGGCGGAATGGACGGCGTAATGATCTACAATAAGAAAAAAGATTATTGGCGGTTTTACGGTTCCGAAAGAGGATTCCCGATGGGCCGGGTTCGCAGTATGGTAGAAATAGAGGACTATGTTTGGGTAGCCGCTTCGAGAGGATTATCGCGGATTTCGAAAAAAACTAAACGCCTCACACAAACCGAAATTGGCGACAAGTTAAAAGATGTATTTATTTATGATCTCGTAGAAGCCGATGGAGACCTTTGGATCGCAACGGAATATCAGCTGATGGTATATTCAGCTGAAGACAATACACTTACAAATTTCAGGCATGTAGGACACGTTTCAGATATTGCCGAAAGAATGGACGGATTGTTTCAGTTTACGGCGCTGGCTCATTTTGGAAATACGCTTGCGGCGGCAACATCTTTTGGAATTATCGGATTTGACTTCAAGACACAGAAATGGTCTGTATTGGCAGAACCGTCAAAATATGCAGGATCATTCCCAAAAAGTCTGGCAGGAACAAAACAGCATTTATTTATTGGAACGGACACTGGATTGTTCAGAGTGGATACAAAAGAAGATTTCTTTCGGAGTTACAATTACCCGTTCATCGGACAGGTAAATGATATGTATATTGAAAAGAACAAAATATGGTTGGGAACCACTGAAGGCCTGATCATGTTTCGTTGGAAAAAAGACCTCTAATGTATCGTATTAACATAATTTTGCTGGTCAGTACATTGTGTTTTCAGGATGGAAATCTGAGTGCACAGCGCAGCGGTATTCCCGAAAAAGGATCGAGTGCCATTCATCGGTTTAAGGTTGCAGGATTCACCGAAATGATATCGCCGGATTCGGTAAAAGTTGTGGCTCGGATTGACGTGCCAAACCGCGCACTTCAATTTTTGAAATCCGAAAAAGGGTTCAGCGCAGGGTTTGAAGCAAATATAAGTTTGACCAATAAAGCGGGCGTGCAAGTCGGGAAGCAATCCTGGAAAAAGAAAATTGAAGCTGAAAGTTATGTTGAATCTAGATCGCGTGAAATTGTCCATTATTTAACCGCGGAATTTTCTGTTGGGAGCGGAACGTTTACTCTCACCGGAAATCTCATGGATGAGGATACACGCAAGGCCGGCGTCAAAAAAGAATCCCTCGAACTGGAAAAATTAAGTGATGCCGTTTTTTTACTTCCGCCGGTTTTATTGGAAGAAAAGAACGGAGACTGGGGATTTGGAAAAAATGAATTTCCGCTTTCGGGATTGCAGCTGGATGTGGGCCAAAATTCCCTTTCAATTCTGTTTTCTGGGAAAGTGAAACCGGGGACATTCACATTGGAGTCTGCTGTCACAGAAAATAAAAAGACCGATGACTGGACTTATGCCACAGAGCACACGTCTGATACTGGGATATTTTCAGAAAAGATCAATTTGCCGCGGGATGAATTAAGTTCGATAAAATTGTTTATCGCGGCGCAAGTGAGGCAGGGAGAAGAATCATCGCGCCGGCGAAAACCAATCATGATGAAGCGGCCGGGAATTTCGCGTAGCATTACCAACGTAGAAGAAGCAATGGAACAAATGCGCTTCATCCTTGAGGGCGATGAACGGAAGCAGCTGAATGATGCAAATCGGCGTGAGAGGGAACAGCTGTTTTTATCTTTTTGGGCAAACCGCGATCCGACGCCGGGAACATCGAAGAATGAATTGATGGATGAATATTATATGCGCGTGGAATACTCAAAACAGAATTTTGAATCCTTTCAGCCGGGATGGAAAACGGACATGGGAATGATTTACATCCTGTTCGGTCCGCCAAACGAGGTGGAACGCTACGATCGTCCGAGCAAAGGATATTCACGGAGGACCTGGCATTTTTACCGCATCAATCGATCCTTTGTTTTTGAGGACGACACCGGTTTTGGCGATTATCGGCTGACGACGCCATTCATGCGCCATTATTAATTGAGCCCGACGCAAATGACTTTGATTGAACGATTTTCATACAGCAGCCTTGAATCTTATAAAAAGTGCCCTGCTCAGTTCAAATTCCGCTACATCGATAAAATTTACAAAGATGATGAAGGTATTGAAGCATTCATGGGGAAGCGGGTGCACGAAACAATTGAGTATTTGTACAATGAAGTGCTGGAGGGGAAGATCATCTTTTTCGATTCCGTAGAGGCAAAGTACGAAGCACTATGGAATGAAAAATGGCACAAGCGCATTGCCATTGTCCGCCGTGAAAATAAACCGAAATATTACTACAATCTGGGTAGAAGCTGCCTTGCTTCGTTTTACCGCCGATATCAGCCGTTTGAGCAGCTCGTGGAAGGGAATGAGGTGGAATTCATTTTCCGGCTGGATGATACCGACAGCTATATTTTAAAAGGGATTGCCGACCGTATTGACCACGATGGAAACGGCAATTACGAAATTCACGATTACAAAACAGGCAAACGAGCGCTGAGCCAAACTGCCGCAGACAAAGACGGACAGCTCGCCTTGTATCAGGTTGCACTTGAAAGCGAGAAAGATGATGTCAAATCCGTGAAACTAGTTTGGCATTTTTTACAGCAGGATCTCGAAGTAAAATCCGAGCGGACGCCACAGCAAATGGTAGCCCTTGTGGATGATGTCAAAAAACGTATTGACGCGATTCAGTTAAATATTGAAATCGGCGGTGACTTTCCTGCAAAACCGATGATCCTCTGCAATTGGTGTTATTATTGGGAAGAATGTCCCGCACAAAGCGGAACGAATCCGTTTATTGGGTAGGGGATTGGGAAGATTGAAATCTAACACAATATTATTTGGACTGTTGCTTACCTGTATTTTTGCAGGTGAAAATGGTGAGAGGATTACATTTACCAGCGCCAATCCATTTTCTTTTTTTCACGTAATTACCGATCTTGAGAATCAGGAAACGCAGGAGGTATTTGGAATGCTTCGATTCCCCGACGGTGCTGAACAAAAAAATCTGCCGTTGATCATCGGCGCTGCCGGTAGCCTCGATTGGGGTAAACATCATTTTGAATATCTCGCTATGTACAGGGAAATGGGAATTGCAACTTTCGAATTACACAGTTTTGCCAGCCGTAATGTTACTTCCACTGTCGGGACTCAAACTCAAGTGACGTCTGCCATGATGATTCTGGATGCATACCGCGCTTTGGAAGTTCTGAGCGATGATCCCAGAGTTGATACGGACCGCGCGGCAATTACTGGATGGAGTCTCGGCGGCTCTGTTGCGCTCTTTTCCGCTTGGCAGCCTTTAAAAGAAGCCATCAATCCTGATCTCAGCTTCGTCGCTCATTTGCCTATTTATCCGCCTTGTATATTTGAGCTTGATATTATGGAATTTACCGATGCGCCTATTCACATTCTTATCGGTGAACTGGACAATTGGGTTCCGGCGGATGCGTGTGAAAATCTGATATCCGAAATGCAGTTGGCCGGTATAGATGCGGACATTACGGTTTATGAAGGTGCTCATCACTCTTTTGATAGTGAAAATCCGCTGAATGTAAAGGAGGGAGGATATAAAGTTTCCGACTGCCTTTTCCGCTTGAGAGGCGATGGAGCTGTGCTGATGAAATTTATGGATATTCCGATGACATCACCGCTCCGTCAGAAAATCGGATTGGCTTTTTGTGCGGACCGCGGACCGACATTAGGCGGTCATCCGCCGTCACGAAAAGCAGCGTTTGAATTCGCCCGCGAATTTATGAATGAGCATTTATTGACTTCTGAACAGTAACAGTTAAAGAGCTTTTCCCTACAGTTTAAGAAGGGGAATAAGAAGATGTCAAAAACAAAGTTTTTGTCATTCTGAGGGAATGAAATGACCGAAGAATCTCAATCGTCGATTTTTCGAAAATCATTATTTTTAAATTCCTCACTTCCTGCCGGCCACACACTGCGTGGGGCAGGCTGGCGTTCAGAATGACATTGGTTTTTAAATGAAAAAGTTTCCTATTTTCAAATAAGTTATGAAGCTGAATAAAGACGAAATCAACGCCCTCCGCGATCTACTATCAACAAAGGAAAACCGGTCCGATGGTGTTCTGGAAAAATTGTATAATAAATTAACCACTTCCGAACCGGTAGAACTTTTCGTGGACGGCGCGGCGGATTTGCATTCCAAGACAGCCGGCATCGGCGGTGTGCTGTATCGGGAAGGCGAAGAACTATATTCTTTTTCTGAATACCTCAATGATAAAACCAACAATGAAGCTGAATACTCAGCGCTCATTCGGGGAGTGGAACTGTCCATTGAGCTAAAAGTGTCAAGTTTAGCAATATATGCAGATAGCCAGCTTGTAGTCAATCAGATAAATGGAGATTACAAGGTCAAGGACGATCGCATGAAAGCGCTGCATTCCACGGCGCACGGTTACCTGAAAAAATTGGATTCATGGAGTTGCGAACATATTCCCCGTGAAAAAAATACGGCAGCGGATAAACTAAGTAAGCAAGCCATGATGAGCGGCCGGGACTGACATCTGTGCCGTCGGTACTTTCTTTACAAAACGTTTCTGCTTTTTATCCATCTTCGTCCGCTTCATTTTTCGGCAGTGCCGGATGGACCCAAATTCTGAAAGATATTAATTTTGACCTTCACGCCGGAGAAATTTTATCTATCGTCGGAGAATCGGGATCTGGGAAATCTACACTTGGTAAATCCATCGTTGGATTGGTGCCGAAAATTTCAGGTTCTTTCATTTTCAAAACCGAAGAATACCATCCATCCAACATGCGCCATTTGCGGCAAAAAATTCAGATTATTTTTCAGGATCCATACAGTTCGCTCAATCCGAGAATGAGCGTTAATGAAACATTGAATGAAGTAATTCAGCTGTATCCAAATGCTAAAAATCCTAATGAAAGATTGACCGCGTTGATGGATCAAACAGAAATTCCGAAAGATGCAGCAGCCAAATATCCGCATGAGCTCAGCGGAGGACAGCGTCAGCGCGTTTGCATTGCCCGATCCTTAGCGGTGGAACCGGACGTATTAATTTGCGATGAAATAGTGTCTGCTCTCGATGTATCCGTCCAGGCAAAAATCTTGAACCTCATGAAAGATTTGTCGGAACAAAAATCTATTTCAATCTTGTTTACTACGCACGATCTTCATGTGGTGGAATCTTTTACAGATACTGTGTTGGTGATGAACGGCGGACACATCGTCGAATCCGGGACAGTCGAACAGGTGTTTCAAAATCCAAAACATGAATACACCCAAATTCTGTTAGGATCGATTCCCGGGAAAAATCATCAGAAAGAGGATGAAATACTAATGCCATCTTCGTCAAGTTGAGTTAGATTTGCCATCCAAAATTTGAATGAAAGTGAAGCCGTAAACGACGCATGTCTTTTTTAAACAAACTCTCTAATACCTTTTCCTGGATTTCAGGCGATCTTGCCATTGACCTCGGAACGGCCAATACGCTAATCTGGGTGAAGGGCAAAGGAATCCTCATTAACGAACCTTCGGTCGTGGCACGTTCCGTGAACGATGGTTCAATTATTGCCGTAGGAAACGAAGCTAAAGCAATGATTGGAAAAACCCACGGCGCCATCGAAACGATTCGTCCTTTGCGAGACGGCGTTATTGCCGACTTCAACATGACGGATGGAATGATCCAGGGTTTTGTGAGAAAAATAAATATGAACCGCCTCGCACGTCCGCGCATGGTGATTTGCATTCCGTCCGGTGTAACAGAAGTGGAAATAAAAGCTGTGAAAGATTCAGGTGAACGGGCCAACGCGCGGGAGGTATTTCTGATTGAAGAACCGGTAGCGGCGGCGATCGGGATTGGATTGGATATTAGTCAGCCTGTTGGAAACATAATTGTAGATATTGGCGGCGGCACCACAGAAATTGCCGTGATTTCTCTGAACGGTGTTGTGCTGAACGAGACTATTAAAATCGCCGGAGACGAAATGGATGACGCCATCGTTAAATGGTTTAAAGATGAACATAAACTTGATATTGGCCAAGCCACGGGTGAACGTATTAAAAAGCAAGTCGGCGCTGCCATGCGGACGCAAACAGAATCTGTGCCGGTGAAGGGACGCGACCTTATTTCCGGGATTCCGAAAACCATTGACGTGTCTTCCGACGAAATCAGACAAGCATTAAAAGATACGGTAAACGATATTGTGGAAGCAGTGAAACGCGCATTGGAAAAAACACCTCCGGAACTTTCGGCAGATATTTTAGATCGAGGCATTATTATGACCGGCGGAGGCAGTATGCTAAAAGATATAGATCAGTTGATTCGAGACAGAACCAATGTGCCGGTGAATCGCGCAGAAGAACCGCTTTTGTCTGTGGTTCGCGGTACAGGAATGGTCCTTGAAAATGTAACCAAATACGAGTCCGTATTGTTATAATCTAAATGAGATATCTTTATCTCACCATCCTCCGCCAAAAAGACCACTTGTCTCTGATTCTGGCGGTTTTTATTTCCATCACCTTAATTTTTACCAACGATTCTAAAGACATTCGTCTGCTCCGCGCAAAAGCGAATGATATTTTTTCCGTGCTCTATGCGCCGATGGCGTGGATACGGTCCATGGGAACTCTGGAAGAAGAAGCAAATCTGCTTCGCGAAAAAAATCTGCAGCTCACGCTTCAAATGGAATCTATGCTGCATTTGGCAGAAGAAAACCGGCATCTTCGTGACATGCTCAATTTTAAACGGGACAGCCGAATATCCCTTCAGCCGGCAAAAGTGATTCACAAAGGCCTCACATCTAATATGGTATCCCTTACGGTTGATGTTGGAAAAAGGGAGGGAATTTCAGAAAACAATCCTGTGCTGACGCCGAAAGGAATCATTGGAAAAACAGTCATAGTCGGTGAAACCAGTTCTGTGGTGCAGATGATTTCCGATCACAATTTCCGAATAAGTGTCCGGATTCTTCCCGGCGGATCTACCGGTATTTTACGCTGGCTCAATGAAGATATATGCGAAATTCGTGAAGTACAGAAAAATGCTGAAGTAACGGTCGGCGATGCGATTGTGACTTCCGGATTCAGCGATTATTTCCCGAAAGATATTCCCATCGGAGACGTCATTAGCATCCGCGACGAGCGAGCCAGTTTTCAGAAAAGTGTCCGCGTCAAAATGCACAACGATTTGAGCTCTCTGTTAAATGTTTTCATCATTACCGAGGTTGTAGATGCGCAATAGTGAATTCATTTTTTGGGTGCTTGGCATTTTTCTAATGCAGTTCTTTCTGGCTGAAGTCATGTCAATTAATGCCATTCGCCCGGATTTCATCATGATTCTTGTTCTCTATATCGGCGTAATGCACGGAAGGTATTTCGGCGTTCTCGCAGGATTCTTCGCCGGGCTTTTGGTGGATTTTGCAGGAGTCGGGTCCTATTTTGGACTCACATCATTAACGTGTTCCGTTACCGGATATTTAGCAGGATATCTTCATGGACGTTATCAGCGCTGGGTTCCGATGTATTTCCATTTAGGGTGGGTCAGCATTGTACTGGTGCATTTTCTGATATTTTCTTTCGTTAGATTCCATTACACATTCGAAACCAATCCGGGAATTTTCTTCCTGAATTGGGCATATTCATTCAGTTATTCTCTTGGGTTTTTAGCGGTGCTTCAATTCATGATTCCGTTTGCAAAGATGAGCGATGCTGAAAGCTGATAACCAAGTTCCACGATCGAGGTATCTAGCATTTAATCTGTTAACATTCGTGTTGATGGCAATACTGCTCGGACGGTTTTTCAATCTGCAAATATTGAATTATGACACGTATAGAAAAAGAGCGGACAGTAACAGAATTCGAGCCGTTTCGCTGGATGCTCCGCGCGGACTTATTTTGGATAGAAACGGAGTCATTCTCGTGGACAATTATCCAACGTATGTGCTGTATTGCATTCCGGGAGAAATGGAAAGCAAAGAAGAGCAATTTTCTGTGATCGGGCAAAATATCGGTTTAGATAAATCCATTTTGGTATCCAATTATAAAAAGTATTACCGAACACGCTTCCTTCCCGCAAAACTAGCGAAAGACCTTTCGTTTGATGAACTCAGCAGAATCGAAGAAAATAAGCTGGCTCTTCCGGGAGTATTTTATACACAGCATCCCGAGCGGATTTATACACAAAAAGTGCGGGCGTCTCATTTGGTGGGCTATATAAAGGATTTGGATAACAGCGCCAAGGTGGTGGCGGATAAACAAAGCGATTATGAAGCAGGTGATTTGATAGGATGGGTAGGACTTGAAAAACAATATGAATCTTCATTAAGAGGTGAAAAGGGTGCATCATTTTTTCAGGTGGACGCTTTTGGACGGGAAGTTGGACAAATCGCAGAACGAGAAGATATTAGTCCCATTCCGGGACGAAACCTCATGACAACCATTGATATTACCATTCAGGAAGCATTGGAGAGGGAATTGCAGGGAGTGCGAGGTGTTGGTATTGTATCTATTCCAGAAACAGGAGAAATTATCGCATGCGCCAGTTCTCCGGATTATTTACCGGAATTGTTTCGCGGGTCGATGTCTGGGATAGATTGGAGCCACATAGTATCCGATACAAATAAACCGTTGCTAAACCGATTCGCCAATGGATTATATCCTCCGGGATCCACGTTTAAAATGCTGACGACAATTGCATTGTTAAATAAACAAAAAATCAATCCTTCAGAAAGGATCGAATGCACCGGATCTTATGAATTTGGTGACCGCTTTTTTCGGTGCTGGAAAGAAGAAGGTCATGGATTTGTCAACTTAGAACAGGCCATCGAGCAATCCTGTAATGTGTATTTTTATCAGACGGTTCAGCGCATTTCTCTCAAGGATTTGTGGATGGTGTGGGATCGTTTTGGATTTGGCCGGAAAACTGGATATGATTTCCCGATAGAATCCAAAGGAATCATTCCGGACAGGGCGTTTATGAATAAGCGGTACGGACGCCGAGGATGGGCACGGGGAAACCTCTTGAATATGGCTGTTGGTCAAGGGGAAATATTGGTAACACCCGTGCAGATGGCGATGTATATCAATCATCTCGCTACAGAAGGAAGAGCAGGAAAACTTCATTTTGTAAAAGGGCAGGGCGGCATATCCGGTTCAAGCCCGCATTACAGCAATAGCATTTGGGAAAAAATCAGTTCACATATGGGAAAAGTAGTGTATGGTTTGCGGGGTACCGGTAAATCAGCAAATCCAAAAATTAAAGGATTGAAACTAGCAGGAAAAACCGGTACGTCGGAAAATCCACATGGAGAGCCTCACGCATGGTTTATCGGCTATGGCGAAAAGGATGGCCGGAAAGTTTCACTGGTGCTGCTGATTGAAAACAGCGGACACGGAGGAGAGGTGGCGGCGCCAAAAGCACGTAGGATTTTTGCTCAATATTTTAATAGTGAATCCACACAAATGGCTGAAAAAACACCATGACACTTACGCGAAAAATTGCTGAAACTCCTCAATCGCTTCTGTTGATGCCGGTGTTTCTTTCTGTCCTAGGATTGGGGATATTATACAGCATTTCTCTTCACCAGGGAACCGCATTGGCGCAAAACCTTTTCTTTAAACAATCCATCATCCTCATTCCTGCATTGGTTGGTTTTGGAAGTTCATTTTTGGTTTCAAGAAATTTTATTCACAAGTATATCTATATTTTATATTTTCTGACACTTGGGATATTGGCAGTACCCTTTTTGGGTGAAAAAGTTGCTGGGACGCACCGTTGGATTGACTTGGGACTTCCAGTGAGCGTACAGCCGTCTGAATTTGCGAAAATCATAATTGTCATTGCTTTGGCCCGATACCTTTCTGACAGAAATCTTCAGATGCGGCATTTTGGCTCACTAGTGTTTCCATGCTTCATCGTGCTTGCGCCATCGTTGATAGTTTTGAATCAACCCGATCTTGGCACAGCCATTATTTTAATAACGCCGTTGATTCCGATGTTGTTTTGGGTTGGCGCAAGGCCATTTCACCTTTTCCTGTTTATAGCGCCGATCTTCAGCATTTTAACCGCATTCCACCTTGTTCCATTTTTTATATGGGCAGGATTTATGGCTATCATTTTTTATCTGTCGAAACCCAAACTTTTAACCGGAATTGGTCTGTATTTTGGAAATATCTTTTTAGGTCTGCTTACACCTGTAGCGTGGAATCTGCTGCGACCTTTTCAGCAAAAACGAGTGTTAACGCTACTGAATCCCGATTTAGATCCTTTAGGCGCAGGGTACCAAATCATTCAAAGTAAAATGGCGATTGGCTCCGGCGGGTTTTTGGGAAAAGGCTGGGGACAAGGCACGCAAACTCATCTCAAATTTTTACCGGTGCAGGAATCAGATTTTATTGTTTCCGTCATGGGTGAGGAACTCGGGTTTATTGCGCTATTGATAATGCTGACGGTATTTACCTTTTTTATTTTTAGAATAACTCGGTCTGCTTTTGAGTCCAACGATAGATTTTCCGGGCTTGTGCTGATCGGATTTGCGTCCATATTTCTGGCGCATGTATTTGTGAATTGCGCAATGACGGTCGGACTCATTCCCGTCAAGGGACTTCCGCTCCCATTTATATCCTACGGAGGGTCTTTTCTCATGGCATCATTTATGATGGCGGGTGTCAGTATGAACCTAGCCGTTAACCGAATGGGGTGAGTGTTAAAAGGATTGGAAGATAAAAACGAGCAAGGGTAAATTCGGCGGTTCTGAATCCGAGTGAATTAACCAATTTAAATAGTGTGAGACTTCGTATGATAAAAATGATGGGATTCGTGTCCCTCGCTGTGCTCTTAGCTGGTACAGCCGTAAGCGCACAAAGCAACGCGGCAAAAGAGATCAAAAAGCTGAATGGAAAAATATCCAAACAAAATGAGAAGATTGAATCTCTCGAAACACAAATTCAAATTTTACTTCCAGACTTAAAGAATGCACTTCGCGCAACATTGGCAGCGAAGCAGCAAACCGATTCTGTGGCGATCATGCTAATTAACCGCATCAATACACTACAAAATAAAATTCGTATGTTGGAGGATAAAGCTGCGTATTCAGATAGTACTAACTTTCAAATCCTTTCTCAATTAGTGATGATTGAAAATAAAATTGTGACCATGGCAAACAGTTTCACTGAAATGTATGCCTTGAGGGATACGCCGGAAGATGCGTCATCCTCTTCGAGTTCTCCATACACTTCTACGAGCTATAAGAAACAATATATTTCAGCGCTCGGCCATTATCAGAACGGAGATTACGGACCTGCCATTCAGGGTTTTTCGGAACTTGTTCTCGGCAGTCCCAACAACCCCTTGGCGGATAACAGTCAGTATTGGCTGGCGGAATGTTATTATTCACAAAAAAATTATAAACGAGCTGTCGCTGAACTTGAAAAAGTATTCACATTTCCAGGGACGGATAAAAATGATGATGCCCAGTTGAAATTGGGACATGCTTACCTAAATATGGGAAATATTGACAAAGCACGAGAAGAATACCAGCGGTTGCTAGATTATTTCCCCGGGAGCGAGTTTTACCCAAAAGCAAAGGATGCTTTGCGTCAGTTGAGTGTGAATTAATTTGTCATTAAAACTATTTTATATCACTACGGAAATCACTCCGTTCGCAAATACCTATTCACTGGCTGACTTTTCAGCTAAGGTTCCGCTTGCCCTTCAATCGATGGGACACGATGTACGCACCATGCTGCCAAAATATGGATTTGTCAGCCAAAGGAAATACATTTTAAGGGAAGTCATCCGCCTTCGTGAAATCCCATTTACATTTGACGGTACGGATCAAATGGCCTCAGCGAAAAGCGCATTTATTCCAAAAACCAGAGTTCAGGTATATTTTCTAGAACATGATCATTGGTTTAAACCATTGACAAATTTGCTTTACAAAGCTAAAAATGGGCGTGTACTTGGAGACAATGCCGAAAGATACAATTTTTATGCGAATGCTTCGATTGCAACTCTTCCGCATTTATTTTGGAAACCGGATATTTTGATTTGCAACGATTGGCAGACTTCGGTCATTCCCGCTGTATATAGACAATTGTATGCGGATCAGGATTTTTACAAGGATATTAAAACGGTTGTTTTGATTCATTCACTGGATGAGTATTCTCAATTTGAGGTTGAATCGTACCGAAAGGCCGGTCTCGATCTGGAAAAATTGTTGGGCAAAAAGAAAAAAATAAATGCATTCGAAGTGGCAGCGGAATTTGCGGATGCCGTAGTTATTTTGGATGATGAAAAGAAAAAACTTTCCCAAAAAATTATGAAACTCGATGCCTTTAAAAAGGCGAAGAAAAAAGTTACTCTGATAAAGGGAGCAGACTCCGAAAATCCAGATCATCAGCAGTTGGCAGCTTCCTTAAATGACGCACTTCAGAAACTTTATTCCTGATTCCGAGTTAGTATCCTCGAAATCAATGACCTTTTTTCCTACCATCAGTGTGTTTAAGTCCGCAAAACATCTGGGTCTAATGGCCGCGCTCTGTGCAATGTTTGGCTGCATGGAAGAGCCGATTCCGTACGATTTAAGTAATACAGACCTTTCTCTTGATACGCTAACCGTTCAATCATTTCAATCCACTACGTTTCAATCGCCGCCGGAAATGGGAACACTTTCTACCTTGTATCTTGGGAAAGGAGACGGTTTTTCGAATCAATATATTTTACTCAAAATATCTTCGAACAACACAAATAGAAATGTGGAAATGCACGAATTGGATGATTCCAGTTTTGTCGTGGACAGTACTTATTTAAAGGTGTGGTATTATGCCGATTCCATTGATATTACATCCGCATTCCAATTATCATATTTTCCCACTGCGGGCGATTCGATCTTTGGAGAATATATAAGTCATTATCTTGATCCGGCTTATTCTGAATTATCAGCAATGGCTGTCAATATTGCGCAAACAACCTTGGTGCAAGATTCAGTTGACACACTCATTGAAGATCCGACACCGCCGTACCTTAATTTTCCCATTTCTTCATCGGTTGTTCAGAATTTTGCAGATTCAACTATTGCAAATTATACCTTTATGCTGACCTCCGTAGATTCATTGGATTCCCGTATCGGCTTTGAAAGTAGAGAAGGCGGAACCACAACCGCTCCAAGGTATAATGTGCATTATCGGTACACCTCCACCGATACGACAGGCGTCACTAGTACCGACACCACTTCAACTTCTTTTCTGACCCTTGCAGATTTATCGTTTACCCAACCGCCGGGCGTTGCAGAGTCGGATTCTTTAAATTTAACTATCGGAAGAGCAAACGGTTTTAAATCCCTTTTGAAATTTGATATTGATTCCCTTGATTTTCCAGCCAACACCACCTTACGTAAAGCTGAAATGTCATTTGAAGTGGAAGAGGGCGATTCTCTCGATGGCTTCAAGATAATCGGCTATCCTTTGGAAAGTTCACCGCAAACATTTACGTATCAGGTATTGAACGAAGATTCATATAACACGGAGACATCTTATTTCATAAGCGGGACTGTTTCGGATGGAATGGTGACGCTTGATTTAAAATATTATATCCATGGAGTCATGCAGTGAAAAATTCAAAATTATGGAATAAAATTGTATTCAAGTATCACGAATAATCCGTATGAAATGGTCCATCTGGAAACGGCAAGTCCGGACAGCATTGATCCAATTTTAAAGGTACAGTATGTCTATCCGTAATATCATTTTTGTAATGGGAATCATTTCGTCCTTCGGGATATCTCAAAGTGTGTACCACGCATACGGGCTTGGAGTGCATTCGCCATCAGCGGATGGTGTAACACTCGGAACATCCGGCACAGGATTGGTTCCGGCGTATCGCTTTGGTTTATCTCTGAATAATCCAGCAACATGGAATAGGTTCGTTTTCACAACCTTGTCCGGTGCATACAGTGGATTAAGAGTAGATCAAATGACGTCGTCAGTTCGGAATGAATTTTCGGGAGTGGATAAAATTCAATTTATAGTTCCGATTAAGGGACTCTATGGATTTGGGCTTGGAATCAAACCTTATAGCCAGCAAAAGTATTCATTTACATATGAAAACAATGATATGGTTTTGTATCAGGATACGCTGACACTCTCAAAAGAATACACTGGCAAAGGCGGTATTTCTTCTTTATATGCAGGATTTAGTTTTCCGCTTTCAGAAAAAGATCAGGGGGGAATCAAATTCGATTTCCTGTTCGGTTCTTCGCGGGCGTCCAATAATCTGATTGTGGATTCTGAAAGATTCCAGTCGAATTCAAGGCATTTTTATTCAGGTACCGTGATGACAGCCTATCTTTCATCCACGCGCCTCAGTTTATTCGATCGGGAACTTCATACGTATTTATCCGCCGGATTTTCACTGGACCCCTTAACGGTTCATGTGTCTTCCATGCAAGCCTATCAAGATGTAAATAACAACGGATTTTATGATTTTTATGATTTTCCGGATTCAGTCTCTGAGGAATCTTCAACAACATTAAATGCGTATTCACCTCAGGAATTCGGTCTAGGGTTTGATTACAGCATTACTGAAGCTATCCATTTGTTGAGTGAAGTTTATTTTTGGAAAAATACCTCAGATGAAGCTGCAGGGTTTTCTGTATTGAATGATCATATCAAACAATGGACTCATATGAGTTTAAGTTTGGTGTCCTTCGCGTCGTCTAACCCGAAGGAATGGTATGAAAAAATGCCATTCAGGTCAGGCGTTTATATGCGTAAAGATGAATTTTTAATAAACCAAAAATCTGCAATTGAGCTTGGTGCTTCATTGGGTTTTGGATTTAATTTCGGCTTTCCTGTCAATCAGATTGATATTGCTTTCATGGCAGGAGAGCGGCGCACCGGATCGACGAAAACAGAATCAATTCGCCGAGTGGCAGTCAGCCTTAATTTGACAGATATTTGGTTCGTAAAGAGGAGAAATAGAAATTGAAAAAAGTAATGAAAAACTCGTTTTCACATGGAATCTTAATTTTAGCCGGATTGATTCTGACCATGTGTGCCCCGCCCGCAGATACGGATGGTGTTGACGATAGAGAAACAACCCGACTGGATTCGTTAAGACGAGTGAAGTGTCCGCGTTTAATGAGCAGTGCTGCGGAGTATTATAAAAATCGCGACTGGGAATCTACTGTGCGGGTCTACGGTGAAATTGTTGATTTGGGATGCGATAGAGAAGATCCTGAAGGTGTGTACCTTTATTATGCCATTGCCTATGAATACATGGGAAAATTTGATCAGTCTGAGGCCGTCCTTTTGCAGGGGCTTCAGGTGATGCAGAACAATGTGGACCTACGCAAACGTTTGGCATATGCTTATCAGAAGCAAGGCAAAATAGAAGAACAAATTGCCGAATACGATCGGCTGACTTTATTGGTGCCAGAAGATATTTCCTTTAAACAAGAATTGGCAGAATTATATGGAAATCAAAACCGATATGCAGATCAGATCATCATATTAAAAGAAATTTTAAAATTGGATCCTGATAATGAAAATGCACAGGGCGATCTGGCAAATGCTTATGAGCTCAGCGGAAAAGACCCGATGGATGTGTATGAAAGCAGATGGATAAAAAACCAGGGTAATATTTCTTATGGACTGGATTTTGCTGAACGGCTGGTAACTGCGGATAGGCCATCGGAAGCTGTAAATGTTTTGCGATCTGTTTTAAATACGGATGGTACCAGCAGAATCGCCTGGAGAAAACTGGCAGAAGCTTCTTATGCTTCGAACGATTTGGAAGGGTCGTCCGATGCGTATGAGGAACTCATGAAGCTTGACCCGAGAGATTTTAGGGTTGCCATTAAGATTTCTAAAGTTAATGTTGAGCTAGAAAATTTTGAAAAAGCCATGCGCTGGGCGGATAAAGCGGTGGGAACATCTGATGTCGGTGAATCTCTGGGACAAAAAGGGAATGTTTATTATAAGGCGTTCCAATTTTGCAGAACGAGTGATATTTCCACCGAAGATAAAATAATCGCTACTTTGGCGATGAACTATTTCGAATCTGCGGACGCAAAGGGCTTTGGAAGATTTAGGAACTCCCTCAATTGGCTAAAAGATAATGAAGTGCTTTTTGGAAAACCAGACTGGTTCATGATGGATTCCAAAAGAAAATCTCAGGGGTCCATTTCCCCAAGATCAGATTGTTATAGTTGGGTGAAAGAACGTCTGGAAAAAGATCCGACTTGGTAATGATTGCGTTTCAATGG
Source organism: Fidelibacterota bacterium (assembly GCA_014239435.1). GTDB lineage: Bacteria > Fidelibacterota > Marinisomatia > Marinisomatales > TCS55 > JAAZYX01. The sequence goes on along the minus strand of JAAZYX010000007.1, from coordinate 31,692 downwards.
CGGTAGGCTATCTCAAATCTTCCGATCCTGAACTTTTCGAAGTTATCGGTCGGGAAATATCCCGGGAAGAATTAACACTTGAACTGATTGCTTCCGAAAATTTTGTAAGCTATCCTGTACTCGAAGCCGCCGGAGGCGTTATGACCAATAAATATGCCGAAGGATATCCAGGGAAGCGATATTACGGAGGGTGTGAGCACGTGGATGAAGTGGAAAATCTTGCCCGCGAACGCGCCAAAACTCTCTTTAATGCTGAATATGTAAATGTACAGCCGCATTCGGGATCTCAAGCAAATATGGCAGCTTTGCTCACCTTTATCAATACTGGTGATACCATTATGGGTTTGGACCTTGCACACGGTGGACATTTAACGCACGGCAGTCCGGTAAATTTTTCTGGAAGGCTCTTTAATGTGGTTTCTTATCAAGTGGATAAAAACACCGGCCGAGTGGATTTTGATGCAGTCAGGAAATTGGCAAAAGAGCACAAACCCAAATTGATTATTTGCGGAGGCAGCGCCTATCCGAGGATGATTGAATTTGAAGATTTTAAAACTATTGCCGATGAAACCGGCGCATTTTTAATGGCGGATATTGCTCATCCCGCAGGATTGGTAGCAACGGGGCATCATCCATCTCCCATGCCGTATTGCGATGTAGTAACCACCACTACACATAAAACACTTCGCGGGCCGAGGGGAGGTATGATTTTATTGGGAAAAGACCGGGAAAATTCTTGGGGGAAGATCGCGCCCAAATCCGGCAGAACAAAAATGATTTCTGAACTGATTGATTCTTCCGTTATGCCCGGCATTCAAGGCGGACCGCTCATGCATATTATTTCTGCCAAAGCCGTCGCATTTGCTGAAGCCTTAAAACCGGAATTTAAATCCTACATTCAGCGGGTTGTTGATAATGCAAAGTGCATGGCAGGTGAATTTGAAAATAAAGGATACCATCTGGTTTCTGGCGGAACCGATACGCACGTCATACTCATTGATTTAACGGATAAAGGCATTCACGGAAAAGCCGCTGAAAATGCGCTCGGGAAAGCCGGAATTACCGTCAATAAAAATATGGTACCGTTTGACACCAGAAGCCCGATGATTACCAGTGGGATTAGAATTGGAACACCCGCCATTACCACTCGCGGCATGGATATAGAAGAAATGAAAGAAATAGTATCTATGGTTGATGAAGTCATCGTCAATCCCGAGGATGAATCCAGAATTTCATCCGTCAAATCCCGCATTGGTGAATTGTGTTCATCATTTCCCGTATATGGGAATTTTGAAGCCTGAAATCCTTTCCGGCTTCCTAAATAATCCTTAAAATACCTTATGATAAATCCGCACAGGGTTTTACCGCATGTTCTAAGCGTTTTCTTATTATTCATTTCCGGATGTTCCCCGGCGTTTATTTACCATCATCATCCTGAATTCGCCGAAACCTATTTCTTGAACAAATCTCTCAAAGCAGAAAAGGCTGCCGAGCAGAATCCTGCTGATATAGGTGGATTAGTGAAAGCATGTTCGCTCATGACAATATATCGTTATGGATTCACCATGGAAGCCGCTGACAGGCTGATCGAAGAAGATTACCCATCAGGAAAAATGAAGTATAGAGAAGCGCATATGGATTTTATCAAGGCATTTCAATTTGGCGAAAAGGCATTGGAAAAAAAGCATTCCTGGTTTTCCGATTGGTTTTCCGGCGACATAGACACCGTACCTTATTTTGATCTTCAGGATGTACCAATTTTATACTGGACCGGCGCAGCGCTAGGCGGCGCAATATCCTCGAGCAGGGGAAATCCCAAATGGGTGATTCAGCTTCCCGGTGTTGGAAAATTATTTGAAAGCGCTTTAGCTCTAAACCCAAATTGGAATGCAGGTGCCCTTTATTCAGCCATGATTTCTTTTTCCATGAGCCGGTCTGACCTTGGTGATTCAGCAGCAGAAGTTGCAGGTGAATTCCTTTCCAGTGCAAATAAAGCTTCAGGTGGATTTCATGCGGGTGCCCAACTTACCTTTGCCGAAACTGTTTTGGTAAAATCTCAAAATAAGGATGCATTTTTAATAAGGGTAAACGCTGTGCTTAATAAGGAAAGACAAAATGAAATCACCGATGTGATTGTTCGCAAGAGAGCAGAGTGGTTATTAACTCGAACTGAGGATTTATTTTACTAATATGAGAAAACACGTCATTATTGTGCTGATTTTGGTCATTTCCATATCTGGATTGTCCGCTAAAAAAATGAAAATAAAAATGGCTACGTTGGCGCCCGAAGGTACCGAATGGCACGGATTATTGGTGAAGATGGGACAGGAATGGCGTGACGCAACTGATGGCCAAGTGAATCTCAGGGTGTATCCCGGCGGAGTGGTAGGCGATGAAAGAGACATGATTCGGAAAATGCGAATTGGGCAAATTCATGGTGCTGCCATTACTTCTGAGGGTTTGACAGAAGTGAATCCGCAATATTCCGTTTTTTTCATTCCAATGCTGTACCAGGATTTTTCGGATTTGGATTTATTGTATGAAAAGTTGGGAAATGATCTTGTTTCCAATTCTGAAAAAAATGGATTTAAAGTTCTCTTGATGGTGGATGTTGGCTGGGTGTATTGGTTCACCTCTGAGCCGATACGCACTCCGGAAGATCTTCGGCAGCAAACTATTTTTTCTTGGGCAGGAGATTACCGTACCGCTGCTTTGTGGGAAAAATCGGGTTTCCAGGTCGTTCCGCTTGCGATGACGGACATGTTGTCCGGCCTTCAAACCGGGATGGTAAACGCCATGGCATTCAACCCAATGTATGTTTTATCGCAGCAAAGTTTTGGGATTACGAAGTATATGCTGGATATGAAATGGGGATCGCTTTCTGCGGCGGTAGTTTTAGATATAAGGACTTGGAATAAAATTGATCCAATTCATCAGGAAAGAATGGAAGAAATAGCTAAGAATATTTCAGTAGATTTTCAGAAAAAGAATAGAATAGAATCTGATAGCGCTATTGATGCAATGAAGGAATACGGCCTCACCGTTACCAAACCTACGGAAAGCGAATTTGAAGAGTGGAAATCAGTGGTGGAAGAAATGTATCCTTTTATTCGTGGGCAAGTTGTAGAAGAAAATATATTTGACAGAGTTATGGAATTTAAAGACGAATTAGAATCCAATCTCTGACACCGGAAATTTTTGCGGATTCTTTTAGACTGATGTCATGGCTGAAATAACAGAAAAAGAGAAACTTACAGACCGGCTGAAATGGGGTGAAGATACCCTAGCATTGGTGGTGTTTATGGTAATGGTATTTCTGCCGGTTTTCGAAACAATTACACGAATGTTCGGTCGTCCCGGCGTTCCGGCATCCGCCGTTATTGTACAGCATCTCACCCTTTGGATTGGCTTTATCGGCGCTGTCCTCGCTGCGCGGCAAAATAAACTGCTCGCTTTGACGACACGCCCGCTTTTTGTTCCTGATGAAGCGTTTCATTTTGGGAGATGGTTAGCGAAAAATATATCCTTTATTGTAGTGGTAACCTTGGCTTGGGGAAGTTGGCAGCTGGTACAGATTGAGTTTCAATATCCCATGCAGATCGCTCCCAATATTTCACGATGGGTGGCCCAGTCGATTATGCCGATTGGCTTCAGCCTCATTGCTATTCAATTTTATTTCAGCAGCTCGAAGGATCGCCTGCTTCGGGCTTCCATGCTGCTTATCATGGTCGTTTTTTCCATGATTGCGTTAACCGACACATTTCAGGATGTGTCATGGGTTGCATGGGTCGGGTCTATTATTTTGGTGATTTCTCTCGGATATGGCGCGCCAATTTTTGTCGGCTTGGGCGGCATCGCAGTTCTGTTTTTCTGGAAGGATTTTATTCCAGCATCGGCAATTCCAACCGAGGCATACAGAATTGTTGTATCGCCGACCCTTGCGACAATTCCGTTATTTACATTAGCCGGATATATTCTTGCTGAGAGCGGTGCTTCCAAGCGAATGGTGAAATTATTTCGAGTATTATTCGGATGGATTCCGGGAGGCACTCCGGTCGTAATCGTTATATTGTGCGGATTTTTTACTGCGCTCACCGGAGGCTCTGGTGTCACAATTCTTGCTTTGGGAGGTCTTCTATATCCATTGATGATGCGAGAAGGATATTCTCGGTCATTTTCACTTGGACTGATTACGGTTGCCGGATCGCTGGGACTATTGTTTCCACCAAGTTTACCTGCCATTATTTACGGTGTTACGGCCGGCGTTTCCGTCAAGGATATTTTTATCGGTGGATTGGTGCCGGGAACGGTATTGGTTTTGATGGTTGCCGGGTGGGCAGTATGGCAGGGGAAACGGACACAAAAAGAGTATTACAAACTTAACCTTTCAGAAATTCTGACAGTAATGTGGGAAACGAAATGGGAAATCATTATTCCTGTCCTGATTTTAGCAGGCGTATTTGGTGGATATACAACTCTTGTAGAAACTGCCGCATTAACGGTTCTATACATTTTTATCGTTGAAGTGTTTATCTATAAAGATTTGAAAATAAATGATTTGCCTAAAATTGTCATTGATTGTGCCATATTGATCGGGGGAGTACTGATTATTCTCGGTGTTGCCATGGGACTAACCAGTTATTTCGTAGATGCGGAAATCCCGACGCGATTACTGCATTGGGTAGAAGCCAGCATACATTCAAAATATGTTTTTCTGCTCATGCTAAATATTGTCCTCCTGGGTGTGGGATGCATGATGGATATTTTTTCGGCCATTATAGTGATAGTGCCGCTTATATCCCAAATCGGGATACATTTTGGGATTCATCCCGTTCATTTGGCTGTCATTTTTATTGCTAATATGGAATTGGGTTTTTTAACACCGCCGGTCGGAATGAATCTGTTTTTATCTGCTTATAGATTTGGAGAAGATATGCCGACGGTATACAAAGCAACATTACCATTTTTCTTGATTAGATTATTAGCTGTTTTGGCAATTACCTATATTCCGTTTTTGACGCTCGGATTATTAAAGTGATTTGCTTCACAGGAAAATTGGGAACCAACTGCTAATATATTCATTACTTGATTGACAATAAACCGGGCAATAAATTTGCCAGCCTTTTTAAGGAATTTCTATTCAATAACGCTAACAGATTAGTACCCAAAAATAAACCATGAGGGGTAACCCTCAAAAACATAGGAAAAAACTATGAAAAGCCGTTTGGCACAATTCTGTTTTGCGTTCTTCATGTCTCTCAGTGCTCCTCTTGTAGCAAGTGAAGCGGGAGCCATATTTCTATTGATTTCTCCGGGTGCCCGCGCAGGAGGAATGGGAGAAGCGCAGGTAGCCGTTGCGAATGACGCATACGCCAGTTATTGGAATCCCGCAGGACTCGCATTCCTCGAAGGATCCGAACTTGCACTCATGCATGTAAACTGGCTTCCAAATCTCGCGGATGATCTGTATTATGAATTTCTCGCGTATAGAAAATCCTTCCCGAATCTTGGCACCTTAGGTGGACACATCATTTATTTAAATCTTGGTGAACAAATTCGCATGGATGAGTATGCACAATATCAAGGAAAATTTACCTCATACATGGTTGCGGGAACTGTTTCTTACAGTGCGCTTTTATCTAGAACATCTTCTCTTGGGTTGAATGCAAAGGTATCATACCAGCATCTCGTTGAAATGGGAACCGCGGCGGAAAAAGGCAAGGGAACCAGTACAGACTTTGGATTTGATATCGGGTATTTGAAAAAAGAATTCCTGACACCAAGACTCGATTTTGGGTTGGCTCTATCAAATATCGGTCCAAAAGTATCTTTTATTGATCCCGATCAGGCTGACCCGCAACCCACCAATTTGACAATCGGATTTAATTATGCTCTCGTGAAATCTCAGCACAACAATCTGAATATTGTATATGATGTGAACAAAATGCTTGTAGCGTCTTACCCTGATATGGATTGGAACGGAGACGGTGTGATTGGTGGATTTGACGAAGACGGACACGTGAGTCTTTCTGGAGACTACAGTTCTGATGGAAAAATTGAAATTGCGCATACAGATCCCATTTATCTTGCATTGTTCACTTCGTGGGTAGATGATTGGCTTCTTGGCGGTGATATGGACCGCGCAATTTCTGGTGAAGAACCGGATCGCCAAATCGGCGGGTGGGCCTGGGATGCAAACTTGGATGACGGAAACGGGATTCCAGACGAAGGTGAGATGGTGAATTCGTCTGATAACGGTCTTTCGTACGGTGACGCCGATTGGGGGATTTACAACGAATGGGGCCAAAAGGAAGTTGGTTCCGGCGACGATAGAACTATTTCTGATGAATTGGATAAATTGGTTCATAACGTCGGTTTTGAATATTGGTATTCAACTTATTTTGCCTTGCGTGCCGGGTATTATTACGACAAAACGGGAAAAATAGAAAACCCGACATTTGGTGTAGGGCTGCGGTTTGGCGGTTATGGATTTGATTTTGGATATACATCGGGAGAACCCGGCCATCCTTTGACGAATACGATGCGGTTTTCGCTCAACATGCTTTTTTAATCGTTTCGAATTTTTCGGAGCGAACCCCATGAATTATTCACTGCGCGGACTGTTTGCGGTCTGCATCATTTTTTCACAATCCTTCCTCACGGCCGATAGTATCGGGGATGTGAAAATTTGCGCCATTCGCGTTTCGTTCCCAACAGATATCACTTCCTCAACTACCGGAGATGGAAATTTCCTTTCTACGGCGGAATATTCGGAATGCGACGATTACCCGATTGATCCACCACCGCACGATAAAGATTATTTTTGGGCCCAAATCGAAGCAGTTGACGCCTATTTTTCGGCGGTGTCCTATGGAAAATTTGGCATAGACTTAGATTCGTCCGCTGTTTTTCCTTTGTCTTCCTCGGGATCTTACGAAGTTGAAAACGACATGAGTTATTACAATCCGTACGGATCTGATAATGTGCATGAAAAACGAATTACAGAATTAGCGGAAGACGGTATTCGTGCTGCTTGGGAAACAGACCTTATTGATTTCAGCGCTTACGATATTGTTGTCATCTTTCACGCCGGCATTGGGCAGGATTTTTCTTTGCCCTTTTTAGACCCGACTCCGGAAGATATTCCATCCACGTTTGTGGATTCCACCATGATGACAACCCACATTGGCAGTTATCCGAAAAATGTAAAACAGGCGATCATATTGCCGGAGACTCAAAACCATCTGCATTACGATATTGCGGAAACTATGTTTTACGGTTCATCCAATGCATGCGAATATCAATATGGATTGACCGGAACGTTTGCTCTGATGCTTGGGTTTGCTGCCGGACTTCCGCCGCTGTGGGATACGGAAAATGGTGTAAGCGGCATCGGAATTTTTGGACTCATGGATCAGGGATCGAATAACGGCCGTGGACTCATTCCCGCACCGCCGGACGCATGGACAAGAATTTTTGCAGGATGGGAAGACCCGGTTACGGTTATTCCTGGAGAAAGTGTTTCTGTGCCATCGCGGTCGGAAAATAGTGTCGCAAAAATTGATATCAGTCCAACAGAATATTTTCTGATCGAAAATAGGACAAACTGGTTTCGGGATTCTGTCAGTATTGATTCCGTTCGGTACGCCGAATATGTATCGACCAATAATTATCCAGCGTATGTGCAAATTGTTCTGGATTCTGTCAATATTACCAAAGATGAAAATGGTGTTATTACCTCCATTCCGGATTATGATATTGGCTTGCCCGGTTCCGGACTTTTGATTTGGCATATTGATGAAACCGTCATAAAAAACGGATTATCTGATTATACCATCAATGCGGATAGAACTCTTTTTGGCGTGGATCTTGAAGAAGCGGACGGTGCGCAGGATATCGGATATCCATCCATTTTTCTCTTTACCGATCCGAGCGCTGGATATTTCGGCGATATGTGGTATAAAGGAAATCTTGAATATGAAAGAGCGAATCCGGATTACGAAGGTTTATCCCCGGAATTAGGTCCGCTGACATTCCCGAATTCACGATCAAATTTGGGATCAACGTCTTATATCAGAGTCGGCGATATCAGCCCACCCGGAGATACCATGACGTTTACCGTTTCGAATGCGCTGCTGGCCTCCGGCTTTCCCGACACGGCACTTCATATAGGATTGATGCACGATTTTGACGGCGACGGCACAGTGGAATTGGTCGGCGGAACCGACAGCCTTTGGGTTGGAAATCCTGAAAACAGAAAAGTTTTTTATCATCCTACAGGAATTATTTACGATTTTTCGGTGGATTCCAATTTCGCCGCATCGGATGATGTGGTCATTAATGAACTCAGGAATGATTCCACCATAATTTCATTCTTTTCGTGGAATGCCTCCGATTCAACATTCATATTTTCTTCCGATACCTCTTTCGCAGATGATGAAGTGTTGTTTGTTGATTCAACCATTATAATTGGTTCAAGTCGTTTTACCAGAAATGATCAATTAGAATTGTTTAAAAATTCTGCTTTTGCCTGGGATACATATAATGCACCCTATTTAAGTAAAATTGAGGGAATCGGTGTCTCAAGGGTGGATATTGATTTAGATTCAAGACCTGATGCAATGTATTTGGATTCAAATAGTACACTGATTGCAATGCACAATAATTTGAATCCTGAAACGGATATTCTCGGTATTACCAATATCATGCCTTATGAGGAATTGGCGCTTGTTTCAGGCTTTCCTGTTCACATTGATTCCATCGAATCCCAGACTCCGTTGGTTAAAGATTTATTTGGAGATGATCATCCTGAAATTGTCCTTCAAAATGCATTAGGTGAAATTCTGATTTACAATTGGAAAGGTGATTTAGAATATCGTTTGACCGATTACGGAAATCTCGTTTGCTTAGGTGAATACGGCGGACAAAATGCAATCGTTACCGAATCCGCCATTTGGGTTTTCGATGCAGTATCCGAGAATGACGGAAATGAATGGACGTCAACACACCACGATTTCGGGAATTCCCGTACGTTGAACATGTCTGTTCCCATGATAAGTCCTGATGAATCGGTGCTGATAGACAAATCCAGAACGTACGTATATCCAAATCCGGTGGATGGGAATACGGCAACCATTCGAGTGCAGGTGGAAACTGCAGAAGAGATTGAAATTAACATCTACGACCTCGGCGGATATTTTGTCAAAAAAGCGGTTTTCGATCATGTTCAGGAAGGATTGCCGAACGAGTACAGCTGGGATGTTTCCAATCAGGAACCCGGCGTGTATTTTGCGAGGGTGACGGCAAGCAAAGGAAGCCAGTCTGAGGAAAAAATCATTAAGATCGGAATTATTAAATAATACAATGTTAGTTCGGATTTTTCTTTTTTTTATTTCAATATGTGCTGTTTTCGGACAAACGGTTCGGTACAACCATCCTGAACTGGACTGGCAGACATTTGAGACAGAACATTTCAAAATTCATTATTACGATGAAACAGAACCGATCGCGCGGGAAGGCGCATTCGCCGCTGAAGAGATTTATTCTGCCGTTACACAGATGTATGAGCACGAGCCGAAAGAAAAGACGCACATCATTTTTACGGATACGGATGATATATCGAACGGCGCAGCATATTATTATGATAACAAGATTCTAATTTGGACGTCACCATTAGATTTTGAATTGCGCGGAAGTCACCGATGGATTCAGAATGTTATTACGCATGAATTTGTCCACATTATTTCTCTTCAAAAAGCGATGAAAGCCGGCACTCGATTTCCCGGCGCATATCTTCAATGGCTCGGCTATGAGGATGAAAGAAGGGAAGATGTGCTGTACGGCTATCCGAACACAATTGTGAGCTATCCAATTCCCGGAACGGCCGTGCCGCCGTGGCTGGCAGAGGGCTCGGCGCAAGTGATGTACAAAGGCGCCGACTGGGACAACTGGGATACGCACCGCGATATGATTCTGCGAGACCGAGTCCTAAACGGAAAAATGTTGACACTTACGGAAATGAATACCTTCGGAAAACGGGGCATCGGGAATGAAAGTGTGTACAATGCCGGATTTGCATTCTGCCAATATATTTCTGTGAAATACGGCGAAAACACTTTGAAAGAAATTATGTCCACCTTGTCTTCGCCTTTCGAATTTTCCATTGAAAGTGCACTGACAAAAGCAACCGGAACCGATGGAAAAACAGTCTATGACAATTTTCGGAAGACGCTGGAGCAGCGGTATGCTTTATTGATAGAATCCCTCACCCAAACTGAAAAAGAAGGCAATGTATTGGTGGGGAACGGTACTGCAAACCTATGGCCGGTGTGGTCACCGGACGGATCATCTTTTGCCTATCTCAGTAATCAGGAAAAGGATTATTTCGGCCAAACCGATTTATATGTGTATTCCATGGAAACAAAAGTATCCGAACGCATCGCCGAAGGTGTGATCTCTGCTCCGTCGTGGAATGAAGACGGCACCGAGCTGTATTTTGCGAAAAAGTCAAAATTTCCGAATAAAACCGGTTCAAAATATTTCGATATCTGGATGTACAGTTTTCTGGACGAAGAAGAAACAAGACTTACAGAAGATAGCCGCGCTTATGCTGTTGCGTTTATTCCGCGCGACAATGCGATAGCATTCTTGTCTACCGATGGCGGAAATCAGAATATTAACATTTTGGACATTAAATTGAATACGATCTACAAAGTGACTGATTTTTCAGATCATCGGATTTTATCCGGACTCCATTATGACGATACAAAGCATCGGCTCATTTATGATGAAACCCAAAATCATTTCAGGAATATCCGGTTTTTATCCCTTGTAGATACGTCTCTTGGAACTATCTTAAATAATGAGGCATGGGATGAACGCAATGGGACAGTCGGTCCTGAAAACCAATTCATATATTCGGATGACCGATCGGGTATTTTTAATCTTTATACGTTTGATGAAACTTCCGGAAAAAATGGATTTATCACCAATGTGACCGGTGGTGCGTTTATGCCTTCGGTAAATGAAAATGGACAGGTGTTGTATTCCCTGTATAAAAATGGAAAATACACGATTGCTTTTTTGGATTCCTCGAGCATCATTCCGGACCTTCACGTCGGATATAGCACCAGTTATTTTAGACGGAATGCATCCTTATCGGAACCGATGACTACGCAACTTTCTGAATCGGGAAAAGAATATGAAGATCAGTTTCCACCCATGTTCATTCTTCCGAGATTGACCATGGATTACACTTCTGTCAAACCGGGATTCTATTTTTACTCCTCTGAGGTTTTGGAAAGATTGTCTCTATTCGGTGCTGGATCCTTAAATCCCGCCGGCGATACAGACATGTTCTTCTTGTTCGAATTCAACCGATTTTACCCGACGCTCTTTTTTGAGACTTTCTACATTACCCGAAATCGGTTTGAACGGGGAAAATTAGATGATGTGAGAGATGTGGACGATAATTTAAGGTTTCGCCTGCTGCAGTTCAATTGGGGCGCCAGAATACCGATTAAGGGTGTTGCATCGCTGGAAGTGGGAATGACGTGGCAGCAATACCGCGCATTTGTGAAGCGATCGCTAGAGTTGGAACATTTGGAAGCAGGTGTGGCATACGATTATTTCCGAGGTGTTTCCGGTTTTGTGAAAGGCAATATCAGTACCATTCCTAATCGTATTGATAAGAATATCAATCCGTCTGGAGGATTTAATGTTAATATGCGCTATGATTACGAAAAAAACGATTTTATAGAAGGACTGAATTTATCGGATGCCGGTACGCTGTTAGAAGAATTCGCGGATAATTCAACGCACCGCGCGTCTGCGGATTTTTCGATGCATGCGGTAATTCCATTTACAGACAGATGGACTTTATCCATTGGCGGTATGGCGGGGTGGATGTCCAACGCAAAAGCAGATTCCTTTTTCAATTTTTTCGGCGGAGGGCTTCCCGGAATTAAAGGATATCCGTTTTACAGCATCGAAGGAAACAGGATTTTAACCGGCGATCTGATATTGAGAATTCCTGTTTTTAAAGAGAAGCACTGGGTTTTGGGACCGGCAATTATTCAGAACAGTGTGGTGGGTTTTATATTGCAAACCGGCGATGCCTGGACGACGTCATTATCCGATTTTTCGCTAAAAAATTCAGTTGGAATTCAATGGCGGATTAATGGGTACTCCTTTTATAATTTTCCTACTGCAATAAGCTTCGAAATGCACCACGGTCTCAATACGTTCGAATGGACAGGCCGCGGCACAAATTTTACATACGGAAAAGAAAATAGATATTATTTCACCCTTTTATTCGGATTCTAATATGAAACACATTATTGCTATAATTTTCCTCGCTTCCTTCTGTTACGGAGGCGGACTTTATTTTGATGAATATGCTTATGAGTTTAATCCTGATTCTACAGAGGTCGAAACAGATGTACCGATCCTGATGAATAATCCTGTGCATTATCCGGCACGGCCGATGCTGTATTCACTCGTGCTTCCCGGTGCGGGACAGATTTACAATAAATCACCGTGGTGGAAAACTGCTGTTTTCGCCGGAGTGGAAATAACCGGCATTGCATTGTGGTGGTCGTGGAAATCAAAAGCGGAAGACATTCAAACCGAATATGAAGCATACGCGCGTAGCCACTGGGCTTTGTCGGATTGGTACACAAACACACGGCTTATTTTCCCTGACAGTTATGCTACCATGTTCAGCGGTACCCATAAGATAACACTTAAGACAGATGATGGATACTTCACGTCCGCATTTTTAGATTCATTATACGGGATTTACGGTGCCGATCTGGAATACATTCGAGACCGTGATTTCTACGAAAATATCGGGAAATACGATCAATTTGTCGGCGGGTGGGATGACTGCTATGATGAGAATGGAAATAAGATCTGGTTCGAAGAGGAAAAAAGCGTAGGCGACAGCACGGAATCTATCAAACTCACCCCAAATAAAAATTATTACCGAGACCTTCGTTTTGATAGCAACACGCTAAAGGATTATTCCAAATATGCCATCAGTGCAATTATGTTCAATCATGTGATATCCGGATTGGAAGCGGTGTGGTCCAGTGCCCAAAGCAGAAAAGAGCCTGATAAAAAGGAATATGAGTCTGACATTGGACTCCTTTACAACAAGGAAACTTCGAGCGGAATTGGCGGAATATATTTATCCGTTAAGTGGTAAATTAATACATTAGGCAAAACTTATAACTGAAAGTATAAAAAGACATAAAATATGAATAAATCAATAATTATAGTTCTTTCATCCCTAGCGATCTTGATAACGGCATGCAGTTCAGGAAAGGATAAAATCAATTTGGAAGAAGAGGTCAAAACGCGCTTTGACAAAGGCATGTATTATCTGGGGAAAAAGCGGTACCTCCGCGCTCAGGAAGAATTCATTTTTGTGGTGATTAGCGGATCGCATACCGAAATGGGCGATGATGCGCAATTTTATTTGGGCGAGGCTTATTTTTTAAACGCCGAATATGTACAAGCAATCTCCGAGTACGATCAGCTCATTCGTAAAATGCCGTTTACACCTTTCCTCCAAAAAGCGCGATATCGGGTGTGCGAATCTTACGTGGAAGAAGCTATGCCGTATTATTTGGATCAATCCTATTCTGAAAAAGCGCTGGAAAAAATTCAAGAGTTTCTCGATGACTATCCAAACTCTAAACATAAAGAAGAAGCCACAAATCTGATTGTATCATTGCGGAATAAACTTGCCATCAAATTGTATGAAACCGGGACGTTGTATATCAAAATGGAAGAGTATTCATCCGCGATTTTTGCCTTCGAGGAGATCGTAGAAAAATATTTTGACACCGCTTATATCGGTCCTGCGCATGTAGCAATTATCCAATGTCATGCGCTAAAAAAAGATAAACCAAAAGCGTCTGAATATTTTTCAGGTGTGGAAATCATGCTTCAGGCTCTTGATCTTGATGCGCAAGCCATGGCTTGGATTGAAAAAGCAGATCCAATTGTAGAGGATGACTAGCCAATGAAAATTTGTTTATTCGGTGGAACCTTTGATCCGCCGCATATTGGTCATTTGCTCGTTGCTCAGACTATTTTTGAATCTGAGGATTTTGATAAAATGTTTTTTATTCCCGCCTTAAACCATCCTCATAAAGAAGGCAGTTCCATCACGCCGATCGAGCATCGTGTAAAAATGCTTGAGTTAGCCATTCAAGATAATCCTCAATTCGAGATTTCAGATTTAGAAGTAAACCGCGGCGGAGTTTCCTATTCCATTGATACTATTCAAGCGCTGAAGCAAGAGAATGGATATTCGTCCGATGAATTGTATTTCCTTGTGGGAAGTGACACACTGAAATCGTTCCACACGTGGAAAGAGCCGGAAGCCATTTTAAAAGAATGTCAGGTGATTGTTGCTGTTCGGCCGGGTTTCCGCCCGAGCGATATTCCTGCTTGGATTCTGAGTAAAATCCGATTTGCAAACCTTCCGAGAATAGAAATATCGGCGACCACCATTCGGGAACGATGGCAGAGCGATAAAACGATTCGCTATATGGTAACGCAGCCGGTCTGGGAATACATTAACGAGAAAAATTTGTATCTCTAATGGACTTTATTTTAGGAAACGCAGGATCGATATTTGGGCTGATTTTGGGTGCAGTGTGCCTGTATTTCGGTGCGGACTGGATTGTACACGGCGGCAGCCATTTGGCGCACAGAATGGGGATTTCACGGCTGGCAATCGGCTTAACCATTGTTGCGTTCGGCACATCTCTTCCTGAACTGATTGTAAGTGTTATGGCAACTTTGAACGATGCGCCTTCCATCGCTATCGGAAATGTTGTCGGTTCCAATGTAGCAAACGTCGGGCTTGTTCTGGGTGCGGTTACGCTTATTTTCCCGATTTCCTACCATTTTGGTGAAATCAAGCGTGATATTTGGATTTATCTCGCGTCCTGCGCGCTTTTTATCGCATTTCTGTGGGACGGTACTATTTACCAATACGAAGGTATTATTCTACTTTCCGGACTTATCGGATACATTTGGCTCTGCATTAAAAGTCCGCATCCTATTTTATCAGAAGTGGATCGGGATAAACTGGATGCGTTGGCAAAATGCATTCTCATGCTCTTCGTCGGAATTGCTGTTTTATCGATTGGCGCAAAAGTGTTTGTGGATTCCGCTGTGAATCTCGCCAAAATGCTTGGTGTTTCGGAAGTGGCCATAGGCATGAGTGTTGTGGCGCTCGGAACGTCGCTGCCGGAACTGGCAACATCCATTGTGGCAGCATTTAAAAAAGAACACGGAATTTCCATTGGGAATATTGTGGGATCTAATTTATTTAATATTTTGTCGGTGATAGGAATAGCGAGTATCGTGAAGCCGTTATCCTCTTCGACAGAAATTTTTTCTTTTGAGGTGCCAGTTATGATAGCATTTGGATTGGTGTTGATTCCCCTCGGAATTATTTCCCATCCTGTCTCGAGGATAAGTTCGGTACTTTTGCTGACAGGATATGGTGCTTTCATTTATTGTGTGTTTTAATATTCTAAACAGCATGTTTGCGAATCCACATCTACACGAATTAGATTTATCCCTATGATTCGTCTGAATAACGTATCCTTCTCATTTGATAAAGGATTTGGGCTATCCAATATTAACTTGAATCTTGGCGAAGGTGAATTTGCGTTTCTTATTGGTCCTACAGGATCGGGAAAAACAACCCTTCTTCGTCTGATTTATATGGATCTTATGCCGGATTCCGGACAGGCAGAAGTCCTTGGACACAAATCCCCAAAGATAAAAAAGAATACCATTCCCTATTTGCGCCGTCGGATTGGAATGGTGTTTCAGGATTACCAATTGCTCGATGACCGCAATTTGTTTGACAATGTTGCCTTGGCGCTTCACGTGCTCGGCGACGACACTTCGGACATTTATGACCGAGTCATGGAAGCACTCGATGATGTTGGATTGACCGGAAAAGAACAGCATTCCCCATCTGAATTATCCGGAGGCGAACAGCAAAGAGCCTGTATCGCCCGCGCAATGGTGAAAGAGCCGGAATTGATTTTAGCCGATGAACCGACGGGAAATGTAGATCCTGTTGCTGCCTATGAGCTTGTGAAACTGCTGGAAGAAATCAATAATGAAGGTACAGCTGTATTGATGGCGTCGCATAATTACGGACTTATCAAAGGCCGCGGACATCGGATTATCGAAATGCAGGACGGAAGTCTGAGGAGAAGCTGATGGACCAAATGCTTTTTCTTATGATTGAGGGCGCCCGCAATGTATGGCGGCATAAACTCACAGCTTTGGGTGCGGTATTTTCCGTCTTTTTTACCCTGTTCCTTATTGGAGTTTTGCTGGTGATGAATGACAACACCGATAAACTGATTAATTATTTCAGAGGAAAATACAAGATAGAAGTTTTCTTCAATGAATCCGTCACTAATGAAAAAGCGGCAACCCTCGTAAAAAACATCAAAACCATTCCCGGCGTTCGGTCAACAACACTGATTTCAAAGGAAGACGCTATGTCTATTTTTAAATCTCAGTTCGATGAGGATGTCATGCAATTGCTGGGGTACAATCCTTTTCCCGCGAGTTGTGTAGTCAATGTGATGAAACAGAAAAATGTATCCTTATCCGTTGAGCCGATTATACACCGTATTAAATCTCTGGATGGAGTCAGCGAAGTGCATTATCAGGGGCGGCTGATAAAACGGATCGAAAGCTATTTTCAAAAATTTCTGAAAGGTATTAGCTATTTATCCGCAGTTGTATTGATCATATCCATCATTATTATATCCAATACCATCCGCTTGACTATTTATTCGAAAAAAGAATTGATCCGGGCACTCGACCTGATTGGCGCCACTAAATTGTTCATTCAGGTTCCTTTTATGGTAGAAGCCCTGATTCACGGAATGATCGGTGCCGTTTTGGCGACCATTTCCATCGCAGGATCTGTCATGTTCGTCAACGCAAAATTAGGCGCTTTGTATAATGTGTCGCTCGATTTGAACGGCATGATTATAGCTTTATGGCTTGTCGGAATCGGAATTTTTATCAGTCTCATCGGAAGCCAGCGCGCCATCGCAAGGTTTCTGAAATAGTTTTTCCTCAGAATTCCACCTTGCCCCAAGTTAAACCATCGGTCTAATTTCACAAGATATGTCTAACCATAAATCACACGTTTTTCTCGGAAGGGAAGATGTCATTCTAAAAGCGACGATTGAGGATTTCATCCAATCCAATTCGCCGATTGGTTCCACTTTTCTAAAAAAGCACCATCAATATAGTTTTAGTCCCGCTACCATCCGTACGACCTTATCCATGCTGGAAGATAAAGGGTTGCTGACTCATCCGCATGTTTCCGCAGGAAGAGTTCCTACAGATTTGGGATATCGATTGTATGTAGATGATTTAATGGAAAATATATCTCAATTGCCTTCCGAACAAAAAACCTTCACCAGCGAAATTGAAACAATGGCTACTAGCATGGAAGAGCTAATGCGTGCGACGGCAGTAATGCTTGCCAAGATCAGTAAAGTATTCGGCGTGGTCATCCTAAAAGGGTACGAAAAAAGTATTTTATCTGACATCGAATTGGTGAAGCTCGGTTCCGATCGTGTTATGGTGGTTCTTGCGATGAAGACCGGCTTGGTCAGATCCATCGTCCTGAATCTGAAAGTAGATATTAAGGACAGTGCGCTCCTTCATGTGAACGATGCACTTCGGAATCATTTACTCGGTCTCAGTCTTGAAACGATTGTTTCCAGCATGAAATCCCGTTTAAAGGATACCGGTGTTTTTGACCACGAAATTATTCAAATATTGTTGAGCCGATCCGCAAGTGTATTCGCGGCTCAGAATGATGCTGTCGTTTTTACATCCTCCTATAATGAATTATTGCAGCAGCCGGAGTTTCGGGATACACAGCAATTTCAGGAAATACTTCCAGCTCTGGAATCAGACTCACTTGCGAATGATTTCGAAATAACAAATCAATCGGAATGGAAAGCGGTAATCGGCGGTGAAAATGAAAATGACCGCCTGCGTAATTGTTCTTTAATGTCGGCGCCGTTTAAGGGAAATCACCTTAGCGGAAGGTTAGCACTTCTCGGCCCGAAACGAATGCGATATTCCGCATTAAAAGCCATTTTAAATCAATTTGCTACCGGAATTCAAAATGTCTGTTAAAAAAGAAACCGCTAAAAAAGTGAAGCCGGCAAAATCCAAATCGCAGAAAAAATCATCCAAAAGTAAAACCGATGATATGATTCTACAGCTTACAACTCAAATGGTGGGGATGGAGGATAAGCATCTTCGGCTGAAGGCGGAATTTGATAATTATCGCAAACGGAAGGAACGGGAAGTAGGAAACTTGCTGCGCTATGAAGGCTCCAATGTTATCAGTGAATTTATTGCCGTTGTGGATGATCTTGAACGGATGCAGGAAGCTATGGATGCCGATTCAAATGGTTCAAATGAATCGCTTCGCAAAGGCATTGAAATGATTCTAAAAAAAATCCATAAACGATTTGAAGCATTGGATGTGCAGCCATTTACCGACCCCGGAGATGCGCTTGATTCTGAACTGCATGATGCCATGATGATTCGAGCTGAAAAAGATAAAAAAGAAAATGAAATTCTTGAAGTGTTTGAAAAAGGCTATCGTTACAAAGATAAGATATTGCGGCACGCCAAAGTTGTCGTGAATAAATTAAAATGAAAGACCTCTACGACATCATTGGTGTAGATAAATCAGCTTCGGTAAACGAAATCAAAAAGGCTTACCGAAAGATTGCAATGAAATTTCATCCGGATAAAAATCCTGATGACAAGGAAGCGGAAAAAAGATTTAAGGAGGCGGCGGAAGCGTACTCGATATTGAGTGACTCGCAGAAACGAGCACAATACGACCAATTCGGTCATGCCGGCGTTGGGATGGGCGGAGGTCAGGGAAGAGGTTTTTCGGGCGATATGTCCATGGATGACATCTTCAGCCAGTTTGGTGATATTTTTGGTGGCAATCCATTCGAAAGTTTTTTTGGAGGAGGGCGTTCACGCGGCCAGCGCGCTAGAAAAGCATCCGATTTACGTGCAACCATTTCGTTAGATTATCTTGAAATTTTAAACGGGGTAGAAAAAACAATTAAAATCAAAAGAATGGAACTGTGTGGAACGTGTTCCGGGTCTGGCGCCAAAGCAGGAACAGGTCCATCCTCTTGCAGACAATGCGCCGGTTCAGGTCAAATCCGCCAGGCAACGCAATCATTGTTTGGGCAATCTATTGTTGTGAGGGAATGTCCCGTATGCCGCGGAACCGGGCAAATGATTGAACACCTGTGCGGTTCGTGCAGAGGTGACGCCGTTTCCAAAAAGACGGTCGAAATAAAAGTGAAAATTCCGGCAGGTGTTGCTTCTGGAAATTATATGACATTATCCGGTGAGGGAAATAAAGGCGGGCACGGCATTCATCCCGGTGATCTCATTCTATTTTTTGAAGAAGACGGCGACCCATATTTGGTACGTGACGGTGAAGATATTCTATTGGAAGCGCATGTGTCATTTTCGCAGGCGGCTCTTGGTATGTCTATAAATGTTCCAACGATTGAAGGTGAGGCCAATTTGAAAATTCCGGCAGGCATACAATCAGGCCAGGTACTCAGGATGAAAGGAAAAGGATTTCCGGCTGTTCGTGGATCTCGAAGAGGGAATCAGTTGGTCCGGGTGCAAGTGGATACGCCAACATCCATCAATAAATCTGAAAAATCCATTTTCGAAGAATTGTCCAAATTAAATGGACAATCCAATCCTACATTCCGGAAAATAAAAACATGAAAAAAATACTTACCGGAGAGGAAAAAGGTGTAATTCAATTTTTACTAGGCATTTTTGTGATAGGACTTGCAGTCGGTGTCTACAGAGATTGGAATGAAGAAACCGTTTCGCAGGATATGATTACAGAAATGGAAGCATTTACGCATTCATCAGAAAATGTAACACTTAGTACAAAATCCAAAGAATCTACAGCAGAAATGAAACCGGTTGCAGGAATTGCCAATCTATCTGTAAATATCAATTCGGCGGAAAAGTCTGAATTAATGAAATTACCGAAAATCGGCCCTGTAACTGCAGAGCGAATTATTCGCTTCCGTGAAGATTTCGGAAATTTTCACGTCATTGAAGATTTATCAAAAGTAAAAGGAATAGGGTCTAAAACGCTGGAGTTAATACGACCTTTTGTGGAGTTAAAATGAAAATCGCTAAACGCATAATTATTTCCGATCTATTAGAACTGGCAATTGTATTGTCATTTATTTTTCTCATAATTGCCATTTATGTTCCAAGGGCAATTTGGGATGAGGAAGATTATTATCAAAAGGAAAGCAGATACAGGATGCAGAACGTCTTTGATGTTGAATCCTTTTATCAAGTACTCACAGAAGAATATTCTGAAGATCCGCTTTGGGCGCTTTCCGTTGTGAACGCCGCACGGGATTCGCTTACAGCAGATACAACTTATCTTGAAAATCAGGTAATAAATCTTCATGGAAATATCGTGAACGTGAATATACCTGTTGGATATGATGTCGAATTTGACACCACCTTTGGATTCCTGAAAAGCAGGCGCGATACTATCCTAGATACAACCGTTACACTTGTGATGTTTTCTGAAGAAATTTCCAGAAATGATACCATTTTCATTAGAAAAAATGAGCTTTCGATATTGGAATCCAATCCCAATTTTGTGAATGTCGTGGAAGAGACTCCGACTCAACGTGTGGAACATGTGAATTATTACGACACCTACATGCCTGACTCGTCCTTATTTTTCTGTCCGATTACAGAGTTGCCGTATAAAATTCGCTTAGAAGATAATGCGTTACGCATCAGTAGCCCGATCAACAGAGTGCATTCAGAGGGGCGGTATTTATTGTTTTCTTTCAAGGCTTACAATCATGGGTACATTGATGATGGTATTCCCAGCTGGGATTAATCCCGGTCGGTTTTGATTTATTTACTTCTTTCTGATTCACATTTAACCGGTGCACACTGCTCGTCAAAAAACGGCAAGCAGATTATTACAGCATTTATAAAGGAAAAATTGTCCTATCCATTGAGTCCTTATTTTGGAGAAGAAGAAGACTTATCCAGGATATTGTTCCGTGCATTTTCCGGGCTTCAAAATTCGATTTCATTTGAAGAAAATTCGATTGCAATATCTGTCCCGGACACATTTGTGCATCATGATATAACGGAAGTGGATGATGGGCTTCCTTTACCCGACGCTTGGGATTATGTCCAATGGAAACGTGCTGTTCAGTGGGGAGGAAGAGCCGATTCATTCTTATCATTTTCGAGAGTATTTGAGGAAGGGAAATCCATTTTTCATACCATCCATTGTGATTCTGCCTTGATCAATTCTGTCAATCTTTCCTTAAAATCCCTCGCGGGGTTTCCGGTGTGGATGGGCGCAGAATCTACCATAATGCTGAATCATCCTCTGCGAGATAGACTGCCGGTACTTTTTGAGCGTACACGCGGTTTTGATGTATTTCACCAATCGGCATCCGGACCCGCAATGGGAAAATTGACGCCACGGAAAGGCAGTCTTAAATTATCATATACAAAAGGAGATGCTGATTTACTGAAAACATCGCTTGGCCTTGGTTCACCAAAGCCGCGTAAAAAACCGGCTGTTTATTTTTCAGGCAGATTAACTCAGATCAAACGAAAGACGATTGAGTCCCTTCGGGTTGTTCGATCGAACTCGTTTAAAAATATGTCAATCGAAAATGATGAATCAATGAACGCACTTGAACTTCACGATCAATCTGTTTTATCCGGAATGATGTCCCATGATATTGGCGCCACTCCTCAAAACTTTTTTCTTTCAACCGGAATTCAGGATACTCCGAAACAACGTGACTCGGATCTGCCCAAACCCACCGCAATACCCAAATCAAAGAAGAAGAAAAAAACACTAGAGAAGCCAGACCCCGTTAACCGGGAACGTATTCAGCGAATTTTTCTTACGATTGCAATAACATTATTTTTTATCGGTATGTATGTTTTAGGTGTGTGGCTCAAGGTTCAGAATGATAATACATTTCCGATAAACGTAAGCGGCCGTACCGAAATTTTACATGATTTTGTGTCGTGAAAATTCTATCCGGTCTGTATAAAAGCCGATCTGTTAAAACTATCCAAAACGCATCCTATCGGCCAACGGCATCGCGTGTGCGAAAAAGCCTGTTTGACATCTTAGGTCCATTGAATGGATTGGACATTCTCGATCTGTTTGCTGGCTCTGGAATTTTGGGATTTGAGGCGATGAGCCGTGGAGGATCTTTTGTCACTTTTATTGAAAATAATGCATCCTCGGCACTTCTCATTCAACAGAATGCCGCTGCCCTTGGGGTGGAGTGTTCGGTACGCAAAACCGATGTAATTGATTATTTACAATCCTGTCCTCAATTCGATTTAATATTTGCTGATCCGCCGTATGGGAAGATTGAACTTCAATCATTGGTTGAGCTCTGTTTGATTAACTTGAATAATGGCGGTAGATTGGTGCTTGAATCTTCAAAACATGATGCGGAACTAAGCGGAGGCAAGATTAAACAATACGGAGACACTCGATTGACCTTTTTCACACATGAGTAAAACCATAATATATCCGGGTACATTTGACCCAATCCATAACGGCCACATTGATATTGCTGACCGCGCGTCAAAATTGTTTGACGAACTTGTGTTTGCCGTCGCAGTTAATTCTGATAAATCACCTTTATTTTCGGTAGAAGAACGCATTGAGATGATTGAGGATGCGACGAAGGAATTTGGAAATGTTAGTGGTTGTTCGACGGAAAAGCTCGTAGCCGATTTTGCTCGGGAAACAAACGCAGTTGCATTAATTCGAGGATTGCGCCATGTGAGTGATTTTGAATTTGAATTTCAGATGGCAATGATGAACTACCATTTGAATCCGGAAATATCCACCATCCTTATGATGCCTGCCGAAAAATTCATTCATTTGAATTCTACAGTCGTTAAAGACGTTGCGAAACTTGGCGGAGATATATCGTCTTATGTCCCAGCCGGTGTTTTGGATCGGTTAAATAGTAAATTTAAATCGTAATTCCGTTTAAATTTGCCGGCTCTGTTTAGAGTTTTTACGGTGAAAACAATTTAAATCTTATGCCTACTTACGATTACCAATGCAGTTCCTGCGATCATGTGTTTGAAATGTTTCAATCCATGTCGGACGATCCTGTTAAAGTATGTCCGCTCTGCGGGAAAAATGTGCGGCGTTTGATTAGCGGTGGCACCGGCCTGATTTTTAAAGGATCAGGATATTACCTAACCGATTATGCGAAAAAAGGAAAATCAAAACCATCATCGGAAAAACCTGAAAAGAAAAAGAAAGAATCCAAACCTACACAAACTGAAGGAAAAAAATAAAAGTGGCAGACGAACAACTATGTACGATACCTGAAGGCGGAAGTAAAATATCAATTACGAACGGCGGCTTAACTGTACCCGACAACCCCATTATCCCCTTTATCGAAGGTGATGGCATTGGCGGCGATATTTGGCGGGCATCCGTCAGGGTATTTGACGCTGCAGTAGAAAAGGCATTTGGTGGACAGAAAGCGATTCAATGGATGGAGATATTTGCCGGAGAAAAATCCTACCAAATGGTAGGGAAATGGCTTCCCGATGAAACACCTGAAAAAATTGAAGAATATGTAGTATCTATTAAAGGGCCATTAACCACACCAATTGGAGGCGGGATTCGGAGTCTCAATGTTTCATTGAGACAAATTTTGGACCTCTATGCCTGTGTGAGGCCGATACGCCATTTTGAAGGAGTACCGAGTCCGGTTGCAAAGCCTGGAAGTCTGGACGTTGTGATTTTCCGAGAAAATACAGAAGATGTTTATGCCGGAATTGAATGGGAAAGCGATTCTGAAATTGCCAACAGCATTATTAAGTTAATGCGGGATAAATATGGTAAAACAATTCGTGAACATTCCGGAATTGGAATCAAACCGATCAGTCCATTTGGCACCAAGCGTTTGGTGCGGAAATCTATTGAATATGCGCTTAACCAAGGCAGAAAAAATGTTACGCTGGTCCACAAGGGCAATATAATGAAATTCACGGAAGGCGCTTTTCGGGATTGGGGATATGAAATTGCGCACGATGAATTTGCTGATTCAGTCATTACCGAAGAAGAATTTTGGGATGATCATGCCGGTTTGGTTCGAGATAAAATTGTAATTAAAGACCGGATTGCGGATGCCATGTTTCAGCAGCTTTTACTACGGCCGGAAGAATATGATGTCATTGCTACTTCGAATTTAAACGGAGATTATTTGTCTGATGCCGGCGCGGCACAGGTTGGTGGATTGGGAATGGCGCCGGGGGCCAATATGTCAGATAAGATCGCATTGTTCGAAGCAACGCATGGTACCGCCCCGAAATATACGAATCAGAATAAAGTGAACCCGAGTTCGGTCATTCTTTCCGGAGTGATGATGCTGGATTATATGGGGTGGAAAGAAGCCGGAAGTGTAATCATTGATTCGATCAGAAAAACAATCCAAGAAAAGAAAGTAACCTACGATTTGGAACGCCAAATGGAGGGCGCCACCAAACTTTCCACTTCAAAATTCGCGGATGCAATAATAGCCAATATGTAGCGGCTCTCAGTGCAAATCATAAAAAAGGTGCGGTAAATCCGTGCCTTTTTATTTTATCAGAGAAAACCAAAATTATGTTTATTGATCATGCCAAAATCCTTTGCCGCTCAGGGAAAGGCGGAAACGGCTGTGTATCCTTCCGGAGAGAAAAATATGTACCCAAGGGAGGACCGGACGGCGGTGACGGCGGGAAAGGAGGCGATGTCTGTTTCGTAGTTGATGAGCAACTGTATACGCTTCAGGATATGCGGTATAAAAAATCGTACATCGCCAAAAATGGTGAAGCCGGACAATCATCCAAAAAATCAGGCGCCGATGGGAAAACTATCAAAATTCCCGTTCCTCCCGGAACGGTAATAAAAGCGGAAAAATCAGATATGATTCTGGCGGATTTGCTTAAAGATGGCGATAATTTTACAGCGTGCAGGGGCGGTAAAGGTGGAAAAGGAAATGTTCATTTTAAATCTTCAACGCAGCAAACACCTAGGTTTGCTCAGAATGGTCAAAACGGAGAAGAAATTAGTTTTGATGTAGAGCTGAAAATTTTGGGAGATGTCGGTCTTGTCGGATTCCCGAATGCCGGTAAATCCACTTTATTGGCGGCGCTTACGACAGCGAAACCCAAAATAGCGGATTACCCTTTTACGACACTGGAGCCCAATCTTGGTATTGTGAAATATGGGAATTATCAATCCTTCGTGATGGCGGATATTCCCGGATTAATTGAAGGCGCGGCGGAAGGGAAAGGACTTGGTCATCAATTTTTGAAACATGTGGAACGAACCCGAGTTCTCTTGATTCTCATTGAATCTACAGACCCCAATCCGGCTGATTCGATAGAACAATTGCAAGCGGAACTCAAACAGTTTAATCCTGATTTGCTGGAAAAGTCATCCTTGATTTTGAAGACGAAAATGGATTTAGTGCAGGATCAGGAATTCGCTGATAATTGGAAAAGCCTGCCGGGTGAAGTGCTTGATGTTTCTTCGGTAACCCATTCCGGATTGGATACACTTGTTGACGCAATCGCAAAGCAGCTCCATGAAGACTGAGTTTCTGTCTACCGTCCTTAATCTCCTCAATGTAAAAGGCCTCGGACCGCACCGTGTGCGAAGCCTTGTTTCAGCATTCCATGGCGCTGAATCTATTTTCGAGCTACCGGTAAATACTTTGTGTCAGGCGGAAGGCATTGATATTCAATCCGCCCGAGCCGTGAAACACTATTCTCATTTTGAACATGCAAATACCATAGTGGAAAATGCGGGAAAATTTGATGTCACCATTATCACTTTTTGGGATGACTCATATCCAATCCTGTTGAAAAAAATGTACGATCCGCCGGTGGTGCTGTATTGCAAAGGGATGCCATTAAAGGCAAAGGACGATTGTATATCTGTAGTCGGAACCCGAAAATCAACAGCATATGGCAAAAGCGCAGCCAAGCAATTAACCGAGGAATTATGCGGCGATGGGATGACCATTGTCAGCGGAATGGCGAGAGGAATTGACAGCATTGCCCATAAAACGGCCATAGCGTGTAAAGCAAATACAATTGCAGTTCTAGGAAGCGGAGTGGATGTCGTTTATCCGCCTGAAAATAAGGCATTATACAATTCAATTATAGAATCCGGAACGGTCATTTCTGAATTTCCTTTAGGCACGAAACCGGACGCAGGGAATTTTCCGCAGAGAAATCGCATCATCAGCGGGCTAAGCCATGGGACGCTTGTAGTGGAAGCCGGCAATAAAAGCGGTGCTATTTTAACGGCATTGAATGCCGTGGACCAAGGACGGGAAGTGTTTGCCGTGCCGGCCAGAATAACGGATAAAACGAGTGCCGGCTGTTTACGATTGATTCGTAACGGCGCCATTCCCGCTGAATCTTCTGGACGAATTTTAGAGCATATTCAAAGCAGATTATTCAATCCACGGAAACACCGTCAGGAAAAAATGAATCTTTCCTTAAAAAATGATGAAAGAACTATATATGAATTGTTAAGCCATAAACCGATTTATATTGATGCCATCGCAAAAGCATCCGGGAAAACCGGTACAGAAACATTATCCATATTGCTGACGCTTGAATTAAAAGGCGCTGCCGTTCAGCTCAGTGGGAAACAATTTGTCCGCTCTTGAGATGAAAGGTAATTTGCGCCGCTTATTTTGAGAGAAATTGGATTTGGAGAGGTGGCCGAGTTGGCTGAAGGCGCTTCCCTGCTAAGGAAGTGTGCGGGTAACCGTACCGTGGGTTCGAATCCCACCCTCTCCGCCAATCTACGTTCGCTTTGCTCACTACGATTGGCAAGCCGCGTGTGGAATTACAATTTGTTGCTAATTAGAAAAAAATAGATTTAATACAGTGTTTTTCGTTTTGCAAACGTGATTGGTGTCATACGAAAGAAAACACAGAAAGAATAAATTTACCCCAATGCATATTCTACAGAAATTCAGTTTAGTGTTACTCACAACGCTGACCATTGGATTGGCGCATGATAATGATCCAAAATGGCGCTACCACAATGTGCTCGGGCAAGGATTTTCCTCTTCGCTTGATATGGACGGATCGCTTATTGCGGTAGGCGAAACCAATGGAGGTATTGTTTCCGGCGGTGTATATATCTATTCGCTCAATTCTGCAACGGATGTATGGGATATGGATACACTGCTGTTAGCATCTGATCATGTCGCTGCTGATGGTTTCGGGAAATCTGTTGCGCTTAACGGCAATACACTCATGGTGGGAAAATTTGACAACGGAGAAGCAGTGTACGTGTTTAACAGGAATTCAACTACCGGCGTATGGACTGAAACACAGAAAATTACCATGAGCAGTCAGCCTGCCTCTGATTTTGGCTACAGAATTGCTTTAACCGATGCCTACGCAGTGGTTACCGCTCGGAAGGCAGTTGGCAGTGAAGGGCGTGCTTATGTGTATGAGAAGATGGGAGTATCTGGACTTTGGACAGAAATGGCAACTTTGGATGGAAGCACAGTTTCAACATCTGATGAATTTGGATTATCGGTCGCCGCATACGGCGACTACGTACTGATCGGTACGAATTACGGAGAATCCGCTTTTCTCTTCAAACGAAATGCCAGCAATGACTGGACGCAAGTGGATGAACTGAATCCATCTTCAGGCTCCGGCCGATTTGGGTACGCTGTTGCCTTGGCAGACGGATATGCGCTCGTTGGAATGGTGACAGCAAACGGCGGAAGAGGACACGTACTTTCATTCGCCTACACGGAAAGCGGTGCAATTCAGACAGATGAAATTTCAGCAGGAGAACAGGACGTCAGTGAATTTTTCGGTGTCGCAATTTCGATGGACGGCAACCGCGCACTCATCGGAAAATACAATGGAACATCAGCGTACTTGGAAACTCGCTCCGGAAACACGTGGACTGAATCTGCATCCATTACCGGTTCCGATACAGAAGGTTCACATCGCTTTGGAAGGCAAGTTGCCTTGGACGGTTCGCGGGCCCTTGTCGGCGCGTATTACGATGAGTCGGCTTACGTCTTCGATGAAACCGGTTCCAGTTGGACGCAAACTCAAAAACTTTCCGCTGAGAGCAGAGTCGGTTCTATTATCGGCGATGAGAAAGAATGTATTGACGGACGCGCCGGTCCGTTTCCATGCGATAATGTAAAATTGCTTTCCTTTTTAATGTTGGAAGATATCGGTGGCGGAGTTGGCATCGAGCTGAATGATATCTGGGGCTGGACCGACGAAGTTACCGGAAAAGAATGGGCACTGGTAGGGCTTACCAATGGAACGTCTTTTGTTGACATGAGTGATCCGATAAATCCTGTTTATTTTGGAAGACTTCCCACCCATACATCTGAAAGTATTTGGCGAGATATAAAGGTGTACCAGGATCACGCATTTATTATTTCGGACAATAACGGAAATCACGGACTACAGGTGTTTGACTTGACGGAGCTTCGCACCGGAACAAACATTACTGAAACGTTCACAGAAACAGCCCATTTATCTTCTTGGGGAAGCGCGCACAATATTTTTATCCATGAGGAAACAGGCTATGCCTACGTGTTTGGCGCTGATTCGCATTGCGAAGGATATCTTATTGTGAACATTCAGGATCCCGTCAATCCTCAGTATGTGAATTGCTACGCCCATTCTGTCCCCGGAAACAATTCCGGATATACACACGATGCTCAGTGTGTGACCTACAACGGGCCCGATACCCAATACACCGGCGATGAAATTTGTTTCGGCTGTAATGAGGATGCACTCAGCATTGTGAACGTGAGCAATAAGAATAACATTATTCCTATCAGCGTTGGTAATTACAATTCATTTTATACACATCAGGGTTGGCTGACGGAAGACCATCGGTATTTTGTACAAAACGATGAATTGGATGAAATTCAGGAAAATACGGTGTACACGCGCACCATCATTTGGGATTTAATAGATCTGGACAATCCGGTGGTGGCAACCAATTATTATTCGCCGGCAACGTCTATTGATCATAATAATTATATTGTTGGCGATACGGTGTATCAGAGCAATTACACGAGCGGCCTCCGGATTCTGGATATTTCTGATATTTTAAATCCGGAGCAGATTGGTTTCCTCGATACTTATCCCGGTGATAATGATCCAAAATTTTCGGGTTCGTGGTCCAATTACCCATTTTTCGCGAGCAGGAATATTCCCGTTTCCGGCATGGAAGAAGGATTGTTTATTGTCCGATTTTCCGCCTCTCAAAATGTGTCAACGGAAGAGGAAGGATCCATTCCGATCGGCTACAGCTTAGGACAGAATTATCCCAATCCGTTTAATCCGTCCACCGAGTTTGAGTATTCGCTTCCGGTAAAATCCAGTGTGAATATTACGATTCACGATTTGCACGGAAGAGTGGTGCAATCGCTTGTGAGCGGATTCCAAAACGCAGGGCGCCATATCGTTCGCTGGAACGGTGAAGATGAAAACGGATTGCCGGCAAGCGCGGGCGTGTATTTCTACCGCATCGAAACTCCGGATTTTAGTCAATCGAAGAAAATGATTCTGTTGCGATGACTGCCAAACCATCCAACCGAAAAAGCGTACGCAAAGCGGCAACCGTTTCCCGCCGGAATTTCCTGAAGTCATCCATGACGCTGGCAGCAGGAGGGATGCTCATTCCTTTCAAAGCATTTTCCACAGAATGTGATTTTACTACCGATGATATTGAAGGGCCGTTTTTCGCAGAAGATGCGCCGTGGCGTAGCGTGATAGCGGCGGCAGATGAACCCGGAGATAGATTTTTCTTTGGTGGAAAGGTCTTTGCAAATGACTGCGAAACGCCGCTCGAAAATGCCATCGTGGATATTTGGCACGCAAGCAACGACGGATGCTATACAATTTTTGAGAACTGCACCACAGGGAACCCGAACAATGATGATTACAATCTGCGCGGACGTGTGTATTCCGACGCGGACGGAAATTATGCTTTTGAGACCATTCGCCCCGGATTTTACGGAAACCGTCCGCAGCATTTTCATTTACGGATGATGGCGCAAGACGGCACCGAACTCGTTACGCAAGTGTATTTTGAAGGCGATCCCAATATCGCCAGTGACAGCTGGGCATCCGATCCCGATGCCGTAAATAGAATTATTCCTTTGACCGAAGATACCAATGGATTTACCGGGAACTTCGACATTGTGCTGGATTCTCCACCGTTTCTGGATACGGATGAACCCTGGAAACCCATTCCCGAATATTTTGCGCTCTTTCCCGCATTTCCGAATCCGTTCAATGCCTATACCGAAATCCGCTTTGATATGGGCATGGACAGCCACGCGGCGGTGGAAGTGTTTGATCTCAGCGGAAAACCGATTAAGACGCTTTCCGAAGGGTTTTTGAACGCGGGCGAACATCAGGCTGTCTGGAACGGAAAGGACACAATGGGGAATTCGGTTCCGTCGGGCATGTATGTCATTCGTTTTGACACGGCACACTTTTCGGATTTTCAAAAGGTCGTTTTGATTAAATGAGTTCCGTCCGGCCGTTTCACGTGGCTTTCCCGGTGCGCGACCTTAAAGAAGCACGGAATTTTTACACACAAACTCTCGGCTGTTCGCTTGGACGCGAATCCGATCTTTGGATGGATTTCAATTTATTCGGCCATCAAATCGTGGCGCACCTTTCACCGGAAGAAGCACGAGAAACTCAAAAAAATTCGGTGGACGGAGACGCGGTGCCGGTTCGTCACTTTGGCGTTATTCTTGAAACAACAGAATGGGAAACGCTTAAAGACCGCATTCAAACATCCGGCGCTCGGTTTATGATCGAACCGCGAGTTCGCTTTGAGGGAAAACCGGGCGAACAGAGAACGATGTTTCTAAAGGATCCCAGCGGAAATGCACTCGAATTCAAATCTTTCGCGGATGACAATTATATTTTTCAAACGTAGCCGTGTATTCAAAATACCATCTTGATCTTGACAATCCGCCTGAGTGGCTGACGCTGCTTCGGAATGATCTGAATCTGGAAGGTGTCGGCATCGGCGTATTTAATTTCCCCGCCGGGCGCGGATACACCTACATGCACAAACACGAAACGCAGGATGAAGTGTATATTTTTCTGAAAGGGTCGGGTGTCATGCAGATCAACGACGAACAGATTGAAGTGACCGCAGGAGATATGATTAAAATTCCACCGGAAGACACGCGTGCATTCTGCGCATCGGATACCGAAGATATTGTGGGAATTTGCGTAGGCGGCATGCCGACAGCAGAATTTCCGCGGAAAGAAAATTCCCGAGCTGTATTTGATGACGGAATTCCATTATTTGATGAACTGCCACCGTGGTACGAGGGAAATGAAAAAGTGAAGGCGCTGAACGAAAAATTGAGAAAAAAAAGAGATGGTAATACATGATGCTTAATATCAAATTAAAAACCTTCAAAATCTTGATTAACACAGAAAGTTTGTTCAGAATTGATT
>JAAZYX010000024.1 GCA_014239435.1 Fidelibacterota bacterium | reverse complement strand
CTCGCAGTATTGCTAGTTTATTTCGTGATTCTGATTGTACTGATCGGCGGAGGCAGTTATGTTGTGCCAAATGTTTCTGTTGAAATGGGACATATGATTCAGGAACTTCCGAAAGCGGTCACTAAGGTTTCTAAGGAGTGGGGTCCTGTTTTTGATGAAAAAATACGGGACATTACCTCTCTGTTTCCTGAACCAAAAATTTTGGAACCTTTGCCTGTAATTGAAAATAATGAACCGCAGTCTAAGACCACTGGGATACAAAAAGAAAACGGAGAATTACTGAAAATTATGGACGGTTATACTTATGAAATACGCGGGCTGGATTCAGACAGGATCGAGATTGTGCCTCATCGAAAGATCGGCAGAGAAAGTGGAATTGAAGAAAGTGAGCAGGTTCCTCTTGATATAAACACGCAGATTTCCATCCTTGCGGAAGAGGGAATGAACCGCTTAAAAGCGGACATGGTTCGTTTTCTGGGATTTGGGCGTCAACTGATCACGAAAATTGTTGGTTCTGTGTTTACTTTGTTTTTAACCTTTATGGTCGCAGCATTTATTCTGGTTGATACAGAAAGAATTTTATCATTCTGGCGCTCACTTGTGCCAAAAAAATATCATTTACGATATAACGAATTGCTGAAAAGCCTGGATAAAGGTTTGAATGGGGTGGTGCGTGGTCAATTGATGATTTGTTTGATAAACGGGGTTTTAACCTTTATCGGATTGTTGATGATTGGCGTTCCCTTCGCCTTTACGCTTGGTCTGGTGGCCATGGTTTTTTCATTGATACCGATCTTTGGTACGATCCTTTCGAGCATACCAATCGTGATTATGGGACTGACTATTTCCTTGAGCACCGGACTGCTAGCTCTGGCTTGGATTTTATTGATTCACTTTATTGAAGGAAATTTCCTTAATCCAAAAATCATGGGAACTTCGGCACAAATCCATCCCGCCATAATTGTGTTTGTCCTTGTAACAGGAGAACATATGGCTGGAATTGCGGGTGCGCTGCTAGCGGTGCCAGTCTATTCCATTCTGCAAACTTTTTTCTTCTTCCTTAAATCTATGGTTGATGAACTGGAAAAAGATGCAGCCTCAGTAGTGTAAAACACTTACAAAGATTAATTTTCATTTTACTCAAAGCTAAAACTGATGTCAGAATTTGAGCAATTTTCCCACGAACTGGCAGATGCGTCTGGAAAAGTGATTCGAAAATATTTTCGTTCAAAAATGACGGTTGAGGACAAAGCGGATGACAGTCCGGTCACGATTGCGGATCGGCAGACCGAAGCTTTTATGCGGGAGATGATCTCAGTAAAATATCCGGATCATGATATTCTTGGAGAAGAACACGGATACGAGCCAACCGGAAGCAGATGGAAATGGGTGCTCGATCCGATTGACGGGACAAGGAGTTTTGTAGCCGGGATGCCAATTTTTGGAACACTGATTTCCCTGTTGGATAATGATGTTCCGCAATTTGGGATTATAGATATTCCAATTATGCGTGAACGCTGGTTAGGAATACGTAACCAGGAAAGTTTGTACTATCCGGGTCAGCAAGGAGGAACACCGCAGCTCTGCAAAGTATCCGGTAAGGAAAAAATCGAGCAGTCAATTCTTTATAGTGCGGATCCTGCAATGTTTAATATTTCGCAAAAACCTCACTTTGACCGTATTGTCGCTCAAGTAAAAATGGTACGATACGGCGGAGATTGTTATAGCTATGGTCTGTTGGCATCCGGACACATAGATTTGGTGGTTGAGGCTGATCTCAAAATTTATGATGTAATGGCACTTGTTCCAGTTGTTGAAAATGCAGGCGGCGTTATCACAGACTGGCAGGG
>JAAZYX010000018.1 GCA_014239435.1 Fidelibacterota bacterium | reverse complement strand
CAATATTATTTCGGAATTTATAAAGAAAGTAATTAATAGGTTTAAGAGATAAAAAACTAATGGCAACAACGTGTATAATTAATTGCTAAAACTCGCAACTAATCATACACAAACACGTTGTACGCAATTAAAATATGATAGATAGATTTAATCAAATATGTGAATTCAGACAGGCTAACCCTGGTACAAGAGGAAATGGGTTAAGTGTCCAAGATCCATCTTTAATTCCACTCATTGAAGATCTAACTTCATTGCGTTTTAGCCTTGAACAAAGGTTTCAGAATTATCGAGGTTTTGAATTCAAATTCGAGCAATCCAAAGGTCAGACTTATTTCCCAAGTATTCTTCACTTGGCTATACTCCCACCTAAACAGACTGTTTCAAAAGGCATTTATGTAGTAATATGTTTCGACAAATTGGGTCGTGGCGCATTAGCTGGTTGTGCAGAATCAAAAACTAACCCAATGGGATTGAATACAATTATTCGAAAAATCCCTAGACAAGATTTAAATATAGATGTTGACGGACTGAGACCTACAACAAAGTATAATAACACTTTCGAAAACCCCAAAGAATTTTATTTTCATGATCTTAGCGAAAATGACCTAATAAATCATCTTCAAGACTCATTGGATTTATGCTTGTATCACCTCTCATTAATTGACGAATCTCCCATAAATATAAATACAAGAGTAAATGCAAAATATGCTCATGAAAACAGCGATTTTAATATTGATGATATAGAAGATGGTAGGGAAAAAGTTGCGAGACACATAACATTAAGAAGGGGACAAAAGAAATTTAGAGATGCATTGATTAAAGCATATAATGGAACATGTGCCGTAACAGGATCAAAAACACTTTCTGTATTGGAAGCTGCACATATAGTTCCCTACAAAGGAAATGACACGAATGTGGTTCAAAATGGTATTTTACTTAGGTCAGATATCCATACATTATTTGACCTTGGATTGTTAACAATTATCCCTAATAAATTTGAGATAAAGCTTCATCAAGATATTTCTGAATCTGAATACTCAAAATACAACAAATTAACTCTTCCTTCAAACAGGTTGGATTACCCTAATGAAGCCGCATTACTCTGGCATAATGAAAATGAATTTAAAAAATAAAAAGCGTACAACAATGTGTATAGTGCATATCACCCTGCGGGATGCTACGACACCATACACGGAACGTTAGGTTAGTCGAAAAAGCTCAACTGCATTTTCGGTGGTATGCTTGGCAATCTCTTCAAATGGGAGGTCATGAATTTCCGCCAACTTTTCTGCTACAAACCGTGTCCGTCCCGGCTCATTGGGTTTCCCGCGATGCGGCTCAGGGCTCATATACGGCGAATCGGTTTCAACCAAAACTCGATTCAATGGAATCTCTTTCGCTACTTCCGGTAGATGACTATTCTTGAATGTGAGGTTTCCGGAAAAGGAAATAAAGTATCCTAACTGCATAAATGCTTCTGCTGTTTCAAGTGTACTAGAAAAACAATGCGCAATGCCTTTGCCCGGACCATGCTCCGCCAGCATCCGAATTGTGTCATCATCGGCATCCCGATTATGGAACACAATTGGCAAATCCGTGAATTTTGCCAATTCTAACTGGTCTTTGAATACGGACCGCTGAATCGCAGGATCCGAAATATTCCGAAAATAATCCAAACCGATTTCGCCGACAGCCACCATTTTATTGTGCATAAGCAAATCAGACAATTGTTTCAGAAAATCGTCCGGTGCATCATTCGCGTCGTGCGGATGAATCCCGGCAGTTGCGAAAATAGATTCATGGTCTTCCGCCAGTTTCAGACATTCGGCGGAATCGTCTAAATTGGTTCCAACGCAGATAAACTTCGTTACTCCCAATGCATTCGCGCGCTGAAGCACATTTTCAATATCTGTTTTCAGATCGGGATAAAAAAGATGACAATGGGTGTCGGTAAGCATTTTGAAAATTTGGAAAAAATGAAGGAGTTGGCTAATACACTTTTGAGCCGGATATAATCCCGTCGCCAGCCACCGTTACGATGGACAATTCCTTTTTATTGGATGCCGCGAGCAGCATTCCGTGAGATTCGATTCCAAAAATAGTTGCCGGTTTCAGGTTTGCCACGACAATCACCATTTTCCCAATTAAATCCTCGGGAGAATAATACTCAGCAATTCCGGATACTATCTGGCGCTTTTCTTCGCCCACTTCAATTTGCAATTTCAATAACCGGTCCGCGCCTTCCACTTTTTCCGCTTCTAAAACCTTCGCAGTTTGTAATTCCACCTTTTCAAAATCTTCATACAAAATAACGCCTTCAGGATTATCCTTCTTTTCCTTAGCATCGTTGACAGTCGTTTTCTT
This sequence comes from Fidelibacterota bacterium, assembly GCA_014239435.1. Taxonomy (GTDB): domain Bacteria; phylum Fidelibacterota; class Marinisomatia; order Marinisomatales; family TCS55; genus JAAZYX01. The sequence goes on along the minus strand of JAAZYX010000018.1, from coordinate 18,477 downwards.
CGCATCAATTCTGGGAAATAGAATTTCATGGTCTTTCAGCGCAAAATCGTCCGTAAGTCCACCCCACTTCACTTCGTCAGAAATTGACCCAAACGTATCTAGCACTATTTCTGTTCGATTCGGCATAACGGGTTTTAACAAAAGCGAACCGATTCTGAGCGCCTCCGCGGCAGTGCGCAAAACGCCACCGGCAACTTTGGGGTTTTCTTTTGCCAACTTCCACGGCGCCATTTTTTCCATATATTTATTTACAGCTCGGATAAACTGAAGCGATTCTTCAATTCCTTCATTCATCTTCATGGAATCAATACAGCCGTTCACTTTTTGAATGGCGGATACGGCAGATTCTTTTACGTGTTTTCCCTCATCCGATTCATCATCTGCGGGTGGCAGTTTTCCGTCAAAAAACTTCTGAATCAATTTGGTAACACGACTCAGCAAATTCCCATAATCGTTGGCAAGATCAGAATTATACCGCTTAATAAACGATTCCATTGTAAACGCCGCATCCTGCCCCAAAACCATTTCACGCATGAGGTAATACCGCACAGGATCAACCCCATATTCTTCTATTAAACTGAGTGGATCTACAATATTCCCTAGAGATTTACTCATTTTAGTTTCGCCGCTCAGCCACCATCCATGTGCGAAAATGGATTTTGGTAATGCAATCCCCGCCGACATCAGCATGGTTGGCCAATACACAGAATGCGTCGTTAAAATGTCTTTCCCTATCAAGTGCACATCCGCCGGCCACCATTTTTTAAAGCCGGCATTATTGCTGGCATATCCCGGAGAAGTGATGTAATTGATCAGCGCGTCAAACCAAACATACGTCACATAATCCGTATCAAACGGAAGTTCAATTCCCCAATTAAGCCGGGACTTCGGACGCGAAATGCAAAGGTCTTCCAGCGGTTGCTTTAAGAATCCGAGTACCTCATTTTTCCTGTGATTAGGCTGAACGAATTCCGGATTTGCATTAATGTGATCTATAAGTTTCTGCTGATAATTTGACATCCTGAAAAAATAATTCTTTTCTTTCAGCTTTTTAATATCGCGGAACTCACCGGATTCAGCTTCCTTTTCCGTGATGAATCTTTCTTCCGAAACGGAATACAGCCCTTCATATTCATCCTCGTAAATATCGCCATTATCAAATACCGTTTGAAGTACATCCTGCACTACAGAAACGTGCCGCGGCTCCGAAGTGCGAATAAAATCGTCATACTGAATGTGCAATTTTTGCCAGAGCTCAAGAAATCGCGGCGCCATCTCATCGCAATGCTGCTGCGGATCTACGCCTCTTTGTTCTGCGGCCTGCTGAACTTTTTGTCCGTGCTCATCCAATCCGGTTAAAAAATAGACATCGTGCCCGCTGCTTCTTTTAAATCGTGCCAGTACATCCGCCAGAATCGTGGTGTAAGCATGACCGATATGCGGATTGTCATTTACATAATAAATCGGCGTGGTAATATAATACGTCTGTTTCATTAACTCAGTACGCGTCAACTGCTGTCGATAAGATGACTTCGGACATCCAGAAGCATATTCGTAATTGCCAACGGCATATAAAGATTTTTATCCGGCGCCTGCACAATGTTGTCCAATACCGTGTGAATTCCTTTCAAATCGGCATTTGGATAACGTTGATTAAATTTTGAAATATCCTCCGAAAATTCAGAAAAATTATTTCCATTTCCCGCGCCGGTGCGTGCAATATATGCTTCGTGAAACCACTTTTGGACCAAGGCAATTCTCAATTTGTATTCCTCCGGTGAAAATCGGGACATCCGTCCAAATTCCTGTGAGAAGGATTTCCAGGTTCCGGAATCTTCTTTCATAATGGTCCGGACAAAGTCCCTTATTTGGGACAGCAATTCTTCTGAAGGCTGGGCTGCAAGGTTCAAAGCCCGATGCATATTTCCATCGGATAAATGAATGCAAAGCCGGGATGTGCTTTCTTCAATGCCTTTTTCGGCTAATGCAGAACCAATGGTCTCACCATTCATCGGCGGGAAAGCAATGTTCTGGCAGCGGGACACAATAGTAAGCGGAAGTTGCGCGGGATAATCCGTAACCAAAATGAATGTCGTATTCGGCGGCGGTTCTTCTAGAACTTTTAGCAAAGCATTGGCGGAAGCTGCTATGCCTTTGCCAAGCGTATGCGCCTGAAATAATAACACACATTTTCTGCCATCAGACATGGACTTCAGGTATACAGTCCGACGAAGTTCGCGAATCTGGTTTATTAATATCTGGCGGGCACGCGGAACCCGAATCTGAAAAAACGGATCATGGGCCTTCGATTCTATTGCGCTGAGCAGATACGCAGCTTCATCTTTACTCAACCCCTTTAATGGATCTGAGGCATTAGAATCTTTTTTCTCACTTCCGGGAAGCGGAAACATGAGAGTTAGTTTTTCATCCTGAAGTGATGTAAAACGGATGCAGGACGCACACGATCCGCAGGATGTGTCTCCTTTTGCATTGCAATTCAGCATTGCAGCAAAGGCTAAAGCAACGGCTTCCTTTCCCGAACCTTCCGGACCGGAAAACAAATATGCGGATCCAATCTTGTTTTTATGAACGATGGACGCCAAGCGACTCCAAATCGCCGGCTGGATTTTTGAGGGATTAAACGTCATCGTGAGGCGAGCCATTTTTCAGGATCGAGTTTTTGTCCCTTGCCCCAAATTTCAAAGTGCAGTTTAGAACCGTTCACCGAGCCCGAATCACCCATGAAGGCAATCACATCGCCGGCGAGCACTTCGCTGTCCACATGAATTTCCACCTGAGTTACGTGGCTGTACACCGTATAAAATCCGCCGCCGTGATCAATGATAATGGTTGTGCCGTATCCGCGTATATACGTGATGGTTGTAATGATGCCGCCCAGCACAGCACGAATCGGCGAGCCGGGTTTTCCTTTAATATCTATTCCGGGATTTTCCGTTGTTGTCTTGAGTTTTGCATTCCACTGATTTCCGAATTTCGCTGTAATGCGGCCTTCCGCCGGCCAAGGCAGATCTCCCTTAAGCGATGAGAATTTTTTGGTTTGCAAAGCTGCCTGTTGACGGCGAATTCTTTCCGCGCGTTCAAAGCGGGCCTTTTCATCCTGAATCCGAATAATAATATCATTCAGCTGTTTTACGCCTTCCTGTTTTTCTTTCAGATAATCCGCGAGGTCGGATTTGTTTTGCCGAATCCGGGAAAGCTCCTTTTCTTTTGTGCGCTTTTTCTGGGTTAAATCCGCATAACGGACTTCACGTTCCTTCTGAAGGGAAACGCTCTTTCTGAGTTTGGCTTCCAGATTAACTTTCTGCTGACCGATTTGAGAAATCAAGGATTGGATTTTCGCCTGAGTCTCGCGGTCAATACCGGAAATAATCTTTAAGAATTTTGCGCGGTACACCGCCTGCCGCCAGGATGTGGAACTCAGCACACGTTCCAAATCGCTGAGCGATCCTTTGGTATAAATGTGCTGTACACGGTTAGAATACCTTATTTTAAGCGCCTCAAGCTCATGTTCGTTCCGGCTGATATTGACCTCCAAATCGCTGATTTCTATTTTAAGGGTATTCTGTTCTCTTTTGAGCTGCTTCAACAATCGAGATAAAAGTGATATTTCTTCCTCTAAACGGGAAATGCGATGCGCTGTGGATTTCTCTTTTTCTGATTCATTTCGAATTCGGATCCGCGCCGCCTCAATTTCGAGTTTCAATTCCCGAACGGCGCGGGACTGGTGATCCAGTTCCCGTTCGTAATCCCTTGTATCGGCCTGCCCAAACAGGAAGACCGAGAAAAGAAGAAATGAAATGTGTGTCCATCTAAGGTTCATACCCTTGAAAAATACTCTGCACCTTTCCCTCGGAGCAATGTGTTTAACATCGCAAGAGTTCCCTTGACTCAGGAAAGAAAGTGGTTCTATTTTGGCTCACGGCAAGAGGAAATAAAATGAAGAACGCATTATGGAAAAATATATTTCAAGGATGGAATCGTCAAGAAAGCGAAACTGTCCTTACCCTAAAACAGGTACCTGTTTTTAAGGGATTCACCGATAAGGAATTTCAGGATCTCGAAAAACTATTTCACCGTCGAACCTATGACGCAGGTGAATTTGTCTTTAAAAATCGAGCGCCCGGCGAAGGCATGTACATCATCATGAGAGGCGCGGTTAAGATAACAGTAGGAACCCGCGCGAATGATGAAAAGATTTTGGCGGAACTGTCCGAAGGAAATTTTTTCGGCGAACTCGCTTTGTTCGATGACGAGCCAAGATCTGCCAACGCCATTGCCACCGTTCAATCAGATTTGCTGGGATTTTTTACTGCAGACCTTATGACGCTGAACGACCGCAATCCACAAATGGGAAATAAGATTCTTTTTAATCTCGGCGGCCTTATTGGTGAAAGGCTTCGGCAGACCAATCAGCTGCTTTTTGAAGAAAAATCTGAATAATGCATGAATCCTGAAACCGAATCAACCCTGCTTAACCTCTCGTACTTGAACCGAATATACCGGGTTATTATTGGATTACTTTCCGCGGGATTCCTGTGGATTGTATGGCCTTATATTTCCAATGTTGTCCTGATTCTTGTATTCGCATTTTTATTTACCACTCTTCTCCTCAAATCTGTGGACGGGCTTGAGCGCAGGATTAACAGCCGAGGATTCAGTGTATTGATCGTAACAGTCGGATTGTTGGCCGGTATCGGGATTTTCATCGGTTCGTTTATTTCTGAGTTATCTCAGCAAGCATCGGAATTTTCAAACAGGGTTGATACGGAAACGTTAACAGCAGAATTCAATAAACTCGGTGAAAAATTTGCTGCTGCAATTCCGGGTGGATTGGCCGCCGGAAGCGGCGATTTTTCTGCTGCGCTCAGCGGTTTTATTCAAATGGTTGTGGAAAATCTTGCTGCGCTTGCTGGCGTGATAGGAAGTTTCGTTATCAATGCGGCCATGATACTGATTTTCACCATTATTCTTCTGGCGGAATACCATCACTTCAAAAAGTTGCTCGTCGGATTCTTTTCCAATAAATATTTCGAAGTGGGTTTGGCCCTCATTTATAATATAGAAAAATCCGTATCAAGCTATCTCCGAGGTCAATTTCTTGCCGCCGCCAGCGTGGCGGTGATGTCACTTGCAGGGCTCACGCTTCTTAATTTTTTTGGCGCCAATCTAACGCTGACTGTATTTATCGGAATTATTGCCGGACTCGCAAATTTAATTCCGCTCGTCGGTCCTTTTGTCGGAATGGTGCCGGCAATCCTAATCGCATTTATGAATAACATTGGAAACGACGCCGCCATGGCGCATCAGCTTTTCGGTGCTGTTCCGTCGCCATTTTATGTACTGGATATTGTTCTCATGTTCATCATCGTGCAGCAAATCGAAGGGAATTTGATTACGCCGACTCTCGTTGGTAAAAGTGTGGGGATTCATCCTATGATGGTCATGATATCCCTCATAATCGGCGGAACAATTATGGGTCCGCTCGGAATGCTGTTCGCTGTTCCGGCGACCGGAATACTCAAAGTGATTACTCAGGAAATAATGTTTGTCCGGCGAAATGCCCATCTGCTCTGACAGCAGATTATTGCTCTTCTATCTTAAACAGAATATAATCAATAAACGAAAGTTCTAGCGGGCGACGTCCCTCAAACCGGTATTTCCAAAGCTGATGGTTCGCACCGTCCTTGGATGTTTGCTCTATAATTTCTCTCGGCTCTCCCATGATATTTTTCACCTCAGAATTGTTCATGCCGATTTGGATGGAAGGAGCAACCGTGTTTGCTTCCATATTTTTGCGTTCCTGAATCATACGAGTATCAATTTTTTCCTGTAAATCCAAGTCTTCCCTTATATCCAATTTTGCTTTCAGCTCTCCGAGAATTTTCTCATTTGTCCTTCCGAGTGTTCCCGACATGCTTTTGGCTTGTTCGAGATATTGGATTACAAGGTTGATTGCCGATAAATCTGTGATTTTGTTCGCATCCGCTATTAGCGATCCGGCAACTTCATTTCTTAAAAGATCAATCTCATAATGCAATGACGGGTCTCTGTTATCTGCCTGGCTCAACAGGTTTAATGCTTTATCATAGAATCCGTACTGAATCGCTTTTTTCGCCTGATAAAATAAATGATACGCTTCATATTCAGGAATTACGCTTTCAACTTCTGAATAATAGTGGGTTATTTCTTTCACCATTTCCACCGCTTTTTCACCTTCGCCGGAATGTAAAATGCGTTCAGCATCCGCCAGCCGCGCTTCCGCAATTCTACGAATATGATCATTCACTAGCGGTTTCAAGGTTGAATCGGCAAATGTCCTTGCCTTTAAATATTTTTCCAATGCGCGATCTGTTAAATCGCGTTCTTCAAATTTTTGTCCTTCTTTCAATAACTGCTTCGGAAGTTTCCTCTCACTTTCATTAATAAGGTATTCCGCTCGGAAAATATTTGCATGATCCGGATACAAATCAACAAACTGCCTCAAATTTTCTGCGGCTTTTTGATAATCTTTGCGGAAATAATATTGTTTCCCGATCGTCCCCATCGTTTTACCGCCACCATAAAATGCGGAAAAGGTTACGAACACTCCGTAATTGGCCAGATAAAAATTTGAAATAGGCGTTACATCGTCCGGATCGGTTATGGTGGATATTTTCGTGTAGGAATGTTTCAGATCCACTCCGAACGAAAATTGATTTTGCCTGGAACCTGCTGCGGTTTGTTTCAGGACAAAGCGCATTCCGCCGGCAATGGAAGATGACGGTCCCCAGCCACTGGGGGCTGTTAAATCCTGTTTATCATTATCTTGATAAAAAGTAGCAGTGGCAATTCCGTACGAAAAACGAAGATTTAAATACCAGAGATCAAACCACTGCAATATCATGGATTGGCTGAGGCTGTATTCCATAATTTTTGGTGCAAATTTCCGCGTTCCCGGATTCCAGCCGGCATTCGTATTTCCCCAATCTTCAATTGGAAGCTCGGCGGGGATAAATACATTCGCGGAACGAATGTTGATTCCTGTATGCATATCTATCCAACTTTTGTTCAAGAGATAAAACGACAAATTTGTTTTGACGAGATCAATTTCAAATTGATGCCCGATTCTTGTGGATAATTCTCCTCCGTCAAATTTGGTAACGGATGAATCATACTTCATAAAATCTTTCTCAACTTCCAAGCCAGAAGTGCCAACCCCTCCATTATATCCAAACCCGTAGCGAACTTCAAATGGGATGAATCCAATCGGTTCGTGAAATTCTCTGCTTCTGAAAATTCGATCCTTCCAATACCCGTCCTCGTACTCAATCTCTTTATCTTGCTGAATTTGAATCAATCCCCAGAAATAGGACTTGGTGGAATCCTGTGCGGCGAGACAGCTAAAAACTATCCCGCAGACTGTCAGTATTGAAAAGATGAACCTCGAATTCATGAAGGCTCAAAATAAGGCTGCCTAAAAAAGCGATCAAGAGAAACAGAACTATACACTGTTGCTGTGGTTCAGAATACATTGAATTGACTAAATTGATTATATACGGGGAACCGGGTGATAGAAATTTACTTAAAGGAAAACTGAGAAAACTCGTGCAGAAAAAAAATTTATTTATCCTACTGACACTTTGGATGTGCATCGCCGGTGCGCAGGATTTTACCATTGCGCGCATTCATTACAATGGCGGCGGCGATTGGTACAGCGATCCGAGCAGCCTTCCGAATCTCCTCAGTTATGTCACATCAACTACGAATGTAAAGACTGCTCTTCAGGAAGTGCGTGTAAAAATAATGGATAAAGAATTGGCGGATTATCCTTATCTCTATTTAACCGGCCACGGAAATCTCAGGTTTTCGGATGAAGAAGCGATTCGCCTGCGAGAATTTTTACTGTCCGGCGCTTTTCTCCATGTGGATGACAATTACGGATTGGACCCTTCTTTCCGCCGCGAAATACAAAAAGTTTTTCCCGAGAAGTCGCTAGTGGAATTGCCGCACGATCATCCGATTTTTTCCGCCTATTTCAATTTCCCTAACGGCGTTCCTAAAGTCCATGAACACGATGGAAAACCTCCACAGGCATTTGCTCTTTTTGACGGCGACAGGATCATGGTGTTGTACACCTACGAATCCGACCTTGGCGATGGATGGGAAGATGCCGAGGCGCACAACGATCCATGGTCCATTCGGGAAGCCGCGCTAAAATTTGGTGTGAATATCGTCACGTATGCCCTAACGCAATAAAACCATGAGTACCATTCAAAACGAATTATCCAAAATCAGGCAGGCAGCTATCCGAACTGACCTATTCACTCTGTCATGGCTTTTATATACCGGAGTGATTATTTCTGTCCTTTGTCTTATTCTGCTCGAAGGCATTTTTTATTTCTCGCCCGAAGTTCGATACGGTATGTGGTGGGCTACGCTTATTATCGGGATTTTTGGATTTATTTCTGCCGTAGGATTGGGATTCTTCATCAAACAAAATAAAATTTACCGATACACATGGTCCGGGCTTTCCCGTAAAACCGGAATGCTTGCCTTTAAAAATGATGATGCTGTATTAAATGCGCTTCAGCTTGAGCGGTCCGCTTCGAATAGCCAATCAAAGGATTTGAGCAGCTCCTACATAAAATCTGTGGTGGATGAGTTGAAAGAATTGAACCTTAGATCTCTTTTCCCGGTGAAGCGGGCAGATAGATGGCAGCGCATTACTTTGGGGACCCTTATCGGTTCCATCCTGGTTTTATCTTTGACATGGACACACAGTTCAGAAGCAGTATTCCGCTGGGCACACCCAAGAACCTCATTCCCGATTCCGCTGCCGTTTAGCATCGCAAATGAAACGGGGCACATTCATTTATTGGGCGGAGATCCCGCGGAAATTGCATTTTCTATACAAGACGGTTCTCCTGATTCCGTCTACCTTGAATTAACGCCTATCGGCGGTGCGGATTCAGAGTTGTACGCAGCCGGAATAGACTCTTCCGGAAAATACCGATTTGAACTAAAGGAAGTTTTTCAAGATTATGCTTACCGGGGATTTGTTCCTTCAAAATATTTTTGGGAGGCGTGGGGGAAAGTCGAAACACCTGCATATGATATTACCGTAACCGATCGGCCCATCGTAGAAATGTTCAGCCTTACTGTGATTCCTCCACCTTATACGAAGCTTCCCGCAATTACACAAGAAGGTCAGCAAGCCAATGTTGAAGGCGTATATGGTTCAATCGTGAAAGTAAAATTATCCAGCAATCGCCCGTTGAAAGAAGGCCGCGTCATTTTCCATAATGATACGCTTTCCCTTAGCATACGCGGGAAAAAGGCGGAAGGCGGTTTTACGATCAGGAAAGACGATGAATTTACAATTCACCTGGAAGACAGGCGTGGAATCCATAACCGAAATCCCGTTCCGTATCGGCTGTATATGCTGCCCGATTTACATCCTGAGCTGAGTATTATAGAACCGGCGCCTGTTGTTGAACTTGGAAACGATCAAATGCTATCTCTTCACTTAAACCTGAAAGATGACTACGGATTCACAACCCTTCAGGTTGGCTATGAAGTTCAGAGGCCAAGCTATATCCAGGCAGATCCGATGCTGTCCATTTTTTCCATTCCTATTCCGGAACCCGATTTGTTAAATCAGGAATTGGAAACGCTGTGGAATTTAAGCGACCTTGGATTGATGCCGGAGGACGAAGTGCATTATCATTTTGAGTTGTATGACAATGATATAATATCGGGTCCCAAAAAAGCCTTATCGGGAACATATATTGCACGGCTGCCGTCACTTTCGGATTTATTCGCTTCCTTTAATCAAAACGAGGATGACGCTTTGGATGAGGCTGAGTTAAGCTTAAAGGAACTTGAATCTATCAAAGAAAAATTGGACAAAGCGGAACTGGAACTCAGGAAAGCGGAAACCATTGAATGGGATCAGGAACAGCAAGTTCGCAAATCTATGGAAAAAGTCCGCGAACAAATTGAAGCCATGCAGCGCATGGCGGAACAACTGGATGCCCTTGCTAATTCTGCTGAAAAACACCAGCTTTTTTCTCCGCAGCTACTCGAAAAATTTGAACAACTGCAATCACTCGTCAGTGACTTATTAAATGAAGATTTCCTTCAAAGTATGGAAAACGTTGATGAGGCACTTTCAAAAATGAATGCAAAAGATTTATCAGCAGCGATAAAAGATATGAGTCAAAATTTGGATAAGCTAGAGGCTGACCTTGACAGATTTATTGATATTTTTAAACAGGTTCATGCCGAGCAAAAAATGGAAGAATTAAAAACGCGCTTGGAAAATCTGGCAGCGACTCAGGAAGAATTGACTGAAGATATTGAAGAATCCGGCCCGGAGGCAGATGCATCTGAATTCGCCAGAATGAGCCAGGAAGAACAGCGACTTCGTGAGGAATTTTCTAACATTGACCGTCTGCTACAAGATACAGAAGCCGCTTTGGAAGACATCCATCCTGAGTCAGCGGATAAACTAAATGAACTAAGGCGATCACAGGATATGGCAAAAACTCGTATGGATTTTGGCAGAACCATCCAGCAGCTGAATCAGAGAAATTCCCAAGATGCGGTTGAGGCTTCCGGGGACATTCAAAATGACCTTGAAAAAGTGTTGGAACAGGTGAAGGAAATTCAAGAAAGTTTTCAGCAAAAGACAGCAAACCAAATTGCAGGTGAATTTCGAAATATTATGAGGGATGTTCTCAGTCTTTCAAAAACACAGGAACAGCTTACAGAGGAAACACAGATGCTTTCCCGCAATTCGCCGCGTTTAACAGAATCAGCAGTACAGCAGCTCATGCTTCAGGATCAGCTAAAGCAAATAATGAATCAGATGATGGCCTTATCAAAAAAGACATTTGCCATTACACCAGAAATGGGGAAGGCAATGGGCATGACTTATGCACAAATGGAATCGGCAAAAAAGAAACTGGCGGCACGCAATAACATCGGAGCGAAGGGGAATCAGGACGCGGCGATGAAATCCCTCAACGAAGCCGCTCTTTCTGTTATGAATGCCATGCATGATATACAATCTTCCGGTTCTGCCAGCGGATTTGAGCAATTCATGAAGCGCATGGAACAGTTAGCCGGTCAGCAAGGCGGCATCAACCAGCAGGGAATGCAACTGGCGATGGGACAAATGGCTGCATCGTTGCAGCAGGCAATGATGCAGCGCATGCTTCAGCAGCAAAAAGGTGTGCGAAAATCTCTTCAACAATTATCAAATGAAATGCGTTCGTCCTCCAAAAAAGGACTGGGCGACCTCAGCGGTATAGCCAATGAAATGGATGACGTAATTCACGATTTGGAACGAAAACGGTTTACTCGAAAAACAGCAGAAAAGCAGGAACGGATTTTATCGCGAATGCTGGACAGTCAAAAATCTCTAATACAAAAAGGTACGAAGGAAGAGCGCAAATCTACATCGGCGGAATTGATTTCATTCGCAGGCCCAGGCGGACTTCCTGAAGATTTAGGTCAGCGTAGAAATCTTGCAATAGAGGCGATGAATAAAGCTATGCAGTCCGGATATTCCAGGGATTATAAATCCATGATTCGGCGGTATTTTCAATCTCTCAGCCAATCCAATGAACTCATTCCACAACCGGCGCCGGAGGACAGTTTGAAAACAATGGAATCAATAGAAAACTAAACTATGATGCGTATTATTGTCACAATTCTGATTGTAACTATATCCATCGTGCCAGGACAGATTAAAGTTCTTCCCATGGGGGAAGGGGCCATGCACGAAGCGGTATTACTGGAACAAAAAGGGGATCTTGAAACTGCTCAAAAAATTTATGAGTCGATTTATTCTGCAAATCCAGAAAACCGGCAAAACTATGACCGGCTGAAGCGGAACTACCAGCGACAGGGAAAACATAAAAAAACGGTAGATTTAATCCATGCATGGCTCACGTTATTCTCCAATGATATTATGGAGCAAATTGAATTAGGTGAAGCATATTACAGGCTAGAATACCGGAAAAAAGCAGATGAGCTTTGGCTTAACATTGAGAGGAATCACGCAAAAAGCCCGCATGTGTATCAACTGCTGTTTAGGCTGTATACGAACCTTGCGCTTACGAAGGAAGCGCACGCGCTGATTCAAAGAGGGCGTGATGCAATGGATCAGCCTGATTTTATGTCAATTGATTTGGCTCATTTTTATGATGTTAGAAGATCGTACGATCTGGCGCTTGAAGAATATATTCTGCATCTCAAAAACCAGCCGAAAAAGGAAAAATTCATTCAGGACAGAATACTGCTCATGAGTGACGAAGAAACATCCCAGCCGGTGATTGAATCCATCTTAACAGAGCATCTATCCGAAAATGAAATACCTATTCGCAGAATTTTGGCCGGTTATTATTTCAAACTCGGAAATTTCCAATTGGCTTTAAAAAACCATGAAAATATTGGGTTTGAAACTCAGGAGGATGCCGAAAGATTTTTATCGCTGGCGAAACATTTACGAGCCGAAAACCAATATGCAAAAGCCATGATTGTTTACGGCAAAATTCTGTCAAAATCCAAAGACTTAAAGGGATCGGTTTCGGCAAAACAAATCGGCGATGCGATGCTGGGAATGGGACAAACGTATGAAGATCAAATAGTGATTGAATCACGTCAACCTCGATTTGCGACATACTTTAAAGATAATATATTTTTTGAGGACCATTTTTTCGGACAGCCGGACATTTCCACTGAATCGCTCTCATCCACTTTTAAGCTGTATCAGAATATTCTAAAACAAAATTCAGGCTCTCAAATTTCCCCTCAGGTGCACATTCGGCTGGCAGATATTCAGTATCGGTTTACCCGTGATTTTGATGGCGCGAGATTGTCCCTCAAATCTGCATTGTCGGGGGAAATGAAGCCATATCTTGAGCAGGCGGCGTACGCCCGTTTGTGTGATATTCTTCTCGCTGAAGGAAATCCTGAACGGTGCATTTCATTTATTGATAATGACATTCCAATCCACATAAAAACCGGAGCAAATAATACATTCACCCTCAAAACTATTCAGTCTCTTTTCCTATCCGGGAATGTTCAGGATGCCCAAATTTATCTAGATTCTGTCCTTTTCAACATGCAGCCAACACATCCTCATTTTAATGATCTGTTGGAGATGGGCGACCTTTTGTCGCTTCGGCAGGAATCAACTGATGTTTCGGATTCTACGGCATTTTCCCGATACGTTCAGGCTGAAAGGTTGATTCGCCAATCCAAACTGTTCGAAGCAACCGAAATGCTGGCATCTCTTCAAAGCGATTTCCCTGATGCGCCCATAACGCCTAATGCGATTTACCGAGAGGCAATCGTGCGATTCAGCCTGAATGAACCAGAGCGTGCCCTCGAACTTGCAGAACAGCTTAACGGGACCGGATTTGAAAGCCATGGCATAGTATTAAAGGGTGAAATTTTCGAAAAGATTTATAAAGATTTAAAAGCTGCTTTACCGTATTACCATGGTCTATTGGAATCATATCCCTCTTCCCTGCTTTCCGAACCTATCCGGCGGCACGTTCGACAATTGAACGATAGGATTGAAAGCTGATGCGAAATATTCTTTATGCACTTTTGTTCATCGGAATGGTATCCGGTCAAAAAATTCTTATTCCAATGGATCAACAACAAAATGATCATCTGAAAGCATACGGAATAGCATTTTGGATTTTGGAGCGGGACATCAATGTGGAATGGCTGCTCAACTATCGCGGCGGCGCATTTTTAACTCAGGGATATTCTGCCATTGAGCAGGAATGCAGAGTGCGAGGAGTTTCATTCGAACGGGTAAACGCAACGGACATTCTAAATATCATGGGTGAAATTGACCAAAACAATATGGATGTTGTTCTTCTTGAAAAGGCGCCTAAAATAGCCATCTACACCCCGCCAAATAAACAGCCATGGGATGATGCCGTTACCCTTGCTTTGGCCTACTCCGAAGTTCCATATACAACCTTGTGGGATGAAGAAGCTTTGACAAACGGTTTAGATCAGTACGATTGGCTGCATCTCCATCATGAAGATTTTACGGGACAATATGGGAAATTTTACCGCAATTATCACACGGCGCCATGGTACATCAATCAAAAAGCGGATTTCGAATCTATGGCATCGAAGTTTGGGTTTGAATCGGTGCACGAAGAAAAAAAGGCCGTGGCAAAGGCAATTAAATCATTCGTGGGACAAGGCGGATTTCTGTTCGCCATGTGTTCCGCTACCGATTCGTATGACATTGCGCTTTCCATGGAAGGAATTGATGCAGCACATTCCGTATTTGACGGCAGTCCGCTGGATCAGGATGCGCAGTCTAAACTCAATTTTTCTAACACATTTGCTTTCACTGATTACACGTTATTACCCGATCCTATGGTGTATGAATTCTCCAATATTGATTTTCCGCCCAGCCACAATCCTGTTACGCGCGGCGCAGAAGTGGATTATTTTTCCTTGTTTGAGTTTTCCGCAAAGTTCGATCCCGTTCCAACAATGCTGACCCAAAACCACGTTGCGGTGGTAAAAGGGTTTATGGGACAAACAACGGGATTTCATCGCGACTTTATAAAAAAACATATCATTATCATGGGTGAAGATCCTGCCTCACCTCAAGTCAAATATTTGCATGGGAATTTCGGGCAGGGAACGTTCACGTTTTTGGGAGGCCATGATCCGGAAGATTACCAGCATTATGTCGGCGATCCTCCAACGGACCTTTCACTTCATCGGCATTCCCCCGGCTACCGCCTCATCCTGAATAATATTCTATTCCCCGCAGCACGAAAAAAAGAGCGGAAAACGTGATACGCATTCGCGAAGCTGCACTAAACGAGTGTGTACAATTGTCAGACCAGATTCCGGAATTTGAAAATCCTTATCCCGTTTCCGAATATGAACTGCGTTGTAAAGAAAATATGCACCTTTCGCTGATTGCTGAAATTGGCAATGAACCTGTTGGATTTAAAATTGGATATGATCGTTTTATGGACGGATCATTTTACAGCTGGATGGGCGGAGTGAAAGTAGAATTCAGAAAGAATGGAATTGCTGGACAGCTTGCTGATTTTCAGGAGTATTGGGTGAAAGAAAACGGATTTAAATCCATTAAACTGAAAACCAGAAAAAAACATCAAGCAATGATTGCCTTTTTACAGGATCGGGGATTTTCAATTACAACGGAAGAGCCCAAGGGTAATCCAATGGAAACACGGATTTGGATGGAGAAGAAGATTTAGCCGCGAAGGGCACAAAAAATCGCTAATTTCGAAAAAATATTAGTGGTCTTAAGCAATCTTTACGGCTAATAATTATGTGGATCCAAAAAAAGATATCACTTTCTCCTCACCCGCGCGGTTTCCATGTTATCACAAACGACGTGCTGAAAGAACTCCCGGAATTAGCAGATGTACAAACCGGAATCCTTCACATTTTCATTCAGCATACCTCTGCGTCTCTGGCCGTTAATGAAAACGCCGACCCATCCGTACGAACAGATTTTGAATCTCACTTCAACCAAATGGTCCCGGAAAATCAGCCGTACTACCGCCACACACTGGAGGGACCGGACGATATGCCGTCGCACATTAAAGCAGCATTGTTGGGGTCAGAACTTTCTATACCGATAGAAAACGGAAAACTTGCGCTGGGCACCTGGCAGGGGATTTATTTGTGCGAGCACCGGAACCGGGGAGGAAGCAGAAACCTTGTTCTCACTCTCCAAGGTGAATAGCGGCATCGCCGAATTGGAAGCAGCCATTCATCAAACAAAATCGGTCCGCAGATACGATGTGGATTGGCTTCGGGTTCTTGCGCTTGGCCTGCTCATCGTTTACCATGTTGTTGTCAGTTTTCAGCCGTGGGCCGTAAAGATATTCTTCATCCAGAACGAAGAACCGCTGGAATGGCTGTGGATTTTCATGGCGCTGATCAATATCTGGCGGATACCGATTCTTTTCCTGATTTCCGGAATGGGCGTCTGTTTTGCCATGCAGCGTAGAAACTGGAAACAATTGCTAAAGGACAGAACCATTCGAATTCTGATTCCCTTCGTCTTCGGATTTTTCTTCATTTGTCCCATCAGCGCATTTATTGCAATGAAGAACTTTGGCTACCCTGTTTCGTATGTACCCAACACCGGACATTTGTGGTTTTTGGCAAATATTTTTCTGTATGTACTGCTGCTGCTTCCGCTGCTTTCATTTCTCAACAAGCGTCCCGCAAACAGATTATTTGATGCTGTCAAAAAAATAATCGGGGTGCGGGCAGGACTGCTGCTGTTTGCTGTTCCTGTTATGCTAGAGGCAATGCTGATCAACCCCCAACATTTCTCGTCCTACGCATTATCGGAACACGGTTTTTGGCTCGGAATGGTTTGCTTTATTACAGGCTTTATATTCGTGTCGTTAGGTAGCAACTTTTGGCGGGTAGTGGAAAGAGACAGGAAAATAATCCTGCTATTGGCCGTTTCGCTTTATGTGATCCGCTTATTTGCTTTTGAATTGGAAGGGCCGCATCTGTCTACAGCTTTGGAATCAATGTGCTGGATGATCGCAGCGCTCGGGTTTGGATCGGCGTATCTGAACAAGCCTTCGGACAAACTTGTTTATTTCAGTACGGCGGTCTATCCCATTTATATCGTGCATATGCCGGTGCAGTATGCGGTTTCTTTCATTCTATTTCCATTGGCTCTTCCTGCCTCGGTAAAACTGCTGCTGTTGCTGTTCGGAACATTCGGCGGCAGTCTAATGCTATATGAAGTTGCAATAAAACATCTAAAATGGATACGGCCGCTGTTTGGCCTGAAGATAAGTTAAATAAAGTCTAATATACTTAAGCGGCAGCGCGGGTAAACACTGGGCTCAAAGTTGTGCTGAGCGATTTATTGTAGGAATATCTATCTAAATTGAAAGACAAGATATCGTTGGGATCTTGGATACGGTTTTGAATGATGTATCTGGCCATCATGCCCCGGGCTTTCTTCGCAAAAAAGGAAACCATTCTGATCCTGCCGTTTTTTACTTCTTTGAACTGCGGAGTAATAACGTTTGCTATAAGCTCGGGCAAATCGATCGATTTAAAATATTCGACAGAGGCACAATTGATGACAGTGGCGCTGGAATGGCCATCGAGCTCCTGGCTAATCGATTGTGAAAGGGAATGATTCCAGTATTCATAAAGATTTTTTCCGGATTTCGATGCCAGCTTTGTTCCCATTTCAAGACGATGCGGTTGAATCAGATCAAGGGGTTTAAGGATACCGTAGAGCCCAGAAAGTATGCGCGTATTTTCCTGAGCAAAGCCGATATCATCAGCGCTAAGGGATTGAGCTTCCAAACCTGTGTAGGTGTCTCCCAGAAAGGTATATATGGCTTCTCTGGAATTCTCGGGCCCGGCAGAATCAACCCAGGACTGGTACCGTTCCCAGTTCAGTTCGGATAATTTTTCGCTGATTCCCATCAACGACTGTATCACCGGTGGGTCAAGTTCTTTCAGCTGATTCACAAGCGTTTGCGAAGCATTCAAAAATGAAGGGTGCGTATAATTCTTGCCGTAGGCACCGCATTCGGTGGACAGTTTTTTTGCCGGTGAAAGTACAGTAATCATATGAAAAATTTAATGCAGATCCATTTGGGGCAACAAACAAAAACCCCCCACGCATGTGGGGGTTATTTACTAAATAATTAGATCAATAATTTTATGAATTAATGCAAAACTATTTTTCAAAATATAAAGCGATTCCAAAACCTAAAATCATTGCAAAAGGATATGCAATAAATGAGTTAACCGTTAAGGTCTTTAAAATAAAAAACAAACCGAATGCGGAAATTAATCCGATAGTTTCGTTGTTAAGAATTATAATCTTTTCCATCACTATAAACTCCTGTCTTCTTTAATTACCTTTATCCTCTGCCTCCATCATTGCTTTCTTCGCAGTCTTCCTTAGCAGCGGTCATTGCTTCTTCATCGCTGATGGTAACAATTGAGCCGTCTCTGTATTTGACATCAACGGGATACTGAAGCGATGGCCTTTGCTCTGAATCGGAATTTTCTTCGTACCACGCTTTTACTGCTTCCCAGCCTTCTCTTTCATTTACTGTAATCGCAGAACCATCGGGCAGAATGAAAGTGATCGGATAAACCAGCCAGAAACATGCATCCATGTCATCATCTTTTCTGCCGCCGCAGCGCTTGTAAATGCGTTTCATTTCTTCATCGCTGTTGATCAATATAGTGGTATTATCATCCAGAGAAACATCCACCGGATATTGCATCGCTGGACGGACTTTGGTATCCGGATTGGCCTGATACCAAGCTTTTATTCCTGCCCAGCCCTGTTCGTCATCGTTTTCTACAGTGATGGTTGAGCCATCCGGCATAGTGAAGGAAACAGGAAGTACAAGCTTAAAGCATTTCCAGCTGTCTTTATCATCT
>JAAZYX010000004.1 GCA_014239435.1 Fidelibacterota bacterium | reverse complement strand
TATTACGGTCATTGTGAAGATATAAAGAAAAGATTTAATCGGCATAATTCCGGTATAAATCCATATACTAAAGTAGGAATTCCCTGGGATCTGAAATATTATGAAACTTTTGGTACCAAAAGTGAAGCTGTAAAACGTGAATTGGAATTACAGTGAAACATGTTAATCTATTAGACCATTTTCCGCTAGAATCTTTGAACCAACAATTGTCAGAATGTGCAAAGTCATTGGGTGGAAAAAATATATTTCTTCAGCTTTTGGAATCAAGGGAAGAAGCTGTTCCGCACCCGCTCATTGATAAACAATGTGAGTTTCGTTTTGCTCGAGGTTCTATAAAATGGTCAAAACCAATTTTTAAAGAAAAGCTGAAATTATTGAATTTGGTGAGGCTCAACAGTGCTGATGGGAATCTCTTCCCGCAAAAAGGAATAAAAGGCTACAAAAGTATGCTGAATCTTCTTCGTACACTCAATCCTATTACCTTCGAGGTGCAGCCAAAAAACAGAAAGGACGGACATGGATTTCGCTTTCGACCCTTCGATCTCATCAATGATAAAACTACAAAAATTAATCCCATATTTGAAGCGGTCTTCTTTACGCGTGTGACTCAAATAAAAAAAATACTCAACCCCAAAAATAACCGATCATACAATCATGAATAGACTACTATTACTTTCTCTCATTATTCTCTATCAGAATGTTGAAGCGCAGACTGTTGAACATTATAGAACATCCGCAAATTCAATTATTCAGGAATCACTCAAAGACAGCTCCACCTACTTTCGCCTTGCGGAATTGTGCGACACATTCGGTCCGCGCTTTAGCGGAAGCCAAAATCTTGAAGATGCTATTGACTGGATTTTGAATGAGATGAAGAATGATGGTCTTGAAAATGTCCATGGAGAAGAGGTAACAGTGCCGCATTGGGTTCGCGGAAAAGAATCTGCCGAGCTCTTAGAACCGCACCGGAAAAACTTGAATATGCTTGGGCTCGGAGGTAGCATAGCCACTCCACGAACAGGAATCCGGGCGGAAGTTTTGGTTGTAAAGGATTTTGATGAGCTCGAAGACAGAAAAGCGGAAGCAAATGGAAAAATTGTCCTCTTCAACGCGCCGTTTACGAGTTACGGGAAGACGGTACAATACCGGTACCGCGGTGCTTCTGCCGCTGCTAAAGCAGGCGCGGTCGCAAGTTTGGTACGCTCGGTTGGGTCGTATTCCGTGGATTCACCCCATACAGGTGTAATGAAATATGAAGATGGTATAAGAAAAATCCCGCACGCAGCCATAACCGTGGAAGATGCAATGATGCTTCAGCGTATCCAAGACCGTGGGCAAAAAATTGCCATCAAACTAAAAATGTCAGCCAAAATGCTCCCAGATGCAAAATCCAGAAATGTGATAGCTGAAATTCGCGGATATGAAAAACCGGAAGAAGTGGTCGTCATCGGCGGACACATTGATTCTTGGGATGTGGGGCAAGGCGCAATGGACGACGCTGGCGGATGCGTGGTAGCATGGGATGCTCTGAATGTAATCAAATCTCTCGGACTCAAACCAAAACGAACCATTCGCTGCGTCATGTGGACGAACGAAGAAAATGGATTGGGTGGCGGCAAAGCATACCGGGATGCGCATGAGGATGAATTGGATAATCACATACTCGCTGTTGAATCTGACGGCGGAGTATTTGCACCGGAAGGATTTGGGTTCTCCGGCACACCGCAAGCGCTTGATATTATGCGGGAAATCGGAAAATTGCTCGAGCCGATCGGCGCCGGAAAAATCCAGGACGGCGGAGGAGGTGCGGATATCGGTCCGCTGAAGCCATACGGTGTTCCGCTTGCAGGTCTCAATGTGGACGGCTCGAAATATTTCTGGTTTCATCATACACATGCCGACATGATGGATAAACTCGACCCGGACGAAGTAAACAAATGCAAAGCCGCGATGGCGATTCTTGCATTTGTAGTTGCCGATATGTCCGAAACACTTCCGCGCGCAGTTCCCGAATAATCTTTAATCTTCCAATGAAATAATTGCGGTTAAATTGATGAGGTGGTAAACTCTGCGCAATGAATCAACAGCACAAAAAAATAAATTTAGTTATAGTTCTTTTCCTGTTAAACGGAATCGGATTTAGTCAAAATCCCATTGATGCATTCATTTTTGGGATTCCCGAAATCTCTTTAGAAGGGACAGCAACAGAAGGGTTGAAAACTCCTCGAGATCTTGATTTTCATACCAATGCAAGCAGGCTCAGAGAATTGTGGGTTCTGAACGAAGGAGACCAGCCTTACTCGAACAATACGCAGTATAATGAAATTGTCTGTGTCCCGAACAATACAAACCTCACATTTGGAATCTTCGATTCGCAAAATGACGGAATTTGCTGCGGATTCGGTATTGGCAATTATGAAGTGATTGCCTGCGGTTCCACAGTTGCATCTGGCGGAGATTTCAATTCGCAGGAACTTACCAATTTTAGCGTTACGACTTGTAATACCTCCGATTGCGATGCGGGATATTCAACAATTCAAATCAATATTCTTACGGACAATTACGGCGGAGAAACATCCTGGAAGGTGTACAATACAAGCACTCAGGAAGTTTACGGATCCCGGGATGAGCCCGGCGGAAGTACTGTTATTTATCATGATACGGGACTCGAAACACAATCTTCCGAATTTCGCAAAGACAGTTATTCCGGACATTTTATGCATACAGCAAGCGCCATTGCTTTCAGCGATAACAATACATTTGCAAATGCGATTGACGTGCAGGATGCCAATAACAATTCTAATGGATTTTTTACGGGCGCGTCACTTTGGCCGTCAGATTTGAGCATATATGCCGTCGTTAATCAGAGTGGTGGATTACTTGGGAGCCATTTGGACATGATTCACCAGAGTCCCTACAGCGAAGGGATTGCAGCAGAAAGCGGAAATGTGTATTGGCTTTTTGATGGGTACCACAATGCAATTTGCAAATACGATTTTGCAACACCGCACGAATACGGCGGCGATGATCACTCGGATGGAGAAGTATGGCGGCATTCCAGCGTAAACGTTTCCAGAGTTCCCGGTCTTTCCAGCCACATGGAATTTGATGAGGGAACACCGTGGCTTTATATTGCTGATTCGGGAAATGAGCGCATTCTGAAAATGAATACAAATACCGGAACAAATTCGGGCAGTCTCCAGCCGTATGGAGAAAATCTGGCCGGATATTGGAATGTTACCGGAACGACGGTAGAAACTGTGGTCAGTACAGACCTCGGAGTTCCTACGGGTTTAGAAATATCGAATGACCGCCTGTTAATTACTGATTATACTTCAGGCGATATTATCATTTATGATCTTGAACAGGATCCGGTCGTTGAACTCGGCAGAATTGAAACGGGTAAAGCGAATAATATTATGGGAATAAAAGTTGGACCGGATGATAATATCTGGTTTGTGTGTCCCACATCCAATGAGCTTTATAAGATTTCCACTCTCATGGTTGGAGATGTAAATAGCGATGGACAGATTTCAATTTTTGATGTCATTTTTTGCGTCAAGTATATTCTTGGACTAACGACTTTATCGGATGAAGAAATCCAAAAATCAGATGTCAATTTTGACGGTGAGATTGATATCTTTGATGTATTAATTATATCTGACATGGCCGCTAATTAAACCGGCCAATCATTCTCACATGAAAAATTTGAATGGGAAGATTGCCCTTGTTACGGGAAACTCTCGAGGGATCGGCCCATTAATTTCTGTTGCACTTGCCAACGAAGGCGCCATTATCGTAGGAGTTGCGCGCTCGGAAAAAGGTCTCAAAGAAACCCAAGAAAAGATCAAAGCAGAAGGAGGAACATGTTATTCCATTCCGTGGGATTTAACGGATACTTCATCATTCAGAAATCTCATTTCTCGTGTTCGCGAAACGGTGGGTGAAATTGATATTCTGGTAAATAATGCCGGAATCGAGGCATACAGCGAATTTGAAAACTACCAAAAGGAAGATATTGATTCCATTATTGATCTCAACCTGAAAGCGCCAATGGAATTGGCTCGACTGACGTTGGGAACAATGAAAGAAAGAGGCGGTCATATTGTCAATATCGCTTCTCTCGCCGGAAAAAAAGGTGTTCCATACAACAATATTTACTCTGCCAGTAAAGCGGGACTTATTATGTGGACAGATGGACTTCGGCAGGATTTGCATGGAACGAAAGTGAATGTTTCGGTGATCTGTCCGGGATTTGTATCCGAAGCGGGAATGTACCATGATGCCGGTGTAAAACCGCCGTTTCTGCTCGGATCATCTAAAGCAGCAAAAGTGGCACAGGCAGTACTGAAAGCAATCAAAAAGAATAAAGCGCAGATTATTGTGAATCAGGGACCGATGAAACCACTGTTGGCGTTGGATCAGATTTCGCCAACCTTTGGAGATAGGGTAGTGCGGTTATTTGGAGTGCCGAAGATAAGTAAAAAAAGATTAAAGAAATAAATAGTTAACAGCGAAGGTCACAAAGTGCTTCGCCGAGATCGCAAAAAATATTATTTATTACTGAAAATGCACTAGCAACGAACGTCATCGGGCAAGCGATTGAAATCCATAAAAAGTTAGGACCGGGATTATTGGTGGAAAAAGAAAAGCCAATGCCACTGATGTTTGACGAAGTAAAATTAGACTGTGCTTATCGTCTGGATTTGCTTATTGAAAATAAATGGGTCGTCGAAATAGAAAGTGTTGACGCATTGAATGATATTCATCTCGCTAAAATATTGGGAATATTTTTCTTCGGGAATGTCAGTTTCCACTGATTCCTGAGCCCTTCTTTTATTTTTCGTTTCAGAGAAAAAACAAACATACTCCGAGGAAAATGATCCTCGCGCTCAAGTGGCCGGACATAACTGGTACGTTTGTCCACAACAAGATCGTACATCATCCATCCCATAGTCGCCGCGGGAAACAAAAAGGTAATAGACTGAAACTGCTGACCGTTGTCGGTTTGTACGAGTTTGGGTAAATAATTCGACGCATTGGAAAAACTGTCTTTCAATTGAAAATACATAGAAACTAAAAATGCTACAGTTGTTGCGCGGGCGCCATTTCGGACGGAATGTTCTATCACCGTTTTATCCACACGAATCGCATGAATATTCAAAAGGGGAATTGTATTGAATCCGCCATCAGAAAGGTACAAAAGCGCGAGCGGATCTTTCAAATTGCTGTTGAATTTCACTTGATCATACAGAATGGTATCATTTTCGACCGTTACAATATAGCCGCCGCGCTCTTCGGCATACTCCAGCCGGTCGAAAAAAGATGGACTGAAATAGAAGGATTTATTTAAATCTTCGTAAATATAATACACTTCCTTCATATTGAGAGTAACCTGCTTTTGCTCATCGATGTCAAAGTAATGGACAGCATGATAATCCATGGAATCAATGAGGCCGATTTTTGAATGTCCATCGTTAAACATGATGACGTGTTGGACATCGGCGGAAATTCCATACGAAAAGAATAGAAATGCTGTAAGCAGGATGTGCGAAATGTGTTTCATTCTACCCTTAATTATGAACAATTCAGCGATTAAATTCAATGCCTAATGCGTGGTAAGGAAAAACTTTTATTTGCTACAATTCTGCTCGGATTTATTTCCGCACAGCCGAAAATCAGCGCCCATCTTGAATTGGGAGTGTATTCACCGGAATTGACAGGATTTGAATCAAGTGCACTTTTTCCATCTCCGTCCGCCGCTACGGAAAATATTTTGCTCGGTTATGGATTTTCCTATCAATTCTATCCGAATGCGAGAATTGGGTATGCGTCGCACGTTTCGCTAGAATTGGGAAATATCAATACATCCCCTTTTACACGAACATTGACGTATCGCGAATTTTCCATCGAATCTTTTTACCGTCCGTGGAAGAGAATAGAATTCAATTTTACTTTATCGCCAATGTACAATACTGGAACCATTACTATGACCACGGAAGCGACAGACGCAGAATGGGATAATCTATTAAGTGATTTTGGAAATACAGGTTCCACAGTATCAAGATCGGATGAAATGACAGCTTCGTGGTTTGGCTTTTCCAGTTCAGTCGGCGTTCGGTATCATTTGTTTGCATGGATGAGTCTTGAAGCCAAAATCGGATTTATGGAAAATTGGTACAATGAAACCGATTGGACATTCCAAAGCAATACGGTAACGGGGCCGGTTCTGGACCTTGAAGATGTGCCGTTGGTAACAACGCGCATAATTTTTGGATGGTAAAAATAATCTTAATTTCGGTGACAGTTGGACTTGCAGTAATTTCCGCGCAGGTAAAAGATATGGAAGCCCATCCCTGCCGAGTTCCCAGAATTGAAAAAGTAAAAGAACACGGATTAAGATCATTAAAGATTTGGGAAATTCCCGTATTTTACTGGGAGCGATACCAATGCAGAAAAGCCATTAACAATTCAAAATATTTAACGAAAGTGATCGACGAACAGCATGAAGCAGATTATGAAGCATCCAAATCGCTACGGGGATTTACGTCTTGCGTCGCCTACTGCTCCATCGCGGCTGTATTTATTTTTCTCGTATCAGCAAGTTTATAAGCACGACAGAAAGGAAAACCATGAATAAAAATACTCTTTACATCAGCATCATATCCATTGCGGTGATTCTCTTTATGTTCAATATGGAGAATCCAACGGTTCGGAAACCGATTTCAAATCCGCTGCTGGTTGATTTTAACGGCGTACACGATTTTGCCAAGCTGAAACCAGGCCACATCAAGCGCGCAACCCGATATGCATTGGAATCAACGGATATGATTTTAAATGAAATCCTTGAACTAAAAGATGCATCTCGAACCTTTGAAAATACTTTGGTCAGGATTGATGATATGTATGCCGGCATAGAAGCGGTGTGGAGTCCGGGTTACCTTATGGGATCCACCCATACAGAAAAGCGGATTCGGGATGAAGGATTGGAATCCAGTCGAACCATACAAAAATACATGACGGATCTTGCTATGAATGAAGATTTGTACACTGCAGTCATGGCGTATTCGAAATCAGCGGAGGCCATTGGTCTTACCGGTTATAAAAAGAAATTTCTGGATGACACTATTTTGGATTACAAACGAAGCGGATTTGATTTGCCGAAGGAAGAACGGGACAAAGTAAAAACCATTTTCAATGAATTGTCTGATCTTGGACTTGAGTTCAGTAAAAACATTTCTGGTTTTCAAGATACGCTTTTTGTATCGAAAAAGGAAATGGAAGGCCTTCCGGAATCGTATCAAAAAGAGCATTTACAGGATGACGGGCGCTATGCCATTGATATGCCGTATCCTTCTTATGTGCCGTTCATGGAATTTTCGGAATCAGATGAAGCGAGAGAACAGCTTCAGTTTAAATTCAAAAACCGAGCGAAAGAGTCTAATCTATCGGTATTGGACAACATAATCAGCAAACGGCGCGAAATGGTTCAGGTGCTTGGGTATGCTTCGTATGCAGAGTATAGAACGGAAGACCGGATGGCGCAGAATCCGGACAATGTCTGGAATTTTGAACATGATTTAAAAAAGAAAGTTCGCCCAAAGGGACAGCTTGATGTAGATGAAATGCTGAAAATCAAATCCAAGCGAACCGGAAAAGACGCGAAAGTCATTCAGCCTTGGGAGGCAGGATTTTATTACAATAAAATCCTAAAAGAGAATTTCGATCTCGATCCGGAAGAAGTCCGGAAATATTTTGAATTCAACAATGTTACGCAGGGACTTTTTACCATCTATCAAAAACTGTTCGGCGTGTGGTTTAAGGAAGTTGAAAATCCATCCGTATGGCACGAAGATGTGCTGATGTATGAGGTATATGACCGTGCGACTCGGAATTTGATAGGAAGATTTTATCTTGATATGTTTCCGCGACCGAACAAATATGGTCATGCAGCAGCTTTTTCCGTGACGATGGGGAAAATGACAGAAAGCGGTTATCAAAAACCGGCGACTGCTTTGGTGTGCAACTTTCCGAAACCGAGTGAATTCCAGCCATCACTTTTAACCCACGACAATGTGGAAACATATTTTCATGAATTCGGGCATTTGGTGCACGGTGTT
The DNA here is from genome assembly GCA_014239435.1 of Fidelibacterota bacterium. Lineage (GTDB taxonomy): Bacteria > Fidelibacterota > Marinisomatia > Marinisomatales > TCS55 > JAAZYX01. The sequence continues at coordinate 7,157 of JAAZYX010000004.1, read as the reverse complement.
CTTACGGAGGCAAACCTCATGAGCCATGCGGGAACATCGGTACCGAGAGACTTTGTGGAAGCGCCTTCACAGATGCTGGAGAATTGGGTTTGGCAGAAAGAATCGCTTTCACTTTTTGCGAAGCATTATGAAACAGGTGAAGTTATTCCGGATGCATTGCTGGATAAAATGATCGCAGCAAAAAATGTGAATTCCGGAACTCGCACACTTCAGCAAATTTTTTACGGGATGCTCGATTTCACACTGCACGATGGATTTGATCCGGCCGGTGAAATATCTACAACGGATATTGTAAACAAACTGCAGAATGAAATTACATTTTACCCGATGCAGAGCGGCACGCACATGCAGGCGGCGTTTGGCCATCTCAACGGATATGGGGCTGCTTATTACGGGTACATGTGGTCGAAGGTATTTGCGCAGGACATGTTTTCCGTGTTTGAAGAAAAAGGTATTATGGATGAAGAAACAGGACGTCGATATAGAGAAATTATATTGGGAAAGGGCGGAACAGAAGATCCCCTTGATCTTGTGCGGGAATTTCTCGGCCGTGAATCTAATAGTGAAGCATTTACGCAGAGCCTCGGATTGTGAAAATCAAAATTGTATTATTGGCGACCGCTTTCTGTTTTCTGCTAGGAGGTGAGGGACCGTCCGCTGCAGATATAGAAAAATTAAAAATTGCCAATACAAAAGTGTGGCTTCGGCTTCTGAAAAGTCCGGATGCGCATTTGACGGATTGGAAATCGGTGGACTTAAAAGTCTTAGCGGAAAGAGTGGACAATCTCAATGATGAAATTCAAAACGAAAATATCGATCCATGGATGTTGGACAAATCAGCGGTTGAAGTGATCAATCAAATCAGGCTTATTAACAGACGGAATTATGCTGTGATTTTGGACAAGCCGGAACCGGTCCGGTATGTGAAAAATTATTTTTCGTCCAAGCTTTGAGGATCGATATCCATCTCTTCAAAAATCATATCAGCCACTTTGGAAGCAATATCGTCTCCGGACATTCCTGTGGATTCGAGATCCTGCCAAGAATTGATGAGTAGATCCGCATCTTTGGTGTTTGCAAAAATTTCATCGAGAACAGCCGCCGGGACCTTGAAATCCCGCAGGCGCTCGTAGATGGATAGTTTGAGAATATCCATGCTTCAAGCTACGGAAAAGAAATCAGCCTGAAAAGAGGGAATGAATGGAAAAACACATTAAAATACTGTACGTGCTTGTGATTGTTGGGTTTTTATCCCTGATGGCACAGCTCTGGTTTCAGGCGCAAACACTGAATATGTTGAAGATTAAAATTGAATCCATCAGTGAATTGTTATTTCGGCTTGTCTGATTGTACCGCAATAAAAGACAGATTAAATTCCGCGCCGATTTCAGATACAATTCTACATTTCGCTAAAATATTGGCGTCGTACCCAAGTGGTCTAAGGGAGCAGTTTGCAAAACTGTCATTCGCCGGTTCGAATCCGGCCGACGCCTCTCATCACTTTTTTGTCATTGCGATTCCCGATATGCTAATCGGGAAAAAGCAATCCCATTGTTCCACGAATGAGATTGCTGCGCCTCGGCTTAGTGCCGCGGCTCGCAATGACGGTCATGTTTTGCCCGGGTGGTGGACTTGGTAGACACTACAGACTTAAAATCTGTTGGCCGTATAGGCCGTATCGGTTCAAGTCCGATCCCGGGTACATATTTGATGATGATAGGTTCCCTGCCTGCCATAGGCAGGAAGTCCGATCCCGGGTACATATTTGATGATGATAGGTTCCCTGCCTGCCATAGGCAGGAAGTCCGGCCCCGGGTACTCGAATATAAAATACCATTTCACGACGAGAGAGCCTCCTTAATCGGAGGCTTTCTCATTTGGAATTGTTTGGACTTGTTTTGAACTAATCGGACAAAAATAACGGTGTAAAAACAGTATAACATTTTTTGAAGATTGTATAATTTGTCATTTCAATAAACGAGTGAGGAATGTCAATATGGCGACTTTGATTTTGCGGGATACACACCGCGCATTGGAAGACAAAATGAAATCTCTTGATAAATTAAAGAATGAGACTTCAATAAAGATTAGAGATGCAGCTAGTCATGGAGATCTTAAGGAAAATGCAGAATACCACGCTGCCAGGGAGGAACAGAGTTTAATAGTACGTAAGATACAATTCCTGCAGACCCATTCTCCATTCCATATTATAGAGCATGGCGAAATTGAAACCGACCAGGTAGGATTTGGTAATAAGGTTACAATACGCGAAGAGGGTAAAGATGAGGCCGAAGACTATTACCTGTTAGGTCCCATCGAATTCGAGTTGGATCTTTATCCCTTGGTTGTAACCATCCATTCACATTTTGGCCAAGTCATAGTTGGGAAAAAGATTGATGAAGATTTTACGCTTGATATCGAAGGTGAAGAGACGAAGTTCACCATTACGGCAATTGAAAAGATATCAGAAAAATCCGAGTCTAAATGATGCAGATGTGTTAGAGTCTTGCCTTCTTGTACTCTTTGCTGTCACCTTTCCTTTTGTGACCCTTTGATTCGCTTCTAATATCAAATTTCAAAAAATTATACTACAATGTGGGTCAGCGGACTGAGACTATTATTAACAGTGGGGTAAAGGTAAAATAATATAGATAAGCGGAGATTATCCCTCGGCCTTGATTTCCGCCAAAATGGTTGAAATAAGATTTGTGAACGTGGATAAACTAAATCCTGAATCGCTGTGCCGAACTACCATATTGTGGTCAATTATGATATTGTGCGGCACATATCCCGTTCCGAATGCTTTGTAAAGCGGATAATCGGCATCATCTAATATGCTATAACTGAGATTAAATGTAGATGCCCAATCTGAGCAGGAATACGGCTGTCCCCAGTCAAATCCCGCTGCGACAAGAACCAACCCTGAGTCTGCATATTCTGTTACCAATGTTTCTAAAACCGGAGCCTCCGATTGGCAGGGTCCTCACCATGTGGCAAAGCAGTTTATCAGGATAATTTTTTTATTCCCGCCGTTTTGGGTATGGTTATAGTCGTAGAGTGTCCACCCACCGGAACCGTTTGAACAAATTTCCATTGTAAAATCAGAAACGGTGTCTCCGACGGCATAGGTTTTTCCGCTTAAGCCTACGCCGGCGTTGCTGACATTCGGTTTTCCGTATAGAGGATCTTCACAGGAAAGTATTCCGGTTGCCCAGAAAAATGCCGGGAAAATGAGCAGAATGGAAGTATATTTTTTTAGCATAATTAATACCTTACTTTTGATCTCTGAATCTATGCAAATTATTCAAACTAACTTTAACATTCGATGAAAAAATCAAATTATTTTGTTCTGAATACATTTTCGGTAATATTTACAGCGATGCTTATGTTGGGAATTTTACCGGCACAAGAACCCGTTTCATCGGATTCGTCCAACAAAACATTTTTCCAGAAACTGAAATCCATTTTTTCGATTTTTGGTGAAACGGAAGATTCCGGAATGGGTATTCAGTTTTTTCATGGAGAAGGCATTGGAACAACCCGCAGTTTTTATCTTCCCGGACCGGAAGCAACATTCGAGATTACCACATACCATGCTCAAGGAGTAGTGGCACCGTTTTCAACTTACCATGTCATTTCTGAAGATGGTTTTGGTGTAGTGAATGGAAGATTTTCCATACAGTCAGATTTTCCGCTGGATGAATCTTGGCAAAAGAAAAAATCATCGCACGAAGCAAACGTCATGATTTACAATGTGCATGCGGGCATGTACCATCTGAATGTAGACAGCCGTCTGCGATGGCGTATTGTGTTGTATCCTTACCGGCTGAATTGATTTTTCCATATCGTGCGTATGTTCTAAGTTCCATTTCACTTTTGAAGGAAATTATGAAAATAATATTAACACTTTTCCCGATGGCGCTTTTATGGATGTCCTGCGGAACGCGGTCAACTACATCCATGATCGATGAAACTACGGCAGAATACGAAGGATTTTTAACGAGCAGAATTGCCGACAGCAGCTGGACATGGAATTTTGACGACGGCTCTCCAAGAGTAACCGGCGAATATGTAAACGGAAGCCAGGAAGGATCGTGGACGTATTACTGGGAAAACGGCAATAAAAAAGCCCAAGGATCATTTTCCCAAAACCGCCAGAATGGTGTCTGGACGCTGTGGCATGAGAATGGACAGAAATATAAAGAAGGGTCCTATGAAAACGGTCAGAAAACAGGTGATTGGACGGTGTGGTGGAATAACGGCACCAAAGGTGAATCCGGAACATTCAGGGGTGGAAAATGGCACGGGACGTGGACCTATTGGAATCCTGATGGAAAGTTTGACCGAACCGAAATGTGGAACAGCGGCAACTTTGTACGCTGATATTTTTTACCATAATTATTAAAAAGGGAAGTTTTGCTTCCCTTTTTTTATGGGCTTAATGAGTGAACCTTTGCAACCGATACTTTGCCATTGCGAATGCCGACATTCTTGTCGGGATGCAGCGATCACCATACATCAGGAAAAGATAGGGGATGGCAAATTATTTTATTTATTTTATCAAAGATAAATGAAGCCGTCTGTTTCAGTCATTATTCCTACTTGGAATAGAATAAATGTCCTTCCACGAGCTCTACATTCTGTGTGTTATCAGACTACAAAACCTGATGAAATTATTGTGGTGGACGATGGATCAACAGACGGAACCGCGGAAATGATTCGATCAGATTATCCCCAAGTTTCACTTTTAGTCCAGGATAACGCAGGTGTGAGTACCGCCCGCAACACTGGAATTTCAGTATCAAAATGTACTTGGATTGCATTCCTGGATTCCGATGACGAATGGCTTCCGAAAAAATTGGAAAAACAATTGAAATATATTGAAGAAAACCCGGAAGCCGTTCTGGTGCATACGGATGAAATATGGATTCGAAACGGCGTTCGCGTCAATTCTATGAAAAAGCACGAGAAATCAGGCGGATGGATTTTTGATAATTGCCTTCCGCTATGTGTGATTTCGCCATCGTCAGCAATGATAAAAAAAACATTGTTTGCTGAAATCGGAATGTTTGACGCATCGCTGGAAGTTTGCGAAGATTACGATCTGTGGCTCAGGATCTGCTCAAAATATCCTGTGCACTATTTAGAAGAAAAGCTCATTGTAAAATACGGCGGTCACGAAGATCAACTTTCATCAAAACATTGGGGAATGGATCGGTTTCGTATTCATGCCCTAGAGAAGATCATTTCGGAAGGCGACTTGTCAAAAAAGGACAATCTGTCAGCCGTAAAGTTGCTTGTAGAAAAAGCAGAAATCATCGCTTTAGGTGCCGAAAAACGTGACAAGCATGAATTGGCTGGAACGTACAGGAAAATTGCTAAACGCTATACTCGAAAGTTAGTGGTTTGACATGATCCGCTTCTGTTAATTTCTGATATGGCTGAATCAAAAGAATTTCATCTTCCGTCTGATGAACACGGCGGAATGGAAGCCGGTACAAAAGTCACACTCTTAAGAGACCACAGGGAATTTGGGCAAGAGATTTCCATAGGGTCGCAATTGATTGTTGATTCCATCATTCATTTTCCAACTCGGTATCATCTTAAAGATACATCCGGAAAGATTTGGACCGTCCCGATCCACGCCGTTGAGCGTGTTGCCGCACCGGCGAAGTCTGAGGTCTCTGAAAAGGAACCTGAGCAGCATTCTGTGGAAGACGGTGAGGAATAATGACCTTTATTTGGAAAACCACAATGATGGGGCAATCTCACCAACAATGGGATTGCCGCAGTCGGACTTTGTCCTCCTTCGCAATGACATTAAATAATGAGTAACCAATTATGTCTTTCTTCGAAGAACTGAAACAACGCAAAGTATTCCGGACAGGCGCCGCCTATGCCGTGGTCGCTTTTGTGATCATGCAATTGGTGGAGATAGTTTTTCCTATGTTCGAAATTCCGGACTGGGCCGGGCGCATGGTCATTATTTTACTCTTCATCGGCTTTCCTGTTATCATTGTTTTTTCATGGATATTTGATGTTACCGAAAAAGGGTTAGTCAAAAGCCAGCCAATAGATGCATCTGACACTCGATCCACGATGGGAAAGAAACGGTCCTGGTTCGCAATTGGAGGAATCATTCTTGGTGTAGGGTTTGGATACTATGTAGCCGGCGGATTTGGTGGAAGTGAAACGGTCGCGGAAGATACGCGGGCATCCATCGCAGTCCTTCCGTTTGACAATATGACAAAAGGTGAAAATGACGACTATTTCAGCGACGGCATCACAGAAGATATCATTACATATTTATCCAAAATCGAAGGATTGAAAGTGATTTCTCGAACATCGGTGATGCAGTATAAAGATACGAAGATGAATATCAAGGACATTGCCAAGGAACTGGGCGTGGCAAACATTTTAGAAGGAAGCGTCCGCCGTGCCGGTGACCAGGTGCGGATCACAGGACAGCTTATTGATGCGGAAACGGATGAACATCTTTGGGCAGATATTTACGACAGGAATATGGCCAATATTTTTACGATCCAGACCGAAGTGGCAAAAAGCATCGCTGCAGCGCTAGAAACGGAAATGACAGACAAGGATGTTGAACGGTTAAATAAAACCATGACAACAAACGCCGATGCGTATGAATTGCTTCAAAAAACAAAACCATTAAAATGGTTTGATTCTGAAGATAATACTAAAAAAATGGAATTATTTGAAAAGGCAGCCATGCTGGACCCGAATTCTGCTTTTATTCAAGGTCGATTGGGACAAATTCATGCATGGATTTATTTCTTTGGTATGGATCGTTCAGAAGCACGGTTAGTCAAAGCAAAATCCGCTCTAGATAAAGCCATGGAACTTGATCCGCTCTTGGCAGAAGTGCGCCAAGACATGGGGTATTATTATTATGTATTGGCCGATTATGAACATGCTTTAAAAGAATATGCTCTAGCTGATCGGCTTGAACCAAATAATGTTGAAACAATGTGGCGCCAAGCATTGGTTTACAGACGGCAGGGAAAACTGGAAAAATCTTATGATTTAATGAAAAAATGTTTTATTCAGGATCCTAAAAATTATATTTATCCAAATCAGTTACTTGTAACGACTACCTATTTAGGGTTGGTTGAGAAATTTGATTTTTATTATCC
>JAAZYX010000003.1 GCA_014239435.1 Fidelibacterota bacterium | reverse complement strand
GGATAAGCTCTCTCATCATCCCGAGCATTCCCAATGGACCTTCTTCTATTAGCTTTTGCGGGTCCTTTTCAAAACGTGCTTTACATCCTTGTTTACAGAAATAGTAGGTTTCACCATTATATATCGTGGTTGCCGCTGCATTCTCTTTGTTTACTTTCATTCCGCATACAGGATCTATTGCCATGATTGAATTTTCTACCACAGTTTGCTTTTCCATTCTTAACGCCTCTAATCTTATTTAGTTACCGTTCAACAATTAGTGCCCCAAGGTTCATAACGACCCGTTCGGAGACAAGTTTATCTGTCTTATCAAAGTGATAAAAAGCGATGAATGGCAATTCAACATTTCGGCCTGTAGCTTCAATGCCTTGGAAATCACCCACATGTTTGCCGCAGAGGCGACCCTCAACAACGATTTCGTTTTCCGTAAAATGTTCGGTGTCGATATTGTTTTGAAGGTCTTCAATAGCACCGTCAGCGCCTGAAAAACCAATCAAGCCATGGGCATAATGAATGCTTTGCGGGTCCGCGAACGGAATACGGTTGTACACCATCTCAGCTTCAGGGGAAAAGGTTGCCATAATACCCTTCATGTCGTGGTCGTTTTCTACATCATAATGGGCCTTAAGCAGAGCCCTGCGACGGGCTTTTTCGTTATCGGTAATCGTCATAACTCATTCTCCTAATATATTTTGTGAATTAACCACGAGATCGTTCCAGTAATTTATCCAACATTATCCAGGCTCGGCTTTCTGCCAGAGGATCGTTTAACAAACGGGATGCATAATGATAGGATTGATAAATGGAATGGAATTCAAACGTAAACAGTTCAATGTCCAAATCTTTTTGGAAATGGTCTTCCACAATGGCAAGACTGGCTGCTTCTGAAATAAAATTGAGCCAGAGTTTTTGATTGCTGACTAAAAAATCCCGTGCAGGTCCCGGTTTATCATCAAACTCGACTATTGCTGTCAAGAACAAGCAACCTCCAGGCATAAATTTAGCATCAGCCCACGCCAGCAAATATTTTAGCATAGCCCGGATCCTTGGTTCACCTCTGCTTGCTTTCAAGGAGGGCGTGATAACCACTTCCACAAATTTCTTTGCAATAGCTTTCAATAGATCCACTTGTAACTGTTCCTTTGAATTGAAATGGGCGAAAAGACCACTTTTAGACATCCCCACTGCGCTTGCGAGTTTACCGATGCTCAATGCTTCAAAACCGGTCTTGCTGGCAGAGTACATTGCTTTAATAAGAATTGATTCTTGTGTTTTTTGTCCACTAATCATAGATTCAATATAGAACGAACGTTCGTTCTATCGCAACCATTATTTTAAGAAAGTAAACAAAATTTCCACTTCTTTAATAATGACCACCATTTCATTTCTTTGGATTCATTAAATTCCTTCTCCTGAAAAATTAGTTGAAACGAAACAATCTCGTCGACCTGCTGGCGGACTCAAACACTGTTTATTCCATAGTAAAAAACTATCCTTGTTTTTACGGTGATATTTATAAGGCTGACTTTTCAAACTTTTCCAATGTAATACCTGTCATCCTGAGTGCCAGTTTGCCTCATGTTATGGGTGGCTTGCGGAAAGCGAAGGATCTCAAACATCTGTTCACCTTGATTCATCCGTTTGAGATTCTTCGGTCATTAAATTCTCTCAGAATGACAATGTTTTTCATCATGCTGCTGGCTAATTTATGTAGTAAACTTTCTTTCTCATGAAACAGCGAATTCTACGCTTTGCATTATGTCTGTTTCTTGTTTCTGCCGGTTCTTCGCAGAACAGGGATGCCCACCTGCTTTGGATATCCATGGACGGTTTCCGTGCGGATTATTTAGACAAAACGTATACGCCAAATTTTGATAAACTCGCAAAGGGCGGGGTGAAGGCAAAAAGCATGAAACCGGTGTTTACGTCCAAAACGTTTCCGAATCATTACAGCCTGGCGACGGGTATGTATGCCGAAAACCATGGAATAATTGCGAATGAGTTTTACGATCCTGATTTGAAAGAACGCTATTCAATCTATAATCGGAAAAAAGTTGAGGACGGCAAATTTTACGGTGGCGAACCGATTTGGGTTACAGCGGAAAAGCAGGGACTTAAATCAGCATCCTTTTACTGGGTGGGCTCAGAAGCCAGCGGACAGAGGCCGTCAATCTGGAAACGATACGATCAAAAAGTATCGTTTGATGCAAGAATAGATTCAATGGTTGCATGGTTTTCCCTTCCGGACAAATCCAGGCCTAATTTGGTTATGCTCTATTTTCATGAACCAGACTGGACAGGGCATGAGGAAGGCCCGGGAAGCTGGAAGACATTGAAAAAAGTCAGAGACATGGATGCTGTGCTCGGAAGAATTCTGGAAAAGACTTCCGCACTTTCCATTTCCGACAATTTAAACATCATTGTTACAAGCGATCATGGAATGGCGGCAGTCAGCGGGAAAAAGATTATTGATGTAACCAAGTATTCGGATCTTTCGGATTTCAGGGTAGAAGGAGGCGGCCCGAAAATATTCATTTCATCCGATTCCCAAAACGATTTGGAAGCCGTTTATGATAAACTGAAATCGATCGAGCATGTGCAGGTTTTTCGTAAAAAAGATATTCCCGACCGCTGGCATTACCGGAACCATGTACGTATTCCCGATATTTTGCTGGTTGCCGATGAAGGCTGGTGGATGAAGCCGCTGAGCCGGAGATCTCACCCAAAAGGCGACCACGGCTATGACAATGCTTTACAAAGCATGCATGCAATCTTTGTGGGGGACGGCCCGGCGTTTAAGGATGGATATTTGCGCGGTACAATTGACAATATTCACGTATATCCGCTCGCAGCGCATATTTTGGGATTGACACCTTACAAAGGAATAGACGGCAGTCTGGATGCCGTTCGGGATTTGTTAAGGGACTGAATTGTAACTCACCCGGGTACCTCTCTTAAAAGTAAAGGGCTTAAAGGCTGTGTTGTTAGCCTTAAAAACTGTAGAAACGCAGTCCGACTGAAATATTCAGCCCTGCAGCGGAAACCGTCGGTTCCGGACCAATTTCAGGATCCCATTTGCCGGAGTAGGTTTTTGCCTCTCCCTCTTCATCATCGGTATTTTCGGTGTACTGCCAGTTTTGGCCACCGGCACTTGAAAGAACCCAATCAGCGGCAACAACGAGATCAACCTTTTTGGTCATCATTATTGATGTATGAATACCGAGCATGGGATAAAAAAGTCCAGCGGTAACATTGTTACTTTCATCATCGTGACGAAATACAAATTTCCCTTCAGCCGATACTACTCCCCCCAATCGAAATCTTGATGTATGGATTATGTTGGCATGAAAGCCGCCTCCGACTCCAAAGGTAAGGTCAAGGTTCCCGCGGCTGTCTTCTATATTTCCCAGTCCGATATTCATGAATCCGCCGAACCTCCGTAGCGGACGGACGTAACCGACAAATTCGAGATCGAAATCACCTGATGTTTGGCCGTAATCCATTTTGAATCCGATGCCGTTGAGGAAAGCCATCCGTTCAAGCGCTTCAAACCCCGGCTCGATTTGCCCCCATTTTCTGAGTACAACCGCACGGCTGGCATCTCCGCTGACATCCACCACCTGCACCATGCCGACCGGCCTCCCGGGGACGGTAATATCTCTTCCGCGAATGGTACGTTTTCGACCCAAGCTGTTAATTTCATATACCGTGCCGACTTCGATCCCCATATCCGAGCCGAGGAAAAGAAGAATATTATCTCCATCCACTTCAAGCACCTCAGAGGTTAACAGGAACATTTTTCTGAGTTCCCTCCTAATTGCACGTCGAACCATGTTCATGGTAGCCGTAAGCGATTTGCCTACATTTCCACCGGTATGATCTACATCAATATATTTGGAATCTAAGGTTTGCCCTGTTTCCACATCGAGTTTGGTGATGGTGAAGTTGAAAACCGTCTGAATATTGTTGGCGTATTTTTCTTTTTCCTCTTTTCCCGAGGATGCTTTTGCCACTGCAATGACAGCATCAAAAAAGTTTGCGCCTTTTTCATCATCATCGTCATCTTTTTTACTTTTTGGTGGCACACCTTTTTGGCTGTAATGCGTCATGGTTACTTTGAGAGCTTCCCGCGCTCCGGCCATATTGCCGTACTTGACCAGATCAGAATCATTCACTACACCGGTCATCTGAAACGCGTGCTCATCCAGTATAGACATCATCTGAGACCGGTCAATTATGATGTAGCGCTTCATGCTGCCGGCTTCTGCTGCTAAAATGGCTGTTATTTTGTTGACAGGAGCGTTGGAGTCCTCCGAGTATTCAGAAGGGAGAATCAATAACCGCTGACGCTGTTCGGTGATATCGGCAGCCACCTCTTTTTGGGAAATTGCGAATGAAAACAGGATCAGCTGGATTAGGATAAATCTGTTCATAAAAGACGCAAAATTACGATGGTTTGTATTTTATGGAGTTGATGAATGTCACAGGTTCCAGTTTAATGAACCTTTCCATCCAAGCGAAAGAGAAAAAGAAAGATCATGCAATTGTGAACCTGTGTGATACCATTCTTTCTCCGCGCCGGCAATGAGCCTCAATCCGTTTTTGAAAGACGTCATCATTTCAAATTCAATTAGAGTTCGAGAAAGATCTAAATTTTCTGTATCACCAACTTGTAAAAACGTTTCGATTTCAAGTGAGGTAGAAGCCAAAGCAAACTCATGGTCCCAAAAAATTCCGCCTTTTCCATATGATGTTTTTTCGGAATTATTTAAATAGTCCGACACATCAGCGGCGTAACCCAATTCAGCATTGATGTGGCCATTTCCGTACGAGGTTAAAAAAATACCGATTCCTTGATTTATATGATATTGGAGGTTGAGACCGGTTCGTGTATTCTGCCGATACGAGAATGTCGAAAAGGAATACACATCCTGAAGGGTATGGTATTTTCTGCTGGTTTTAAATCTGAGGTAAAGAAAAGAATCATTATTGGTAAGAACCATGCCCCACAGCCTGAGATCTCTGTACGTGAATTCGGTTGTTCGCTTTAGCCTGTAATACAGGGTAATGCCGGAATTGGATTCCGATTCCACGCCGCCACCCCGCATGTAATGTTTCCACGCCGTGGTAGAATCCTGATGGCTGTACAGTATAGACATTGCCGTCAAGAGCAGAGCAATTTTTTTCATTGTTTAATTTTCCGTCCGCTTTTCATCATAAGAACCGCTGCAAGCGTAAACAAACTTGTCATGAGAGCTGCCATGAAAAAGCTGAACTCCGGCGATGAATCGGCTACCCCCAAAATGGTATACCGCATACCGTTTATCATGTAATAAATAGGATTGATGAAACTAAAGGATTGCGCCCATTCCGGCAGCATGTGGATCGAATAGAAAATGCCTCCAAGAAAACTGAGCGGTGTAAGGAAAAAATTCTGAAGCATGGCAAGATTATCCCACGATTCTGCCATTTGTCCGAGCAAAAGCCCCAAACTCGCAAAAGCCCAGGAAACCATAAAAAGGAATATGAGCGTCAACGGAATATTGTGAATGGGAAGGTCAATCAGTAAAACACCCAAAAGAATAACGAGAAATCCGTTAACAAACCCGCGCATGGTTCCGCCCACGATGTACGCCAGCGACACTTCCAGACTGGAAAGCGGTGACGTTAAAATATCCGGAAGCTGCTGCAGTAGTTTCATCTGAAGCATGGAAGATGCGGTATTTGCTGTCGCGTTGGTTATAGTGTTCATCATGGCCAAACCGGGAAGAATGAACAGAGTGTAGGGAATCGCTTCGCCGTCAATGGCAATTTCGCGAATGCGGCGCTCGAGCGTATAGCCGAAGATCATAATGTAAAGTCCAGAAGAAATCAGTCCCGGAACAACGGTCTGCCTGTACACGGAAAAAAATCGACCGACTTCCCTTCGCGTAAGTGTCCATAATCCAACCCAGTTCATTTTGTTGTTTCCTCATGGATTCCTTTTCCGGTAAGCGAAAGAAATACATCCTCAAGCGAAGACTGGTCCGTCTTTACACTTTGAATTCGGCACTGTTCCCCTGCGAGAATAGCAATGATTTCAGGCAGTGTTTTTTCTGAATCCTGAACCGTGAAGTGAAGTCTGCCGTCTTCGTGTGTGTAGGAGAAGTTGGAAAGTTTTGGCTCAAGTGATTCGTTCCACCCAGAAAAATGAATGGTAATCCCTGCCTTCCCGAGACTCTGCGTCAGCGCTTTTGGCGATCCTTCTTTGATGACTTTTCCCTCATGGATGATGGAAACATTTTCGCAGAGCATTTCCGCTTCTTCTATATAATGGGTTGTGAGGAGAATGGTTTTTCCCCCTTTATGCAATTCTCGGAAATAATCCCAGAGTTCATGCCGCAGTTCTACGTCCACGCCGGCTGTTGGCTCATCAAGAATTAAAATATTTGGATCATGAATAAGCGCTTTCGCCAACTGAAACCGCCGCTTCATTCCGCCGGAAAGCTGCCGCAGTCTCGATCCTTTCTTTTCGGTTAAACCCAAACGATCCATGAGTTCGTTTACGCGCGGTTTCGCATTTTGGGCAGAAATCCCAAAATAGCCGGCTTGGAAATAGAGCAGCTTTTCAATCGGGAAAAACCAGTCAGAAGGCAATTCCTGTGCGGCAGTCCCGATTTGCGCCCGTGTAAACCGGTAATCCTTTATCGTATCTTTCCCAAACACCTCGGTCGTACCTTCATTTTTAATGACGAGCCCGGTAAGGATATTAATCATCGTGGTTTTCCCGGCGCCGTTGGGGCCGAGCAAAGCGTAAAATTCACCTTCCCCGATAGAAAGGTTTACACCTTTTAACGCTTCAGTTCCGTTGTAGGATTTTTTCAGGCCACTGATATGTACGGCAGCGTTCATGAATTCCGATGTTTATATTGAATAAAAATTGTTTTGTTATGAGGAATCAAGAATATAATTAATTGAGGAAGAGTCAATAAAAAGTTTATTAAACAAATCTATATCCTTATAGTGAAATTAATTCCCGCTTTCTAAGGTTTGAGTAAATATTTCATTTGGTGTAATCTGATTCTTGGGGAGTAATAATTGATCCGGAGATTCATAGCGTTGATCACTTTTAATTTGGTTTGTGTCATCACATGAGGTAAAAATAAATGTGCAAATGAGAATATTAAGTTTCATTTCGTCACTTCTTTTTCAATTTTTTGGAAGTTCTCCTTTATAATAATTTAATGAACTATTCCCACGTTCTATTTTTAATAATAATATTTTTTTAGCTTCATCGGCTTCATCATTTCGAATATGATCTAAAATTGAATTATCTATTTGATTCATGGACTCTAATTCCGTTACCATGAGTGGCACAATTAAATTGGTGTAATAAGATTTTGTGAAAAACCATCCAATTGCCAAGCCAATAAATAGTATGACAACTTTTGATAATACTATTTTCATTATTTTTGTCCTTATAAAGCTAATATAATTTACAACTATAGCTTGATATCAAATCCAATCTCTTTAGAAAATGGGTTCGGAAAATCAAACCCTTCCACTCCTGGGAAATGCACTACGGAAGAAATGTAGGGCCAGGGAATCAACACGGATGCTTCCACAGATTTTGATTTCTTACTTTTGCTTCCTTCCGGTGATGGAATGCTAATACCGGGATGCAGCACCCACACTCCGAAATCATCGTAGCCCCGCACTTTTGCGTACACCTTACTTTGGTCAATGCCGAGCTCCTTGAGTGGTTCGTGGTTGTCTAATATGAGCAGGACAACATCATCTACTATTTCTGCCATTTTCATCATGGTTTCTTCCTTTGTTTAATGAACGGTTTATAGAATGCGAATTTAAGTAGCGGCGTCTTAAGGTGAAGGAATGATCCTGTAAACTTCACCGTTGTAATCCACGACAAGCAGTTCGCCGTTTTCATCTTCTCCGAATGACGAGATGTACGTGGAAAAATCGCCGCCACCCAATGCAATTTCTTCCGTTCGGTTTGAAAAATGATTCGGCTTCCCATTTTTCACATCAAATGTCCAAATATTGCCGGAACAATAATCGGCGAAAAAATAGGTCCCGGAATAATCCGGTATAGCAGAACCGCGGTACACATACCCGCCGGTTACCGAACAGCCGTCCACTTCGGGCTCATCCATACCGGTAAGCACACGCATGTAGTTGGCGTCGTTGGGATATTCAAGAATTGGCATTACAAGTCCGCTTTCATCGCAATCCTTTTCGGGGTTATAGCAGTGATTCGCTTCCATAATTCGCCATCCGTAATTCTCACCGCCCTTGCTTTCCGCCGGCTGAAAATTGATTTCTTCCCATTTATTTTGTCCAACATCTCCCATGTATAAGTCACCAGTTTCTCTGTCAAAAGAAAACCGCCAAACATTTCGAAGGCCTATCGCCCAGATTTCCTGTGCAGCCTTTGGATTATCCACGAACGGATTATCGGGCGGAATGTTGTACGTTTCTCCTAAATCAACATCAATTCTTAATAGTGATCCAAATAACGTTTCAGGATTTTGCGCGTGATTAAACGGGTCGCCGAATTTTCCGCCGTCACCGATTGAAATATACAGAAAACCATCGTTCGGGCTGAAATCCAAATGTCCGCCGTTGTGATTTGAAAACGGCTGTTTGAGAGTAATGAAGATGAGTTCAGATTTGGGGTCTGCTTTGAGCGGATTTTTCGAAATCTGAAAACGAGAAATATGCGTTACATCATTTTCATCCACGTAATTAACATAAAGGAAACCATTTGTCCTGTAATCCGGGTGAAAGGCAAGTCCCATCAGTCCGCGCTCATCTCCGGGCGATAAAGGATAATGTACACGGTCCGTAATGTTCAGAAAAGGCGAACGAAGGATTTTGCCGTTTTGAATGATTTTGATAACACCCTTTTGCTCCAAGACCGCGATGCAGCCTTTTTGTCCCGGAATAGCCGTTGCGTACACCGGTTTTGAGAAGCCGTCTGCGACCAATTCCGAACTGAGCTTCTGCGGAAATAATACGGCAGAAAATCCGAGAAAAATAAGCGCCTGTTTCACGGAATCATCTCCTTAAAATCTTTTTCAGTAAGGATAGGGATACCAAGTTTTTCCGCCTTGTTTTTTTTGCTGCCGGCGCCGGGGCCCGCAACGACAAAATCAGTATTGTTACTCACAGATCCGCTCACTTTCCCGCCGAGTTTTTCAACGGCAGTTTTTGCTCCGGCCCGTGTCATAGTTTCAAGTGCTCCGGTAAATACAAATCTTTTCCCGCTGAGAATTCCCGAAGATGTTTCCGCCGGCTTTTTCAGTGAAATTCCGTGGCTAAAACATGCCGTTACCACAGAGCGATTTTGCTTATTTTCCCAAAATTTTACAACTGTTTCGGCAACAATCGGCCCAATCTCATCAATGGTTTCTAATGTTTCAAAACCTGCAGACATGAAGGAATCCATATCTCCGTGAAACGCCTGTCCTAAGACTTTAGCCGCATGCTCACCGACGTTTCGAATTCCAAGCGCAAATACAAACCGGTGAAAATCAGTATTTTTTGATGCAGTGATTGCAGATACAATATTCTGTGCGGATTTTTCCGCCATTCGGTCTAAGTCTGCAAGCTGATCTTCATTTAAATTGTAAAGATTGTCAATGGTTTTTACGAGACCTGCATCCACAAGCTGATCCACAAGCTTTTCCCCAAGTCCGTCTATATCCATGGCGTTTTTAGAAACGAAATGCTGGATTTTGCGCTTCACCTGAGCAGGGCACGAAAGGTTTTGGCATCGAGCCACTGCCTCGCCTTCCGGACGGTGGACCTTGTGATTGCATTCCGGACATGTTTTCGGTAGTGTGTAACGCACCGTTTTCTTTGGCCGCTTTTCTTTTATTACCTGAACAATTTTGGGAATAACATCGCCGGCGCGCTGGATTAGAACCGTGTCTCCTATTCTGATATCTTTTCTGTCAATTTCATCCTGATTATGTAATGTTGCATTTGTGACGGTTACCCCACCAACCACAACCGGCTTTAGTTTGGCGACCGGAGTAACTGCGCCCGTGCGCCCGAGAGATGCAATAATTTCTTCTACAATTGTGGTTACCTGCTGCGCCTTGAATTTTCCAGCTATTGCCCACCGCGGCGTCCGGCTTCGGTTTCCCAATATGTCCTGTTGGCGCAGGAGATTCACTTTAAAAACGGTGCCGTCAATTTCGTATGGAAGCTCGTCTCGCATTGTTTCCAGATGTAATTGGTATTTCAGCATTTCATCTATACCGCACACGACTTTTACTTCAGGATTTACGGGCAAACCCCACTGTTGAATTGCATTCAGGAAATCCGCCTGTGTTTCAAATGCAGTTCCTTCTACAACCCCCGGCTGATAGCAGTAAATAGAGAGAGGGCGTTTTGCGGTGATGCCTGAATCCAATTGCCGAAGGCTTCCCGCTGCAGCATTTCGCGGATTGGCAAAACGATGCTCTTCGGCCTTTTCCTGATTTGTATTAAGTTTTCCAAAATCCTTTTTAGAAATAAACACTTCTCCGCGGATTTCCAACAGCGTCGGACAAATTTTTTGCCCTTTTCTTAATTTCAGCGGAATAGCACGGATCGTTTTTAGGTTTTGGGTTATGTCTTCACCAACCACTCCATTGCCCCGAGTTGATCCTGAAACGAACTTTCCCTTTTCATAGACAAGCTCCACCGCCACCCCATCCAGTTTAGGTTCTGCTGCATATTCAATAGGATCTGTTTCGAGCCCTTTTTGCATCCGTTCATCGAACGCGCGAATTTCTTCTTCATTCATCCCGTTTTGAAGGGATAGCATTGGAATTCGATGTGTGACGTTTCCGAACGAACTAAGCGGTTCTCCGCCTACGCGCTGTGTTGGAGAGTCCATTGTAATAAGGTCAGGATGCGCTTCTTCCAATGTTTGCAACTCCCTGAAGAGAACATCCCACTCAATGTCAGAAATAAGAGGATCGTCGAGCACATAATATCTATAATTATGATCGTCGAGTTCTTTCCTCAGTTTCTCAATTTTGGATTTAACGCCGCTCATTGTCTCGATTTCAATTTTGCTTTGTAGTATTTAACCGGATCCATAAATGGTTTTTGAACCGGAGAGAGTATTCCATTTTCATCAATCGGTTCGGCGTAAATTGAAAAATTATTCAGCGTTACGATAAAGAAATACTCAAGTTTTGTCCCCGGAATAATATTGGGATCGAATAAATACCGGTATCGTCCGCGAAAATATTTCAAATGAATTTCTTGCCACACCATCATGGAATCTGTTTGAAAATAGAGCCGAACCGATTCGAGTTCCTTTTTTGGAAATTCTACAAAAAGATCAATATATTGAGGGCGATTCGTAAATAATACTTCAGGTTCTGTATGAAATACACTGGGCGTATTTAAAAAAGTGTATGTTAGAAATGATTCTGGCGGAACCGCCGTTTCCGACTGCCAGAGAGTTCCGGTCAGGAGTATGGGCAGAAATCCCAACACAGAATCAGGATTTTGGTTTATAGATCTTGAATCCGCTAAGCGGCGGAGTATAGACATGAAGATTGATAAGATCGCCGCCCTTTTCATTTGATATTTTATGAATATCCTGTTCAGCTGCGGCGCAGACTTCACCGGGCCGATAATCTCTTTTTATTTGCTCTGATGCACGTTCGTTTTCATCGGTCGTGTAAACTGTTTCTGTAGACGTGCCTTCCAATATCAGAAAGGCGCAATCGCTGCCAACATGGTCATGGATTGGTGTTTCCTGATCGGGCCTCCAGCAAATTGCGACCAGCTCATAATGATCATTTTTCTTCAGGACATTTCTTTGGTAGCCACTTTCGACAAAGCAGATGTTTCTCTTCAACGCGTCTGCATCTACCTTCATTTGGCTAAGGCGTTCATCCAATTCTTCCAGCCCCGGACGTCTGTTTAGGGAATCCAGCCATTCAATTAATTTCTTCGTATTTTTACAGCAGTCCGTAAGATCTTGAAGCGCTTCCTCGTCCAGCACAACTTGGGTGACAGGAGTATTTTCGCCGGGCTGGACAGGCGTTTCGGCGAAAGACTGAGGCTGTTTGATTGGTTCGCTCATTACATTTCCTTAAACGTGATGCATTCTTTCCACCACTTCTCATAAGATACTCTATTATGGACAAAGCAATCCAATGTACACTTTGCTTTCCCCACGCACACTTCGGGGGTTTTCCCTCGAACATCATAGTGCATAACGACAACGAATTCCTTGAATTTCTTTTTGGCGTATTGCCCCATCGTGGTGAGAGCAGAATAGGCAAAACTCAAATCATCGTTTGACCGATTTCTGTCCGCTTTAATGTCAACTCGGTACACGCGTCCGGTACGGGTTTTGTAAATAGAAACTCCCAGCAATTGCGGTGCCGTATGGTTCCGTGTAAAATAATGAGGCGTCATCGCTTTAAGCTGATCATCGCTGAATTTTGGACCGGCAGTTGCCAAAGTGCCCAGTAGAATCATCGGTAATAATTTTTTCATATTTAGTGTCTTTTCCTTGATTTGAATGCGATCCACAGGACCAATAAAATAAGTGCTGTAATCCCTAAAATTACAGCTTGAATTTGTCTCGGGGAATAGACAATTGATGCAGCGCGGATTTTATAATCATCATTGAGAATTTCTTCCAACCCGAAAGTCCATTGAAGTGTATCGCCCAGAATACTATCAGCATTGTGGGAGGTGATTGCGCCGGGTAAAAATACATGCAGCCGAATTTCATCATCTGTGAGTCCGCTAGTTATGCGAAGTTCTTCTTCGTATGGCGCCATTGCTTCGGCAAGATGTTGAATATAGGTTTTCGGAACATCGCCAATAAACGGACTGAACGCCTTTTGAAGAAAATCTTGATTTAGCTCTTCAAATAAATCCTTTTCTTTAATGCGCGAAAAATAGCCTCTCATATGATTTTGGATTCTTTCCACCAAATCCGGATCAATGGCGTTTTTTTGAGCGGTTTGGATATCCTCCATTCCTTGAGAGACGATATAGGTCAGAGCTTCGGATATCCATTGTGTTGAATCGGATGAAACTCCGGTAATCTGTCTAGCAAATTCAGGGTATTTTCGAAAGGCTTCCCGACCTTGAAATCGATAATCCAATTTATAATGTGTCGCGATCCATCCGTCTGTTTTATCAACAGAAAGAAAGTGCCTTAACGGGATGGAGGAAGCTGAATTTTCCGGAAAACCAATTTCCCCGGAAAACAACCCATGGGTGGTTTGTGTCCATGCATTATCATCTTCATCTATTTTCACAGATGATTGCGTCCACTCACCAGTTGCCGGATGCGGGAAGTCTTCATTAAAAACATCTGCCGAATCACCTCTGGAATGAAACCGCATTGTATAGTTTCCGTCAGGCAAAACCCGAATGGTGATGGTTGTTTCCACACATTGAAGGCTAAGGAACCAAAGAAGCGCTAATCCTGAAAGAGGTTTATGTATTGCCATTTTTCTGAATATAATCATAAACCTTCGGGAAGAGAACGGCACATAATCCGCCAGTAACACCGCCCGCAAGTGTATCTATGGGATAATGATAGAGGTTTGCGAAAGTAGAAAATAACACCGAAGCGCAGAACAGATAGATGAGGATTTTCCATTTTGGGAACATTTTTTCGGCAAATACAGATACTATTACAACTGCCGCAGAATGCAGGCTTGGGAAAGCGCCCCCACCTTTATCCACATTGTTGTATATAAAGTCCATAATAGGAATAAAGAGGAATCCCGCCGGAATCAGTTCGGTTCTCAGGTGAATCGGCCCTGCGGATGGAAAGAGAACAACGCTCCATTGATGGATGCACATGCACAAAATAAGTGTGAATAAATACGTTTCTACCAACTGGCGCTGCGATCGAAACGCAAGCATGGCAAATGCGCCGAGGCTTAAATAATAGAAGAAATAAACTCCATGGAAAACTTCCTTCCAAAACAAATTCATATTATTCGCAATCTTTACATAAATCTGCTCACCAAAAAGCACAGTATCCCATTTTATTATAATCGGATCTAAATCTTGAGGGATGACCGTAAATCGTAACAAGCACACTTGCGGGAACAGCCATATTAAAAGACAGACCGGATAAAATAGGTGCACAAAATCAATAATTTGTCCTGAGTGTTTTTTATGAAGGAATGCAATGAGAAGAATACCAACAGAAATGAATATATTTGCGCCGATGTGCAATAGCGGGTTGGGCACAAAATCGACAGTAAGAAGAACATGAATCGTCAGGGTAAAAAGATAAATCAATAATGTTTTATCTACTGGATTCAAGGCGTGTTTCATGGGTAAAAAAATAGGGGCAGCTTCCTGCCCCTACAATCAGTTAATAATGTTTAAAATTAAAAGGTTATTCGCAAAGAAGTTTGGATGGTCCGAACAATTAGGAGCGCATCTGCACCGCTGACATGACCGCCGGGATTAAAATTTCCAGTCATGACATCAGACTGCATAATGCCGCGCTCACTGCAAAGCGCCATTGCATTGTAGGCCGGATGGCTACTGGGCACATCGCTGAACCGAGAAGGGTTTTCGCCAAAATACCGTGTTTCAAGGCTTCCGTCGCGGGTGGCAACGGTTAGCAGTCTTTGCACAGCCATTGCGTAATTGGCACGGTCAACAACATCATTCGGGTAAAAATTTCCATCGGGAAACGGATCCAGGATTCCATACCGAATCATATCTTTCACCCATGCTTCTGCCCAATGGCCTTTTGCATCATTCGGAGTTGTAATGGCGGATTGAGACGCCATTTGCGAAGGGGTTTGGAAGCCTGCATTTTGCTTTGGAAGCCGCGCAATCAGTTCGCCAATCTTCAATTCTTCCGCAAATAGTACTGCCATGTCAGCTCGGGATATTTTTTCCTGAAGCGCGACTTTTTTCCCCGCAGGTGTTCCGGGCATTGCTCTCACAATTTTTTGGGATCGCTGCCATTGGTAATCTGCTTTGCCGGCGTATTCGCCTTTGATGCTGACCACACGGCGGAAATAAGACTCTGCTTCATTAAAATCATAATGGTACAAATGTGCCACGCCAAACCAATACATGGCTCCTTCATGGTTCTTATTTCGTTTTAAGGCTTTCTCAAGATAGTTTTCCGCTTTCTTAAACCATTTTTTCTCAGAATCCCGCATTGTAATCCAAACTCGCGCTGAAAGGGAAAGAGCTTCGGGGTCTTTTTTGCCTTTGCTGCCGCATTTGCTTGCATAGCTTTTCGCTTCGCTGTTGTTTCCCAGATGAGCATGTGCGAGGCCTAATCCGCCGTAACCAAGCGCGAACTTCCTGTCAAGATCAACGGACCGCTGGAATGATTTAATAGCCTGCATGAAATCGCCGTTATCCACGGCGCGCATCCCGGCTTTATAATGATATTCCGGTGTGTCTACGTCGCTTTCCGGCTTGGTGCTGCAGGCAGCAATCATCAGAATGGAAAGAATGGGTATTGTAAAGAATAAATGTTTTTTCATGAGAATTTCCTCTCGCATGTTCAATTGAAACGAAAAGTTAGGTGAATTTAGGGTGAAATGAAACACCCTTGCTTGTCTCGTATGACCTGCGTCACATTTGCAAATGTTTCTCATTGCTTCCTGAAAGAGATATAGATAATTTACTCTGCATTCGTGCATCACTACGAGGAAGAACGAACTATGTTTAAATACCGATTATTTACGCTGGCTTTTTTACTGCTGATAACTCCGTTATCACAAGTGGCATCTCAGACAGCTAATGGGACAGGGTACGGCCAGACGAAAGATGCCGCCATTGACCAAGCCAAACGCGACGCTGTTGAAGTCGGGCTCGGCGCATTTATATCCTCAGAGACTGAGGTAACAGCCACATCGTTTTCGGATAATATTTATTC
This sequence comes from Fidelibacterota bacterium, assembly GCA_014239435.1. Taxonomy (GTDB): domain Bacteria; phylum Fidelibacterota; class Marinisomatia; order Marinisomatales; family TCS55; genus JAAZYX01. The sequence goes on along the minus strand of JAAZYX010000003.1, from coordinate 175,442 downwards.
GAAAGCTCAGGGGTTTGTAAAAACTTTCAACATCGTTTCAGAAAGCAAAGGCCCTGACGGATTATGGGAAGTCACCATTGAAGCAAAAGTCACCGAGATTCTGGATGAAGTCATGCAGGATGAGATGGCACTCCAAACAATGCTTACAAGCATGAACCGTCCGCGAATCATTTTTCTTGTGAAGGAAAATAATTTAATTGACCAGATAGGATCAGATTTTGCCGAAACACAGCTTTTAAAAATGTTTTATGATAAAGGATTTGACGTTGTGGATCGGCAGCTGGTTGCAGCTTTAAAAGGTGAGCCGGATTACAGTCAGGCCTTAGCGGGGAATGTCGCCGCAGCGGCCAAGATCGCTAGTCAACTTGGCGCCGAGGTGTTGGTGTTGGGAACGGCGAAAATTTCCTCCGGCGGAAAAGTCAAATTTGGGAAGCGGGAATCAAATATGTATTCCGGCCAGGCAGACATAAACGGGAAAATCATCCGGGTGGATACAGGAGAAATTCTGGCGGTTGTTCCACAGGCTCGCGGAAAAAAAGTGCATATATCGGAATCCACCGCAGGCACGAATGCAGTAAATGCAGCTGCGGAAGTTCTGGGCACCGATATTATTCGGCAGTTGATCGAAAAGTGGAGCACCCAACAATCCAATTTTATCAAAGTATTTTTGGTATTGAAAAATGTGGATTTTGGATCTTACATGGCATTTGAATCTTTTTTGAAAGCGCAAACAGTTCCGGGAATCCGAAATGCTTACGCCAAAAGTCTGAATGATGGTGTGGCAGAATATGAAATTGAATTTGAAGGGAAAGCTGTAAACCTTGCGATGGGCTTAAGTCAAACATCGCCGGACGGACTCAGTTTTAAAATAACCGGCATGACCGGAAATCGCTTAACAGGGGAAATTGTTCAGTAGAGGAGGACCGGATGACTAAGATTTTCACCACAATACTGTTAACATCATTTTTAGCCGGACAGGGATTTGTCGGTCAGCAATTTGATAATGGTTCCATTAATTATTCTGATCGAAAAATTCAGGCAACTGGCATTGGCGCCATTCCGGATATTGCTTTGACAAACGCTGCTCAGGCTCGTCGGGCTGCTCTCCGAATCGCAAAAGTGGACGCCATGAGAAACCTCGTTGAAATTGTAAATGGTATTACGGTTGACAGCGAAACCACCATGAGCGACGCCATGTTCGACGATGTAATCAAAACAAAAGTAAGAGGTATGATTCGCGGCGCAGTTCAGGTAGGGGATGTTAAATATTTGAGCGATACATCTATCGAAGTTGTCTATGAAGTTCCCATGAGCGGTATTTCGGAAATTATGATGCCACCTCCTGCAATGGCAGGTGAACCCGTCGCTTCCGACATAGTAGGCGCCGGCACTGCTACGCCGACGACCGGATCAATTACAGGTGTAATCATTGATGCGAGAGGACTTGGTGTCCGCCCGGCAATGTCGCCTCGGTTACTCGATCAAAACGGCGGAGTGGTGTATGGACCCAATAATTACAACAGGCAATACGCAGTTACAAACGGCGTAGCAGGATATTCTAAAACTCCGGAAGCCGCGGCAAAAGACCAACGGGTTATAGGCAATCCGCTGGTTATTAAAGCTGTTGCTATTACCGGTACGAATAAAGCGGACGTAGTTATAGGAAATTCGGACATAATGAAAATAAAATCGGCGGATACAAGCTATGGAGTTCTGCGGGACTGCCGTATCTTAATCGTACTTGATTGAATAACAATACAAAGGTTACATGCATATGAAATTTCGGATTAATCTGATACTAATTATCCTTGGGCTGACCACTTTCACTTTTGCGCAGGAAGAAGCCATTAACAAGGCCATGGAAAAAGACGACTCAAAAGATTTGGAAGTGGGCCAAATTGCTCCAAAGTGGGCGCTGAAAACAGATCCTGAACAGGTCAAATTTGAGTTCCTAAGAAAATGGACAGTCGGAAAAGACGAGCGTCTTTTACGTCCACAATCCCAACCGAACCGCCATGCAGTATTAATGAGTTTTTTCGCAACTTGGTGTGCACCGTGCATGAAGGAATTACCCATTCTGGAAGAAGTGTATCAAGAGTTCAAAGACAAGCAGATCAAATTTTTTCTGGTGGATATTACCGAAGCAACCCGGACAAATCCTGGATATGAGGATATGCCGAAAGCGGGGCCGTTTCTGGCAGAAAAAGGTGTCACAATGGAAATTCTCTACGACCTACGCGGAAAGGTGATGGAGAATTACAACGCACAAACGCTGCCAAGATTATTTGTTGTGGACGGATACCAAACGCTTCGAATGACTCGGAAGGGTTTTCACGAGGGAGAAGAAGCAGTATTTAAGAAAGAATTGTCTGATATCATAAATGAACTGTTGGCCGAGTTGCCGGCACCCAAGGAATAACTGTGAACGGCATCACAGCGATTTATGTTTAAACCATGTAAACTGAAACAGAATTGAAACCAAAAAGGGCCGATTTCATGAAACCAATAAAACAATTATTATCCACTATTCTATCTGCAATTATGCTCGTCGGATGGGCCAATGCACAAGATAAGTTTACAGCAGCGGTACTTGATTTTGAGGCTCGGGGTATTTCTGCCCTGGAAGCGCAAACACTTACAGATCGCTTCAGCGGTGAATTGGTAAACACCAACGCTGTTATAATGGTGGAGCGAAACCAGATGGACGAAATATTGGACGAGCAAGGATTCCAGCAAAGCGGATGTACAAGCGCAGAATGTGCCGCTGAAATTGGCGCTATGCTCGGGGTGCAGAAAATGATTTCCGGGTCTTTCGGGAAACTGGGGAATACTTATACTATTGAAGCAAAGATGTTTTCGGTTGAAACCGGCCAAACAGAACGAGCAGTGAGTAAACGATATAAAGGTGAAATTGACGGCCTTTTAGACCAGATCGCCATTGTGGCTTGGGAACTCATGGGGCTTCAAGCGCCGGCTGACTTGTTGGCACGTGCCGGTGTAAAACCTCCGGAACCTGAAAAAGTTGCCAAAGAGGGTGGCGGAAGTAATTGGCTCTTATGGACACTCGTTGGCCTTGGCGTAGCCGGTGGCGGCGCAGCGGCGGCCATGGGCGGCGGCGGTGATGATGCAGGCGGTGGCGGAGGGACAGATCCTCCACCAACCGGCGGCGGTGAGCTTGCTACACCACCAGACCCGCCGAACGGTTAAGGGCGGAGATTGATGATGAAAAAGATATTTACAATTAGTTTATTTGTTGGCATTTCAAGCTTTGCTTTCTTAAGTGGGCAGAATACAAGAACACCGGAAGGCGTCTATTTGCCGGCGGAAGGTGATACACTGTATACCGGAGACACCGATACAATTGCCTGGTATCTGCCAAATGCTAACGTCCCATATACCGTTAGCATTTATTTGGATTATAAAAATGACGCAGGCAGCTGGTTATCATATGGTGCAATTGAAACAGGTGTTTCTGTTACAGATTATGAGTGGGAATATGAATGGGATATTCCTTCCAATATGCCTTCAGATGAATACCATGTTTGGCTTTATAGCGGAACTGGTAATGTTAATGACTACGGTGCAGAATTTTATGTAGAGTCTGTTGTTTCGGATACCATCGATATTACGTATCCAGTAAGCAGCACCGAATGGAGCGCCGGAAGTTCCTACCCGATTACATGGAATACAAATTTACCTTCGACGGAAACGGTCAGCCTGGAATTGTATAAGAATGGCACTTCTGTTTATAATATTATTGGTTCTACAAGCAACAGCGGGAGTTATACGTTTACTGTTCCGGATACGGTAACGACGAGCAGCAATTTCCAGATTTATATTTACCACGGTAACGGCACGAGCAACTACAGCGATTATTTTACAATCAATGGAGCCGGCGGATCCAATTTGTGCGCATCCCAGATCGAATATGTCTTAGATGGAGATGGGTTAAACTACATTCGGTGGTCACTGCCGATTGATGACGGATCCTGCGATGATGCGGGGCATACGGGATATAAAATTTACAGGGATGACAACCCGGGGAATCCGATTACTACTTTTGACCAGACAAATGCACTTGGCTATTGGGAGACAGGCCTAACCAACGGAACAACCTATTGTTACTATGTATCTGCTGTGTATGGTGCCGATGAAGCGCCCGCATCCCAAAGTGTGTGCGGAACGCCCATGCCTACCCCAAGCGTAAATGTCAGCGGGTACATATCATATCCTGACAATCCCATTAATTTCCCGAATGGAGGATTGAATGTTGCGGTATTTAAAAATCCGTCATCCTGGCCGCCGGCTGCATCAGATATTCCAATTGCTACGGATAATATTTCTCCGGTGGATTTTACATCATCGGTGAGTTATACGGTTCAGGTGATGGATCCTGATTATCCGGATTGGAATGACACCTATTATTACATCGCCGCAAAGCTGGATGAGGATAGTGACGGAAATGACGATGCCGGCGGGATGTATAGCAATGATGCCTTCACAGATACGGATAATATAGAAGCTAATTCCTACGACTTTTCTTTGTTTTCAGGATCTGGTCAGCCAACAGAATTAGTGAATGGAGATACGGTGTCCGGTATATCTGCTATTGAAGGGGAGGAACTGTTGTATCATCTTGAGGTCCCTGCAGGTCAAGACTCCGTTTGGTTTGAGATTTTTGGCGGAACAGGCGATGCAGATCTATATGTAAGGCATGGCAGTTACCCGGTTGCGAATGATACGGATTGGGATTGCCGGCCATATGTAGCTGGAAATAATGAAGAATGCGCTTTAGCGGCCACTGAAGGGTCTTGGTATGTCATGATAAAGGCTTTTCAGGCAGTTTCAGGATTATCGCTGGTTGGAGAATATGGAGAGGTTGAAGCAGGCGGGCCATTGACTATCACTGTATATAATCCCAATGGGGGAACAAATTGGAATGCCGGCACCGGAGAAACCATCCAATGGAGTTCAACTGCCTCAAGCAGCGACGATTATAATGTGGATATCGAACTCTGGCGAAACAACGCACACGATCAGGATATTGTATTGAATCATGCCACCGGTGCAACCGGCGGGAACTATTATTGGTCCATTCCGTCATCGTTAGCCGCCGGAACAGATTACCAAATCAAAGTGCGCCATTCGGATTCTTCCGTTGAAGGAACGAGCAGCCCTTTTCAAATTAGCTCAGGCGGCGGAGGCGGAAGCGATGATGATTATTCGTATGATTTTGGCTCTGTGGCTCCTGCGCGAAATCAGGCTTTTAGTTTTTCTTCAAGCCCTATCACGGTAGAAATGTTTTTCAAACTCCATACAATTCAAACCAGTTTTGAATGGTTCTGGATTCAGGATCTCATGCATTTGAGATATGAAAGCGGGCAAATTCAAATGGGCTTCAATGATGCAATTGACCAATATTTTACTCATTCATGGACTACGAATGAATGGCACCATATTGCCCTTGAATATGACGGATCCATTATGAGACTGTACATAGATGGTTCAATGATGCAGACTTGGAATGGAACTCAAGCAGTGCAGACCGTTTCGAGTACCACACTTGAGGTGGGGTTTAATTTGGACGGCTACGGTGATATAATCAGAGTCAGCAACACAGCGCTTTACACCGGTTCCAACTTTAATCCGTTAACGGAATACTGGGGCGCCAATGCTTCTACACACCTTTTGTGGCATTGTGATGAAGGCAGCGGGAATCAACTTTTGGATGAAAGCGGAAATGGGTACCACGGCGTTCTTGATACGGGAGGGAATCCGCCCATGTGGAGTACCGATACGCCGATGAGCGGCGGCGGCGGTGGATCCGGAGGAAAGATTTCCGGGAATGTACACTTGGACGAAGATTTTGGTTTCGGTCAAGTTCGGCTTGGCGTTTGGCTCCCGGGGAGCAATACGAACAATCCGCCCGATATTGGCGGAATGCCGTGGGGTGAAGATCCACCATTTGCAAATCGCTCGTTTGAAATTATTGATAATCAAATTTCAGCAAGCAATGGTCCATACACCGTTGGCGGATATTTTGACGCTAATGACAACAATGACTATGATGATGGCGAACCAACAGGAAGCGCTCCTAATATTTTTACGGATTCCAATGCTGAGGCCACCGGTGTAAACATCACATTTTCCAGTTCCATGGGACAGATTACCGGTACAGTATCTTTTGACACGGATATCATTACAGGCGGCGATGCTGTTGTTGGCTTATTTCTGCCCGATGACGATGAGACAATCTGGAGCGAAGCTGTTTCCGTTCAAAATTTGGGAGATGTATCATCCGGGAATGATGTGAACTATGATTTCCAGTCTTCCGAAATCTCAGATGACTCCGGATATAAGATCGGCGCTTTTGTTGATTATGACGGTGATGAAGAACCCGGCGACATTGAAGCGTATGTTACTGTAAGTGGAATTTTGGTAGAGAACGGATCCGGATTATCCGATATTTATGTAGAATACACGTCCAGTGGAACCTTATCCACAGAGGCCGCCGAACTGAATATGGTCGCTATTACAGCTGGCAGTAATGACAGGTATCTTGGAATTTTCAATGATGGAGACGGGCCAATCCTGATTGATGAAGTTTCGACACAGCACGGAGAATTTAGCGTGGAATACCATCCCGAAGGTATTGGACCGGGATCTAACGATTTTATTCTTTTTAACCTGGACTTTGTAAGCGCAGGAGAACGAACAGGTGATTTAACCTTCACGCTCAGAAATGGGATCGAAAGCGAAACAGTAGTAACTATTCCTTATTCCATCGAAGTATATGATGCTGCCGATGCAAGCGTTGAAACAGACACTGCAGCAGTTAGCGGTGACGGGTCCTACGATTTGGCTGATGCGAACACCAATTTTGATTTTGGCGGAGTCAGCGGAGATGGAGGCACCATCACGGCGACTTTGGTAGACGGTGCCTATCCAAGCGGAGACTCTTCAGGTTTGGCAGAACGGTATTGGGAAATAACTGCAGATTTTGATTTCACATCCGCACAAGTTTGTTTTGATTTGAACCAGCTTGATGCCGCGGGGCTATTAGACGGCATTACCGATTTTAACAGCTTGATCATCTATTACCGTCCGAGTTACTCGCAGGATGAATGGGTGGAAATTTCTGGATCAGATATGTCATACAATGAATCTGAAGGCACCATCTGCGCGGACAATGTATCAGACTTCAGCCAGTGGACTGTAGGCGGCGGAAATAATTTTCTGCCATCCTATACCGTGACGACAGATTTAGAAAGTTTAAGCGGGCAAGCTGATAATGGTTTAAATGTGTCTGCAACTATAACCGGCATTGCAGGTAGCTTTATTAATGCAGTTGAGCTGGAGACTTTTTCCCCGGGCGCAGGTGCTTGGGTTACAACACCTCTGAATGATCCTGATGGTGATATGACATACGACGGAGTTTTAGCGGACAACAATGTCTCCCGATCGGGATTGCTTGCTGCTGTTGTAGTGCATGATTCCTGGAACCGTATTTCTTCATCCGACACCGTGAATATTCCCGTATCGTTCAATGAACTGACCATAGGCCAGACGAGTGCAAATGTTTACAGTATGATTTCAGTCCCGGGGAACTTAGCGGATAAATCCATTAGCGGTGTTCTTGAAGATGATCTTGGACCATATGACAATACCGTTTACCGCGTTTTCCGGTACGATCCTCAATCGGCAACCTATGGGGAAAATTCAGGACAGTTTTCTCCAACTTCCGCGTATTGGATTATTACGGCTGACGACCATACTCTGGATACTGATGGCGGCATTTCAACACCGCTCACTAATGTGCCAACCATAACGCTCCAGCCCGGATGGAACATGGTCGCAACGCCCTATGCGGCTGATACATATTTAAGTTCATTTGAAGTCCAAAGCGGCAGCGTGGAAAATAAAGTGTACCGCTACACCGGAAATGGCTACACGCAAACAACCCAGCTACAGGCCGGGAACGGCTACTGGCTTTTTGTGAATGCAGCATCACAAATTCAGGTCAATTATCCAAGGCCGGGAAGCAGCAAAAACATGGCGAAAACTGTTGCGGAATTACCGCTCGATTTCTCTGCCAATGTGAAGGCCTACATCGGAACTGCCCGTGACGATGAAAATGCGTTCGGCCTCTTTACCGAAGCGTCGAATGAATGGGATGTACTGGACTCGCGTGAACCGCCTGTAATAGGCGACTACATTAGCGTTGCGTTCGACAATAGGCATTGGACACAAAATGATGGACTGTATAACACAGACATCCAGCCAACCGGGAATGCTGTAAATGAATGGCCGCTTGTTGTTACTACCAATAAGTATGGCGTGGTCAATCTTGATTTTGAATGGGTGACCTTACTGGATCCGGCCTGGACCGTTTACCTCGTAGATCGCGATCTTGGACTGGCGCACGATGTGTCGGCAAATTCAAATTATTCTTATGCCTCAACTGGATCCGAGAAGGAACGTTCCTTTATGATTGTTGCAGGTAATGAAGCAAACGTGGAGACAGAATTAGGCAAATTTGAACTGATTCCGGATTCGTATGCACTGGGACAAAATATTCCAAATCCATTTAATCCGGTAACGTCTATCCCGGTTATTTTAGGGGAAGATGCAACGGTTACTTTGTCGGTTTACAATATCCGCGGTGAGGAAGTGTCCCGCATCCTTGATCATCAATCTATGGCGAAAGGGCATCACAACACCATTTGGATTGGCACAGATTCCAGAGGAATGAAAGTGCCAACCGGTGTGTACCTTTATAGGTTGGAAGCGGTGGATAGCTTTGGTCAGATGCTTTACCAGAGCACACGCAAAATGATCATGGTGAAATAGCCGCTTGTTTCATCATTACAATTCCCAATTGAAAAACATGAAATCGGCTTTACTAACCTGTGTCATTTTATTGGCGCAGGTTAGTGCTGCTGAATTTGGCAAAATCAGTTTACCGCTTGGTAAGGTAGAAGTAATGGCTGCCGGCGGATCTGATTGGGTGAGAGCCAAACCCAAAATGCCTCTCAACGAAAATGATGTTATTCGGACACTCGCAAAATCCCGGTGTGAAATCACGCTAACCGGAGGCGGTAAGGTACGCATCGGTGAAAATTCAGAACTTGAGATAACGGCCGCAAGCGTAAAGCCCATGACAAAAGATTTCGGTGCAAACTTGAATAAAGGAAATGTATGGGTTGCGGCCAAAGCAGCATTTGGTGAAAAAAAGAGTGTTGCCATTCGCACTCCAACCGCTGTCGCCGCCATCCGCGGCACCAAATATCGCGCCACGGCCGGCAACGATGAAAGTGCCGTACTTGTTTATGAAGGAAAAGTAGATGTAAATGCGGCAAAAAATATTTCTGAAGAGCGGAAGGAAAAGCGCAAAGGATTTGTACCCGGAAGCCTGAATCCGAATAAACCAAAATTTACACTGGGACCGGTAACAGAAGTATCGGGTCCTTACGAAGTAACACTGAAAGACTGGATCAGCCTTGTGGAAGGTATGCAGATAAACGTCCGCAAAGACGGCAAATACCACATGTTCAAGTTTGACCAGTCAAATGATGGAGAAAACGACTTCGTCAAGTGGAATCAGGAACTGGATTCCCCGTAGTAGTTTCCGCTTACCTTACGTCTCACTTTTTCTTATTTTCCCATCATGTCTGATATCCTAAAGCGCGTAAGCATTGGTGCCATCATTGGACTAGCAGTTGCACTATTTGTCGGCTTCGGCACCCAGAAAATCCCATTTCTTAAATCTCTTCTCGATGGGTATGAATATCTTTCCTACGATTCCCGTATGAAAGCAAAGGTATCCGGTGTAGAAGAGCAGTCAATCGACGATGTCATTATTATCGATATTGATCAGAATTCTGTGGCGGCTCCGGAAGATGGTGGACTGGGGAATTATAAAGACTGGCCGCATGCAACTCATGGCAAACTGATTGAATCGGTATCAAGCGGGAACCCAAAAGCTATTATATTTGATATCATATTTGACCCTGAAAACATGGCTAATTATTTCCTTTTTTCAGATTTAATTGGCGAACACACATTCTCAACTCAGGAAATGGTAAATCGGGCAAATGATTTCCTTTTGGAAAGAAATCCATATTCATTTGTAGATCAAACAGCCTTCACTCAAAAAGCGTATCATGCGCTAGTATTTGAGGAAGAAGACAGCCTCAATTTTCTGTATAAAATGGATGCAGAACCCGAAGGGTATCATTACGCAAATCATATAATTCACGGTATCCCGAGAGAAATAGCCGAAAAGCTGCCGACAGCAGACCGCATTGGGAATACCCATGTCGAATTATTATCAGCATCTGTCGGATCCGGAAGTGCAAATTTTCCGCAGGATGCAGATGGAATTATCCGGCGCGCGCCAACGGCCATTTACTTTGAAGGACCCGAGCACGTGTATCCGAGCCTTGTAATGTCAGCGGCTATTGATATCCTTGGTATTAAAAAAGATGGTGGTTTTGATTACGATTTTGATAACCATGTGCTGCGGCTTACCGATACAACAGATACAGTTGTGCGGGAAATTCCAATAGATGATCATGGCCGTATGTACGTTAATTTTTTTGGAAGGTTTAAAACATTTTATTATTTACCCTACACCTATTGCATTGATCCCAATCTTGCGGAATATTTTGAAGATAAGGTTGCGTTTGTCGGTGCATCACTGCCGGGCCTTATGGACCTTAGAAATACTCCGGTGCAGGAAACTTTTGCCGGTGTTGAGGTACATGCTAATGTGATACATAGTATCCTTCAAAACCAGTTTATAGAGCCAACATCTTCTAAATCTAATTTGATGGTGATTTTGATCGTTGCGATCCTTTTAGGTATTATGGTCAGCATACCGACAAAGCCTCTTTACACACTTCCTGCACCGCTTGTTGGTATAGTTGCATGGGTATTGTTTACGTACACTCAATTTTTATCAAACTTAGTGATGTGGGAAATTGTCCGTCCTGCGATGAGCATGGCAGGGACATACCTTGGGATATTCCTTTATAATTTTCTCGTAGTTGAAAAAGATAAGCGCTTTTTGAAAAATACATTCAGTACTTACATCTCTCCTGAACTTATTGACCAGATGTATGATAATAAGGAAGAGCCGCAGCTCGGAGGTACAGAAGGATATCATACTGCATTTTTTACGGATATTCAGAGTTTTTCCGGTTTCTCAGAAAAATTATCCGCATCCGATTTGGTAGAGCTTTTAAACGAATATTTAACGGAGATGACGGACATTCTTTTGAACAACAAAGGCACACTTGATAAATACATTGGCGACGCGATTGTAGCCTTTTACGGCGCTCCCGCTCCGGTAAATGATCATGAATACTGGGCGTGTTTAACAGCTATAAAAATGCAGGAAGGTCTTGCCGAACTTCGTGAAAAATGGCAGGCTGACGGAGATCGCTGGCCTGAGATTGTACATCATATGCAAAACAGGATTGGAATTAATACGGGCCCGATGGTAACCGGGAATATGGGATCAACCATGCGCATGAATTACACCATGATGGGCGATACGGTGAATTTGGCGGCGAGACTGGAAGCGTCAGCAAAGCAGTATGGTATTTATATTCAGGTAGCCGAAGAATCATATAAAGCCTGCAAAGATAAATTCATTTGGCGAGATTTGGATTTTGTGATTGTAATGGGAAAAACAGAACCGGCGCAGGTGTTCGAACTCATTTCTGAAGATGGGAATCTGCCGCCGGGTTACGACAAATTACTGCCTGCATATCACGAAGCGGTCAAATTGTATCGTAATCAGGATTGGCAAACGGCGATTGAAGCGTTTAAAGCGTCAGATGAACTTGAAGATATGTTTCCCGGACGCAAAACGAACCCAAGCCGCATTTATATTCCACGATGCGAACATTATGCCGAAAATCCTCCGGGAGACGATTGGGATGGCTCTTGGGCGTTGACGAAAAAGTAACATATCGGTTGTTTTATCTTTAAATAATTATTCACAAATTCAGCTATGCTAGAACGCAGGCCGGCCGACCTTTCCTTACAGGTCGGCCTTTTTTATGCAAGAAAATTGACGTGTATGATTCTATGAAAAATCAAGCTGTATTACTGTTAAAAGATGGACGCTTATTTCAAGGGTCCTCTTTCGGCGCTGAAGGGGAAACCATTGGCGAAGTTTGCTTTAACACCGGAATGACAGGATATCAGGAAATTTTGACAGATCCATCTTACTGCCGCCAAATAGTCACTATGACTTCGCCACATATTGGCAATTACGGAGTGAATCCTGAAGATGTTGAATCCGATCGGATTCAGGTTGCTGGGTTTGTGGTTAAAGAGGAAACTGAGCTTCCCTCAAACTGGCGGGCACATCAGTCGATTGGAGATTATTTACGGGAACATAGCGTTGTCGGAATTCAGGCGATAGATACTAGAGCGCTTACACGGCACATCCGTGATAATGGAGCAATGAACGGCATTATCTCTACCATTGATTTTAACAAAGGTTCTCTAACAGAGAAATTGCTGAAGAATCCCGATATGACGGGTTTGGATTTGGCAAAAGAAGTCTCTGTAGATATGCAGTTTGAATGGTCACAAAACAGTAGTGGAAAGCGATACAAGGTTGCGGCAATTGATTATGGGATTAAATACAATATCCTCCGGTTGTTAGAAGAACACGGTTGCGATGTGACCGTATTTCCGGCATCAGTTTCTTCGAAAAAAATATTTGATTTCAATCCTGACGGTGTTTTTTTGAGTAATGGACCGGGCGACCCTGCAGCCGTAACGTATGGAATTAAAATGGTGCAGGAACTTTTAGGGAAGAAACCGATTTTCGGTATATGCCTCGGACATCAAATTTTAGCATTAGCCTTAGGCGCCAAAACGTTTAAACTTAAATTTGGGCATCGCGGTCTCAACCATCCTGTAAAAAATCTTGAGAATAATCGTGTGGAAATCACAAGCCAAAATCACGGATTTGCAGTTGATCTGGATTCATTGCCGGATGGAATAATCTCTACACATATTAATCTGAATGATACCACATCGGAAGGCATTAGAAGTAAGGATTATCCTGCATTTTCAGTACAATATCACCCCGAGTCCAGTCCGGGTCCGCATGATAGCAGATATTTGTTCCGACAATTTATTGAATTGATGGAGAGCGGTTATTGATATGAATCATATAAATTTTGGAAAGATTAGGGTTTTATGAGAAAAAATAATTTTCGAAATATTGCAATTATAGCACATGTTGATCATGGGAAAACTACTCTTGTTGACGGCCTCCTAAGGCAAAGCGGGACTTTTCAGGATCATCAACAAATAGATGAGCGCGTTATGGATTCGATGGATTTAGAAAAAGAACGCGGAATTACTATCACAGCGAAAAATACCGCTGTGCATTATAAAAATGTAAAAATCAATATTATGGATACACCCGGACATGCTGATTTTGGTGGAGAAGTGGAAAGAAGTTTAAACTTGGTTGATGGCGCTCTGCTATTGGTAGATGCCAGCGAAGGTCCATTGCCTCAAACCCGATTTGTCCTCAAGAAAACCTTGGATAGAGCCTTGCCCGTAATTTTAGTCATCAATAAAATTGATAGAAAGGATGCTCGAATTCAGGAAGTTATAAATGAGGTTTACGATCTATTTATCGATTTGGATGCGACCGAAGATCAAATTGAGTTTCCCATTTTATATACAAATGCCAAAGATGGGATTGCTCACAGTGAGTTAAATGATGCCTCTTCAGACCTAACACCGCTCTTTGAAGCAATCCTTGAAAATATAAATGGGCCGGTTGCAGATGACGATCATAAACCTCAATTCCTGGTAACCAATTTGGATTATGATCCTTACGTAGGTCAGGTGGCGATTGGCAGATTAAATAATGGTGTTTTGGCAATGAATAAATCATACGCCTTATGCGGGATCGATGACATCAAGCATAATCAAAAGTTTTCAGCATTATATACATTTACCGGTCTCAAAAAAGATCAAGTTGAAACCCTTGAAGCAGGTGATATCATTGCAGTTGCGGGCATTGATGGTGTTACCATAGGCGATACAATTACTTCCAATGAAAATCCTGAGCCGCTCCCCAGAATTACCATCGATGAGCCTACTGTATCTATGCTGTTTTATGTAAACGATGGTCCATTTGCCGGCAAAGAAGGGAAATATCTTACATCGCGAAAGATCAACGAACGACTGGAAAAGGAAATTCTTGGGAATGTTGCTCTTCAAGTACGTGCCACGGATAGGACAGATGTATTTGAGGTACGCGGAAGAGGAGAGCTTCAGATGGCTGTTTTGATTGAAACTATGCGGAGAGAAGGGTTTGAATTTATGGTTTCGAAACCGCATGTAATAACCCACGAAGAAAATGGGAAAGTCATGGAACCGATGGAAAAAGTGTTTCTTGATATTCCGGATGATAAAGTTGGTATTATTACAGAAAAACTTTCTGCTCGAAAAGGAAAGATGACAAATTTAGTGAATCATGGTCACGGCCGAGTTTCTATGGAATTTGATATTCCGTCCCGTGGATTAATTGGCTTTCGCAGCCAATTCCTTACCGATACCCAAGGTGCCGGAATAATGAATAAATTATTTGATGGTTTCTCACCGTGGTTTGGTCCAATTCCACAACGAATGAGTGGAGCCATGGTAGCAGACAGAAAAGGCAAAGTTACAACGTATGCGTGTTTAGGGATGGTGGATCGAGGGGAACTTTTCGTGAAAGTCGGGACTGAAGTTTATGACGGTATGATTATTGGAAAACGTAACCGGACCGATGATTTGACATTAAACATTACCAGAGAAAAGAAATTAACCAATATGCGGGCAGCGGCTTCAGATTCAACCGTTGTTTTGCGCCCGCCAAAGCAATTGTCCCTTGATCAATCTATAGAATTTATCGCAGAGGATGAGTTGGTTGAAGTAACTCCGCTATCGATTCGGTTGCGCAAAATGGAATTGGATCCAAATAAACGAATGGCGAAAAGCCGAAAAGCCAAATACGGTGAATAGCATTGGTTTGCATGATCGGTTTACACTCTTCAAAGACTTTTTATTATGATAATTAATCATGCTTGAAACAAAGAATCTGTCAAAATCATTCGGAATCCGAAAAGCTGTAGACAATTTAAATCTTGAAATTCCAAAGGGGTCGGTTTATGGTTTTTTAGGTCCAAATGGAAGCGGGAAGTCAACAACTATTCGAATGATGACATCCCTTATATCTCCGGATGAAGGGGAGGTGTTTATTCGGGGAAAATCGGTGCAAAAATATGGGAATAAGGCACTTTCGGGAGTTGGCGCGCTTATTGAAAGAGCTGATTTTCACAAACATCTATCCGCAAAAACCAATTTAGAAATGCTGGCCAGAATGGACGGGACAAAACCGGATAGAATCGAATATGTTTTAAAAAGGACGGGACTTTCCAATCGGGGGAATGATAAAGTGAAAACATATTCACAAGGAATGAAACAGCGTCTCGGTATCGCTCAGGCGCTCTTGTCTGATCCTGCGTTACTGATTCTGGATGAGCCAACCAATGGATTGGATCCGCAAGGCATGAAAGAAGTGCGGGATTTAATCGGAGAATTATCATCAGAGGGAATCACAATTTTTATTTCCTCACACTTGCTGGATGAAGTCCAAAAGATTTGCTCGCATGCCGCGATTATCAACACAGGCAAAATGATTACATCAGGAAGTATGAGTACTTTACTGAAACAATCAGACGTTTTCGTAACGGAAATCACAGTAGATCAAGTATCCAAAGCGAACGAACTCTTATCCCCCCTACATTGGATTCATCGTATTGATCTATCGGATGATTCTCTCAGCGTGAATATCGAAAACGAAAAAATACCGGAAATGATCCGTTTGCTTGTCCAAAATAATATACAGGTTTCTTCGGTCATTCCGAGGGCAAGTCTAGAAGAAGTATTCCTATCAGAAATTGGGGCGGAAAGTGTGATCTCGTGATTGGATTGATTAAAAATGAACTGCTGGTTATTACGGGGAGGTGGCGCAGTTATATTGGATTTGTAGGTATTTCCATTTTAATGCCGCTCATTCTGTGGGGTTTTACCTATGGAAGTGAAAGTATCCATGAGCAATACTCAAGGCAGCTGGGTGGATCATTTATGGTCGTTGGTTCTATTTTTAATTCTTTTCTGGCAACGTATATCATTATGAATGCTCTCTGGATACATATCCCTTTTCTTGTCACGCTCGCTGCCAGCGATGCTGTCGCTGCCGACGGATCTAACGGTATATTCAGAATAACCCTTACGCGTCCTGTTAGTAGGTTGAAAATTCTAACTTCCAAACTTTTGGCGAGTTACGTCTATACGGCAGCTTTGCTCATTTTCTGTGCCTTTTGGAGCTTGGGTGTCGGATCACTCGTTCTTGGCACCGGCGATTTAATTGTCATTGATAAAGGGATTCTCATCCTTGAACAAAGTCAAGCTTGGCTGCGCATGGCACTTGGATTTTCATTAGCTATTTTAGTGATGTGTATGGTTGCCACTCTTTGCTTTATGTTTTCTGCAATGGTCAACAATGGAGTTGGTCCAATTATTGGCGCAATGTTTCTGATTATTGTGGGATATTTGGTTATTTCAATTCCTCTAGACTTTTTCAATAAAATTGAACCGTATCTTTTTGTCACATATTTTGACGTGTGGATGGATGCATTCAAAGAACCGATTCCATGGAACGATATTGGGAAAAAACTCGGAATCCTATTTTTGTATTCAAGTATGTTTTATGGAATCGCTGCGTTTGTTTTCAATCGAAAGGATATAAAAACATGATACGCAGATGCGCCATTTTCATGGGTTTAGGCCTTCAATTGTTATGGTCTTCACCACCATCTTTTCAGGATATCCGAGACAGCGTTTTATATCGTTTTGATGCGATTGAGGATTATAGTGTGAATATTAAGATATCGGTTGAAATGACCGGGTTCCGAATGCCGCGCAAAAAACTCAAAATGTATTATAAAAAACCGGACCAGATGAAGATTGAAACACTTGGTTTTGCCATTGTTCCCAAAACAGGATTGGGTGGAAACCCGAAGGAATTTTTCAATATGCTGGAAAAGGTTACTGATATTCATTCTCTAAACATTAATGACAGCAATCAATGGAAAATTTCTGGAAGGGTGAACGTGGATTCACTTGAAATTCCGGTCAAAATTGGTGATAATGAAATACCCGAAATCACAATGGAGTTATTTGTAGATGTACGTTACTGGGCAATCACTCGGGTCGTGGTTTTTCTAGATTCGCAAAATGTGTTTTTAATCGAAACGGAATACGAGAAGATGGATGGAATGTTTTTACCCAGTAGAACAGAATTTAAATTAGGAATTAAAGGAATCAGCGAATGGACAACCCACGATCCGTTTGGAGGTCCGGCATCGGATAAGGATGATTTTGAAGAGATTGCCGGAGCGGCAGGAATAGACATTGAAAAAGATGAATTTGTCGGCCGCGTTTCAATGGAGTTTTCTAACTATAAAGTAAATCAGGGATTGGATGATTCAATATTTGAAGAATAACCACAGAGGACGACGATTAAAAAATTAATAAAATGGAATTAAAGGATTTTATAATAAAAAAATTCTGTGTTATCCGTGGAAAAATAAATAATGCCTAAACGAACTGACATAGAATCTATTCTAATCATTGGCGCCGGACCGATTATCATTGGACAGGCCTGTGAATTTGATTATTCCGGTACGCAAGCAACACGTGCGTTAAAAGAAGAAGGATACCGCGTCATCCTTGTGAATTCAAATCCTGCCACAATTATGACGGATCCCGATCTTGCCGATGCCACTTACATTGAACCTATTACCTCGGAATATGTGGAAGCAATCATTCAAAAGGAAAAACCCGATGCGATGCTTCCAACGGTTGGCGGCCAAACTGCGTTAAATCTTGCCATGGATCTACATAAAAATGGTATCCTGAAAAAATACAATGTGCAGCTAATTGGTGCTCAAGTTGATGCGATTGAAAAAGCAGAAGACCGCGAACAATTCAAAGAAGCCATGGATGCAGTTGGCATCGAAACTGCTCGAGGCGGATTTGTGCATTCATGGAAAGAAGCCGAAATTTTGCTTGATGATTTGCAATTCCCCGTCATTATTAGGCCGTCTTTCACGATGGGTGGAACCGGCGGGTCCGTTGCCTATAATTTTGAGGAATTTCAGGAGTTGGTTGAAAATGGCCTACAAGCGAGCCCGATAGCCGAAGTTCTCATTGAAGAATCCCTGCTTGGTTGGAAAGAATTTGAACTGGAGGTTATCCGTGATAAATCGGATAACACCATCATTGTCTGCTCTATTGAAAATATTGATCCAATGGGAATTCATACAGGCGATTCAGTCACTGTCGCTCCCGCGATGACATTGTCGGACAAAGAATACCAGCAGATGAGGAACTGGTCTATCCTATGCCTTAGGACAATTGGTGTTGAAACGGGTGGATCCAATGTGCAATTTGCTGTGAATCCGGAAAACGGTAGATGCATTATCATTGAAATGAATCCTCGTGTGAGTAGATCATCCGCGTTGGCATCCAAAGCCACCGGTTTCCCGATTGCAAAAATAGCGGCCAAACTGGCTGTTGGCTATATGTTGGATGAGCTTCCAAATGATATCACAGGAAAGACTCTAGCCGCCTTCGAGCCAACCATTGATTATATCGTTACGAAGGTTCCTCGATTCGATTTCGAAAAATTTCCATCTTCCTCCGGGCATCTTGGTGTCCAAATGCAAAGTGTTGGTGAGGTAATGGCAATCGGAAGAACCTTTCGGGAAAGTTTACAAAAAGCATTCAGATCATTAGAGGTTGGGCTGGACGGACTTGAGCCGAAGCCACCGGCAGAAGGCGATCCTGATGTG
Organism: Fidelibacterota bacterium; assembly: GCA_014239435.1. Lineage (GTDB taxonomy): Bacteria > Fidelibacterota > Marinisomatia > Marinisomatales > TCS55 > JAAZYX01. Next base: position 156,495 of record JAAZYX010000003.1, on the reverse strand, counting down.
AGTCGTAAGCGTGAATTAGATATGTCAGCATTGCGATTTGGAACTGCATTCAGATTGTTAAAAGTTTGGCAGGCATTTGTGGAGGGCCAGTCCATTGAAGGTGTTTTTGATGTGACGAAAATAGATCCGTGGTTTCTGCATCAAATTAAATTATTGGTTGATTTGAATTCAATAGAGAGACTAAATGCAGCATCTCTAAAATCATTAAAACAAAATGGGTTTTCTGATAAACAAATTGGCCGATTGTTTGAAAAGACTGAAATGGAAATCCGAGCACAGCGGAAAAAAGAAAATATTTTCCCATCTTATAAGGTAGTAGACACCTGCGCTGCTGAATTTGAAGCTCAAACACCCTATTGTTATTCCACCTATGATGCAGAAAATGAGAATGAACCCTTACCCGGGAAAAAGGTCATTATTCTTGGAGGAGGGCCAAACCGGATCGGGCAAGGCATCGAATTTGATTATTGTTGTGTTCAGGCGGTTTTTGGACTAAAAGATCAGGGATTCAAGACAATCATGGTAAACTGCAATCCGGAAACGATCAGTACTGATTTTGATTTGGTGGATAGATTATATTTTGAGCCGGTTACTTTTGAGGACGTGTTAAACATTGTAGAATTCGAGAAGCCGGATGGAGTTCTTGTTCAATTTGGAGGACAGACGCCGTTAAAAATCGCGAATCGTTTAGCGGAAGCTGGAGTTCCGATAATTGGCACATCACCCAAGAGTATTGATCTGGCGGAAGATCGTGAAAAGTTCGGCGGTGTATTAAAAAAATTAAATGTATCCTGTCCTAAATTTGGTACGGGAAGAACGCTTGACGAAGTTATTGCCGTTTCTGAAAAAATAGGGTTCCCAGTTCTTGCTCGACCAAGTTATGTCTTGGGAGGGAGGGCAATGGAAATTGTGTATTCGAAAGAGCAGCTCATTGATTATGTTGCCCGTTCGGCTGATGTTACCGAAGGGCATCCAATTCTTATAGATGAATTCCTTGAAGATGCCTTTGAGTTTGATGTGGATGCGCTATGCGATGGCGAATCGGTTCATATCGGCGCTGTGATGCAGCACATTGAAGAGGCGGGAATTCATTCCGGTGATTCCGCCTGTGTGCTGCCGCCGTATCGTATAACAACCGAAGCCATGGATGAAATTATCAGGATAACGACTGAAATGGCGCTCGAATTAAGGGTACTCGGACTGATCAACCTTCAGTTTGCGTATAAGAATGGCAAAGTCTTCATTCTGGAAGTCAATCCAAGGGCCAGCAGAACGATCCCATTTGTCAGCAAATCTACGCATGTCCCCTTAGCGAGGATTGCGGCTCAGTTAGCGGTTGGCGTAAAACTAACTGAATTCGAATTAAAACCATGGGATTCTCACAACCATATTTCGGTAAAAGAGGCCGTACTGCCATTTAATAAATTCCCCGAGGAATCCATATTCTTAAGTCCTGAAATGAAATCTACGGGAGAAGTCATGGGAATTTCCGAAAGTTTTGGACAATCATTTCGAAGAGCTTCCATCAGTGCAGGAAACAATGTTCCGAATTCCGGAACGGTATTTATTTCTGTTAATGATGGGGACAAATTAGATATAATCCCCATTGCAAGGGATTTGAAGGAACTTGGATTTTTCCTCACCGGAACTGCCGGAACAACAAAAGAATTAAATAGAAACGGTTTGAAAACTGATTCAGTTTTTAAGGTTGAAGAAGGGCGCCCCAATGTTGTGGATGGTATTAAAAATGGTGAAATAAATTTGGTGATCAATACACCCTTAGGTGCAAAATCCCGATATGATGAAGAGGCAATTGGCCGAGCATGTATCCAAAAAGGAATTGTTGCAATTACCACCTTATCCGGCGCAGAAGCTGTGGTTCGGGCTATTCGCCAATCATCAACACCTATTCAGGTAAAATCGATTCAGGAATATCATTCCCTCTATAGTGATACATAAATTATAGATTTAGAAATTTCCGTCTAAGTGTTAATGTGTTGAAGTGTTATGGTGTTAAAGTATCCATAACACTTTCGAACATGAACGCTTTAACACATATAAAATGAGTACACCGACCAAACGCGTAGCATTCCATACAATGGGGTGCAAACTCAATTTCTCAGAAACGTCCACTATTTCTCGTGATTTTATTCAACGAGGATTTGAAAAAGTAGATTACCAAGACACGGCTGATATTTATGTTTTAAACACATGTTCTGTTACTGGTAATGCCGACAAAGAAGCTCGGAAACTTATTCGACAGGCTAAACGGCGGAATCCGGATTGTGCTATTGCCGTTATCGGATGTTATGCCCAATTAAAGCCAGATGAAATTGCAGGGATAGATGGAGTGGATATAGTGTTAGGGGCGGAAGAAAAATTCAATCTTTTAAACCATTTAGATACGATAGACTTAAAAGGCGAACCCAAAGTGATTCGATCCAAAATTGATTATAATAACACATTTACGCCTTCCTATTCACTTGGCGAAAGGACTCGTTCTTTTCTGAAAGTGCAGGATGGATGCGACTACACCTGTTCTTTTTGTACCATCCCGCTTGCACGGGGTAAAAGCCGAAGCGATGCCATCATTAGTACAATGAAGTTAGCCGCTGAAGTGGCGGCAACGGATGCCCGTGAGATTGTTTTAACAGGAGTGAATATTGGCGATTTCGGGAACGGGTCGAAAGAAACATTTCTTGATCTCATCCGGCAATTAGATCATTTAGATGGCATTGATAGAATTAGGATATCCTCCATTGAACCAAATCTTCTTACAAATGAGATTATTGACTTCTGCGCATCATCCAAAAAATTCATGCCCCATTTCCATGTGCCACTGCAGTCGGGTTCGGACAAAATATTAGGAGCTATGCGACGAAGATATAAACGTGATTTGTTCGAAAATCGAATATCTCAAATACATGAAAACATTCCCAATGCTTGTATTGGTGTAGATGTGATTGTGGGTTTTCCAGGTGAATCTGATGAGGATTTTCTTGAAACATATCACTTTATTCACGATCTGGATATTGCCTATCTGCATGTTTTTTCCTATTCACAGCGGCCGGATACAGAAGCAGCATTTATGGAATTTCAAACATCACCTGAAACGAAAAAACAAAGAAGCAAAATGCTGCATGATCTGTCGAAACAAAAAATGCATCATTTCCAGACCGAACATTTAAATACGGTCCGTACTGTATTGATTGAAACACAATATGGTGGCGTTGCTAAAGGACATACAGATAATTATATCAAGGTGCACATAAAATCAGAATACCAGTTAACGAATAAAATGATTTCTGTTTCTATGGTTGAGTCAAAATCCGGTTATGTAGATGGAAAACGAATTGAATAATAAGGGTGAGTTATGAATAAAACTTACCAATGTCTTTTAGGCTTTATATTTTTTCTCCATCCAAATTTTATCTCGTCACAGGATGTTTATGGTTTAGTTATACATGGTGGTGCCGGAACAATTACTCGTGAAAATTTGACAGCAGAAAAAGAAACAGCTTATCGAGAAATATTGAATGAAGCTTTGAAAGTTGGATTCACAATAATAGAAAATGGAGGATCCGCGTTAGATGCGGTAGAGGCCACTATCAGGATTATGGAAGATTCGCCTTTGTTTAACGCAGGTAAGGGCGCAGTATTTACAAATGCCGGAACGAATGAGCTCGACGCATCCATAATGGATGGAAGCAGTTTACAAGCTGGGGCAGTAGCCGGTGTTAAGACGATAAAAAATCCAATTACTGCAGCAAGAAAAGTAATGGAAGAAACGTGGCATGTCATATTATCCGGAGATGGCGCTGATCATTTTGCAAAAGAGCAGGGATTAGCGATTGTTGAGAATACATATTTTCATACAAAGAGACGCTGGGATTCTCTTAAAAAAGTGAAAGAAAAAGAAAAACATGGAACGGTTGGATGTGTAGCGCTTGATAAAATAGGGAATCTTGCAGCTGGGACTTCCACTGGAGGTTTGACCAATAAGCGCTGGGGCCGAATAGGTGACTCGCCTATTGTTGGTGCCGGTACTTATGCAAATAATGAAACCTGCGGAGTATCAGGAACGGGGCAGGGAGAATATTTTATTAGAGGAAATATCGCATATGATGTATCAGCGATGATGGAATACAAATCCATTTCTGTAAAGGATGCCGCATTTCAAGTGATTGATAAATTGACAGACCGAGGCGGATCCGGAGGCGTTATTGCAATGAATCGTATCGGAGAAATTGCCATGCCGTTTAATACCAAAGGGATGTATCGTGGATATTTAATGAACGACAAAAATCTTGTTATCAAAATTTATAATGACTAAATAAATATAATCTTAAAGAGAATTAATAACATGTCTGAATTAACGTCTCTTTGTCTTTCCGTTTTAATCATCATATGATTCGTCTCGAAAACTTGTCCAAATCCTTCCCGGATGGCGACCTATTTAATAATGTAAATATTTTCCTGAAACGGGGTATGCGCGCCGGATTGGTGGGACCAAATGGTTCCGGTAAAACTACATTGCTCCGCATGATGCTAGGAAAAGAAACACCAGACTCCGGGAATGTTCAGGTGGAAAAAGCTATAACCATCGGATATTTGGCCCAAGATATTGTAACCGGTTCGGACCGATCAATCTTGGAAGAGGTCTTAGCAGCTTATCCTGAAGTGCACGAGTTAGAAGGGAAAATTCTTACTTTGTCCGAAGCCATTTCAAGAGATCATGAAAATATGGATTTGGTAAACCAATTGGGCGATGCCCAAGATAGATTTGAAGCATTGGGAGGATGGACGCTGGAAGAAAAAGCAAAAAAGATTTTAAGTGGGCTTGGTTTTTCTGATGACAAATTTGTCGAACCTATGGAAGTTTTTTCCGGCGGATGGCGTATGCGTGTGGCGCTGGCTTCCATCTTGCTGCAAGAACCAGATATCTTATTTTTAGACGAACCCACAAACCACTTAGATTTGGAAGCCACTATTTGGTTGGAATCTTTTTTGGCCACTTGGAAGGGCGGCATGGTTATGATCAGCCATGACAGGGAATTTTTAGATCGATCCGTGAATCACATTCTTGAAATAGATTTGAAAAAAGTAACAATTTTCATGGGGAATTATACAAGGTACACCGAAGAAAAAGCCCTTCGGATTGAGCAGCACAGGAACGCCTATCGAAATCAACAAAATCAGATCAAAGATACAAAACGATTTATTGAACGGTTTCGATCAAAGAATACAAAAGCAACACAAGTCCAGAGCCGAGTGAAAATGTTGGATAAGATGGAAAAAATCGAACCACCAACAGAACAAAATCACGCCATGAGCTTGAGATTGCCTCAACCAAGCAGACTCCCGCAGAATGTGGCATATTGCCGGAATGTGACAAAACAATATGGGGATGTTGAGGTGTTTAATAACATGGATATGGAGGTGGGAAGAGGACAAAAAATCGGGTTGGTGGGCCACAATGGCGCCGGTAAATCAACCTTATTAAAAATGTTGGCTGGCGTGGAATCGGTCACATCTGGCGCAGTTCGAATTGGGAGTAATGTTAACCGCGCTTACTATGCCCAACATCAGTTAGAAATATTGGACCCCAATGACACGGTTTTTGAATCCATACAAAAAGCGAACCCCGGTTGGAGTGAAATAGAAATGCGTACTTATTTGGGCAGATTCATGTTTTCCGGAGATGAGGTTGAAAAATATGTGAAAGTACTTTCTGGTGGAGAAAAAGCCCGAGTAGCTTTAGCGCGGATATTGGTGGATCCATCCCATTTATTGCTGTTGGATGAACCCACAAACCACTTGGATATGGTTACCCGGAATGTAGTTGAAAGTGCTTTAGCTCAATTTTCCGGCTCTATTGTTTGTATTTCTCATGACCGCCATTTTTTAAATAATGTAACCAATCTCACATGCGAAGTAGGCGGTGGCGGTATTAGGATGTTTGAGGGTAATTACGAATATTATGCATGGAAAAAGCAGGAAGAGAATTCTGCTGAATCAACTGCCCATAAAATAAAAAGTGAGCCTAAGGGAAAGTCCGATTATATAAAACGAAAAAAAGTTAGAAACCGCCTGGCGTGGATCGAGAAACGATTCAAATTAATTGAAACTGAATTAAATAATCAGAAAACCATCAGCGAAGATCCGAAAAATGTGGGTGATTATGAATTGATCCAAAAAGCTATGGAAGCTATGACAATTTTGGAAACGGAATATTTAGGATTGATGGAAGAGCAAGAAAGGATATTGAATAATAATTGATTATAGCAAAACCTAATATCCATATGTCTCAATTTTCGGGCAGGTACAGACTAGATTTCTATCGCCATGCGCATTATCAACCCTTCCAACAGACGGCCAGAATTTGAATTCTTTCTGCCAAGGCGCCGGATAGGTTGCCTTCTCTCGGGAATACGGATGACCCCATTCATCGGAGCTTGCGTGATGGGCAGTATGAGGTGCATTTTGCAAAACATTATTGCTTACATCGCTTTTGCCAGATGCTATTTCTTCAATTTCTTTCCTGATAGAAATCATTGCATCGCAAAACCGATCCAGTTCTTCTTTGGATTCACTTTCGGTTGGCTCAATCATCAAAGTTCCGACTACAGGGAATGACATTGTAGGTGCATGAAATCCATAATCCATCAGACGCTTGGCGACATCTTCGTCTGTAATTCCAGCATTCTTTTTTAAGGGTCTTAAATCAATGATAAATTCATGACCGCAAAATCCGGTCTTTCCACGGTACAAAATAGGGAAATGATTTTCGAGTCGTTTGGCCATATAATTGGCATTCAGGATCGCAATTTCGGAAGATTGTTTTAGCCCGTCATCACCAAGCAAGGATATATAAGCCCAAGAAATGGGAAGGATTCCCGCACTACCCCAAGGCGCAGACGATACTGCACGGATTGATTTTTTAGTTCCAACCGGTGCTTGAGGATGCCCGGGAAGAAATTCCGCTAAATGGTTTGCAGCGCAAATTGGACCCATTCCGGGGCCCCCTCCTCCATGCGGGATTGCGAATGTTTTATGAAGGTTTACATGGCAAATATCTGCGCCTAAATCTGAAAGCCTGCACAATCCAACCATCGCATTTAAGTTGGCACCGTCTAAATAAACTTGCCCGCCGTTATCGTGGATGGTCCTGCAAATGGTCTGAATGTTTTCCTCAAAAACGCCGTGAGTTGACGGATAAGTAACCATAAAAGCGGCCAAATGTTCAGAATGTTCATTTGCTTTTGCTTTTAGATCATCAACATCAATATTTCAATATTTGTCACAGCCAACCACCACCACTTTCATCCCGGAAAGAACGGCACTTGCCGGATTGGTTCCATGGGCGGATGATGGAATTAAGCATATATTTCTATGATTCTCTCCATTGGATTGATGAAAAGCGCGTATCACCATGAGTCCTGCGAATTCACCCTGTGCGCCCGAGTTCGGTTGAAGGGAAACCGCCGGAAGCCCTGTGATTTTCCCTAAAAAGCATTCCAAATCGCTGAATAATTCTGAGTATCCTTTGGTCTGGTCAGGCGGAGCATACGGGTGCAAATGTGAAAACTCGGGCCACGTGATTGATGTCATTTGAGTAGTCGCGTTCAGTTTCATGGTACATGATCCGAGCGGAATCATACTTACATTTAATGCAAGATCTTTGGTTTCGAGTCTGTGAATATATCGCAGCATTTCAGTCTCGGACTGATGACTGTTAAATACAGGATGGGAAAGGAACGCTGATTTCCGGACTAACTGGGTTGGGATTGCTGACTTCCTATTGGATGTAATGTCGGCGTTTACCAGTTTTGCTATTTCTGCAATGGTGTGTTCTGTGCTTGTTTCATCTAGCGAAATCCCGGCATAGCCATTACCATAATCACGGATATTCAATTCACTATTGTAAACATTATGGGAAAATTCATCATTAACTTTTATTTTGAGAGTGTCAAAATATTCTTGGTGAACAATTGCAGCTCCCGAATTTTGTAATGATGTTGCCAAGTCAGTAGTAAGAGTATGAATTCTTTTTGCAATGTTTGTTAATCCCTCCGGACCGTGATACACAGCATACATCCCAGCCATCACAGCTAAAAGCACCTGAGCTGTACATATATTGGAAGTAGCTTTTTCTCTTCGGATATGTTGTTCGCGGGTTTGGAGTGCCATTCGAAGGGCTGGATTCCCATGGCGATCTACAGACAACCCAATTATTCTCCCCGGAAGATTCCGCCTCAATTTTTTACTGCACGCCATGAATGCAGCATGTGGCCCGCCAAACCCCATCGGCACACCGAAACGTTGGGAACTTCCGATACAAATATCGGCGCCAAATTCACCGGGCGGTTTTATAAGTGTAAGCGCCAAAAGGTCTGTTGCTACTGCCACCCGCACACCCGCACTATTTGCTTCAACGCATAATCCAGTATAATTAGCAATGAGCCCATCGGTTGCAGGATATTGAAGGAGGCATCCAAAAACAGTATCATCAAAAGAAAACGTTTCTGGATCCTCAATCTTTACTTCGATTCCAAGTGGTTCTGCGCGGGTTTGAAGTACATCAAGAGTTTGTGGATGGCAATTGCTCGCCGCTAAAAAGATATTTCTTTTTTTGGATACACGAAAAAGCATTATCATTGCTTCGGCTGCCGCACTTGCTTCATCAAGAAGGGATGCATTGGCAATAGGCAAAGCAGTAAGGTCTGAGATCATCGTTTGAAAATTTAACAGCGCCTCTAACCTGCCCTGCGATATTTCTGCCTGATAAGGTGTGTATGCTGTATACCAACCCGGATTTTCAAGAATATTCCGCTGAATAACGGGTGGTAAAATTGTACCGTAATATCCCATTCCGATTAGGGATGTAAATACTTGATTTTTCTCGGCGATAGTTTTTAGTTTTTTAAGAAGTTCTAGCTCGCTTAGCCCAGCACCGATATCCAAAGAATTTGTATTCAATATGGATGAAGGGATGGTCCGTTCAATCAATCCATCCATGGATGAAATCGACAGAAAATCCAGCATGGCATCCTGTTCCTGAAGAGAAGGACCGATGTGTCTTTTAGAAAATTTCTCTTTAAATGTCATTAATAATTTTCATTAAATGAGTAATGTTTTCGAACCGGTTTTCTGACTCTCCAAATACAGGATAGACCTTTGGGGAATACAACAAAATCACCTTCTTTAATGTGTACAGTTTCAAATTCTGTTTTGACTTCAATGTCACCATCCAAAATGAGACACGATTCCTGAGATGAATATTCCCAGGGAAATTCAGACACCTCGCAGGTCCAAATCGGCCAGTTGAGCACTCCCATTTCAAGAAGCGTTTCTTCCGTAGGCTGAGAAATTTTAATTCGGGTTTCCAATTAAAATCAGTATTGGGTTAATGGCATAAATTGAAGAGTAAGATCGGGGATTTTAATAGTGAGCCCGGAGCGACTCGAACGCTCGGCCAACGGCTTAAAAGGCCGCTGCTCTACCAACTGAGCTACGGGCTCTGAATTTTCCTTAAAAGGCGGTCGCAAACTTACAGTATTTAATACTCAGAATAGACCAAAAATTAGACTAATCCAGACTACCTTCAATGCAGGTTGTATCAAACCCGCCTCTGGTATTGTACAGAGTTGTAACCTGCAATTTATCAGTTTTCAAGGCGACTTTTAAATCAGTGTGAATTCGTTTGGTTACCGCTTCCTGATAAATCCCGACATTCCTGAAACTGACGAAATAATATTTCAATGATTTGAGTTCTACGCATTTACCTCCGGTGGGAAAATACTCTATAATAACATCCGCCAGATCGGGTAATCCGCTAAAAGGGCATACCGCGCTGAATTCGTCAGTTTCTGTACAGATATATTGCTCGGGGCTGTTAAACTCAAATGTTTCGAGGTAATCAGGGCGGATTTGATTTTCGCTATCAAATTCAAATGTACGTCCTTCAGGTTTAGTCATTGTTCATTCTCCTTGGTAAATACATCCTGTCGAGCAGGTTTCCTTTACTTCAATTCCAGACAAGATTGACAGGCCCGGCTTTAACCGATCCCAAATCCATACTGCCAAATTTTCGCTGGAAGGATTTTCCAAGCCGTCAATATCATTCAGGCAGCTGTGGTCAAGCTGATTCATAATAGGATCGAATACTTTTTTTATATCCGCAAAATCCATTACCCATCCGGTGTACTGATCCACTGGTCCGTCAACAGTAATTCGAATTTTGAATGAATGTCCGTGCATGTGCCGACACTTGTGATTGTCTGGTAAATTCGGCAGGAAATGCGCCGCCTCAAAACTGATTTCTTTATAGACTTCCATTCTTATTCTTAAGGGATACCTAAGAATTTATGAGTTTGAAGACTCATCCGCCATTGCGGATGTTTAAGACAATATTGGACAGTGAGATCAATGTTTTCTTTCAATTTTGGCCCATCCATAGGCTGAAGGGAAAAAAAGTCAAAATCCAAATTTGCATGATTTTCCGGGTCAATACCGGATTGCGGATAGACAATTTTTAATTCGTCACCTTTTTTTAATACAAAATCAGCACCTGCTTTAGGACTTACACAAATCCAGTCAATGCCAGAAGGAGGAAGCAGCGTTCCATTTGTTTCAATAGCAATCTCGAACCCGGAATCATGAAAAGAATTAATCAATAATTCATCCATTTGTAAAAGCGGTTCACCGCCGGTACATACAACGTACGGTTTCGCTGACTTTACCGATTTCCATAATTCTTTAACAGATTGAACTAACTCTTCAGCGGAATCAAACATACCGCCGCCCGGTCCGGAAGTTCCTACAAAATCAGTATCACAAAAATCACACACCGCATCTTTTCTGTCTTTCTCGTGCCCGCTCCATAGATTGCATCCAGAAAATCGGCAAAAGACCGCCGCCCGCCCGGTGTGAAAACCTTCTCCCTGAATGGTGTAATATATTTCTTTGACCTTGTAGCTCATAGCATTACAGCTGATAGGATATTGGATCCCTTAAGCCGGCTTCTTTAAATCCCCTTAAACGTAAAAAGCAGGCATCACATGTTCCGCAGGAAATGCCTGTTTTATTAGGATTGTAGCAGGATAAGGTGAGCCCATACTTAACACCAAGATCGTTTCCCTTTTGAATGATTTCCGCTTTGGTGCAATTGAGAAGTGGCGTATGAATCGTTAATGATTGATTGGCTTCAACCCCCGATTTTGTTGCAAGGTTTGCCATCGCTTGAAAAGCGTCTATATACTCGGGACGGCAATCCGGATAACCGCTGTAATCTAAGGCATTAACGCCGATAAAAATGTCAAAGCATCCCAGCACTTCTGCCCAGGCTAGCGCATAGGATAGGAAGATAGTATTGCGGGCAGGGACGTAGGTAACAGGAATTCCGACCGACTCAGAATTGATTCTGTTTTGCGGAACAGGGATATTATCTGTTAGCGCAGATTTTCCAAAAGTGGTCAAATCCATTTCAATTATTTTATGTTCAGTAACTTTGTATGTGCTTGCTATATGTTTCGCCGAGTCCAATTCAAATGTATGTCTTTGTCCATAGTTGAAAGAAAGGGCATGAATGGAGTATTTCTGTTCCAATGCTATGGCAAGACACGTCGCGGAATCGAGCCCGCCGCTTAAAAGAATTACTGCATTTTTTGAATTACTCATGATATCCTGAATGGAAATTACATCGGCAGAAGAGAAACCCCTGAACAGATTCAATGGGAAATCTAATGTGCCCGCGGGAGGATTCGAACCCCCGGCCAAGTGATTAAGAGTCACCTGCTCTACCAACTGAGCTACACGGGCCTTTGAAGAGTAGGGAAATTAATAGGTCAAAATTTTTTATTGGTACTCAAAATTTCACCATTTTACCAAGTTTTACCCTTGCTCCAAATAGCTTCTGCTCCTATTTTTGACCCGCCTCTTCTATGCGAATCCTGATGGGTTGTATAGAAAAAGAGGTTGGCAAGTGAAAAAAGAAGGCTCTTGGTTGGCGTTGAGAGTCTTTGAATTGAAATGAGCCACAGGATACTTTCCTTACAGGAACGTAGTCTGTGGCTTGTTTCGTTTTTAGACGTAACTTTATCCGCTTTTTGACATGGGGGCGACCGGTTTCGACGGGATAGGAGTTCTTTAGAACGGCATGCAGAGGTCCCAGGGTCCTCTTAAATCAACCTGGAAATACCATAAATGCCGATTACGGCTACATGGCAGCTGCTTAAGTAAGTTGCCCGTCCTGAGTCAGTTCCGCCTGTGGGCAGGCTTAAGGGCGTCAAATACACAGGCTGGGTATGCTGAGTGCCTGAACCGGCATACTGAGAAAACATCAGGCTTTAGCTGGAATGCGTGGGTCCCTGGATCGTATTTCAGCAACACTCAACCAGGCGACTAAGCATGTAGAAGGTCTTTTGAAACTTGTTCCGGACGGGAGTTCGAATCTCCCCGCCTCCACTAAAAAAATTACATCCGCGCGGGGGAGGATATCCCGAGGATTCCCATTCCGGAAGCTAAAACAATTTTAACAGATTCAATCAGTCCCAACCGCGCCTCTGATAAATTCTTGTCATCAGTAATAACCCGGTATTCGGCATAAAATTTATGAAAATTCCCGGCGAGGTCTTGAAGGTAATTCAGAACTATTTGGGGTTCGAGTGATTCTAAAGCCGCCTCCATGGTATGCTGAAATTGGTCTAATTTTCGGATTAACTCTTTTTCAGGACCTTCCATCAACAAGGTGAAATCAGCATCAGGATTTACCGAAAGTTCCTCAGCTTTGCATCGATTGATGATATTACAAATTCTTGCGTGGGCATATTGCAGGTAAAACACTGGATTTTTCTCGGATTGATCTTGAGCGAGATCCAAATCAAAATTCAAATGAGAATTCATTCCGCGCATTATGAAAAAATACCGCACAACATCCGATCCGAATGACTCCGTTAATTCTTTTAAAGTTACAAAATCACCTTTTCGTGTGGACATTTTTACCTTTTCCCCATTTTTCAACAGGGTAACAAATTGGTGTATTAGCACCTTAAAAGGAGTGATGTCATGCCCCAATGCCTCCACCGCCGAAAGTACATCCGGATACGTGTCCATATGGTCCGCGCCGAAAATATCCACTGCCAGATCAAACCCGCGGTCAAGTTTATCGCAATGGTAGGCGATATCCGGAAGGCGATAGGTTGGCTCTCCGCTGCTTTTGATAAGGACGCGGTCTTTTTCTTTCCCAAATTCAGTCGTTCTTAGCCAGGTTGCATCGTCCTTTTCATACACGAGATTTTTCTCCCGTAATTCTTTCACTACTTTTTCAATGGCGCCTGATTCGTAAAATGATTTTTCATTTGAGAATACATCGTGTTTGATTCCAATGGATTTCAATGAGGACTTAATATCCTCGAAGATAAACTTTTCAGCAAACTCTCGAAATTCAATCGAGCCACTATGCAACCCTTTCCCATGCTCATCTATAATTATTTTTGCAATTTCTTTGATATATGAACCTTGATAGCCCTCTTCCGGGAAATCGAATGGTTTACCCAAATGTTCGAAATAGCGCGCCTCAACAGATTCGCCTAACACCCTCATTTGGCGCCCGGCATCGTTAAAATAATATTCTCGCGTTACATCAAACCCGTGCCAATCTAGGATATTGGAAATGGTATCACCCAAAATGGCCTGGCGACCGTGACCAACTGTTAGAGGACCGGTAGGATTAGCACTAACATATTCCACATTGGCTCGTTTCCCTTTTCCCTGAAAATCCTGTCCGAAAGCTGACCTATTTGTAATAACAGAATTGAGCACAGATTGAGAATACGAATCGCTTTGAATAAAATTGATAAATCCCGGAGGTGTCACTGTGACAGAAGAAACCATAGTGGCATCGAGAGTCAGCACTGCTTTTATTTCTTCCGCAATTTTGAGTGGTGATTTCTTTGCCTGTCCGGCAAGGGTCATCGCAACTGAGGTGGAAAAATCACCCAGCGACGAATCTTTTGTAGGTAAAATAGCAATGTTTTTCGCTTCCAACCCAAGAGAGGTGAGAGCCTCAGTTAATATGTGCTGCAGATGTGCTCGCAGGTTCATCCAAGATTTCCTTATTAGGTGCATCGGCCCACAGACGTTCTAAATTATAATACCCTCTTTCGCTGGTGGTAAAAACATGCGCAACCACATCAATATAATCTAACAGAATCCAACGCAAGTGTTCATATCCTTCCACTCGCCACGGTTTAGAAGGAGTCCCGCGCCGGATTGCGTCAGAAATTGATTTCACCTGCACCTCGGTATCTGCAGAGCAAATGAGGAAAAAGTCAGTAATGCTTGTTAAACCTCTGACATCAATAAGCTGAATATTAGCGGCCTTTTTACTTAGGGCTAATGCGGCAATGGTCTCAGCGAGTTGATCTGCTTTTAGAGTAGTATCTGAAACGGAAGGCAAAATTAAAAGGCAATATCCGGACTGTTCCGGAAAGGTTTTATAGATGAGAAATCTTTTCCAATGATAAGGGTAATGGAAACATCAGAACTTTCATCGGGTTGTTTTTTTACGCGCGGATCGGATTCATCTATTCCGAGCGCTTTTATAACTTTTAGTAAATGGGGGAGATGTTCATTTCGAAGAATAACTAACGTTTCTGTGTATTCAAAATTTTCAGCATTTTCAGATCGCACGACGTCAATTTCATTTATTCGGAGATGGTTAGAGAGAGATCCGGCCAAGCCTGATTTCCCGCACCCGTTTAATACTTCTACTTCAATATCTTGAATAGGCTCCTTATAGATTTCAGTCGGGGTCTTTGGATCTGGAAGAACAGGAAAATTGACTTTAATTGAAATGCCTTTTTGCGTTGTCCTCTGGGAGAAAGAAAAAATGAATGCTATTAAAAACAGGGATAATACCGCAATGGCAGAATTTACAACGGCGCCCTGTCTGGATTTTCCTTTAGCCTTTTTTGAAGGTTTTCTTGAGAAAAATTTGGATTTATTTCGACGAGCTCTAGGTGTCACCAGATTGATCTGTGGAATGGGTTGAGGATGTAGTTTGGTCTGTACTGGTATGTCGGCATTCGTTCAATACTCAGATTGAATTGGATACTTTCAAAAGGTTGATATCCGAGGGATGCTTTGTAAAATAAATTATTTTGAATTGGCTGATTTGGAAGGGTGGAAGGCGATCCGTTTGGCAATACGAATGCGAAGTCAGTCTGCAGCCATGTTTTATCAGAAATCATGTAGGTCATTTGGTTTGTATAAGTGTTCATGTTTAACGATGTTCCACCCATGGACATGAGGGACATTGAAAATCCGTGTTGCATGGCAAAACGGGAAGGATCCAGCAAGCTTTTGTCACCTACATTTGGAGAAAGGCCTAGATCGGGCATGGTCGGTTTTGCAAGATCATGCTTGTATTGTCCAGATACGATACAAAAACAAATCAGCAAGGTGAGATAGGTCTTAATATTTATTCGATTAAACATGGTTAAAAATACAACGATCCATAGATAATTGTTCCAGTGATTTTACAATGGTTCATGAAAATTTATTTAGAAAGTAATTTGTTAATCCCAGTGATTTACTAGGTCCGATTCGGTAAAATCCTCACGCTGCAGGCTCACGACACAAAAACCGGTGTCGCGTTGGAGCCTCCATTACAACAAATTTATCTTTATTTTCGAAAATAGAAGCCCCCAGTTTCTGCAAACGAGCCACTTCTGCATCAATATTGTCTGTTTCAATATCTATATGAATTCGGCTTTGGTGCTTCACTTTTTGAAGCCAAATGTGTGGCTGTGGTTCCTGTATTTCTAAAGGAACCCAATTTTCATTTTCGTAATTGGGATCACCAATGCCCAAGCTCAGAGCTTTGGCTAAAAAATCTTTCCGCTTTTTTATGTCATCAACCTGACTGTCAATGATGAGAGTCGCTAATCTGCTTTTATGCATTTCTAATATTTCATTTAATTAATGTCTTATTCAATCACGGCTCCGCCAAGACAAACATCACCCTCATAAAAAACAACCGATTGTCCGGGTGTTATTGCGAAAACCGGCTTGGAAAACGTAACGGCTGCCGCCTTGTCTGAAATTGAGTCAATCGTACACTTTACATCATTTTGGCGGTATCTAACCTTAGCTGAGACTAGTGCCGGAATTTCAGGAGCATTACCGGAAATCCAGTGGATCTGATGTGCTGTCAATTGCTTCGCATACAGGGAAGGATGATTGCGTCCTTGAGCTACAATCAGTTCATTTGTATCCATATTTTTCTCAGAAACATACCACGGCAAATCATCAGACCCATTTGCGCCTCCAATTCCAAGGCCCTTTCTTTGCCCAATTGTATAAAATATTAGTCCATTGTGAGATCCGCAAACTTTTCCATCCAGCGTTTTAATGTCCCCAGGATTATCAGGAAAATATTTTTTTAGGAAAGTAATGAAATGTTTTTGTTCGCCAATAAAACAAATGCCTGTACTGTCCTTTTTATCGTGCGTATGCAAATTATGCTTTTCAGCCAGCCTTCTCACATCCAATTTGGTCATTTCTCCCAAAGGGAAGGATGCTTTTGAGAGTTGCCCCTGATTCAGAGCGTAGAGAAAGTAACTTTGATCTTTGTTTGCATCAGATCCTTTTAATAATTGGACAGTCCCATTTGATTTAGCGGCCTTAGCATAATGTCCGGTAGCGATGAAATCTGCACCCAAGTCCAGAGCATATTCCAAAAATGCTTTAAACTTTATTTCACGATTGCAGAGAATATCTGGATTGGGGGTTCGCCCTGCTTTGTATTCTTCTAAAAAGTAAGAAAATACTTTTTCGCGGTATTCTTTTACAAAATTGACGGTATGAAGTGGAACGCCAAGTGAAGTTGAGACACGAACTGCATCTGTGTAATCCTGCTCCGTAGTGCAGTATTCTGCATCCGGTTCATCCCAGTTTTTCATAAAAAGACATTCAACATTATACCCTTGTTCTTTTAGTAAGAGGGCGGCAACTGAACTGTCTACACCTCCGCTAAGCCCCACAACTACTCGATCGGACATTATGCTGCTCCGTTTAAAATTTGACCAATTGTCCTAACAAGATTGGCCACTTCTCCAGAAGTGTTATCTTTGCCAAAACTGATTCGGAGTGTACTCAAATTTAGGGCTTCTTCCACTCCCATTGCTTCCAGAACTGAGGACGGTTTAATATCGCCGGAACCACAAGCAGATCCCGCTGAAACTTCCATGGATTCCCTATCTAAATGAATCATCATTTTGTCACTTTTCATACCTGGGAAAGAAACACTTACGATTCCTGGGAGTTGATGAAGGTCACCATTAAAAACGGCATCATTGCATATTTCAGCCACGCCATTCCTAAACTGATCCCCCAGAGTTGCCAAGTGCTGTCCGGTCTCTACCAAAGATTTTATTGCAAGACGAACGGCCAATCCAAATCCCGCAATACCCGCAACATTTTCTGTTCCGGCTCTGAGATTGCTTTCCTGTTTCCCGCCAATGATTAGCGGATGAAGGTCAGATCCATCTTTAGCAAATAGGGCGCCGACACCTTTTGGCCCATAACATTTGTGGGATGCAAAACTCATAAAATCCACCCCGAGATCTTTTATATCAATTGGAATTTTCCCCAATGCCTGAACAGCATCTGAATGAAGCGGAATTCCATTGTTTTGTGCAATCAATGAAATATCTCTAATCGGCTGGAGTGTTCCGACTTCATTATTCCCGAGAATAACGGATATCAGTCCGGTATCATCCTGAATAGCAGATAAAATATCTTCAGGATTAACCATTCCCGAAGGATTGACATCTACGGCCGAATGGGTTACTCCCATTTCTTCGAGTTCTGTCAGAACTTTTAAAACAGCGGGGTGCTCTACTTTTGTTGTAACAACGTGTTTTTTATTTTTACGAAGCAGATTCCAAAGCACCATATTATTAGCTTCAGTCCCGCCGCCGGTAAAAATTATTTCATGGGATTTTGCTCCAATGGCATCAGCGATTTCTGATCGAGCTTCTTCAATTGCTGATCTTGCGGCTCGGCCGGACGCATGTACGCTGGAAGGATTCCCGATTGCATTTCGGGTGATTTCCAGCATTTTTTCCTGCACCTCAGACCGGACAGGCGTTGTCGCAAAGTGATCAAAATAGGGCATGGTGATTATCAGAAATTAAAAAAGAAGCCGACGGGGAACAGACTTAAATGTCGTTTCGGATTTCAGCGAATCGAATGGTATTCTGAAGATTGGCGTAAAAAGGCGGCTGCCGTTCCTCAAGCAAACTAATGGTTACTTCTATATTATAATTGAAACGTCTAACATCCCAATGTACGCCGTCATTCACGGTTAAAAAGGCAACAGATCCTCGATCATCTTTATCAAAAGGAAGACCGGTGGCGCCTTGGCATAAAATGGTCAAATTTCCGTCATTCTCTTCTCGGGGGATATGAGCATGGCCATGGATAAATACAAATCGATCCAACTCGGGATTTTCTCTCAATGCTTTATCGCGCCATTCTTTCGCTTCTTCCATTGTTGGCGGCTCTTCGTCTCGTTCAAACCAAGCATGGGTGAATTCAATCAATGTAGTTCCAACAATTTCTCGATAAGAAACGTCCATAGTTTTAATTAAATCTAACCCGCGTTCACCAATTTGGTCTGCGGTCCATTTTTCATTGGCAACGATTTCTTTGGTTACTTGATCGTCAGGATCCATCCCCTCTAACGTTGGATTATCCTGTTCCCATAATCTATCCCATATATATCGCTCATGATTTCCCCTGACAAGAATACTGCCATCTAATTTTAGAAGTGTATCAAGAGTCTCATTTGGAGCGGGCCCCAAGGAGAAATAATCCCCTATAAATACAATTTGATCCACCCTTCCGTGATCTTCAATGACGGATAATGCCGTCTCAAATGACTCTAGATTCGAGTGGATATCGGTGAGGATTGCGAAGGTTTTTGCACTCATACAAATATAATATACCGCAAATGAAATGGAGATTCAAACACTTTCACTAACGAGAATTTCAATTGTTGTATTCTTACTTGCGGGATGGAAGAAATGCTGGTAAAATGGTAATTGTAAAGATGGAAAATTCACTTCTCATAGCGGGCTCCATTGCGATTGATGATATAGAAACTCCATTGGATAATAGAGTAAATATTCTGGGGGGTTCTGTAACCCATGCGCTGATACCAAGTGGGAAGCGAGTTTCTGTTTTCCCAGTCGGAATCATCGGCTCTGACTTTCCGGAAAAGGGATTTGAAATTTATAAAACGTATTCTGAAACAATGGAAAACGTTCAGCAAATTTCGGGACAAACCTTCAAATGGGGCGGGAGGTATCACGAAAACTGGGACCAAAGAGATACTCTTTTTACAGCATTAGGTGTATTTGAAAATTATAATCCTGTTTTGTCCGATTCAGCACGAAATGCCAACGTAGTATTTCTCGCGAATATTCACCCAAAACTTCAACTTTCCGTGCTGGATCAATGTACCAATCACCAAATTGTAATTACCGATTCCATGAATCTTTGGATAGATACCGCAAATGATGATTTATTGAAGGTATTAAAGCGAACGAATATTTTTCTCATCAATGAAGAAGAATCCCAACAATTAACTTCGCACCCGATTTTGGAGGATGCTGCAAACCAATTGCTTCAAATGGGCCCGGATACAATTATTATTAAAAAGGGAAGCAGCGGCTCGGTTATTATTTCCGCCGACGATTGCACAAGCATTCCGGCTGTTTCAAATGTTTCCGTAGTAGATCCAACGGGCGCAGGCGATACGTTTGGAGGGGGAATGGCCGCATCACTTGTATTAAGAGATTCCTTATTAGATGCGGTTGCGGAAGGCACTGCGTGGGCATCTGTGTGTGTTGAGGGATTTGGAATTGAAAAAACGATGCATACGGATGAAGTAGAAATATCCCGGAGAAAAGCGGAAGTGTTGTCAGGCGTAAGCACTTGTTGAAGGAATGGAATCCACCTACATTCGGATACTATTTTAGGTTAATAAAAGAGGAAATTATGGTTAATAATCAAAAATTAATTTTAGCAACCCTTCTTTCATCCGCAGTGATATTTTTAGGATGTCCGCCGGCAGAGCTGACATCGGCCCGGGTATATTTGAATGAGAAAAATTATGAAAAGGCCGAAGAGTTTTTGCTGAAAACTATGGAGGCTGCTCCTGAAAATGCGGAAGCACCCGCTCTTATGGGAAATGAGATTTACGGGAACCGTCAGGATTGGGAAATGATGAATGAAATGTTTGAAAAAGCGCTGGCCATCAATCCGCAGGAAAAAATGGCCGATGGACTAACGGTAGAACAGTATATTAATAATAACAGATATTTTAACTGGACGACTGCATTTAACAATGCCATTATTGAGTATAATAAAATTATTCATCTTACCGGTGACGAAAGAAAAACTGCGATGATGGATGTATTACCTTTGTTTTTAGCATCAAAAAATATTCACCCGGCAGAATCCCAAACGTATCCCGTTCTTTCTACTGTATTTTTTGAAATTGGGGATACAGTTCAGGCAATTTCTTCACTGGAAATGGGATATGAGCTCGGTCCCGATGAACTCGGCATTAACCACACAAGCGGTCAGATTTACCTTCGGTTGGGAGAAAAAGAAAAAGCCGTTATATTTCTAAGTAAGGCGGCTGAGCTTGATCCCGGAAATGCACAAATCACCCGCCAATTGGCTACCGTGTATTACGATCTTGGAAAAACAGAAGAATCTATTAAAACGTTTGAGGACGCCATCAGCAATGAAGAAGATAATTCGATTAAAGCGGACCTCTATTACAATCTTGGAATCCTGAATATGCAGTTGGGCCAATTTGACACTGCTGAAGATAATTTTTTATGGGCAAATGACCTAAATCCGGATGATACCGAAGCGCTCCTCAGAATGGCGCAAACGTTTGAGCGTGCTGAAAAATGGAGGAAAGCTGAAAAATTTTATCGGAACCTCATTGCCGAGGATCCGGATGTAAAAGACTATTATTTGGGAATGGTCCGTGTTTTAATGAAACAGCAAAAACCAGATGAAGCAAAGCGATATCTAAAAAAATCGAAGAGTCTAGGTGATTAACCTAACTTTTGCCGTTTACTTAAATATTCATTCAGAGCTAAATCGAGGCTTTGATCCGTAAAAAGTGGGACATAATCTATTTTTCGGTTACGGCATTCTTTCCTGTATTTATGCTGAACGTCCTTTATTAATTCCTTATACGCTGACCGAATCTGCCACGGCTCGGTAGTAATCGTTTCACCTGTTTCTAAATCCCGGAATTTCGAACGGGTTTGAAACTGAAATTCTTCTTCCTGCCGATCGAGAATATGAAAAACAATTACTTCCTGTTTATTGTGCCGAAAATGCTTCAACCCGGATATGACCGAATCAAAATTGTCGAATAAGTCCGAAATAACAATTACCAATCCTCTTTTGGATATGCGATCTGCCATTTCATGTAGGACCATCCCTAATTGAGTCTGCTTTCCCGGTTTGGCATGTTCCAGTTTTCCCAAAATAACATTCAATTGTGATTGGGTGGACTTGGGAGGAATCAGCGATTGAATTGCTTCATCAAATAATACAAGTCCGACACCATCTCTTTGGCGAACCATAAGATACGATAATGCTGCCGCAAGAAATCCGCTGTAATCCAATTTGGAAATGGAATTGCTCGAAAATGACATCGATTTGCTGGTATCCATGAGAATAAAAGATCGAAGATTCGTTTCTTCTTCAAAGCGTTTGATATAATAGCGATCCGTTTTACCGTAGAGTTTCCAGTCAACGTGGCGAATATCATCTCCGGGGTTATACGCCCGATGATCTGCAAATTCCACGCTGAAGCCGTGATAGGGGCTTTTATGCTGGCCGATGAGATAACCTTCCACAACCAATCGCGCCCGCAATCCCATTGAATTCAGCCGGGCAACCATTTCAGGCTGCAGGAATTTTCGTTTGTCAATGGGACTCACGCTTTATTCCCGGCGTTTACGAGTTTGGTTAAAACGGAATCTACCGTCATTCCTTCTGCCTCTGCGTTAAAATTTGGAATGACACGATGCCGTAAAACAGGCAGTGCCAGCGCTTCCACATCCTTAATGCTGGGCGTCGGGCGTCCCTCCAAAACAGCTTTAGCTTTTGCCCCGAGAATTAGATATTGGGAAGCTCTTGGTCCGGCGCCCCATTCAATCCATTCTTGAATAAACGTCGGTGCCTGTGAAGCCTGAGGTCTTGTCGCCGATGCGAGATCTACTGCGAATTCAACGACATTATCCGCCACAGGAACCCGCAGTACAAGGTCCTGAAAAGCTAGCATATCCTTTTTTGAAATAATCTGGGACAGCGGTTTTTCGTGAGAACTTGTGGTCATTTGAACAATAGACACTTCCTCTTTCCGGGACGGGTATTCAATGTTGATAGTAAACATGAATCTGTCCAATTGTGCTTCCGGAAGCGGATAGGTTCCTTCCTGCTCAATCGGGTTTTGCGTCGCAAGAACAAAAAAGGGTTCATCCAAAGAATACGTTTTTCCCGAAGCGGTGACATTGTGTTCCTGCATAGCCTCAAGCAGCGCAGCCTGTGTTTTCGGCGGCGTTCGATTGATTTCATCTGCTAGAACCATATTGCCGAAAATCGGTCCTTTGAAAAATCTGAATTCACGTTTTCCTGTTTTCTGATTTTCTTCAATGACTTCCGTTCCGGTGATGTCGCTCGGCATCAGATCCGGTGTAAACTGAATACGGCTGAATGAGAGATCGAGCAATTCAGAAAGACTTTTAATCATTAGTGTTTTTGCCAATCCAGGTACACCGACAATCAGCGTATGTCCGCGAGACAGCAATGCAATCAGAATATGATCGAGAACATCGGTCTGCCCGATGATACGTTTGCTTATTTCCTGATGAAAACGAGCTCTGCTTTCCGCAAGATGTTTCACCAGTTTTAAATCTTGGTTTTGTGTCATGATTTATTTCCTATTTGAAAAGTGATAGAAAACTTACACGGGCTTCATCCATGAATCAAACTTAATGTCTTGTCCTGCGTCTTGTTCCATTAGAAATTCTGACTGCATCTCTAATGATGAAAACAGCCCCAATATCTACATCGCTTCACCTGATTGCAAATCTGAAAGAACAGATTTTGGACATTACAGGATTTTCAGGGAAAACCGGCATTATTCTGGGATCCGGATTGGGCGCTCTTGCTGATGAGCTTACGAATAAAAAGACGGTTTCATATTCAGAGTTGAAGGGTTTTCCTGTGTCCACAGTAGAAGGTCATTCCGGTGAATTTGTTTCAGGAACACTTAATGGGACGGACGTGATGCTTGCATCGGGACGATTCCATTTATACGAAGGATATGATTTTAATACGGTTACTATTCCGGTAAAGCTATTTAATGCACTTGGTATTGAAAATCTGATTATTACCAATTCTTCAGGTTCAATAAAAAAGGAAAATCCACCCGGGACACTTATGGCAATTACCGGACATTTGGATTGCACCTTTAGGCATACCATTGATGATCCTATATTACAATCGACCACGGCTTACCACGATCCTGAGTTGATTGCATTGGCTGAAGCATTTGCAGAAGAATTGGGAATTGAAATATCAAAAGGAACCTATTGCTGGACGCTGGGGCCGTCGTATGAAACCACCGCCGAAATCGAATTTTTTGATTCATTAGGCGGTGATGCGGTTGGAATGAGCACCGTACCCGAAATTATTACAGCAGGCGAACTTGGAATGCGAACGTTAACACTTTCGTGTTTAACCAATTATGCAGCCGGCGTAAGCGAGGAACCGCTCACGCATGAGGATGTACTTGAGACTGCACAGAAGTCAAGCGCATCATTTATAGCGTTAATTCAGAAAATAATTGAAAACATGAGAAAGGAAGAGGATTGAAGAAATGAGCACAAAAAACAGACGGGAAGTGGAAGCGGCTATTTAAGCAGGACTATTTTATGGGAATCGAATCTCTTGCCGTCGCTTATTTGTAAAAAGTATGTTCCTGATGCATTGGAGATAGGCAAATAGTAATAGTAATTATTACTTTGAAAACCATTATTAATATCCTTTATCCTTTCTTTTTTTCCACTTTTTGCCTTTATTGGTGAAAGTTAAACTAAAAGGGGAATAATAAAGATAGCTTTATGTATTTTTAACCCAATTCTATATCTATATAATAATTAACTAATACAAAATAAGTGGGCTTTTATGAAAATAAATATTCTAAACAAAATCGAACTCATCAAAGATGAAATCATCAGCACCCGAAGAGACATCCACAAACATCCGGAACTTGGATTTCAGGAAATCCGAACTGCCGGGTTGGTAACAGAAAGACTAAAATCGCTGGGGATGGAAGTAAAAACGGGTATCGGGAAAACCGGTGTTGTCGGTGATTTAAAAGGAAATGGGGACGGTCCAACGATAGCGCTGCGAGCGGACATGGACGGTTTGCCGATTCAGGAAACAGGCGATAAAGAATATATTTCTGTGAATGAAAATGTAATGCACGCCTGCGGGCACGACGGCCATGTCGCCATGCTATTAGGCGCCGCGAAAGTGTTGGCGGATAAAAAAGATGAGCTCAATGGAAACGTGCGCTTCATATTTCAGCCGGCAGAAGAAGGAGAAGGAGGTGCCCGCTACATGATCGAGGACGGATGTCTGGATGAGGTAGATGAGATTTACGGGATTCATTTATGGACCTACCAGAAAACAGGGGAGATCGGAATAAAATCCGGACCGATTTTAGCATATGCCGATAAGTTTACCATTACGGTTAGGGGAACCGGGGGGCACGGAGCCACACCTCATGGATCGGTGGATCCGATTATTGCTGCGTCTCATTTAATTACGGCTCTGCAGACCATTGTAAGTCGGAATACCAATCCGCTGGAAAGTTCGGTAGTATCCATCGGAAAAATAAACGGCGGCTACAATTTTAATGTAATCGCTGACGAGATTATTCTGCAGGGAACGGCGCGAGCGTATGAGGAGGACATAAGAGCCATGATTAAAAAGCGCATGGCGGAAATCATAAACGGCATTGGGCAAACATTTGGTGCTACGATTGAGTTCGATTATCAAGACGGCTATCCGGCCACGATCAATGATGAAGGCGCCTATGAAAAATTGTTAAGCTCTGCGAAAAAGATTGTGGGTGAAGGCGCTGATTTTCCCTATCTCTCAATGGGCGGAGAGGACTTTAGCTATTATGCGCAAAAGATTCCGGGATGCTTCTTTTTTGTAGGATCTGCGCCGACAAATCGGCCGTTAGGAAGCGTGTCGCACCACAGCTCGGATTTTGATATAGATGAAGATGCGCTCTTGATTGGCGCCTCGGTGTTTGTTCAAGTGATCGACGATTTAATCGGGAAAAATTCTCAATAGCCGACAGCGGAGTTTTCTCCGCGCGGATCGGCGCCGCCGTACATTCCGGTAGAATCTATCATTATTGCATTCGCTCGCCCAATACTACCACTACCGTAAACAGTGATTTGGTGTCCTCGTTGATTTAGATTTTCTTTTACATCTTTGGACATCGCCCTCGTTTCGGTAAAGATCAAATCCGGCAGCCATTGTGAATGCACTCGCGGTACGGAAACCGACGTCTGAATATCCATTCCAAAAACAACTGCATTCAATATAGTTTGAAATACGGTCGTAATAATCGTGGATCCGCCCGGGGTTCCGGCAACAATAAAGGGATTCCCATCCTTTAATAGGATAGTTGGCGTCATCGAGCTTAGCGGGCGTTTCATGGGTTCAATCGCGTTCGCTTCTTTTCCGATGAGTCCGTATGCATTCGGAGATCCTGGCTTCGAAGAAAAATCGTCCATTTCATTGTTCAGTAAAAAGCCGGCGCCTTCCACCACGATTCCGCTTCCGAAGGCGGTATTGATAGTTGTTGTTACCGAAACAGCATTTCCCCGACCGTCCAATACAGAATAGTGAGTCGTTTCCGTACTTTCATAAGGAAGAGGCTCTCCGGCGAAAACCTCTGAGCTTGGAGATGCTTTTTCCAAATTGATTGTTTTCGCTCGCGCTGCCGCATAATCTTCAGAGCCAAACATGCCGAGCGGAACCTTCCAAAAATCCATATCGCCCATGTGTTCAGCTCGGTCCGCATAGGCGCGTCGTTCAATTTCCGTTAGAACATGAATATAATTGGATGAATTCCACCCAAGGGAATCCAATTCAAAGTGTTCCGTCATATTCAGCATGTGGACTAGCAATGCGCCTCCTGAGCTCGGCGGTCCCATAGAAACAACATCGAATCCACGAAATTGCCCTATTACCGGTTCGCGAAATTTTGATTCGTAATTTTCGAGGTCAGAATGAGAAATAATTCCGCCGCCTTCCTTCATTTCATTTACAATATGATCAGCTACAAGCCCTGAATAAAATCCGTCCCGCCCGTATTTAGAAATCCGTTTCAACGTCCGCCCCAAATCACGTTGGATAAGATAATCCCCTTCCTGCCAGAGCCGCCTGTCTTTTCTGATAAATACTTCGGAAGCGCCGTCGTCCCGCGCGAAAAATTCTTTGTACCAATTCAGGAAAGCAGCATATCTCCGCGTGATAGGAAATCCCTTTTCCGCGAGTATAATTGCCTGTTTTAAGATTTGCTGACGAGATATTTTCCCGGATCCATATTCTTGGAATACCTTTAACATTCCATCTACAGAACCCGGTACGCCTGAAGATAAATGGGAGTAAAGAGCACGTTCTTGGTCTACACCGCCGGTGTCATTTATAAACATATCGCGATGTGCTGCCTCGGGTGCCATTTCTCTATAGTCCAATGTAAAAGAAGTGCCGTCTTCCAAATGAACAACCATGAATCCGCCGCCGCCAATATTCCCTGCTTGAGGAAGTGTGACTGCAAGCACGAATCCGGTCGCTACTGTAGCGTCAATGGCATTCCCGCCTTTCTTAAGAATTTCAATGCCGGCTTCAGAAGCCCATCTGCTGGATGAAACCACCATTCCGTTTTCAGCATGAACCGGTCGCGGATTTGCGCCTTGTACGATCGTAGCAAGGATGGTGAGGATTATGGGTAATTTTTTCATGTTCACTTTGGGTTGAATTTAAGAATGAATCCAGTCTATAATTCGGCTAATGCCTTCCACAACTCGATTGCATACCGGACTTAGATCATCGATAGATAGAATGTCAGAACTATTATTTCTGCTGTGCCCGAGTGCTTTTTCGCCATCAAATGTAACATACGCCAATCGTGCGGTCAATTCTGCGGGTTTCCGAAAAAATGCCGATCCGGGAAGGAGGGCAACCCCCGTTTCTTCCAATAATTTCCTGCAAAGCGATTCACTATCAGAAACACCTTTTGTTGAAAGGAATTCCCGGTATTCCGAAAAATCAGGGAAAAGATAAAATCCTCCTTCCGGCCGCATGGTAATGATTCCGCTATCATTCAATTTTTTTGCACAATAATTACCCACAGTTTCCAGCACGCTGCGCACATGAAAAAGATAATCATTTATGGGCTCATCTGTTTGGTACGCCCGCACCGCAGCATATTGTACGGGTGCGGATACGCAGGAAAATGTTTCGCTGGCAGCCGCTGCCATGGATTGCATAAGCTGGGTCATCTCTTTCGGAAAAAGAAAATGACCGAGCCTCCATCCACCGGCACCACACCACTTCGAAAGGCTGGAACTAATAATAGTACCTTCGGGATAAAATTTCGCAATGGACTGGTGACTCCCATCATGGTTTAATCGCCCATAAATTTCGTCTGATAAAATAAGGACTTCGTGTTTTCTGGCAATTTCCGCCAAAGCAATCAAGTCGCTTTTTTGGTAAGTTGTTCCGGACGGGTTCCCGGGATAGTTAAGGATTAAAAGCTTAGTGGCGGAGGAAGAATGATTAAGTTTTGCATCAAGCTGATCAGCGGATAGGAGCCAGTTTGAATCCGCTGAAGTTTGAATATATATGACGTTTCTTTTGAGCATCGCGGCCTGCGGAGGATAGGATACCCAGGATGGTGTCGGAATAATTGTTTCCCCATCCAGAATCATTTGAAGCAGAAACATAAGTTCTTTTGAGCCGGGGCCGATGAAGACTTGTGATGCGTCACAATCTGTTACCAGAGTATCGGTATAGTAGTTGGCGACCGCTGCTCGTAATTCGGGAAGTCCTTCTACAGAAATGTATTCTTTCCGATATGCAAAATTTTTGAGGGTATTCACAACTACTTCGGGCACAGGGAAAGGCGATTGACCGAACCCAAATCGGATGATGTCCTTGCCATCCCGATCTAATGCAGCACTGTGTTCGTTAATAGCGAGCGTGGCGGATTTGCCAAGATTTTGAAATTGTGATTGAGTTTTCGGATTCATAAACGGTTGCAAAATTAAGCGATCAGTTACATTGGAGGAATAAAAAAAGGCGGTGAGTTTCCTCACCGCCTTTTTAATCATAATTGCTAAGGCAATTAGAAGTTATACATTAACCGAAGGTATGTCATACCGCCGTGGTAGCCAATTGGCGTACGACGTGGGTAAGGCATTCCTTGAGATAACCGAGTTGAAATTTCAGTCGGATATGTATTCAGTATATTGCTTGCGCCCAGAACTACACTGAGATTGCTACTAACAACACAACTCATTTCAAGGTCTAACAGCATTGCTGGGTCAACCTTTTCACGGCCGCCTCTTTCATCAATAGTTTCGCCGTAATAATTAAGACGAGCCATTGCTGAAAGTTTTTGACTGAGCCTATGATCAGCGGTCAACGATAACCGGATTTTCGGCAGATTATTTTCCATATTGAAAATCGTACTGCTGGAAACCGGCCAGGCATCTTTTGTGCCATCACCATCTGTGTCAACCTGGGCTGAGTCGGTAACAGTCGTCGAGTTGTAATTCATCGCCATACTGAGGTTTGTATTCCCCATGTTTAATACAGCAACAACATCGAGACCGGTGGTATTGGTACTGAGGTTGTTGGTGTAAAATGCGAGCTTCGAAAATTCCGTGCTTCCCGTGACAGCAAGAGATCTCGATTTTATGATGCGGTCTGTAACGTTAATGATGTATGCATCAATTGTCAGATTCAGGCTTGGAATGATATTCGTGGTCAAGCCAACGCTGATATTGGTCGCACTTTCCGGTTTCAAAGCTAATCCACCCATGGTAACAGTCAGAGAATCAGTTGGTCTAAGAGTCCCTTCTTGAACCTGTTTCCCTGTTGGACCATCGAATGATGTTACAATACCGGTATAATTGGATTGTCCGGGAGTCGGTGCACGGAACCCCGTGGAGAAGTTTCCGCGAAGTGTTGCGAGGTTTCCAAGCGTAAAACGACCGGCAACCTTAAAGTTGGTTGTCGTTCCAAAATCGGAAAAATCCTCGAAGCGTCCGGCTGCCTGTACCAGCAATGCGCCCATGTCCATTTCTGCATCACCGTAAATGGCATAGTTTGTGCGCGCAAAAACACCGGCAGCATCCGGGCTTGTTCCGGGCATACCATTGGCCGCCAAACCTGGCGCTGTGTAATACGTTGAATCACCAGCTATGGTTGGATCCTTGATCAGGGCTACATTTGCCCAGGGTCCAGGCATCCAGGCTTCTTTCTGTCCCTGATACATGGTGTATTCCTCTTCACGCCATTCTCCGCCAAATGCAAGGTTCAAAGCATCTGAAAGTGCATAGGAGAAGTCAGCATTCAGGTTCGTTTCTGCCTGCTGAAGATCCCCGATGTCAAAATTGTGCGGTGAGTACGGTCCCCAGGAAAGATTCAGAGTGTTTTTCAGGTAGTAACGGAGATAATTGGATCCATAGCTTGCGCTGAAATCATACTCTAATCCGTTTGCAAGGTCACCCTTAATTCCAACAACAGAACTTAGGTCATTTCCATGCCCCTCAAGGCGCGGAGTAAACCCAATTGGATACGTGTCGCCCCAGGAAAAATTTCCTTCGGACGAATCTGCAGGATTTAAGGGAATGTCCGTCAAAGCGCCAGATTTTCCCGCCGCTCTTAGGAAGAAACTGTATTCACCAAATGTATCGGCAAAGTTACCAAATGAATATGCCTGGACATGATCATTGATTTGCAGGCCTGCATTCCAAACAGACCGAAAGCCGTAGCTTTTTGGCCGTCCCCAGTTCATGGCTGTCTGCCAATTATCTGTATTGGATTTATCATCAACGCCCCAGCTCGAATTCCATCCTTTGTAACCGTCAGATGCGGAAGCATGTTGTTGGCCGCGTGACAGTTCAGGATTGTTGATCCATTCGGTGCTGATATTGAGGAAGCCTTTTTCCGTCAGCTTCATACCAACATTGGTGGCGATTTTAAGATCAAATTCACCGCCTCTGCCGTTCGGTGCGGGAAGCCACATTCCGGATTGAACGTCCACTTCAATTCCTTCGGAGCGTTCCTTCAGGATGAAGTTCATCACGCCAGCAATGGCGTCCGATCCATACTGTGCCGAGGCACCGTCACGGAGAACTTCAAGGCGCTTGAGCGCGATTCCCGGAATCATTCCGACATCAACGGCATGGGCGCCAACATTCATGGCAGCGCCAAAATGTGAAATCAACGCTGAGCGATGTCTACGTTTCGAGTTAACGAGAACAAGGATATTGTCCGGCGGCAAGCCTCTCATTGAGGTCGGGCGCACGAATGCTGCTCCATCACCTGTTAGAGGTGTCGCATTGAAGGACGGTACCTGATTCTTAAGAGTTTCAGTAAAATCCCCGTTGCCTTGTTTGCGCAGCGCCATATCATCAAAACCATCTATCGGCGTTGGGGATTTCATGGCTGTACGGCCCGCAGCGCGGGAACCGGTTACCATAACTCCGCCCATCGCAATAGCTTCTCCGGCGAGCTCAAAGTTAACGGTTGTTGCAGTGCCTCCTATATGAACGGCCTGACTTGCAGATTCATGCCCAATGTATGAAGCCGTTATAGTGTAAGAACCAAACGGTACATTGGATATGCTGTAAGATCCATTCGCGTCGGAAGCTGTTCCTAAGGATGTCCCATCCAGAACGACATTAGCACCGGCAAGATCGTTGCCATCTGTGTCTGTAATCGTTCCTGAAACTGAACCCGACTGGGCCCAGAGACTGGTTACCATCCCAAGAAAAGCAAAAAAGCAGGTTAGCTTTTTCATAGCGTTTCTCCTTGGTTTGTGGTGGAATGTATTGGTATGTGGTTTTTAAACCTCATTCTGGTGAACATAGAATGAGGTTTAATAAACCGCAAGAAATTTATTTATTTAAAGATTTGTGGGAATATATATGAAAATATGACAGAATTATCCGTCTGAAAGTTTAGAAATTAAACTCCTGTAAATAGATTATGCGCTGAAGTCGTTGATTTTGGCAGATAGGGCTTCGGACAGCTTATCCAAGCCAATTCGGTCTTGAGCTTGTGAGTCCCTCTCGCGGATCGTAACCGTCTGATCTTCTGATGTTTGATGATCAACTGTGATACAATATGGTGTTCCCATTTCATCTTGGCGGTAGTACCGTTTTCCGATAGAACCGGCCTGATCGTATAATACCTTAAAATTTGATTTCAGATCATCGGTAATTTTGCGGGCAATTTCAGGAAGACCTTCTTTTTTAACCAGCGGACACACCACTGCCTTTACCGGTGCCAGAGATGGATGAAGTTTTAATACTATTCGGTCATTTTCGGTGTCATCCCAGTAGGCATCGGCGAGTATTGCGAGCAACATCCTATTCAGCCCAGCGGATGTTTCAATGATATAAGGGAAATATTTCTCATTCGCTTCCTGATCGAAAATCTGCATATTTTTCCCGGAATGTTCTTGATGCTGCTTCAAATCAAAATCGGTTCGATTGTGAACACCTTCTACCTCTGACCATCCAAACGGGAATTCATATTCGATATCCCATGCTTCCTTTGCATAATGGGCCAACTCGCCTTCTCCGTGCTGCTGAAACCTGAGTTTGGCGCTGTCAATCCCCAGCTTATCGGTATAAAAGTTCAGCCTTTCTTCTTTCCAAGATTTCATGGATTCCTCATCCCTGCCAGGTTTTACAAAATACTGCATTTCCATCTGTTCAAATTCCCGTGTGCGAAAAATGAAATTCCGTGCTACAATTTCATTCCGAAAAGCTTTTCCGATTTGCGCAATACCGAAGGGAATCTTTAATCTCATGGCGCCTTGGACGAGAAGGTAATTCACATAGATTCCCTGAGCTGTCTCCGGTCGCAGATACGCCACGGCAGCATCATCTTCCACGGGGCCGACATGCGTTTTAAACATCAGGTTAAACTGACGGGGTTCTGTTAATTTTCCCGTTGTTCCGCAGGGCGGGCATTGTATCTCACCCCAATTTCCATCATCAGGATTTCCTTCGAACAATTCATCGGCGCGGAAGCGTGCATTACAGTGTTTGCAGTCCACCAGCGGATCGTTGAACGCACCCACATGTCCGGATGCTTCCCAAATTTTCGGATGCATTAGTATGCCGCTATCTAAGCCAACAACGTTTTCATGCATCTGCGTCATGGCCTTCATCCAGCGCTGTGAAATTGCATTTTTGAGAGATGTGCCTAACGGACCGTAATCATACACGGCTCCGAATCCGCCGTAAATTTCCGAGCTCTGGAAAATGAACCCCCGGCGCTTGCACAGCGATATGATTTTATCTAAGGATGTTTCTTTCATTTGATAAATTTATTCCAAATCTTTCAATTCTTGTTCTATTGCATCATCAAAAGGAATATCACTTTTTTGGACGGTATTATCAGGAATTTTAATTTGGGGGCGTTGTTTCATAGTTAAAACTATTACAAAAAATGCGGCGATTCCAAGCGCTGCCGGCATAAGCCAAACCAAAAGGTTAAAGCCCGAAGCAGTGGGGATTGCGAGAATTTTTTCTCCGTAACCAATATTAATTCTGCCATCGGACATGACAATCCGTTTTTCATTTACAAAATACTGAAATATTTCCTCTTTTGATTTCCCCCCCTGGACCAGCGCTTTGATATCTTTTTCCATTTCGGCATTTCCATGATCATATACGGTGCCGCTCCAGCAGCATGGCGCCATCAGGCTTTTTTCTATTTCGAGTATGAAAGATTCTGTTTCAGCATTGAGCACTGTAATAAAAAAAATAATAAATAGAGAACCAAATTTCAAGATTTCTTTCGTTTCTTGCGCCGTTTTTTAGGCGGATTCAGTCTACGCTTATCAATCAATTCTACAGCATCTTCCAAAGAAAGGTCTTCCGGCTCGACGCCTTTGGGAATAGCCGCATTTACTTTCCCATCAGAAATGAAGGGGCCATAGCGCCCGGATTTTACCGTCAGTTCTTCACCGGTTTTGGGATGTTTGCCCAATTCCTTTAAGGCTTCGGACCTGCCGGATGTTGCCTGCTCAAGCAACTCTACAGCACGCTCAAGTGTAATATCCAAGGGCGTGTCTGGATCTTTCAAGCTGCGAGTTTTTTTAACCATCCTGAGGTAAGGCCCATATCGTCCATAGTCTGCAGTAATTTCCTCGCTAGTTTCAGGGTGGGAACCGATAGTCCGCGGAAGATTCAACAGGGCCAAAGCCGTTTCCAAATCGATGGATGCCGGATCAATATGTTTGGGAATACTTTTCCGTTCGGTTGTTTCTCCGCGCTGTACATAGGGACCGTAAGGGCCCACTTTGCTCACAATTTCTACACTTGATTTTGGATCCGTTCCTATAACAACAGGGCCGTCGCTTTGGGCGAGAAGTTCCATGGCCTTCTCAATAGTAATATCGCCAAGAGCAAGGTCCACCGGAATATTTCTCCGCTCCTCGCCTTGCTGGACATACGGACCAAATTTCCCAATTCGAATGATGAGTTCGTCTCCATCTTTACCGTTCAGTGGCACGATGCATGCTCTCGGAATATCCACCGGATCGTCCAGCATATCCTGAAGACCATCATCTTTATCGTTTCCGAAATAGAAATCATGCATAAACGGTAGCGCCTGCATTTCGCCCCGCGCGATCGAGTCCAGATCATTTTCCATTTGGGCGGTGAATTGCGTGCTGACAAGATGCTCAAAATGATTTTCTAAAAGTTGTGTTACAGCGACACCTAAAAAGGTAGGCACAAGCGCGCCTTTTGTTTTTGTAACATATTCGCGGAAGAGAATAGTGTCAATTATATTTGCAAACGTGGAAGGCCTTCCAATACCGTCCGATTCCAATTCTTTTACGAGAGAGGCTTCTGTAAAACGTGCCGGTGGTTTAGTGTTATGTTCTTCTGCGTTGAGAGAAAGGCAATTTAGGGTGTCGCCTTTTTTCATATCCGGCAAAACAGATTCACGGTCTTCCAATCCCTTCGATGAATCATCGCTTCCTTCCACATAAATTTTCATGTACCCCGGGAATAGAATCACCCTGCCGGTAGCCCGAAAGGTTGCGGATTGGTTTTTGATAGTAACGGTTGTCTGCTTCAATTTTGCCGGCGCCATTTGGGATGCGATGGTTCGCTTCCAGATTAAATCGTATAGTTTCCCAGCATCGTCTCCAAGATCCTTTGTAGCACTTTCAACCGAAGCAAATGTAGATCCTGCAGGGCGAATGGCTTCGTGCGCTTCTTGAGCGTTTTTCACTTTTGTTTTGTACACATTCGGCTTTTCTGACATAAACTCATTTCCGAATGTTTTGGTGATATAATCACGCGAAGCTTTTAAGGCTTCATCTGATAAATGCGTTGAATCTGTCCTCATATATGTTATGTATCCATTTTCATACAATTTTTGGGCAGTTCGCATCGTGCGCCGTGCGGGGAAAT
This sequence comes from Fidelibacterota bacterium, assembly GCA_014239435.1. Taxonomy (GTDB): domain Bacteria; phylum Fidelibacterota; class Marinisomatia; order Marinisomatales; family TCS55; genus JAAZYX01. The sequence goes on along the minus strand of JAAZYX010000003.1, from coordinate 121,627 downwards.
GTAATTTTCTCGCAGCTTCCTGTTGGATTGTGCTTGTCGTAAACGGAGGCTTCGGGTTGGACGATCGTGGTTTATCCACGATATCTTCAACTGTCCACGGCCCCGGCAATAATTCTTCTGCTAAAGCGTCGGCCTGTGCCTGATTCAAGAACAGCCCGCCTTGACGTTTTAATTCACCTGTAGTGCTGTCAAAATCTTTTCCGGTAATCAATGACTGATCTTTTACAGAACGAAGATTTGCCGGGAATCCTTCCGATTCTATTGCTTTTAATTCTGCCTTTAATCCATAATAAGAAGCGGAATTAAATTTGGCTCTCAATCGTTCGCGGTTTACCAATATCCGCAAGGCGGCAGACTGAACCCGTCCGGCAGAAAGCGCTTTATTCACAAAATTCATATTATTTTGAAGTGTACTCCACAACACTCTGGATACTTTATAACCCACCAGTCTGTCAATAATTCTTCGTGTTTTTCGTGCTTCCACAAGATTGATATCAATTGCACCGGGCTGAGACATTCCTTCGTGAATCCCGGCTTTGGTGATTTCCGTAAACTGAACACGCTCAATCAAGGAGTCGCTTACTTCTTCTGCGATGTGCTTGGCAATCGCCTCCCCTTCTCTGTCTGGATCAGTCGCTATTATGATTTTTTCGGCAGACTTTGCTAATTTTTTCAACTCCCGGAAAAACTGTTTCTTATCATCAAGGATATCTTCTTCCATGGCGAAATCCTGATCCACATCCACGCCGAGCGATTTTCTAGGCAGATCTTTAACATGACCCACGCAAGAGATAATCTCAAAGTCGCTGCTGAGAAATTTTGAGAGCGTTTTCACCTTCGTGGGCGACTCAACGATTAATATGTATTTACGGCTCATTCTATTATTTCAATCATAATTGCGTATCAATTTGGCATTTTTCATGCGCATGTATTTTAATGTAGAAAAGAAAATTTATATTTGCAAAGCGACAAGATGCGCCGGAAGGTTTTTAAAATTGACTACAGTTTGATCTCCCGTTTCCAAGTTTTTCACTTGTGCTTCTCCGCCTTCGATTTCCGCCTCGCCGATAATAACCGCGGTAGCCGATCCCAATCTATTTGCTTCTCGCAGCTGTGCTTTCATACTGCGCCTCAACGAATCAAAGTCTGTATGTACGCCGGCCTGTCTGCAGGCATGAACAAGCGGAATAATAGTGTTGCGTGCAGCATCACTTTGCGCAACAAAATACACATGTGATACACTCTTTTCGTCCGTCAAACCTTTTGATTCCAGACAAAGTAAAATGCGTTCAATGCCGGCTGCAAATCCAATCGCTGGAGTGGAAGCGCCTCCAAGCGTTTCTACAAGGCGGTCATACCGGCCACCGCCGCACACTGCATCCTGTGCACCGAGTTCCGGCGAAGTAATCTCAAATGTCGTGCGGGTATAATAGTCAAGTCCACGAACCAATGCTGTATCAATTTCAAATGGAATTTTGCACTCAGTCAGCAATGCGCAGACTTCTGCAAAATGGGCTTTGTCCTCTTCATTAAGGTATTCTGAAATTTGTGGAGCATTTTGCAAAAGCGCCTGTTCATCCGGATTTTTAGAATCAAGAATTCTGAGCGGATTGACTTCAAACCTCTTTTGGCTGGTTTCTGAAAGATCATTCACGTGAGGCGATAAAAATTCCTTCAAAGCATTTCGAAAGTGTGTACGGCTTTCAGTTTCGCCAATGGAATTCAGCTTAAGCGTTAGATTGTCAAGTCCAAGCGCTAAAAGAGATTCGGATGCGAGCGTAATAACCTCAGCGTCCATTTCGGGATGCGGCGAGCCAATGGCCTCCACTCCGTACTGATGAAACTGCCGAAATCTTCCGGCTTGCGGGCGCTCCTGCCGAAAGGCACTGTCAATGTAATACAATTTTGTGTTCGGCGACTTTTTCCCAAGATTATGCTGGATGTATGAGCGAATGACCGGCGCCGTGATTTCCGGTTTTAATGTGAGGTTGGTTTTACCTTTATCCGCAAAGGTGTACATCTCCTTTGAAACTATATCAGATGTTTCTCCAACGCCGCGTGCGAACAATTCTGATTTCTCAAATGCAGGCGTTCGAATTTCCCCATAGCTGAAAATGTCCATGACTTTTCGCACGGTTGCTTCAGCGGCTTGCCATCGTTCAGCATCTTCAGGAAGAATGTCATGGGTACCTTTTGGTGACTGAATTTTATCAGGCATTATCCGGATACCGTGCGTAACAGTAATTCAGCCTTTTCTTTGTATGCTTCCGGAACGAACAATTTTACTTTTGCACCGGGTGCTTCGCTGGAAGATATGGAAAAAGCAGTGGTCATAAAATCCGATTTCATAAAATGAGGAATGTCATTTTGATCCAGCATTTCGGCAACCATATCTGCATATACCTTTCCGGACAGCTCGCCGGCTTCAACCCAATGTGTATCAATGTCTTTTGGTGTGCTCATCATTTGAATTATTTCTGGTGTGAATTTGCACCAAATAGGGCAGAGAATAAAACCCTGAAATACAGTGTTACCAGTTTGGCTGGGATCGGTACCGTCCACCTTTTTGTTCAACTTTTAGGTCTTTCAAAGTCGGCGATTTTACATTCAGTTTAAGATAAAATCCCGACCCATATCCAGAAGGCGTCCACGTGATAGCCATATTCCAGCAATGGAGGTCGCGGCTTAATGAAAAGTTATGGCTAACAAGTTCCCGCTTTAATAAATCAAACCGTGCACTGTACTGAACTTGCCAGTTTTTTGTCAGCTTTAAACTGGAGTTTGTAGAGAGCCAAAACGTTTCTTGAATGTATTCCGGATTGGATCGGTTTTGGGAATAACTGATATTCAGCGTTGTACTCCACACATTCCCGCCGCCGGATCCTCCGCCGAGAGATGGTGATCTGCTATCCTGCTTTTCCTGAGAATTGCTTGTGTCAATTTCAGAAACTTCTTCTGTTTTGAGCGCAAATCTTTTTCCTGAAAATTTGAATCCGGTTGATAGGTTCATATTCATAAGCCGTGGATTGGGAATGCCGGATTCTGTTACTCGAAATTGGTCAATCCGTTTTTTTGAAACGGAATTGTATTCGTAAAAATCATGCGTCATGGATAAGTCGAGATTCAGTTTCCCGGCTATATTGGTTCGAACCGAAGAACGCAACTGGGACAGTTTGAAAGATTCTGCCACAAAATTATATCCCGTTTGCATCCGCCACGTAAACAGGTTCACTTTTTTGATTTGGTCACCATCCCCAACTTTCGCCTGAAAAGAATTATTCATAGAAAAATTCATAGACTGCCGTTCGCCGGAGGGCGTTCCGCCGGCCATCGTTCCGGAAAACCTGTCAATAGTCTGGCTCAGGGTATCCTGAGTGATAGTCTCAAAATACCCGAGGTCCGTCCCAAAAACTGGCTTAGAGAAATCCGGCGTGTACGAATATCCAATGGATGGCGACATTACGTGGCGGATGGATTTGATGGAACCGAATCCGATGGGGAAAAGACCATAAAACTGTGTGGATAGGCTGATGCCCATAGAGCCGGTTGTCCGCTGGGCAAAACCGGAAATTTCATCTTTTACAAGGGTGCCGCTTGTATCAAAATGCCCGCTGAAAGTTTTGTTCACCCACGAAGATCTAAGGCTCATACTCGGATTCAGCGTAATGTATTTAAACACTTTTTGCGGCGCGCTGATTCCCATGCTGTGGTTGGTAACATAATCATTGAATGTTTGTACAATTCCGGAACTGTCTGAATTGGATATCCAGCGGTAATCGGAAGTAGAATCATCAATGGCATATGATTCACTTTCATAGTACGTCCGTAGCTTATTATTGAAATTTGCCGAATAATTGTAGGCGATATTGTGATACCATTTTTGCAGTCCGCCGCTGTGTTTAAACAATTTTCTCTGTCCGTGCCGAAAGGAAATTTTCGGGAACGTGCTAGATGTGATGTCAAGTTGAGAACCGCTTCGGATTGGTGTGGAATAAAAAGTGGATGCCGGATCTATTTTTTGGTCCACCATAAGGTCTGTGTTGGATGACAAATTGATGCTGATTGAGTTGTTTGATTTCCTCCAGCGCTTTGTGTAGGTCGCATTGGACCGTGCCTGCTGGCTTAACCGTTTTACCGGATCGATTCCAGTAAGCCGATTGTATTCACCATTGCTGTAATAGCTGGCATTTACTCTAAATGTTTGGTCATTCCGCAATACCTGATTATGGTTCCAGTTAACCACATAATCGCTTTTCCGGTTGTTTAAAAGCTGCGTGATATCGCGCTCGCTTTGTCCCAGACCGGATGGAAAATTCTGCCTGCTTTCAAGATTAAAATTTCCACTAAATCCGTAACGTTTTCGGTACGCATTGTTTAACCGCATCGTAATTCCCTGCCGATCGGCAAAACTCATGGTAAATTTTGAACCCCAATAATCGCTGGGCGCCCAATAATATCCGAGCCCGTCAAGATATTGTCCGCGTGTGTTGCTTTCCCCGTAGCCGGGCATAATCCATCCGGAATGCCTTTGTCCTCGCTGGTGCGGGAAAACGCCAAACGGAAGCCCCATAATCGGAATGCCGGCAATATACAGAACGATTGGCCGCGCCAACACTTTGTCCTCCGAAACCATTTTCATGCGCGTACTTTCAAAATGAAAGTGAGGCACGGGAAGATCGCACGTGGAGTAAATGCTGTTATCAATGTAAAAATCATCATCTTCGCGATTGCGGATTTCTTTCCCCTGGTAATATCCGTCATCTATTGTTGTTCTGCCTTCAATCACTTTCCCTCTGCGGGATTCAAGATTGTACAAGAGCGTGTCGCCTTCCATGGGATCTCTGCCGGCTTCTGTCAGTGTCGGCTTCATGAATAAGTAGGATGAATCATTGTGACCTTGTGGTAGCGCACGAAGGACATTACTCGGCCACAGAACATTGATAAAGCCGGCGCTTAAATGCACATTTGTGTAATCAATGTTCGCACTGCCATGTAAATCGGTTTCCTCTTCAGGAATTTTATAATCAATTACATCTGAAGTGTATTCCACCGGTGCCTCAATGTTTGTTGCTATCGTGTCTGGCGTATACGTACCGCGGGATCCTCCCGAGATCCGGATTCGGTTCAAATCGCCTTCATTGAATTTCATCCAAACCGTATCGCCAGAAGCGAGATTTTTCCCCTGATAAACCGAATCCTCAAAAATATGATACAAGGTTGTCGCCATCCCTTCCAGCCGCATGGAATCCAATGAGCCGTCCACAAAATATGCTTTCAAACTGCGGCTGGTCATATCATCAGAAAAAGAGGTGATTTCTTTGCCTATTACAGCCGAATCTTCTTCTTGTGTTTCAAATTCACGATACCCCGAATTCTGGTAAACAGCATGCGCTTTTTCGGGAATAAAAACGAACTCCAATGCACCATCGCTGTAGTTCAGGGAAATTTCCTTGCCGGAAAGCGTCTGTCCTTCCTGAACAACATTTGGATCGATTTGAAGGAGAGTCTTTTCTGTGTCCCGATCGTACAGCGCTCGTCCGCAAGTGGCGGTTCGCAAACTGTCCTGTATAGTAACATTGCCGTGAGCTGAATAGGAGACGCCTTCTGTTTTTTGAGACTGTGCGTAGGTGATGCGTTCTGCAAAAACGGTTTGCCCTTCTTGAATGAGATTCACATTTCCTATCGCAAGGCCGCTGTCCTGCTCGGAGTAGTACACGAGCGTATCTGAAGTCAGATCATAGGTTTCATTCCAGGCATGCGCCCGGCTGTAGCCGGTGAGAATATCTTTGGGTGAATTAATATGAAGCGAGTCGCAGGTTAACGTTTGCTCATCGCGAAGAACTCGAACGGAGCCCACCAGCATTCCGAGACCTTTCTTTTGGCGGTAGCGGGCGCGGTCGCAGGAAAGCGTCATATCTTTCTTTTGGAAAATTACATTCCCTGTTAGGATCTGAACCGATTCACCATTTATTGTCCTGTTTTCCAGGACATCTGCACGTTTAAGGCGCAGGCGATCATCGGCAGAAAATAGAGTTCCCGTAAGGAGGCAAAGGGTAAGGATGCGCATTCTCATAAGCGTTGCTCGTAAATGCGCATAACCTGCCGAGGGTTCCTGTTTGTTAATTTCAAGATGGTTTGATCTTTGGATGCTTGAAGTGAATTTACAAGTAATTCTAACAGTCTTCCTGCGTAAACTCACAGCCTTTATTGGAGAAAGAAATGAACACATTTACAAAAATAATGCTTCCAGTTTTGATTCTTTTGGTGTCAGGATGTGGAAGCCAAAAGGTGGTAACAATGGAAAATGGACTTGTAATGGAAGACGTGATCATCGGTGAGGGTGCGGAGGCAGAACGTCACAGCATTGTATCGGTGGATTATACAGGCTCGCTGGAAGATGGAACCATATTTGATTCTTCACTGAATCCCGGGAGGGGTCCGTATCGGTTTACGCTTGGAGCGCGTCAGGTTATTTTGGGCTGGGATCAGGGACTGCTTGGAATGAAAGTCGGAGGCAAGCGGAAGTTGACCATCCCTCCGGCACTCGGATACGGTAGCCGCAATATGGGACCTATTCCGCCGAATTCGGTTTTGATATTTGAAGTGGAATTAATGGGAGTGGAATAAATAATTACCATAAACTGATCAGTTCAATTTTGAAATAAATCGCTCATTTTCTTGCAGTAGGCTTTGATCTTTCTCCCAGTTTTCGGGATTTTTCTGTATGTAGGTTTGAATATTTTTCAGCGCATGATTATTGCGAATCACATGATCGTAAAATCGAGGCTGCCAAGCGAAATGGGAGTTGTGGTGTTTGCGAATGGATCGGGTAACAGCAGATTTGTAGGATCGGATTATTGTGGATAATGATTTTGGTTTTGGTGAAATATTGGACATACGATCAGATGTAGAGACGTTGCATGCAACGTCTCTACCAACAGTTTTATCACCAATTATTCCTATGATACCATGAATGTGATTCGGCATTACAATAAATTCATCCAATTCAACATTGTCAAAATGGTCTGCGATTCCGACCCAATAATTTTCTGCAATATTTCCTGTTTTATTCAAAATCATTTCCCTGTTCTGAACCATTCCAAACCATTCAGTAAAATTCTTGGTACAAATCGTAACGAAATACATCCCCGGATTTCCATAATCCCAATGCGGCAATCTGGCTGATTTGATGCGGTATTTATTATTGAATTTCATTTCCCCCTACATTACAAAAAATAATCGAAAAATAAAAAAGAGCCACCTCGCGGATTTGAACCGCGGACCTACTCATTACGAATGAGTTGCTCTACCAACTGAGCTAAGGTGGCATTTAACGGCGAGTGAAATTAGATTTTTCAATTACATAAAACCAAGTTTGCCTTACTCAACTTTTTGATAATATTTGGCTGTCCTCCAAGCGCCGTAAATTTCTCCGCCGTAAAAGACTGCGGCAGCCGAAGCATAAATTGAGAAGGCAATAGTGCTTTCATCATTTCTGGAATTGTAAGCTGATGCGGCCGGCATGGCAAACATAATGAAGCCGAAAATTCCGTCCCAAGAACGATCTGCGTAGATACGTCCGGTTCCCGGAATAATCGCTGACATCAGTGCCGCCAGAACTGGCGATTTTCCGGAGGATCTTTTCAATGGTTCTACCGGATCAATAATGTGGAAATCATCTGTATAAAATTTTCCACCTAGTTTTGCATGGTACTCCAGCGCCATCGGATTGCATCGTACGATCCGATCCGCCGCCATAACGGGGCCGAGAATAATGCCGTGTTCCGCAATGGATCCTGCGCCGTAATTGCTGCAGCTTGGCGCAAATTGGCAATCGAGTCCGGAAGAATTATACGATAACCGCTGCCAACCAGAGATAGGAAGAATGAATGCTTTACGAACTACTGATACAGAACCGCTGGATAACAGCGAATCTGCCGGGAAGGAAGGTTCAGCCTGCGCAGAAAGGAAAACTAGCGGCAGCATGATAAATAGAATTGATATTTGCATTCTCGGTTTCATAACACTGAAGTCAAATTTAACTTGAATCCTATTCAGAGAAACGTCAATTTATCTTCCGCCATGAGCAAGCTCTTCCAAACGATCTTCCTCGGAATTATAATTTCAGCTAATTTTTTGTATTCCCAAGGCAAATCGCTTTATATCCTTCACACCAACAATACAAATGGCGCGCTCGAAAATTGTTACTGCCCAGATCATCCTTATGGTTCGGTGGAAAAACGTGTGCTGTTTGTGGATGAATTTATTCGGGATCATCCCAATACCTTGCTTTTTGACGCCGGCGATTTTTTCCCGGTAAGTCCGCGCGCGTATCTGGACAGCCTTGTCTGTGTTGCGTACAGTGCGTTGCCTTACGATGGCATTTTATTAGGCGATCAGGAATTGGCGCGCGAGCCGGATGCTTTAAATTCCATCCTTCCCATTATGAACGCTCCATTTATCGGCACAAATATATCCGCTCCCGAGATTGATGGAATGGTGCCTTTCAAAATAATTGAAAAAGGCGGATTCACCATTCTTGTTCTTGGCGTTATTGATCCCAATGTGTTTAAATATTATCCTGAGCCCATACGGAACAGAATGGATATTTCGGATCCAATCTCATCCCTAACAAACGCAATCCGGGATAATAAAAATGATGCCGATTTGATTGTGGTTTTGAGTCACCAAGGAGACGCCAAGGATCAGGAACTTGTAGAGCAAGTTAAAGGAATTGATGTAGTAATCGGCTCGCACAGCCAGTCGATTATCGCAAATTCGTGGGCATCTGATGGCCCGATAATAGCACAAGCCGGCAAAGAAGGATACCATGTTGGCGTCATTGTTCTAGAAGATGATTCAGAGGGGAATCTGTCTCATTCGGGCTATTCCCGAACCATGTCTCAGCAGATGCCCGACTCCGAACGTATTATGGATTTGATACATGAGTACGAGGAAAAAACGGGGCACATTAATCGCAATAAAATGAAATACAGGAAATCACAATGATTGACGATCTCGTAAGAATATTTTCAGAAAACCCTGCTTACCTCGGAATTGCTGTTGTCTTTGCCGCAGTCATTTTATTTGGGGTTATAAAAAAACTGATGAAGTTGGTTTTGGTGATGGCAGCGGTGCTGGTTATCTATGTCGCGTATTTGATTATAACTGGAGATGATGTTTCCGCTTCATTGAAGGAAATCGGGGAAAAGGGCAGTGAAGTAATAGAAACCGGAAAAGAAAAAGTCGGTGAATATTTCGAAGAAAAATCCGAAGAGGCACTCGAAAAAATCTTGGACGATTAATTTATTTAATGGCGTCGCGCAGGCGGCCTGTCAGCAGTTTGACGATGCCCTGCATAATATCCATATTTCCGCTCATAATTTCATAAAACGCATCACCCGATATTTTCAGGAGGATTGCATTTTCTTCCACCGTCGCGTCTGCAGAACGCGGATCCTGATCTAACAGCGCCATTTCCCCTAAGCATTCACCTTTTCCAAGCGCTGCAATGTGCTGATCTTCGATGTGAATCTTGACGCTTCCATTCATGACGATGTACATCGAATCGCCGAATTCACCTGCTTTAAAAATGGTTTCTCCCGCGTCAAAATGAACCTCTTCGGCTATGTGCGATATTCGAGATAAATCTTCTCCCGGGATGGACTGAAAAAGGCTTACGCTTTTTAGCAGGATGGTTTTTTCGATGGTGGAATACATAGGCAGTGCCTCCTTTTCCAATACATATGAGTCCGGCACAATGCCGGAAGTTTCTATACCGTTTTTGTACGTATGCAAACTGATGACTTCTTTAATGAGATCGGTTGCTTCTATTTTTCTCCAGTCAATTTCTGACAAAGCTTTATCATTCCCGGAAATAAAAATTTGATTTAGGTAAAGAGTCGTCGTCCAATCATGCCCTGAGTGAAGTCCTTTTTGAATAAAATAATGTTTATCATTTGGAAGATTAGGGAAAAATTTTCTTCCCATGTTTACGCGCTCACCAATATCCATGGGTTCGATGAGCGGATTGATCAAATCTCGTTCTTCCTTGGTAAAAATCTGCTCCAGTAATTCCAGCACAAAACCAAGCCGACCGGCGTCTTTGGATTGCAGTGTATGAATATAGGTTTCAATTCGCGTGTCGGGACGATCCATTATACCAAGCTTAAGAAGCACAGGAAGCAACAGAGAAATCCGGTGGTTGAGATGATCCTCGATTAACGTCTCACCCCTATTATCAGGAAATAAATTAAGCGCCGCGGTGTATTGATATGCCAATTCAGCTATGAATTGCGTTTCATCCTCTAAATGCTTCAAAAGAGATGTTGGCAGTGGATTCTGCCTTGCGATGGAAAGAAGTGTATCCACGCCTTCTCGGTAAATCCGGGGGTTGGTTCGATCCATCATTTCGTGGGCGATCATTGCGCTTCCGGCGTTCGGATACTGTTTTAATGTATTCAGAATACCCAAAGAAAGATCGCGGGATATGCTTCCTCTGGATTTTTCTGCAAGCGCAGAAATGGCTTCTGTTTCATCATATTGTTTTAAAGCTGTTCTTGCTGCAAAAACAGTATTGGAGTTCGCAAGATTATCAACAATTAAAGAAAGCAGAGATGGGTTGGATCCATTTTGGATGAGGTCTAATGCCGCAACGCGAACTTCACCTGAATCATGGGAAAGCAGTTGAGAAATCTGATCAGCTGAAATGAGGTCCGGCGTTTCAACCAAATTTTGCAAAGCAAGTTTTGTCGTGTACGGATCGGGGTCATCAATATGGTTTTGCAGGACAGCCAGCGCCTTTTGTGTATCTCCCGAATCAAGCGTTAAAATAGCCGCCGCTGCTGCAGCGCTTTCATCCGGATTTTCACTGTTTAGTCGGGCTTCAAATTCTGGAGTTAATTCAATTATTTTACGATGCCCGGCTACGACAGCTGCCTTATTTCCCAATAAACCGCCCTGTTTGAAGGCGTCGATAATTTCCTCATTTGGAATGACATCTTCGTCATCGATGGCAAGCGAAAGAATGGTACTCTGAACTTCGAATGATCCAATTCTAAACATTTCCTGTACGGTTGTTTTCCACGGTGAAAGGGGAATATCCTTCACCAAATCCAAAACAAATAACCGCTGATTGTCGTCTTCTACATCCAGTGCTTTCTGAATGGTTTCGACTAGTGCGGAATCGGTGACATCTAGAGTCAATTCATCAAAATTAAGCTGACGTTTTTCAACAGCATTCTGTAGCGAAGTAACATATTGCTTTTTCAGTTTGAAGGAAGTCCAAATCCATGCAGAAAGAGCTATGATAGAAATAATGCTTAGGAATTGCAGCGGGATGTATTTTGTTAAAATAAAGGTTACCAATCCTCCAATACCAATCATGATGGATGTAATGGTTCCGGTTACAAACGGCCGGCCTGTATTTTTTCGATGAGGCGGAACCGGAAGCCATAGAATTTCCCACACCGATTGATTTACGGTGAATTTCAAACTTTGGTCGGAAAACTTAGCAAGTGTTCCCGCCCATAATACAGGCGCAACCAGAAATGCCGATACGCCAAACAATAATATAATGGGAAGAATCAGCAGTCCGATTAATATCCCGAACCGCGTCAGGATTGGACCGGTTAGTCCGAACTGAATAATAAGCATCAGAAAACCAGCTGCCGCGAAAAATGAACCAAAAAAGCTAGCCAAAGATGCTTCGTCAGTTAAGGTTGTACTCGCGATCATTTTGAATTGATAATCTACTAAGAGGGAAACAATGGAGGATAAACCGATGACGATAGCAATCGATTTTAAATACGGGTTAAAGATTTTTTTCTGTTTTTTTTGGGATTGCTGAGCGGTTTGCTTTTGACTGGATTTTAATCTAAAACTCATTGCAAACGGCATTAGCAGCAATACAAATCCAAGCAGTCCGGCAACTACAAACAGAAGTTCATCGGTTCCGAACTTGGCAATAAAGGGTTTCAAGCTCATGCCGGCGACCATTGGCGCCAGTGAGCCGCCTCCGCCAATAACTCCGAATAATCGTTTGGCTTCTCTTGGGCCAAATGATTGTCCGGCGATCATCCAGAATTGAATGAGAGGAATGGCACAGACGACATCCATCCATACAAATAAAACAGGAATCATGATTCCCTTTAGATTGAATTGCAGCAGCACCAAGCTCAGGATAAAAAGCACCAAGCAGGATAAGACAAGTGTCGGCAGATTAATTTTGCTACTGATCTTATTGTAAATAGAAATGATAATTGTCATCACGACAGCAGTTATCACGAACATGATGGGCAGCAGCTCTCGATCATACCGGCTCAGGAAATAGGTGTCACGGGTCGTTTTTCCAATTATGACAACACACACTAAAAAGAAGAAATAGGAAAATAATGTCAGGACTTTTTTGCCCTCTCCGGGACGAATATTCAGCATTTTCATAAAAAATTTCATTTAAGAATTTTCCCTATGTCTGCTTTCCTGAACATCAATTTAAATGGTGTAATCAAATCCCGAATCGGTGAAAAAATCAAATAAGGCTATCCCGAATACAAATACAATCATCATAATGAGAATGAATAGAATAACGCCGATCAAATACAGGATTCCCGTCAGCGCCATAAAACTGCGAATCTGATCTAATGCCCGCGAAAAGCTGACATTGTCCTGCATAGAAATCGCGTAGCGAAGATGTCCGCTGGCATTGATTAGCTTGGTACCAATAACAATCATAAAAACGCCCATTAAAAAAGTGGGGAAACTTAAAAGAATTATAGACAAAGCATAGCAAATGCCGAAGATGATATTCATGATGCCGACAAATTTACTCCACGATGCGAGCTTGGTGATTGTTTCATGTCCGAAAGCATCAAGAGAATGAGTCAATCTGGGAATTGAATCTGGCTGCGGCTGATTTTCCGAGGGATGTGTCATGGAATTGGTCTAAAAATATAACCAAACCATGATTATTAAAAGAAGTGCAAAGCCCACCCGACTCTTTCTTAAATTTTAAATCATTAAAATTATAAAAAGGAAATCCTATGTTTGAAGCAGGCTTGTTAAAAGGAAAAACTGTAATTGTCACCGGTGGAGGTAGCGGCCTCGGTAAATCCATGGCGAATCGTTTTGGACAATTGGGTGCGAATCTTGTGATCGCCAGCAGGAGAGAAGATGTACTCAAAGACGCATCAGAAGATTTGCGAAAATCAGGCGCCGAGGTAGCATGGTCGGTGTGTGATGTTCGGAAGCCCGAAGATGTTGCCGCACTGGTGCAGACCGCAAAAGAAAAATTTGGCTCGATTGATGTTTTGCTTAACAATGCGGCAGGCAACTTTGTATGTCCGACGGAAAATCTGACAGAGGGCGGCTTTAAAGTGGTGGTGGATATTGTGCTGAACGGCACCTTCAATTGTACACTTGCCGCCGGAAAAGAAATGATTGAGCAGGGAAGCGGCACCATTTTAAATATTGTTACTACCTATGCTTGGACAGGCTCCGGATATGTGGTGCCTTCCGCTGCAGCGAAAGCAGGCGTTTTAGCAATGACGCGTTCTCTTGCAGTTGAATGGGCGAAATATGGGATTCGCTCAAACGCGATTGCTCCCGGGCCGTTTCCTACAGAAGGCGCGTGGTCCAGGCTTGCACCGCCCGGACTCGGAATTGAAAAAGCGATGAAAAAAAGAGTGCCGCTAAAACGGTTCGGAGACCGGGAAGAATTGGCGAATCTGGCATCCTACCTTATTAGCGATCAGGCCGGATACATAAACGGAGAAGTGGTTACTATTGACGGAGGCGAATGGCTGAAAGGCGCAGGACAATTTAACGAATTAGACAAAGTACCGAAACTTGCATGGAAGGCAATGTCAGCAATGAGGAAAGGGAAAAAATAAGTTTCGGTTACCGCACCAGTCCAGTTATGAATGGGCCGATGAGCCTGTAAATAATTGCCGTATAAAAAATAGCGATTCCCAAAAATGCGAAAGGCGTGATTCTAAATTCCTTTGAATATTTATCGCTTCCTTGATTGTGACTGTACCACGACTGCATGGATGTCAGCGTTAACCAGGAAAAAAAACATGACAATCCAAAAAAGAGGAAAATTATGATATGATCCAGCCATGTAAGAGAGTTCAGCCATTGGCCTAAATTCATATTGATTCTCCCAGCCAAGCTGCACCGTACACGCCGGCCGAATCGCCGAGCGTGTGTTGTACGATAGGCGTATCTGCAATCGGACTGAAAACATATTTGTGTACGGATTCCACTCCATCAGAATACAGAAAGCCGCAGTTAGAAACGCCTCCGCCCAGAACAATTAAATCCGGATCGAGGATGTTAATTACATTAGATAATGCGATTCCAAAATGGTCCATAAATTCTTCTTTCCATTTTTGTGGCGGATCTTTCGCAATATCCGTTACGATTTTTTCTTCTCCGGTTAATTCGGTATACCGCGATTCAAGCGCCGGGCCGCTGATATAAGCTTCGGCACATCCCGTCTGGCCGCAGTAACATTTTTTACCGTTTGGGAAAAGTGTATGGTGTCCCCATTCACCGGCGATGTGTGTCCGCCCATGGTGAATATTCCCATTTATCACAATGCCTCCGCCGATGCCCGTTCCAAGGATTACGCCAAACACAACAGAATGTCCTTTTCCTGCGCCGATTTTTGCTTCTGCCAAAGCAAAGCAGTTGGCATCATTTTCCATAGAAATATTCTGACCGATTTTATCTTCAATGTCTTCTTTCAGCGGCTGATCAATCAGGCAAACGGTGTTACTGTTTTTCATTCTGCTGGTTTTGGGATCAATGGCGCCAGGTGTGCAGATCCCAACTGAAGCTTCGCTGCTGCCTTTCAATTCAACTATCAAATCGGATATACGGTTTACAATTGCCCTATATCCATCTTCCTGTTGGGTGGGGACACGATTCCGATTTACTTCATTCCCATTAGCGTCTAGTAAGACGCCTTCAATTTTTGTTCCACCAAGGTCAATTCCGATTTTTTGCATGAAGCGCCTCTTGTAATATGGATTTGAATTCCGATAAAATCATGGACGTTGAACCCCAAACCTGAACACCTGTGAATTGGAAAAATGGAACAACCACGGCAATATCCCTGATGGTCCGCTCTTCCTGTTTTTCGCAGGAATCATTCAGGAATTCTTTTAATGAAACAGTATGCAAAGATGCTACTTCCATTTTCTGAATTGTTGTTTCCGGCCTGTGTTTTGTAAATCCAATAAAAGGATGTATCATAAATCCGGTTACCGGAGTGAACAGCGGTGTTAATCTGCCGATAATTTCAACATCAGTTGGCTCAACCCCAATTTCTTCATGCGTTTCCCTGACAGCGGTTATTTCTAGAGATTCATTTTCTTCCTGAGCTCCGCCGGGAAGCGAAATCTGCCCCTTGTGGAATTCAACCGTATGTGTGCGTTCCGTTAGAAAAAAATGGACATCGTTATCTTTGGGAAACAGAAGAATTAAAACTGCCGATGGGATAGAATCCGCTTTAGTATTTGGAAAATTGATGGGTGTACGAGGTTTTGCCAGAAACCGGCGCTGCGCATTTTCTCCGGGGAGTTCGAGCGCTAACCGCTGTTTTAAGGGTACGATGATTGATGCGGTATCCATGGAAAGATGAAAAGATAAGTATAAAAGTTATCGTTTTTATTTCATTTCTGCTCCATGTTTGGGATAGCGCCATGAAGGTCAAACACATTATTTGGGATTGGAACGGAACGCTGCTCGATGATCGATGGCTGACAGTGGAATCCATGAATCGCCTTTTGAAAAGGCGAAAGATGAAACGTATCACAGAGGATACATACCGCGATGTTTTCAGCTTCCCGGTCAAGGAGTATTACATCAGGCTCGGGTTCGATTTTGAGAAAGAGCCGTTTTCGATTTCCGGGACGGAATTCATTGATGAATACAATCAACGTGCTCATGAACCCAAGCTGCATGTGGGAGCAAAAGAGTCCATTCAGCATTTGAAAAACAGCGGAGTCCGCCATTCTATTTTATCCGCAAGCAAACAGGATATTTTGGATACGCTGATGATTGAATACGGATTATCAGAATTGTTTGATCATGTTGTAGGGCAGGACAATCATTATGCGCACGGAAAGACGGAAGCAGGATTGCAATTGATTTCAGAGCTTAAGGAGGAACGGAATTCAATTTTATTTGTTGGTGATACCATCCATGATTACGAAGTCGCCTGCACGCTAGGTATTGATTGCGCCTTGCTCACCTGCGGACATACCAGTACACAGCGGTTAAAGGAAACACCTGCAGGCTGTTTCCCGGATTTTGAATCGTTAATGCAGTGTATTAGCGAAGAGTAGAAGAGAGAAAAATTGCGTTGAACAACAGTTGGGATGTTGCGGTGTAGGTGGCTCGGTATACCGGATTTTCTGAAATGAGGACAATCTTTCCTTTACCTATTTTATCCACCGTAGCAAGCGCTTTTCCCGGATAATGCCGATTGGTGTTTTCCGGCCACGAAAATCCGCTGACTACTAAATCGTCTTGCTTTGAAAAGCGCACGGGACTTGCTCCCTCTTCGGATAATTCCAGTGGAAGGTTTCGGGTAAGCACCGGCATTTTTTGGGATTTAATACCATATGTGAGCCAATGGGAGCGGTCGAAATCCGCCATGAGGAAAGAGCCGGGAACGGGAAGCGCCTGGTCTGCGTCTGCCGAAGGGCTTTCAAATGTAGCCTCTATTTCCGTATCTATAGATTCCGCAATGGATTTACGAATTGCATCGGCCGTATCGGGATCAACACTTTCGGTTTCCTCATCATCTTTAACAATATCAGAATTCCTGAGATAATGCGCCGCTTTTCCTATGGCAATTAGATTTCCGCCATCTCTAACCCAATCCCCGATTTTGCTAACCTCATCTTCCGAAACACCGGAATATCTTCCGGATGGAAAGATGATAACATCGTAATCCGAAATGTCTATTTCTCCTACATTCGAAACATTCAGCGAGGTGAAGGGAAATTCAATGCGCTGCTCAAGGTGAAACCAAATGGAACCGTAAGATCGGTCATCGACGCCGTCGCCGCCAAATACTGCAACTTTAGGCACTTGGATCGTCCGGGCACTTGGAGATCCGCTTCCCGAAGGTCCGGCGTCCGGGAATGCAGTTTTCGCTGAATACACTAACACGCCGGCGTTTTTTCCGAGCGCGTCAATTCTGGTGTGAAGATTTTCAGGATTTCTGCCTACACGTGCGATAAAGGAACCAGAAGGAAAGGATGTTTTCCCAGACATCATAGGTCGAGCCGTTACGGCTATTTTAAATCCTTCGCCAATCAATTTGGAAACCAGCCGTCCGGATCCCTCCGAATACGGATTCCAGATATATGCGCTTCTAGCTGTGCCGTTTGTGCCGCCATTTTGCAGCATTGATTCGTTTTTCCATCCACTCGGTGCTGTAATGATATCGGGTTTTATGGAAAGTGTTTCTGCGGAAACCACGGCTTTGGATTTTGTCCAAAACGCCTTCACACCCATTGCAAGCGGAAGGTTCCACGCGGTAACATCATAAAACGCATGGCGCATTTTTTCCTGCGGTGATTTTAGAGTATTCGTCAGCATTTTTTTCAGTTCTTGCGAAACGAATACATCCTGGACGGGGATATCCCTATCGAGAAATGTTTTGATCAGCCGATAATTTTTACCCGTATAATTCACAACATAGCTGCCTTTTTCAACATCAAACCGTTGGGATTTTCCGGTTGCCATATCGAATCCGCGGAGGCTGTATTTTTTGGTAATTCGGCTAACTTCAATATCATGCCGAAGCAGCAGTGTGGCCAGCGCATCGGATTTGCGCGCATCTTTTCCGGGAAGCAGAAACACCTGTTTTACCGGGTCTTTTTTACTTTCGTCTAATGCGGATTTGAAAAATCTGTAATAATCCATAAGTCGTTCGGACCGATGATTTGCCGCTACTTCAATGGTGGCGAGTGATGTTACAAAATGATGTGCGATGCCATCGGAAAAGCTGAGAATAGTGTCATCATCGCGTTTCAGCCGAACGCCTTTCCAGCCGCCGCCGTCCGTTTCGTATGTCATGCCCGTAGCACCATGCAAAGACGGATACGTATCCCAATATCCGGGATAATGAAAATCGAAGATATCGCGAACGAAATAACTCCATCCGTGCTGATCAAAGGCATCTGCATTTGCACGTCCGATCCGGTCTGTCCACGTATCCATTTGTTCCGGGAAAATCGGATTCATAGGAATGGCTGTTGGTGGGAAAAAATACTGAACGGTCTGTCCGTGCAAATCTACAAAAATTTGCGGACGCCACCGCAATAGCGTGCCACTCACCGCTCTGCTTTCCGTTTGCGTGAGGCCGAGTGCATCTCGGTTTAAGTCCATTTGATAATGATTGTTGTTGGTGCTCATGCCCCACGGAGCTCGATGCTCCATCGCCGCGGGATCGGGATCGCCTTTTACAAAGGCATTGTACCAGGCGACATGCCGTTCGTGGCTTTCAGGATTGTGCGCAAAATTGATGAGCGTTATGGTGTTCGTTCTTAGATTTTGTGTTCGAGCATCTTCACCGGCGGCAAGCTGATACGCAATCTGAAGACACGCTTCGAAGGCCGCCGTTTCATTTCCGTCGTTTGCTGGATTAAGCCAGACAATGGAAGGTGTAGTGGCAGCTATTCGCTTAGCGGCATTAGCATTCGTTTTTTCCGGATTGGCTAGCCGTTGAACTTGAAGTCGAATTTGCTCGAGATTTTTGATATTGCTTTCTGATGAAATGACGAGCATCATCATGTTTTGCTGTTCGATACTTTTTCCATAGTGTTCAATGAACACCCGGTTGGGCGCAGATTCCTCCAGTGCATGAATGTAGCGCTCCATTCTGCCGTAGGTAGTATGCCAACTTCCGATTGGGTAACCAAAAAATTCTTCCGGCGTTGGAATGCCTTCTTTATACGTTCCGGACGCAAAATAATCAAACCGTCCATCTTCGCACAATCCAAATGCAAGCCGCTCATCCATTTCTGATCGGCATTCTGTATCAACGCGGGGAAGATGCTGTGCTAATACGGAAACGGTAAGCGATAAAAAAACGAGTACGGAGAATGGTTTCATTGCAGTTCCTTTGAAATTCAAGAAGCGGAATATAAGAAGCCCCATCAAAGGATGAGGCTTCAAAAATGTGATTCCCGCCAGAAACGGACCACCGGGCCGCCCACCTGTCGGCGGGCAGGGAACTAGCGAAAGGGAAAAGTGGCTCGGGCCGGAATCGAACCAGCGACACATGGATTTTCAGTCCACTGCTCTACCAACTGAGCTACCAAGCCAACCAATTTTCAATTTGTTTCCACTTCTCAAATGGTAGCGAAGTTGGAAACTGCCTGTCCGCCATTCGGCGGAAGCTACCAAGGCAACCAATTTTCAATCTGATTATAGATGAAAAATGCCGTGAAAATTAGCCGTGTAGTTTTCGCAATGCAAACCGAAACTCAGCAAATTTCATGTCATTTCTTATTCTCTTGCTTGGGGAAAGGAAAACTCCTATTTTTTCCGCAGTTACCCTCAATCCGAGGACCAAGACATGGACATAGTTTTAGCAACACACAATCTTCATAAAGTGAAAGAGATTCGCTCCGCAGTAGGCGATTTGCCGGTCACGTGGATGACGCTGGAAGATTTTCCTCACATCGGAGAGATTGAAGAAACAGGGTCAACCCTTCTGGAAAATTCACTTTTGAAAGCGCGCACGGTGAATGCAATTACCGGATTGCCGGCTTTGGCGGACGATACCGGACTCGAAGTAGATGCACTGGACGGTGCACCGGGAGTACATTCCGCGCGATGGGCAGGTGAAAACGCAACTTTTGAGGACAATGTTATTAAAATACTACAGGAAATGAAGACCGTAGAAAAAAGTAACAGAACCGCCCGATTCCGATCGGTAATTTCCCTCGTGGATGGGACGCTTGAAGACTGGGTGGAAGGTATGGCCGAAGGCCGCATTACTGAACAGCCGCAAGGCGTCGGCGGTTTCGGTTACGATCCTGTCTTTTTTCTGCCTGAAATCGGAAAAACATTTGCGGAACTTTCCCTCGATGAGAAAAATAAAACAAGTCATAGAGGTGCTGCCTTGAAAAAATTAAGACACTTAATTGAGAACCGGCTGGCTGCCCAGCCCCAACATCGGGAGGATGTAAGCCTATAAGCTGACCGCTATCGTTTGATGCTCTTATTTTTTGGTGCATCTGAATTAAAACAAACAGAAAACAGTCATTGACTAAATCGTTGATAGCAGGTCTTTTTATCCTCTTGACCGTTCGGGAATCCTACGGCCAGCAGGCAGACTCCGTTCAATTTCGCCTACCGCATCCCGCTTCATCTTTTGTTGTAAATCCATTTTATACCGCAAAAAGGACCTTCCCGCTTTTTGCCGATACACTAACAAAACCTACCGGACTGCTTTCTATTCCGTTTGCGAAAGAAGGAACCGACATCCGCATTGACAGCGATTGGGAATACATTACCATAACCCAATCCGTGGACGGATTCGTTCATAAGATTCCCTTTACATCGCCGGTGGAATTTTATTTCACGCAGATGCTTACATCCAATAGAGAGAAGAATTTCTTACAAACATTTACAGCATCTCAGAGGTCCGTTTCTATAGGTACGAAATCGGGTAGAGGACAGGCTATGGAGGTTATTGGCGTTGATGTTGGTGATTTCGGAAGAGTATCCCTCCATGCAAAAGGAAATGTAAAAATATCCGGTAAAATGGTGTTTCAGGATCAGCAGTTAGTTCGGTCCAGCATTAACGAAACTCAAAACACCCATCTTGAATTTGACCAAAAAGAAAATTTTAATGTGCAGGGAAAAGTCGGTGACCGAGTGTCTGTACTCATGGATCACGACTCAGAGCGCGATTTTGACTGGGAAAATAATATCCGCATTTCGTACGACGGCCAAGAAGATGAAATAATCCAAAAGGTAGAAGCAGGGAATGTGTCATTGAATTTGCCGGGATCGCAGGCATTGATGGGGTCCGCCGGACATTCTGGACTTTTCGGGATTAAAACCATTTCCAAGTTTGGACCGTTAGATGTAACCGCCATTGCTTCTGTGGTGGAAACGAAACGCGAGCAGCAAGAATACACAGGAAACAATGAAGCTAAAACCCAGCAGATCAAAGATACGGATTATGTAAAAAATAAATATTATTTCATCCACGAATGGTTTCGAAACGGCGCCGATACGGTTTTGACAACAGGACATCAGGTTTGGGTGCCATCCTTTTATCCGTTGAATGCAGGCCTCCATAGAATCGGCTCTGTGATCGTCCGGAATTTTGAAATGTATAAGCTCGATAATACGACCAATGCTGAATCGGAAACCGGAACGGCGTACGCGGATATTGACAATCCTGATGAAAGTTTGGACCAAACCGGAAATTTTTTGCGGATGGAATTGGGACAGGAATATTCGATTGTCGAGGATCTTGGATTCATCCGCTTAAGGCAGCGTGCGCAGGATGAAGTGTTCGGATGTTCCTATATACTGGTTGACCGCACAACAGGCGATACCGTTTTAACGGTCGGCGAACAGATATCCCAAGAGAATGATTTGCTGAAATTGAAAATGCTAAAACCCCGATCTCTCACACCCGATCATCCAACGTATGATCTCATGTTTAAAAATGTGTATTACATGGGAACGACCAATATTAACCGAGAAGGATTTGAAGTAAGGATTGTGAACAAGCGTTTGGCAGTTCCCAGCCATTTGGATCCCTTGGGGAGTCCATATATCACATTATTTGGTTTAGACAGCGTGGATGCCAACGGCAATCGGGAGGCAGACGAGCTTGTGGATATTTCGAATCCAAATATTGTGAATCTGGCAGATGGAGAATTGATTTTTCCGACCTTTCATCCATTTGCGAATGATTCGCTAGCGGGTGGTACGGGAAATCCGGATTTGCAAGCGTCGCTTGGAACCGGGACCATGTATACCACGACAGACAGAACGCAGATTGATAATGACAGTCGGTTTACAATTGAGGTGGATTACTCCAACCAAAGTTCTACGATTAATCTTGGCTTCATGATTGTGGAAAATAGCGAACAAGTGCTGAAAAACGGTATTCCCATGAAGAAGGGAATGGATTATTCGATTGATTATTTTTCCGGTACGCTAGTATTGATGGATGAAGTCGACCCCAATGCTGAAATTAGAATTCTGTTTGATAAACATGAACTGGTTTCCTTTGATAAAAAGACCATTTTGGGTGTTCGCGGGCAAATGGACATCAATGAACATTCGTATCTTGGAATGACTGCGCTATATTTTAACCAATCCGTTATCAATGAAAAAATAGAGGTCGGCTATGAGCCAATGCGGAATTTTATGTGGGGAATGAATGGGCGAGCAGAACAACCCTTAGATGGACTTTCCCGCTGGCTGGACAAACTGCCAATCATTGAAACAGATCGTCCTTCAAGTATTTCGGTGGAAGGAGAATTTGCGCAAATATTGCCAAATCCGAATCCGATCAATAATCCCGAAACAGGCGATCCGGACGGTGTCGCATATATTGATGATTTTGAAGGCGCCAAACGGACGACCACAATTCCTATTCAGCGGAGATTTTGGAAAGAATCATCGGCGCCTATTGATCGCCTTACCGGTGAAACTTTTCGGCAGTTCAACCGCGCTCGAACGAATTGGTACAATCCGTACGGACAAGTTCGAACGAAGGATATTTGGCCCAATTTGTCTACCTCTATCAGGGCGCAAAATGAAACAACCGATATTCTGATCGTGAAATACACTCCCCGAACCGCTCAAGCTGATACGGATGCCGATTCCATTTGGGGCGGTATTATTACGCCGATGTATTCAGGTGATAATGATCAAACTTCGACTAAATTTTTTGAGATTTGGGTGAATGGCTCAGGCGTAGATCTGACGGTGGATTTTGGGCAAATCAGCGAAGACAAAGACGGCAACGGCCTCTTAAATACGGAGGATAAGCCGGTTGGCGGTATCATTGGAAATGGTATTTTAGAAGATGATGAGGACATCGGCCTTGACGGATGCGTTGATGCACAGGAAGACGGCTGGGGTGGGTGCCTTCCGGACAGCATTTCGTATGCGGATTTGCTTACCGCAGGCGACACAACAGAAATCAATTCAAAAACGGTGGATACCGGCGGAGATGTAGATCCGTCAGATCCGAACGGAGATGACTGGAGTTATTCCGAAGGAAGCACGAGTTACGATAAAATTAACGGAACCGAAGGAAATGCATTGGATGCCGGCCGCTATCCGGATACAGAGGATTTGGATAGGTCTAAATTCCCAGACTGGACAAATGACTATTTTACCATAACATTTGGACTGGACGACGAAACGTATTTTGTGGGTGAAACAAAAGACAATGGAGTCGCAACCGGATGGAAACTATACAGGGTTCCACTTAGTCATTTTTCAAAAATTGATTCATCCAAAAGTCAGGAATGGAACAATATTCAGCACATGAGGCTGGTGGTATCCAATGGTGAAAAAGATGTTGCCACGAGCATTCAAATTGCTAGAATTGAACTGGTTGGAAATGACTGGAAAGAAATCGGCACCGCTGCGGATACGGTGAATACTTTTTCGAAAACCGACAGCGATAGTATTTTTGCCATTTCGGTCATCAATACGGAAGACAATGCCTCCTATCAACCACCCTCGGGTGTGGAAGGTGAATACGACCGCATCAATCAGGTGCAGTCAAAAGAGCAATCGCTGGTGCTTACTTTTACGGATTTGCCGGCAGGACATAAAGGCGCTGCTATGAAATCGGGTATGGCGCTTTCCGGCGACCGCGCCAAAAGTTATCTGACCTACGACAGAATGAAAATGTACATCTATGGTCTTGAAAGTAACTGGATAACGTCTTCTGAGTCGGATGTGGATTTCTTTATGCAGTTCGGATTTGAAGGCAATTATTATGAAATCATTCAACCGGTCTATTCCGGATGGGATGAAACGGAAGGACGCAATTCCATAGACCTCGACCTCAATTGGCTATCATCTTTGAAATTGAAGGACGCCGAAAATAGAAAACTCAGAGACACTGATATTCTTACCGATACAGCCGGAGTAAAAGAATACCAGTTTACAGATGAGAATGGAATGGTCACGGGAAAGCGCATCAAAATTGTCGGTGCGCCTGCGCTTAACCGAATTCAATTTTTTATATCCGGGATTCAAAATAAATCGGATGTACCCATCACCGGTCAAATTTGGATGGACGAATTAAGGCTGAGCGGCGTGAAAAAAGATAAAGGTATTTCTATGCGCCTTTCATCGCGGTTCACATTGGCTGACATTATGAATACGTCTTTTGCCTACAACAGACAGGACGCGGATTTTCATACATTGCAGCAGCGGCTCGGATCGAATAACACATCGGAAAGAATGAATATAACATCCAGTCTTTCCCTTCACAAATTTCTCCCTAAAACATGGGGCATTAGTCTTCCGCTGTCCGGTTCGTTTGCGCAGTCGGTCAGCATGCCTAAATACTATCCGGGACAGGATATTCTTGTAGATGCAGACAGTCCGCCCGACTCCATCCTGTCCAAATCTCAATCTGTTAGTATGAGTTTAAAGCTGGCGAAAACGACTCGATCTGAAAACAGGCTGGTGAAGTACACACTGGATAAGCTGAGTGCATCCATTAATTCATCGAGGAGTGTTTCATCAGACGCAATTCAGGAAAAAGTGCTGAATGAATCCTATACCGGAAATATCAGTTATGCGCTACCGTTTAATAGGGATAATTATATTTCGCCGTTTAAATGGCTTGAGCCCGTGCCGTGGCTTGGCGCCAAAATTGCCGAAACTCATGTGTATTATTCTCCTACATCTTTCAATACTTCGGCTTCGTTCAGCGAAAAATTGACAGAAAAAGCTTCACGTGTAGGGGGTCGGTCACCCGATGTTTATAATCTTGGACTGAATCGAAATTTCTCCATTGATTATGCTCTCACCGACAATATTAGAAATAAATATTCCTGGAATGCTAAAAGCGACATGGATGATTACCGCGGATATGCGTGGCTCGCCGTAAAAAATTTGGATCCCGGTACCGTAACCGATGTTACGGAATCGTTTACATCATCCTTTTCGCCGGCTATTTTTACGTGGCTAAAACCCAACCTGAATTATTCCGCCGGCTACAGATGGAACCAGAATCTTGACAGCAATGTAGACGGTGCAAATATCGGAAGCCAACTGCGGTTTTCGTCCAGCGTAAGCCTTACTCCCAAAACGCTCATGGAATTGATTTACAAACCTTCGGGGCAAAAAGCATCCACACAGAAGAAGCGAGGAAGAGGACGTGGCAAAGCGAAAAAAGAAGAACCGGAAACAGTTGCCGAACCGGAAGAGAAAAAGGATAATGTGATTTTATCTGCGATCCACAGTTTTACTTCCAGTATTAATCCCATCAGTTTGAGTTATACCGAAAATCTGAATCGGACGGGACAGGGTGTACAAGGCGAAGTTCCGCTTGGGTATAAATTTGGAGGACTTCCGGATCATGGGCTTTCCCATTCTGATAAAGTGGGAACCAATACAGGAACCTGGAACCATAAGCGCGACTTGAGTGTGCGAAGCGGACTTAGACTTGCAAAAAATATTACCACGAGTTTCAGCTTCACCCAAAATGTTGCCCGGAATATCAGCGGCGCAGGCGTGGAACAACGAAATATGACCCGAGATATTCTCGCATACGGCGAAAGTCTCGAAAATGGATTTCCATTCACAAGTTGGAGCCTTCGGTGGTCAGGCGTTGAAAAATGGCCGTTTATAAATAAGATTGCCAAAAGCGCATCTTTGGAACATGCATTGAGTGGAAAGGAAACACGGTCTTGGCAGTTTGATCAGGACGGTCCTGAGGCGACGTCTATTTTTAAACTGGATGATTTTATTCAGGGCTACAGAGATTTCGAAAGAACGTCCAGAATTAGCTCAAGTTTTTCTCCGTTAGTTGGTCTAACGATGAGCCTGAACAAAGGTGTTTCCATGTCCATCCGCCACAACAAATCGCGGTCTGTGGAAGAATCCTATAACGGCGGGAAAAAGGTGAACAATGATCAATCTGTAACGGGTACGGCGAGCTACAGCCACCGCGGCGGATTTACCATTCCGCTGGTTTTCTTTCGGGATTTCAATATTCAAAACACCGTAAACTTCAGTTTAAATTTTGATATGTCAGAAAGCGAAACAAAACAGAAAGCGCTGAATGCGGAGAACTTTGCCTTGACTTCTTTTAACACTAGCTGGCGCGCCGCTTTTAGGATTACCTACACTTTTAACACAAAAGTAACCGGTTCTATGGTGTACGAATACCGCGAGACAGATTCTATGACCACCGGGAAAAAGCTAGACCGGGATTTCGGGTTTGACGTAAACATAGCAATTACAGGATAGCATTGAGATGAGATACACTTGGTTTCCTTTTCTTTTTTTATGTTTCGCCTGCACGAAAGACACGCCCATTTTTTCGGGTGAATCTGCATTTGGATATCTTGAAAAACAGTGTTCCTTCGGTACAAGAAATCCAGGGTCGGATGGTCATGCTGCCTGCAGAGATTATTTAACCAAGCATTTGAAAGCAGTGGCGGATACGGTTTGGCATCAGGATTTTGAACTCTTTGTCCCGGGCGATGGAGAAAAAACAAAGCTGACAAATATCATTGCCAGATTTAATCCGGAAGCGGAAAAACAAATTTTGCTAGGCGCGCATTGGGACACCCGCCCTTGGGCGGATCAGGATTTTGAATACAAATCTCAGCCGACAATTGGCGCAAATGACGGCGCAAGCGGAGTTGCGGTCCTGTTGGAATTAGCAGACATTTTT
Organism: Fidelibacterota bacterium; assembly: GCA_014239435.1. Classification (GTDB taxonomy): domain Bacteria; phylum Fidelibacterota; class Marinisomatia; order Marinisomatales; family TCS55; genus JAAZYX01. Next base: position 94,695 of record JAAZYX010000003.1, on the reverse strand, counting down.
TCCCGGTCGGTGCCTTTAGCGGGAGTGACGATTGTATTATTTGATGCAGAGGATTTTGGTTCTGCAGGGAACCCTAAAACTTTTGCCCGTGGTTCCCAGTATTTCGCAGAAAATTTGCCAATCCCAACTCCCGACTATGCGATTATATTGGATATGGTGGGAGATGCAGAACTCACCCTTCCGATCGAAAGAAATTCTTTTCGGCAAAACCGGAAGTTGGTGAAGGAATTGTGGGCACTCGCGGAAGAACTCGAACTGCCGGCGTTTGAATCATCTATCCGCCACACCGTATTTGACGACCATATCCCACTTTATGAAATTGGCGGCATTCCATCCATTGATATTATTGATTTTGACTATCCCAATGCCTATCAGAATTACTGGCACACTCATCAAGATACGCCGGACAAGTGTTCACCGGAGAGCCTGAAACAGGTGGGCACCCTTTTGGTTCATCATATTTATGGTATCAAATAATGGATAAGGTTTACCTTTACAGCATGAGAATTTGGGTAACTGCGGGGTTCCTTTTCTTCTTCTATAGCTGCGGCGATACTGACCCGGCGGCTGAAAGCGATCCCGTTACAGACATCGCCTTTTCCTTCATTCAGTCAGCGAATAAGCTTTATTTCTCTGCCGAGTGCGCACCATCGTATTCAGGATCGTCGCTGGATTCTGTGAATGTGATTTGGTCCGGCACGGATACGACATCTTCAGCAGACACAATTCGGCTGTATGATACTGGTGAAAACGGCGATATCATTTCAGAGGATGATGTGTATTCTGTGAAAGTACTGAATGACACTCTTTTGATAAAAAATACCGTATCAGTTTCAGATACACATTCCGTCTATTTTTGGCTGAGAACCGTCTACGGTTCGAATGTTGAATTAACACAAGTTACAGTATCCATTTCCAATTCCGGCCCTTCCATCACGGCGGTATCGATGCCGGATTCAATGAGAAAATTAGGCGGTGACAGTTTGGCAATATCGATCATGGTTGTAACTGCAGATGATCCGGATGGATATGAAGATGTGAAATCCTGCTACCTCATGTTTCAAAAACCGGATGGAACCTATTCCAGCGGAAGTCCGATATCACTATACGATGATGGCTTAAGCAATCCTGTTTCTTATTTGTGGGATGAAACAGCGGGTGACGGAAAATTTTCAAGGTACATTACCATCAGTTCCGGTAATGCAACGGGAACGTACAATGCCTATTTTTATGTGCGCGATTATGCCGGAATTGAATCTTCAGCTTATCTCAAAACGCTTGTGGTTTATTGATGAGAACTTTATTCATTGCAATTTTTATTTGGACCACAGCGGCATCTGCTGCAAATCCTGTTTTAATAAAAGAATTCAAAGTGGACGGCAGTGTATTTAGCAAAGTATCTGTTTCAGTAGACAGTCTAACGGAAGGATTGCAAAGTAATGTGATTGCGGAAATTCAATTACAGGGCGATAGTCTGGTTTGGATTGGTACCGGCGCAGGATTGTCACTGCTCAGAGATTCTGTTTCAGCGGTGACGTTTACAACCGGGTCGTCATTCACTGAAGGCGGCGCAACCGATTATCTTCCATCGGGCGGAATTTCCGCTATTGCGGCCGCCAATGATACTCTCTTCGTCGCAACCGCAACCACAAGCGAATCCAACAATCCCATGGGGAATGGATTTGTGTGGTCCACCAACTCGACGGATACTACGATTACATGGTCCTATTTTTCTCAACCAACAGAAGGTGCCGCAGATTCCCTTCCGCCATTCGCAGGGAAATTTTTCCGAGCGCTTCCCGTAACGGTGGAAGAATTCAATGTAACCTACGATGCATCCATTTCAGGGAATTATATTTGGATTGCCAGTTGGGCCGGCGGACTCAGGCGGTATGATATTACCAACAGTTCCTGGGGCCGTGTGCCGCTTCCAAAGGATAATCAAACGGCGCTCAATACCTGCGATACAACAGAGTATGAGAAAGTCGGAGAATTCACAATTTTGGAGGATTTTTATCTGAATCCGAGAAATCCATCCGAAGGTGGAAATCACAATCACAAAGCATTTTCAGTTTTGGCGTATAGTGACACGGTGTGGGTTGGGACTGCCAATGGTATCAACCGCGGCATTTTGGGAACAAAAGGATGCATTGACTGGAAGCATTATGCGTTTCCCACTGAAAATCTTACCGGTAATTTTGTAGTCTCTCTAGCACGTCAAGACTGGAATGGCCAACGAATTATTTGGGCAGCAACAGTAAATGCGGACGATCCCACAGAAACGCGGGGGTTGAGCTATACGACAAACGATGGTGGAACATGGCTTACCACACTTTTAGATAAGCGCGTGTACAATGTTACGGCATATGATTCGCTCGTTTTCGCTGCGACAAGCGACGGAATTTGGAAATCCGAAGACGGTAAAACATGGGCAAAGTTCAAGGGAATAAATCAGGCAGTACCGATCAGTGTTTTTCATTACGACTTGGATGAAATTTTGACAAGCGACATGTTTTCGGTCGCCTATGACAGCCGCTCGTATTATCCGTCTCACACTCTATGGATTGGATCAATGGACGGCCTCGCAAGGTCTTTTAATATGGATGGATCAAACTGGAAAATATACAGAACAAATTTTGATGAAAATGAAGTGTACGCCTATCCAAATCCTTTTTCACCGTACGTCCACAATGTATTGGATGGCGATGGGTATGTCCGATTTTACACCGATATTAAGGAATCGTATGTCGTGAATGTGGATGTGTACAATTTTGCGATGGAGTTGGTGTATTCGGAAGACTATGACCGCAGGAAAAACAGCGGCGCACTTAAATGGAACGGCAGGGACAGTCTTGGGAAACTTGTATCAAACGGAACGTATTTTGTCCGCTTGCAGTACGATTCAAAATCGGAATGGGTAAGCGTAATTTTGATCAAATGAAGACAATAAAGAAATATATCATCCCGATGTTATTCGCTGGAGCATTGTCTGCCGCGGATTTTGCAGGATACAGCGGATCGTTTCTGCGGATGGGAGTTACCGCAAGGGCGATTGCTATGGGCAGTGCCTTTACAGCGGAACTTGATCATGGTTTTTCTGCATACTATAATCCTGCCGCTACTGCTTTCGTGGAATCCCGCCGTGCGAATTTTGCCCATCAGTCGCTGCCGCTAAACCGGAGAATAATTGCTGCATCAGTTTCAATGAATCTTCCTCCAACCGCAGGAGTCGGTATTTCCTGGGTCAGCGCCGGAGCAGATGAAATAGATGGACGTTCAACATCTGGAAAGCACACCCAATATTTATCCACGAGTGAAGATGCCCTTATGTTCACATTTTCGCAAAAACTGCGGTCGTGGTTTGCAATGGGAATTAACGTAAAAATTCTGTATCACCAGCTTCCTATGAATTCTGATAATCTCACGGGAAGCGGAATCGGATTCGATATGGGAGTAATGATACGCGGCGGGAATATGCCATCGCTTGCGTTCATGGTTCAGGACCTGAATTCCAGTTACAATTGGAATACGACAAGCGTATTTGAGGAACAGGGCAAATCATACAAAGAACTGTTTCCGACGATTTACAGAATTGGATCCACGTATACACTTGGCAGTTTCTTTTTCGTTGGCGATCTCGGATTGATTACCGATCAGGATTCGGTGCTAGGCTACAGTATGAGAATCGGAACGGAGTATACCTATAAGGATCGGTATTTTTTACGCGTCGGATACGGAAATTCCAGAGCTTCGGTAGGCGCCGGACTGAATTGGACCTTTGCACAGAAAAATGATGCTTACCTTGATTATGCGTTTGTTATCGAATACCCGGCGGGCTCGGCACATATATTTACCTATGCGTTCCACTTTTAAGTTACTAACAATTTCTGTTTTCGTTTTGAGCGATGCGGGTGCGATCGGGACAGGATTTTTATCGCTTCCTTCATCGGCCTCCGAAATTGCCCTCGGACAAAATCCACTGATGGGATCGTCTAACTGGGCAAATCCTGCGATAGGCGAAAGTCCGACAGCACCGTCATATTTGGATGCTTCATACGGGAACTGGCTGAGTGGAGTACGGTCATTTAAGCTGAACGTTGGATCGCAACTTGGTGAATATAAAACAGGATACAGAATCCGCCACGTCAGCCTGAACGATTTGGAATATCGAACCAAAAGGCCGACTGACGAGCCATTGGCTTCCTTTGGATCGAGCGGGACAGCGGTTGATTTTAATCTCAACAGGTCTTGGGAAAATTTTAAGGTAGGCGCTGCATTGCGGTGGGTGTACATGGATATGCACACGGAATCATCTCAGGGATTTGCGCTTGATGTCGGCGGTATTTATTCGGTTGGGCAAAAGCTGAAAGTCGGCGCCAGCATTTTAAATCTCGGTTCCATGTCCAAATTCATGATGGAGTCGCCAACACTTCCTGTACGTATTTTGGGAGGCGTCTCGATGCAATTTAATCCCGGATCTTTACGATTTACCCTTGCCGCTCACGCCGAATCCAATTCTCATGTGTCTGGGATTATAGCCGGAGTATCGGCTCAAATATATGTGGGTAAACTGACGATTTATTCGGGAATAGGATCATCGAAAAATATAGTAACACTATCCGGCGGCCTTGGACTATCGTTAGGAATATATCGACTAAATTATGGATTGATGTATGGGACTCATAAACTTGGGCTGCCGCAAATGATTGACCTTTCTATTATGCTGCCGTAAACCATGAGCCAAACCTCGGATAATCAAAAAAGAATCATTTATATCTTGGCGGTGATTGTATTGGCACTTGGAATAAGCCAGGTATTGACACTTCGGGAACTCGCCAATCGAAGTCCTGCAATAGTAACGGAGGAAACTGAAATTGAAAATGATACACCTGTTGTGGTGCCATCCTCTCGAGGTACCATTGCCATTATTATTGATGATTTTGGGTATCGAAATGATTCCGTTTCAGAAAAATTTCTTCAACTGGATGCAGCCTTAACGTACGCCGTAATTCCCGGGCACGAACACAGCCGCTCATTTTCATCCAAGGCAAAGCAAAAAGGGTATGAAGTCATCATTCATATGCCGATGGAGAGCCGCTTTAAAACAAAGGGTGAAAGAGAGTATATTCTTGAAACAAACATGACTAGCGCGGAATTAGAATTAAGAATCAATACAGTGTTGTCTCATTTGCCAGAGGCTATTGGAATGAATAATCATCAAGGCTCAAAAGCCAGCGAAGACAAACGGTTGATGGGAATTTTGGCATCCATTTTGAAACAAAATGGAAAATATTTTATCGATAGCAGGACTACAACCGAAACCGTGGCGGAAATGACGATGCGGAATAATGGCGTTCCCACGAATCGACGACACGTATTTTTGGATAATCAGGATGATGTTGACATGATAAAAATTCAATTGGAAGAACTTATTCAAAAGGCTGAAACTATGGGATTGGCAGTCGGGATTGGACATGCGAAAGCCAATACTCTTTCCGTTTTGGAAGAGATAATTCCCAAACTTAAAGCGGACGGATTCGACTTAGTTTTCGCATCGGAAGCAGCATACTAAAGAAGAGCAATGGGAATTCTCTGCAAAGTATCAAGAGGCGGATATACTGAAAGTATTCATGTTGCTTACGCAGTTGCCGTGGATGCAAAAGGCGCAATCATTTTTTCTTCCGGAGATCCCGATTATATCACATTCATCCGATCGTCCTTAAAACCATTTCAGGCTTCTGCGGCTTTGGATGCGGGTGCCCCAGAATCAGCCGGTTTTTCGCAAGAAGAATTGGCTTTGATGTGCTCATCTCATAATGGTGAGGATATTCATGTGCAGACTGCAAAATCCATGCTGAATAAATTGGGACTTGATTTATCTGCCTATGAATGCGGAAAGCATCCACCATATGATCGAAATGCCCGATACCAATTGTTAAAGGATGGGATAGAATGGACTGCTCTCAATAATAACTGTAGCGGGAAGCACGCCGGAATGCTTTCGCTCGCAAACAAATTGGGAGTGGATCATAAAGGATATACAAATAAGGAACATCCTGTTCAGAAAAAAATATTTGAAAAACTAACCGATTTGACGGGATTAAATGATTTCCCAACGGGCATTGACGGATGCAGCGTACCGGCGCCGATGCTGTCACTGAAAACGATTGCCGGACTATTTCAGCAATTGGCAGATGGGAACGACCCATCCCTCGCCACTTTGTTCAAAGCAATGACGGCCCATCCCCATCTTGTTGCGGGAGAAAAAAGATTTGATACGGATTTTATAACGGCAATGAAAGGCCGCGCTGTTACCAAGGTTGGAGGAGAAGCTATTCGTGGTGTAAGCATCCAAACTGAAAATGGTGAAACCATTGGAATTGCCGTAAAAGTTTTGGATGGAACCCAACGAGCCGCTCCTGTGGCGACTATGGCAGTTTTGAGTCACCTTAATTTATTAACCAAAAAAGAATCGGACGCGTTGTCCGGTTATACTGTTTCCATACTTTCAAATCATCGTAAAATAGAAATTGGCGATATCACTGCGGAAATTCAATTATGACTAAAAAATTCATTATATTTTTTCTAATACTATCTTTGCATTTAAGCGCACAAGGCTGGGAGCATCGTTTCATGGCATACAACCTTTTGTATTACGGAGACGACGGCGACACAGGCCGGGATTCGTATTTTCGAACAATTATTGCAGATGCAGAACCTGAGCTGATTGTTGCCTCAGAAATCATTGGATCGGATGGCGGTTCAGCTCAATTTTTGTCCAATGTTTTGGATGTAGTGGAACCCGGTGAGTGGGCAGTGGCCACATTTACCAATCAAACTGCCACTCAGGATGTTGGACTTTATTACAAAACCGATTATTTCGATTTTGTGAGCACAAGTACTGTTAATACAAAACAAAGTTCTTACAATCGGGATGCGATAGAATTTGTTATGAAACATGCTCCGTCCGGTGTGGAATTCCGCGTGTACGGATTGCATTTTCAGGCGAGTTCCGGATCATCCAATTACACTGAAAGGGCAGCGGAGGCATTGGCGCTCAGGACTTATTTAAACGGTTTGGATAATGAGAGTCATTTTATAGTAGCAGGCGATTTCAATTTTTACAGCAGTAATGCTTCCGGCAGCTATCAGGAACCCGGATATAATACATTGATTGAATCCGGTTCGGATACGAGCGGACAGGTTCACGATCCCATAGATAGTCCGGGAACGTGGCACAACAGCAGCAGCTTTGCATCCATTCATACGCAATGCCCAAGAGAAACCAGTTTCGGTGGCGGTTCTTCCGGCGGGATGGATGATAGATTTGATTTCATTCTTGCTTCCACACAAGTGATGAATGAAACCTACGATATGACGTATGTGGAAGGGTCCTATATTGCGTACGGGAACGACGGCCTGCATTACAATGACAGTATTAATGACAGTCCTACTAATACTGCTGTAGGCGCGGTTGTGGCTGACGCATTGTACTATGCGTCTGATCATATTCCCGTTATGGCATCATTCAGTTTTCCTCCCGGGGAAGGTGCCGGTGCAGGGATCGTCATTTCTGAAGTGATGCCAAACCCGAGCGCCGTTTCGGACAGCTACGGTGAATGGTTTGAGGTGTATAACGCCGATTCAGCTGAACTGGATTTGAACGGGTGGGTGATCAAGGATAATGGAAGCGACACGCATACAATTTCCGTAACTGATTCACTCACAATTCCGGCAGGCGGATATCTTGTTTTTGGAAGGAACGATGATTCGACTACTAATGGCGGATTTACCGCTGATTATGAATATTCCGGCTTTACACTCGGGAATTCTACCGATGAAGTTGTCCTTGTGGACACTGATCAGAATATTGTGGATCAGGTGGCATACTCAACTGCATTCCCTTTCAGCAGCGGCGCATCCATGTATCTTTCGGATATGACGGCTGACAACAGTGTATCGAACAATTGGTCTGTTTCAACAACTCCCTTTGGAGACGGAGACTATGGCTCACCCGGAAAAGCATGGAATGATTCAACTTTAATGTCTATTGCCGCACAAGAAATTATTCCAAAGATGTTTCAGTTGTATCCGACGTATCCAAATCCATTTAATCCGATTACCACAATCCGGTTTGATATTGGTGTAGGGGAAGCAATAATGCATCCCCTACAATTGAACATTTATGATATTACCGGCCGTCTGGTGGAAACGCTTGCGGAAGGAATAATAAATCCCGGCCAGCACAAGATTCAATGGAATGCGTCTCAATATCCTAGCGGGTTGTACGTTGTTACTTTAAAATCAGTCGAATTCGTACAAACCCAAAAAGCAATATTGCTAAAGTAATTAAATCAAAAAAGAGCCCGACTTTTATTGACTTATTTGCAGACGCTTACTAACTTGAGCGACCACGATCCAGAGGTTATCAAAGAGGCTGGCGCCTCATCTACATCTATTACATGTTACAGAGGAAAGACCATCGATCCGTAGCCTCGGTGTCTCTAATTGGGACAGCAGTGCTCCTAACATCAATCCTGTTTGCACAGGTTGCGGTAACCGATCAATACACCTCTGTTAGTCAATTAGGTCTGACCGTTACCAATTTTGGTATTCTCGGAAACGGATGGAATAAACAGGATAATAAAATTCTTCCATCCTGCCAGTATAAGCAGCATACAGAAATTTTACGGGAACAGATTGAACATTTTTCGTATGCCGGCATTTGGATTGGCGGCAAAGTTGATGGTGAAAAACGAGTGTCCACCGCAATTGTTGACGGTGTATTTGAATCGGGTCAGGAAGGATTTGAATTGTTTGAGCAATCTGGAATAGATATCCGATCTTCCATCGCATCCACAGCAGATGATTCCATGGCGCGGTATTATTCGCCTTATGCTGTTTCCCATCAGGATTTTTTAATTGATTTCAAAGATTATGGCGTTAATACAGCGGATGGAAACGGAATCCCTAACCACCATGATCCTACTGCTGAATATCCTAACGCCCGTCCGCCGCTCGGGATTGATGTCCATTTAGAATCCTACGCATGGAACTATACGTTTGCCGACGCTTTTGTCATTTTGAATTACACCATTAAAAATTCCTCTACTGAAACTATCGATGATCTGTACGCCGGTTTTTGGATGGATGCATCAGTCGCCAATATGAATTATACGAACAAATATGAGCCCGGCGGCGGGTTTACATGGTATGACAATTTGGACGGATTTGATAATACAAGTGATGCTGCTGGATACGAAAGAGACATTGGCTACCAGTATGATAAAGACGGCGACGACGGCTGGGCGCAGTCTTATATTGGAGTATCCCTGCTCGGGAGTACGACTCCAAGGCCATACATTGATACGCATTACAATCAGTGGGTTTGGACAAATTCTAATAATAGTGACTTTCCTGATTTCAGTATGCCAATCACCGATGAAGAAAGATATGCAAAAATGTCCTCCTCTGCTGCACTCGGACCGGGACCGCCGAATTATACAGATGATGGATATCCGGCGATCGCTAACAGCTGGATTTATCTTTTGAGCGCCGGACCGTTTGGTAGCGAACCATCCAGTGTGGATTCGTCTACATGGAGTTTGGGTCCGGGAGAATCCTGCACGGTTGCATTCGCTTTGGTGTGCGGACTTTGGGATGGCACCGGTTGCGGAGAAAATTCGGACGAAGACTGTTCATCCCGGAGAGCCAATCTTCATATCAATCATGATTGGGCGCAAAAAGCATTTGATGGAGAAGATATCAATAGAAACAATATATTAGATGACGGCGAAGATTTAGACGACGACGGTATTATCGATCGGTATGTGTTGCCGGCGCCTCCTCCGGTTCCCAATATGGCTGTTGTGGTTGAAGATCAGGAAGTCACTGTGTACTGGCAAAACAATGCGGAAGATTTTGTCGATCCCATAAGCCGGGAACAGGATTTTGAAGGATATAAAGTGTGGGGCGCGCGGAAAACATCAGGAAGCGATGAAGAATTTTCTCTTTTGGGTGAATTTGACCGAGATGATACAGAATCCGAAACGATTGGATATAATACCGGTTTTGATGCAGTACAGATTTTAGATAACGAAGGGAATCAGGACAGCATTGAAGTGAGTGGAAGGTATTACCATTATAAATTTGTAAATACCGGCGTCCAGAACGGGTGGCTGAATTATTATGCCGTAACTGCCTACGACCGCGGTGATCCTGATTCCAATCTCGAAAGTCTTGAAAGTTCGGTGTATTCAAACAGGAAATATGTTTATCCCGGAGTGTCTTCTTCAAACGAAAATTGGACGATGGATCCCAGTGTATATCCAAATCCATTCAAAGGGCAGGCACAGTGGGATGGATACAGCAGCCGGTCGCACATGCTTTGGTTCCAGGGTTTACCGGAAAAAGCAGAGATTCGTATTTTTACATTATCCGGTGACTTGGTAGATATTATTGATCACGATGACGACTACTCCGGATCGGATATTCAGAATATCAACGATCAGCGGTCGCCTCTGTTTGCAGGCGGAGAGCACGCGTGGGATTTAATAACCCGACACGATCAGGCAGTGGCTTCGGGCCTGTATTTATTTACAGTAAAGAATTTGGTGGACGGAAGTTCATCATTTGGAGAAACCAAGGAAGGGAAATTCCTGGTTATTAAATAATAAACAAGGAGATGAAAATGAAACGATTGGTATTAATTCCAACACTGCTAGTTACTTTTGTAATGGGACAAGCAACAGATTTGTTCTTCTCAGAATACGCAGAAGGAAGTAGCAGTAATAAATATGTCGAAGTCTACAATGGCACAGGTGCTGATGTGGATCTTTCACTCTATTCTATTCAGGGCACCAACAATGGTACTGCCTGGGGTGATGGTGGCGATAGAGATGTTACCCTCTCAGGAACCTTAGTTTCCGGCGATGTTTATGTTATGGCAGCCGATGCGGCAGATTCTATTATTCTTTCAGAAGCGGACGACTCAATGGCATATGAAAGCCCTGTTCACCATAATGGAGATGATGGTATTGCACTACTAAAGAACGGGTCAATCATTGACGTCATTGGAGTAGATGGTGCCGATCCAGGAGCTGGCTGGGAAGTTGCTGGTGAAGCTGATGCGACAAAAGATCATACACTTGTCCGGAAGTCGACTGTAACCTCTGGGAATACAGATTGGTCTGCGTCAGCAGGAACCAATGCGGACGATTCTGAATGGATTGTTTTAGATCAGAACACTTGGACCTATCTTGGCTCGCATCCCCACACAGAACTTGAGATAAATGATCCTGAACTTGCAATTACAAGTCCAACAGATGGCTCAACAACTTATTCGCCTGATGTAAATGTTTCTTTTACAGTGTCTAATTTTACGGTAGCAACTTCGGGTGGAGACGGTCATGTTCATTATGCAGTGGATGGCGGCTCAACCGTGATGGTTTACACAGCAGATGACATTGCACTGACAGGTTTATCCGAAAGTTCACATACGGTCATTGTATGGCTCGTGGATGACAGTCACGCAAATTTGAGCACACATGTGGCAGACACTGTTACGTTCACCGTGGCAGCTACGCCGAGTGTTACCTCGATATACGATATTCAAATAGCAACCGATCCGGATTCGTCTGGGAATGATTGTTATCCTTCAGCTTTTGATGACAGTACCGTCACGGTGTCGGGAATTGTTACTGCAGCGAAAAGTGGGAAATTTTGGATTCAGGACGGCGATTCTGCTTGGTCGGGAGTCTATGTTTATGATTCATCTGTTGATCCTTCTGAAGGAGACTCTGTGACTGTTACTGCATTAGTGGCTGAATATTATGGTTTGACTGAATTGATGACTGTTTCCTCATTTCAAATTGATTCTTCTTCGGATCGTTCGTTTGACCCGGTCTCAGTTACGACCGGAGAGCTAAGCGGCGGCTGCTCTTCCGGCGGTGAACCATACGAAGGTGTTTTGGTCAAGCTATCCAATGTTACCGTTACGGCAGCGGCTGACCAATATGGCCAGTGGTTTGTGGATGACGGTTCCGGAGCTGTGGAAATTGAAGACGATTTTGTCGATCCGGATGATGACCTGGGCGGCATCGCTGTAGGCGATTTTTTCTCTGAACTCATTGGTGTAGTGGATTACGGCTATGGTGAATATGAGGTTATGCCAAGAAGTTTGACCGATCTCATTACAACCGATGTCGGCCCGACCCTTGTTTCAGTTTCTTTTACACCGACGTTTCCTCAGCCGGGCGAAGATGTAGCAGTTACCGTTACAGCCTATGATGATCAAGCCGGTCTTGTTTGCAGTTTAGCTACTTCTCTCGATCCACCATATGCAATGATTGGTCTTACAGAAAACAGCGATTCCACCTACACGGGCGCAATCATCGGCCAGTCCGAAGGTGATACCGTTGATTTTCTTATAACGCTTTTAGATGTTCATGGAAATTCGGCAATGTCTGACACTTTTTCGGTCACTTTTGTGACATCAGAAACCATTACCGCTATTTATGATATCCAGTACACGGATTCTTCCTCCGGCGATTCGCCCTTGGAAGACAGCGTGCTCACCATCAGCGGAGTGGTAACTGCTGAATTTTGGGGCAGTTATAATGAGCGGTACATCTATGTACAGGACAGCGCGGGGCCTTGGAATGGAATCTTGGTCTATGAATATGGTGGCTGGGATGCATTTGATTTCGTAACAGCTACCGGGACTTCAAACTCCGTGGCTGAAGGTGACAGTGTTACCGTAACTGGTACAGTGGATGAAAATTATAATATGACTGTGATTGAAAGTGTATCTTCCTTCAAGATTCACGGACCTGCAGACAATATGATCACTCCGGATACCGTAACACCCGGAGAAGTGAAGACAGGCGGATCATTGGCCGAAGATTACGAGGGATGCCTTGTGATGATTGCAGATGTAACGGTTGCTGATGACAGTCTTGGGTACGGTGAATGGTCCGTAACTGACGGATCGGATTCGGCACGCGTGGATGATATCTGGGACTACTATTTCTGGCCCAATTCTGGAGATTCGCTTGATGCGGTTGTAGGTGTTCTTGAATATGCCTACAGCAACCACAAGATACAGCCGCGGCTAGCTCGGGATGTTGTCGAAGGTGAAGGAAATATTCGGATTCAGCGCATTCAGCAAGTTTTGTATAGCGATTTGCTTAAAGCTCCGGATGATGAAGAATCGGATACATCCTATGTTTCCATCGGAGGCGATAATGCAGAAGCCGGTGTGGGAGACGCCTATACCGTGACCGGAATTGTCACGATGCCAACCGGCCTCAGTTACGCCGGTAGTGGTATTAAGTTTCTTTTCGCTGATGAAAACGGTGGACCATGGAGTGCTATCATGTCCTACGATCCGGATTCGAGTACATTTCCTGTCCTCTTTGAGGGTGATATGATCGAAATGACCGGAAGAATTGGTGAATACACAACAGGCGGATCCAATATGACAGAACTTTGGAGCGGCGGAGTTGTGGATATTATTTCCGCAGGGAATGACCTGCCCGAAGGCGGGACTGTAACTACAGGAGACTTGCGTCTTCCTGCTACAGGGGAGAAGTGGGGAACGGTTATGGTATATATAGAGGATGCCACCGTTTCAGATCCGGCCTCTCAATATGAAATATTCGGCATCGATGACGGATCGGGATTATTATGGGTCGATGATGACTCAGACAGTGTTCAAACTTGGATTGCATCGGAAGGAACACCACCGGTTGGAACCTTGATTGACACCATCCGTGGATGGGCCTATCACCATTATGGAAACTACAGTGATTCCACGACCTATAAGTTGGAGCCATTGTACGGCACTGATATTATTATAGGTTCTGGGCCTCCAAATATTACATCGGAAACACGGACGCCTTGTGCCCCGGGTACAACCGATGATGTAACTGTAACAGCAGATATCTCGGATAATTCAACTGTTTCAAGTGCTACACTTTTCTACAGTGTTGATGGCGGAACCTATACATCAGTTGCAATGACGGCGAGTGGTACATCCTATTCAGGAACAATTCCATCAACGGGGACGGAAGGTGCCGATGTGGATTATTATATCGAGGCGATTGATGATGGCGTCGGCCAGTCTGGCGTGGATACATCCTATTCACCGTATGATCCTGCGGTCGAGAATTTCCGGTATCCAACAAAGGATGGCGATTATTCCATTATGGATGTGCAGTACACTCCGTGGGAGTCCGGCGATTCTCCGCTGTATGGCTGTACAGTTTCGCTTACCGGAATTGTTACAATGGATTCATCCAGCAGCTCTGGATTGTATGCTATTCAGGATGTTGAAGATCAGTGGGGAGGCATCTTCTTTGAATCGGATTCCGCATTTACCCTTGGAGACTCTGTTACAATCACTGGAATGGTGGAAGAATACGACGATGATTGGCATTTTAAATGGGATAATCTGACAAAACTAATGGATCTCGATTCCTTCACTATCCATAGCGGTGGTCATGAAGTTGATGCTATTTCTGTCGGACCGGCTGATTTAAATGAGGATGAAGGTGATGAAGTAGAATCCTATGAAGGTGTTCAGGTTGAGCTTTCCAACGTAATAGTAAGCGCTGTGAATTCCTATGACTGGACCGTTCAGGATGCCAATGGAAACACCTGCCTTATTGATGATGACTGGGCAGATGCTGATGCAGATAACTATTTAACTGGGTTGTCTGTGGGCGATTCTCTTGAAACTGTTTCGGGTATAATCAATTTCAGCTTCGGGACTTACAAATTGCAGATAAGAACCATGGATGATTTTGGCGAAATGCTGGGGAATGATCCTGACTTTGTGGGAACCCCGTTTAAGTATGAACTGCATCAGAATTATCCGAACCCGTTCAACCCGGAAACACGTATCCGCTTTGAAATTGGCGGACAGGAAGATGTAACTTTGGTTATTTATGACGTACTTGGCAGGCGCGTTCGGGTCTTACTGAAAAACACATCTTACCGGCCGGGAATGCATGTTGTTAACTGGAATGGCCGGAATGACGCCGGTGAACAGGTAGCTTCGGGTGTGTATTTTTATAGGGTCTTAGCGGGTGACTTTATTGCGCACAAGAAAATGCTTCTGGTCCGTTAACGGAAATCAAAAGGCGGAAAGTTTAGGCTTTCCGCCTTTTTCCTTTTGATGAAAAAGCACTTTTACTTTTTACTAATCGGTCTGTTTTTCACCCAATGCTCACTGTGGGAGTATAGCGATCCGTCTAGCCCTATAGAGGATGAACTGCCAGAAACTTTCTTGTCCCTCATTGCATCCGACACTATTTATGCATCAATAGATACGGTTACGTCCAGCACAGATCCCGGCAGTGGCGAAACGATTTATGATACAACCTGGTCGTACGCGATTGGATCAGACCCGGACACAAGCATGGTGTGGGATACGCTTTCGTCAGCTTTTTCCACAATTACAACGAGTAAGCAGGAAATTCACTGGTGGGGCGAAGATTCAGACGGCGAGATTGCAGGCTATAAATACAAATGGAATATTGATACTGCCTGGACGTCTACGATAAACGAATCAGGTATTTTTTATGTGCCAATAAGAACAGATCTGGATGTGTTCAGTTTTGAAGTATATGCCATTGACACTGAAGGGAACGCAGATAATACTCCGGCAAAAATCGTTCTCCCGATAATGAACTCAAGTCCGGTG
The DNA here is from genome assembly GCA_014239435.1 of Fidelibacterota bacterium. Classification (GTDB taxonomy): domain Bacteria; phylum Fidelibacterota; class Marinisomatia; order Marinisomatales; family TCS55; genus JAAZYX01. Next base: position 78,989 of record JAAZYX010000003.1, on the reverse strand, counting down.
ATTGACTTCCGGTACCGAAGCAATCCGCTAATAAACGATTTGCATGGGGACACCAGTTTTACGTTTCCGACACGAACCTTTATTTGGGATCTTGAAGATCAGGATGGACTGGAATCGGTCACCAATATTTATTATGCATTGGATGATACGTGTGACACATGTTGGACAAGCCTTGATGCTGCCTCATACACAAGTATAACACTTACTGAATTGGAGGCAGGGCTTCATACCTTTTATTTGAAGGCGCAGGATATCGCCGGCGCTGAAAGTGAAGTTGTCCATTTCCCGGATACACTTGTAACAACAGAAGCGGATTATTGGAAAGTGGTCCCGGCACAGGGGAATGTTCTGCTGGTAGACGACTTTGTTCAGGATACACCAAATGCAGCGCAATCCTGGTATAAATCAGCACTGGATTCCATTGTGGGAGATACGGGCTATTCGGTGTGGGAGGTTCAGGAAGAACTTCCATTCTCATCCACGGATATCAAAGCGAACCTTAATTATTTTGATCATGTGATTTGGTATTCCGCCTACACAGGGAATGAAACTTATTTTGATGCTGCTTCCAGTATTTTGAGCTACGTAATGGGAGGCGGTAATATGTTTCTGAATATTTCAGAAATGAAAGATACATCTTTTGTATTTTTCCCAATTGACTCTTCGTTTACGCTCAATCCTTCCGGCAGGCTTTTCTCCGGGAAACGGCTGGAGTCCCAACAATCTGACGATTTAGATCTTGTAACATCTAGGCTGATTGCAATCCGCGTAAAAGGATTTGAGCCAGACTCCACTCAATTTGAAACGGTAAAAAGTTTGTACAAGCTTGAAGATACGGCTGGAGCGGACGGATGGACAGGAAGCCCAACGGTGTGTGCCGTGGGGCAGTTTGAAGTTGGCTTAAATGAACTATCCGGTAAAATGGTACTCATGACGCTTCCGTTTCATAACGGCAGCCATCCCGTTATGGAAGGCGAAGGATCGGCGACCAAATTTCTGGACTACCTTTTAACAGAGGAATTTGTGGAATGAAGTTCCTTTCGCTAATAGCACTATTTCTGATTTCCGTTTTGCAAGCGCAAGGGTTTGGAGAAATGAGAGGCGTGGTAAAGGATGCTAAGTCCGGCGATCCTCTTATTGGGGTAAATATCATGGTCAAAGGGACGTATTACGGTGCTGCATCGGACCTTCAGGGGCAATTCAGACTATTAAATATGAATCCCGGCAGTTACGATGTGGAAGCATCCATGATTGGATACAAAGTGGTCCTCCATACAGGCGTGACTGTCCTGCCAGCAAAAACTGTTGAGTTAAATTTTGAATTGGAAGGAACAGTACTCACCTTAGGCGAAGAGGTAGTTGTAGTCGGGAAAAAACCTCTTTTTGACGCAGATGAAACATCGTCAATGGTGCGGGTATCCAGCGACGATATTGCCGATAAAGTTGTATCCAGCGTAGAAGATATTTTAGCCGAGCAAATTGGTGTGACCTCTCAGGATAATGAAATTCACATCCGGGGAGGCAGGATTGATGAAAGCCTTTTTGTTGTGGATGGACTGTCTATTAAAGATCCGCTTTCGGGATATTCCGGCAATTTGTTTATCAACGCTGAGGCGATCGAAGATCTTGAAATCATCACCGGCGGCTATAGTGCGGAATACGGACAGGCAATGTCAGGAGTGGTCAATGTAAAGCTGAAAGAAGGTAGAGATCATTTTGAAGGCGCCCTCAAATATGTAAGCGACAATTGGGGAATGTCTCAGGATGATTTTACGAACTACAAATCAGACCGTATGGAGTTCAATTTGGGCGGTCCTGATATCCTTCTTGAATTGCTGCCTAAAATATTCGGATTGGATTTACCGGGGAAATTTTCCTTTTTCTTAAATGGGTTTGGGAAAGTATATGACAGCCATTTGCCGACTGCCCAAAACTTGTATCCGCACAGATCATGGTCGCCTCCACCCGGCGTGTCTGATGAGAATGCGAATAATATTATGAGATCTTTTGCCCAGCGTGAAAATAATGACTGGCATTTTCTTTACAAACTTTCCTGGAAAATTTCACCTAAAAAGAGTTTGATGGTGTCCTACGATATGTCCCTGAATGTGAATCAAGGATTTTTCATGCCGAGGGCTTTTTCGAATACGTATTACCCTTATCGGTATCAGGAAATTCTGGATTATTACAATACTATTACTCGTGATTCACGGCTATTCAATTTGAGTTGGACGCATACGTTAAGCACGCGATCATTTTACGAAATTACGATGGGTAGATTTGTTACTCTTGAGCATAGTGCAGTTCAAGATTTGCATTGGACGGACTACCGGCAGCGACTGGATCTTGAACCCATCAATTACATTTTCACAGATTCAGATGGAAATGTGCGCATTACATACGGCAATGAATTTTACGACTCCGGGTTTGGTTCGGAATGGTACGATATCGTCAGCGATAACACCCGAATAGATGCGGACTGGACCTACCGGCTTGGAACGCGGAATAAAATTAAAGCAGGATTTGAGCACACACTCACACAGCTTCAGGTTTTGGATATTGATGAACCGTGGGCCGGCACAACCGGTCTTGGCTCGAATTATGATATGTATAAAGCGAGTACAAGTTTCGGTGCATTTTTTGTTCAGGACAGAATCACGTTTGAGGGCATGACCATGAATCTGGGGATTAGGTATGATTACTGGTTTCCGGGGACGTATGTAGAGGACGCCGTAGCAGATGAGGATAACATTATTATCACAGAAGCTGCGCGCCAAAAATTTAATAATGAAACATTTGAATTTTTCGGTAATAGAGGAAAAGGCCGGCTCAGCCCGCGATTTGGCATTTCGCACCCTGTCACAGACAATGACGTACTCTATTTTTATTACGGACATTTTTCTCAGCTGCCTACATTTCAATACGTTTATGCAAAACTGAATTCCAAATCGCAGTCCACATATCAGGTTTTTGGCAATCCGAATTTGAATCCGAAAACAACCGTTCAATATGAGTTGGGAATCAAACATCGTTTTAGTGAAGATCAGGTTTTGGAATTGAAGGCGTATTGGAAGGACATGTTTGATTATGAGACGTCCCAGACCATTGCGCTGTCAGATCCGCGCTATTCCCATCTTCGGTTTAATATGTATTTCAATGCCGATTATGCACGGTCTCGCGGTGTGGAGTTCATCCTGAAAAGCAGAATTTTTCAAAATTGGTACGCTGATGTGAATTTCAATTATTCCATTGTGACTGGAAAAAGCTCATCGCCTTTGGATAATTTGCTGGTCCAAGCAGGTGCTATCAGTGAAAAACCGCTTGGTGAAGCATTTATGAGTTGGGACAGACCGCTTCAGTCATTTGCAAATTTATCCTATAAACATCCGTCAGGGTGGGGAATATCTACTCGTATAGAATACGGTTCGAACCGCAGATACACGCGTTCCATTCCGGATACAACGGAATACGAAAACGGTGTCATTACGGTGGATGGAAGGGAGTACTACATCGGCACTCGGGACGGGGATAATCCGTATCTCTACTTCAGTGATTACCGTCCGAAATTTTTTGAAAAAACCGGTATCAATACCATACTAGGGTGGTTTGGAGTAAATCCTGTTTCCGGCACGAGCAGTGTCGATATTAAAGCATACAAAAACTTTAAGATTAGGGGAATCAATTTGAAGATATTCCTCGAATCGGAAAATATATTTGAAGAAACAATCCCGCGGCGCATTAACTCATTTACCGGCCACGGCTACGATCCGGGTGAAATTATTCCATATAGTTTGATTGATCAACCTAACCCGAATGTAGATCCGTCAAGATACAGCCGTCCCAGAACAATGGAATTGGGTATACAGGTAATTTTCTGATGAAGCGCTTTGGAATCGTTATTCTAATTGCTGGATTATCCATTGGATCGGCTCAAAATTTATTTCCCATTTTAGGCGGACAGCGTTCCGGTACATCCATTTTTTCATTTTTAAAAATTGGTGTAAGCGCCCGAGCAGTTGGAATGGGAGAAGCCGTTGTAGCGCTACGTCAGGATGCTGGATCGGTGTATTACAATCCGGCGACCATCGCTCAATTCGAAATCAGCCAAATGTCCACGAGCCGAATACAATGGCCGGCAGACATTAATTATGATTTTGCCGCATTCTCTTCGCGCGTCAGAGGCAATCATTTTATTGGAGTATCCGCAGGCATTCTGCATATGGAACCGATGATGGAAACCACAGAATACATGCCGCACGGCACCGGAAATTATTTTATGTTTCAGGACCGTTTTATCGGATTGAGTTACGGTGTAAAAATGACAGACAGATTCAGCTTTGGGCTTACGCTAAAGCACGTCCAGGAAAATCTGGGCGGACACGATATGAGTTCCGTAATGATAGACCTTGGCACCTTTTATTGGACTGGCTTTAAATCGCTCAGATTTTCTGCGGCGCTATCGAATTTTGGAGGACAAGCTCGTCCGGAGGGTACCTATCAAAAGCGGATTATTGATAAAAGCACAGGTGAAGAAATCGTCATCGAATCCGAGTTCGAACAGTTTTCACCGCCGACTGTTTTCCGGGTGGGTGTTGCTATGGAAATTATTTCCACATCATCCCAAAGCCTGACCGGATCGTTCCAGCTTAATCATCCCGTGGACAATGCTGAGAATTTGGTCATGGGATTGGAATATATATTGTTCAAATCATTGGCTCTCAGATCAGGATATAAATTAAATAATGAAGAAGAAGATATCTCATTTGGCGCAGGATTTTATGTACCGCTTGGGCCAGTTTCTCTTCGAATAGATTACGCTTTCGCAAATTTTAAACACTTGTCAGATCCGCACCGTATTAGCCTAAATATTGGTTTCTAATGAAGCGAATAATTCAAATCTCTTCGACAGTAATCTTATTGGTGCAAGTAGCCTGCATTGAAAAAATGGCATTTCCGGATGACATCAATAAGGCCGTTGACTTCACTGCCGGCGATACAACCTATCTTGCCATAAATCCTGTTTGGGATGCGTCTTATGGATTTGTAACGCCGACAGAAATATCCATAGCGCAAGATGGGCGAATCTTTATCGCGGACTCGGCGGGGAATGCGATTGTAGTTCTTTCTCAGGGCGGGGATATTGTTTCTGGATTTGATTCGCTGAAAAATCTTAAAACGGCGGAAGATTCCTTGATATACCCTATTGATGTTGATGTGGACAAAAAAATGAATGTGTTTTTTATTGATGAATCCAACAGAGTTTACAGATGGAACCAGCTTTGGGATCACATCGGCATCCAATCGGTTGCCTCTGCAGGAATTTTTATTAATAGTACCACCGGCGATTCGTTTCAAGCAGTTTCAGGAACGGATGACTGGATTGACGTTATCAATGATGAAGACTGGAATCCGCATGATTTTACGTGGACAGAATCGCAAAACGATAAAGATTCACTGACGTCACCCCATATTTATTATGATGGTTCTCTTCCGATCCATTCCTACAAAGATACGTATTATGCCAGCGAAAAATCCGTTTTCACAGGTCTTTCGGCTACCGAGGATGAATCTAATTTCATTTATGTTTTGGATGGATACCACCAAAGAATGATTCGCATTGATTTCGAAAGAACCCATTTAATTAAACTCGCGACAGGCGACTCTGTTTGGGTTCATCGCGGCGTTTTTGGACATACAGCAATCGGTAGCGGTTCCGGTGCCGGCACCATTGATGACCCAACAGGAATGGATGTTGACAGCGATGGAAACATCTATTTTTCTCAACACGGTGAAAGTTTCCCTATTCACAAAATTCGACCCGTTTCCGCAAATGCGTGGACAATTTATCCATCGGTGTTTCAACCCGGGACAAATGACATTATGGATCTCTGGGATACAACGCTGGTAATCAATGAGTCGACTGTAGATACCTTTTTAACAAGGTTCGATGTCCCCAACGATGTTGCGGTAGATCAGAATCAATTTGTATATGTCGCGAATACAGGTTCAAAAGAAATTCAGGTGTACAATACATCCGGAATGTTTTTCCTGAAAGCGGGCGTAGAGTCCATGACGATTGACACATCACTATGGGTATTTTCAGGAAGCGACTCTTCTTTGGTGGATACTTTTTATGTAAAAGAATCGCATGAAGACCTCATCAGCCCTAGAGCAATCACAGTTGACAATCGAGGTGTGATCTACGTGTGCGATCCTGCGCAATTCAGTATATTCCGCTATCAATTGTCAAACCGTTTAGACGAAGATTTGGAACCGCTGGATTAATGAATTTTCACATTTCCATATTCTGTGCAATGGCACTTCTTACCGGAACAGTCTTTGGGCAGGACGTGATGTCGCTTAAATTTTTTGAATCCGAATCAGATTTTATTTCCGGAAATACTATGGCTGCTACGGCACGCCACAAGACCCAGCACCTTGAAATATCCTACGACGAAAAAGGAAATCCGCGTCTTAAAAGCACGATTGATGCAAACGGAAATGTAACTTCACAGGAAATGTATTCGTATGGTCAGGATGGAAGTCTTCAGAAAAAGGCGTTCCTGGATGAGCACCAAAGAGTAATTGGACTTATCAGATTCGGCAATGATGAATCGTGGTCGAATGCCTTTAGAAAATACCGCACTCCCGCTCAAACTTCATTTGCGACTGAAGGCCAGGAATCCATTTTTAAAGTTGGAATGGAAGGACAGATTCATTCTATAAAATTTCAAACGATTGATAAGATTGCATACGGGATTATTGATTTTCGGTACAATCACCTTGGGTTTCTATCCGAAGAAATATGGAGAATGCTTCCGAGCGAAACAGTGATTCGCAGGTTTGTGTATGATTACAATCTGATGACAGAGAAAAACCAAATTTGGGAATACGGAAGAGATGCTTCTCTTGTGAGCCATATGGTGTTGGAACAGGCACCGTCTGACCAATTGTACAAAACTGCTTTCCCAAGAACGGGGAACACGCTGGATGAAGTGGACCTTATTATTGAAGATTTGCTTCGGACGAGAGCTCAGCCGGAAATAACAGCGTTTATTCCCAAAATGGATTGGGACAGAATCAGGCTGACAAACGGTGAAGATTATATGGCAGATGTGGTCAAGGTTCTTGGAGAAGAGATTTTTTTCAGATTACCGGAAGATCTCGCTCTTTACAGGATTCCATTGCGCCGTGTCCAGTCTGTGGTGTCACGTCACGGCGATTTTTTATATCCTTGACGAGCAGTTGCATTTCCTTTCAATACCTGATTAAATTGCTAGCTTAATAACCTAACTTCGGATCATGAAATTCACATACCAAGCATGGCGGATTGTTTCTCTCGTCTTATTTTTTACCTTCGTAAACGCTCAGACAAGCTATCCACCTCCAACATCTTTAGTAACGGCCCCAACTGCCGGTACGCTTGTAAGGGGAAGTTTTGCGCTGGAAACCCGAATCCAACGAAACGGCGCACTCACAGGAGGATTATCTGTCGGCATTACGGATCGCTTTCAATTTGGACTTTCCTATGGCGGGGGGAACATAATAGGAGATGACAGCCTGAAGTGGCATCCGCGACCAGAAGCCAATGTAAAATACAGACTTGTGGATGAAGACCTAACGATGCCTGGGATTTCCATTGGGATCAATACCCAAGGTTATGGAATGTTTAATGAAGGCGATTCTCTAAATCGATACGATGTAAAAGCATATGGCGCATTTGTTTCGCTTTCAAAAAATTGGACTACACCACTAGGAAACCTTGGTCTGCATGCGGGAGCGAATCATAGTTTCCTCGAAACGGATGACGGAGATGACGACTTAAATTTATTCTTTGGGTTTGACATGGAATTCAATCCTGAATTTTCAATCATCGGGGAATACAATGCTGCCATGAATGAAAATGACATGACGGCGGAAACCATTGCCATCAACCGAGGCGGTTACTTAAATGCTGCTGTGCGCTGGACATTTGTGGAACATCTGCACATTGAGTTGGATTTCAATAACCTTCTATTTGACGAGGATAAGGTTGATTATTTTTCACGCGAATTAAAAATTACCTATATCGAGTATTTCTAATCTCACTTTGAGATTTAACCTTTCTATATTTTTCTTTTTATCCTTGCTAATTGGTCAATTGCGTGTTGGCGAAAAAGCGGCTGACTGGATGTTTCGTGATGCCGACGGCAAACAGTTCACTATGGCTTCCTGGGAAGGGAAAATCCTACAAATCAATTATGTGGATCCTGATGAATCCGAAATGAATGAACATGTAAATGATGCCATAAAATTTGCACTCGACATTGATAAAACCATTGCCCGACCTACATTTAAAGGAATCGGCATCGCAGACTGCGCTTCTTCCTGGAAACCGGATTTCGCTATCCGAATGATCGGTGGATCAAAAGCGAAAAAATTTGATACAACTGTACTATTTGATTACGATGCGAATCTGAGAAATTCCTGGGGATTAAGGGAAGACTCATACAATATCATAATCCTTGATGAAAATCGTTTCTGCCGTGGACTCTACAAAGGCCGTGTTCCTGAGTCAGAGATTGATGATATTATTCAGTTAATCATTGATCTTCAGAATAAATAGAAACTAATATTTTATAATTGATCCGACTCTTTCTGTTATTCACAGAATGGGTAAATTACATTTATGGGCATTGGACTATCATCACGAATAAAAACCCACGCCACAGATCTCGGCTTTCAAAAAGTTGGTATCGCACCCGCGGGGCCTCATCCGAAATTAAATTCTGATTTGAATGATTGGATTTCTTCGGGCCATCATGCTACAATGCAATGGATAGAATCCCGAAAGGATGAGCGAGGAAACATTCACAAATATTTTCCGCGAGCGAAGGCTGTCATTTCTGTAGCCATGGTGTATCATTCCGGTCACGAGCAAAAAGATTTATCCTCGAATTATAAAGTCAGCAACTATGCCTGGGGCGATGATTACCATGATGTGCTAAAATCTAAACTCTTTCAATTACTGGGCTGGCTTAAAACGATAGAACCGAACGTAAAAGGAATTGTGTGTGTGGATACTTCGCCGGTGATGGAAAAAGCGTGGGCGCAGAAAGCCGGCTTGGGCTGGCAGGGAAAACATACAAATCTTATTTCCAGAGATTATGGTAGCTGGTTCTTTTTAGGAGAATTGATTGTAGATATCGAATTGGAATCAGATAAGCCTTTTACAGAAGATCTCTGCGGCACCTGTACCGCCTGCATTGATGCCTGTCCGACACAAGCCCTTGAGGATTACAAGATTGATGCCGGCAAATGCATATCGTATTTAACCATTGAGCATAGAGGAGAGTTACCGGAAGATCAGCAAGATTTGGACGGGTGGATTTACGGCTGCGATATTTGTCAGGAAGTGTGTCCTTGGAATGAAAAATTCGGAAAAACTTCTGAGGAATTTGCGTTTCAGCCTCGAAGCGAAATTCTAAACTACACGGATGATGATTGGAATGCGCTTGATGAAAAATCTTATCGTAAATTATTTAAAGGTTCGGCGGTAAAGCGGGCCAAGTTTTCCGGACTGAAGCGGAACATTATTTCAAATAAACACAAAGATACTAAGTTGAGCGATGAGAATAATTGAGATGTATTAGTTGTTAAACCTTTGTGTCTTTGTGTTACAAAAAAGGAAGATAAAATGCCAAAAGTAGGACTAGTATTATCAGGATGCGGCGTGAATGACGGATCAGAAATTCATGAATCTGTGATCACGATGCTGGAATTGGATCGCGCCGGTGCAGAGATGGTGATAATGGCGCCAAACATTGATCATTTGCATGTTATCAATCATGCAACGGGCGAGGAAATGGAAGAATCGCGGAATGTGCTGATTGAATCGGCGCGGATTTCGAGAGGCGATATTACAGATATTGCGGTGGTTAAAGCCGATGATCTGGACGCATTGATTTTCCCCGGCGGATTCGGTGTCGCCAAAAATTTATGCGATTATGCAATGGCGGGCCCGGACTGTTCCGTGAATCCGGATGTGTCGCGCCTGATTTATGAAGTCCATGATGCTGGTAAGCCGATCGGCGTCATTTGCATAGCCCCCGCATTGCTGGCAAAAGTAATGGGGGAAAAAAGTGAAAGTGTGGATTTAACCATTGGATTTGACGAGCAGACCGGGAACGACATAAACGCGATGGGCGCAAATCATGTGATGTGCCCGGTTGAGGAATTAATTGTGGATACGGAAAAGAAAATTGTGTCCACACCGGCCTATATGGAGGCCAAGTCCATTAAAGAAGCCGCAGCCGGAATTGAAAAATTGGTAGCTGAAGTATTGGGCATGGTGTAAGTGTTCACGTATTCGAATAAATAAATTCTTACAATTCATAAAAACTTGAACACCAATATACTAAGGTACTTTACAAATGATTAAAGTTTGCTCTAAACTCGACCTTCCCGAAAAATCATCCAAATTGATTATGGTGGGAGACACGCCAATTGCGGTATTTAATACCGGAGGAAAATTATTTGCCTGGGATAACCGCTGCCCTCATCGCGGTGCGAGTCTTGCCGATGGACACATAAAGGACGAGTCCGTACAATGCAAATTTCATCTCTGGGAATTTGGGGTAAAAGACGGCTGCGCTGTCCACAACCCGGACGTTAAAATTGAGGAATATCCTGTAAAGGAAGTGGAGGGGATTGTTTACCTTGATATGAAGGCAGATTAATCACGTACCAGAATTTCAATCGAGCCGATCCCAACTTTTGCCTCTACGGTAATTGAAGGATAGGCATTATTCCAGTTATTGCTTTGCCACCGGCCGTTTTTCTTAACGAGGCCAATCACTTCAACGGAGGAAAGAAAATTATGGTCAGCATCAATTCGAATGTTTGATTTTTCTGGTAAAATTAATTCCAAAGAACCAAGCCCGACAGAAATATCAATATCCATATCCACAAGATTTTTTCCCCGCATATCAATTTCTGCAGAACCGAGACCAACGCCAATCGACACTTCTCTGGCGCGAAGGTTTCCAAGATTGTGTCCCTCGAATTCGCCAAGCCCGGCATCAATATGTAAATATGCTGCTGCTTTGCTGTTTGCTCGATTTACAGATATTTCCATTTCTCCGAGTCCGCATTTAATATCAAGACTGTTAATAGTTAATCCGGAAAAATCCAATTCTGCTTCTCCAAGACCAAATTCGATTTCTGGATTGAGAGCCACATCAGGCGGAAAATAAAATTCACCGCGATTGGGAATTTTATGGGCCCAGGATTTCCCGAATTGGTAACTCTCGTCCCTGACGATTTTATCGGAATTTTGTTTAATTATAAGAGTTCCCTTATTGTTCTGTTCCGAATAGGTTATTTCCGGTTTATTAATTTTTGATGCGTATTCTACAGACCCGTCAAACCGTTTTGAGTGGCTGTTTGCAGCAATTATCATTTCTCCCAACCCAAATGATATGAATGCATCCACTTCGCTTACGTCTTCAATTCTGTAATGATAGAAGTCCCGAACCGTGTTGGATTTTTTATCCTCATCTTCAGATTGCGCAAAAATCCCTAACAGAGGAATGAGGAATAGTACGGTGATTTTTTGAATCGTCATGTTAGAAATTGTAATTGCATCTTACGGTTGTTTGCAAAACGCCGCCTTCATTCATTGGTTGCGAAATGTTAATCATCCAATCCAAATCATCAATGTCACCTATCCCAATGCCAATGCCAATGCCGAATGACGTGATTGCCGATGACTTTATTTTTTCCAGATCGAATCCATAATTCGTTTTCATCCAAGCATGCCCGGCATCGGCAAACAGTTTTACCTGCCAGCCAGAATCAGTGAATTCCGGAGTGACGATAAATTCAAAATTCCCCTGTACAAATTGATCGCCCATCTGAGCTTTGAAAGGATGAGCGCTTACAGAGCCAAGGCCGCCAACACCAAAATAACGGTGAGCCAGCAAGGTGCCGGCGGAAGTGCCGCCCATCATCCGCGTTCGGAAAATTATCCCTTCGGCGATTTCCAGGTTGGCAATTCCCATGGCAAGGGTTCTATTAATACGGCCTTCTGATTTGTCGCCGGTATCGTACCATTCTGATTGGCCAAAAAGTGCGAGGCCATTTTTGAGAGGATTGTAATCCTTGGTTCGGAATGCGGCGGTCACTTCTGTCGTTTTCACTTTATCCAAATGTGTGACAGGAATGTTATCTCTCAAAATTCTGTTTTTTTCAAATACACTCCAGATATCAGCAACAGAAATTGAATCTTGGCTCGCTTCGCTGTAGGCTGCCTTTATTTTCAATCGGGATATATCCACACCAAAGCCGGCTTCCCAACCTGTCTCATCCCAGCGATCGTAAAAATCCTGTCTCCCAAGTATAGAGGCCAAAGTGTTTTCATTCAGCGGGAGTCGGTAGGCATCGTCTGTTTGGCTTTCCTTAAATCCGCTTCCGAATACGGTAATATTGCGATTCAGTCCAAATGTTTTTTCCATGGTTAGCCTTTGGGAATAATCAGGCGTATGGTTTGGTTTCAGGCGGACTCCAAAGGATGATGTAACTCTAAAACTGGACAGTGTTCTGCGATCCCAGCGCTTATGGAAATAGTTAAGAAGAACCCCTTCATTCCGATTATAGACAAAGGTAGGTGCTTCGGGATGAATCCAGCTTTGTTTTGCGCGGTCCGACCGTTCTTCCAATTCAAAATTGGTTGTGCCTTGTATATCTTCTTCCGAATCTGTCTCGCGGTAAAGCAGCCCCTCCTTAAGATTACTTTCAATGATTTTTCCGTTAATAACGGTATTGGTATGCTTTTGAACATTTCCACCCACTACAACTATTTGTCCATCCAAAACGGCGGTTTCATTCAATTTTACATCGCCGCCGATGAGTGTAATCTTTCCCTTAACCGTGCCATCCACGATTAGGTCTCCGCCGATAATACGAATATAGTCATAGGAAACATCACCGCTTGGAATGACATGATCCTTATAAAAAATGATTTCATCTGTAATGGTCTCATCTTCCGATTTCCATTGGTCTTCATTATATCTTTCTGATTCAGAATGATTTTTGTGACCATTATCGTTCAATGCTTCAAGTTCTACTTCAATTTCTTCCACAGCATCTTCGATGATTTCTTCAACCTCTTCAATCACTTCATCAACATTATCCTGAGCGGAAAGTGGTATGGATAAAATGAGTGTGAGTAAAATCATTTGTTTCATGCGTTAATTCCTTTCAATGGTAATTCTGCCGTTTTGTGCTCTAAGTATAACTATATGATTTCCGTTCCCGATTGTCCCTGACCCCGTCACTTGGTTATCGTCAAGAATGATGGTTATAGGGAATTCAGATTCAATGGCTCTGGATGAGCGTTCTCCCGTAACTCGAGCGTCAATAGAAGAAGGAAAATTGGCAGGCAAAACGAGTTTAATGTCGCCGGATTTGGCATCAAGGCTTATGTTGTGTTCTTGATCATTTTTATGCCCAATTATTAATACATCAATATCACCGCCGCTGGATGATGCACGAATAGATCCGCTTATGTATTCCCCAGAAACAGATCCACCATTTGTGGACGCATTAATTTTCCCTTCGATATTTTTTAATTCAATATCGCCTCCGGATGTTGTGGCATCCAGTTTCCCTTCCAGCTGATAGACTTCAATGCTGCCGCCCGATGTTTTTGCCATGAGATCACCTGTTAAATACTCAGCTTCAATGTCACCGCCAGAAGTAGTTGCTTCAGTGCTATTCCCTTTAATGTGAGAGAGTTCAATATCGCCTCCGCTTGTGTACACGGTCAATTTCCCGTTTACATTTTCTACTTCGATATCACCTCCGGAAGTTTTACTACTAATAATACCCTCTGAGCGTAAAATTTCAATATCACCACCCGAAGTAGTAACAGAAAGCGATCCTTGTGAATCCTCAATTGTTATATCACCTCCGGAAGTTTTTCCTACTATTTTTCCATACAGACCGATGAATTCTATGTCTCCGCCGCTTGTCTGGCTTTGAATGGCGCCAACAATATTTTTACATTTGATGTCGCCGCCTGACGTGTGTAATTCCAGATTAAAATGGCTCGGCAATTCAATGGTGTAATCAAAATTCACTTTAGATGATTTCATAGCAACGCCTTCAATCAAAAAGTGGTCAGAGTTTGGATTGCGGGAAATTTTTGCCTTTTTATTTTCAAACAATTTTTGTGCTTTGCTTCGGGAAAGAGATTTGATAATTATGGTCTCAACAATAATGATTTCACTGCCGACCGTTCCCTTCACGACAATATCGCCTTTAACGTGGTTGATGGTTAGTGATCGCTCCCCCAAATCATCCGATTCCAACTCAAACTGATAGGATGTTTTTCCTTTGAATCTGTTGAGTCCGTCTAAATCAAAGGATTCTAACAACTCCTGAGATAATCCTGCTTGGATTGTGAATAGGATGATGCCGATAAAATACTTCATTGTACCAACTCTATTTTCTCCCCGATTTGAGATTCTTCAATCGATTCCATTATTTCTATGGCTCGGCTTCTGATGAAATCATTTACTTCCATGATAGATACCACTTGAAGTGCAGGAACAATTTTGGCTAATGGCGCTTTCGCCAATATTTCCAGGGCGCCCATGCGCACCGCTTCATTTTCATCCTCCAATAGAACCTTAAGGCAAGCATCGGAAAGAAGTTCGTCTACTTCATATTGGTTGAGCAATTTAAGGGAACGAAGCCGTACACCCGGGTTTGGGTCGGACATTATAGATGACATCAGCACCATTTTCATTGTATTGTGCCGTGGAACTTCATCCAAATATTTAACCGCTTTTAACCGATTCCCGGGATTCTTATCGTTTAACAAAAGGTATAGAAGAATTTGCTGCATAAAATCGTCTTCAGGATTTCCGCTGACTTCATAGTCTTGTGCTGTCCTCAATCCCAATTGAAGAGAACCATTTCCATTCTCGCGTTTTTTGATGTTGACTTGTTGCAAAGCGCCGGCCTGAATTAATTCCATAATATCGGGATTGGCAGAATGTGCCGGCGCCAACCCATCTGAGGGAGGGTTGAAATAGAATTGACCTATGAAGAATGCAACGGTTACATAAGCTGCTATGGCCCATACGGGTTGGCGCGCTCCGGCGAATCGCGCTAAAATATCACGGATAGACCACGACGCCACTGAAGGTGATTTTTCCTGTTCAAGGGAGTCTAGTGTGTTTCGAAGAATAAGGCGTTGGCTTTGGAGAAATGTATCTGTCGGCTGAGCAGTAAAAGCGGTTTTTGTGAGGTTGAGAGAAGAGGATATTTCATCTACCATTTCACTAAGCGGTGCATTGGTCTCAAGTTCTTTTTCAAACGCCAGTCTGTCTTTTTCGGACAGTTCACCTGAGACAAATAGATAGGCCTTATTCTTTAGAATATCAGTGACTTCATGCATATCTGTATTCCTTGAGTTGAATCCGCATTTTTTCCATAGCTCTGAAAAGATATTTTTTTACTGTGCCTTCTGTAATGTCCATAATAAGGGCTATTTCTCGAATTTTTAGATGCTGCATGTGTTTTAGGATAAAAGCTGTTTTCTGTTTTTCTGGAAGAGCCTTGACTGCTTCCTGAACGGAAGAGTTTATTTCTTCAGAAATCTTGTTTTCATCGGTGTAATTTGCCGCCCAATCCAGTGGATCATATCCGGAGTCAGAATCTGAATCTTGAATGTTCATTCGTGATATTTTTTTCTGATGCGTCAGAAACGTGTTTACTGTGATTCGGTACAGCCACGTAAAAAATTCACTTTCCATCCTAAAGGATTTGATACTTTTCCACGCCTTCACGAAGACGTCCTGATAAATATCTTCAGCGTCGCTTTGATTCTTTGAAAGTTGAAATGCGAGTGCCATAATACGATCGTCATGCAGTGCTACCAACTGGTGGAAAGACTCTGTATATCCAGTCTGAGCATCGATGATTAGTTGTGTGGTTTTGTCGTCCAATTTGAAATGTTTTCACGGGGCGTTTGACTCGCCATGCGAAAAAAGGTTGTCAGCGGATTTTACGGGAGTTGGATCGTTGAAAAAATGAGTTCCCCGATATTAGTATTGACTACAGTCCGGTTTCGGACACGGTTTTTTTAACGGCTTCAAGTGTTTTGTTCAGTTCTGATTTTTCATCATCCGAAAGATCAAATTCCAGAATGCGCTCCACTCCGCCGGAACCGATCACAGTCGGTACGCCAATGAAATAGCCTTCAATCCCAAATTCACCTTCGCAAAGAGCAGCGCAGGGAATGACGCGTTTTTTATCGCGAATATAGGATTCGGCCATTTCAATCGCAGATTGTGCCGGAGCATAAAAGGCAGACCCGTTTCCAAAAAGTTTGACAATCTCTCCGCCGGCGAAACGTGTACGTTCTTCGATGGCATCCAGTTTTTCTTTTGAAATGAGATTTTCTACCGGAACGCCTCCAACGGTTGCGAGCCGTGTAACCGGCACCATCGTATCACCGTGTCCGCCGAGCACCATGCAGGTAACATCCTGAACAGACAATCCTGTTTCCATTGCGATGAAGGTCCGGAATCGTGCGCTGTCAAGCGCTCCCGCCATCCCAACAACCTGATTTTTGGGGAATCCGGAAGTTTTGTGGAAAGCATATACCATCGCATCCAGCGGATTGGAAATGACAATAACAAATGCGTTTGGAGTATGCTTCTTTATATTTTCGGCAACATCTTTTATAATCCCCAGATTGATTCCCAGCAGGTCTTCCCGTTTCATTCCGGGTTTTCTGGGAATGCCGGCAGTGATGATAATGACATCAGCGCCTTCAATATCTTTGTAGTCGGATGTTCCTGAAATGTTGGAGTCGTGTCCGTCGTGGGGCCGGAGCTGCATTAAATCTAGCGCTTTTCCCTTAACCATTCCTTTTGCCTGCGGAATATCGAAAATGACGACATCTCCCAATTCTTTTTGAGCTGCCAAAAGTGCAAGATTTCCGCCGATTTGTCCGCCGCCGATCAGTGCTATTTTTTTACGTGACATAATGAATATTTCCCTTCAGGATATTGTATAGAAATTAAAAACCCCATCTCATTTGAGACAGGGTTTTAAGGTTCATTTTACGGGTGCCGTCCTTAGTCAGATTCAACCACATTAACGAGCTTTCTGCTTCGACCTTTTGTGCTGAATTTGACAACACCGTCGGCAATGGCAAAAAGTGAATCGTCACCTGCGCGCCGTACATTTAATCCAGGATGGAATCGTGTTCCGCGCTGTTTCAGGATAATGCCGCCGGCAAGGATGGACTGTCCGTCAGCCACTTTTACGCCAAGATGTTTTGCATTGGAATCACGCCCGTTTCTAGAGCTTCCCATTCCTTTTTTATGTGCCATTATTCACTATCCTTTTTTTCGGTTTTTTCAGGTTTAGCTTTTTTCTTCGGGCTGACTTTTTTCTTGGCAGATGACGTTTCAATTTTATCAATCTGCAAAAGGGTAAACCCTTGGCGATGGCCATTTTTACGATTGTAACCTTTCCGCCGTTTTTTCTTGTAGATCAGGATTTTCTTTTCCCTGCCATGCTCAAGAATACTTGCGGATACTGAAGCACCTTTTACGGTTGGTTCGCCTGTCTGAATGTTTTTACCGTCATCTGTTAAGAGAACGGAATCAAATGTTACTTTTGTTCCAGGATCACCTTTCAGGCTGGCGACTTTTACTTTGGCGTCTTTTTCAACCCGAATCTGCTTTCCTGCTATATTTACGATTGCATACATAGTTAGCCTCAATTTAGCCGGCGAATTTATGCTGAAGATTTTACCTTATCAACCCCTAGCTCTTTGGTGAGGTCTTTGCCGGTTTTTATAGAAATGAACCTGAATTCGCCGCGACCGACTTCTGAGTTATCTTCAATGGAAATGTGGACAAAATTTTGCCACATTAATCCTCGCAGAACTTTCCGCTTCTTTTCGAGTAAATAATTCGCTATTTCAGGATGCAGTTCCAATCTCAGTTTAATTCCCTCAAATTTTCCTTTGTACCGCCTGAGCCAATGGTCAATCCTTGTCATAAGAGTTTCTCTCGATAAGATTCTTCCTGCTCCTCTGCATGTTGGACAATCTTCGCTCATGGAGTCCAGTAAACTTACACGTATACGCTGCCTGGTCATTTCCAACAATCCGAATTCAGAAATCTGGCAGACAGCTACTTTGGCACGGTCTTTTCGCAATTCTTTTCGGAGTTCGTGATATATTTTTTTGCGGTTGGAGTCTTCTCGCATGTCAATATAGTCAATCACAATCAAGCCGGAGAGATCCCGCAATCGGAGTTGGCGGGCAATTTCACGTGTGGCTTCGAGATTGATTTTTAAGGAATTTTCCTCGTGTGCTTTTTTCCCGATAAACCTGCCGCTGTTTACGTCAACCACTACCATTGCTTCGGTTCGTTCAATAATCAGATAAGCGCCGCTCTTTAGCCATACTTTAGGCCGAAGAAGTTTATCCAATTCAGATTCGATGCCCATACTCTCAAAAAGAGGTGCTTTAATTTTGTATTGTTCAAGTCGCGACGCCATGTTCGGCGCAACATCTTCCAGATAATTTTGAATCTTCCGGAATAATTTCTTTGAGTCTATTACTATTTTATTTACATCGGATGTAAGTAAATCCCGGATGACACTGGATGCGGTTTCCATATCCTCGAACACAATTCCGTAATCGTTGGTACGTTTGGATTTGGATTCCATTTTATTCCAGGCATCCATAAGGTTTTCATAATCATTGCTGATAAGTTCTTCACTTTTCCCTTCTGCAACTGTTCGAACAATTAACCCAAACCCTCTGTCCTTTAATTGGGAGGTAATGGTTTTTAAACGTCTCCGTTCGTATTTATCCCAAATCTTTTTAGAAATTCCGATATAGTTGCCGTTTGGCACCAACACGAGCAGTCTTCCAGGAATAGCGACCTCTGTGGTTACCCGTGGGCCCTTTCCTGCAAAGGGTTCTTTGATGACCTGTACATAAATATCCTGCCCAGTAGTAAGGTCAACGCGAATATTGTCGTCATCTTTTTGTCTGCGTTTTCGGCCGGTTCTTCCGTTTTTTGCATTTTTCCGGTCCTTTTGCCTTTTGCCGTCGTCGTCCTCTTCCTCGATTAAATAATCGGTATTTTCGATCTCAGAAAAAGGTAAAAATGCATTTATCTCATAGCCGATATCCACAAATGCTGCCTGCATTCCGGGAATGACATTTTCAACTTTACCTTTGTAAATATTGCCGACCATTCGGTGTTGGTCATGTTTTTCTACATACACCTCAACCAATCGGTCGTCTTCGAGAATGCCAATACGGGTTTCGCCCATGCTCTCGTTTATATAAATTTCTTTTTTCATGCTCGCTCCTTGCAATGCGCAAAACACATTGCTTTCTGTTAGGGCGGATGGTATACGTGAGTGACGAAGGACAGTCCCCGGGAAAGGGGCGGTTCAGTCTGTCCAAAAACCGTCAGTTGTTGAGGAGGGCTTTGTTTTTGTGAATTTTTATTTTCGACAAAAAAACGGTGAACCTTAGAAAAAGCTTAAGTGTTTAGTCCGCTTCCTCAATACGTTTACATCCAAACCGTAAACTAAGGGATTTACAGTAGCAACCCAAGGAATATTGAATGAATCGTTTATGTCTTGAATTCTGTTCCTAAAAAAGTGTAAAATACCGGCGGTCGTGATTTATGCCCAATTGCCGCGACGTAAAAAAATGGTGCTAAAAAGGCTGTAAGCCCCGAATAAGCACCGGGGTTTTTTTGTTATGATCCAGTTAAAAAACATATTACAAAACAGAATTATGGTATTTGACGGTGCGATGGGAACCATGGTTCAGTCTTACAATCTTACGGAAGCCGATTTTCGCGGCGACCAATTCGAAAAGCATAAAAATGATTTAAGCGGGAATAACGACCTCTTGTGCCTAACCCGCCCGGATGTAGTCTCTGAAATCCATACAGCATATTTTGATGCGGGCGCGGATATTGTTGAAACCAATACGTTCAGCGCCAACTCAATTTCTCAGATGGATTACGGTATGGAAGATTTGGCGTACGAGATAAATCTTGAAGCGGCAAAAATTGCTAAATTTGCTGCCTCGAAATATTCAGATAAACCACGGTTTGTTGCAGGAGCGCTTGGCCCGACAAACCGAACAGCGTCATTAAGTCCTGATGTTAATAATCCGGGATTTCGGAACATTTCTTTCAACATCCTGAAAGAAGCTTATTATGAGCAGGCAAATGGGCTATTAGACGGTGAGGTTGACCTTTTCATTATTGAAACTGTCTTTGATACCCTAAACTGCAAAGCAGCCCTGTTTGCAGTCCGAGAATTGCTGGAGGAAAATAATTCTGAAATTCCTATCTTAGTATCAGGTACCATTACCGATGCAAGCGGACGCACACTGTCCGGACAAACGGTGGAAGCATTCTGGCACTCAATCCGTCATGCAGATTTGACAGCGGTTGGCCTTAATTGCGCGCTCGGCTCAGAACAAATTCGTCCATGGCTGGATGAGTTGTCTACGATAGCTGATATTCCTGTATTCGTGTATCCAAATGCTGGATTACCGAATGAATTTGGCGAATATGATGAATCACCGGAATCCATGGCAGAGACCATAAAAGAATTTGCTGGTAGCGGACTGGTGAATGTTGTGGGCGGATGCTGCGGTACAACTCCAAAACATATTGAGGCAATCGCTGAAGCGGTTAAAAGCATCGAACCAAGACCGATTCCCGAAATTACGGCGTTGACTAAACTAAGCGGACTTGAGCCCGTAACCATACGGCCGGACAGTAATTTTATGAATGTAGGTGAACGAACGAATGTGACCGGTTCAGCAAAATTTCGTCGGCTGATTAAAGAGGATAATTATGAAGAGGCCTTGTCTATTGCACGGCAGCAAATCCGGAATGGGGCTCAAATTATAGACGTAAATATGGATGAAGGCCTTCTCGATTCTGAGCAGGTGATGGAGACTTTTCTCAGGTTAATTGCTTCCGAGCCTGACATTGCCAAAGTGCCGGTTATGGTGGATTCATCCAAGTGGACCGTTCTCGAAACCGGACTAAAAAATTTGCAAGGCAAAGGTATCGTGAATTCAATTTCCATGAAAGAAGGTGAGGAAGAATTTATTCGTCAGGCAAAGTGTATTAAAAAATACGGCGCAGCTGTTGTCGTCATGGCGTTTGATGAAAAAGGTCAGGCGGATACCTACGATCGAAAAGTAAAAATCTGTACTCGTGCTTATCATATTTTAACAGAAAAAGTAGGATTACCTGCGGAAGATATCATTTTTGATCCGAATATTTTTGCCATCGCCACTGGGATTGAAGAGCACAATGAATACGCTAAGGATTTCATCAATGCCGCAAAAACACTGAAGGAAACGCTTCCCGGAATTCATATCAGTGGAGGTGTCAGCAATCTGTCATTTTCATTTCGGGGAAATGACGGCATTCGCGAAGCGATGCATTCTGCCTTTCTCTATCATGCCATTCAAGCTGGGATGGATATGGGAATTATTAATGCGGGGCAGTTAACCGTGTACGATGATATTGAGGCAAAGCTGAAGGTAAGAGTGGAGGATGTTTTATTTAATCGCAGAAATGACGCTACCGAACGACTCGTGGAAATCGCCGAAGAATTTAAAGGTATAAAAAAATCTGATACAGAGGATTTGACTTGGCGTTTAAATCCTGTTGAAAAAAGGCTGAGCTATGCCCTAGTCGAAGGAATCACTGATTATATTGTGGAGGATACCGAAGCAGCTCGGCAGAATCTTCCACGCCCGATTGACGTGATTGAAGGTCCACTCATGGACGGAATGAATATAGTCGGAGATTTGTTTGGATCCGGGAAAATGTTTTTACCGCAAGTGGTCAAATCTGCTCGTGTGATGAAAAAGGCAGTTGCACACCTTTTGCCATTTATTGAAAAGGAAAAGGACGAATTGGGATTGACGGGCCAATCAAACGGAAAAATTATAATGGCAACCGTGAAAGGCGATGTACACGATATTGGAAAAAATATTGTCGGCGTTGTTCTGGGATGCAATGGATATGACATTATTGATCTCGGTGTCATGGTGCCGTCTGATAAAATCTTATCTACAGCACGAAATGAAAATGCAGATATTATCGGCCTTTCCGGTTTGATTACCCCAAGTCTGGATGAAATGGTTCATGTTGCAGAAGAAATGGAACGCCTGAAATTTGAAGTGCCTCTTTTAATCGGCGGCGCCACTACAAGCCGTAAGCATACAGCAGTAAAGATTGAAGAAAAATATTCCGGTCCAACGATTCACGTAATTGATGCATCGCGTGCGGTGGGTGTAGTTGGAAAATTAATGAACGAAAAAGTAAGAGACGGATTTGTTGAAGACGTTCGAGATGATTTTAAAAAAATTCGTTTGACAAGAGCAGGAAAAACAAAAATAGCTGAGTTGTCCTTAGAAGATGCACGAAAAAGAAAATACACTATAGACTGGGAAACATACACAAAGCCGGATCCTGAACTAACAGGAATAAAGGTGTTTGCGGATTATCCGCTGGACGAACTTGTTAATTATATTGACTGGTCGCCCTTTTTTCATGCGTGGGAATTAAAGGGGATTTATCCAAAAATTCTCTCAGATAAAAAATACGGCATCGAAGCTCAAAAATTGTTTGCTGATGGACAGAATCTGCTGCAACGGATTGTAACGGAAAAACTGATCACGGCAAAAGCAGTTATAGGGATTCATCCTGCATTTTCCGAGGATGAAACGGTATTTACAGAAGGGTTGGAATTCAAATTTCCGAGGCAAACTGTTGATAAGGGCATCGCAAAACCCAACTACAGTTTAGCCGATTTTGTAGCGCCAAAAGATGATTTCATCGGCACCTTTGCGGTGACTGCCGGGCACGGACTAGAATCCATTGTAAAGGAATTTGAAGATGATCATGATGATTATAATTCCATCATGGCGAAAGTGCTGGCAGACCGCTTAGCCGAAGCGCTGGCGGAAAGGCTTCACGAACGGGTGCGGAAAGAATTCTGGGGATATTCTTCGGATGAGGAGTTGGATTCTGAATCGCTGATAAAAGAAAAATACAAAGGTATTCGACCGGCGCCGGGGTATCCTGCCTGCCCGGATCATACCGAAAAAGATAAAATCTGGACATTGCTGAATGTTGAAGAAAATACAGGAATTTCACTAACAGAAACCCGCGCAATGTACCCAGCCGCTTCTGTTAGTGGATGGTATTTTTCTCATCCGGAATCGCGGTATTTTTCAGTAAATAGATTGGAGGAAACTGTGTAAGATGTTTTTAGATTTCCATCCAATCAGCAGGAAATTTAAAAGTAATTACAGTATCTCATAAAAACAGGATTTCAATATGATAAAAAACATTTGGGTTTCAATCGCAATCCTCTGTTCGATTGTACATCCTCAGGATAGAATAGAGTTCGATGTAAACTTCACTTCATACGTTTCGTATTATCTTTCCATTGTAGATCTGAATACTGGAGAATCTTCTGTGCCTATTTTTAACAGCACACTATCGAAGGTTCAGGGAGAGACGAATACTATCCCTGTGGATATAGCATTTCAGATCATTGTTAATTCCGATGTGCTCGGCGTGTACAATGAATCCCTAATCAATCTAACCACAGACACTCCCATTCAATTAAACGATCCAATCAATATCAGCAACATGGATTTAAATCTGAATACAAAAACCATCTACGACACAGGCGGGAATGCGGTGGAATTGGATCTCTCATTTACGGCAATTGATTTTGACCAAGCTGGAAATATGTTTAATGCAATTGTTCAGTCCGGGAAGCTTCCTCCTGGCTCATATACTTTTGTAGTTACGGCAACTCCGGAAAACGGGAATCCAGTCACACATGAAGAAGTTATTCAAATTGCTTCCGCAAACTACCTTCAGCTCATTTCTCCCGGCGGTACTTTAGCGGATACAAACATAAATGAAATTTATACTTCCTATCCCGTGTTTCAGTGGGAATCTGATCCCTGCCTTATTCCGGGCGGATGTGAATTTTCTATCCGAGTAGCAGAATTCATTCCCAATTACCATTCTTCTGTGGAAGAGGCTATTAATTCACAAACTCGGCTTCCACTGGATCAGGGCAGTGGCTGGGAAGAGGTTGGGTCAGGATTAACATTGTTCAATTATCCAGTTACGAATGCGGGAGACTTAGAATCCGGTCATATTTATGGATGGCAGATTAAAAAAGATATGCCAACTACCGCAGGAGAAGAAGCCGTGTATAGTGATATTTTGGTTTTTAAAGTAAAAGATTTCATGGATTCAAGCGCAGGCTCGGAAGAGAATGTAAGCTCAGGTAGCGACCCAACGGTTGTTGCGCTTAAAACCCTCATCGGAGATGACGTAGTAAATAATCTTTTAACCCAGGGCGCTACGCTGTATGGTTTTACACCAAATGGAATTATTTCTCTTAATGGAAATACAATTGATATATCAGATTTGCAGGAACTCAGCACGCAAGGCATTTCTGAAATTGACAGTTCTGGCAATGAAGTTTATCGGCCAATTCAAATTTTATCAACGAGGGTAGAATGATGAAAAGGGGTCTATTTATTACCGGACTTTTGGTATCCTTTTTATGCGCAAAGGGGAATATCGCCATCACCATGAAATCAGTCGGGACGGTATCATTTAAAAGAGATACTGCTGCGGCGGTTGCTCTAAAACCGGGGAAATCTTTAGTCGATCAAGATTTGATTCAAACCGGAGACAATGGGTTTGCGTCTCTAGTGTATTTGGATGATCGCTCCATTATAAAAATCAGAAGTAATACAGAATTGAAAATAGGTGGTACAAAGCTAGAAAATGGTTTATCAAAAAATCTCGACATAATGCATGGAAAACTAAAAGTGAATGTGTCCGACCAAAAAGGGAAAGAGTTCAAAGTATCCACGCCAACATCGGTGGCGTCTGTAAAAGGTACCGAATTTTTTATTAGTAGTGCTCAAGGCGGCGATTCATTTACTGTTCTAGAAGGAGTTGTTTCCATTGAAAATACAAGCACGGGCCAGACGGTAGAAGTTGCACAAGGTCAGACGGTAGAATCTATTCCTGAAGCACCTATGGAAGTGTTGGAAGCGAACGAAGAAGTATTAGCGGAGGCAGAAGAAGAGGAAGAAGGAATAGAAGTTGAACTTGGCCCGAACGAAATAAGAATAGAATTTGAAGATGAGGATGGGAATATTAAAACAACCATTATTGAATATGAATAAAGCCAAATTAATAATTTCATTTCTGCTATTTTTTTCTGTGTTTCATGCGCAGGGTACCATTGAAATATATTCACCGGAACCGGGTGCAGTTTTAGAACTTGGTCAACGAGAAGTCTTGGTTGCTGCGTCCCTTTTCAGTATTGATAATGCCAACCCGAAGAATATCAAATTATTTGTTAATAACGAAGATGTGACTGCTTTTGCTATGATAGAGGAAGAATATGTCAGTTACATCGCATTTGAACCGAGACCGGGAACGCACACCATCCGTGTTTCAGTTAGTGATTCGGTAGAGCGGGAATGGTCATTTGCCATTCCTGCGCCATCTACAAAGGCAGTGCTAGCTTCCGCCATTGATTTTCATGGGAAGATTTCTGCAGGGAATAACTACGATAAAATTGATACACAAAACTTAAATGTGAACCAGTTGAATATGAATTTTAACGCAACCGTGTGGGATAAAATAAAAATTCGATCGAAGATAAAATTGACATCAGATGAAAGTGAATTTACTCAGCCAAGAAATATCCACAATCTGGACTTTTCCATAGATAAATATCTGGAGGTAAGAATTGGAGATTCTAATCCATCATTAAGCGAATTCACTATTAATGGCAAGCGGATGCGCGGAATTAGCACCCATTTAAAATTGGGGTTTGTTTCGCTAAAATACGCAGAAGGAGAATTCACCAGGTCCATACAGGGGAAACTGACCCCCGACAACGCATATTCCCTAACAACACATACCGATTCTACAGGACAGGAATTTGCTATCCTCAAACGAAATAATTATACTTTTCAGCAGCGTGCGTGGATGGGCCGTATCCAACTTGGAACAGGGAAGAAATTCAAACTTGGGATAAATGTTTTGCATGCCCGGGATAAAATTTCAAGCGTTGACTCAAACATTGATGATGCCCTTGTGACTTGGGCAGGTTCTACATCTTCTTTTGGGCTTGACTCCGGAAAAGTCTACACTGCTTCCAACTTGCTGAGGATGAATAATATTTATGTTGATGAAGGTGATAACTGGGTCGGCGTAAATCCGAAAGATAATCTTGTGCTTTCTCTTGATGCCGGATTGTCCGGTTTAAATCGAAAATTTTTTATGGAAGGCGAAGCCGCATTTTCTTTAATGAACAACAATATTTGGGACGGACCAGTTTCAAAAGCTGAGTTGGATACTTTAATTGACGGAGATGTGGACAATAAAATTGGTGGTTCTTTTTCCTTAAGCAGTATTCCGATAGATCCGGAAGATTACAGTGATTTCCTCATTATCAACCAAAACCTGCTGCCTCTTGTTCCAATCGATCCTGCGGTATTTGATGATAGTGCGAATGTGTCCTTTATGGATGCAATCCTGGGAATGCCTTCTCTCGCTCTTTCTGGGAAAATGGGATTAAATGTTTACGGGAATTTATTTCAGCTAGAATACCGGCAAGTTGGTCCTGAATTCAATTCTTTTGGGAATCCTTATCTGGTAAAAAATAATAGGCAATTTATAGTTTCGGATAAAATCCGGATTCTATCCAATCGCCTTACTTTTGGCATTATGTACAAGCATCAGGATGATAAAATCCTTACGTCTGTCATTACACCAAAAGAACAGAATACGCTTCGGTTAACCACAAATATTTATCCCGGTCAAGGTCTCCCCAACATATCCATTGATATAAAGACCATTAATAGAACCAATAATATAGTCGCATTTGATACACTGTCTATTGATAGTATTTCAGGCATTGTTCACTATGCTGATAACAGGGAGCATACAGAAACTTTGAATTTATCTCTCAATCTGGTACACTCGTTTTCCGTCCGTAATATCAACAATACTGTTACAGTCAATTATTTGTCCTTGGGAAAAAATGACCAATTTCAGAACCGAATAGATACTTCGTTTATATCGCCTGATTTAGAATCCAACGTATTCAATGTAACTGCTATCTCAAATTTCACATCAGGACTAAAGACTATTATTGGACTTTCCACTAATTCATCAGTTTTCAGCATTGGGCCGGGCGAAAAAGCAAATCAGGATTTCATCGCGCTGAAATGTATTGGAGACTATAGACTAAAAAAATTGAAATCAGATATTTCTCTCGGTGTGAATTATGCCAAAGGAACCGGTGCTAGCAATGTCGATTGGCTAGGCTTTAAAGGAGGAATCCGGACTGAATTTGCAAATGCGTTAAACCTGAAATTTTTATTGGAATACAGAATGAAAAACGCGGAAGGATCCAAAAGCTCGTCCCTGATATCTAGGGCTCTTTTATCTTATAATTTTTAAGTACTTTTAATATCATTTAAATAAGATGATGGAATAAAACGTTGTTATGTAATTAAATAAATACGTTTTATTCAATTTCAATTAACTCTTTTCCACCTAACTTTTGTCATATGATATCTGATTTAAATCTTGCCAAAGAAGCCGCTGTTGATGCCGGCGCCGTTATCTTGAATTATTACAAGGCCGATTACGAGATAAAAGAAAAGGGGTATCACAATCCCGTCACCACCGCTGACCATGCTGCTGACAATCGTATAAAAGAGATTCTTACGGAAGCTTGTCCGGATTACGGCTGGCTTTCTGAAGAGACTGTGGATTCGCCTGACCGTTTGGATAAAGATCGCGTTTGGGTTGTGGATCCACTAGACGGCACCAAAGAATTTATCGAAGGTGTCCCCAACTTTGTAGTGAGCATTGCGCTGGTGGAAAATGGTGCACCGATTGTGGGCGTTTTATACAATCCTGTTACGGGTGAATTATTCACCGCCGCAAAAGGCGAAGGCGCTTTTCTAAACGGCGAATCCATTCATTGCATCACAAAAGAAAATGTGGCGGACATGGTTATTTTGAACAGTCGATCAGAAACTCGGCGCGGACTCTGGGACCCGTATGACGGAACTTTCGGCGAATTGAAAGCGATTGGATCGGTCGCTTATAAGCTGGGATTAACCGCAGCCGGGAAAGCAGATATATTTGCGTCCCTTCGTCCGAAGAATGAGTGGGACATCTGCGCCGGAAACTGCATCATCAACGAGGCCGGTGGAAAACTGATTGACCTGAAGGGGAATGATGTTATTTTCAATCAGGAAAAGACTTTGATAGAACCGGGATTGATTGCCGGAGATGTGAAAGCAGTAGATAAAACGTTCGAGGTGTTAAAAAATAATTAAATACGAAGTCATAAAGATTACTAAGATGGATTTTTCTTAGATTCTTTGCGATCTCTGCGGTAGAAAAAACAATGATTGAAATTCCCAAAGACGCCATACTATGTTTAGATAAAGGGTTTGTCCGGCTCGTGGATTCCATGGGCGGGGACGATGCCATCGTTCAGGCTGCCCGTGTGAGTTATGGAAAAGGTACGGCCAAGGTTTCGCAGGACCGTGGGTTGATTCGGTATCTCATGCGCCACCGCCACACTACACCGTTTGAAATGGTGGAGTTCAAATTCCACTGCAAGATGCCGATCTTTGTGGCTCGCCAATGGGTCCGCCATCGTACTGCGAATATCAACGAATATTCTCTTCGTTACTCCGAAGCACGCGACGAATTTTACACTCCCGATCCGGAGCATATTGAGTTTCAAAGCGCCTTAAATAAACAAGGAAGAATGGGCGAAGTGCCTGAAGAATTGAAACAAAAAGTGCAGGATTATTTTAAGGAAATTTCCGAAAGAAGTTTTGCCATGTATGCCGAACTGAATGAAGCCGGTGTGGCGAGAGAACTTGCGCGAGCTATTCTTCCGGTTAACCTCTATACCGAATGGTATTGGAAAAATGATCTTCACAATCTTTTGCATTTTGTCGGACTTCGTTCAGATAGCCACGCGCAATATGAAATCCGTGTTTTTTCCGATGCCATGGCGGAATCCATTAAAAAAGTGGCACCGTTTGCGTGGGAGGCATATCAGGATTATGTGGTGAGTGGATTACGCTTTTCGCAGATTGAAAAAGGAATGTTGGAAAAACGGCTTCCGGGAAGAGTGATTGATGACATTTGTGAAGATTTGGCATATCAGATAACGGCAACACTCCACCACAACAAACCGCGGAAAGAAGAGGATTTATTTCCTTTGTATCAAAAGCAGGGTGGAAGCGATATTGAATCTGACTTTAGACTGAAATGGGATTCCGGTGAAATCGAAACGGGCAATGTCCGTGAAATGCGGGAATTCAAGATTAAGCTTAAGAGGTTAAAAAAATAACCGCAGAGCACGCAGAGTAAAAAATGTTTGAATATATAAATTCTTAGCAATCTCTGTGAATACGCAACAAAAAAATGAAGGCCACCGCCAGCGTCTTCGTGAGAAATTTCTTAAATCAGGCTTGGATGGATTCCATGATTATGAGATTATAGAACTGCTTCTTACTCTTGGTACTCCGAGAAAAGATTGTAAAGCTACTGCGCGGGAAGCACTGAAAAAATTCGGTTCGTTAAAAGCGGTCCTAGAAGCAGAACCGGCTGAATTGAAAAGCATAAACGGAATTGGGGACAATAATGTATTCGGGTTAAAAATATCACAAGCCGTCGCTCGACGATATTTATCCGACAAAGTACTGCTTAAAGATTTTATCCGCTCGTCAGAGGAAGTGATTCAATACCTTCAGCATAATCTCAGAGACAGAAACCGCGAAGTGTTTGTGGTCATTTATTTGAATGGGAGAAATCAAATTCTTAAAATGGAAGAATTGTTTGAAGGATCGCTCACTACATCAGCAGTGTATCCGCGCGAAGTCGTAAAGAGCGCATTGGATAATGATGCCGCTGCATTGGTTTTTGCCCACAACCATCCCAGCGGAAATCCAAACCCGAGTGAAGATGATATTTCCATCACAAAAAAGCTGAAAGCGGCAGCCTTGTCCGTTGATATTTCAATCCACGATCATCTCATCATTTCCGGGAATGAAGTGTATTCTTTTGCGGATCATGGGTTGATATAAGTGTAAATGTGTTCATGTTTTCAAGCCCCAAGTTTTCATTAACACATAATTACCCTCTCACATAAACACTGTGTCTATTTTTAACAGAGCAGAAGTCATTGACAGCAATTTCACAGCGCGTGTGAAAACAGGGAATTTTCCCTCTGCATCATCGATCATTTCTGTATCTCAAACTCATATCCAATCATCTGAGTTAATCAGTTTATTTGAATCCCAAGTCCTGAGCCGCCATATGGATTTGAAAGCGAGGCTTATGAAAGATGAGGGAAAATGCTTCTACACCATCGGCAGTTCCGGCCACGAAGGGAATGCTGTTTTCGGAAAGGTGTTTCCTTTCACCGATATGGCGTTTCTGCATTACCGCAGCGGCGCATTTTTTATTGAGCGGTCTAAACAAGTTCCCGGCACCACGCCGCTATATGATCTTGCACTCTCATTTACCGCATCTTCCGAAGATCCCATCAGCGGCGGACGGCATAAGGTTATTGGAAGTAAAGAGTTGAATCTGCCACCGCAGACCAGTACAATCGCCAGCCACATTCCAAAAGCCGTCGGCGCGGCGCTTTCGATTGATAGAGCGCGTGACCTAGAAATCTCGGAGCGCATTCTTGGAGATAACAGTATCATTATCTGCAGTTTTGGTGATGCTAGCATCAACCACGCCGCCGCATTGTGCGGATTCAATACATCCGGATGGGTTGTGAAAAAGGGCGGCCATGTACCGATCATATTCATCTGTGAGGATAATGGGCTCGGTATTTCTGTGCCGACTCCGGAAGATTGGATCGAAAAATCATTTAATGGAAAATCTGGATTTCAGTATATATCCTGCGACGGCTTACATCTTCTAGACTTGGTTCGTGCTGCTAAAGAAGCGGAATCTTTTTGCAGAAAAAACCGGACTCCTGTATTCCTGCATATGAAAACGGTTCGCCTGATGGGCCATGCCGGATCTGATATTGAAGCGGGATACCGAACTCAACAAGATATTGAAACAGCAGAATTCAACGATCCGCTTTTGCATTCTGCCCGCATTCTGATTGAAAACGACTGTTTATCAACGGAGGAAATTGTAACATTATATGAAGTTGCCAGAGCTAATGTAAAACACATCTGCGAAGCTGCAGCTTTGCGGCCAAAGTTGAAGACTTCGCAAAGAGTAATGGATTCGGTTACCGCCAATGCAGAACAGCGATCTGCCCCTTCTATACCAAAGCAAAAAGAAAGGAAAAAACTTTTCGGAAAAGAATTTGATCGCATGCAAAAACCGCAACACATGGGGAAACTGATAAATTATGCTTTATCCGATATAATGCTTCGCTATCCCAATACGCTCGTTTTTGGCGAAGATGTGGCGCAAAAAGGCGGAGTCTATCATGTTACGGCTGATTTGTACAACCAATATGGAATTCGGCGTGTGTTTAACAGTCCTCTTGATGAAACATCCATTATCGGCTCTGCAGTCGGCTTTGCTCACAATGGATTTATCCCGATTCCGGAAATTCAATTCCTCGCGTATTTCCATAATGCAGAAGATCAACTTCGTGGGGAGGCAGCTACACTTCCTTTTTTCTCGCAAGGGAAATTCACAAATCCAATGGTACTGCGGATTCCCGGTTTGGCATACCAAAAAGGGTTCGGCGGACACTTTCATAATGATAATTCTCTCGCTGTTTTCCGCGACATTCCCGGCGTGATTCTTGCGTGTCCTTCCAATGGGTTGGATGCCGCGTGCATGCTCCGGACTGCAGTACGTGAAGCGCATGAAAATGGTAGAATTACAGTTTTTGTGGAACCGATTGCGCTGTATATGAAAAAAGATCTGCATATGCCAAAAGATGCTCAGTGGAATTTTGAATATCCCGATCCAAAAGAAGAAATCCCTTTGGGCGAGTTTGGAGTGTATGGAAAAGGGAAATCGCTCACAATTATTACGTATGCCAATGGATTATATTTGTCACTTCAAGCGCAAAAAGAAATTGAAAAGAAGCTGAAGAAAAAGATCAAAATCATTGATTTGAGGTGGCTTTCAGATATCAATATCCCGGCACTTCTGAAAACTATCGGAATTTGCGAAAAGGTCCTGATTGTGGATGAATGCCGGAAAACCGGATGTCACGGAGAAGGTCTTTTTGCTGATTTAATCCGTACGAGTAAAAAACCATTACAGATCGAATTGCATGCTGCAGAAGACAGTTTTATTCCTTTGGGTGAATCGGCGACCATTACACTGCCGAGTAAAGAATCGATTATTCAACATGCGCTGGAGTTGGTGAATGGCTAAGGATCGCATCGTTGTGATTTGTCCCGGGCGGGGAACCTATACTCGCGAAACCTCAGGTTATCTCAAATCATTCGGGAAGCCGGCAAAAGACCACATCTCTTTTATGGACCAAAAACGGCATAATGCCGGACAGACATCACTTACGGATTTGGATTCTCAGCCTTTTAAAGCAAAAATCCACATGGCAGGTGAAAATGCATCTACGCTTATCTACGCATGCAGTTTATCGGACTTTCTTTCCATCGATCGAGAAAAGTATGAAATTGTTGCTATTACAGGGAATTCCATGGGATGGTATATTGCATTAGCCCTCAGCGGTTCACTTTCATTTGAGAATGGCTATCATCTCATTGATACCATGGGATCCATGATGAAAGACGGAATGATCGGCGGACAAATTATCTACCCGATTACGGATGAAAATTGGATCATCGATTACAGTAAAAAAAATATGGTTCTCAAAGCGATTGAAAAGGCAGGAGCATATATTTCCATTACTTTGGGAGGGTATCTTGTAATCGGCGGAGACCGGAAGGCGCTGGATTTGCTTCTCAAGTCACTGCCCACAATCGAACAATATCCATTTCAAATTCCGTATCACGCCGCATTTCACACGCCCATGTTAGACGATATTTCTGAAAAAGCTTTGTCGCTGCTTCCGAAATCCATGTTCGAAAAACCTGCCATTCATCTTGTGGATGGACGAGGTCAAATCTGGACACCGTTCAGCACAAATACCAACGAGCTTTATCAATATACCCTTCGGCATCAAGTCAGTCAGGCTTTTCATTTTTCATCCGCCGTAACCGTTGCGCTAAAAGAATTTTGTCCCGATAAATTGGTATTGCTCGGGCCCGGGAATACGCTTGGCGGGGCCATTGGACAAATTCTGGTGAAAAATGGTTGGTTCGATATAGATTCGAAAAATTCTTTTTCCCAAAGGCAAAAATCTGATCCTTTTTTAATTTCCATGGGAATTGAAGATCAAAGAAAATTGGTATGCTGACAAACCGAACAATAGAAATTCTGGATTCGACACTTCGCGAAGGAGAGCAAACACCGGGAGTGTCCTTTCACATAGATCAAAAGATTGCACTCGCTAAACGTCTTGATGCATTTGGCGTGGACTTTATAGAACTCGGGCATCCTGCAGTTTCTCCGGATGTGTATGAGGCCGTGGAAGCGCTGAACGATCTTGAATTAAACGCCAAAAAGATGGCACACGGACGAGCAGCAAAATCTGATATTAATGATGCATCGGAAATTGGTGTGGAATGGATGGGTATCTTTTTCGGAACCTCGACATTAAGCCTGAAACATAAATTCAATGTGACAAAAGCCGAAGCATTGAAGCGAATTGAGTCAGCTGTTAAATACGGAAAAGATAAGGGACTCAAACTTCGTTTCACCGCAGAAGATGCCACAAGAACCGAAATCAAATTTTTGATTGAAGTTGGAGAGTTGGTGCAGGTATCCGGCGCAGACCGATTTAGCCTTGCGGATACCGTTGGCTGCATGACGCCAAAGAAAATCGGCGAATTGGTTTCAGCGGTTTCATCCGAAATTGATATGCCGATTCATGTCCATTGCCACAATGATTTCGGTATGGCCACGGCAAACGCGTTGTCTGCCTTGGAAGCGGGTGCACAGTGCGTGGATGTATCTGTGAACGGACTTGGAGAGCGTTGTGGATTACCGCCATTAGCAGAAGTTGTAACTGCATTGACAGAACTGCATAAAGTAAACGGAGACTGGGAATTGGGCCAATTGCCTGACCTGTCATCTTTGGTTGAATCTTTTACACAAATCGGTTCAAATGCCAATCGTCCGATTGTGGGAAAAAATGCATTTACGCATAAAGCCGGATTGCACGTAAAAGCCGTTGTGAAAGAACCCAAATCCTACGAAGCCATCCCGCCTGAAAAATTGAGACGCACACGGCAGTTCGTCATTGATAAATATACAGGGAAGGCAGCTTTAAAAAATACATTGGCTGAAATGAATATTGATGCTTCAAACTCCCTGCTTTCTGCGATTCTGCGGGAAATCAAAATGCAACCTGAAAAAGTACATTGGTCAAACCGGGAATTAAAATCTTTGTTTGAAACATTGAGAACTGTTTAACCGACTTGATTAAAACACGTAACTTTACCATTATTAAACATTAGGAATTATTATGAAAGATTTTGGTCCCGATTTTTACAACATTACCGATTTGCTTTCTGAAGAAGAACTGCTGATTCAGAAAACCGCATACGAATTTGTGAAAGGCGAATTTATGCCCGTCATTAATGAGCATTATGAAAATTCAACTTTCCCTATGGAACTGGTTCCCAAATTAGGCGAGCTTGGATTTATGGGATCATCGTTACCTGAAGAAAGCGGTGGTGCTGGTGTAAGCAATGTGGCCTACGGACTTATTCTCCACGAATTGGAACGGGGCGATTCAGGACTGCGATCTTTCGCCAGTGTTCAAGGCGCCTTGGTCATGTATCCCATTCACGCCTATGGCTCCGATGAACAAAAAGCCAAATGGCTTCCCGGTTTAGGTGCCGGAACGAAAATCGGTTGTTTTGGACTCACCGAGCCGAACTTTGGCTCGAATCCTGGTGGGATGCTAACCAAAGCTGTTAGAGATGGTGATGACTGGATAATTACCGGAAATAAAATGTGGATCACCAATGGTTCGGTGGCCGATGTTGCGGTTATCTGGGCGAAAGACGAAGAAGGGATCGTCCGTGGATTTCTTTTGGAAAAAGGAATGGATGGATTTTCTGCACCGGTACAGCACGGGAAACTGAGTCTGAGAGCTTCGGTCACTTCGGAACTTGTAATGGATAATGTCCGCGTTCCGGATTCGGCGAGGATGCCGAATGTAGAAGGACTGAAAGGTCCGCTAGGCTGTCTCACTCAAGCACGCTACGGCATATCCTGGGGAATGGTCGGCGCTGCCGTGGATTGCTACAATACCGCATTGGAATATTCTAAAGAGCGGAAACAATTTTCCAAGCCTATCGGCGGATATCAATTGACACAGAAAAAATTAGCGGATATGGTAACGCGAATCACTGAAGCGCAACTTTTAGTGTATCGATTGGGACGCTTGAAAGACGAAGGCAAAATGACCTTTCAGCAAGTCTCCATGGCGAAACGAAATAATTGTGAATTGGCGAGAGATATTGCCAGTATTTCACGGGGAATTCTTGGGGCAAACGGGATTACTGAAGATTATCCAATCATGCGCCACATGGCCAATATTGAATCGGTCTATACCTACGAAGGGACCCACGAAATGCATACGCTCATAATCGGTCAGCAAGAAACAGGAATAGCGGCCTACGATTCGTAAATATTAATTGTAGGGGAGAGTCATAACTATCCCCTGTGTCATTCATGTTCTAAGACTATTATATTATTTAGGATTGGCTATTTGACCGCCAATTGACCAGTCTCCCTTTTTGACTTCTTCAATGGTTACCCATTGTCCTTGTCTGGTTTTCTCTCCACAGACTTCAATCAATGCTTCGGTTACATTTTCAAGCATTTGTGTTTTTTGTTCGTCAGTAAATACTTTTTCGATTACTCTTATTGTTGTAAATGGCATCTACTCTCCTTTTATTATTATGAAACGAAAAACGGTATAGCAATCAAAATTGGAAAAATAACCAAGGGTGGAATGGGAATATCTTCCATGAATCCACGTACTTTAGCTAAAATAATCGTAGCCAAAATGACTGCCATTCCAATTTGAAGTGATGTCAATAGCGTAAGAGCAGCATCTGATGGTAAGTTTCTACAATAAAGCGCAGTAACGCCAACAGCAATAAACCCACCACCAATGACAGTTCGCATGGCAGCGGCAGGATTAATCGCTTTTTCCACAAGTTCGCCCATGATTAATTGGTTAAATTGTTTTGGGATTACATTTTTTACGATCCCGACTAATATCAATACACCACCGATGATCGTCAATGCTAAACTGGTTTCCATTTTATTCTCCTTTTGAAATTGCGTCCAGAGCAGCTTCCATACTCAATATGGGATGAATATCAGCATCACCCAATTCTAGCATGGGATCAAAAAACTGTACAATTTGATCCATGGTGTCCGCTTCTAGAATCATATAAAATGCATGGCCCGGTGGGTCCACATAAACCCCATGGACATTTAATCCAATTTCATCTGCGTTTTGAATGGCGACCATCACTTTCGCTTTTTTTTCTTCATCATGTGCATGACAGGTTTGGTAACTGTGGGAAATGGTTGCATGAAATAGCATTTGTAACTCCTTTTGATTTTTTAATCCCTTTGTGGGATGGTCTAATATATAATTTTTCAAAATAATAATAATAGCATTTTGATTTAAATGCGAAATAAAGGAAAACCACTGAAGTGGTTTTTAATCGGATGATTTCATTAAACCACAACTTAAGTCGTGGGTTATGAAGTGATAGAATGATTGAACCGCTTCAGCGGTTTACGAGTAAGAAGTTGGCAAATTATCGGCTAGTAAGAAACAGAAATAGCCGCTTAGGATTTCTAACGATTAAAAATAAGTATTCACTGCAAATTCATATTGATTCATGAAAATGTCTTTGAAAGTGGTGAGATTATTCTGTTCATAAAAAATCAAAATTGCTTTTTTATATTCCATTGAATCAATGGTTCGGAATGAAATGGGACAATATTTGTGTTGAATAAAAATCGCATTACCAATAATTCGAGCCGTTCGTTTATTTCCATCCAAAAAGGGCTGGATGTAAGAAATTAGGATCAATAGCAATAAGCCTTTTTCAAAGACGTTTTCACGGCCATTCACTAGCGCACACATATCCTGTAACGCATTTTTGATCTGGAACTCATTATCCAATGGTGTGTAATTGGTTCCAGAAATGCCTACACGTCCTTTGCGAATATTGCGGTCGATGTTTAATCCTTCCACCAAAATACTGTGGATATCTTCAATGGATGCAATGGAAAGGGGCTCTACATAGGTGGGATTTTCAACAATGAAATCAATGGCTGCCTTATGGTTCAGCAACATGGTGGCTTCATCTTTGGATTTTCCTTCTGCCGCTTCCTTTTCTTTCAGCAATCGTTCTGTCTCCAATAAAGAATAGGTATTGCCTTCAATTTGGGACGATTTCCAACTCAAATCGATGGCCAACCTTTCCATTTCTTTTTGGAAGGCTGATTTTGACAAGTTTGAAATATTTTTTCGAAATTGTTCATGAAGGCCGTTTAGATGGTCCATTTCATCTTCATTAAAGATTTTAGTATTAACCAATACATTTCGGATCAGGTCAAAATCAAATTTGGATTTAATTTCACGTTCATCTGTTTCTCTTTCAAAATAGGACTGAATATCTATGGATATGAGCAATTCATATACCGGTGAAATCACATATTTCCGTCCACGACCATGCCCAATTGGGTCAATAAGGTTTTCTGAAATGAGTTGGGTGAGATACCGTTTTAATGTTGCGTAAGACACGCTCCAGTTTTTCCCATCATAGATTTCTCTGGACGAAAAAGATGGATTTTCCTGTACAAATTCAAGGATGCTTTGTTTCTTTTGATCTAAAGCCATTATTCTGATTAGCTTATTGTAGCTCAAATATAGAGATAATATAGCTCAATATCCAATAAAAATGAGCCACAATTAATAAACTCATGAGCTACAATGGATAGAATGATATGTTCTATCGGCCAACAAGAAACAGGGATGGCGGCCTACGATTCGTAATTTGTTTTAACCTTGCGAAGGTTACAACGGAATTACTTTTTACTGTACGTATAAAACAGTCCTGCAAAAACAATCCACATTACACTTTCACCGATCTGTGCACCCGATGCAGGCAGTGCACCTGTCACCACATGATATATGTTCATGGCCACCGGTAAAAGTGACACCAATACCATGGTGGATCCCGCTTTCGCCAGATTATCGCCCAGCCAGTCGGGCAACTGCCACACGATGATGACCATCATAAATTGGATCATGACCGTAAACTGAAAAACAAGTTTAATGTCATCATTAAAGGCCATACCATATCCTTCTGCCATGGCTTGAGGCATTGCAAATCCCATGAGGCCGAATAATGCACCAAAGCCTGCAAAGATGCGGAATATGAGTTTTAGATTCATGTTATTATCCTTTTTGTTTGATTAAGATTTCTTGCTGTACATGAAGAACAGGGCAGCAAGTACAATATTGACACCCAAATTACCGTAAGCCGGCGGACCGGAAGCAATGCCGATAGAAACGTGATAACCAATGACGCCGGTAAACATTAAGAGGCCGATTCCGAACAATTGACCATACGATGCCAATGCATCACCGGCAATATCCGGCGTTCGCCATACTATAATACCAATAAAGGCAGCGGATACACCGAGAGCTTGAGCGATTGCGACTGAACCGGGATTGGGTGTTAGGCCAGCCATTTCCAGAAATGTTTCAGTCATAAAAACAAATGATACTGCGTTGATGAATGAAATACCGCCATAGATGCGGCATAGAAGAGTAAGGTTCATTTGATTATCCTTTTGGTTTACTTTTCCCTTCATGGGATGGATTAATATAATATTTAAAAATAAAAAAAATAAAAAGAATAGCATTTTGATTTGATTGTAAAGACGTGGCATCGCCACATCTCTACGTGATAAATTTCAATATAATAATTCAAGGAGACCATCATGTACGAACCAACAATCAACTATCTGGCCGTTCTCGTTTCGGCTGTTATTTTTTTCGTCATTGGCGGATTATGGTATTCACCGGCGCTGTTTGCCAATCCATGGATAAAAGCCATGGGTTTTTCTGATGAAAAATTGAAAGAAATGAAGGAAAAAGGTCCCGGTGCAAAACCATTCGTTATTTCATTTATCGGCGGGTTGGTCATGGCCTTCGTTACAGCTCACATGGTGGATTTTATGAAAGTGGTTTTTGGGGATTCGGGCATGTCCAATCTGGCCATTGGACTCACAGCCGGATTCTGGCTTTGGTTGGGCTACATTGCCACCTTTTCATTGAATTCAGTAGCCTATGAACAAAAATCCTGGCAATTCTATTTCATCACCACAGGATATCAGTTTGTAGGGCTTATGATGATGGGAGCTATGAATGGTGTGTGGGTTTGAAACGTAGGGATTTTATAAAAACCAGCGCCATAGGCTTGGCGGCACCATCAGCCGTGTTTGGAGAGGCTAAAATTAAAACGAACAAAAACGATCCACTTATTCTGTCCACATGGTCTCACGGACTCCCTGCAAACGATGCTGCAATGAATACTCTAAAAAATGGCGGCATGGGATTGGATGCAGTTGAAGCAGGCGCAAAAATTCCGGAAGCCGATCCGAAAAGTACATCCGTTGGTTTTGGCGGTCTTCCCGACGAAAAAGGCAATGTAACCTTAGATGCTTGTATCATGGATTCCACCGGTAATGCAGGGTCAGTCGCTTTTATCCAGAATATTAAACATCCGGTTTCCGTTGCGCGAAAAGTGATGGAAGATACGAAACACGTCATGCTTGTTGGGGAAGGTGCGCGACAGTTTGCCGTGTCTCAAGGGTTTGAAGAAATGAACCTGCTCACGGATGAATCTAAAGTGGCATGGGAAAAGTGGAAAAAGAAACGCCGCGAAATGACACCCCATGAGACACACGATACTATTTCTGTCTTGGCTCAAGATAAAAATGGCGACTTGGCCGGTGCATGCACCACCAGTGGATGGGCCTATAAAATGCATGGCAGAGTAGGGGATAGCCCTATTATCGGCGCCGGACTTTTTGTAGATAATGAAGTTGGGTGCGCTGCCGCTACAGGATTAGGCGAAGAAGTGATTAAAAGCGCTGGAAGTTTTCTCGTCGTGGAACTCATGAGGCAAGGGTACGACCCAACCGCCGCCTGCGAAGAAGCCTTAAATCGGGTTATCAAAAAACATAATGGGAATCCCGATTTTCAGATTGCCTATATTGCAATCCGAAAAGATGGAAAAATCGGTTCTGCCTGCATCAAGTGGTCATTTGAATATGCTTTGGCGCAAGGTGGTGTAAATAAACTCCACAATATTAAAGGGATGATTTAGAACCATGTTTGAACGCTTCACAAATTATTGGGTGCCAAAAAGTAAAGACCGCGCCATTGAATACAGAACAAAAGTTGGTATTTTTCAGGGATGGATATCCGTTTTAGTAAATACCATTTTGTTCGGGATAAAACTTACCATCGGAATAATGGCGGGTGCTATAAGTGTTATCGCGGATGCCTTCCATACCTTGGCGGATGTTATTGGTTCGGTTGTAGTCGTATGGGCTTTTCACGAGTCAAAAAAACCGGCAGATCCTAGCCATCCTTTCGGGTACGGCCGCGCCGAATATATTGCGACTCTTATTATTGCTGTTTTTCTTGGAGTGGCAGGAATTGAATTTGTGCAAGCTTCGTTTGAGAGAATCATGGTTCCGACTCCTATCAATCCTGAATGGTGGATGATTTACATTATTAGTTTTACGGTCATTATTAAAGAAATCACCGCACGCTACGGAGAATTCCTTTCTAAAAAAATTGCATCAGGAACGCTTCATGCAGACGCGTGGCATCACCGGTCAGATGCGCTTTCTTCCTTGATGGTAGTTGTTGCGCTTATCGCCAGTAAAATGGGATATGTGTCCGTAGACGGCTGGGCTGGGCTCGTCGTTGCCGGATTTATCCTTTGGACCGGTTTTCATATTGCGCGTGGTGCTATTGATGATTTATTAGGCAAGCCTCCAACCGAAGGCGAATTGGAAAACATTCGCAGAATTGTAATTCCTATTGATGGTGTGCTGGGTGTTCATGATATTACGATTCACAGTTACGGCCGCGAAAAATTTGTAAGCATGCATGTTGAAATTGACGCGAATGAAAATCCTTCCCGCGCTCACGATATATCCGAGAAAGTAGAAGAAATAGTCGAAGCAAATCTAGGTGTTGAGCCGACGGTTCACATGGATCCGATTCAGCCTGAACATCCGATTGTAAATGATTTGCAAAATTTTTTGGGTACGTATTGTAATTCAGAAGATCGAATTACGAATGTGCATGATATTCGAGTAGTTGACACGGATGAGCACCATGTCATTTTATTCGGCTTAAATTTGATTCCGGGCATAACACAGACCGACATTGTTGCATGCGAAGCACAAATCATAGGTTCGGTAAAAAGTAATTTCCCGGGATTTGAGGTAGAAGTTAAGGTGTCGCCGATTCACCGGTATTGATCGGCATTATCCTTAATTAATTTTCTATAGCAATCACCGGCGGAGAGAAAATTTTCTGTTCGCCGTTTACTTCAACTACCGCAACCCCGGCTTCGTCTAACCCTTTAAATATTCCGGATACCGTTTTACCGCCACTTGAGAAAGAAATTTGTTTTCCGATATGGCAGCACAGTTCCGTCCAATTTCTGATGACAGTTTCATCTGGTTCCAGAAAACAATTTTCAAGTGAATTAAGGCATTCCGCCAATACTCGTTCCCGCTGCTGCCGTACGCCCGAATCGATAAACATAGAGGTTGCAATGTCTGATAACGATTCCGAAAAATCTTCGGCTTCTTCATTCACATTTATTCCGATGCCGACGACCATTGCTATTAGTACACCGCCGCGATATTTTGATTCGCATAAAATGCCGCCTGCTTTTTTGCCGGCCATCAAGATATCATTCGGCCATTTGAGTTCCGCCTGAATTTCAAACGGTTCCATTGCTTTGGCAACCGCAATGCCGGCGGCTAGCGGAATCATCGAAAAATTGAGAATGCTGTCGGGAAGCAGGATGGTTGAAAAGGTAAGGCTGCGGTCTGGAGAAGAAGTCCATGCATTTGATCCCCGGCCTTTTCCTGCTGTTTGATTATCTGTAATAACGACGGTTCCGTGTTCTACACCGTCATCAATCAATTCCCAAGCTTCGCTATTTGTAGAATTGAGAATCTGATAATATTCAATCTTTCTTCCGATTTTTTTGGTTGAAAGATTCGCTTGAACGAGTTGGGTGAATATCACGGTCAGGCTTGGTGTTCGCCGAATATTTCTCTGAGAGAATCGGCGATTTCTCCCAAAGTGCATTTCTTGCGTACGCAGTCTATTATGGCGGGAAGTAGGTTGTCCGTCCCTTTGGCATTCGATTTTAGTTGGGACAAAGCCGTCTCGCTGGCAGAAGAATCGCGTGCTTCCCGAAAAGCTTTCACCTTCGCTATTTGCTCTTCTTCCGCTTTGGTGCTGATTTCCAGCATATCAACCTCGGGTTCATCCTCATCCGAAAATTGGTTCACGCCGACAATTACCTGTTCTTTCGAATCC
This sequence comes from Fidelibacterota bacterium, assembly GCA_014239435.1. Classification (GTDB taxonomy): domain Bacteria; phylum Fidelibacterota; class Marinisomatia; order Marinisomatales; family TCS55; genus JAAZYX01. The sequence continues at coordinate 36,107 of JAAZYX010000003.1, read as the reverse complement.
ACCTTTTTCTGATATTCGTAGGCGCTTTGTGCAATTTCATCCTGAATCCAACCGGCTTCAATGGCCGAAAGCGCACCGCCCATTTCATCTATTTTAGCGATAATCTCAAGTGCTTCTTCTTCAAGGTTGGACGTCAGTTTTTCAATCACCTCACTGCCGCCGAGCGGATCTGCAAATTGCGTAATTCCGGATTCATGGGCAATAATTTGCTGGGTTCTAAGGGCCAACTTGGCTGCTTCGTCAGTTGGGAGCGATAGTGCTTCATCGCGCGAATTGGTATGCAGCGACTGCGTTCCACCCAAAACGGCTGAAAAAGCCTGAATGGTGGTGCGGACGACATTGTTATCAATCTGTTGGGCAGTAAGCGTAGAACCGCCTGTCTGCGTGTGGAATCGGCACATCATGGCTTTTTCATTTGTCGCATGGAATCGATTCTTCATGATGGCGGCCCACAGTTTTCGCGCGGCCCTGAATTTTGCAATTTCTGTCAGGAAATCATTATGCGCATTGAAAAAGAAAGACAATCGTTTTCCAAAGGTATTTACATCCAATCCGCGATTGATTGCCGCCTGCACGTAGGCAATTCCGTTTGCAACGGTAAATGCCAATTCCTGCGCCGCCGTGGATCCCGCTTCACGAATGTGATATCCGGAAATGGAAATGGTATTCCAATTTGGAACATGCGATGAGCAAAAGTCGAAAATATCCGTTACCAACCGCATAGAAGCATCTGGAGGATAAATATAGGTTCCGCGGGCAATGTATTCTTTTAAAACATCATTTTGGATGGTTCCGCGCAATTTGCCGGCGACGATACCTTGGGCTTCCGCAGCTGCGATATAAAGAGCCAATAATATCGGCGCCGTTGCGTTGATCGTCATGGAGGTGGAAACCTTGTCCAGTGGAATATCTTTCAGCAGCATTTCCATATCTTCAATGGTGGAAATGGGAACACCCACACGGCCGACTTCTCCCGAAGCCATGCTGTGGTCAGAGTCGTAACCAATTTGGGTCGGCAGATCAAAAGCAACCGAAAGACCGGTTTGGCCGTGATCGAGCAAATAGCGGTACCGCTCGTTGGATTCTTTTGCCGACGTAAAACCTGCATATTGTCGCATAGTCCAAAGACGCTCTTTGTACATATTAGGATAGATTCCGCGGGTGTACGGGAATTGGCCGGATTTTTCAGTCATGGATTATTTTTGTGCTTCCATTTTAGCTGTAACAATGAGGGACCCGGAATACAGACCAAATATGGCACCAAACACCACCATTTCTATCAAGGACAGTTCCATATGTCTTCCAATTATGGCGATGAGTGCGCCCATGGAAATCCAAGTAAGTATATGCGGATTATTCTTAAAATAATTCATTTCATTCCCCTTTCTTTTTTTATGGTCTGGTAAGCGTCATTCACCGCTTTAAATTTTTCTTCCGCCAAACTGATGAGGTCTTTTCCCAAATGCCCCACTTTATCCGGATGGTATTTTGTCGCCATTTTACGGTACGCTTTTTTCACTTCAGTCTCCGTTGCGGAAGGGGTTATTTCCAGAATAGTATACGCGCTGTCCACATCGCCGATAAACATAGCCTTAATCGAAGCAAAATCTTTTGCATTCACATTCAGGTAATTTGCTATCCTGTTTATCATCTCTACTTCTGATAGATGAATATGGCCGTCTGCTTTGGAAAGTCCGAATAATACATGGATTAATTCCAATCGGCTCGGATGGTCCATAGACCTTTGAATTTGCCTGCACACATCCTTCAAAGGATAATCCTGTTTCAGGATATCCTTGAATAGGGTCATGTATTCCTGAGCCTGATTTGCTGAAAACTGCTGTACCAGAAACTGTTTTACATAATTGAGTTCTGATTTTAAAAGCTCGTTGTCCGCTTTCAGTACAGCTGCCAAAAGGACAAGAAGAGATACGATAAAATCACCCTGCTGTGTATTGGGCATCTGCCTTCCGGTTTGATACCTATAGCCGCTCTGTTGACCGCTTCCCTCTGACATGGATGCAAGAGTATAACCCAGAATTCCGCCGATCGGTCCGCCGAGCACCCATCCGAATCCGCCCCAAAGCCATTTTTTGCTGATGTTCATTTTTTATGTCTTGAATGAATAAAAACTTTATTTTCCGATGTTCATTTCGTTCATATTAAGGGAAAACTACACAGGTTACTTGTTGTGAGAAAGGTATATTAGAGGATGAAACTGCCTCTTAAAACTCGAATGGCGCTGCGTCTGGCAAGCATAAAACAGGCTCAGAACAGGGCATCTAAAAAACTAACGATTTCTAAAGATGAATCGGGAATTTCGTCTTTACTCATCGCAATTCCCAACCCAGAAGAACAACGCAGAGTTGCGGTGGCATTCATTCGGGCATTAAAAAATTCCATCGGGCAAGCAGGGCATATTACACTTCGCGTTGTGGGAGACGAGATAAACCGGAATAATCTTGATACGGAATTAGCGGATGATTTTCGAGGGTATTCCAATACCGATGTTAACCGGTTTGGGTTGTTAAAATCTTCTGCAGTCCGTCGAATATTATCCAGAAATTTTGATGCAGCTGTTGATTTAAATCCTGGATTTCATCCGCTGACAGCACAGCTTATTGGCGCATCGGAGGCACACCTCAGAATTGGATTTCAATCGGAAGGAAAGGAACCGTTTTTTAATGTTTTTATTGAGCGTGATAAAGAAGATTTTATCGAAATGGGCTATCTTCGAATTCAAAAATTATTAGGTTTATAAATTCAATAACCGCTTTGTCGTCGGAGAAATAAAAAGTAGCAAAGATTAAAAAAACTTTAATAAACCTATTGACGAGACCTATGGCTTCGATTATATTCTCGCGCAATTTTAGGATATTTTAGATATGTTAGAAGGAATTATTTGCCCCATTTGCGAAAGTACTCTTGAGGAAATCGATCTGAAAGAGTCGCTGACTTGCAGAACCTGCAAGAATGATTTGCGCGACCGAAAACATCTCGATTTTCTGGAGTACCTAATGACGAACGGAATCGTTGAAGATCTTGACTTCTTTGACGCAGATGTTTACAGTGAAGATATTGAGCGCCTCGATCCGGCTGATGAAGAAGATGTAGATCCTGCCCATTTCGAAAAGAGGAAAGAAACCTTCAGTCTTTTCGAAAATGAAATGGTGCAGCAGAAAAGCCGTGAACAGGAAAAGGAAAAGAAAGTTGTTGATTACGAAGAGTTCAAGGGGATTGAAGAAGACTGGGAAGAATTTAACAGTCGTAAGTACAAGGATAAGAAGTAGAAAGGGAAACCCCATGAGCGATAAGAAAAAAAAGGTTCAGCAGATCAATATCGAATTGGATGAAAATGTTAGCGGTGGTGAATATTCCAATTTTGTTGTCGTTACCCATTCACCCGCAGAATTTGTAATGGATTTCACTCGGCTGCTTCCCGGTGTTGCGAAAGCAAAAGTGCATTCACGTATTATTATGGCCCCGCCTCACGCTAAATCTTTTTTGTTAGCTTTGAAAGACAACCTCGAAAAATTTGAATCAAAGTATGGTGAAGTGACTTCACCGGCACAAGGGGGATTTACCGATTTTGATGTGAAACCGCCGGAAGAGTCTCTTCCGAATTAATATTTGCTAAAGCCTCCCAATCGGAGGCTTTTTTGTTTTATAGCGCAGCCTGAATTCTCAGAGATGCCATCCTACCAAGTCTTGGCCCACCTATGATTTCAACATGATATTGATTGAATAGATTAGCAACAGAAAAGTAAATCTTTAGATTCTCATTGAGTTTGTATTGTGCATGGATGTCTGCAATTACATAAGGCCCAATCTGCCCAAAATAAATACCCGAAGACCACGGAAATGAGTCAACATATCTTGCATTAAGAGATAAGGTATAATTCTTGTTTCTCGGATCATACTGGAGTTTGAAACCGCCTTTGTTTTTAGGAGCATTAATCGGGTCTTTCCCACCCGTTATTGGGTTGATGAAATCCGTAATACTCATAAATGAATAGTTTAGGTTGAATGATAAATCCCGGTTGAGAAACCATGTCAGACTCATATCAAGACCGCCCATATCAACTTCACCATAATTTACATATCCCACAACAACAGGAGGATTCAGCCCGGCTGTGGTGTCTAATGCAGTTACACCTTCGATATAACTCCGCCATCTTCGAAGTGCTTCATCATAATCCGCTTGATCGGTAATTGCTCCAGGATAATTGTTTGCGCCGATTCCATCCTCATTGTAATCCTGAAAAACATCTCTTTCCAATACCAGCGGTGTAATAAACATTACGGGACTCACAAAAGAATTGTAGTGGCTTAAATATACATCCAATGTGCCGTATAGGTTTTGCAAAAGCCGACCTTTATATCCAAACTCGGTTGTGTGAACAATTTCCGGTTTTATGGAACCAAGATTGGGAAGCTCATCGAGAAAATATCCATTGAATCGCGGATCAACTGAAGGGTAGTACAATACATGATTTGATGTATCTACAGGAGCGTAATCCGATCCAGCGCTGGCATAAGGGTCTTTCCAATATACTCCGCCAGAGGCAGTCCTTGGGAAATTATATCCACCGTATGCGCCTTTGGCAAATACTCGAAATGTGGCAACTCGAGTTACAAAAATATCCAGAAAAAGAGCTTGGTTGGAAGGCGTATTAAATGCTTTTGCCCACGTCAGGCGATAATTCTGATTTTCCATCGGTTTGTATGCAAAACCAATTTTGGGGGACATCTGAATTCCATCTTGTTTGTCCCAGTTAAATGCCCAATTGAATGGGTTATAATCTTTATCTTGATTATTGAATTCGATTAAGTCTGTAAGCCGATCATGCGCGTCAAATCGTGTAGCCTGAATGAGTTCCACTTTGTCATTTATTTTCCAGTTTATCTGATAATAAGCCCCAAGTTCATTTACGACATAGCGGTTGTCCTCATCCTTCTCATCAATCCCTTCATCAATGAGTCCGTCACCGTCATTGTCAATTCCGTCAGCGATAGCCCCGATCGCATCGTCAACATAAATGGTATCACCGCCGGGGAAAGTGGAATCATAATTCATGACATCAAAATCCAGGAATTGTTCTCTGCCGGCATCCCAGACATAATTTATATTATCATCCGAATAACTTATTGGAGAGCCGGCCTCACCGTTTCCGTTGTTGTCGCGGCGGTCAGTACCTTTGTTATCCGCTAAAATTGAACCGCGAGTGTCCGGGCGTGTCATAAAATAATCCACTCCCCATACGAATCGAAAATCCCCGTCGAATGCTTCAATCATGTGCTGAAACTGTGCGCTGAATTGAATGGACTCATCAAAGATCGTTCCTCCGGTAGCGAGATTCCGCGTAGGAGACCCGGAATCAAAAATCCCGTCTCCATTTAAATCCACTCCGGGATCGCCGGCATAACTGCTATTCATGTACGTTTGAAGGAAAAAATTCTTCCACCGAATTCGGCTTTGGTAATAGCGATAAATCCATCCATCTGCTAGGTAGCGGGCAATGCCGGTGAGATTGATGTTTCTAGCAAAGGCGAGGCCATGCGCAAGGCTGACATTCAATTCGGAATGCGGATCCCAATCTGTTCTGATATCGTACCGGTAATTTTCAACACGGAAATCCGGAAAATCATCAATCCCGTCATTGTTTGAGTCCTTTATCCATCTTGGACGTTCGGGATCATATTGGATTTGGAAATCACCTTCGCCTCCAAATACACCGTCTTTATTCGTGTCAAAAATGATATTCCCGTTCCCGCTATACGTATATTCGCCAAACCCAAAACCTCTGGTACTGAGGTCAAGCGTGTCATCCACTCCATAATAATCTTCAAAACGACCGAGCCATTTATTGGGATCGTATTCATCATCTTCATCAATCTCGCCGTCCCCATCATTATCAAATCCATCGAAAAATAGTTCGGACGCTTCATCAATCCCCGTATCAATACTTTCGTCAATGAGGCCATCGCCATCGTTGTCTATCCCGTCTTTGTAGGCTCTGTTTAAGTCAGAATCATCCAAAAACCAAAGGACAACACCGGTGCAGTTTCCGGAATATACTGAAACATTTTCCCCGTCCACGCAAAGGCGATTGTAGGTTTCGTCAACAGCAAGATCTATCATTTCCTGCGTTACGAACGGATTGCCGGTTTCTACTCCGATGGCCCGGCGATTTTTAATGCCGTCAGCGAACATGAATCCGTATTCTCCCGAATCCCATATTCCATTTCCATTATCGTCTGTGTACATGGATAAATCTTCATCTATAAAACCATTATTATTATCATCGATACCATTTTTAGGAATTTCGCCTACGGATATTTCTTCCAGAAATTCTTTAGTGAATCGGGGATTGTCACGTTCGGAACCATTATTATTATTGTTATCAATTCCGTCACGTGTTAGCGAATACCAGCCTAATAATCCGGGTTCATGCCCTTGATATTCATCATTGTTGTAATGTACCCAATCCATCGCTTTCATTGCCACACCGGATACTTTAATCCCAAAATTCCCATAAGCGCTGGCATGTCGTACGGTTGCTTTTACAAGGGGTTCACCGTTCCGCTGAGCAAGGATTCCGGTCTGCATATTAAAGGAGGTGCCAATCGATTCTTTCGGAGGGGAGGTTATAATATTCAAAACTCCGCTGTGTGCATTGGGCCCGTACAGCGCAGAAGATGGGCCCAGCACAACTTCAAACTGTTTTACATCTTCAAAGGAAACCGGAATCACATTGTATGCAATTACACGAAGGGATGGAACGGCTGCAATACGGCCGTCAACGAGGGTTAGTAAACGAGACGCCAGGGAACTGTTAAATCCGCGGGCAGACATATTATAGCTGTCAACGCCGGATTGGGTGAAGTCTACGCCTTTTATGGATTTCAGATAATCGCCAAGGTTGGTATTGCTTTCTCGGCGGATTTCTCTTTGGGTAACAACGGTAATTGCCGCAGGAGCATCCTGAACTTTTTCCCTGCGCCGGGACGCCGTTACAACATACGTTTCCATTTCGATGGCTTCCGGAAGAAGCTCAATATTCATGACAGTTGTTAAGGATGCTTCTACTGTAATGGATGCTTCTTTTGATTCATATCCTATATAAGAAACGGTTAAAGTATGTTCTCCCGGTGGCACATTATTGAGAAAATATTCTCCATTGAAATCTGTCGCAGAGCCGATCCCCAATCCTTTGATTATAACATTTGCGCCGATGAGAGCCTCATCTCGATCTGCATCTGTTACAAGTCCTTTTACAAAACCACTTTGGGCGGAAAGAAGGGAAAGCCCGAGGATGAAGGTTGTTAGCAGGTGTTTCATATGGTCCTAATATACATCAGCCCCGCCATTTCTGACGGAGCTGATGATACAACATAAACTAAGTGGATGACTGCGGATTATTTCAGCATCATCATTTTCTTGGTTGCAGTGAATTGTCCAGATTCCACTTTGTAGAAATACACACCGCTGGCCAGCGCTTGACCGCTGCGGTCCATTCCGTTAAAGTGAAGTTTATGGGATCCTGCCTGCAGGTCGCCCACATACAGCGTATTCACATGCTGTCCGAGAATATTCCACACTGTTACTTTTGTCCGGTTTGCTTCAGCTAAATCGAAGCGAATAGTTGTAACAGGGTTAAACGGGTTCGGGTAGTTATCGTGTACCTCAAACTTCATCGGAACATTGCTGAGATCAGAATCCACCTCAAGCAAACTGTATTTCACGAATGTACCGTCAACTGATCTGGCTTGGTAAATCGGGAAACACGCCGGACTATCATCAAGCTCAAATATGAGACGACCGTCGGTATTGGTTCCGCCTATGTATAAATCCATATCGTGATCGGAGTCATTAACATCTACGCCAACGGCAGCGAGTGTTCCAAGAGTATAAACCGGACCGGCAGCGGCGATAGTTGCTACCGCGTCTGTGTATGCTTCTCCGTATAAAACTAGACTTGAAACCAATCCACTCATGGTGCCAGCCGTGGATGCAGCGTAGATCGCGGCGTAGGCATCTGCAACGCCGAAAGCACGGTAAACAGAGTCTGCACCTGCCCAAAACCACGCCGAGTCACCGGCTGTTGGTGCGACAGTCATGGCAACGGTAAAAGCGTATCCAAATCCGCCGGCAGCATCCAAGAAGTTCTTTGTGAAATAATATCCAGTAGAAGCAAAGGCTTCATCGCCCGAGAAGAGCTCGCCGTCATCTCCGGTTGGATTAAAATAGTAAGCGTGTGTGAGTGAACCGCCTAAGGCAGGTGGCAAAATAATATCATCATTGTCACCGTCGCCATCTGCATCGGCTGCCTGTCCTTTGCCGCCAAGCATCGGATAGGAAGTTGAAACATTGATAGCCTCAATGGATGTATCCACGAGTCCGTATGTCTGCATAAGCGTAAGTGCGGCCGCAGTTGCTGCGATTGTGGAAGTGTCTCCGGTTAGCCTTACACCAAGGATACGGTCCAATTCACCAAATGTATTGCTGGTAGAGTCATCATCATATCCAGCATCTCCGCCGCCATCCTGCCAGCGTCCGTCCATAGCATACCACTCGAAATTAAGTGAATCATATGCTGTACCGGCATCATCATAATATGCTTCTACCAGTCCCCAGTTAGCGGGTTTCACTGAATCAATTTCACCCGTGGTCGAGTTGAACGTCAATGCCTCAAACCAATCAAACACATCGGAGTTTAACACACCCCAGCCATAGAGGTCAGAATCAGTCATTTCCTCCGGACCGGTCCAATCGAGCACCGGCGCATCATCCACCGTTGGTACGGTGGGAATCGTGATACAAAGCGTGTCCCGAAACGTGGGATAGGTTGCCGTATATCCTGTGGGAGGAATAGAGGATGACCCATCTGCGTTTAATTGAATATGAAGCATTACTCCATAATTTTCCAGACTTGCAGTGGTTAAAAGCGAATCATCTGTTTCAATTATGTAAAACAATTCCCCAAGTGAATCTGCTGCGACAATATCCTGGGAAGTTCCAGACCCAGCCAACGCATAGGCCTTATTCGGCCAATGCATCTGAAGCTTGGTAACATAATTGGAATCCCAAACTGCGCTCAGGGTAGTGTCATTTCCGCCTGCCCAGCTTGGGTTTGCGGTTGAGTCCCTGAGATAATTATTATACAATACTTTTACATCTGTCAAATAGTAATGGTCCGGGTCTTGAAACTGCGCAAAGCTGAATGAGCTTGACAGTACGACGAGAGCCAGAATATTTATTAGCGATTTCCTCATGTTGGTAATCCTCCGATTAAGGTTTGTCTGCAATTCCGACGGTATGCCGAAACTGTCTTAGAACGGGTGAAAATAATACAAGATGCTTTCAAAGGACAATCATTATTTTTATTGGGGTTTTTAGAAAAAATTTCATTTCCAATCTCTTCGTTCCAGCCATCGTTTCAATGCCCACATCAATACGAGAGTACCGAAAATAAACAGAGCGTTTGGCAAAATAATATCCATAAAGCGATCCATACGTCCGTAAGTTTTGAGATATTTGAATATAATTCAAGATATTCTTTTATGAGTTTTATACAAAAAATAACACCAAACCCATGAGAAATAAACTGGGGCTTTATCTCGGAAGTACTATTTTTGTACTGCTTCTGGTTTTGCCCCCGCCGGATGGAATGGATCCTGCAGGAATGAGGGCTGCAGCGGTTTCCATGCTGATGGCAGTCTTTTGGATTACGGAGGCCATTCCCATTTTTGCGACGGCATTGATTCCTATAGCTCTCTTTCCTATGCTCGGCATATTGAATGCAAACCATATTGCCGGCGCATATGGGCACCATATTGTTTTGCTGATTTTAGGCGCATTTTTTGTAGCTCGGGCAATTGAAGCAAATAATCTGCATAAGCGGATCGCACTCGGTACCATAAAGCTGATTGGAACAAGCAGGCAAAAAATACTCCTTAGCTTAATGATTGCGACGGCACTGCTATCTATGTGGACATCCAACAATTCTACTACACTGATGATGCTTCCTATCGGGCTAGCTATTATTCAGCATGAAAAATCCCACGGCGTATCCGATCCGGGATTTGGCGCCGGGCTCATGCTTGCCATTGCTTATTCGGCAAGTATCGGAGGAACGGGTACGTTGGTCGGCACACCGCCGAATCTTCAGTTTGTAAGCACAATGAAAGAAATATTTCCGACCTCTCCGGAAGTGGTATTTATGGATTGGATCAAAATAGGGATTCCCTTTGTGATCGTCTTCATTCCGATTGCTTGGTTTTACCTCATCAAATTTTTCAAAATTGAAGGCGGACTGAGCGGATCGGGAGACATCATTAATGAAGAATACGAGGCGCTCGGTACCATGTCCGTGGCGGAAAAACGTGTGGCGCTTATCGGGGTATTTTATGCACTCGGTTTCATTTTTCGCAAAACACTTGTCATAGGAGATTTGGTTATTCCGGGATGGTCAGATGCGCTTGGGATTGCTGCCTACACAAAGGACGCAACGGTTGCTTTTCTTGCGGCAATAGCATTGTTTATTATTCCGACAGGGATTTCTGCGGCAAACTCAGATAGGCGGCGTTTGTTAGAATGGAAAGATGCCCAATCGATTCCATGGGGTATTCCCATGCTTATTGGCGGTGGACTCGCCATTGCAGCCGCTTTTCGCGAATCCGGTTTGGTTTCTTGGATTGGTGATTCTCTTGATTTAAGTGGAATTTCTGTTTTAGCAGTGATTTTGATTGTGGTTGCCTGCATGATTTTTTTAACAGAAATAAATTCAAACGCCGCTACCGCCGCTGTGTTTTTGCCTATCCTCGCCGGATTATCAAAAGCCGGCGGATTTCATCCCTTCCTTTTAATGGTGCCGGCAACCATAGCCGCATCTTGCGCCTTCATGCTTCCATCCGGTACGGGACCCAACGCAAGCATTCTTGCAAGCGGTCATGTGTCCATCCCAACTATGGCAAAATGCGGATTTGGGTTGAACCTGCTCGCCATTCTCATTATTGTTCTGCTCATCTATTTTGTGATTATTCCGGTATTTGGACTTTCGACAGATGTGCCGGTTTGGTTGAATCCGTGATTTCTAATCATCAATCATTTGATTTTCAAATCTGCGTATGATTACTTTCGGCGTCCTATTTACCCACTAAAACCTTAAGTTAGATTATGAAAATTGCTGTATTGATTAAACAAGTTCCGGGTTCCGATTCTCCGCTAAGGCTGAATCCCGCCGGGGATTGGATTGATGAAAATGTAGTCGCTTATGAAATGAACGAAAGCGATTCCTACGCTCTGGAAGAAGCCATGCAGATTAACGAACGATCGGGCGGAGGGGAAGTGGTGGCCGTGTGCATGGGGCCGGACCGTGTTCAGAAAATTATCCGTGAAGCTCTTGCAAAAGGTGCCGACCGCGCGATTCATATAAAAGAAAATGACCACGGTGAGACCGATCCGCTGGTGATTGCTAAAGTGCTGTCGGAAGCGGTTAAGTCAGAAGAGTTTGATTTGGTGCTTTCCGGACTTCAATCCGATGATCTCGGCATGGGGCAGACTGGTGTTTTAATCGGTGAAATGTTGGGAATGGCGACCGCCACACTGGTAATGGCAACTGAGATTCAGGACAGAAATATAAAAGTAAAACGTGAGTTAGAAGCTGGCTGGTTCCAATGGGTGACCCTGCCGCTCCCGGCAAGTTTGGCGATTCAATCCGGGCTGAACCAGGTGCGTTATCCATCGCTAAAAGGCATCATGGGAGCGAAGAAGAAAGAAATTAAAGTGGTTGAAAAATCGGATCTCAATGGTGGTGATTCAAAACAGTCGCTTACCAATCTTCATATTCCGAAGGCCGAAAAACGAACTGAGATGATCTCTGGTGAGGCGGATCAGTCCGTAGGGAGATTGGTCGAAGTTTTGAAATCGGAATTGAGAGTGCTGTAAAAATGGATATTTTAGTTTACCTCGAAAATAATAATGGAAAGATTCACCGCATCAGTCTTGAAGCGGTCGCCGCTGCGCAGTCACTGGGATCCGAATTGGGGCAAAGCGTGGGTGCCATTGCGATCGGTGAGGGGGCGGAAATTCTCGGCGCGCAAGCCTCCGGTTTAGACATTGCGGAAGTGCTGACCGTTTCCGGAGATCAGTTGAATACCTATTCTGCCGATGGATATTCAGCTGCATTGGCTCAGATTATTGAATCAGAATCGCCCCAATATGTATTTGCAGGTCATTCCTATCAAGTACGTGATTTTATGCCGCGAGTGAGCGCAAAAATGGGAATTCCGTTTTTAAGCGACAACATTGCTGTCCGAGTTGAAAACGGCTTTCCTTTATATACAAAACAGGTTTTTCATGCCAAACTTGCTGCAGATGTTACAGCATCTTCATCTCCCTGTATTGTAAGTTTTCAATCCGCCGCATTTTCATCAGACGCCATAGAATCGGGAACCGCAGCCGTCAGATCAGTGAATGTAACGCTGTCAGATTCTGATGTAAGAACATCCTCAGAAGAACCCTTTCAGGAATCGGAAGGCGGTGTGGATTTGTCCAGTGCTGACATCATTGTTGCTGTTGGGCGTGGAATTGGCAAGGAAGAAAACCTGCCTATGGTAGAGGATCTTGCAAATGCGCTTGGCGCAGAAATTGCTTCATCGCGGCCGATCGTTGACTCAGGATGGTACGAACCTTTTCGGCAAATAGGGAGTTCCGGCCAAACGGTTGCACCCAAACTTTACATTGCCCTTGGAATTTCCGGGGCGATTCAGCACGTGGTCGGCATGAAGGGTTCCAAAAATGTGATTGCGATTAATAAGGATCCCGGGGCGCCGATCTTCGAACTCGCTGATTTTGGGGTGGAAGGCGACATTCTCGAAATTATCCCCAAACTCACCGAAGCCATAAACAACGCCAAAAGCTGATGCCCGAACGGGAAGTCCTGGAACTGGATGTCTTGTTTGTGGGCGCAGGCCCGGCGAGTCTTGCAGGCGCCATAAAACTCAATCGTCTTTTCAAGGAATCCGGACAGGATGCAAGCGTTGCCGTCCTGGAAAAAGCAGCGGAAGTCGGAGCGCATTCTTTATCCGGCGCAATCGTTGACCCCAGATCCATCGCTGAACTCTTTCCGAATTACAAAGAGCTTAATATTCCCGTCGAGGCGGAAGTGTCGGAAGAGCGCATGTATTACCTTACCGAAAAAAAGAAACTGCCTTTTCCCTATGTTCCGCCTTCGATGCGGCACCATGGCTGCTACGTAACATCCATCGGGAAACTTACCCGTTGGCTTGGTGAGCAGGCAGAGAATGAAGGGATTGATATTTTCTGCGGATTCCCTGGGACTGAGCTGATTTATGACGCTGACACGGTTATCGGCGTTCGCACAGGCGACCGCGGCATTGACAAGCACGGCGAACAAAAACCGCAGTTTGAGCCGGGAGCGGATATTCATGCCAAAGTTGTAGTGCTGGGCGAAGGAACGCGCGGAAGCCTCACCAAACAGCTCATTCGAAAATTCGATTTAATGGAGGGGAAAAATCCACAGGTGTGGGCGATCGGCATCAAAGAACTTTGGCAAATGCCGCAGGGAACGGTCACTCCGGGATATGTGGCTCACACAATGAATTTTCCGCTTGGACACGATATTTTCGGCGGCGGATTTATTTACGGTATGCAGAATGATATTTTGGATATTGGTCTCGTGATTGGATTGGATTACAAGAATCCCGGCATAGATCCGCACCACGAATTTCAGCGATTGAAAATGCATCCGTGGGTGCGGTCTTTGATTGAAGGCGGAGAAATGGTTTCCTATGGCGCGAAGTCGCTTCCGGAAGGCGGATGGTTTTCAATTCCGAAGCTGACCGTGGACGGCGCCATGCTGATTGGCGACTCGGCAGGATTCATGAACGGCCAGCGGCTGAAGGGAATTCACTTAGCTATGAAATCCGGAATGCTTGCGGCGGAAGCAATAGCCGAAGCATTTGCGTCAAATGATTTCAGCGATGCTTCCCTCAATTCGTTTGCGGATAAGGTGAACGGAAGCTGGCTAAAGGATGAGCTTTGGAAAGTGCGAAATTTTCACCAAGGTTTTGACCGAGGGCTTTTGGCCGGACTGATGAATTCCGGACTTGGGCTGTTTACCGGCGGCAGAGGTTGGGGTTTAAAGAACAAACTTCCGAGTCACAATGGACATGAACTCATGCAGAAAGGTGCTGCAGCGGAGCGGTATGCCGATCTTGAATTCGACGGAAAATATATATTTGATAAAGTAACGGATGTGTATCATTCCGCTACATCACACGAGGAAGATCAAGTTCCGCACTTACACGTGAGTGATCCTGATATATGTAAAACAAAATGCGCGGAAGAGTACGGAAATCCTTGCGAAAAATTCTGCCCTGCAGATGTGTATGAAATGACAGGCGAAGGTGAAGACCGAAGGCTGCAAATCAATTTTTCGAATTGCGTGCACTGCAAAACCTGCGACATCATGGATCCTTACCAGATTATTGATTGGGTTCCGCCGGAGGGCGGCGACGGGCCGGCGTGGGTTAATTTATAAGTTGTTTTCCGGTGGTACTTTTCTTTGACGCACAGAAAACGTCCCGAAAGATTTTAGTGTTTTTGTGCCTTGGTGTCTTTGTGATAAGAAATCAACCTTCAAACCTATCTGTTCCTCAGGGCCTCTGTGCCTCTGTGGTTATTTTATAGCCAACGAAACATCAAAATAAACTCTGTGTTCTCTGCGACTCTGCGGCAAAAAGCCCTAGGAACCATCAAGATGCACGAGCTCAATACCCAGCTCATCTGCATGCTCACGGATGCGCTCGTCTCTGTAAAATTCACCAAAATAAATTTTCTTAATCCCGGAATTGGCAATCATCTTAAAGCAGTTGTAGCACGGCGACGCTGTTACAAAAATCTCGGCGCCTTCAATCCGTACACCGTTAGCCGCTGACTGCACAATGGCATTCGCCTCGGCGTGGACGGTACGGACGCAATGGTCATTTTCCATTTCGTGTCCCGCTTCGTTGCAGTGCGGAAGTCCGCGGATGCTACCGTTGTATCCGGTTGAAAGAATTCTCTTGTCGCGGACGATGACAGATCCCACAAATTTGCGATCACACGTAGAGCGGCTTGCCACTTCCTGCGCAATGTTCATGAAATACGATTCCCAGCTTACTCTGTCCGACATTGGTTAATTCCTGTTTTAGAATACGATAACAATATTAGCGATGTGAATCCATAATTGAATAGGATTATAATGAGCAATTTATGTTGTGTTTTGCCAGGGATTTTGGACGTGCGAAAAAACACAAAGCCGGCAGGATGGAAACAACAGTGGATCTGAGAGTTTAAAACATAGGTTCATGATAAAATTTTCTGAGCATTTTCAGCCTGCCAGCGGAATAACAATTACAGACAGCGCACTATATCATGAAGGAGATGGAAATCTGGAAATTATATCTATTCCTTTAAAATCACCGTTTCGTTTAGATGTGCTGAATATTGTATTTACCGTTAAAGAAAAAATGACCTTTGATGAATTAGATAACTCTATCGAAATCTATATATCCTTCTCTGAAACTGGTGACGATTGGTCCAATTGGAATAGGTTTAAAATAAGTCATCACGAGGCAGATTATACTCAGATTAGGTTTGGGACTGAAGGGTGGGAAGGTAAGAATGCGAAGGGACCTTTCCCGAAATATTATAGGTTAAAAGTTGTTTCAGATGAATCTAATCAAGACCAATTAATAATACAAAATATGACAGTTACAATGTATACCTATGATGAACTTTCGGCTGAAGAGAAACGATTGTCTGCTGAAAGGGATAAGGCAATGGAGGAAGATAGAAAAAAACACAAACGGATATTTGATAAGATAAATCGTAAAAAAAAAGATCAACCCAATTAGAAAATCATTATTGGGATAACTGCTATATTCCTACCCCGCCCTTCATATCCAGAGCAAGGTGGGGAGCAAATGACGATGAAGCAATAAAAAACTTGGAAATTAATCAAGATGATCCTCTTCGATTTAATAGATATGTCACTCACTTATATCTTCATGTTACAGATATGAATCTAGAAAATGGTGAGCCTTGGTCAGACCACATAAATCGTATTAATAATAAACATATAGAAGAAAAAGGATTTAGCGATATTGGTTATAACTGGCTAATAGATCCTGAAGGAGTTTTATACGAAGGGCGTATATACAGCAGTAATGGAATGCAATGATTCTAAACAGCCAAAGAACCATTGAACGATTAGAGAATTTGGATTGCTCTGCGCAGTCGTATGGTTATTGATTATTCTCTGGTAAAAATTTTAACTGCAGACCGAAGTTCGCCATAATAAATCCGGTCAACATATTGCGCTAATTGTGCAGTTAATATCAAATACGCCCAGGTTGGTATTGGCACTTCTGCACATCCTCTGACCAGAACGCGATCACCCTTATATTGCGACCAGTCCGTTTCAGCCACCTGTTTGCGAAATGATTTTTCCTTCAAAATTCCATCATCCAGAAAATCCTCCATACTGATAGTCACCATTATAAACTAAATCCTTTGCTTCTTTGCGTTAGTCCGTTTTTTCCGCAATTTTATCCACGGACATATACGTAGGCTTATCGCCCATAAAATAATGGTAGTCCAAAATGGCGTAGCCTTCCTGATTGCGTGTGGGGCAGGATTTGCAGGATTCTTTCCCGTCTGTGCGGTGGCGAAGAATGTCTAACAGTTTATCATCCGATTCTTTTGCGCCGGATACAAGTTCTTCATCGGTTTCAACATACCACCGAAGGGTAATGAGATATTTGTTTAACGTTTTTTCTTCAGCCTTTTTCTTAGCCATTGGATGCTCCATGTCGTTTAATCAAAATGAATACTGCATAAGTTTAATACTGCTAAGGGGAAATGAAAAAGGTCAGGTAATTTTTTACTCAGCATAGAAGATGAAAAATTTAACCGCAGAGACCGCGAAGAATTTGCTGAGAATGCTAAGGAAAAAATAGGGTAAGGTTTACAAAATACTCTTTGTGCCCTTTGCGAAAAACTCTGTGAACTTTGCGGTTAATCATTTTCATGCAAAGACAGATTTGATCTTTTCCAAGCTGGATGCAAGCCGGTCAATCTCGTTTTTTGTATTGTAAAGATACACACTTGCTCTGCACGTTGCCGATACACCAAGACGTTTCATAATAGGCTGCGCACAGTGATGTCCTGCGCGGACCGCAATTCCGTCATTATCCAAAAATTGTGCGACATCGTGCGGGTGAATATCTTCCACATTAAAACTTACCACACCTCCGCGATTCTGCGGATTTCCATAAAGTGTAATTCCGGAAATATTGCTTAGTATATCTACGGCGTATTGCAATAAATCTTGTTCGTGAGCATGCACGTTTTCCATTCCCATGTTGTTGAGATAATCCACTGCTGTTCCGAGTCCGATGGCTTGCGCGATGTTGGGTGTGCCGGCTTCAAATTTATGCGGAATATCGTTCCATGTGGAGGTTTCCATGTTGACCGTTTTAATCATTTCTCCACCACCGAGAAAGGGATCCATTTCTTCTAATAGTTCGGGCTTGCCGAATAGTACACCCACGCCGGTTGGCCCCAGCATTTTATGTCCGGAAAATGCGAAAAAGTCGCAACCCAAATCCTGGACGTCCACCTGCGAATGAGGAACACTTTGGGCGGCATCCACCAGAACAACAGCGCCAACGGAATGTGCTTTCTCTACAATTTCTTTAATCGGGTTTACCGTTCCAAATACATTGGATTGATGCGTAACTGCGACGATTTTTGTTTTATCTGAAATGTGATTTTCCCATTTTTCGAGTTCGCCGTCCTCTGTAATGGGAATGTATTTTAAATCAGCGCCGGTTACTTCTGCTGTCAACTGCCACGGCACAATGTTGCTATGATGTTCCATTTCGGTAATCAGGATTTCATCGCCGGCAGAAAGATGTTTTCGTCCCCACGCAGCCGCTGCTAGGTTAATGGCCTCTGTCGCGCTCTTGGTGAAAATGACAGATTTTGATTTTTCGGCATGGATAAATTTGGCCACTTTTTCTCGGGCAGATTCGAAGGCTTGGGTCGCCTTATTCCCGATAGAATAAATGGTACGATGGACATTGGCGTTGAAATTTTCGTAATAATTCAGAATGGAATCCGTTACCTGTTTTGGCGTTTGACTCGTGGCGGCGCTGTCCAAATAAATCAATTCCGGATTCGTACTAAAAATAGCAAAATCTTCCCGGATGGTTTCCGGGTTAAATTGTGCGTTCATAAAAGTCCGAGATGAAGACGGGCCGATTCCGACATCATGCCTTGATCCCACGGCGGCTCCCAAACCAATTCAACATGCACATCGGCCACGCCGGATATTCCCATGATTTTCTGGTGAACTTCTTCGGCAAGAATTTGCCCCATCCCGCAGCCGGGGGCAGTGAGGGTCATTTTTACATCCACTTTAGTTCCGGATTCTTCCATCTCCGAAAATTCACAGGAATAGATCAATCCGAGTTCTACAATATTTACCGGAATCTCGGGATCGTAACATGATTTCATAACATCCCAAACCGCTTCTTCATTCACTACACCGTTGGTTATTTCACTTTCGGCATCCGCTTCAATTTTCACAGATTTGCCAATGGAATCAGCATCCTTTCCGTCAATTCGATACAAATTCCCATGGAGTAAAATTGTATAACTGCCGCCAAGCGCTTGGGTGATTTGCCCTCGATCGCCTTCTGTTAGAGTGACGTTTGTACCCATCGGAATCTGAGTCGCTTCCACATCGCGCTCGAGAGTTATATATTCGTTTTGATCGTGAAACATATTTTATTCCGTGGTAACAGTTGCAGTAGATTTGTTCAGAATATTTTTCAATGTATGCCACGCAAGACTCGCACATTTCACGCGTGCCGGATATTGATAAACTCCGGCCATAACGGCCATTTTTCCCATGGCTTCAATTTCACCCTCGCCTGTTGTTACTAACACATGAAACTGTTGAAATAATGCTTCTGCTTCCAGCATTGTTTTTCCTTTGGTTGTTTCTGTCATGATGGAGGAAGACGCTTTAAAAATTGCACACCCTGATCCTTCAAAATGAATGTCTTTAATCCTGTCATTTTCCAGATTTGCATGCAGCTTCAGATGATCGCCGCAGAGCGGATTAACGCCTTCCGCATCTGAGTTGGATGATTCCAGTGGACCGAAATTCCGCGGGTTTTGGTTGTGATCTAAAATCACTTCCTGATAGAGTTCCCTTATGTCCTGCATCAAGCACTGAAATTCTGATTATCAAGCCATTCATATAGGCACGATTCTAGGTAATCCCGAGCGGATTGATTTCGAATTTTTTGCAGCACTTCACCGGCGAAACCATTGATGAGAAGCAAGCGAGCTTTGTCCTGGTTCAATCCGCGGCTTTGAAGATAAAAGATGGCTTCGGAATCCATTTGTCCAGAAGTGGAACCGTGGGCGCACTTAACGTCATCTGCATATATTTCCAGTTGCGGATTGGAATTCATCAAGGAGGCATCGGAGAGCAGCAGATTCTTATTGGTTTGAATTGCATCCGTTTTTTGAGAATCTGGCTTGACTACAATTCGTCCGTTAAATGCGCCCGAGGATGCATCCGATAAAATGTATTTGAATAGCTGACGGCTTACGCATCGAGCTTGATCATGATCAATCGTGACAAAATGATCCAAATGTTGGTTTTCGTTTGATAAGCAGAGCCCATTTAAAATCCCTTCGGCACCTTCACCGTTGAGGGTTACGGAAATATCCTGACGGTATAATTTTGAACCCAATGCGAAATGCATACCGTTTAATCTTGCATTTGAATCCAATAAATAACGTGTAGAAGCAACGTGGGTTGCGTTAAAACCATCCTCTTGGATACGGATGTGATTCAGATTAGCGTTCTCAGCGAGAGAAATTTCCGTCACAATATTATGGAAATATTCGTTATTGCTCTTCCCGGCATAATGTTCAATCAGCGTAGCTTCAGCATTAGCGCCGATTTGCACCAAAAATCTAGGATTGGTCATGACCGAATCTGAAATATGCGTGGTTTGGTAAAGGATATGAATCGGTTTGTTAATCACGGTTCCATCTGGGATATCCATCACCAATCCGCAGTTCATCAAACCGGCATTCAGCGCTCGAAACGGATTCACTTCCGAAATTAAATTGCGCAAAATAGGCGATGGTTCTTTACCAAACATTTCCAGTATAGTCCGGACTTTTATGGTGTCGGGCAGGGAAGACAGTTGTTTCTGGTAAAAACCATTGAGGATTACAATGTTATAGGAA
Organism: Fidelibacterota bacterium; assembly: GCA_014239435.1. Classification (GTDB taxonomy): domain Bacteria; phylum Fidelibacterota; class Marinisomatia; order Marinisomatales; family TCS55; genus JAAZYX01. Next base: position 15,760 of record JAAZYX010000003.1, on the reverse strand, counting down.
TCACCTATAATTGGGAATCGCTCTTCTTTTGTGGATGGCATATCGTCTTCAGTTGGAAGGCGGAAATGCGCTGAATCGATTTTAGAAAAATCAGAATATTGCCACGATTCCCAGGAAGGCTTCGGCAGACCAAGTTCATTAAATCGTTCCAAGCCTTGAAGCCGAAGTGCTTTCAGTTCTGCCGGTTCATTTTTCCGGCGATCTATTAAGGATTCAAATTGAGATTGAAATGGATTCATACAGATTTTTCCTCGAGCCATGAATATCCTTTTTCTTCTAATTCGCGAGCAAGATTCTTCCCGCCGGATCGTATGATTTTCCCATCCATTAAAACGTGAATTTTATCAATATCCATGTATTCAAGAATACGCTGGTAATGCGTAATAACCACAATCGCCCGCTCATCATTTCGGTAATTGTTCACACCTTCAGCAACAATTTTCAGCGCATCAATATCCAGCACTGAATCTGTTTCATCTAAAATGGATAAGGTTGGCTCAAGCGTCAGCATTTGGAGGATTTCATTCCGTTTTTTTTCTCCGCCGGAGAAACCATCGTTTACTGCCCGAGATAAATAGTTTTCATCCATGCCGACTTGTTTCAGTTTTTCGCGGATGAGCGCTAAGAAATCCATAGCGTCCAATTCAGATTTACCGAGATGTTTTAGTTTGGCATTTAATGCTGCTTTCATAAAATAAGTGGTGTTGACGCCGGGAATAACAACCGGATATTGAAAAGATAGAAACACGCCTTCCAATGCACGGCGTTCAGGGGGCCAGCTTTCAATGTCTTCACCGTTGTAGAGTATTTCACCTTGAGTGATTTCGTATGTGTCCCGACCAGCGATAACCTGTGAAAGGGTGCTTTTTCCGGAGCCGTTTCGACCCATAATAGCATGTAGCTCGCCGGCGTTCACAGTAAGGTCAATTCCTTTGAGAATTTCCTTGTCCTCTACGCTGACGTGTAAGTTTTTTATTTCAAGCATAGTCGTAATTACCCATTACCCAACACTTCCTTCCAGACTCACTTCCATCAGTTTCTGTGCCTCCACGGCAAATTCCATCGGAAGTTCACGGAAGACTTCCTTGCAAAATCCATTTACAATCATAGATACAGCATCTTCCGTGGAAATGCCGCGCTGGTTGGCATAAAATAGTTGATCTTCGCCGATTGTGGAGGTGGATGCTTCATGTTCCATTTGTGCCGTCGGATTCCGCACATCAATATAAGGAAAGGTATGCGCTCCGCATTTATCTCCGATCAATATCGAATCACACTGGGAATAATTTCGCGCATTCTCTGCATTCTTCATGATTTTTACCGAACCGCGATAGGTGTTTTGTCCCTGTCCAGCAGATATACCTTTCGAAATAATGGTGCTTTTGGTGTTCTTGCCGAGATGAATCATCTTGGTGCCGGTATCCGCTTGCTGAAAATGATTGGCCATCGCAACGGAATAAAATTCACCAACTGTGTTATCGCCCTTCAGAATAACGCTCGGGTATTTCCATGTAATCGCTGATCCTGTTTCTACTTGAGTCCATGTGATTCTGGCATGGTCTTCTAGGCAGGAACCGCGCTTAGTCACAAAATTGTAAATGCCGCCTTTGCCGGTTTCTGGATCACCCGGATACCAATTCTGAACTGTGGAATATTTAATGGTCGCATCCTTGTGAGCAATCAGTTCAACAACTGCAGCATGTAGCTGGTTTTCATCCCGCATCGGCGCAGTACATCCTTCAAGATAACTCACCTGACTTCCCTCATCTGCGATAATGAGCGTGCGTTCAAATTGACCTGTGTTTAACGCATTGATGCGAAAGTAAGTGCTGAGTTCCATGGGACATTTGACGCCTTTTGGGATGTAAACAAAACTTCCATCCGAAAAGACGGCGGAGTTAAGAGAGGCAAAAAAATTATCGGAATAGGGCACAACGGATCCAAGATATTTTTTTATCAATTCCGGATGATGTTGCGCTGCCTCAGAAAATGGGCAGAAAATGACGCCATGCTTTTTTAATTCAGATTTGAATGTGGTAGCAACAGAAACAGAATCGAATACAGCATCTACCGCAACGCCGGCAAGCTGCTTTTGCTCTTCCAGAGGAATCCCCAGTTTTTTATATGTTTCGAGCAGTTCAGGGTCCACATCATCCAGGCTATCGTATTTGGGTTTATCCTTAGGCGCGGAATAATAACTGATTGCCTGATAATCAATGGGATTGTATTTCACTTTTGCCCAATCCGGTTCGTCCATTTTCTGCCAATGGCGAAATGCTTTCAGTCTCCATTCGAGTAAAAATTCCGGCTCTTGTTTAATGGCGGAAATTTTTCTGATAACATTTTCATCCAAGCCGGGAGGAAGGGTATCCTGCTCGATATCTGTCGTAAAACCGTATTTATATTCCCGGCTGACGGCTTCGTCTATGATGATTTGGTCTTTGGACATTATTTTGAATTCATGGATTAATAATTATGTAAAAGGTAATTAACTCATTTACGTTTTACCGTTATGCGGAAAACGACGTCCCGCATCCGCAGGTTCTTTCTGCATTTGGGTTTTTAATCTGAAAACCGCCGCTAAGCATATCACTGGAAAAATCAATCTCAACACCTTTGAGGTATAAGTAGCTTTTCAAATCGCAGTAAATGGTAACACCGTTGCTCACGAACACTTTATCGAATTCCTTTTGCTCATCTTCAAATGACATATTGTAGCTCATCCCGGAGCATCCGCCGCCCGTCACGGATAAGCGAAGCGCCTGCCCGGATTTTTCTTCCGACTCCATAACTGCTTTCAGCCGTTTGGCAGCTTTATCTGTAACCGATATTTCGGCTGATGCGTATTCTTCAGAAATTTTTTCTTGAGTTTTTTCCATTATTCCCACTCCGTAGTTATGGTTGCCGGATTACCCGTTTGACCGGTAGATGGACTCGGCGCGAACCCCAGTTTATCTCGAGCTTCCTTGCTCATCATTTCGGGTTCCCAAGGAGGATCAAACGTAACCCGGACGAATGCCTGATTTACCGTGTCTTTCGCTTCGAGTTTGTTACGAATGTCATCTGCCATTTGCTGACCCATTCCGCATCCCGGTGTCGTGAGCGACATAACGATATTTATATCGGATTGATCGCCTTCGTAACTCTCCTGAATTTCTATATCATAGATCAATCCAAGACTCCAGAGGTCCACGGGAATTTCGGGATCGTAACATTGTTTTAAAACTTTGATAATATCTTCTTTGGTGATTTTAGCCATGCTGCATTCCTTTTGTATTATGCGGATGTGATTTCCTGAACGGTCATGTTTGAAAACATATTTCGCAAATTGTCATTTATCTTTTGGATCGGAGACCGAATAGTACAGCAGTTTATCTGAACGCATTCCGAATCGAAATAGCAGTCCATCAGCCCCAACGGACCTTCGAGCGTTTCAAAGAATTCTGTAAGGTTGATTTTTTCAAGATCCGCCTTAATACGGTATCCACCTCGCGGGCCTTGTACCGCCTCCACAATATTTTCCCGCGCCATGAGCTGCATGGTTTTCGCGAGAATTTCATTGGGAATAGTGTATCGCTCGGCAATATCCGAAGCAGTGGTTACGGCGCCCTTTTCCTTTTCCTGCATGTGGCGAAGCGCCATTAGAGCGTATTCTACTTTTCGTGTGATTTTTAGCATAATTGTACCCGACTATTTTAATCGGGTAAATTTACCTATTTCTAAAATTACCACCCAAGAATTATTTGCGACTTTATTTGTCGGGTATAATTAAGAATTTACTACGAATTTGATCCAACGCCCCAATTCGCATTTCTTGAATAATGATGAGGTGGGTTTTTTTATTAAATATTTCTGTAGAATTCCTAGGGGTGGTAGTATTAAAAATTAGCTGTTCAGTTTAATAACAGAATCTTCAGAATCGGTAATGCTACCGACCTGAATTGGTGTGTAAAAATAATCGGAATCAAAAGCACTGATGAAATCCTGTACTTCATTTTCCGGTAAAGCAACCAAGAGTCCGCCAGAAGTCTGAGCGTCGGCTGCCATAAACTGGTCAGTTTCACTTAAGGCAGAATCGAATGTTACCGATTCTTTCACATAATCTAAATTTCGTTTGGTCCCTCCGGGAATGATTCCTGCTTCTGCTAACTCACGAGCACCGGGAAGGAATTCCAGAGATCCAAAATTCACCTCTGCCGATACATTACTCGCTTGGCACATTTCCAGCAAATGTCCGAGCAAGCCGAAACCCGTAACATCCGTGGCGGCATGGACATTTACCTGTTTCATCGCCTCTGCTCCTGCTTTGTTCAATGTTGACATGGATTCCGTCGCGGCAGAAATAGATTCAGCCGAGGCTTTCCCTTTTTTTATGGCCGTCGCAATGATGCCGGTGCCGAGCGGTTTGGTGAGCATCAGCGCATCTCCGTGCCGAGCGGTGGAATTCCGCACAAGGTTTTTCTCGGATACTTCGCCTGTGATAACCATACCGTACTTGGGTTCTTTATCATCCACGGAATGTCCGCCGACAATGGGAATCCCGGCTTCTTTGGCTTTGTCCGCACCACCTTGTAGAATGGCTGTAAGTGTTTCTTTCGGAAGATCATTGATCGGAAATCCAACAATGTTTAATGCGGTTAAAGGCGTACCGCCCATTGCGTAAATATCGGATAAAGAATTTGCCGCGGCGATCTGCCCGAAGTCGTAAGGATTGTCTACGATCGGTGTAAAAAAATCCAGTGTTTGCACCAGTAGCCGGCCATCATCAAGGCGCACCACGGCGGCATCGTCGGCGCCATCAAAGCCGACAACCACACGATCATCCGTTTCCAAGACAAGATCGCCCAGAACCTGAGCTAGGTCACCCGGACCTATCTTGCACGCTCAGCCGGAGCCGTGAGATAATGTTGTGAGTCTTATTTGATCTTGATGTGTCATAAGTAATTATAATCCTTCGGTCAGCCGCCGAATGTCATCCAGCGAATCAATTTCCGTATCTGCAAGGTATTCCAAATGAATGGTTTTGAATATCGAATGAATCTGCACTTGCGATTGAAACTGGTGCAGAACGAGCGGGACTCTCCCGGTTTTCAATGCAATAACTTTGAACGGATAGTCAATATCGGTTGGCTTGAGCGTAAAAAGAGTTTGCTGCTGCTCGTTCAAAGTTTTTCGAGTCGTTTCAATATCTTTTAGTAACGGACGCTTTTTGAATTCCCACGGCGCGGTAATATCTGCATGCGCTTCTAAGTGCTCGTAGCCTTGCCGGAAAAAATCCACGAAATTTTGACCGTATTTTCCTTTGCCTAATGTTTCGGATAAATAAGACTGAATATCATACTGCCGCTGGGTGAGCGTTTTTTTCCATGCATCAAAGTGGGTGCGGAAGAGAAAAAACCCGAATGATGTCTTAAACGAATTCTTTGTATTAAAAAAGGATTTGATATCATAGGTGAATTTATGAATCTCATTCCGCGCGTCTTTTGAAAACAGTTTTACCGATAGCGGAGTGTATCCTTTCATATCTTTTAAAAAGTCTTCAGGAATTTCAAGATCGTGAAGATTTACAGAATAGAGTTTGTCAAGTCCCTGAATATTGAGTTCAATAAAAGCACCGAGATCGCTCATGCGAATCAGGTTTTGGAGTGCTATCCCAAATTCCGGAAGAGTCGCAAGCGATGGCAAACTCTGCCCGGAGGACAGTTCCGGGAAAAGAGGCAGTTGGCCGGGATCGTCTCGTTCGTACATAATAGCCTGATTTTACCAATCCTGATATCAGAAAGCAATGTGCTGTAAATAATATGAGAACCCGTTGCGCAGAGTGATTTGAACTTGGTAAATTGCTGACTTGGTCATGTCCAGAAAAGAAACAGAGCCGGCGAAAATGCAACCTACGAATGGGCAGAGGGTATCCGCTTAGCCATCCATTTATAACGAAAAGAAAATTCCAATTATGTCAAAAGATTTTGAACAAAAAGAAAGTGTCGTCATACGATTCGCTGGTGATTCCGGTGATGGAATGCAACTTACGGGCACACGTTTTACCGAAACTTCTGCGCAGTTTGGGAATGATTTGGCCACACTGCCAGACTTCCCCGCTGAGATCCGCGCTCCTGCTGGGTCACTTGCCGGCGTTAGTGCTTTTCAGCTTCAGTTTAGTTCGACAGATATTCATACTCCGGGAGACGACCCAGATGTCCTGATTGCCATGAATCCTGCGGCGCTTAAAGTCCACCTCCAGGATTTGCCTAAAGGCGGATACCTCATTGTTAATGAAAATGCCTTCACCGCGAAAAATCTGAAATTCGCTGGATATGAAGAAAATCCGCTCGAGAATGGAAGTTTAGAAAGCTACTCACTTTACAGTATCAAAATGAGTGAAATGGTGAAGCATTCTTGTGAAGGGTTGGACCTTTCTCCGAAACTGGTGGATCGCACCAAGAATTTTTTCGCGCTTGGCGTTTGTTTTTGGATGTTTGATCGTTCATTGGAACCCACCTTAAAATTTTTAGAGAAGAAATTTGGGAAACGTCCAGAGCTGGTAGAAGCCAATACGAAGGCTCTTAACGCCGGATATAATTATGGAGAAACAGCTGAAATTTTCACCACGCGCTTTAAAGTGGATAAAGCAAATCTCCCGGCCGGGAAATACAGAAATGTAACGGGAAACCTTGCTACTTGCATCGGACTGGCTACAGCGGCAGAAAAATCCGGAATTCCATTATTTTACGGCGGCTACCCGATTACACCCGCTTCTGATATTCTGCATCAACTTGCGGTTTGGCGAAATTTCGGTATCAAAACTTTTCAGGCAGAAGATGAAATTGCCGGTATTACATCTGCCATCGGCGCCGCCTTTGCCGGAAGCCTAGCAGTTACGGCAAGTTCCGGTCCGGGAATTGCGCTGAAAGGTGAGGCGCTCGGACTGGCAGTTATTGCAGAACTTCCGTTGGTAATTGTAAATGTACAGAGAGGAGGTCCGAGCACCGGACTTCCAACCAAAACAGAACAGTCTGATCTTTTTCAAGCGATGTACGGAAGGAACGGAGATGCGCCTCTTCCGGTGATTGCCGCGCAAACTCCGGGCGACTGTTTTTATGCAGCATATGAAGCTGCCATGATTGCGGTTAAATATATGACGCCGGTCATTCTGCTTACGGACGGATATCTCGCAAACGGCTCGGAACCCTGGAAAATACCGGACGTTGATTCACTGGAAACCTTTCAACCGAATTATGAATCTTCTGAAAATAGCGAATCCTTTAAAGCGTACGAAAGAGACGAAAAAACGCTTGGGAGGCCGTGGGCAATTCCGGGGACTGCCGGACTTGAACATCGCATTGGCGGGTTGGAGAAGGAAGATCTTACCGGGAATGTGAGTTACGATCCCGTGAATCACCACACTATGACAGTCATGCGAGCGGAAAAAACAGCCCGAATTGTAAATGAAATTCCTGATACTCCCGTTTTTGGAGAATCTAGCGGAGATGTGCTGATATTAAGCTGGGGTGGAACGTACGGCGCAGCAAAATCTGCTGCCGAACGTCTGCTTGCAGACGGCCAAAAGGTTGGGCATTGCCACATTCGGTGGATTAATCCGCTTCCTAAAGATTTGGGAGAAATCCTGATTAAGTTTAAGGAAATTCTAATTCCGGAAATCAATTACGGTCAGCTTATTAAAATAATCCGCGCAGAATATCTCGTGGATGCAAAAGGGCTGAATCTCGTAAGAGGTAGGCCGTATGGTGCCGGAGAAATTGTTAACGCAGTAAAAGAATTGGTGAAATAATTATGGCAGAAACACAACAGGCAGCGCCGGCACAAACCCGGCAGGATTATACTTCTGATCAAGGTGTACGTTGGTGTCCAGGATGCGGTGATTACGCAATTTTGGCGCAAGCGCAAAAGACATTCCCTACCTTTGGCAGGAAGAAGGAAGATTTTGTTTTTGTATCCGGCATCGGATGCTCAAGCCGATTCCCATATTATATGGACACATTCGGATTTCATACCATTCACGGCCGGGCAACTGCAATTGCTTCCGGAGTAAAGTTGGCAAATCCTGATTTATCTGTTTGGGTGGTGACGGGTGACGGTGATGGACTTTCTATTGGCGGGAATCATACCATTCATTTGCTTCGCCGTAATATGGACATCAATATTTTACTATTCAATAACCGCATTTACGGGCTTACCAAAGGTCAGTATTCACCAACCTCCGAGCTCGGAAAAGTAACAAAGTCAACACCAATGGGTTCGCTGGACCGCCCCTTCAATCCGCCGGCGCTTGCGCTTGGCGCGGACGCAACCTTTGTAGCCAGAACGCTGGATAGAGAAACCAAACACCTACAGGCGATGATTGAGCGGTGCTACAACCATAAAGGCGGCACATTTCTTGAAATTTACCAAAATTGCAATATCTTTAACGACGGTGCATTTTTCCAGTACACCGAAAAGGCTACCAAAGCACAAACTGTGTTGTGGCTCGAAAACGGACAGCCGATGCTGTTTGGCGCGGAAAAGGAAAAAGGAATTCGAATGGATGGCAATATTCCTGAGGTGATTGAAATTGGTGACTCGTGGTCTGTGGATGATGTACTCGTTCATGACGAATCCGATTTTGTTTTAGCATCTGCCTTGGCGAATTTTACATCGAACGATGATTTTCCTGAGCCTATAGGTGTATTATACAGTGTAGATGCACCTTCGTACGATGAAATGCTCCTAGACCAAATCAATACTGCGACAGAAAAAATGGGCAGAGGCAATCTTGAATCCCTTTTAAATGCAGGTGATACATGGGTCGTTGAGTGATTTTGACTTTCCGGTTTTTTTAAATTAATCCTGATATGAGCACGCGCAAAGAAAAAGACAGTATGGGCACAATTGAGGTGCCTTCAGATAAATATTACGGCGCACAAACACAACGATCGCTGGACAATTTTAAGATCGGTGGCGAAAAGATTCCTGTTGAATTGATTCGTGCATACGCAATCCTTAAAAAAGCTGCCGCATCGGTAAATCAATCTTATGGTGATTTGAATGGTGAAATTGCTGATGCAATCTGCAATGCTGCGGACGAGGTGATTGAAGGAAAACTCAATGACCATTTTCCTCTTGTTGTTTGGCAGACGGGCAGCGGCACCCAAACAAACATGAATGTGAATGAGGTGATTTCCAACCGCGCGATTGAAATGATGGGCGGTGAGCTTGGCAGCAAAAATCCTGTCCATCCCAATGACCATGTCAATATGAGTCAATCCACAAACGATACTTTTCCGACTGCAATCAATATCGCTGCTGTTGAATCGGCTACGCATCATTTGGTGCCGGCTGTGAAAGTATTGATGGAATCATTGGATGCAAAAGCAACCTCGTTTGCGAAAATTGTTAAACTCGGTAGGACCCATCTTCAAGACGCTACTCCGCTTAGTCTTGGACAGGAATTTTCGGGATACGCATCTCAGCTTGCGCACGGATTATCGAGGATTGAAAAAGCAATGGATCACTGTTATGAACTTGCCATGGGCGGAACCGCAGTCGGTACCGGCATCAATTCACGCAGAGGATTTGCAGATAAAGCCACGGAAAGTATTGCCGGAATTACCGGTCTTCCATTTCGGTCTGCACCTAACAAATTTGAAGCGCTCGGCGCGCAGGATTCTATCGTGGAACTTTCTTCCGCGCTCAAAACACTTGCCGGAAGTTTATTTAAAATTGCCAATGACATCCGGTGGCTAGCCAGCGGTCCCCGGGGAGGGATTGGCGAATTGAATCTTCCGGCGAACGAACCGGGATCATCCATCATGCCGGGCAAGGTAAACCCGACGCAATGCGAAGCGATGACCATGGTATGCACGCAAGTTATGGGAAACGATGTGACCATTTCCATTGCCGGCGCGAGCGGAAATTTCGAACTGAATGTGTATCGTCCTGTTATTGCCTACAATATATTGCAATCCATAAATCTTATTGCGGATTCCTGCGATTCGTTTGCCAAAAATTGCGTAGATGGAATTGAAGCGAATGAAGCGGGAATTGACAAAAATTTAAGGGATTCACTGATGTTGGTTACCGCACTGAATCCGCACATCGGTTACGAAAAAGCAGCTGAAGCGGCCAAAAAGGCACACGCTGAAAATACTTCACTTAAAGATGCTGTCGTTTCACTCGGATATTTATCTAAAGAGGAATTCGACACACTCGTTAACCCCGAAGATATGATTCACCCTAAAGACGAATCATAAATTCCGGAACAATATTTCACGCTATATCATTTATTCTGAGCAAGGCACACCAACTGTGCTGTTGTAAATTATTTATATGAGTTGGACTCAAATCATTAAAAAATCCACCATTTTTCTTTTTGGCTGTGCGGCAGTTATTCTCATTTATTTGCTTATTCTGTCCCGGGACTTGCCTTCCATCGAACAGCTTGAGAATTACGATCCCAATCTAGTTACGCGGATTTATTCCTCTGACGGCAAAGTTTTGCACGAACTCTTTTTGGAAAAACGTGTGTTTGTCAGTTTGAAAGATATACCGGAATATATGCAGGATGCGGTGATTGCGTCTGAAGACCGCCGATTTAGATCGCATTGGGGCATTTCGCTACGAGATGTTTTTCGCGCAATTGTCATTAATACACTTTCTATGAGCTATACTCAGGGATTCAGCTCTCTAACTCAGCAACTCGCCCGTAACCTTTACGACACCATTGGATTTAAGAAGACCATCACACGAAAATTAAAAGAAATCATCACCGCAATTCAAATTGAACGGACTTACACAAAGGACGAAATTCTTGAAATGTATTTGAACAGCGTTCATTTTGGGCATGGGACGTACGGCGTACAGGCCGCAGCGAAGCGGTACTTTGGAAAAGAAGCCAAAGAATTAACACTGGACGAAAGCGCAATTTTGGTTGGAGTGCTTCCGGCGCCTGCGCGGTACACGCCGGTTCGCTATCCCGATAGATCTATCCGAAGGCGCGATACGGTCCTAAGGTTGATGTTGGACCAAAAAGTGATCACCCCCGCCATGTATTCCGAAGCACGGGCGATGACATTGGAAACCGTGCTGAATGAGCAATCTCTAGGAAAAGCGCCTTATTTTACCGAATACGTCCGTAGAATTCTGGAAAAAGAAGATGAGTCGCTTGGCATCAATATTTACAGGGACGGATTAAAAATTTACACCACGGTTGATTCCCGGCTTCAGGATATCGCCGAACGGGCTATCATGCAGTCTACTAATAAGAATCAATCTGCGTTGAACAAACGTTTGTTCAATGATGAAGAGGAATTTGAAACCCTTGGATACCTTTCCATTTTTCCGGAGGATACGGTCAAAATGATGTTGGAAGGTAAGGCGGAGCTTTATAAGGATTTGCGGACCCAGCTTTTGGTTCAGTCTGCTTTTGTTGCGATTGATTCCAAGACGGGCGCTATCTTAGCGATGGTAGGCGGAAGGCCGGATTATACCGACCAGTTCAACCGTGCCATTCAGGCGAAGCGCCAACCGGGTTCTGTTTTTAAGCCGATGGTGTACGCAACTGCGATTGAAAACGGATATACGGTAACGGAGCAGCTTCAGAATCAGCCGGTAGTTCTGAATGTCCAGAATGCTAACGGTGAATGGGTGAAATGGAAACCGAGAAATTATGACGGGAAAACCGGTGGACTCACCACAATGCGCGAAGGATTACGCCGATCCCTAAATCTGATATCTGTCCGAATGGTGCAAAAAGGATTGGCGCCGGCGCCACAGGTTAAAAAAACAGCGCAGCGGATGGGAATATCCACCGACATACGAGCCGTGGATGCGATTGCTCTTGGAACATCAGAAGTCTATCTACTGGAAATGGTAGGCGCTTATGCTATCTTTTCGAATAAAGGCGTACACAATGAGCCGTTTGCTATTACCAGAATTGAAGACCGATTTGGAAGCGTTTTGAAGGAATACAGGCCAATTAAGAATGAAGTGCTGAGTTCAGAAACGGCGTATATGATGACAAATTTAATGCAGACTGTTATGGACCGAGGGACAGGAGGAAGCTCGCGGTGGAAATATCATTTTTATCATCCCGCGGCCGGAAAGACCGGCACAACTCAAGGTTGGACGGACGCGTGGTTTGTTGGCTTTTCTCCGTTTATTACTGCCGGCGTGTGGACCGGAGTGGACGATGCCAGAGTAAGCCTTGGCAAAGGGCAGGACGGCAGTAAAGCAGCACTGCCCGTTTGGGCGAGATTTATGCGCGATGCGCATGATACACTAGGATATAAACGGATGGGATTCGAACGTCCGGAATCCATAATTGAAATGAAGATTTGTTCCATTTCCAAACTGGTGCCGACGGAATTTTGTCCGGTGGAATCTACACTGGAAGTCTTTATTGACAATACTCAGCCGACCCAAACGTGTAAGATTCACCGAGGGTACTAAATCAAGATTTCCCCAAAATGAGCTGATGCAGTTTCGGCTCATCTTCCGAAATAACGACCGTACCATTTAAAAGCGGTTTTGCATTATTCATTCCATTCCTGTTCGAATTAAATAAACGTATCAGCGGCTCACCTTCCTGAACCTCATCTCCGATTTTTGCGAGGAATTCCATTCCGGAAGTCGGATCTACTTGATCATTTTTATTTGCTCTTCCCATGCCCAATGGAATGCCGGCATTTCCGATTCTGAGGGTATCCATTTCTGATATAAACCCGGAAGATTCAGCAAGAATTTCTGATGTGCATTCGGGAGTATTCTGTTTTTCCAAACTATCGAAAACAGAGGAATCACCGGATTGTGCCGTTACCATTTCGATCCATTTTTCGTAGGCAGTTCCGGATTGAATAGATTTAGAAATATAGTCAATGGCTTCTTCTTTCGTAGAGACCACTTGAGATTGCAGAAGCAGAACAGCACCCGTTTCCATGATAACCTGCATTGTATCTTCCGGACCGTTTCCACGCAGGCACTCCACCGATTCTTTTACTTCGCACCAGTTTCCGGCAAATACCCCCAGCGGCTGGTTCATAGATGAGTACACAATTTCGGTTTTTACACCAAAATGATTTCCGATTTTGATCATCATGGATCCGAGCTCTTGTGCATTCTGAAGCGATTTCATAAATGCACCGTTCCCGACTTTAATATCTAACACAAGACCGCGAATTCCTTCGGCAATTTTTTTGCTCATTATGGAACCGCAAATCAGCGGAATGGAATCTATAGTGCCGGTTACGTCTCGTAATGCGTACATGCGTTTATCCACAGGACAAATTTCTTTGGATTGCCCTATGATGCAGGCGCCAACTGTTTCCACTTGATGCCTGAAGGCATTCAGACTGAGCTGTGTTTGAAACCCCGGAATCGACTCCAGTTTATCTAAAGTTCCGCCGGTGTGGCCGAGGCTTCGGCCGGCTATCATAGGAACGGCCAATCCTAAAGTCGCAAGAATGGGCGCAAGCACCAGGGATACTTTATCACCTACGCCACCGGTAGAATGTTTATCGGCAGGGAAAGAATTGAGGTGTGAAAAATCCAGCTTTTCGCCGGAATCAATCATGAGTTCTGTAAAAATAATAATTTCCTCATCGGCCATTCCATTTGTATGAACGGCCCTGAGGAATGGAATCATTTCCTCATCGGCGACGGATCCGTTTGCATAACCGCTGAGAAATGGACTCAGTTCTGATCGGCTGAGTACCTGCCCGTCCCGCTTTTTAGCGGCGAGATCAGACGGATTCATCTGCAGCACGTTTTCGAAAAAGTCCGAGCAGCGAAAAATTAAATTGAAGCGGTGCCCGTTCGCGGACGGTGTAGAGAGTTAAATATCCGGCGACGACAGCGAGAAATATATTGGGAGACCACATGCCCAAAAACGGCGTAATGATGTTTCGGTCTGCCATTTCCTCACCGCCAATCAGGAAAATATAATAGATAAGAAAAAATCCAAAGCTGAGGCCTGTGGCTACGGCAAATCCTCCTTTCCGAACCAGAACGCCAAGCGCTCCGCCAACCAGCGCAAACAGAATACATGCTACTGGCAGTGTTATTTTTTTATGGATTTCTACGCTGTATTTATTTTTACTTCTCGAGTAGCTCGAAATCAAATTGAATTCATTTTTCAGCTGCCGCTCGAGCCGATTGGCTTGACGTCTTTTGGATTTAAGATCACCAGCAGTGAAAAGAGTATCTGTTTCAAGAACTGTTTTAAAAATGCCGACTTCGCTCAACGCAATGTCAAGCGATTTTGGTGAAAGGCTGTCCCCGGTAAGTTTATTAAAAGATGCGCCGATTCGAGTGCGAAGTTTATCGATCCTCTTTTGATAGGAATTCCGTTTGCCGATCATCATTGGAATTGTCATTTCTCGATCGCGTCGGCTCGCGGAATCTCGCCGCATTAGTATTAGATCATCTGCCGGAATATTGATGATATGTTTTTCAAACGCTATTCGACGATAATTCCCAAAATCATCGAGGTCAATTTCATGAATTTCGCCGTCAAACAAGGTGAGCACAATGGTATTCTCGGCCGTGTGAAGTGTGCCCGATTCAGAATAAATACTGGTTTGTGCGTCTACCGGAGACTTGCTGAAAATGCGGACATCCTTCATTAAATCGCCTTCCTTAGCACGAATGATCATACTGTAATCCGGAATGTCATCAATGAAGTGTCCCGGATCGATATTCATGTCCGGACGTTTGCGGTAGATATCGCCGGAGAGGAGGCGCGCGCGGAAATTCATATCCGGCAAAATGTAATTGTTGAAATAAATGAGCATCAGCGCGACAACGGTGCCAAAGAAAATTGCGGGACGAATAATCTTGAGATAGCTGATTCCGGACGTGCGCATGGCCGTAATCTCATTATCTTCGGACATCCGTCCGAATGTCATGAGCGTCGCAATCAAAACTGCCATCGGCACGGCAAGTGCCACAATCCATGCGAGATTTAAAAAGAGATATTCAATAATAGTCAGGATGTTCAGGCCTTTGCCGAGGAAACGGTCTATTGCTCTGAGGAAGAAATTGGTGAAAAGGATAAACACAATCACCAGCAATGAAAAGATAAACGGCATGGTCAGCTGCCGAATGATGTATCTTGAAAGAAGATGCATGAGAAAAATTACGCTTATTAACTGCTATAAGTTCATTGCTTTTGAATCTTGTTTCGGAATTGGATAAACTGCTAACTTCGCCCGCCCTTTAATGGGTCGAATGGTGGGCGTAGCTCAGCTGGTTAGAGCACCTGGTTGTGGCCCAGGAGGCCGTGGGTTCAAGTCCCATCGCTCACCCTTTTAGTTTTGAGTGACGAGTGACGGTTTTTTGAAAAAGAGATTATAATTTCGGGGTGTAGCGCAGCCCGGTTAGCGCACCTGCTTTGGGAGCAGGGGGTCGGAGGTTCGAATCCTCTCACCCCGACAGACGGTGAATCTCTGTGAACCGAGACAAAGCCCTTCTTTATTGAGGGGCTTTTGTTTTATCAGAAGTATTCAGGGTTATACCTCACTTATACAAAAAGGGTACACGGATTTGTGGTACACACATGGGTACACGCCCCGTATCCGTAGCATATATTGACCCTTTACCCAAATAGTTGTGTGTGGTGATGTTGTCTGAATACGCCCTTATATATATAACGCACACACACCTCAACTCAACCAAACGAGATTATGTTTTTCAACCTAAAATCTCAACCCAAAACACCTTTTAGGGGGTGTACCGTTGGAAATAAAAGAGACACCCACATAGTCGGGTG
>JAAZYX010000005.1 GCA_014239435.1 Fidelibacterota bacterium | reverse complement strand
AACCTTATGATTTCCTTCAGGGACGACCACCGCCATATTGACATGATTCGCAGGAAATATTTCTACTTCCTTTCCATCAATTCTTGCCTTCCAACCCGGTGTATAGGGGGTTTCTGAAATAACCAGAAGTGACTGCGAATCTGTGGAAACATCCCAGTCAATTTGGTTCGGACTGAAGGATGCGAGATTCACCATCGCCGAATTGGGTTTGGAAATTTCCGGCTTCAATCTCGTTTCCACAATCGCCGACTTTATCGGTTGAAATTCAGATGAATTCAATCTGCGAAGTCTGTCTTCAGAATTCGGGATCAACTCGGTTGTACCGACAAAATATCCTTTAGGAAGCGCTTCTTCGAAGTGAAAGGTCTGCCACCCTGTTTTTGAATCCTGAAAGATAGGAGTGAGCTGAGCATGCTTCACCGGTGCGCCGCTGATTACATACTTCACATTCAAAATCTGCAGAACATTCAAGTTTAATCCTGCTCGACTAGCTGAATTGGAAAACAGAGAATTTTTAATAATCTCGTCCATTCGGTTCATTTTAATGGGGCTGTACCCACCGGCATTCTGATGGAAATAACTCCAGCGATTATCGCCAAACATTTTCCCAAGCGGTAAGACACGAAATGTTCCTTTTTGATTCAGTAAAAATTTATCCGTATCCGTTTTCCGAAAATGTTTTCGTTCGAGTCTTTTCACATTGACAAATTGAGCCGGCTTTCTCATTTGAACAGAAATGAGATCCAAACTCATGATAACAATAAGCGCTATGACAACACCCAACCTGGAAATTCTGGTCTTCATTGCCGCAAAAATCAATCCGATAGAAATTCCGGCAATTGCAAAATATCGGTAAAGATCATTCAGTAAAAATTCACGTCTTATGGATACGATCATAGCCTCAACATCGGCATTATACTGCTCACCTAATTTCAGGTAGGAAAACTGGGATTCTCCCAACCACACAAAAAGTCCCAGAAACGCGCTCAAACCTGCTACTGTGAAAATGGATTTGCGATGATTCATCGAAACTTTTTCATAGACGGACTGCAATCCCAATGTTGCCAGAAAACAAACAATAAACCCTGTTAATGTGACACTCATCATTGGAGCTCGGAAATTTTGGAAATACGGCAGGTAATTGAAAAATACTCGATAGAATCCGTCCAAGTGGCGACCGAAGGAAAGCAGGATAAAAAAGAGGGCGCATACCGCCATTCCGACAACCATAGATCGGTGCCGATAGTATATCAAACCGATGAGGGCAAGAATCAGGATGACAGGGCCAAAATATTCATAAGATTGGGTAAACGGCATATTTCCCCAATATCCGGGAACGGCTCTTCCCTTCAGCTGCTTATAGTTTTCCCCTTTGTAAGTCTCAGATGACATTCCGCCTTCATACCGCGGAATGGCCCAGCCGATAAGAGCAGACGGATGGGTTGACCACTGCGTAGCGGAATTGAAATCCAGCCCTTTTTTCTGTTCCGCCGGTGCGGATTCCTTGGACAAGTCCGTTGTATGTGCACCTCGAGCAGAATAGGGAAGATATTCCCCCGCAAGAAATAATGGCTGAGCCGCAAGCATCAAGGCTAAAAAGATACTTCCGAAAAGCAAACCGGCACTCTTCAGAAATCGGTTCCATTCACATTTTATAAAGTCCTTCATGAAAGGTGTGATTCCTATAGCAAAAACCAATATGGCCGTATAAAAAATAATCTGGTAATGCTGAGTCCGAATTTGGTTCCCGAACGCAACGGCGAAAAATGCTGCGGACAATAGACTCCTCGTATCGAAAAAATAACGGGCAGCATAACCTACCCATGGAATTGCCATTACGGCGCGAAACTTAGTTGCATGGCCTTCTATCCAAAGCGACTGATAATGTGGAAGTAGCGTGAACGCCAACGCGCCAGCAAACGCTACAATTGGGGATATTCCCATATATCGCATGAGAAAAAAGAAACCAAACGAACCCACCAAATACCAAATAAATGCGGTACCAAAAAATCTCTGAAAAAAATTAACCACTGTATCAATGGAAGGCGTTTGGGGATTAAATCGAAAATAAATTGGCTGTCCCGAAAACATATAAGGATTCCAAAGCGCCTTTTCCCCCGATTTCTTGGCAAATTCTGAAATCTGCTTAGATTGACCCTTTGATGCCACTACATCCACGCCCTGCGGTATCAATCCGTCCAGCACCATGGGTTTCATAATCACAGAGTGAATCACCACCAGCAGAAGGCAAAACAGTAAGGATTGAGTTTGTGTACTTACAGAAAACATATGTTATTTATAATATTTTTTTACAAAGCCTGTCATGGAACCTCGTCCCAAAATGATCCGATGAAAAACCGCCCACAGGAAACCAAGACCGTATCCGCCAATTTGAATTGGAATAATGATGGGTAGGAGAATCATCACCCCGATGCTTGACCGTTTTAATCCACCAAAAATTGACAGAAAACCCAATGCGGTTAGGCCGGAAAAAAGTAGGAAAGAAAAGTATGGGACACCGATGATGAATCCTGCGATGATACACAAAACTGCAACCAAAGAAATCGAAGGCAGCACATGAATTGGTTCCAACATGTGTTTGTCAATTTTGTACAGGTTAACCCTCGCGACACCCCAGTTAAAGACTTGTTTAAAAAACTGGCGAATGCTCGTCCGCCGGCGATGATAAACAATAGCATCTTTTATAAACCTTATTTCTGCGCCGCTTCGTCGAATCCGGTTGCTGAGTTCAATATCTTGTCCGTGCCGAAGCGGGCCGAATCCGCCAACATTGCAATAAATTTCCCGAGTCATTCCCATATTATGAGTTCTGGGGAAAAACTTGGCGATCATTTTTTCGCTGTGACCTCGCATTCCGCCTGTTGTGAAGAAGGATGTCATGGCAAAATCTATTGCTTTTTGAACAACAGAAAAATCTGCTTTTGATGCATCCGGACCGCCGCAGGCGCCAAAGGGTTTTTGAGTAAATTCAGTGTAAATGATCTCAGCCCACTTCGGATCCGCTTCACAATCTGAATCAATGAACAGAATCAAATCGCCTTTGGAAACTTCTAGACCATGATTTCTTGCGGCGCCGGGGCCTTGATTTTCCTGCGAAATGAAATGAATCGGGTAGTCTACTTTTTCGCACCACTTCCGAACAACAACTTCCGTGTTATCTGTGGATCCGTCATCCGAAATGATATGCTCAAAAAGAGAATGATTCAGAGTTTGTTCGCTGATGGATCGTATGAGATGATCCACTTCTTCGGCACGATTATACGCCGGGGTAATGATGGATATAACCGGATTTGTCATAATGAATTCGCTAAATGTCGTTTAATTGGTAAAGATAGATTCGAGAAATTGCTGGCAAGTCAGCCTACAATATTTTTCACTCTGTCTTCTTTTCCCTGCTGACCAGCCACTATCATTTCCGCAATCAACCCAATCGAAAAGAACCAAAGCCCGAGTACAAACACCATCGCCCCAAACACAATAAGAGCAAAATGCTGTTGGAAGGGAATTTCATTTGCCATTTTATCGTACACGGCAAATATTTCACAGCCGGTTGCAATAAGGATACAGAATAATCCAAAAAATCCAAATAAATGGAGGGGGCGTTGGGTGTATCGGTTTAAAAATAAAATAGTCACCAAATCAAAGAAACCATGAAAAAGTCTTCCACCACCGTATTTGGTTTCACCATGAATTCGAGGACGATGATTTACGACAATTTCGGCTACTTTAAAATTTTTCTGTCCGGCAAGCGCGGGAATGTACCGGTGCCGCCCTCCGTAAATATCCAGCGTTTTAACCACCGCATTCCGATACATTTTAATACCGCAATTAAAATCATGGATTTTAACGCCCGTCATTAGCCGTGTTACAAAATTGAAAAACTTGGATGGAATCTTTTTCCCAAGCGGATCTTTTCTATCCTTTTTCCAGCCCGACACTACATCAAACCCTTCTTCCAGTTTTGCGGCAAAATTTGGAATTTCGGCAGGATCATCCTGAAGGTCCGCATCCATGGTCATTACATAATCGCCGGAAGCAAGTTTAAATCCTTCAGCCAATGCTGCTGCCTTCCCGTAATTTCTGTGAAAATGAACCGATTTGGTTGATGCATTTTGATTAGACAATTCATCCAATATTTTTTCTGATCCATCATAACTACCATCATTGACATACAGTATTTCGTATGAAAATTTTCCCTCAAGGACCCGGACGATCTGTACATGAAGTTCCTTCAGAGAATCTTCTTCATTGAAGACGGGAATGATGATTGTGATGGATTTTTGCATAGATTAAACAGGGGAAGCAAATGGAACGGATTCGGGAATCTGTTTCTTTAAATGCGGATAAGAAGCGTTCATTTCTCGTTCCTTTATTTCAATTTTTACTCGGTAATTCGCCTCTGTTGATTCAAGAACTACTTTATGAAGAAGCGGACCATTTTCCGTCCGCCTTGAATCGAAGCTAATGCTTGCTGTAGTACTTTCAAACCTTAAATCATCCGACTGCTTTTCGTGGTAACTTTGAGGAATGGATCCCCAAAGCACTTGAAAAAAATCCAGCGGAGTTATGAGTTGGGTGAAGGGAAGTACAGAAAAGATGCCGTCTCTGTCATATCGTTCGTTGCGAACCATATCCCACGCAGCAACCGATTCTTTTTCCATCATGATGAATAATGTTTTCCTTCCCAGTAAATCGTAAAACTGGATATATCCGGAATTCCCAACGGCAGTAAACTCAAAACTTAATTTCCCTTTTACAATTCCTCCAGACTCGATTGAGCCTTTCCCTCTGCACGAATCAAAATCGCGGACCAATTCTTCAAAAGCCACTGTTTCCACACCTGCATCTTCCTTGGAAAATCCTTGCATAACAGAACTGCAGTCTGAAAAAACAAATACAGAAATAACAAGACATGTCAGAAGAGTTTTATTCAGGGAAAGCCTTCCCTTTCAATCGCATATTTTCCTGATCTAACTCAAATGCCTGTTTATAAATGTCAGCCGCTTCAGAAAGCCTATCTCCGGAAGTCAAAACGTCTCCTAAATGTTCGAGCACAACTGCATTTGTATTTTCTATCTGAACCGATTCCTGAATAAATTTCAAGGCGAGCTTTAATTTCCCCATTTTAAAATAAATCCAGCCGACTGTATCCAAATATGCTGAATTCTCAGGTTCGAGCTCGATGGCATCCATGGCAAGTGCAAGGGCTCTCTCTAAATTAACTCCGCGTTCTGCCAGACTGTAAGCATAATTATTCAGGGCCTGTGCATCCGATGAATCCGAGGAAACCAAATCGGTATATAAAGAATCAGATTCTACCCATCGTTTCTGAGAATCATACAGTATCGCCAAGGTATGTTTCACTCCTTTAGATTCAGGATAGATGTTCATTGCACGCATTAAAAATTGTTCTGCTTGTTTTTCCAGAGCCAATGAATGATATGCGGTTCCTAAAATGTACTGAACAGAATAATTATCTATGAATTTTTCAGATACAGGTAAAAGCACTTCAATGGCATCATCATGGTTTCCGAGATTTACAGACACGAGGGCGCGATTAATGTATCCACCTGGTTCATTGCCGAAATGCTGGATGAATTCATTGGAATATTTATATGCTGAATCGTATTCACTCGCTTCGAGATAAATCGATGTCAATAACGACACAACGGTAGAAGAAAGTCCGTATTCCTGTTTGATATTATTTAATACGCGTTTTGCTTCTTCCGAATTATTGGTTCTGTAATAAAGAGACGCAATATGGCTTAGCCGTTCTTCTGATGGTCCGTATTTGGAATTAACCTCATTCAAAATTGCGATACCGTCCTTTTCCCTGTTATTCAAAATCACAAGATCCGCAAAAGTATTCATGTAGCTCACTTTGCCAGCGTCCACGAGAATCAACTTTCCAAAAATGTCTTGTGCTCTATTGAGGTCTTTCAGCCGAAGAGCAAGCTGTGCCGCCTGTTCCAATGCGTCCAGCCTTTCCGGGAAAGAATGGTATGCGGTTAAAAATGTTTCCAAAGCATCCTTCGGACGCTTCATAATCATGTACAATTCCGCAAGGGCCATAGAATAATCAGAACGAGCCTCTTTCAGTTTGGTTAACCTGATAAACATTGTTTCTGCTTTTGAATATTGCTGGCGGACAACATATTGATTTGCGAGCAATTCCAGAGCATCAGTATCTGCAGGATTAACCTTGAGGGCACTCTTCAAATGACGTTCAGATTTTTCAATTTTGCCGAGATTCCAGAAACATTCGGCAATCGATACATGAATGGCGCCTGCACCCGGATCCATCTCAAGCGCTTCTTGAAGCTCAAGCACCGCCATGGAGTAATTTTCCTGATTCATATAAAGCTGTGCATCCATGAAATGTTTAAGCGCCTCAGGATTGGGCTCCTCTATTTCGCGTGTTTCTATTGGATTAGTTTCCGGTGTAGCTGCAGGAGGGGCGCAGGATTGAACCATCCATCCGCAAACCAAAATCATTCCCCAGTTAAATTTGATAACCGATTTCATTATAAGCATTTAGTCGCTCTCATTATCCTCAGTTTCTTTCACGGTAAATGAAGGCATCTCAACTCCCGTATCGCCAAATACCGTAACGAGGTTACCGCCTTTCGCCTTGGCCGCATACATGGCTTTATCCGCCTTTGCAATTAAATCTCTGATTTGATCTGCATCCGTTGGAAATTCCGACATTCCTGCGCTGATGGTCATCTTTACCTCGGTTCCATCTTTGGAATATGCATAATCGGCAATGGATTCTACAATTCTCTTTGAAACCGCCAGCGCCATTTCTTTATCTGTGTTAATCAGCAGAATAGCAAATTCTTCTCCGCCGTATCGACCCACAACATCAATGGTACGTACGCTGTTTTTGATTATGCTCGCAACAGTTTGTAAAACATAATCACCATACAAATGACCGTGAGAATCGTTGATCCGTTTAAATTTGTCGAGATCCAAAACAACAAGAGTCAGGAATTGGTTAAATCGGGAAGCACGGCTTACTTCCTCTTCGAAACGTTCTTTAAAGGCGGCGTGATTCAATAAATCCGTCAAGCCGTCGTGAATTGCACTTTGATGCAGGATTTTGTATTCTTCTATCCAAGATAGAATTCCCTCCAAATTGAGCGCAAGAAATTCCAATAAATGTCTATCGGTCTCAGAATACCCTTTTGTAGAAAGCTGTTCCAAGGCTAAGGATCCGCGTGTTTTGCCATTGATCTTGATAGGAACTGCCAAAATAGACATAAAATGATATACACTGGAATCACCGGGTTTAAATCTTCCGCTGTCCTGATAATCATTTTCCCAATACGATGAAAGTATGGTTTCTTCTTCCCGAATCGGCCGGCCGTGAAGGGTGGTTTGAATATTAAATGTTTCACCGGAATTCATGTCCTCTATCATGCCATCTACCAGCTTTATCGTTGCTTCATTTGAGTCTGTTTCCAAAATAGAAAGCGTGAGTTTATCGTACGAAAACAGTGATCTGCATAAGTGGTTAATTCCGTCCCATAAATGGTCATCCTCCGTACGAATATCAATGGAAGACACCATATTCGCGATGCGCTCTAAGTAATAACTGTCCATTGACAATTTCTCAATTTTTTCAATTTGATCCATTCCGTTTGAAAAAAGTGTGCTTAAACCCGAAATGATGTTTCTATCTTGTTCATGCACTTCAGAAAAATGATCTGTATAAACCAAAATACATCCAACCGGCATTCCTCGGAATATTATCGCACTTCCGATGATCGTTTCACTTCCGCGCCATGCTTGTTCAGTCAATATTGAATTCCAATCATCACCGGCATCCTTTTTTTGAATTACTATGCCGGAAGGGTTGTTTTTTATTGACTGAAGCATTTCATTATCCTGCTGAACTTCAGACTGGAATATTGACCCGGAAGATTTCTGTAATGAAAAAGACTGTTTCCCCGGACTCAGAATATAAATGGCTAACCCATACTTAGAATTGACTGATTCGATAATTTTGGTAATGAGGTCAATCAATCCGTCGTATTGTTTTCCAACTTCATCGCGTATGGTTTCATTCACGGTTCCAGATCCAGATTGATGTCCGGGTAAACCGATATCCGCCAATGTTGCTTCTGGAAAAGCAGCCAAATAAAGTCCAATCAGAACAGCTAGAAAAAGTATGATTTTTAGGACAATAAAAATCGGATGATCCGGCAGCTCCAGAAAAAGCACCGGAAAAAGCAGCACAGCGATGAGTACTGCCAGAGTTCTTCTTATTGTATCCATGATTTGATAGCGAAATCCCCGTTGCCAAAACTTACACTAGCGACGGGGATTAATAAAACGGGATTCAGGAAATTTATTGGTCTTTTACAAATTGAATCCGGTTTTTGAAGTCTCTCTGTTTATCGGAATCATTTTCATCCACATTCAGCGAATCTTCTTCGACCTCTGCCAACATTTCCGGCGACATTGCTTTCGACTTCAAAGAAGGTGCTGACCGGGTAGTTGTCTCTTCGGTATAATTGGAAGGAATACCCGAATCCAAAGATCCATTCGGCATGAGTTCCATGCCGACGAAAATGAAACTGACAACCAAAATAGCCATTAGACCGGCATACAGCGGTGTAAATCCCAAAAATGTTCCCGATTTTCGAATGCGCTCCGGCTGGGCTGTACGGGCTTTTTCAATATCCACGCGTGCCCACAGGCGGTCCATAAATCCTGCTGATGTTTTTATTTTTGGAAGGGTGCGCATCTCATGCATTGTTTTCCGGACAGATTCCACTAATTCGGCGGCCTCCGGATTCGCTTTCATGTAGGCCTCAAATTCCTGCTTTTTTGACACCGGAAGCGAATGGTCAATGTAGTCAGATATCACATCTTCAAATTCATATCGATCCATCAATATGTTTTCTCCTATCTTAAATCCTTTAGTTCTCCCTGTAATTCCAATCTTCCGCGGTTAATCCGGGACTTGACTGTTCCAAGGGGTACATTGAGGATGTTACTGATTTCTTCATAAGAAAGTTCCTGAATATCCCGCATAATAATTACCGTTCGAAAATGCGGTTCTAAATTTTGAATAGCTGCTTGGATGCGCTTCTCCACAAAACTGTTTTGAATCGATTCATCCGTTCCGGCATCGTCTGCGGGAATTTGAAATTCCCTATCTTCGGGACCCAATTGGCTTAGTTGTGTTGTTTTTTGGCGCTTCCGCTTTCGGAGTTCTGTTTTGGCCAGATTACCTGCGATCGTATAAATCCATGTGGAAAATTTGGCGATTTCCTTATAATAATGTTTGTGCGTGAATAATTTGACCATGGTGTCCTGCACAATGTCTTCTGCCTGATCGTGATCATAAACATACCTGTGAACAAAGTTCAATAATGGATCCTTATAGCGTTTCACCAGCTCGCCATAGGCATTTTCGTCTCCCTTTTGAAACCGCCTGATGAGTTCTTCATCGGTGTAGCGAATGGTATCAGCCACGCGCTGCGAGGCCGGTAAAGAGGAAGCGTGTGAGAGCGTATTCATCCGATACTGAAGACGTTTTTATTTCCTCATCAATTCGGCCGAGTAGCCTGAGGTTTCGTTCGATTTCATCTCGTTTATATCCTTGTGCAAATTGCGGTAGTTTTTTTGTAATTGAGGGTGATAATCCTGTGTAACCTCTTACAAACGAATTTGTTCCCGACCCGATTTTTTGATACAGAATTTCCTGAAAAAGATTCGCCAATGCATTCACCAATGGAGTCAGCGACGGGGACCGCATCAATAAATTCTGACCGATTTGTACCGATCTGGATAAATCCCTTTCTCCAACAGCTGTCAGGAATTGCCAGGATTGAAATCCCCGTTTCCACCCGGAAAACTTGTAAATATCCTGCGGGGTGACTTTTTCATTTTCATCAACTGCAGTGCACACTTTTTCAATTTCGTTTGCAATATGATAAAGTGAATCACCCGCAACTTCGGTGAGAGCCGTTATCACATCCTGAGAAATTTGTTCTCTACCATGATTTTTAAACAAATGATAAATCCATTTTTTCAGGTGCGATTCAAACGGTGTGCTAATATTGATGGTACCTACCATCTTTTTGAGTTTTGTGACCAGCGCAGATTTATCAGCCCAATCATCCACAATAATAATGAGGCATTTTTCCAAATGCGGTTTTGCGACATACTCCACCATTTCATCTTTTATTTTTTTACTTTTAATGGAAGACGGTTTTCGCAGAATAAACAATTGTTTCGAAGAAAAGAGATCGGAAGCAGATAGCCTGTCGACAATCTCCGCATTCTTCATCTCATCCGGAATCATTACCGTTTTTTGAACAGCGGCGTCCTGAAAAAATGCGGATTCAATTTCCGCAATAAATGTCTGCTCAAGAAAACAGTCATCCCCCAATAAAAAATACACAGGATTTATGGTGCCGCTCTTTACTGCTTTCAGAGCTTGGCCAATATCTATTTGCCTGTCACCTGCCATTTTTATCCAATAGACTTACAGCAACAACAGCCGCGAACGCGAATACAAAACTCACAAACCGTTCGGTAATCATGGCCTGAAGCGGTTCAATATTCGCCCAGATGACTGTTGTTAGAAATCCCGTCAAAAGTCCGGCGATTACACCTTTCCGTGTTATCTTCTTCCACCATAATGTTAATACCAGCGCCGGCCCAAATGCCGAACCCAATCCACCCCAGGCATAGCTAACAACAGTAAATATGTTTTTTCCCGCTAATTGAGAATACAGCGCCAATCCGTAGGCAAACACTCCCAGTCCTATGATGGTAATTCTACTGAGGTTTACCAGATCCTTTTCCGAAAGATTTCTCCCCAGAAACTGATGGAAAAAATCTTCGGTAATTGCTGAGGTGGATACCAAAAGCTGCGAATCTGCTGTTGACATCATGGCCGCCACAGCGCCGGAAATAAATAACCCTGCAACCACCGCCGGAAGCAGTTCCATCGCAAGAAGCGGCATTGCGAGTTCCACATCCAGATCTTTAAAATATTCTGGACCAAAATACGTCAATGCTGTCAACCCTATCAGAAGCGAACCGGTTATTCCGGGAATCGTCCATATGACAGCAATGCGCCTCGCAATTTTCACTTCTTTCACGCTCCGAATTGCCATATATCTTATCAATAAATGCGGCTGTCCCAGATATCCGAGTCCCCAGCTTAATCCTCCCAAAACGACCGCTACAGCAGCAAATCCTTCTTTTCCTCCAGTAAAAGATGAATGGTGCGGGCCGGCAGATATTAACGTATTCGAAAGTGATTTCCCGCTTTCAGCAATTTCGATAAATCCCGCCAGCGGTAAAATGACCAACGTACCAATCATGAGAATTCCTTGGACGAGGTCCGTCCAGGCGACAGCATAAAATCCGCCCATCAATGTGTATCCTGTAATAATGAGTGCGCCAATAGAAATGCCAACCAAAGGATCGAGATCAAACATGGAATTCAATACTTTTCCGGATGCGTGAAATTGCGCTGAAACGTAAATGGCAAAGAAGAATGCGATAATGATAGCAGAAAACAATCGGATGATATTTGATTTATCATTAAACCTTCGGTGAAAGAATTCCGGCAGCGTTAATGCACCAAATTCTTCGGTCTGCTCTCTTAATCTTTCTGCAATTAAATACCATGCGGCAATTGATCCCAGGATGATGCCGAGCACTGTCCAAGACTGGCTAAGTCCATACAGTATTGCTGCACCCGGAAGCGCCAGAATAAGCCAAGCGGATTCTCCGGAAGCACGTTCAGAAAATGCGGTTACCCACGGACCGAGTTTCCGCCCGGCAAGCAGATAATCTTCCTGAGTTTTATTTAAACGAAACGTCCAAATTCCCACTCCCACCAACGAAGTGAGGTACACGATGAAAATGATTGCTGTAATATCCATTTAGCTTAATGCGAGTATCACGCCGAGGGCGATACAATAGGTTCCGAACCAATGCAATTTGCCTTTTTGAATGATAGCAAGCAACCACCTTAGTGAAATCCACCCTACGGCAAATGAGGTAATGAGCGCCGATAATATGATGGACAATGATAATGACATTTCCTGTGCCTGTACCGCGTCCAGTGCTGTCAGAAGTCCGGCGCCGGCTATTGCAGGAATTGCCAATAAGAATGAAAATTTTGCCGCTTCTTTTGAGGACACACCTAAACACAGCGCCATTGCGATGGTTGCGCCGGAACGGGAAATTCCCGGCACGATTGCCAATGCTTGTGCACATCCGATTAC
The DNA here is from genome assembly GCA_014239435.1 of Fidelibacterota bacterium. GTDB lineage: Bacteria > Fidelibacterota > Marinisomatia > Marinisomatales > TCS55 > JAAZYX01. The sequence goes on along the minus strand of JAAZYX010000005.1, from coordinate 7,240 downwards.
TATTCCCGTAAGCAATGTTATTTTTGCCATTTTCGGATGAACAGCTCTTGTTAAAAACAGCAACATTCCTGTAATAAATAATCCTATTGAAACCACTCCAACACTGTCGAACCAAGCAGAAATGGTATCTTTAAAACCAATACCAATTATCACAGCGGGTAGTGTTCCCGCGACTAAAGTCCCGATATAAAGTCTAGATTCAGATTGGGAAATCGTGGTCAATAACGAAAGAATTTCCTGTTTGAAAATGACCAGAATACTGAGGAGGGTTCCGAGATGCACCCACACTTCAAACGCATTCCCGGGTACGGAAATACCGAGAAGATGCTGACCGATTACTAAGTGTCCGCTGCTGCTGACCGGCAGGAATTCCGTTACGCCCTGAATGGCGCCAAGACCGATGGCTTCTAGTAGTGTCATAGCAAATTAAAGATGTGGAATTTAGAGGACAGGATTTGGATTTGGAAGAATGGTGTTAGCGCCAGCCGGCAATGGCAATGTGTCGCCCTGCCTTCGATCCATTTCGTCTATATGAATGAAATTTTTCAGGATTGCATTTGGTACAGGTTCCGTCAGAAATGATTTGATTTTCGGGGACGCCTGACTCACTGAGCTGACGAATAACTGCTTCTTGAAGATTAAGAAATGATCGGTCGCCCTCACCTTTTTTTTGTGCTGCTTTCGGGAAAAGGCTCGCAACTTCCGGGCCAATTTCAAAACAGCAGAATTGAATGGACGGCCCTAAAAGACATGTGACTCTATTTGGTTTAAAAAAGGTGACAGATTTTTCAATGATCCCTTTTTGTACACCTCTCCATCCGGCGTGAATTAGGCCAAACCTTCCGGTGTCCGCCTCAAGAAAAAATAAAGGAATGCAGTCCGCCACTTGAATGGACAAAACGTAAGCTGCTTTATCCGAAATTATTCCGTCTGTGTCGTCCACCCTTCCGATGTTTGTACACATGCTTACATGATTTGAATGTGTCTGTTTTGGGATTACCAATTTCGAGGGAGACAAGTGCAAAGCTTCCGCAAGAGCAGTTCTGTCATCGGTATTATTTTTTGAAAAATTCTTTACAGAAAAACCGGCTGTAAACCCGGGCGTATTAAAATGAGGGGAGAAATCGAGGAATCGGAGTGATTGAGTCAATCTGCCTGCTTCGTCTCACGGCGCCTCATTCAGTCCGAGATGAAGCGAATCACCCAGGAAAAATCCTTTAGACTGAAATGATCGGTCTGCATACTCAAGAACATGTAATCCTGAATTGATTCGGTTTCCGTCTGCAAAACTAAAAAAGGAATCGTCCCCGCGAAATTGTTCCAGCTCAAAAAGCCGGTCGTAAAAGGATTTGTCTTCTGAAGAATTATTAATGACAAGTGCTTGAAGCAATAGTCCAAGATCATGTCCGAGCGCAAACGCATGGCTGGATTTGCCTCTTTCGAAATCATTTCGGCCATGGATTCTGTGTGTCAAAATAGACAATCCGTTGAAGTGAGGGCCGATATTTTTCCTACTTAGAATATCGTAATCCAGCCAGGGATCGTTAGCAATCACTTTTGTATCCAAATTGAAAACCGGAAACTGGTTTGCCACAAACTCCAGATGTCCGGGATGGATCGGAATATAAATCGCCTGGATGGTTGATAACACAATATCGGCAGAGTCGGATGCGGACATTTTTTCCGGTTTTTCCTCTTCAATACCGAATACATCTTCCACACCTTCATCAAATAGCATATCCAAAGAATCAATGGATAATCCGAAAACATCCGATACTTCTTCTTCCACCGGAAGCAGGGAAAAGGCCGTCTTTCGAAATTTGTTGAATTGTTGGTTCAAATCAGACGGAGTACCGGAATACCATTCCATTGCCACAACTGTTTTTCCCATGGCATCGGCTGACTGGACGAATGCATCCGCAAGCGCTTTGCCGTAGTCATCCGCCGGAGCTAAAACGGCGAGGGAATCCATTTCCAATATTTTTCCGGCGTAGAGAGCGGCGCGCCTGCCTTGCATAGATAAATCCGCCTGCATTTGAAATACCGACGAAGACATCGCTGCCAAGTTTTTTTCCATTTGTCCCGGAATAATGAGCGGCTTTCTTGATCGCCCTAAAGCAGTCATCGCCAAGAGAGAATTTTCTTCTGACAATGTACCGATAATTGCGGCAATATCCGGGCGCGCTGCCAATTCCTGAATTGCCTTCACCGTTGTAAATCCGTCGCTTCTGTTATCTACGATAACATAAGATATATTTCCGTTTTCGCCGGCGCCTTCACTGTCCATCCCGGTTATCCCCATGACAAACGCTTTTCCGTCCTCTTCATATGCGCCTGATAAAGGTGCAACAATGGCGATGGTTGCCTGTGTAAGGCCGGGGCGATAGGACGCGAGTAATAGGTTTTCATACAATTCCAGAAACGGATCGGATACCAAATGAGGTTCAACTTTCGCGAGCGACAAGGCGGCGTCATCGGGACGAGCCAATCTGAGTTCGGCCGCAGCCTTTGAAAGAAATAAGACAGTTCTGGTTTGCAAATCAGACTGAGTGGACAGCAATTCATGGATAACATCCAGTCCCGGTTTCAGCTGAAGTGTCTTCACAATTCGGATGTCTAATTCTTGAATGGACCGCTCGGCTGAGGCGTGACTGCGCGCCATGATATAATACCGAAACGCCGAGTAGAAAGACCGTTCATTGATAAACAGATCGCCAAAAGCCCAATACACATCACTGAGATAATCACTTGACGGAAATTCAGATAAAAATTTGCGGCCGGCTTCTTTGGCTTCCTCCCGTCTGTCTTGCGCCACAAGTGATTTTACAAGCAGCATACGGGCGGCAGATTCAAATTCGCCGGGTTCACCCATAAGAATTTTGTTTACCGCAGCTTCGCAAACCGCATACCGCCCTTTATTGTATTGGGATACAGCATTGTCCAACTGACGGGATGTCATTTTTTCGGCGAACCAGGATTGGCCGGCCAGAATGGACATCAGAAGTAATATGGATAATATTTTATGCAAAGCTTGGGTTTTTTTTAGTAAATCAATTACCAGAAATTACGAATCTCTGAGACAAAGGTTTCAATATAGATGAGATTTGAAAAATGCTGGTTTGAATATATTTAGAGTTAAAAAGTTGGACTATAAGCAAGAGTAATTTATTTCTTTATAGAACCATCTTCGTTCCAAACTTTTTCAGAAATCAATTTCCCATTCTTGTAAATTGATTCACGATACTTTTGTCCATTTATGTGCCAATACGTCTCTAACCCATCCATTGCACCATCTTTGTAAATTCTTTCAGAACTCTTCTTTCCATTTTCATACCAAGAAGTCATTGATCCATCCTCCTGTCCGTCCTTAAACGTTGCTTCATAATTCTTCTGGCCATTTTCAAACCATCCGGTCCATAATCCAATTTTAATACCATCTTCGTAATTGCCTTTAAAGGACTTTTGTCCATTTTGATACCACCACTTGAATACTCCATCTACTTTTCCATCCCTAAACGTTCCTTCAGACCACTCCTGTCCATTTTTATACCATTTCCACTCTGTCTTATTAATCATTTTTCCATCTTTGAGAGTTCCTTCACTTTTTGCTTTCCCATCATCATATACAGAAAATACTGTTCCTGAGTAAGGTGTATTCGTTTCATTTAAATAAAAAACACCATTTCTTTCGAAAAGCGTAGTTTCAAGGTTGATGGGTTCCTGACTGAAAGAAAAAGAAATTAGTATTAATAATAATGTTAAGGATGTTTTCATAATTCACTCCTGTGGTAACAAAACTAAAAGCGTCTACTATAATTAATGGCAGAAACAAAAAAGGGTTCTAAAATAAAACCTTCGGGTGAGTTTTTTATAATTTCAAAAGAATTATCAATGTCTATTCAACAGGGACCAAGTTCGTTTTGGAAGTAGTAAACTCATTCACTATCTTGTTTTGGAATATAGAAATTCATATAAAACCCTACTGTAATAACCATATATCCTGGAACATTCACCCATCCATGTCCAATCCAAATTATGATGGTACCTACCAAAACAATTAGACTGCCCGTCCTTGAAATTTTATAATAACTCAAACTTGAAATGAGTAATCCTAAATTAAATATTTTCCCGGAAATGTTCATAAATGGTCCCCATATTTCAGGTGTATTCATTAGGTGGGTTGCAACTTCACTTTTTAATTCTGGCGATTTTATGCTCCAAAAAATAAAATCAATAACACACATACCAATGATAAGACCAATCCCAAGAATTAATAATGGTGTGCCGACAAAATTTATTTTAGTTTTTGGAAATTTTCCAATTTGTGGAATAAATAACAATACACCGATCAACATACACCAATGGGCAAAATCAATCGGTTCTTGATTGTGAAGTTTTTCAAGATCGTTAAAATATATGAAAATTAAATACTGACCGGCTGTATATGTCAACAGACCAACAAGAAATAAAATCTCGTAGATATTCAGTTTTTTTAAATACTTACTCATTTCTAAGTTTTACAAATAATGAAATTGAACTTTTTAATTTGACATATCAAAAGTACGTGTTTTTAATTTAATGGGTTCAATTTCAACTGGTGAGATCTCAACTATATCTTTTCTATTCATTCTTTACCTTCTTTTTCAGATTTAAGGTTTTTATAGTTTTGTTCTCTAATTTTTCTACCTCAGTTATTTACTCAACCGTCACACTCTTCGCTAAATTTCGTGGTTGGTCCACATTACAGCCTCGAATCACCGCAAGATGGTAGGCCAAAAGCTGTAATGGAATTGTGGCTAAAATTGGAAAAACCCGAGGGTGAGAGGATGGAACCACAATCAAATGATCGGATAAATCTGTGAGATCTTTTGTCTTTTTATCCGTAAGTGTAATAATCTTCCCTTTCCGCGCCTTCACTTCATGGATATTGGACAGCACCTTTTCAAAAGTAAGGTCGTGCGGCGCCAAGAAAACCACCGGCATTTTTTCGTCAATCAGCGCAATCGGTCCGTGCTTCATTTCCGCCGCCGGATAGCCTTCGGCATGAATGTAAGAAATTTCCTTCAGTTTCAGCGCGCCTTCCAGCGCTACCGGAAAATTGAGTCCGCGGCCCAGGTAGAGAAAATTTTCTACATCCTTGTATTCCCACGCTACTTTTTCAATGGCTTCTGATTGATCTAACACTCGGGCGGCATCTACGCCGATTTCCGATAATGCTTTTGCCAAAGTTCTGCCTTCAATTGCAGACATTCCGGCGCTTTTACCGAGCCGAAGCGCCAGCATATACAACACGGTTACCTGCGCGGTAAATGCCTTGGTGGATGCCACACCGATTTCAGGTCCGGCGTGTGTGTAAATGCCACATTCCGTTTCACGGGCGATGCTGCTGCCCACCACATTGCAAATTCCAACCGTAAGCGCGCCCTTTTCTTTGGCTTTCTTAATCGCAGCAAGCGTATCTGCCGTTTCACCGGATTGGCTGATTGCCAGTACAAGTGTATCCTTATCTACGATATTTCTACGATAGCGGAATTCCGATGCATATTCAACATGAACGGGAATGCCGGCGTATTCTTCGATGAGGTATTTCCCAATCAAGCCGGCGTGCCACGACGTTCCACAGGCGGTAATGTAAATCCGGTGCGCCTGTTCGAATCTCGGAATCCAATCCTCAATACCGCCAAGATGGGCGGTGCCTTTGTCAACCAAAAGCCTTCCGCGAAGTGTATCCGGAATGGTCTGGGCCTGCTCATGGATTTCTTTGAGCATGAAGTGAGGGAAATTCCCTTTTTCAATCTGTTCCACGCTCAAATCTATTTCTTTAATTTCTTTTGAAAGAATGAGATCTTTTTTGATATTTTTTACCTTGTACCCATTGGGATGGATGCAGACCATTTCCCCCTCGTCCAGATACACTACTTTCCGGGTATATTCCACAATCGGCGACGCATCGCTAGCGATAAAATATTCTTCATCGCCGACCCCTAAAACCAGCGGACTTCCCAACCGTGCGACAATAATAGTGTCCGGCTCATTTTTGCACGTAACCGCAATACCGTAGGCGCCAACCACTTCCTGCAAGGCAGATCGCACCGCCTGTTCAAACGATGTTTCCTCTTTTTGATACAGATACCCAATGAGCTGAACCAACACTTCCGTATCCGTTTCTGTTTTGAAAGAAACACCTTTTTCCTGCAGATAGGTTCGCAAAGAACTGTGGTTTTCGATAATGCCATTGTGAACGAGAGAAAATGTTTCAGATGCATCCGTATGAGGATGGGCATTGATGTCGTTTGGTTCGCCGTGCGTGGCCCACCGTGTGTGGGCAATTCCGATGGTCCCGCTCACAGGCGAATCATCTACTGTTTTGCTCAATTCCGACACTTTCCCTGCCTGCTTTACAATTTGGCTTCCGTCTGTTCCCATAACAGAAATCCCGGCCGAGTCGTATCCGCGATACTCCAGCCGCTGCAGTCCTTTTAATAAAATCGGGACGGCGTCTTTTTTACCGATATATCCTACTATTCCACACATTTTTTTAATTGTTAATTGTTAATGAAAAATTGATAATCAACTTTTCGTTCCTTCTTTGCTTGTGATGATAATTTTCGTTAGCAATTTTATAATTTCTTCAGCATCATTATTGATGCTATCATACTCTGTATTTTCCAAATAACCTGTTTTCTTTAATAACTCCAGCCAATACAAAGTTTCATTTGCCTCTTTCTGTGCAATGGCCAGTTTATGAATAAAATCCGCTTTGCTTTCTGCATGTTCAGCTTCTCTAATCATCGCACCAACAGAAGTTCCCGATCTTAACAATTGTTTACTCATTATGAACTCTTTTTTATCAGATGCTACATATTGATGCAATTTCACAATCCTAACGGCAAAATCTAAACTTTTTTCTTTAACTATATTTTTCTTCATCCCAAACCCCTTTAACAATTAACAATTAACAATTAACAATTAACAATTAACAATTAACAATTAACAATTAACAATTAACAATTTATAATTAAAATCATTCCCACTCAATTGTTCCCGGCGGTTTGGATGTGATGTCGTACACCACACGATTTACACCTCGCACTGAATTCACAATTTTGTTCGCTATTTTGGATAAAACTTCATCTGGCATGCGGTACCAATCGGCTGTCATCCCATCGGTGCTGGTAACAGCGCGAAGGGCTAGCACATCTTCGTAGGTTCTTTTGTCACCCATTACGCCAACTGTTTT
>JAAZYX010000006.1 GCA_014239435.1 Fidelibacterota bacterium | reverse complement strand
CCTTAAAAGGAATTCGTGTCATTGCACTTGAGCAATATATGGCAGGTCCTTATTGCTCTATGCTGCTTGCAGATGCCGGAGCAGAAGTAATCAAAATCGAGCGCCCCGGTGTTGGGGACCCCCGCCGATCAATTCCCCCATTTGTAGAAAATAATGGCATAAAAAAAGCCGGTGGATTTATGGCTTATAATCGAAATAAAAAAAGCATCGCTCTAAATATTAGAAATGATGAGGGGAAAAAGATTTATCAAGACTTAGTTAAAAATGCCGATGTGGTTGTAGAAAACCTTCGTCCCGGGTCTGTGGATAAACTTGGACTTGGATATCAAGATCTGAAGGCCTTGAATCCAAAATTGATCTATGCGGCAATTTCCGGTTTTGGTCGCTTAGAAGGATATGAAGGACCGGATTCAAAACGACCTGCATTTGATATTGTTGCCGAAGCCATGAGTGGAATTATGCATCTTGTTGGTTTTGAAGATAAACCCCCTTCATGGACTATTTATGGAATGGCAGATGTTTACACCGGGCTCTGCACATCCTTTGCAATTACACAAGCGCTTTTTATGAGAGAAAGGACAGGAAAAGGCCAGTTTGTAGATAGTGCCATGTTGGATAATATGATTTCTCTAAATGAGCGAATGGCCATGCTTTATTCAATCACGGGGAAAGAGCCACACCGAGGTCGATTAACACATCTTTATCCTCGCGGTGCTTTTAAATGTAAGGATGGATACCTCGCTATGAATATACCAGATGACCTTGTTTGGGGTCGATTCTGCAAAGCGATTGGACATGAAGATTTGGTGCAAGATGACCGCAGTAAAACAGGAACAGCTAGAGCTTCCAATGCGGAATTTCTTGCTCCAATTATTGAAGAATGGCTATCACAAAAAACACGGTCCGAAGCTGAAAACATATTAAATGAAAATGGTGTTCCTGTTGGATCCGTTTATACTGCAAAAGATGTTTTTGAATCGGAACAGGTTAAAAGTCGGAAAGCACTAGTAGATATTGATGACCCGGATGTTGGAACCTACCAATTTGCCCGGGGACCCGTTATGTTATCCGACTCTCCGGAAATTGAAACAAATCCGGCGCCAGGGCTTGGACAACACACTATGAATATTTTATCAGAAATTCTTCAGTATAGCCATGAAAAAATAGATAAATTGGCAGAATCAGGAACCATAGGAATCAATTCAAAAATATGAAAAATTTCAATCTCATTCTCACAATACTTGTTTTCTCTTTTCAGATATTAATTGCAGCCAGTTCTGATCCTGTCTTCGGTGAAAATGGTATGATTGTTTCTACCAGTAAACAAGCATCAGAAGCTGGAATCGAAATCCTAAAAAAAGGCGGAAATGCAGTTGATGCGGCCGTAGCAGTAGGATTTGCTTTGGCTGTTACATCTTCATCCAATGGTAATATTGGGGGGGGTGGATTCATGGTGGCGGCATTGGCAGATGGAGAAATTTTCACGCTGGATCATCGAGAAAAAGCACCTGCGGCCGCCCATCGAGATCTGTTTCTGAATGACAGTGGGAATGTGATTCCGGGCATGTCTCTTATCTCACGGGCAGGGAGCGGAGTTCCCGGTTCGGTGGATGGATTGATTCGTGCCTTGGAAGACCATGGCTCCGGGAATATAACACTCCGACAAGCATTGGCTCCCGCAATCCATCTAGCCCAAAAAGGATTTGAACTCTCTCGCTACGAAGCT
>JAAZYX010000008.1 GCA_014239435.1 Fidelibacterota bacterium | reverse complement strand
TTTTTGAAGAAGAACATTATGTTTCTAATGTTTTAGAATTTGCTACTGTTTGCAATAATAGAATCCATAGTGCTGTATTTCCTCTTGAGCTTCCAACTTGGTTTATAAAATTATTTACGAAAAAAAATAATATTGTTTTGGACCCTTTTATTGGTTCTGGGACAACAGCATTTGCGAGTTTAGGTTTAGGAAGACAATACATCGGGATAGAGAAGGATAAAGACTTTGCGAATATGGCAATAGAACAAATTGAAAGTTTAAAGGATGATACAAATGTTGGCCAACCCCCACTCCACCGGACGGCTTAACTTGGCAGCGAAAATGACGATTATTGGTAAAATAATGGTAAGAGTTTTTACAAATGCACCGTGTTTGGATTCGCCGTCCTCCGGTGAGTTTATTCGTAAAAAAATAAGACCTAAAAATATTCCCGCATCACGGTCAGTATCATTTCCGGCGCGCGTACCGGTTTTCCATCGCTATTTGTAAAGGCGTGCTGCGTAAATCCTGACACCAATAATTCATTCTCTTTCAGCACTTCGTACTCAATCCTGAGTTTTCCTTTCGGTAATTCCGGGATGCTTGTGCGCACGACAAGTTCCTCTTCAAATCCGGCACCGCGTTTGTATTCAGCATGCGCTTCCACAACCGGAAGTGTTGTTCCTGAATTTTCGAGCTCGGTAACGTCCAATCCAATGGACCGAAGCAATTCCGTCCTCGCTTCTTCAAACATTTCAAAATACCGGGAATAATACACAATATTCATTTTGTCCACGTCCCGATAATACACGCGGACAGGATGGTTGTACTGAATCAATGGTTTTCCTGAAAGACGCCCATCTTCTGATACCGCGCAATTCTGTTTTCCAAAAAGGAATTTTTGTCCACGCCTGACAAGATCTGTAATTCTTCCAGAATCACGGTTTTAAGTATGTCTGCTGTTTCTTTCGGATTTCGGTGTGCGCCGCCGACAGGTTCGGGAACGATCCTATCGCATATTCCCATTTCTATCAAATCCTGAGGCGTCACCTTCATTGCATCTGCCGCTTCACTGGCTTTTGCAGAATCCCGCCACAGAATGGATGCGCATCCTTCCGGACTGATGACGGAGTACCATGTATTTTCCAGCATCAGCATTTTATCGCACACGCCGATTCCCAGCGCGCCGCCGCTGGCGCCTTCGCCAATGACGATGGTCAGAATCGGTGTTTTTAGGGCGGCCATTTTCAGAAGATTTTTCGCAATGGCTTCTCCCTGCCCGCGCTCTTCTGCACCGATTCCCGGATAGGCGCCCGGCGTATCCACAAGGGTAACAACAGGACGGTTAAATTTTTCGGCAAGTTCCATGATACGCAGTGCTTTGCGATAGCCTTCCGGCCGCATCATGCCAAAATTCCGATGTAAGTTTTCTTTGGTATTTCTTCCCTTTTGCTGTCCGATATAAAAAACAGGGACATCCCCAAGGCTTCCCAATCCGCAGACAACAGATGTATCATCCGCAAAATGCCGATCGCCGTGCAGTTCGGTAAAATCCGGCGACCACTCTTTGATGTAATCCAAGGTATAAGGACGATTCGGATGCCGTGCCACCTGCACCCGCTGCCATCGGCTTAAAGAGGAATAAATGTCTTTCAGTTTTTCATCGCGTTCGGATTTCAATTCGCGGATTTTTCCGGCATCTGCGCCATCTTCGCCGACAGACGTTTCCAGAGAAAGAATCCTCTGCTCTAAGTCTTCCAGCGGTTTTTCGAATTCTAAAAGGTATTCTGCCATAGTTACGTATACGATCTTCTAAACGGTGTTCTTAACAGCCCAAAAGCAAGCTTTAGCGCCATCGCAGCATAATAGAAGATATTAAACAAAAATGGATATTCATGTGCAAAATGCTTTCGGTACAATTTGAAATAAGATCGGTGCCATTCTAAAACAGAAATAAAAATATGAGATCTGCTCACACGTGTTCCGCCCAGCCCTCCGGCGTGAATAATGTGCGACGTCGGAACATACACCACTTTCCAGCCGGCTTCTGCCACGCGAATACAATAATCGGAATCTTCCTGATAGAGGTAAAACTGTTCATCAAAATAGCCGACGGTATCCCGAATTTCTTTCCGCATCATCATACAAGATCCGGACACTCCGCCGACTTCCATAATTTCATCCTCATTTAAATGTCCGAGATGATAACCGGAAAAGAATGCGTTGTCCTTGAAAACGCGGTCCAGTTTGGTAAAATAGGAAATGACAGGCCACGGTGTGGATATACCGCGTCGGCACGATCGCTGAAAAGATAAGTCCTCGTTCAAAACTTTCGGCCCGCACACACCGGCATCCGGATTGGATTTCATGAAGTCCATCAAAATGGAAAGCGAGTCCGGCGGCGCAATGGTGTCTGGATTCAGAACAACAATATATTCGCCTTCCGCATGCGCGATGGCGTGGTTTTGCGCTCGAGCAAACCCGGCGTTTTCATCGTAAGGAACGAGGGTAACATCCGGAAAATCTCTCTGAATCATTTGTACGGTATCATCGGTGGATTGGTTATCCACAATCAAGACCTCCCAACTTCTATTGCCCACAGCCTTCGGTAAAGTCTGCAAACACTCAGAAAGGCGTTTGGAACAATTCAGTGAAACGATGCAAATGGAAATATCCATAGCCGGATTCTACAGCAAATTTAAAATCTTGCGGAGTTTGAGTTTCCACACCATAAAAATGGCTTCTATCATGATGTGTTTTGACATTTTGGATTCGCCGATAGTGCGGTCAGCAAAAATGATGGGATGCTCATGGATCGTAAATCCTTTGCACCACGATCTGAAATTCATTTCAATTTGAAAGGAATATCCTTGTGAATGCACTTTTTTAAAATCGATGGAATCGAGTACCTCTCGTTTCCATGCTTTAAATCCGCCGGTGCTGTCTTTTACCGGAAGGCCGGTAATAATCCGTGTATACAGATTTGCGCCATAACTCAAAATGAGCCTTCGAATGGGCCAGTTTACAACGCTGACGCCGTGCACATATCGGCTTCCGATCACCAAATCCGCTTGTGTTAAACCATCAATCAGTCCCGGAACATCCTCAGGATTATGGGAAAGATCGGCATCCATCTGCACAATAATATCGTAGCCTTTTTCCAGCGCCCATTGAAAGCCAAAACAATAAGCAGTACCGAGCCCCGCTTTTCCGGGACGCCGTTCGAGATGAAGGTTGCTGTATTGTTTCTGCAGGGTTTCCACAAGATCGCCGGTTCCATCAGGCGAATTATCATCAATCACCAAAATATGATAATCCGGATTGATAGAATTGACCTTCCGGACTAGTTCAGTAATGTTTTTACTTTCGTTGTAGGTTGGGGAAATGATGAGTGTTTTCATTTTTTGTGACTATCGCTTTCCAATTATTTTAGCTGCATTAAACTACTGAAAACTATCGGTATCCACAAAGAACGTATGGGCAATAAAATCAAGTTGTTTGAGGAGAAGCGATTTATCATTCCCTGGATGGTAAACCAATAAAAATAGAATATAAGTTCGGTCCGAAATGCCGTCATAAAAAAGATATCCTCTAAACGGTCCGCCCTGCGCCTCCTTTTGATGCTCCCAAATTCCCGAATAGCTCCACGTTGTCCAGTCATTGATCACAGTGAATTCGGACGAGAATTTGTGATCGTTCACTTGAATCGTTTCCAGTGTATTAGACGTGAATTCACGAAAATAATTCGATGCAGAAAGTGAATCTGAAGCGATAATTCCATCAGACCAATGAACGGCAAACCATCGGTATGGAATGTCTCGGCCCATCCAAAATAATCCCAAATCTGCGTCTTCTCGAATAATGGCATATCCCCACGGAATTTTCATGCTCCAACCGTAGCTATTTTTGAGGCGTGCCTCCAAGTCATTTTGCCGCGCATTTTCAAATAAATACTTCGTTTGCCGTTTTTCGTACAGCGATGCATAAAGCGCCAATATTTTTGATCCCTGAATTTGCGCACGATCTTTTATCTGAGGTAAATCCTCACCGCTGATTATGAGCGCAAGCTGATCCTGCGCAAATAAGTTTTCCGATAAAATGAGCTGATTTGTTCCGTTTATAGATGCATTGAATTGTGACGTGGACAACAGTGATTTCACCAATCGTGTGCCGGGATCTGATTCATCGGTTCCGATCGATCCAAAAATAATATTTACCTGTTGTTTGATTTTAGCATAATCATTCGGCTCAATGAATTTGATCTTGTAAACCGGCTCCGGCTGCGGGGTGAATATTGTATCCGAAAAAATGGCTGAAAGAACAGAACGGATGTCTTTTCGCGATTCCTTTGAACACACAACCATCAGTTCATTATCTGCGCCTATTGCATTCCGTTTGGGTAAATCGCAATTGTAAAACAGGAACAAAAGACAAAGTGGAACCAGTTTACGCAACGCTGTCCAACACAAAATTTGCACGCTGTTTATCAATGAGAACAGCCAACACTTTTACTCTTACCGGATCGCCCAATCTGTACTCTTTCCCCGTCTTCCTTCCTTTCAGGGAATACGATTCTTCGTCGTATACGAATGAGTCTTCTTCCATTGTGTCCACGTGAACCAATCCTTCCGCGAGGGATTCTTTTAATCCCACAAACAATCCAAATTGCACTGCCCCGGAAATGACTCCTTCAAATGTTTCTCCTACTTTTTGATCAAGCCACCGGAGTTGTTTCAATTTGATGTATTCACGCTCAGCTTGAACTGCCAGAATCTCCGCATCGTTGGATCTGTCCACTGCGGATTGTATTTCGCTTCGCCCATAATTCGCATAGAATTTATCTTCAAGATATAAACGCCGTATAAGCCTGTGCGCGATTAAATCGGGATAGCGCCGAATGGGCGATGTAAAATGGGTATATCGGTCGAACGCCAAGCCGAAATGGCCTCGGTTTTTCATCGAATACATTGCCTTACTCATGGTCCTGAGTGCGACATTTTCTATCAGGTTTCGATACGGTGAATCTTCTACCGCCAACAAAATAGCGCGGAAATCTGCCGGTGAAATATCTTTCCCTTTTGTTGGTACGGATATGCCAAGCCGCCCTATCAAATCGAGAAATTTGCTGACATCATCCGGATTGGGTTTATCGTGAATTCGGTACACACCGCATTTGGACTTGTCCGATTTTTCGGTTAAACATTCCGCTACTGTCTGGTTTGCAATCAGCATGCATTCTTCTACAATCCGGTGGCTTTGCTTACGCTCGCTTGGTCTTATTTCGTGCGGAATGCCGCCTTTCCCCATGGAGAACACCGGCTCCGGAATATCAAAATCAATGCTGCCTTTTTTAGATCTGTTTTTGAATAAAATACCTGCCAGCGTATTCAGAAGCTGCACTTTGGATTGCAAAGGGTCATTTCCTTTTCCGTCTAAAATATCCTGAACATCATCGTAGGTAAATCGTTTGTCGCTGCGAATGACGGATGGGAAAATATCGTAGGACGTCACTTTCCCGGATGAATCAATTTCCATTAGCGCTGTCATCGCAAGGCGGTCGATTTCGGGCCTGAGTGAGCATAAATCGGCCGAAAGCGCCTCCGGAAGCATGTGAACAACACCTTCCGTAAAATAAACCGATGTCGCCCGTTTCAGGGCTTCCCTGTCCAATTTCGATCCGGGAGTAACAAAAAAACTGACATCCGCAATATGCACACCGAGAGAAAACCCATTTTTGGTTTTTTGAATACAAACGGCATCATCGAAATCTCGGGCGCTTTCTGGATCAATCGTAAACGTTGTCCAATCCCGAATATCCCTTCGGTTTGGTATTTCATTTTGAATGGTCGCTTCCGAAAGCGCTTTTACGTCATTCATAATCTTTTTCGGAAAAGTATCACGGAAATCATATTTCGACAAAATGAGATTAAAATCATTTACCGGATTTGCAGAATCTCCGATAACATGTACTGCTTTGGCAAAAATCGGCGTAACGGAGGTTCCCCAATCCAAGACTTCAGCCGAAATGATTATGTTTTCCTTAAGAGGCGTTTGTGGATTCTTCTTGAGTTTTATTCCCCGCTCGGGCGTTACGGGTGAGATGGCCAAAAATATGTCTCTGCCGGAACGGAACGTTGTACCGGTAAACCGGGGTGTATTCCTCTCGACAATACCAATAATCATGCCTCTGGGATTGGCGGTTCGACTTTTCTTTTTCAGCTTCACCTTTACTTTATCGCCATGGATGGCGTCCCGAAGCTGGTGCCTTCCGACAAAAATATCGGGTTCATCATCCGGCATGAGTACAAATCCAAATCCCTTTTGGGTGACCTGTAGAATGCCTTCAAATGTTATGAGGTGGTTCTTTTTCTTATTCATTAAAGTAAACCTGTTATGTGTATGTGAATGGTTCCGTCCGCCGGCGCATTTCCTTTTGCCAGACCGTAAAAAAGTTGAATTATAGCTGTGTTAGATTGCTGAATCATCCCAAAACCGTAACTGACAGGATAATCAAACATCTCTGAATGTACTGCCGATTCCATGAACGCTGTTACCTGTATTAAATCGGCCACGGCGACTCGAAATTCAACGGTAGGAATTACGGCCCAGTCCGCCGTGAAAAATTCTTCACGAAACCCCCTCAAAGAATGCATACCGCCAAAGCGAACTTTTTGTGCCGGCATAATGTTTCCATTATTTGAAAAAGTTCCATACCCTTTTAAAGCCATCATCAAAATCCATCGCTCTGCCATTGGGCGATAAAATGCAGTCTCAAGTTTTCCTGAAAAAATAGAGGATGTTTCGCGTGATCGTTTTTCAATGCCAACATCCATCAAGGCCTCCAAGCTGAAACCGTCTGTCGGAAGCCAGCGATGCTGTATAGAATTTTTTGATAATCCTATTTCCATCATTTCAGATGTAGAAGATTCGAACCCATTTACCAAGCCGTTTTCGGTAGGACGGATGACAGTTTTTCTCAATCCCGTTTCCCATTTCCATCCGCTTTTCACATGAACAATAGCTGAAACTGACGTGGACCTCAATAAAGAATTTCCTGCCCTCAAATCCTCTTTCCATCCCATCTTTAATCCAACCGGGATTACGGGTAAAAATGGTTCTGTAATGGATATTTCCGTGAATTGCGATCCCGCCTTCCACCGATGCCATGCCACATCAATCTCTCCGGCTGTCGCCCACATATTTTCCAGATGCAGGTTGAATGCTCCCCTCGATTCCCATGAACCGGTCGGAGTTTTTCCTGTTCCGAATATCCCTGAAATATGGCTTGTAAATTCTGAATCCAAATCAATCACTGCGGCTATATGATTGTGGTTAAACCGTGCAAATGTCAGGTGAGTCTTTTCCGATAAAAACGGCGTATAGGTTTTGATTTCTCCAAACAGGGATGCTGTTTGTCCGTCAATTGCGGTTCCCGTAAGATTCTGAAAAATTCTGGTTCCAATAAATGGGAGAACCGACGGGTCAGACTGCACAACAACAGAATCAATTTTTAGCGATTGTCCTGCAGCGAGAGACGTCCATAAAATGACGGCATTAAAAATTCGCACGAATCTCTCCCCTTAAATTGATGAGGTTATCGTACCGAGCATCAGAAATCGTGTTTACACTCAGATTCATAGACATAGAATTTGCGAACAGAAAATGAGCTGTAAGCTGTGTTCGAAATGTTTTACCCAATGCAAATCCCTGCAATGCTTCCGGCGGCAAACTGGCGGTTGTTGTCTCTTCCATCCAGGATTCATTCAAAATTATTTCGCCGCGCAGTCTGCCAATCAATCCAATTCTTTTCATGAGCGCTACTTTCAATCCCAGTGCTTTCGCCGAAAAATTCTCAGATTGATGCGTTCCCGAATCCGAACCTCCTATCACTTTAGCATTAAGCTCAACTTCAGGATTCAATTTCCATTCGAATCCGGCTTCACCCCATTTACCGGCGACAGACCGATTGCGAAAACTGCTGACAGAAGATGCAATATATTGGTCAGACCATACTCCTTTTGCCACCCAGTGGGAATGCCGATCAATTCTTTCTTTCCACTCCGTCAAAATTTCCCGATGTTCTGTAAGATCTGATCCACGAATGTCCAATGCATTCAAATCTCTTCGGGACGACCATGAAAGGGTATTTTGTCTTTTCCCGTGTGATGGGTTCAGGGACAGCTCCGTACGCGCCATCCATCGGCTTCTTTCGATCATTTCAGAACCAATGTCTGCTGTCATCCAATCTTTGAGATTTCCGGATGATCCGGACACGTCGGCGGATACATGCATCCGAAGCTTTACACCTTTCAGGGTTTCATATCGAGTCCGATTGAAATCCACTTCAAACAATTTAGTGACGCTAATGGCTTCAACAGGGCGGCGGGTTCCGGACGCAACAACAAATCCGGAGTAACTTCCGTTTGGATCCTCGATAAATGAATCAAATTCCTCATCGTAACGATAGCCGCCAATCCCGGCGCCAAGCGAATCGTACACCATTGCTATTCCGCTTCCAAGGCGTGATTCCTGTTTGAGTTTAATATCAAAACGAATGGGATGATGTTTTTGCCTAAAATGTGTCCGAATGTGCGCTAAGCTGATATTACTCTCAGAATTCTGAAGACTGTTTTGGGTAATCCGTTTCCGGATTTGCATTGCGCCCGTCCAACCATTGTGTGTTTTTCGTGAAAAATCCACTTCACCAAATACAGCTTCCTGAATCAAATTCATTATAGTGAGATCTGTTGAAAAAATAAAATCATTCCTGCGGCCTATTCCCATTTTCAAAGATGTTCGCGACAGACTCCATTCGAATCCGCCGGTATGGGTCTGCCACGAATCCAATTTCTCACGGGTTTCGCTTTCATGATTAACGTAAGGATGGAAAGAACCGGGCAGCACCTTTATGAAAAGCGATTGCTGACTAAAATTTTGTGTGCCTTTAACCCGATTAAAAGCTGCCTTTAATTCAGGTATCCATTTTGTTTTCGTTTTCAGCTCTGACTGAAACCTGTCCTTTTTAATGTTGCCGATAGAGTACTGAGCATACGATGTAGCGAAATTCCCATCCCACGGTAGCTGCAGATTTCCGCTAATTTCTGAAAGAATTTCCCTTCCCGTTTCCGCTCCGGTCATATTCCAATTCCGGCTGAAAGATACATGTTTGTCCCGCGTCATTGAATGGTATCTGCTTCCCTGCTGCCGATTCGACATAGAGTAATTCAGACCAAATCCGTTTCCGAGTTGTATTTGGTTTCCTTTCAAAGCAATCAGGAAAGCATTTCCCAGATTATCATCATCGCCAATAGCGGACAGCCTGTTTTTATCATATTGGGATAAACCAAAATCAAGATTCAGAAATTGATTTTGCGAAATCGGAATTCCAGAGCGCATTTGGATTAAGTTAACATTTTCAGGTTTTTGAATGGCTTTGGATTCAGAATAAAGATCAATATAAGCGGTGCGATCATCCTCAGGAATGAAGGTGTAATACAGAATGCCGTCTGCTGAAACCTCTCGTTTGTATGTACCCGATTCTCGATCCAGCGTAAAAGTCACCTTATACCTTTTTCCCATTTCTATTCCGGTGGGATCGTACCTATAAATGTCATTTTCTAAAACGTACAATCCGGATGAATCTTCCACAGCGCCGGACACATTCACAGATGCGTCACCAGAATTTTTTAATAAGTTCAAATCCGAATTTGAATAAGCAGAGCCGCTTGTAGAGGGATCGTCGAAATCCCGAATCCAGTTTATTTCAAAGAATCGTCCGTTTTTGTTTAGAGATAACGACGATCCTGTTGTGTTCCGCCTGTAATGAGAATCCGTGGATTCATATTCGACAAAAATATCCGAGTCTGAGTGTAAAAGGTGCTTCGGCTCAAAACTGAGCTCTCCTGTTGAATAATCCACCGTGTAATCGTACTGACTTCCGCGAACCAGTTTTTCTCCGTCAAGCCAAACAGATTCTGAACCGGCAACAATAGTTTGGTTTCGGTAATCCCCATTTCCGGATAACATATACGGCCCCTGATTTCCTTCTTCTCCCTTTATATTAAATGTACGGTAGTTACCTTTTGCTCCGGCGAAAAAGGCGGATCCGGAAACATGTTTTGATTTAAAGTTACTCTTTATACCAATGAGGTTTTTATTGATATTAAGTAACTTCCCGGAATTCATCTTTAAAATATAATCACCTGCTGTTATTGACATTTTGGGATGCTTTACCGATAAATATACTTCATCCAAATCGCGGATTGTCCTTGTATCCCCTTGCGGCTGAAGTGGCGATTTCTGATCAGACAACACACCGCTGACTTGAATCTCATCTGTCAATTTTCCGTTGAATTGCACTTTTAATCCACCGCCCAAATCTGATCCCGCTAGGGGCGACATGTCCATCGAGCGAAAGACAGTTCCGGAAGAAGAGAAATGATTCAAATCAGAATGCAGGACGGAATCAATTGGATTGCTGCGAATTTCCGGCGCGTCAGAAATCATTAGAAGAGAATCGAGTTCCGGAAGAGCAGCGATAAATGCAACAGTATCAAAGTCAGCAGTGCGTGTATCTGCTTGCGGGAATGACCACGCAATTGATATCAGGAAAACGATTGAAAAACCGCGAATCATTTTATCATTCACCGTCGGAACTAATCTTTGCTGAAATCAGGCGGCCAAACAGGGAAAAGGAATATTCCGCATTGCCGCAGGACGATATCATAAGCGAATTGACATCGGAAAATGTTATCTGTTCAGGACAGGAAATCGGGACAGCTTGGCGATTCAATTCTGCAACCAAATTCCATGACGCATCCTGAGGCGCCTTTGTCCAAACTGCATTGTGTTCCTCAGAAAGCACAGCCAATTGACCGTTCGCATTTACCGCAATGGATGATGGATAAAATGCATGTGTTTCGTTTTGCATGGTAACCGGGATTGCCGTAATAAATTCAAGTCGGCGATTTAATTGAACAATGGTGTTCCCGGCTCTGTCGCAGACAAATACCGAAATACCATCAGAAACAATAGCAACAGGATCTATAAAATTCCCCCGTCCGCTGCCAAATCCTCCTGCGAATCTCGTTTCTCCATCAGGAAGAACGACCGCCACTTCTCTGCCGGATTCATCTAAATAATACGTACTTCCATCCGGAAGAATCAAAATCTGATCTGAATGGAATTCCACCCTGTCAGAAAAAAGAACATCTGCATCAAAACCGAAACACATGCTAAAAAGCAAAGCTATGCTAAAAAGGAAGCGAATCATTTTATTGAATTACACGGTTTCAGTATTTTGTGCGGATGGTTTTTGGAATATGAAAAATCCTGCGCCAATGACAATCATGATGATGGAAAGCGCTTGCGCCCCAGAAAAGGTATCGAAAAGATATTTCGGATTTGTTCGGATGAATTCAATCAAAAAACGTTCAACCCCAGCAAGAATGAGATATGTGAAAAACAGGCTTCCCGCCCTCACAATTGAAGTTCGTTTTTTCCACAGATAGGTAAAAATCAATATTCCCAAAATCGTTTCATACATTTGCGTTGGGTGAACTGTGAGCGGGCCTGGCGCCCATCCCGAAATATCCACCCACGGATAATACGATTCAAAACTGAATGTTGTCGTTGGCGGAAGTCCTTTTGGGAAATGCATTGCCCAAGGCAGACGGCTCGGAATGCCATAATCGTCACCCACCAGAAAACATCCGACACGGCCAATTGCGTATCCGAGTATCATCATAGGCGCAGCAACATCTGCAAAGGTAAGCCAATTCAATTTTCTTTTTCGGAACACGAGCGTAACACCGAGAGTACCGCCCATGAGTCCCCCCAGAAAAACAAGACCTGATCCGCTAAAAATCATTCCAAATGGATCTTGGATCACGCGGCTGAAATTTTCTATCAGATAATAAATTTTTGACCCAAGAATTCCGCCGATGGCTCCCGCCATAATAATGCTGGACGCCAATTCAGAACCGTGTCCTAGTCTTTTTAAATCCTTCGCTAAAAGGAAATAACCGGAATAAAATGCCACAACAAGCATAAATCCGTAAGCATAAATCTTTATTGGGCCAATTTCAAATAAAACGGGGATCATTTACAGTTCCTTTCCACATTTTGCGCAATAGTTATCATTTGTTTTCTTTTTGGATCCGCAGGATGTACAAAATTGTTCCGCATCAGTAATCTTTTCCCTTTTTCGCTGCCGTTGGAACAATATTCCAACCATGACTGCAAACACACCTAAAACAGCCAGAGGTTGCCACGTCGGTACTGTGTGGCGCTGAATGATTTTTGAAGATAAGAGCGGTTCCTGTACGCTCATATCCGGTTGATCGGCGCTGAGCAAATTCCTGAGGATATCCATTGTAGTATTTCCGGATGTATTTTGATATGAAACGGAAAATGTTTTATTCTCACCTGAGTTGAGTTCCGCCACGTGGAAACGGTGAAAAGTCAATCCGTGCGGGTCCTGAAAAACTTCCGATCCCGATTCCGAAATCTTAAACTGTTCTGCTACCATCGGTTCCTGAATCAGAATGTGTGCATCGTTGACAGGAACATTAATTTCCAACTTGTATGAAAATGAAATAAAAGTTTCATTTCTATTCAAAGGATAAAAATAAAATATGCGAACCGGCGTTGTGGAAGCGGAAATGTTAATGCGATTCCTGCCTTTATCCGGAGTTACAGAAAGTTGAACAGGATCGCCTCCGGAGCTTAGTACCATAAAGGCTGAATCTGCAGTTTCGGGCACCATCAGAGAAAAGTCTGGGAAAGCATGACCGGAATCTGGTTCTGCCTGAATTTCCACCATAATCCCAGGGAAATAGTATTCAGGAAATACCGCCACATCAAAGCGGGCAAAATCATTCCCGTACACAAAAAATGGAATGAGATAAAGTAGAATTCGTTTTTTCACAGATCTCTTTGGTGAGGGATTAGCCTGTTAGACGATTCCTATACGGCAAAGTTTCATGAACGCGTAGAAACCTGAAAGAGAACAATCAGGTCGTAAATAGTGTGCGTGTAGGCGGCAATGCCGAATCCGCGGAAAGAATACAAAAATCCCAAAAATATTCCCGCAATGAACCGTATCATAAACAGAAACATATTCGGAGTGTCGCCGAATTCACCCACAAAATGAAACCCCGAGAATAATGCGGCGGCCAGCACAATTGCCGTTGTGCGTCGAGCAGGACGTTCCCATTGAAAAATGAAACCAAGAACGGCGGCAAACCCTGTAATCAATACAACGCGGAAAACAAATTCTTCGTAGAGTCCCGCTCCAATGGCAAGAACGCCTTGCTGAACCAATTGTCCGAGCACAGGCGACATCAATAAAATCGGTGCGTAAGACATGATCAAAAATAAAATGCATCCCCACAAAACACTTTCTCCCAGCATTCTGAGCAGGTACTCACTTCTGACTGCAGTGGATGCCAGCGCTTTTTTTTGGCGCATAAAAGCGGCCATGAATCCAATTAAAAAAGCACCGCTGAATCCGTACATGCCGAACATTCCGAGCGATCCCAACACCTGACGCATAAGGACATCGGCGCCGTTGCGAAGCACCATAAGATCGTTTTTAGTAATGGCGAACACACCAAGCTCATAAATCAGGAATAGCGGAAGCGTAAATACAAAACTATAAAACGGCGTAGCAGTGTCCTTCCAGTATGTCGTTCTTTTATTACCCACAGAGTTTCAGAGTGTTTTTATAGTATTTCCAAAAAAATAAATCAATTTTTCTCTGTATGCTCTGCGGCTATTCAATCTTTATCCAATTGCAGAACTGCCAGTAGCGCTTCCTGAGGAATTTCCACCTTGCCGATCTTTTTCATCCGCTTCTTCCCTGCTTTTTGTTTTTCCCAGAGTTTCCGCTTTCGAGTTATATCGCCGCCGTAACATTTTGCTGTCACATTTTTTTTGAGAGCTTTTACGGTTGACCGTGAAATGATGCGGGTGCCGATGGACGCCTGAATCGCAACTTCGAACATTTGCCGAGGAATGAGTTCTTTTAATTTCGAACACAGAGCCACTCCGCGCTGATATGCTTCGTCTGCGTGAATAATAATGGACAACGCATCCACAGGATCGCCTGCGAGAAGAATATCCAATTTCTGAAGGGTTCCGGGCCGAAAATCTTCCAGAGTGTAATCCAGAGAAGCGTACCCGCGAGATGCCGATTTTAGCTTATCGTAAAAATCGAAAATGATTTCTCCCAATGGAAGCTCATAATGCAGCTGCGCCTTATCGGCTGTGAGGTAATCCGTATTTTTATAAATCCCTCTCTTAGACTGGCAAAGCTTCATCAATCCGCCTATATATTCCTTTGGCGTAACAATTTCAGCAGAAACGTACGGTTCGTTGATCTTTTCAATTTCACCCGACGGAGGCATTTTTGCCGGCGTATCCACATCCAATACCGATCCGTCGCGTAAGTTTAATTTATACTTTACATTTGGCGTTGTCGTCACAAGCGCCAGGTCAAATTCCCGTTCTAGCCTTTCCTGAATGATTTCCATATGCAAAAGCCCGAGAAATCCGCAGCGGAATCCAAACCCCATGGCTTCGCTTGTTTCCGGTTCGAAAATGAGCGATGCGTCGTTGAGCTTCAATTTTTCAAGCGCATGTCTGAGTTGTTCGTAATCGTCTGAATCCGCCGGATATAGTCCAGAAAAAACCATCGGCTTCATTTCTTCATATCCCGGAAGCGGTTCGGATGCGGGATTTTCTTTTGTCGTCAGTGTATCCCCGGGAAGCACATGATTCACATCACGAATGTTCCCCACCACGTAACCCACATCGCCGGATTTAAGTTCAGTTGCCTTAACGCGGTTCATGATGAAATGACCAACTTCGCTGATGTCGTATTCTCTGTCGTGCGCGAAAAATCTTGCACGCGTTCCGGATTTTATTACGCCGTCCATAACGCGCACATAGGCGATTGCACCTTGATAATTGTCATACGTGGAATCAAAAATGAGCGCACGTGCCGGTGCCTTTTCATTTTCTTTTGGAGGCGGAATCTGATCCACAACGGCGCTAAATAAAGCATCAACTCCCGTACCGTCCTTTGCGCTGGTTTGGATAATTTCTTCTGGTTTACAACCGATGAGTTCCACAATCTGCCCTGTTACTTCATCAATTCTCGCGCTGGGGAGATCAATCTTATTGATGACGGGAATAATCACCAAATCGTGCTCAATCGCCAAATAGGCATTGCTGACAGTCTGCGCTTCCACGCCCTGAGCGGAATCCACAAGCAGCAACGCGCCTTCGCACGCGGCGAGACTTCGACTGACTTCATACGAAAAATCCACATGACCGGGCGTATCAATAAGATTAAAAATATATTCGGTGCCGTCGCTGTGATTGTAATGCATCTGGATCGGATGACTTTTGATCGTTATGCCCCGCTCACGCTCGAGGTCCATCGAATCCAGAACCTGCGCCTTCATATCTTTTTTACGGAGTGTATGGGTGGCCTCCAACAGCCTGTCAGCCAGCGTGGACTTCCCGTGGTCAATGTGGGCAATGATGCAGAAATTTCGTATGTGGGATGTGGACATTATATTTGAGTCGATACCGAGGTAAAATCCAATTATGGTTTATACTTCTTTTGTGCCTTGAGCAAAAGCAGATCGCCTTTTTTCCGTTCGCCATCTTGCGCCAGCGACACGATCCGGATCGCTTCTGTTAACGGTATTTTTGCGTTGTCCGAATTGGCGTACAGTGCATCCATCGAGCCGGTAATCAGCGACAAATTCCGACCGACTTCCGTGGACAAATGTTCGTCAATTATTTGGTAATAGCGCTCAATATAGTACGGCTCAAAAAAAGACGGATCGCCGGTGTACTGCTTTTTGACTTCCACCCGATGATGTGATTTCAGCCTAGAGGCCATTGCGTAGGCGCCATTCACAAACGTCAGCTTTTCTTTTTGACTTAGGGACATCCAATAGTTTTCCGGTGTTTTTCCTTGGCCTGAAATGGATCCTACATTCATTGAAAAAATGGCAAGTAACAAAATGAGTTGCTTCACATCAGTCTCCCTTAAAATGGTTTACGATTGGAATCCGCCGTCCCATGCCAAACGCTTTTCGCGTAACTCTCAATCCGGTGGCTGCTTGCCTCCGTTTGTATTCGTTCATACGGATTCGCTTTGCAAGATTGTGGACCAAATTCGCATCAGCTCCGTCCGTAATCAGCGAAGTCGGGCTTCGTCTATCCTCCACGATGGCATCTACCAGCGGACTCACAATTTCATAATCAAACGGATCTTCCTGTCCCGGCGCAAGTTCGGCAGAAGGTGTTTTTGAAATGGATCTTTCGGGGATGTGTTCACCATTGGAATTTATCCAGTTTGATACGGCGTACACATCGGATTTGGATAAATCTGAAATCACGGAAAGTCCTCCGCTCATGTCGCCGTATAACGTACAGTAGCCGAGCGCGAGTTCGGTTTTATTTCCCGTGGACAGACACAGCCATCCGAATTTATTCGATAGGGCCATCAAGATGTTTCCCCGCGCACGTGCCTGAATATTTTCTTCCGCTACATTGGGTTCCTGTCCCTCGAAAACAGGTTTCAGTGAATCTTCATAGGAATCCACAAGTGTGTTTATCGGCAGTGATCGAAAATCGATCCCCAGATTATGTGCAAGTGCTTCGGCGTCTTCTTTGCTGTGACCGCTGGAAAATTTTGACGGCATGGCAACTCCGTGTACATTTTCAGCACCGAGCGCATCTGCCGCGATACACGCTACAAGAGACGAATCAATACCGCCGCTTAGGCCGATCACCGCTTCTGAATGGTTCGTTTTGGAAAAATAATCTTTCACGCCGAGGACAAGCGCCGAATACATTTCTTCCTCGCGCTGCATGGATTGCATTTGAATCGGATCAGAATTGTCGGTATCCACCAGAATCAAGTCTTCAGAAAATGCTTTTCCACCTGCAATAATTTCACCAACTGCATTCATCGCCAGAGAAGATCCGTCAAAGATGAGTTCATCCTGTGCACCGACCATATTGCAGTATACAAATGGCAGTTCCGTTTCGTTTACTTTTTTGAAAATGAGATCGCGGCGCATTGCTGGTTTTCCTTCCCTGTATGGAGATGCGGAAATGTTGATAATCATTTCGGCGCCAGCATTTTTCAATTCATCAGAAACTTTGCATGTATATTCTTCATCCCAAAGGTCTTCGCAAATTTGAATTCCGATTTTAGAAGTTATTCCATTGATTTCAATTTCAAAAATACCCGGATTCGTTCCTGCGGTAAAATAGCGGGCTTCATCAAATACATCATACATAGGAAGCAGAATTTTATCATAGAAAGCAGCTATTTCTCCATGACTGCAAAGTGCGGCACTGTTGTAAATATTACTATTCTTTTTTCTTACAAAACCTAAAATCATTGGAACGGTTGTGTCCGCAGAAATTGTATTCAGAGTATCAAGATTCTCCGCTATAAATGAGTCCCAATACAGCAAATCCTGCGGCGGATATCCGGTAATCGCCAATTCCGGGAACACAACAAGATCTGCGCCCATCGACACTGCCGTCGCATAATCATCCTTTATTTTTTTCCTATTGCCGGCAAAATCGCCGACAATTGGATTCATCTGGGAAAGTGCTATCTTCATTTTCGCTGTATCTCAAAATCCCTGAAGCGGTGCTCAAACGGAATCCACTCAACTCGCACTTCATCCACATGTGATCTGTGCGGTCCTGATTTTACTTCAGATATCAGAGATTCAATTTTACTCTTTTTACCTTCTGCTTCAATCCGGACAGTTCCATCGTCAAGATTTTTTGCAAAACCTGACAGCCCTAATTCCTTCGCCCACCGACAAGTAAACCAACGGAATCCAACTTGCTGTACCTTTCCGCTGACATGCAGCTTCGCTCCGGCATTGTCCTGTTTCGGGCTTTCTGTTTCCACTAAATATATTCCTTTATTTTGCGAATCACATCCGATGGCGAGTCTGCATGGATAACTTTTGGAATGTCCCACGTGTGAAATCCAATTACAGGTTTCTCCAGCGTCAGAGCGTACGCGATTTCAGAAAGGGTTCCATACTTCCCGGAAACGGCAACAGCAACGTCGCAATTGTACGCCAGCATCAGATTCCGATAAATGCCGAGACCGGTCGTAATCGGAAGAGAAATAAATTCATTCGCTTCATCAATCGAGCCATTTTTTAAAATTCCTACGCAGGTGCCTCCCTCTTCATCCACGCCCTTGGCGATTGCTTCCATCACGCCGGGGCCGCCGCCACAGAACACAAGATACCCTTCTTCCGCCAAACTTTTTCCAAGCTCAACGGTTTGGTTGTAGACATCATTTGTAATATCCCGACCGCCGAACACAGAAATTCTTGCTGATGGGTTTTTCACGGTTCCAATCTCGAAATAGTTCTCGGAAAAGGGATGGTTTCGCGAATGTGAGAAATACCGCTGATCCATGCCACAGTCCGCTCTAGCCCAAGCCCAAATCCTGAATGCGGCACCGATCCGTATCGGCGCAAGTCAAAGTACCATTTAAATTCTGCTTCGGGGAGGCCGTGTTCTTTGATTCGGCTCTGCAGTGTTTCCAGATCGTCTTCTCTTTGGCCACCACCAACAATTTCACCGTATCCTTCCGGCGCGATCATATCTACCCCAAGCGCAAGTTCGTCATTTTCTGCATCGCGCTTCATGTAAAATGCCTTGGCTTCTTTCGGCCATCGGTGAATCATGACTGGGCTGTTAAACTCTTCGGAAATAATGGTTTCATCCGTACCGCCAAAGTCACTGCCATATTCAAAATCAACATCGTGCTTTTTCAGGATATCCACCGCTTCATCGTAAGTAATCCTCGGAAAAGGCAGGGATACTGCTTCCAGTTTACTTACGTCCCGTTCCAGCGTTTTCAACTGATCTTTACATCGGTCAAGACATCTTTCTAAAATAAAAGTAACCAGCCGTTCTGCCCATTCCATATTTTCTTCCAGATTACAGTAAGCCATTTCAGGTTCAATCATCCAGAATTCCGTAAGGTGCCGACGCGTTTTGGATTTTTCCGCGCGAAAAGTTGGTCCGAAACAATAGATTTTCCCAAATGCCATGGCTGCCGCTTCGCCGTACAATTGTCCGCTTTGCGTTAAATAAGCGGTTCGGTCAAAGTATTCCACATTGAAAAGATTGGATGTTCCTTCGCAGGCATTTGCCGTAAAGATTGGTGTATCAATCAGCGTAAATCCGTTTTCCTCAAAAAAGTCACGGCATGCTTTTATAACCTGATTTCGAATGCCCAAAATGGCGTGCTGTTTTTTAGATCGAAGCCACAGATGCCGGTGATCCATCAAAAAAGCTGTACCGTGTTCCTTTGGCGAAATTGGATATTCTTCTGCAATCTGGTGTACTTCAATATTTTTTACCGTCAGCTCAAATCCTCCAACAGACCGATCATCTTTTCGAACGATTCCTGTTACAGAAATGGATGATTCTTGCGTGAGTGTCGGCTCAATGATAAACACCTCTTCCGCTACTTCACTTTTCACAACGACGCACTGCGTCATTCCCGTTCCGTCACGAAGCATTAAAAACCAGATTTTTCCGCTGGACCTTTTCGAGTAAACCCACCCGTGAAACGTGATTTCTTTGTCTTCATAATCTGCTATATCTGCTATGTATTTATGTTCCATAATTCCTTTACCAAGATGTCATTATTTCATTTAAAATATCTTCTGCAATTTTTTTTACCGCAACTGCTGTTGCGAATTCGCGCGCATCACCGAATTCATCATCATCTTCGTCATCTGTTAACCCATCTGCATCATTGTCAATACCATCGGTGCTGATGTCGCCGCTTAAACCATACGCGCCAAAACTGGAAAAATTCTTTTCAAACAGCGGCTTATCTTCCTGCACATCGAACCATTCAATTTTCATGCTTACGGTAAACCGATATTCTGTAACCGCCTCTTCTTTTGTGTAGGTATAGGGCGCATCTTTTATGTCTATAATGGTTCCGCGAAGGATGGAATCTGCATCCGTTTCGTCCCGAACGCGAAGGATGTTTTCCTCTGTAAATTTTTCTACAAGATTATCTGTAACCGCTTCCGCCATTCCAAATTCCGCCGTCTGATTATCTACAAGCGGAATGGCGATGCTGTTAATGTGAGGCGGGATGGATCCTGCCATCGAATAAAAGATACATCCCTGACCGGATAGTATTAACATCATGATGACGTGGAATTTCCTAATCATCGTTCTTTTTCCTTCGTTTGATTTTGGGTTCCAATCCATATTCTTCAATTTTTCTGTATAAGGTTCTTTCGCTCATTCCAAGGGATTTGGCTGCCGCCCTTCGGCTGTTATTAAAATATTTAAGTGTTCGTTCAAGCGCTTCTTTTTCGAGATCTTTCAAATTGATATCACCAATAGTCCCACTTTGAATGTAATCATCAAAATTCTGAGCTACCGGTACTCTACTTACTTCCGGCTGAATCTCTGAAGTATAGACTGGAATTTCACTTTCATTCACGGTCATCGGATTCCTGCCGGCCAGCATTGATTTTACCCATTCTACATCTTGGCGAAGAAGTAACAGCTGTCTGAGAATCAGCTCCCGTTCGGCTTGCTCTGGCGATTGGTTCATCACCATTGGAAGATTTTGGGTTGGTGAAGTTCTGACATGTCCCAATCGCGTTTCCACCATTTCAGCTGTGATGCGTTCACCCTTTTCCAAAACGAGAATACTTTCAACAAAATTCTTGAGTTCACGCACGTTTCCGGGCCAGTCGTGGTGTTTCATCATCCGGATGGCTTCGGGTACAAATCCGCGATAAGGAATATCATTGCTTCGTGTGAATTCCAACGCAAACCTCTCTACTAAAAGATGAAGGTCTTCGAGCCTATTTCGCAATGTCGGCACTTCAACTGTCACAGTTTTCAGCCGAAAATAAAGATCCTGCCTGAATTTTCCATTTTCCACCAATTTCGCGAGATCCTTGTTCGTGGCGGCAATAACTCGGACATCGGTTCTTAACGTTTTGGAATCCCCAACTCGCATGAATTCGCCACTTTCTAAAACGCGCAAAAGTTTTACCTGGGTTTCGTAAGGCATTTCACCTATTTCATCGAGAAAAATGGTTCCTTTATGTGCAGATTCAAAATACCCTTTCCGATCATCACCAGCGCCTGTGTAGGCACCTTTTTTGTGCCCGAATAATTCGCTTTCGATAATGCCTTCCGGAATGGCACCGCAGTTTACTGTAACCAATTCTTCCTGGGATCGCTTGCTGAATTTATGAATCGCTTTTGCAACCACTTCTTTTCCCGTTCCACTTTCGCCTGTAACCAAAACAGAAATATCCACCGGAGCAACTTGTGTAATCATTTCCAGCACTTGGCGTACAGCATCGCTTCTGCCAATAATTCCGGATGTTTTTTGCAATCTTTCAAAATCCATCATACCAATGCCTCCGCCGGACGGTAAATATCCCACATGGTAGAAATCAGCGTTTCAAGATCGGAATGTTCAGCTTTCCATCCGAGCAGGGATTTTGCTTTTTCTGAACTTGCCACCAATTTTGGCGGATCTCCTGCACGCCGCGCAGATATGTTAGCGGGAATGGGCTTCTCTGTAATCTTTCTTGCAGTATCAAGAATCTCTGTAACAGAATATCCTACATCAGAACCGAGGTTTACCGTGAAGGAAGGATGACTTCTCAAATAATGCACAGCCAGAATATGTGCTTTTGCAAGATCGGTAACATGGATATAATCACGCACGCCCGTTCCATCGCGTGTTTCATAATCGTCTCCAAATATTTCTATCATATTCCGAGAACCATTTGCCGCTTCCATGACGACAGGAAGCAGATTGTTAGGCTCGTTTTCAGGAATCCGAACTCGTCCATTTATATCGTATCCTGCGGCATTAAAATATCGCAATGTCGCAAAACAAATTCCTTTTGAAATAAATTCCTTTTCGAGTTGGTATTCAATCTTCAGCTTGGTTTCACCATACGGATTAATGGGATTAACTGGGTGTTTTTCATCTATCGGCAAATACTGAGGTTCGCCGTACACCGCCGCGGAAGAAGAAAACACAAATTTGTGAATCCCCAAGTCCACCATAGTATTGAGCAAGGTCAAAGTTCCGTCCACATTATTCCGGGTGTATTTCTCAGGATTTTCGACCGATTCACCGGCGGCCTTGAAGGCGGCCATATGTATTACTGCGTCTACTCCTTTAAGTGCAATTTCATTGTCCGCCCTGCTTAGAATAGACCCGAGAATAAACGCTGCCCTGTCATCCACATTTTCTTTAGCACCCATAGAAAGATCATCCAGAACAACAACTTCATATCCTTGATCCAGAAGTTCCAGTACAACATGGGATCCGATATAGCCGGCACCGCCCGTTACTAAAATTTTCATTTGGATTTTCCTCCTTCGAAAATTCCTTCCAATTCTTTTTCCAGTTTTTGGATTTCATCTCGCAGTTTTGCTGCCTGTTCAAATTCGAGATGTTCAGCGGCTTCCAACATTTCCTTCCGCATCATCTCAAGAGCGAGCTGTTTATCCAATTCATCAAAATCCATTCCTTTTCGTTTTGACTTCGGCTTATAGGAATCGTCATCCCGAATCGAGTCCGCAACGGCGGTAGTGTGTAAAATTTCATCCATAGATTTGTACACAGTTTTTGGCACGACATTATGCTTTTTATTATACTGACGCTGCACTTCACGTCTGCGTTTTGTTTCAGATATTAAGTATTGCATCGCTTCAGTAATTTTATCTCCATACAAAATCACTTTCCCATTCACGTGTCTTGCTGCTCTTCCAGAAACTTGCATCAGCGAACTTTTTGATCTGAGGAATCCTTGCTTATCCGCGTCCAAAACAGCCACAAGAGACACTTCCGGAAGATCCAAGCCTTCCCTCAATAAATTAATTCCGACCAAAACATCAAATTCACCTAGCCGCAAATCTCGTAATATTTTCACCCGCTCAAGGGTATGAATGTCACTGTGTAAATATCGTACACGCAGGCTGAGTCCGCGCAAATATTCTGTTAAATCTTCTGCCATGCGCTTCGTTAAAGTTGTCACAAGACAGCGTTCATTCTTCTTACTTCGTTCCCGGATTTCAACGACGAGATCATCAATTTGCCCTTCGGTTCCTCTTGTTTCCACTTTTGGGTCAAGCAAGCCCGTGGGACGAATTAATTGCTCCGCTACAACACCTTTTGCCAACTCCAGTTCTCTATCGGCAGGAGTGGCTGAAACATAGGTAATTTGATTCTGCATTTTCATGAATTCATCAATCTGCAAAGGACGATTGTCTATCGCGCTCGGCAGACGAAATCCATGTTCCACGAGTGTCAATTTTCTGGCGCGATCGCCGTTATACATTCCCTGCACCTGCGAAAGGCTCACATGTGATTCATCCATAAATGTCATAAAATTTTTTGGGAAAAAATCTAAAAGTGTGTACGGCTGCTCTCCAGATTTTCTCCCTGAAAAAAACCGTGAATAATTTTCAATGCCGGAGCAGTACCCGAGTTCGATCATCATTTCGAGATCAAAATTCGTGCGCTGTTCCAATCGCTGAGCCTCAAGCAGTTTATCATTTTTTCGTAGATCGGAAAGTCTGCCGTCGAGTTCGGTGCGAATTTCTTTCACAATACCTTTCATCCGTTTGCGGTCTGTCACAAAATGTTTTGCAGGATAAATTATGGCGGTATCCATTTCTCCTAAAATTTCTCCCGTGAGAGGATCAAACCGCGAAATGGATTCTACTTCAGACCCAAACATTTCTATTCGCGTGCAGGCAACATCGTAAGCTGGAAATATTTCAATTACATCTCCGCGGACTCTAAAATTTCCTCTCTCCAAAACGGTATCGTTTCGAGCGTAATGAATATGCACCAGTTTTGCGAACACGTCTTTTCTCGGGAGCGATTTTCCTTTTGTTATTCTTACGATCTGATCTCGGTATTCTTCCGGGGAACCAATACCGTAAATGCAGGAAACAGAACTAACCACAATCACATCCTTTCGTTCCATGAGTGCCGTGGTTGTTTTCAGCCTTAGCCTGTCAATCTCTTCATTCACCGACATATCTTTTTCGATATACGTATCCGTTACAGGCAAATAAGCTTCCGGCTGATAGTAGTCGTAATACGATATAAAGAATTCAACGGCATTTTCCGGAAAAAGCTGTTTGAATTCACCGAACAGTTGGGCGGCTAGCGTTTTGTTATGGGATATGATCAGCGTGGGGCGCTGCACTTCCTGAATGACCTGTGCCATTGTAAAGGTCTTTCCGCTTCCGGTCACACCTAATAAAACCTGATGATCCAAATTTTGGTTCAATCCGTCCACAAGTGAGGCGATTGCCTGAGGCTGATCGCCTTTTGGTTCGAATTCTGAATGAATCTTAAACTCTGCCATAATGACTAAATTACGACGGTTAATCTATATGGTTCAATGGCAGAGAATAATTAATAAGATAGATAAACGAATTAAATACGCATAATAATACATTGAATTATACACATAATTTTGTGTATAATTGTCCATGTCTAAAAAATACAGAATGAATATTACTCTTCCCGATTTTATTTCGGAGGAACTCAATCAGGTTTCCGAAGAACTTCAAACCAAAAAGAGCCATATTATTGCCAAGGCACTTGAATTGTATTTTGATGAACTCGATTTGCAGATTGCCGAAAAACGACTGAAGGAAGCCAAAGAAAATAAAGATGAACTAATTCCTGCCGAAAAAGTTTGGCAGGAACTGGGCATCGAATAGTGTATTCCCTTACGTTCCTAAAAAAGGCAAAAGACGAACTAGCCAAAATTGATCCGATTTGGCAGCGCCGAATTAAATCCAAATTAGAAATCCTTGCAAAAAATCCGGCCGTTTTAACGAACCAGATTAAAGCTTTAAAAGGAAATGTAAAAGGTCTTGCCCGCCTCCGGGTCGGACCTTTCAGAGTCCTATTTCAAAAACAGGAAAAAGAACTCAGAATACTCATAGTTAGAATTGCCCACAGGCGAGATGTTTATTGAAAATAAATAAACACTCGGAAAAATTAACTGTCCTTAAACGGAAGATCGTTTAAATCCACATTCCCTCCGGAAAGCATGATTCCCACTTTTTTTCCTTGAAACAGCTGATTTTCCTTTAACACTGCTGCCAGCGCAATGGAACTGGATGGCTCCACCAATATTTTCATCCGCTCCCAAATCAAGCGCATCGCATTTATAATTTCCGTTTCGGACAGCGTAATGATGTTGGTCACATTTTTCTGAATTATTGGGAAAGTGATCGTGCCAATCTCAGCTCTCAGTCCATCTGCAATTGTTTCAACCGTTTTATTCGGAATTATCTCCCCTGCTTTAAATGATTGAAAGGCATCATCCGCGCCTTCCGGCTCGGCGCCAAATACATCCGTGTTTGAATTCATTCCGTTTACGGCAATGGATGTTCCACTCAGCAGTCCGCCTCCGCTTACCGGCGTAACAACGGCGTCTAATTCTGGATGGTCTTCCATCAGCTCAATCCCGGCGGTGCCCTGTCCGGCGATAATGTTCTCATTATTGTATGGATGGATAACCGCAGCGCCTGTTTCGAATACCAGTTTATCCAAGGCAGCTTCCCGGGACTGATGGTCAGGTTCGCAAGTGATGATTTCCGCGCCATACGATTTGACGGCTTCAAATTTGATTTTAGATGAATTGTGAGGCATAATAACCGTTACAGGAATTTTTCGGATTTGCGCTGCTTTCGCCAGGGCGGCTCCGTGATTTCCGGATGAGGTAGTTGCGACGCCTTTTTCGGCATCTTCATCCGATAAACATACAATAGCATTGGTCGCACCACGGGCTTTGAAGGCTCCAGCTTTTTGAAAATTCTCGCATTTAAAAAAGAGGGTTGCGTCGGACATTCCATCCAATGCTGTACAGGTAAGAATCGGAGTCCGATGGATGTACGGTTTTATGCGCTCATGCGCATCTATTATATCGGATAGTTCAAGCAATTATTTTGGTTTCTGCGAAAGTTCAACAAGCACACCACCGGTACTTTTCGGATGCAGAAATACAACTAAAAATCCCTCGGCGCCAATGGAAGGTTCATCGGCGATCATTTCAATTCCATTCTCTTTTAATTCCGTTATTGCCTCATGGATATTTTCCACTTCAAGGCAGATGTGGTGTACGCCCGGCCCACGTTTTTCTAAAAATTTTCCAACAGGCGAGTGTTCACCCAATGCTTCTAAAAGCTCTATTTTTCCACGTCCCGAATTATAAATATCTGTGATCACTCCCTGATCCTTGACAGCCTCAGTTCCAGAATGGTCAAGGCCAAGAACGTGTTTCCAAAAAGGCGCATCCGTTTCAAGGCTTTCGACAGCAATTCCGATATGTTCAATTCCAAGAATTTTCATTTTAGTCCCTCTATTTTTCCCTTTAAGGAAACGCCCAATCCATTTCCATCCGGAAGAATCAATTTCCCATTTTCTACCCCAACGCCATTGTAAGGATCGTTAGAAATGAGCAGATTTCCATCCAGATCGGCAAAATCAACAAGCGGCGATAAATGTGCAGCGGCCGTCACGCCTATGGATGATTCCACCATACAGCCCAGCATTATTTTTAAATCATGTTCTCTTGCGAAATCAATCATTCGTTTGGCTTCAAACAGACTTCCGCATTTCATCAGTTTGATATTGATGCCGTCAAATGCATATGCAATCCTCGGAATGTCTTCAGACGTGAGTGAATTTTCGTCAGCGAAAATCGGAAGCGGTGATTCATCCCGTAAGACCGACGTTTCATCCAACGCCTCCGCCGGCAGCGGCTGTTCTACAAACTGAACATTCCGTTCCGAAAGCCATTGACACATTTCAATTCCCTGCTCCAATGTCCAGCCTTCATTTGCATCAACTCTGATCGGTTTATCGGTACAACCTCGGACTGCATTGATGATGTTTTTATCTTCATCTGTCCCAAGTTTCACCTTAATAATGCTGTACGGTTTAGCCTCTCTGATTTTTTGTGGAATATTGTCTATTTCACCAATCGCAACTGTAAAAGAGGTAAGCGGTGTATTTTCTTTTTCTGCATGGAAATACCGGTGAAGAGAAATACCATCTTTCTGGCACCACCAATCCAATGCTGCCATGCTGAGCGCAGATTCCAAAGCTTTTATTCCTTCTGCCTGAGCAGTAATCCCTGTCTCCCACGATTCTAAAATATCATCCGGAGAGGGAATCTCAATCCCGTTTTCCAGCACTTCCACAATTTGAGGTGTGGATTCATCATAGCGTTTAGATGGTGCGGCTTCTCCTCTTCCAATAATGCCATCACCTAAAAAATAGACATACAAAATATCATAATAATCCGCCGTCCCGCGTGATAAACCAAACGGGTAGGTGCATTCAATGCGATAGGTTTCCCAGCTTAATTCCAATTGCGGACATCCTCGGCTATGGAATCAATCAACTTCTTTTCGCCAAATCGGACGAGATCGGTGACCGGAAAGCCAAATTTTGATTCAGTATTGTTTATTGTTTCTTCTGCATCCCGTTCATTTTGGTTCACCGTAAGCAAATTGATCCCGACAAACCGTGTTGTTTTAAACGGTTTCATAAGATCAAGATAAGTTGGCATGCAATCTTCAAGCTTTGCTGCCGGAAAATCTGTTGTATCATTTTCTCGAACTGGCTCGTGCGTCATAACAAGAAAATCCGGCATCGCACCATGCAGCAGTCCCAGTGTAACACCGGCATAAAATTGATTTGTCAGTGAACCTTGTCCTTCAACGACAACGAGATCACAGTCACCAATTTTGTCAATCGCATGCTCAATTTCACCTGCCATGAAATCCGACACAACAGCATCAATCGGAACACCATTTCCGCTCAGTAAAATTCCCGTTTGGCCCGTACCGAGG
Source organism: Fidelibacterota bacterium (assembly GCA_014239435.1). GTDB lineage: Bacteria > Fidelibacterota > Marinisomatia > Marinisomatales > TCS55 > JAAZYX01. The sequence goes on along the minus strand of JAAZYX010000008.1, from coordinate 48,424 downwards.
AATTCAGCATTGATCCCTTTTTCTCGTAATCGAATTGTGAGTTCCCATGCTGTTGTCATTTTGCCTGTGTCACAATCAGAACCAACCACAAGCAATACAGGAATTTCCCGGTCTTTCCATTTCCCTTTTGGAAAATGAGCAGGTGTTGGCGGTCGTCTTAAATCGGTTAGAGTACAATCAAATTGTTTGGCTAATAAGGAGAAATCCGGGTCATCATTCAAAAAAATATGCATGCCGCTAACAATTTCGCATCCACCTTCCAAGGCCTGGTTTATTTCTGACCGTACCCGTTTTGAAATATGGCCACCTTGAGGTGCGCCTCCCAATACAAGCGTATCCGGATTGAACGATGCGGCTTCTGCAAAGGAGGATACAACAGGAATATCTCCGCCATATCCGATAACTTCCTGCGCCGTTTTTCCGGCGTGTTCCGATGCGATCACAACGGCAACATCTTCCGGACGATAGCGCAACAGCATATTGCCTGTCTTATTAAGAAGGTAATTGAATACCCCCGAGGAAAGGATAGCAAATTTTGGCATATAGTTAAGATCTAAATTTTGGAGGGCGTTTTTCGATAAATGCAGTCAGCCCTTCTTTTGCTTCATCTGTTCCAAATAATTCGCTGAAATTCTTTACTTCCATTTCCAGGCCATGTTTAATCTGAAGTCCAGATCCTGCATTGATAGATGCAAGGGATTGGGCAATCGCATTCGGTCCGTTTTTAAGAATAGACTCTGCCATTTTTAAAGACGTTTTAGAAAGTTCATTTAGGGGAACCACCGCATTCGCTAGTCCTATGCGGTATGCTTCATCCGCAGAAATCATTTCACCCGTTAAAATCATCTCGGTGGCTTTTCCTTTTCCTACAATTCTCGGCAGCCGTTGGGTTCCTCCCCATCCGGGAATGAGTCCAAGTTTTACCTCCGGCTGAGAAAAAATAGCATTCTCGCTTGCTATCCGAAGATGACAGGCAAGCGCAATTTCGCATCCGCCGCCTAGAGCGAATCCATTTATGGCTGCGATCACAGGCTTGGGTGAATCTTCAATCAGCATTGTCATTTTCTGTCCATTCTGTCCAAATGTCAGTGCGTCTTCCGCGTTCATTTTTGACATGGCTTTAATATCCGCTCCGGCAACAAATGCCTTTTCTCCAGCGCCTGTAATGATTATTACACCAATAGATTCATCGTCCGTTGTATTTTGGACCGCTTGCCCCAACTCAGCCACAACCACATCATTGACAGCATTCAATACGTCCGGCCTGTTGATGGTGATTATTGCTATTCCATTTTCATTTTGAATGGATAATGTTTGCATTCCGCTCATTCCTTATTTCCAGAATGTTCTGCTGAAAATTACCATAATTGTGAAAATCTCTAATCTTCCTAAAAGCATGCAAAATGTTAAGAGCCATTTACCAATCGGATGGAGTAACGCATAATTATCTGTCGGACCGAACTCGCCCAGCGCCGGACCAATATTCCCAATCGAAGAAGCGGCAACGCTTACTGCGGAAATGATATCCAAATCCATAGCCGTCAGTGTGAGAGACGTGATGGCAAAAATGGATACATAAAAGAGGAAAAAGCCAAGTGTATTACGAATAATGTCTTCACCAATAAATCTGTCGCCGATTCGAATGGGAATGATGGCTTTTGCATGGAGCATTCGCCGGGTTTCGCTGGCGGCATATTTAAGGATAAGCATAAACCGGACTATTTTCATTCCGCCTCCTGTGGAACCTCCCATGCCTCCAATGAACATTAAATTGAGTAAAATAAATTGAACGAAAAAGGTCCACAATTCATAATCCGCAGTACCAAACCCTGTTGTAGTCAAAATAGATACGGTCTGAAATAACGCGTCTAAAAAATGACTGTGCGACCAATCGTTTCTTGCTGCGCCGAGACTCAGAAAGATGATGAAAGTTACGCTGCCAATCAGTCCAATGTAAAAAAGGAATTCTTTGTCTTTGAAATAGGATTTTACATTCCCGGTAATTGCTCGGAAATGAAGCGTAAAATTGACACCGGCAATCATCATAAAAATAATAATAATGTATTGCGTTACCGGATTCGCGAAGGCGCCGATACTTGCATTTTTGGTTGAGAATCCGCCGGTCGGCATCGTGGTAAATGCGTGGCAAACAGAATCAAACCATGACATACCGCTCATGGATAACAGTATTATTTCTGCAAAGGTAAACCCGAGGTAAGTCATCCATAAAAACCGTGCTGTTTCTTTCACTCGCGGACGGATTTTATCGGCGACTGGACCGGGCATTTCTGCTTTAAACAACTGAACGCCGCCAACACCGAGTAATGGCAAAATGGCGATATAAAACACAATGATTCCCATTCCGCCAATCCATTGGATGAAGGATCTCCAAAACAGCACACTCATCGGAAGGCTTTCTATTCCATTCGGCAAATGCGGTAACGTGACGGAATTCCCGATAATCGTTGCTCCGGTGGTCGTAACGCCTGACATGGATTCAAAAAATGCATCCGTGATGTTTGGAATGGCGCCGGTAAAGTAAAACGGAATAGCTGAAATGGCTGCTGTCGTAAGCCAAGAAAACGCCACAATGGCAAATCCGTCTTTATTCGTCAATTTTCGCTCGTTCCGGTAAACTATCCATAACGGAATGCCCGTAAGGATGCAAAAGCCGGAAGAATATAAAAATCCCGATGCAACACCTTCATTGTAATACCAGGAAATCCCGGCGGGGATAAGCATGGAAAATCCGAGCAATGCCATCAGCATAGCCAGGATATTCAGGATTGTTTTATAGTTCATTAAGCCGAGAACAGCTTACTTAATTTCGGGATAGCTTTCTGTTTTGCGAATACGAGTACAATATCTTCCTCTGAAAGCTGGGACGATCCTCTGGCAATGCTGAGGTGGCCATGGTGATTGATGACCCCGACAATACTATCTTTCGGAAAATTTACCTGTGAAAGCGGTACATCTATCACTTTGCTTCCGCGCTCCGGACTAAATTCTAACACATCCACCTCCAGTTCTTCAAATGACGTAACCGCTGAATGAGAAAATCCGCTTTTGATATTTTGCATGATGGCATTGACCGTCGAAATATTTTTACTCACCATACATCCGATTCCAATTTCTTGAACAACAGGAAGATATTCAGTTGTATTGATATGAATGATAGTCTGCTTAACACCAAGATGGTGCACCAACAATCCGCACAATAGGTTGGTTTGCTCACTTTGGGTAACAGAAATAAAACTGTCTAAGTCTTGTATATTTTCAGATTTGAGAAATTCAACATCCGTTCCGTCACCATTCAAAACCATGGTATTAGGGAGAGTAGATGCAAGCCATTCAGCCTTATCCCTGTTTGAATCAATGAGCCTAACGGACATTTCATTTTGCAGGACTCCGGCCAAATTTCGGCCGATTTTACTGCCTCCCAATATCATGACACCTTTGGCTTCTGTTGCAACTTTTCCAACCATTTCCATGATGCGGCTAAGATAGTCTTTTTTGACAATGAAGTAGCAGGTGTCACCTTCCTCAAAAGTATAATCTGACCACGGAACTTCAGTACTTCCATCCCGCGTAACTGCCACGACACCAAATTTAAATTCATCGTATTCTTTGCAGACTTCTTTCATTGATTTCAGGGAAATTGGGCAATCCTTATCCAGTCTGACTCCTATCATTTCCATGCGTCCGCCTTCAAATTCCATAGCTTGTGTCGCGTATGAGTGACGCACGAGTCTGACGATTTCATCGCTTGCGGCTTTTTCGGGATGGATCACAAGATCGATGCCAAACGACTCCGGACGGATAATGGAATCGCGCCTTGTATATTGTTGATTGCGCAAACGTGCGATAATTTTTTTAGCCCCCATTTTATGGGCTTGCTGGGAAGCAATCAGATTAACTTCATCTGTTCGCGTAAGGCTTAATACGAGGTCCGCTTCTTCCACTATGGCTTCGCGGAGTGTGTCCGGGCTAGCGCCATTCCCTTCTACAGTGTTGACGTCTATATGATCGGAAGCTCGTTTGGTTTTGGCGGGGTCAATATCAACGATGGTGATGTCATGATTTTCATCACACAATGCTTTTGCAGCATGAAATCCAACTTCGCCGCCGCCTATTATTACTACTTTCATTGTTCAGCTTTATAAACCTGTAAGACCGGAAAATCTACACCATTCAGTTTAAAATCAAAAAACATCCCTTACTCCCTTTCCCGAGAAATTTTTGCACCTAAACTGCTGAATTTTTGTTCAATATTTTCGTATCCACGATCAATGTGATACACTCGGCTTACATCCGTTTTCCCATCAGCAATCAGACCTCCAATGATGAGCGAGGCGCTCGCACGAATATCTGTGGACATCACATTAGCACCTGTCAATTCAGTCTTTCCTTTTACAACTGCCGAATTGTTTTCCACGCGGATATTTGCACCGAGCCGATTTAATTCCGGAACATGCGAAAACCTGTCATGGTACACTGTATCTGTTACCCTCGATGATCCATCGGCAATTGCCATAAGAGCAATCCATTGTGCTTGTAAATCTGTGGGAAATCCCGGATACACATCGGTTTTAACATCTACAGATTTCACAATTTCTGCTTTTTGAATATGAATGGATGTTTCATCAATCGTAATTCTTGCGCCTGCCTTTTCCAATTTTTGAAGAACAATTGACAAATGCTCTGGGGTTACATCTTTAAGAGTAAAATCGCCAATAGCCGCTCCACAGATTAAAAATGTGCCTGCTTCAATCCTGTCCGGAATAACCGTGATTTCCTGTGCATTCAAAGAATGTACTCCACGGATTGTGAGAGTGCTCGTTCCCACTCCGTCAATCTTTCCGCCCATTTGTTTGAGGACGTCGCCTAATTGGGTGATTTCCGGCTCCATTGCTGCATTGGTAATTATTGTGGTTCCTTCGGCCAAAACAGCTGCCATCATAGTATTGCCAGTAGCACCAACAGAAGGAATTTTAAAATGAATTTCAGCGCCTTTCAATTTGCCTGCCTTTGCAGTAATATATCCTTCATCCAACTCAATATCGGCTCCCAATTTCTCCATGGCAGTCAGATGAAAATTCACAGGACGCGGCCCCCAAGCACATCCACCTGGAAGAGACACTTTAGTTGATCCAAATCGCGCAAGCAGCGGTCCCAATACATAAAAAGAAGCCCGCATTGTTTTCACCAGTTCGTAAGGCGCAACAGGATTGTTGACAGTACTTCCGTCAATAATTAACGTGCCATCCTTGAATTCAATTCCTGCGCCGGTTATTTCCAAAAGGCGCATCATGGTCCGCGTATCTTTCAGATTGGGTACTTTGTGAAGTGTCGTAACACCTTCTGATAACAACGATGCTGCCATGAGTGGCAAAACTGCATTTTTCGCTCCGCTGATTTCAACCGATCCGGAAAGCGGTTTTTGACCGTGTATAACTATTTTATCCATTGTCACGTATGATCTTGCGATTGTTCAGGCATTTCAGCGCCAATAATGATCCGCAAATATAACCAAATCCATCCGCCATCATATCCAATAAGCTGGAATCTCTTCCCGGTTGAAAGGATTGCCAAGTTTCATCTAGTCCCGGAATAACTAACCCTACAAACATAAGAATGAATATGAATTTTGAATTCATGTTTTCAATACTGTTAACAACCAGAAAACCCAAAACAAAATATTCAATAAAGTGCACAACCTTATCCCATTGGGGAAACAACTGATTCGGAAGAGATGTGCCGGGAAGGGCGGACAGTATAAAAATCAAAAGAATATACGCTGCCAACATCCATCTAAAAATTCGGCTATTCATACAATGCAATCGCTTTTGGAACTGCATGTAACACATCTGATGCACGTATGCCGCGCTCACCCAATTCCTTCGAACAAATGTCCGCAGCTTTTCCGTGCAAATAAACCCCTAATTGCGAGGCGGAAAATGGATCTGATCCTTGCGCAATCAAACTTGCCAGTATTCCTGATAAAACATCTCCGGTTCCGCCGGAGCCAAGCCCGGGATTCCCGGAAGTATTTATCACACCTTTTTTCTTTTTGAAACTAATAGTAGGCGCATTTTTTGCGACAAGAATTCCACTTAATTTTTCGGATAGTTTAGATGCAGACTTTGGGAAATTTTCTTCAAGGTGCAATCGGTCCAATTTGAGAATTTTGCTTAATTCACCGCAATGCGGTGTAATGACAAAAGGTGCTTTGATCTTCGAAAATAATCGAATATTTCCAAAGAATGGCCTCAGGGCATCCGCGTCAATTATCAACGGTTTTTTTGATGAAAGAATCACTTCTTTTACCAATGCCTGAGTTGATCGATCGGTTCCGAGTCCGGGACCCATCACTGCAGCATCGCACCAATTCAAAGCGTCCATCACAGTATCAAAATTTTCCAATTGAAGGAATCCGGTATTTTTGTCTTCACAGGGAATCGTCATGACTTCCGTCATTTTCATTTCAAAAATAGGATTTAGAGATTCAGGTACGCAAGCTTTCACCAATCCCGCACCAGAGCGCAATGCCGCCATAGCAGCAAGAATTGCCGCGCCTGTCATTCCTTTTGAACCGGCGATGATTAATACATTCCCGTGCGAATGTTTTGTATTATTTTTGGGAAGCGGCGGAAACACATCCTTCATTTTGGATGCATCAAAAAGCGACCAATGGTCTCTATTAACATTTTCCTGCAGATTTGGAAATCCAATATCGGCTGTGACTATCTCACCTGACATTTCTGGACCTTTGTGAATCAGCATTCCAAGTTTTGGTAATCCCATTGTCACTGTTTTGTCCGCCTGTACGCATGATGGATTGATGGAACCTTTATCCGCATCAAGGCCAGAAGGAATATCCGCGGAAATTATTCTGGAATCCTGCTTATTGATCCACTGAATCCATGGAGTTATATCTGGTCTGATTTTTCCTTTTACACCTGAACCCAATACCGCATCAATGATAACAGAAAAGGATGATAATCCTGAAGGAGGACGCTTGTTGAATTTGACAGACGCTCCGCACTCTTTTAATTCCGAATAAAAATGTTTTGCATCACCTTTAATGGTTGATTCTTCACCCATGGAAAAAACATGAATATCTCTTCCCCATTTTTTCAAAAACCATGAAGCGGAAAACCCATCGCCTCCGTTATTTCCTTTCCCGCAAATGACCGCAATGGTGGGGTTTAATTCGGATGCAGTCAATTCGAACGCCAAACCCGCTATCGCTCTGCCGGCATTTTTCATAAGTAATTCACCGGAGATACCGCGTTTTTTCATGGCGAATGCATCGAGTTCTTTGGCTTGACTTTTCGAGACTAATCTCATTGTTTTGGCCTTACCAATGCGAATGCAATCGCAAATTCTTCCGTATGAGAAATACTCACTTTGCAGTCTAAAGGTGCATCGTACTCCACCGTGGGTTCACCTGATTCCAACCTTTCGATGGATAAGGACTTTAATGGGATGATTGCATCTGGATTCTGAGACAAAATCGCTTTTTTAAGCGCTTCTTTTGCGGCAAACCTTCCTGCAAAGTGAATTGAGGGATTTTTCCTGTCAATGCAATAGGCAATTTCTGTTTCAGTAAATACGCGGGACGTGAAAGAATCAGATTCTTTTTGTAAGAGATTGGAAATTCGGAGAACGGAAACGATGTCCGTCCCAATGAACCAATCAGGTTTGGTTGAGGTCATTGACAATGTCTAAAATTTCAGACGCATCATTGATATCCCAATCCGCGCCGGAATCCACTGTTCCAAACGTATCTCCATACCGTGCATAAATGGTTTTTATTCCCAGCTGCTTTGCACCTTCCACATCACGTTCCGGCCAGTCGCCGATCATAATAGCTTCATCCGCAGAAACGGATAATTTATCAAGAGCCATTTTAAAAGGTTCGGGAGACGGCTTCCGGACTCCTGTATCGTCAAAAGTGAGAACAATGTCAAACACATGGTGAAGATTAAGATAGAATATGCGCATCCAGGCTTCGCGGCGAGGGGCATCTGATACTATTGCTAACTTCAGTCCCATTTTCCCAAGCGCAACTAAAGTTTGATTCACGTTCGGATATACTTTAAGGCTTGCTTCTCTTGCGCGCCGGTATGCAACAATACCCGCTGCAAGATATTTTGCATCAACATTCCCCAAAGTTTCTTCCAGAAAAAGATCAAAAATCTGCTGATTCTCCCATCCTTTTTCTTCGTATAATTTAAAAATCCGTTCTACGGATTTGTCTTCGTCAACCTCAAGTCCGGCTTCAATCATCGAACCGATTCCGGCCCGCACTGCTTCTCGTTTCATTTTCATGAAATCCAGCAATGTATTGTCTAAATCAAATATAACAGCTTTTATCATGATCAATTTTTCATCCGCGAAACACCGGAAACAAAATGAGTTATTTAGGTGTCCTGATTTCTTTAATGAGATGCTCGCAGGACGGGCGCCAATTCCTGTCATTTCTACCGCGTTCCAGCGCATTTAATGCGGCAGTTTTATTGCCTTTACCGGCGCACCATTCTGCCACTCCGAGTTCATACCATCCGCCGCCAAATTTTGATTTCAGTTCCGATGCTTCCCTCGCGGCACGCTTCCCGTTTTCACAGTCCTCCACTCCATTGTAGGCTGAGGCAAGCCTGAACCACACCATGGCATCTTTCGACTTCAAAGCTGATGCTGTTTCAAGCGGAGTAATTGCCTGTTCAAATAATCCTTGCTCAAGGTATACACTGCCCATCCCAATAAACGATTTGGCATAGGATGCATCTACAACTGATCCTTGGATAAATGCCTGAAGTGCCGCATCATAATTCTGATTTGTAAGATGCAAATCACCTATCGCTCCGTAGGCTTTTGCATATGTTGGATACACCTCAATCGCTGTAGTGTACGCCGTAATAGCACCATCGGTATCACCCCTACGTTCCTTGGCTTTCCCAATCGCATACCACCCTTTATAAAACCCGGGCTGAATATCAAGCGCACTTTGGTAATTCTCGATTGCAGCGACATCATTTCCGAGTTTCGACTCAATCACGCCAAGCTGGTAATAAGATTGATAGAATGTGTTATCTACCACGATCGCTTTTTGGTATGATTCAAGAGCAGATTCAAGATCACCGCGTTTGTAATTTTCATTCCCGGATAGAAAAGCCCTTTTTGCTTCGTTCTTGATCGCTTTCAGAGAGTTTTCGTGATATGGATTAATGCGAAGTGCATTTTTAAAACTCTCTACCGCTACTCCCGTCTCGCTATTCCTTGAATACGCTAAGCCCATTCGAAAAGCGGCTTCTGAAAAAGTCGGAAACCGTTCAAGTATTATCCTGAATGTTTCAATAGATTCTGAAGTTTCGCCGTTGCTGTAATAGCGGTTCCCCTGGTTCATTAAAGTATTTAATTCTTTTAGCTTTTCATATTCATCCCTGAATTCCTGATTTTCAGGTTCCATATCAATAGCTTCTCGTAAAAAAGTACCAGTTGCATTCAAATCCCCTTTTCTCAATGCGACTCTCGATAATCCCAGCAAAGCTGGTGAGAAAGATGGATCCATTTCAAGCGCACCCCGAAAAAGAGATTCTGCGATATCAATGTTTCCTTTTGCTAGTTCTTCATCCGCTCGGGCCGCATCCGCCATCGGATCCTGCGCAAAGCAAACAGCCGAAAAAATGAGCAAGCTAAAGAGTGTATTATTTCCGTTCATTTCTTGTACTCCTTAAAAACAGTGTGTGCCGGAGGCCTTGACTCCCTGCCTGCCGGCAATCCATTATTTGTGCCGAAGGCCTTGACTCCCTGCCTGCCGGCAGGCAGGGAACCGGCAATCCATTATTTGTGCCGAAGGCCGGACTCGAACCGGCACGAGATTTCTCCCACTGCCCCCTCAAGACAGCGTGTCTACCAGTTCCACCACTTCGGCTGAATAAGTATTATTGGTCAATTGATGGATCAACCTGAATTCCCGGCAGGGATAAATCAGCGCCCGGAGATAATGCGCCCTCTTCCACTGCTTCCTGAAGTATGGATGATGATGCAGATCCGCTTGTGGCAGAACCAACCAAGCTAATTAAAATAGCCAATGCCATAAAAATGACGGCGAGCCATGTAGTGATTTTACTCAGCAACGATGCCGTTCCTCGAGATCCAAGAATAGCGTTGGATGCCTGACCACCAAATGAACCTGCAAGTCCGCCGCCTTGGCTGGCTTGCATTAAAATGCTCGTCACTAGTAGAATGCTGACAATTGTGTGTAATGTAATGAGAAATCCTAGCACGTTTTTACTCCTTGATAAATGTTTCTACTTCTTTAATAATTTCCGAAAATGATTCCGATTCCAAACTTGCGCCGCCAACTAGAAAACCATCAACACTTTTTGCCTTAATCAATTCGCCTGCATTTTCAGGATTCACTGAGCCGCCGTATAAAACAGGAATATCTTTCCCGATATCTCCCAACGATTCACAAACATAGTTTTTAACTATTCCATGAGCCTTTTCTATTTGTTCTGCTGTTGCATGCTCGCCTGTACCGATCGCCCAAACGGGTTCGTAGGCAATCAGCATTCCATTCGAATTTTTTACACCTGCGAGGCCTTCCGAAATTTGCTTATGTAGCACGTCTTCCATTTTTCCGGATTGTCTTTCTTCTAGAGTTTCGCCTACACAAAAAATGGGGTGCAATCCTGTTGAAATTGCCCGAAGCACTTTTTGGTTGATCCAGTTGTTCGGTTCACCAAAATTGTGTCTTCTTTCTGAATGGCCTAGGATAACAAATTCCACTCTGCATGCTTTCAGCATATCGGAAGAAATTTCACCTGTACAGGCTCCTGATGCTTCCCAATGCATATTTTGCGCACCCAAAATCCAAGGTTTTCCCTCGAGAGATATTCCCATGTCAAATAGCGCCGTAAAAGGCGGGCAGAATATAACCTTCGCTTTTTCCATATTCAAAAGCAATTTGGACGATTTTTCGACGAAAGATTGTGCTTCGGCACCCGTTTTATTCATCTTCCAATTTGCTACTACGTACGCGGACGGTTTCATATTAAACCTCCAATACTTCCAATGCAGGAAGCGTTTTCCCGCTTAAGAGCTGTAAGGACGCTCCGCCGCCGGTAGATACATGGCTCATTTTGTGTATGAGCCCGAAGTCATTAATTGCTGAAGCGGAATCGCCTCCGCCCACTACTGTAATAGACCCTGTTTCAGCCGCATCTGCCATCGCATCCGCAACCGACATGGTACCCTTCTCAAATCCCGGGACTTCAAAAACTCCCATTGGACCGTTCCAGATTATTGTTTTTGACTTCACTATTTCGTCCCGAAAGCGATCCATTGTGCCCGGACCGATATCCAATCCCATCTTGGTCTTAGGTAATTCCCTCGATGAGTGAACAGATGTTTTAGCGCCTTCTTTTGCCGCGGTTGCGCACACGATATCCACCGGCAGCATCAGTTTCACTTTACGCTGATGCGCAAGCCCGATTATTTCTTTTGCGACCGGTATCATACTGTCATCCACGAGAGATTTTCCTATTTCTTTTCCTTGAGCTTTCAAGAATGTAAATACCATTCCGCCGCCAATCAGAAGCGTGTCAGCCTCAAATAGAAATCGTTTAATCAATTCAACCTTTGTTTTCAGTTTGGCACCACCTAGAATAATTGTGAAAGGTTTTTCCGGCTTTGACATGATTCCTTTTAAAAAATGAATTTCTTTTTCCATAAGATGCCCAATGCCCTTTTGGGGCGTGAGTTTGGCTACACCAGTGTTGGAAGCATGCGCGCGATGCGATGTGCCGAACGCATCGTTAATATAAATTTGAGCGTGTTTGGCAAGAAGCGCGGAAAAATTCGGATCATTATTTTCTTCGCCGGGATGAAATCGAGTATTCTCAAGAAGATGAATTTCGCCGGGTTTCAGTCCGAGCGATACATCTCTTGCATCTTGCGAAACGCAATCATCTGAAAATTTGATAGGCAATTCAAGCAAATCCGCTAGTGTTTCACCCACAGGTACAAGAGAGAATGAATTATCCGGCTTACCTTGAGGGCGCCCAAGATGAGAAACCAGAATGACAGACGCTCCCTGCTGCAGGCAATCCATAATAGTTGGTACAGCAGCACGAAGACGAAAATCATCCATGACACGTTCACCATCCATAGGTACATTAAAATCAACCCGAATCATGACTTTTCGGTTTTTTACATCGAAGTATTTGAGAGACTTTATCATGACGCTGAAACAGGTCTCGGGGTGGCACACGTGAACGCTATAACCTTCTTTGCTCCATTATTTTTTAGTGCCAATGCAGTAGAAGACATTGTAGAACCTGTCGTCAATACATCGTCGACCAAGATGCAGGTTTTCCCAGTCACATTTTTTCGAACTTCAATGGCGCCGGTCAAGTTTTGAATGCGTTCATCCCTATTCAATTGTGTTTGGCTTTCGGTGAATTTTGACCGGTGAACTGCATCGGCAGTTACCGGGAGATTCCACACTTTGGAAATTCCTTTTGCTATAAAATCCGCCTGATTGTACCCGCGCTTCCGTATTTTTATTGTATGAAGCGGAATAGGAATCATCAGATCAATCGAACCTGAATTTTCAATTGAAATCGTTTCTGCCATCCGTTTTCCTAATTGAGTGCCGATTCTGGCATAATCGCTGTATTTTAGCAAATGAATGATTTGCTGCAACTCATCATCAAAAAACCAGCAGGAATAGACTTCATCAATTCCATCCGAACAGGATATAGATTCGACCCAATTCCCATAATGAGTCTGACTCAGATTATTTAAACAGTCCGTGCAGGCAAGGTCGCCAGCATCAAGAGATTCGCCGCACGATTTACACATCATCGGAAAAAACCAATCGGATATTACATTAATGGTTGATTTTGGCATTGAAATCATATCGGCAAACCTACATAATTCTCTTCAATGCACCCACGTTTTGTATGGTTAATTTTCTTTAGTTTCCTTCTATGGATAATTCACCGAAAACTTCGCGTTCACAAATCAATTTTCAGGATTTGATGTTGGAGCGGATTCATGAAATCCTTTTGGTCGCCAGTCCGTATGATTCATTTATCCTTGAAGAAGATGGGCGCCTCACACAGCAAATTCTCTACGAATATCTTGGAATGAACCTGAGTTATGCTCCCCGTGTTTGGCATGCTCAAACCGGTGCCGGTGCGTTTGAGATGCTTGACAACAGGAAAATTGATCTTGTCATTGTTCTTACGCGATTGTCTGACGTTGATCCAGTATCCTTTGGAAAAAAGATTCGGAAGCAGCATAAAAATCTTCCTGTTATTCTGCTCGCATTTGACGAATCTGAATTGCTTCAATTTCCCGAAAAAGGGCTTGCTGAGAATTTCGACAAAATTTTTATCTGGTCGGGAAACGCAAATGTATTCCCGGCAATTATTAAATATATCGAGGACAAGAAAAATATTAAGCGCGATTTTAAAATTGCCGATATTCGTAATATCATTATTGTCGAGGACAACCCAAGGCACTATTCCGTTATTCTGCCGCTCGTTTATAAAATTGCGTTAAAACACGCACGAGAGTTGATGAGCCAAAGTCTGGCAGACGTAGAAAAACTTCTGGCATTCCGTGCTCGACCCAAAATTATTCTGGCATCTTCTTATGAAGAGGCTCTTGAATATTATTCTCTGTACAAAAATAACACGCTCGGTATCATTTCTGATGTTCGGTTTCCCTACAAAGGAAAACTCGATCCAAACGCAGGACTCAAACTAACATCCCATGTCCGATCCAAAGATCCGGCGCTTCCGATCATTCTTCTTTCTACGAATAAAATTCATAAACATGATGCGGATAATGTTCACGCTCTATTTATTCACAAGGAATCCACTACCTTGCTTCAAGCACTTGAAAACGGAATTTTGAATAATTTCGGATTTGGAGACTTTATCTTCAGAAACACAAAGGGAAAAGAAATCCAGCGAGCAACCGATCTTTTTTCATTGAAGAAAGCCGTACAAAAAATCCCATTAAAATCTCTCGTATTTCATGCATCAAGCAACCATTTTTCCAATTGGCTTGCAGTGCGAGGCGCCTTTGAATCTTCTTCTAAATTAAGACCTATAACTGTTCAAGATTTCAGCAAGTTAGAGGAATTGCGTCAGGTGATTATTGAAGCGCTTGATTTTTCAATTCAGCTTAGAAGAAGCGGAAAAATTGTCCCCTATTCGGAGCGTTCAAAAGATACCGTATCCAATTTTTTCCGTATATCCACCGGCTCGTTGGGCGGTAAGGCACGCGGACTTGCATTCGCCAATCAATTGTTGGAATCATCCGGAATTCGCGAAGACTTCCCAGATGTTAATATTCGTGTGCCAAAAATAGCAGTTATCGGCGTAGATGAATTTGAAAGATTTATGGTAGACAATCATCTTTGGGATAAAGCAATGGCTGATAAATCCAATTCAGCCATTAACCGCATGTTTCTGAAGGCCGATATTTCAAAAGAATTGAAGCATACGCTTAAAACATTTTTATCAAATATGAAATTCCCACTTGCGGTCCGGTCTTCCAGTCTGCTTGAAGACTCCCAATATCAGCCGCTTGCGGGAATGTATGCCACCTATATGATTCCAAATTCGGCTGCTAAAAAAATCCGATTAAAACAGCTCTCAGATGCGGTCAAGCTTGTATATGCGTCCATGTTTCATCAGGAACCAAAGGCGCTCATCGAATCGTCCGTACATCACTTATCTGAGGAAAGAATGGCCGTAATCCTAATGGAATTAATCGGAAAACGGTACAATGATATTTTTTATCCAACTCTAAGCGGATCTGCACAAAGTTATAATTATTATCCGGTATCTTATATGGAGCGTGAAGAAGGAATCGCCTTTCTTGCTTTGGGATTGGGGCGTACGATTGTAGAAGGTGAAAAGGCGCTCCGCTTCTCTCCAAAATATCCTGGGATTCTTCCGCAATACTATTCTGTAAAAGCGACTATTGATAATTCGCAAAACCAATTTTATGCACTGAATCTTAATCCAAATGAAAAACTACTATCCAAAGGGGAAGCGGGAAATCTGAAGTCATATAATCTAACACGCGCCGAAAGTGACGGAGAACTCAAATGGGCGGCAAGCGTGGTGTGCTCCGACGATAATGTTACCCGTGATTCGCTGCGGTATAAAGGGACACGCGTTATCACCTTCCCTTCCGTTCTGAAATGGAATACAATTCCGCTTACGGAAATCATTCATAATTTGCTGGAAATCGGCGAGAAATCTCTCGGGTGCCCTGTAGAAATTGAGTTTGCGGTTAATCTTTATGAAAATGATAACAGGCAATCAGAATTTTGCCTTCTTCAAATTAAGCCTTTAGTTATCGGGACGCTGGATAAAACAGGAGAGTTGGATGCAATTCCTGAAACAGATATTATTTGCAAAAGTGAAGCGGCACTTGGAAACGGAATGATAGAGGGAATTCAGGATTTTATTTTGGTAGATCCAAAAGGATTTGATCCTACGCATACTAAAAAGATGGCAAAAGAAATAGAATTCTTCAATGCCGCACTCGAAGGGAGACCGTGCATTTTGATGGGGCCAGGCCGCTGGGGATCAGCAGATCCGTGGCTGGGGATTCCGGTTCAATGGCAGCAAATATCCAATGCAAAGGTCATCGTTGAGCTTGGAATTAAAGGATTTCCGGTGGATCCATCATTTGGAAGCCACTTTTTCCAAAATGTAACGAGCATGCGCATAGGCTACTTTACGGTGAATCATAAAAAGAAATCTGATGTGAGCGATTTAAAGTGGATCAAATCCCAGACTATCAGACAAAAAAAGAAATTCACAAAATGGATTCAAGTTGAAAAGCCCGTAACGGTAAAAATTGACGGGCAAACGGGTAACGGGATCATTTTGAAACCATCCGAAGATGAACAGGAATTTATGGACGAACAGGATTCGTCCGGGATTTAAACGCTACACAACCCCTTGGTCAAGCATCGCATCCGCAACTTTGATAAATCCTGCGATGTTGGCGCCTTTTACATAATTCACCGATGCACCGTCCTTGCCGTATGTCACGCAGGCGGCATGAATATTTTGCATTATGGTGTGCAATCTTTCGTCCACTTCTCCGCGTGTCCAAGAAATTCGCATGGAATTCTGGCTCATTTCCAATCCGGAAACCGCAACACCGCCGGCATTCGCTGCCTTTCCGGGGCCAAATAATGTGCCGGCTTTTTGGAAGACTTCTACAGCGTCCGGTTCGGTAGGCATATTGGCGCCTTCCGCAACAGCTTTACAGCCGTTTTTCACAAGTGTCTTCGCATCACTCACGCTGATTTCATTTTGCGTTGCGCACGGAAGCGCAATGTCGCACGAAACATTCCAGGGGCGTTCTCCCTCTAGATAATCCACTTTATATTTTTCCGCGTAATCTTTGATACGCCCGCGCTGAACATTTTTCAGATCCATTATAAAGGCAAGTTTTTCGCTGTCAATCCCTTCAGGATCATGAATGGTGCCTCCGGAATCGGACAGTGTTATGACTTTCCCACCAAGTTCGATGACTTTTTCGGTAGCATATTGAGCCACATTCCCCGAGCCGGAAACTGCCACTAATTTTCCTTTAAGTGAATCGCTGTTTGCTTTGAGCATCTCATCCGTAAAATACACACATCCGTAGCCTGTTGCTTCCGGGCGAATGAGACTTCCGCCCCAATTCAGCGCTTTTCCTGTCAGCACGCCTGTAAATTCATTTCGCATTCGTTTATATTGGCCAAACATATATCCAATTTCACGGCCGCCCACACCAATATCTCCGGCCGGCACATCGGTATCCGGCCCGATATGGCGCTGAAGCTCAGTCATAAAGGACTGGCAAAAACTCATCACTTCATTATCGGACTTGCCTTTAGGATCAAAATCCGATCCGCCTTTGCCGCCGCCCATCGGAAGCGTGGTTAAGCTGTTTTTGAAAACCTGTTCAAATCCAAGAAATTTTAAAATCGAAAGATTAACGGATGGATGAAACCGGAGGCCGCCTTTGTAAGGACCGATCGCTGAATTAAACTCAATCCGATATCCGCGGTTAATTTCTACATCGCTTCTGTCGTTCCTCCACGGTACGCGAAACATAATAACACGCTCCGGCTCAACGATCCTGTCCAATACTTTAGCATGCATATAGTGTGGATGATCGTTCAGAAAATCCCAGAGAGACTCCACAACTTCAGTAACTGCCTGTAAAAATTCCGGTTGGTCCGGGTTCCGGTTTTCGACTGAATCCAAAAAGTTCTGCATGGAATTCGACATGAGTATTCTCCTTATTTGGTAGGAAATTCGTTATAAAATTTTTCTATCAAGAATTGAAAATTACACCATATTCCACATCTTGCCCTATAAACTTTTGCAGTCTTTTCCATTGGTTTTAGCGAGGGTAACGAATAATTTCTGCCCAGTATTTATGGCGGAGTAGCTCAGTTGGTTAGAGCAGCGGAATCATAATCCGCGTGCCGGGGGTTCAAATCCCTCCTCCGCTACGAAACAAAATAATAATAATTATCAAGCCCCATGAGTGGGGAATTATTTTATGTATTAATTAGAAAGAATTATTCCTTCAGCGCCAAGCCTCTCCAGACCCGATCGAAAAGGAAAACGGGTAAATAGGTTACTGAAATCAGGACATAATCTCCGGGGCGGATCACTTGCTGAAGCGGGGCTCTAAGTGCATCGTAACTGACAATGTAATCAAATACATAGGAAATGACCTGCATGCTGTCGGCAGATAAATAGTAAAGCGCTTTGCGTTTTGTCCACGCTTCTCTGTAGGCACCGTCGTTGTAATAAATATTTTGCGCAATGGGTTCGCCATGCATGGCAACAACGATTTCGGGTGTTTCAAGAAATAATTTGTAGGCGTGTTCCGATGCTGGTTTAAAAAGTTCGCTTTGTGCCGGTAGGATTGTAGCAAACAATACAAAGGCCAAACCGAGTGTTTTCATAAATGACATTTCTCAGACCAATCTCTTAATGATGTCCCAGTGTTTGGTCGCCAAACCTATGATTCCAAAAAATACGGCATATGGAAGGGCGGTTGAATCAATCGCTTGGATCAAAGCTTTGTTATCGGATATGATTACGGCAAGGAGGCCAAATTCAATTAACCAGCAGATTGTGAATAGATTTTTCATTGCGTGTGTTTCTTTGTTTTTCATCTCACAATAGAAATCAGCAAAATCTGTTCCAATGAGATATCAACTCGATCTTACCTGTGACAAATCTCACTCTGATTAGATTACCACCGACGTTAATGAATTGTATTATGGAATTTTTGCAACCAGAATTAAATGCCTAAAATCTGTGCAAATGCGGGCAGTTAGATGGGGAATTTCTATTCAGCGAAAAAGATTCTTAGCCGAAAAACTGTCAAAATAAAATGATCATTTATAAAATTAAGTAAGCCTAAAGAGAAAATCAGACTTGAATCTAAACAGTCAAAAATTGGGAAAAATCGGTATTAAATGACCAAAATTAGAAAAGGGCTGAATGCCAGCACAAATCCGAGACATGCTGCGCTCCAGTGCGTGTTCAATTTTGCTGTTCTGCTGGGAAGTGTTGTTTGATTCCGTTTCATGGGTTTTCCTTTCATTATTGCAGGTTCGACCCCTAAAACGGTGAAAAGGTTGTCTTTTAATTCGGCTTTTTAAACACCATCAGCCGGTAAGTTTTATATTTTATAAATGATTCTGCATTCAGATGACCCGAAAAATAGACGCGGTTTATTTTTTCGTACCGCTCTCTGAATTTCCATCGGAACAGCTTCATCAGCTTTGGATAATGACTTCCCATGTAGTTACCGGAAATCTGCCCAATCGGCTGGGCCACCTTCTCTATAAAATCTTCCATAATCGTCATGGTTTTAGCGGTGTCTTCCGTAATGTCAATATCTACAATTTGTTCAAAATCTGTCTGAGCCATTGCTGCCTTAAAAAACGGATATCTGTGTCCGCCGCCAATAGGAACATCGCCTTCAGCGGGAAGCGTGAAAAAATCACAAATGAGAAGGTGCCCGCCCGGATTTAACATGTTAAATGTTTGTTCCAGCGCATGCTCAACCGGCACATATTGAAAACTTTCGCTGAACTGAATCTGATCGTATGTCTTGTCTGTATTAAGGTCTTCATACTTGCATCGGAAAATTTCCGCTTCATTTCCCACTTTTTCGTGAATTGCGTCTGAGAGGTAACTGCTTGGGGAAACACAATCTACTTTAAAACCGTTATCCAGCAATCTTCTCGCAAGGTTACCCGATCCGCTGCCAACATCCAAAATAGTCTGTGTTCCTTGCTGAATATTCTCAATGATCAAATCGGAATGATATTTCTGTGATTTCCGAAAATTTATTCCTTTCGGCTCGAGACCATCTTTAAATAGGCCGTAATGCAGATCTTCGGTATCGAAGAAAAATCTGCCGATGAGCAGGCCGATTTCCAGACCGGCTTCTTTTGAATCTATTTTTTGTTTTTCTGCCATTTCGAAGGACTCGAACTTACGCGGTTCCAATCAAGGCTTCAATCTCTTCCGGCATATTGGGGATGGATGCACTGAGATTATCCGCGCCTATGGATGTAACTAGAATATTGTCTTCGAGACGGATGCCGCCAAATTCGCGATAATCTTCCAGCATTTCAAAATTGATAAAGTCCTTCCAGGCACCGGTGGATTTCCAGCCGTCTATCAGTTTGGGAATAAAATAAATTCCCGGTTCCACGGTCAGAACAAATCCTTCTTTCAATTCTTTCGCCAGTCGAAGATGGTTCAATCCGAACTGTTCGCTGCGTTCCTGTCCTTCGCTGTAGCCGACAAAATCTTCGCCCAAACCTTCCATATCGTGCACATCCAATCCGAGAAAATGTCCAAGTCCGTGCGGAAAAAATAAGGCGTGCGCGCCTTTGGAAACGGCTTCTTTCGGATCGCCTTTCATGATTCCCAATTCGGTTAATCCTACCGCGATAATTTCGGACGCTCGGTTATGCAAATCCGCAAATGGGATTCCAGGCATTACCGCGCCTATCATTTCCTGCTGTGCCTTGAGAACGATGGAATAAATGTCTTTCTGTCTATCCGAAAATGATCCGTTGACGGGGAATGTGCGCGTAATATCACTACCGTAATGAAACGGTGACTCAGCACCGGAATCATTCAAAACAAGATTTCCATCCTTTAAAATGGCATTATGCATATTATTGTGGAGAATCTCACCTCGCTGGGTAAAGATGGGCGCATACGCCATATTGACGCCGTTTTCACCGCAAATTCGGTCCATCTGTGCAACAACTGCCTGTTCCTTGATACCGTCCTTACAATGCGCCATTGCTTCCCGATGCATCAGATCAGACACGGCAATTGCTTTTCGGATTTCATCCACTTCCTGAACTTCCTTAACAGACCTCTGCGATACAACAGCCTCAATCAAACGATGAGAATATACCGCCTCTAAATTTTTGATTTCAGCCGCGAAGAATTTCGCAAGAAAATGCAGGTGTTTTTCCTGATATGCCGGAAGCACATGAATGGTGCGTTCCTTCATGGATTCCGTCAGCAGAAATCCAGCACCAAATTCAATATCCTGAACCGAAGGAATTCCGGCCAATTCTGCCTGAACCGCAAGCGGTGCCCGTTCACCTTCCCACACAATGTCATCCATAGATTGCTCATAACCGTACAGGGTTGTTTTTCCCTCATCCAAATCCATAACCAAAAAGTTCGCCGGCTCGCGAATGCCGCTAAAATACAGAAATGAACTGTCCTGCCGAAAAGGATAAATATTAGTGTTGTAATTAATGGGGCTTACATCGTTGCCGAGCAAAAGAATAATTCCCGATTCGACCTTTTGGGCAAGCTCTTCCCTTCGGCGTATATAGGTTTCAGCTGGAAACATGATGTTTTCCTCCTCTGATTCTGCGGCTGTGTAAATGATGGTACAATGGAGTTACTGCTTCAAAAATTTCGTTCTGTTCATCAGATAAAATACCTTTCCGATCCCGATAAGGCGAAAACCCGGATGATGCTTCCACAACCGTGTACCAATATTTTGCCCACACACCATCAGAATCTCTTTTCCCCGGTGGCCATCCCAGCATTTCATTCATGAAGGGAATTCCCAATTGATCGCACAATGCAGATAAAACATCTTTGGGATTCTCCAATATATCCTTCGCATCCAAAACCGGCGGGATCGTTTCTGATTCGTCTGCGATACGATTAAAAAGCTCAACCTGTTTGTGATATCCCAACAGGCGAGCATCTGAAATTTCAAATGTTTGGGAATACGATAAAATAACTTCCCTCGGATCGCGGATGAGAAAACAATGCCGCAGATTTGAATACCAATCCAAAGCAACTTCATCGTGCATGTGGTGCGCCATGTGTTTCTGATACCAGACGGAAGCGCCATCTGGCGTCGGACCGGTGATGGTGTTTACAACCTTTCTCCAATCGGTTTCCATAGATTGAATAATGTCATTTCGTCCAGGATGATTGATTCCGGTTTTCACGAGAGAGTAGGCGTAAAACGGTTCATCTATTACCGTGGTATCCGGACGGTTTTCAAACGAGCGCATCATAGCGGTTGAGATATTTCTCGGACCAGACCACATCGCAATTCTGACAGGTTCCTTCATGATTTCGGATAAAACCTTTCGATGCGTTCTGTGTACAGGGATTGAAGCTGTTCCGTTACGGACCCGCGCTTTCCGTCAGAAATTTTTAACCCGTCCACTTCAATTACCGGAATAACACCGGCAAAGGTTCCGGTTACAAAACACTCATCCGCCGAGTGCACATCTTCTACCAGAAAATCTTTTTCAAATACCGGAATATCATTTTCGTTGCACACAGAAATGATGTTTCCCCGCGTAACGCCATTGAGGCAATAATCCCCTTTGGACGTCCACACTTCACCGCCGCGAGCGATGAAAAAATTGGTTGAGTTGCAGGTGGACACAAATCCGTTGATATCAAGCATGAGTCCTTCGTCAAATCCGAGTTTATCCGCTTCGATGCAGGCCAAAATGCAATTCAGTTTGCTCAAGGTATTCAGCTTCGGGTCCTGCGTTTTGGCCGTTGCTCTTTGGATGGAAACGGTGCCAATTCGAATTCCATTTGTATTCACATTCGGATCGGCCGTTTTATATTCCGGAATGACCACAATGGTCGGTCCACCTATATTCGCGTTGGGGTGCTGATACGGTGTTTTCTTGAGCCCGCGTGAAATAATCAATCGTAGGTGCACACCGGATTCCATGGCATTTGCCTTAAGTGTATCCTTAAGAATTAATATGAGCTCTTCCTTCGATTTACCAATCCTAATTCCAATATCGGCAGCACAGGAATAGATGCGGTCCATGTGCTCTTCAATAAAAGCAAGATGTCCGTTATGAAAACGAATGCCCTCCCACACGCCGTCGCCTAACAGAAATCCGCTATCAAAAACGGATATTTTCGCATCCTTTCGCGCAATAAGGTCGCCGTTGATATAAATTAGGATATCTTGGTTTCGAACATCCTGCTCAAATTCATGAGTTCCCATAGCCAATTTTAAGGCGAACCTTCGCCCCCTTTCTATCTATTTTCCACAGTTATGAATCTTCCTATTTTTCAACCTTTTGTCAATGAATGGATGACATTCGGATTCTTTTTTATTGGCATTCTTGTCTTGGTCGGCTCGGCAGAATTCATGCTTTCCAAGTTGAATGTACATCCTGAATCGTCCCGAAAATTTGTACATGTACTTGTCGGAATACTGGTTGCGACTTGTCCGTTTATTTTTAAATCAAATCTACAGCCGATGTCGCTTGCGGCTATCTTTATGGTGGTTAACGCAATTTCTCTCAAATCCGAATCGTTGAAAGGAATGCATTCCACCGACCGCAAAACCTACGGCACCGTTTATTTCCCGATCAGTTTTCTGATACTTGCAGCATTTTTCTGGGAGAAGCCGATTACCTTAATCTTAAGCATGCTTGTGATGGCGCTTGCGGATACCACCGCCGGAATCGCGGGATCAAAATCGGAACAACCGCGGCGATTCACATTATGGAAAGATTCGAAAAGTCTTGAAGGATCTACAGCAATGTTCCTCGCAGCTTTTTTCATAATCTATATTGGAACAGATTTTTTTGCATGGATTTTCAGTGCCGCATTTTTTATTCCGCTTCCGATTCTTATCGGCCTCGCCGGCTTCGTGGGAATGACGGCAACATTGGCAGAAAGTGTATCGTGCAAAGGTTCAGATAATCTATCCGTTCCGCTGATTACAGCCGTTACCTATGAACTTTATTTAATCAACTATACACATGGAACTCTGCCGATACTTTTACTGTGGACCATCGGTTCCGGGATTATCTTTTTGTACGCCTTTCGATTAAAAACGCTTTCGGCAAGCGGAACGGCTGGCGCTTTTCTGATGGGTGTTTTGGTTTTCGGCACAAATGGAATTCACGGTGTAGTTCCGCTTTTAACTTTTTTCATTTTTTCATCCTTTATATCAAAAATCGGAAACCAAAAAAATACAAAAGAGTCCCGCCGAGACATCATTCAGGTGTTGGCAAACGGCGGGGTCGGAACACTTATTTTACTCTGGAATTTTTTCTTCCCATTCGATGGCGCGTTTCTCTTATTTCTCGGGAGCGTAGCTGCGGCAGCGGCCGATACGTGGGCAACTGAAATCGGATATTTCAGCCGATCAAATCCGCGGCAATTGCTCTCTTTCAAACGGGTAGAAAAAGGGACATCCGGCGGTGTTACAATCCTCGGAACATTTGGATCTTTGCTTGGAACCGCTTCCATTGCCAGTGTCGGATTATTACTTGGCATGCATCCTGAAAATTTTTGGATTATTATCGGTGCGGGTTTCATTGGAAGTTTCGCTGATTCTATTTTGGGCGGAACAATGCAGGCTCGGTTTAATTGCGAATCCTGCGGAAAAGAAACCGAAAAGCGGGAGCATTGCGGCAGCATAGCTCAGCATGTACGCGGACTCAATTGGATGGACAATGATATGGTGAATTTTATAAATACGATTATTGGTGCTTTGATCGTTTATTTTTTCATCCTGATATAAAAAAAGGGCTCCCGAAGGAGCCCTTTTGCAGTTGCCGTTCTGGTAAGATTTAAATGACTTTGTAAACCAGCAAGCCCACCATTACAATCAGGGAAATAAAGATCAGCGACACTCCCATATTGCCATTCTTAATTTCTTCCCATTCGTCAATATCGGTGGAAAGCCAGTCGAAAACCTTTAGTGCGATTCCAACGCCAAAAGCGAATCCCACAGCGGCCACAATGGACCAGCCGAGTGCTCTTCCATATGTCATTAAAAGTCCTTCAAGGCTATTCGGATCTAACATGGTGCCTCCTTTTAGAGTGTTTGAATTGAATCTTTAATCTGCCGCATGAATTCAGCTGAATCTATCCTGCCTTCCACCATGTTGAGAATTTGATTCTCAGTGGCAGCGGCAGAGACGATCATTGGCTGTTTCCCCATCGGCACATTTACGGTGATAAAAACTTTTTTTGGAATAACAGGATCGTATCCCTCTTTTTTCTGTGCGAGTGACTTTTGATGCATTATCGCCTGACCGGCGGATATAAATCCGATAATCATGACCATTTCGAAATTATTCCTATTGCTATCGAGAATGAGACTAAAGTTCCGGGCGCCCTTATCGTTGGACGTCAGGTTCATATTTTTGGAATCGGATTCAATCCGGTAATATTTACAGGTGGCCGATACCTTTTTGTAAAAGGCATAATTGGCTTTTAATCCGTCGGAAATAAGACAGACTGCAAAGCAGAGAAGGAAAATCTTTCGCACGGTCTTCATATGAATTTGGTTCGTCATAGACAGGCGGAATTTTACAGGATTCAACCGCTTACCTCAAAGTGTTTTCCACGTTTGATTACAGATCGAATCGGAAGCGAGTTTGTTCGGTTTGGAATATCATCCAGCGATTCCACATCCCAAACGATAAGATCGGCCTGTTTTTCGAACTCAATGGAACCGATTTTATCTTCTATCCCGAGAGATTCTGCGGCATGATAGGTTGCCGATGCAAATGCTTCTTCAACGGTCATTTGCATTTCCTCCACAGCAAGCGACATGATGTACGGCATTGAATTTATTCTGCAGCTGCCGGGATTGAAGTCTGTTGCCAATGCAATGGTAATGCCTTCATCAAACAGTTTTCGTGCCGGCGCAAACCCTTTCTTCCCCAAAAAGTGTGTTGTTCCCGGCAAAAGTGTGGCGATAACACGATTCTCTTTCAGCGCCCTAATTCCGCTTTTGCTTACCATCATAAGATGATCCGCTGATACCGCGCGCAGTTCTCCGGCAAGTTCCGCGGCGCCGGAATCCTCAAATTCATCCGCGTGCATCCTGAGATTCATTCCATTTTCTCTTGCGGCAGTCAGAATTCTTCTGGATTGATTCACATCAAAATATCCGTTTTCGCAGAACACGTCGGAAAATTCTGCGATTCCCTGTTCCGCTACTGCCGGAATCATTTCATCGCAGATAAGATCCACAAATCCTTCAGAATTATCCCTGAATTCCGGCGGAATGGCGTGCGCGCCTAAAAAAGTTGGAACTATGTCAATCGGATGGGATTTATTTACTTCATCAATAACTTTAAGTGATTTGAGTTCTGATTCTGTATTTAGACCATATCCGCTTTTTGCTTCGACGGTTGTAGTGCCTAATTTCAGAAAGTTATCCATGCGTTTTGAAAGACTATTTTTGAGAATTTCTTCGGATGCTTCACGGACTGCGCGGATACTGGCATTGATTCCGCCGCCGGTTGCTGCAATTTCTTCGTAAGAGGTTCCGGCTAATCGCTGAGCGATTTCATCCTCTCTTGCATCAACATAAACCGGATGCGTGTGTGGATCTACAAATCCCGGTGTAACAAGTCCGCCTGCACAATCGAATGTTTCACCATCAGAAGATTCTGAGAAGAGTCCATTCTGGATACAGAGTTGTGAGTCATCTGATATTTCTACCTTTTCCGACGATGGATTGTAAGTAGCAATTTGACTAATATTTGAGAGAATCATGGATATATTGGATTAGAATCAGGATGTTGAATCCAGCATAGGAATATCCACATCCCAGTCTCTGGCATTTTCGATCGCATCCTCGTAACCGGCATCCGCGTGACGGAATAATCCCATTCCCGGATCGGAAGTCAGCACACGATTGAGACGTTTTTCCATTTCCGGAGTTCCGTCAGCGCAAATCACTTGTCCGGCGTGAATCGCGAGTCCCATACCTACGCCGCCTCCGTGATGGATAGAAACCCACGTTGCGCCGCTGGCCGTGTTAGCAAGTGCGTTTAACAATGGCCAATCGGCAACAGCGTCCGAGCCGTCTTTCATAGCTTCTGTTTCTCGGTACGGAGAGGCGACCGAACCGGTATCAAGATGATCACGACCAATAACGATCGGCGCTTTGAGTTCGCCGCTGGCAACCATGCGATTGAGCTCCACGCCAAATTTTGCTCTCTGTGTATATCCCAGCCAGCAAATCCGCGACGGTAATCCCTGGAATTGAATTTTTTCTTTTGCCATTCCGATCCAGCGGGACAGCGTTTCATCCTCAGGGAAAAGTTCCAGGACGCGCTCGTCCGTTTTGTAAATATCTTCCGGATCGCCCGAGAGCGCCACCCAGCGAAACGGTCCTTTTCCTTCACAAAATAGCGGACGCACATATGCGGGAACAAACCCCGGAAAATCGAATGCATTCTCAACGTCGGCCTTTTTCGCCTGTCCACGGAGATTATTGCCGTAATCAAAGGTGATGCATCCTCTTTTCATGAGATCCAGCATGCCCCGGCAATGCTCGCCCATTGCGCGGAAACTTTCCTGTACATATTTTTTCGGATCAGATCTCCGAAGTGCAAGCGCTTCTTCGTACGTCATACCGTTCGGAACGTATCCGTCCAGTTCATCGTGTGCGGAGGTCTGATCGGTAACCATATCCGGAATCGTGTCCATTTTGGCGAATTTCGGTACAAGATCGGCGGCATTGCCCAAAAGCCCAATAGAGAGCGGTTTACCCGATTCCGCGGCCTTTTGGGCCATGGAAACCGCTTCGTCAACTTCTTCTGTGGAAACATCCAAATAGCGCGTTTCCAGGCGGCGCTGAATGCTGTGCGGATCAATATCAATGCAAATGGCAACTCCGTTGTTCATCGTTACCGCCAATGGCTGTGCGCCGCCCATGCCGCCGAGACCAGCCGTGAGAACGATCTTCCCGGTAAGGTCACTGTCGTAATGCGTTTTTCCGGCAGCGGCGAATGTTTCGTACGTGCCCTGCAAAATCCCCTGTGTCCCGATGTAAATCCACGAACCGGCCGTCATCTGCCCGTACATCATTAGCCCTTTTTTATCCAGCTCGTTGAAGTGGTCCCAGTTTGCCCACTCCGGGACAAGATTGGAATTGGCAATCAAAACTCTCGGGGATGTTGTATGACTCTTGATAACGCCTATCGGTTTTCCGGACTGAACCAAAAGCGTCTCATCCGGCTGCATCCGCTTCAGCGTTTCGAGAATGGAATGATAACATTCCCAATTTCGTGCGGCCTTTCCTTTTCCGCCGTACACGACGAGATTATCCGGATTTTCCGCAACGTCAGGATCGAGATTGTTTTGAATCATACGGTACGGCGCCTCGATTTGCCAGTTGGCGCACGTGAGGTCTGTCCCGGTGGGTGCGTGGATTTCTTCAGCCATTTGATTGCTCAATCGTGAGCGTGAATTTATTCAGCGCAAACGGAGTAACAAAGCAGGCGAATTGGCTGTGTATTATTTACTTTCGCTCAGAATGAAGTCTAAACTTCTTTGTGTATCATTATGTTATTGCTAAAATTATATCAAAGGTATTTGCACCCAGGACACCAATGGAACCGCATATTGATCATATAGAAATCACCGTAAATGATATTGATAAAGCAAAAGCGTTTTATGATAAGCTGCTTCCTATCTTAGGGTTTGACCTTGCACACAGCAGCAAAGCTGTGATTGAAGATCACGAAAAACATGTGGTATCGTATGAGCATCCGCGTTTTGGTTTTGCCATTACTTCACCGCTCAACGCCTTCAAGGACGAAACAATGAACAGAAGGAAGCCCGGGTCATTGCATCATTTAGCTTTTAGAGCTGACTCAAGGGATGAAGTGAACAGCATTTTTGAAAAACTGAAGTCAATCGGCGTGCATATACTTAGCGAACCGCGTCATTATCCGGAGTATTCACCTGAGCATTATTACGCACTCTTCTTCAAAGATGATGAGGGAATCAAGTATGAAATTGTTACAACCAACCCAAACTATTGACTATGAGATTTGATTTTATAAACCAAATAGCTACTGTTACGGATGCACGGTCAGCCAGCGAGTTTTTTAAATTAACTTCTGGAAATTGAAAGTAAGAGGATTGGTTGACATTCAAACCTTAGAGCTGTAAAATTGGTGTGTAGGAATTACGAGGCTGATATACATATTGAATTAAAAGCCTTACTAATAAACGAAGGAGATAACCAAATGATAAAGGAAATAACAGTTGCATTTATGATTGCTGCCGCGTTTATGGTAACAGGTTGCGCAACTATACTTACAGGAACTACTGACGATATTACCATCAATTCCACTCCAGATGGAGCTGACATAATGATAGGAGGACTAAAAGTTGGCAAGACTCCTGCAACAATAACGGTAAAGCGCCCTGGTTTTGGTGATAAAGAAATCGTATTAAAACTTGAGGGTTACGAAATAAGAACATTCTTATTGAAAAAAACCTTTAACACCGCAGCAATTTGTAATCTCGCTGGGGTTCTCGGTTGGGGGATTGATGTACTCACCGGTTCGGTCTTTAAATATGATCCAACATCCTACAACGTTGAATTAGATGCTATTGCTGTAAATATTGAAGATCTTCCAAGGGATAGTTTTGGAAGGATTTCACTTCCCGATTGGGATCAGCCAATAAGGGTTATTGACAAGGAAAATGAGGTGAGCCTGCTTTTCTATTAAAAAAAGTTCCTTATAAAAATAGGAGCGGCTCATTTGATCAATTTTAGTCTAAGACTGATTGAGCAAATGAGCCGCTCCTGTCTATAATCTAAAGTAATTTAAAATACTGTTTCGCCGTTATGTTTCAAAAAAAAAATATACACACTGGATTATTAGTCAGATGATGAGGAACATATGATCTTAGAACGAGAAGGCGCTATAAGACAGCGAGTCGGCAAGTATACATTGATTGCTTTATTGGTATCTCTTGTCGCCTATCCAGTGCTTTATAGTACTGATTTTTTTGGCAATATTCTATTTTCAGTCCTCCCCGAAGAGATTTATTCTTCACTATTAAATGAAAGTAGCCGAGCTGAGTGGTGGGATTTCTATGTGCTGTCAACAAAAGATTTGAATCAAGCCGTCGGTGACCAAAAAACAATATCCTTAGGGAAACTTATAGAATTAAAGCCAATTACTGTACCATTCGGAAACTTGTTCGAATCAATTGACCAAGTTGTTAAAGTATGACTCAACACAGAACCGTAATACTTCGGGATGACCGCGACAAGCTTGGCACGCGGCAATTGGATGCTACCTTATCTGCTGATGGCACGCTTACGATCGAGGGCCAAGATTTCGGTGATGGCGTCGAACAAATCTTTGGATCGGGTCTTTCCCAATATGAGTGGGTGTTGACAATTCAATCAAAAGATATTCCAAAACTGGCTTCGGTGTTGGATGAAGGCAATGATGTTCTTGCCGCTCTTGTTTCGCGATTTTCGAACGACGAAGCTGTTGCTCTGCAGCCGTTTTTGGACAAACATGATATTCAGTACGAATTCTGGAACTGGATTGGCGGGTGACATCCGGTGAGCTTATTCGAGAAAAATACTCTTTCCGGTTCCTCCTGTTTTGAAGGTGCTCGTCGCCTTGCGAAAATCCAATAAATTTTCGATGTCTGCCTTGCTTGCTGGTGTCGTTTTATTCAGTACGGGCACACATGCAGCGGTTGGACCGGATGCCCGGAATTATCGTTATGAAGTAAGTGTCGGCATTCACAGCTGGCCGGACGTTGAGGACTTACAGCCGCTCGTTAGCGGTAAGCTCTATACAGAGCGGTTTCAGATAGCGTGCGCGCTACATTGGCTGGTGAATCAGCGCACCGGTGAGGATTTGCTGATAGGCTTCGATGCCGGCCTCTTCCCAATTAAAAGTGAACTTTTCGCAGGCGGCGGTTATCTATTGCCGTCCTTCAAATGGCGACCAAGCGGAAAACGTACTTTGTCAGTAGATGCGGGTTTTGGATTTTATAAGGTTGATTTCGCAGAAATTGCGAACGGTGCACGATTGTTAGGCGGCACTGATGTATGGAAGAAGAACGGTTTCGGCGGATTCTTTGGCGGAACTTGGAATATTATGTCAGCACAGCGCAGCGGGCTGATGATTTCATTTAAGGTTCATTTCGTTTATCTCGGATCGGTGAACGGCTTAGATCTACAGCCGCCGCTGACGCTAGGCTTCGATGCAGAAATGCTCAATCGGGGATTTTATCAATTGCAGATCGTATATTTCAGGGAATGATATTATGAAGACAAGAAACATTGATTCATTCTTCAGAACTCGGTAAACTTCGGCATGGCTTCCATTTTCATAAAATGTGCTCTGATTGCAAGCTTCACCTCTTCCCTTTTCGCATGCAGGATTTGGGGAATCATTGCAAAATCCGACGGCGATTTTTCCACTCTTTCTTCTCGTGAAATTTCCGTTGTCCGCGGTGAACTGCAAATGCTATTCGAACAATCCGCTTACCATCCCGCCGGCTGGGCGCTGTTGGGATTGAAATCAGACTTGCCGGATCCAATCGGCATTTTGGTTCGTTCGCCCGCGCCGGCATCCCAAAATCCTGATCAATATTGGTCCGCCGTGGATGCATTACTTTTAGATCGGAATACCAACATCGGTATTGGTCACCTACGAATGGCAACATCCGGAATCAACAGCATTCCCAATCCGCATCCGTGGATTTTCCAGTCTGAACTGGGGACCTATTCACTTTCACACAATGGGACAATTTCAAAATCAATTCTGTATGATTTACTTACCGAAAATGGCGCGGACAAGACGTGGCTGAACCAGCATCCGCCGCAAACATTCGGAAGCGGTGATTGGGACGACGACGGGTGGAATTCCGTAGTGGATTCTGAGCTTATCCTGCTACACATCATGAAACAGATTAATACCAAAAAGGATGTTTTATCCGGAATAAAAACAGCGCTCAAATCTTTACAAGACAAAGGTGTAAGTCTGTATCAAACAAATATTGTTTTCTCTGATGGAAAGTCGCTGTACGTGTATGGCGGGCAAAATGGATTAAAAGTTTCAGAATCGTCCGAGCATTATGCAGTGATGAGCGGTCCGCCCTCTTCTGGCGATGCCGGCGCGCTTGACTGGACAGGAATTGAAAACGGTGAAATGGTCATTCTCAGCTCAGATGGAATAAAACACATTCCGGATTTCACGAAAGAAGAACCTGAAATTTTTGTGAAGGAAAAGAAATTTAAGGTCCACCGTGCATTTCCAAATCCGTTTAACAGTTCCGTCAAGGTGGACGTTGAATTACCGGATGATTTGTCGGGATCTTATGCAGTCTACAACCTTTCAGGCGAAATGATATTGGACGGAATCATTGCTTCCGGGAATAAATCTATTCAGTGGAATCCTGTCAACCAATTGGGAAAACCGCTTCCCTCGGGATCTTATTTTATTCGCATTTCCGCCGGCGGTACAAATGTCCGGCAAAAAGTACTTTATTTAAAGTAACACACTTTGAATCCGACGAAATTCGGAAAACTACGTGTGTCAGTCTTTAGGTAAGAATGGAAAAATCCTGTCCCGAATCGGCTGGATGTAGCGCGGATTTTCATTGAGTGAATTATAAGATAAAAGTGAAATTCCCCGAAACCGCGTAATACTGGCATACGTCACTTTATCCGCCGCATCCAGCGGTGACTGATTATAGGTCGCGATTCCCATAATGATTTTTTCACGGTATCGGGCCGGAAGATGATCGTACATAATATCTACATTCCCCGCATAGATTCGCAAATCTGGTGTGTAATTCATCGGCATTGCCCAATCAAGATATCCTGCCGCCAGCCACACATCCCACTCCTGTAAAAATACATTTCGGGCTTTATAAAGATTCGGTTTCACTGCGGCAGAAAGCTGGCATCCGGGCCGAATTTCGTTCAACATAATACTGACATCCCGAACAAATCGAGTGATGGCCTGCCTGCGATAATCCGACCATTCGGCATGCGCTTGCCTTTCGGCGTATTCGGGTGCAAGGTCCGAAGATTGTTTACCGGGAAGATTTCCACCTTTATTGAGATAAGCAGCAACGGCAGCCTTGTTCATTCCGTACCCACTATTATGATACCTAACATAATCGAGATGAATTCCATCCAGATCATATTTAGCCGTTAATTCTCTTAGCACGCTTAAAAGGTATCCGCTGACGTCCGGGTGATGCGGTGCGAGGTAAAAGCCTTCGTCCCCGTTTTGAGGTTTATATTTTCGAATATCTTCCGGAACCGATACGGTGCCCTTACCATTTGAATCCAGCCAATCAGAATTCCTGAACAGCAAATGATTTCGCTGAAGAGGCACCTTATTGTCAGACCAAATTAAATACGTGTTCACCCATGCATGCACTTTGATACCGCGCAATGCTGCTTTTAGTATAATATCTGCAAGCGGATCAAACTCAGGTTCTGCAATCAAGGTACTCTTTGGAACAATATCCGAACGATAATAGGCGTCTCCTCTACCGCGAACCTGAACCAGTATATGATTAAATCCGTTCTTGTCTGCAAAACTCACAGCATCAGAAATTTTCTGTTCCGATGTCATGGCATCCCGGACGATCCACAAATAGCGGTGGCTGAACAAGGATACTTCCGCATGAAGATTTTCGGCCAAAAAAAGAAGGGCAACTGTAAAAGCCGCCCTTCCGAAAATACTTCGAATTTTCATGAATTTAGTCTGTATCGCCCTTGGATTTTTTCTTTGGTTTTGCATCTGGTTCCTCCGATGCTTCAACTCCATTCATTCCGACAAACTCAATCAAAGAAACAGGTGCCCTGTCATTGTCTCGGAACCCCAATTTTGTGATTCGAGTATATCCGCCGGGGCGATCAACAAATTCCGGTGCAATTTCATGTACCAGCTTATGCACCGATTCTTTTCGAGGCAGAATTTTCATCAGCTGGCGAATCGTATTCAAATTCGGTTTCCTCGCTTTGGTGATGAGCGGTTCAATGAACATGCGGAGTTCTTTCGCCTTTGCATCGGTCGTTTTTATTTTTCGATGCTCAATCAGATTTACGGCCATATTGCGCATAGTCGCTTTCCTGTGCGACGGATTCCGTCCTAAAATTCGGCCTTTTTTCAGGTGCCGCATTTAGACATCTTCCCTCAAATATTCATCTACGTCCATACCAAATGAAAGTCCCATTCCATCAAGCTTTTCAATGAGTTCTGTCAGAGATTTGCGTCCGAAGTTTTTATACTTCAGCATTTCAGGCTCTTCTTTGCTAACAAGCTCATAAATATACTTGATGCCGGCTGCCTGCAGGCAGTTGTGTGAACGCACCGAAAGTTCCATTTCATCAATCGTTCGTTTTAAAAGATCACGAATGAGTAACATTTCCTCGTTTACACCTTCACTCACCTTTAATACTTCCGGTTTAGAAATGGCTTCAATCGCCTGTAAATGTTCCATCAAAACTGAACTGGAATAACTTACAGCATCCTTCGGTGTGATGGATCCGTCCGTTTCAACTTCCATAGTAAGAATCTCAATCGGTTCTTTTGCTCCGGGAACAGGCTTGATATCAAAAGTAACATTCCGTACCGGATTGAAAATACTATCGATCGAAACCATTCCAATGGGAGCGTTCGGTAAATAATTATCGTCAGCGGAAACATAGCCTCGACCGATGCCTACTCGGATTTCCATATCAATAGCACCGGATGAATTCAGATCGGTGATATAATGGTCCGGATTCAGGATTTCAAACTGTTCGCTGGTTTTTTGAATATCAGCGGCGGTGAAGGTTCCTTTGCCTTTCATTTTCACGCGGACTTTATCCGGATTATTATCGGTGAGTTTAAAGCGCACACCTTTCAGATTTTGAATGATGTCCATTACATCCTCTTTCACACCTTTGACGGTAGAAAATTCATGCAGTACGCCATCCATCTTGATATTCGTGATAGCGGCACCCGGAATGCAGGTCATCAGAACGCGCCGAAGTGCATTCCCGATGGTAACCGCATATCCTCTTTCCAGCGGTTTTACGCTGAATTTACCAAATGTGCCGGTGAGCGACTTTTTATCAAATTCAATTTTCAGATTTAATTCAATAGCCATTTTGTATTTCCTTTATGTGTTAATTATTTTGAATACAGTTCAACAATAAACTGTTCGTTAACGGTTAATTCCATGTCTTCGCGTTCCGGCACCGCTAAAAATGTGCCTTTCATTTTGGCTTTGTCAAGTTCCAGCCATGGGAGTGCGATATCTCCCTTAATTCTTTTTAGCGAATCCAGAATAATATCTATCTTTTTACTGCGGTCACGAACCTGAATATTATCTCCCGGCTTAACCTGGAATGACGAAATGTTCGTTTTCTTTCCATTCACCAAAAAATGTGCATGACTTACCATTTGCCTCGCCTGCGTTCTGGTAGACGCAAAACCCAATCGGTACACCACATTATCCAATCGGCATTCCAAAAGCTGAAGAAGATTGGTTCCGGTTTCGCCCTTCATTCCCTCTGCCTTTGAAAAGTAATTCCGAAATTGTTTTTCGAGAATACCGTACATGAATTTGACCTTTTGCTTTTCTTTAAGCTGTTCGCCATATTTTGACATGCGCCTTCGCCGATTCGGTCCATGCTGACCGGGCGTGTAAGGTTTCCGATTTAACAGGCGGTCGTACTTCGGATTTCCAAAAATATTTTCACCGAATTTCCGAACAAGCTTTCCTCTTGGCACAGATGATTTCGCCATACTTAAACCCTCCGCCTTTTAGGAGGCCTGCAGCCGTTATGCGGTAACGGTGTCACATCTTGAATGGAAGTAATTTCAAGTCCGGAAACTGCGAGAGATCGAATTGCCGATTCCCGTCCGGACCCAGGACCTTTCACTTTTACATCAACACTTTGAAGGCCAAGCGCCATTGCCTCTTTTGCGGCAATATCTGCTGCCTGTGTTGCTGCAAACGCAGTACTTTTTCGAGAGCCTTTAAACCCGCAAGTTCCCGCTGTTTTCCAGACTATCACGTTACCTGTTTTTGTTGTGAGTGTTATGTGGGTATTGTTAAAGGTCGCCTTAATATGAGCGACGCCAGCAGGTTCTACCTGTGCTTTTTTCTTTTTACCCTTTGTTACTTTTTCAGCCAATGTTTTTATCCTTTCTTACCGACAGTACTTTTTCCGAGTCCAACCGTCCGCTTTCTTCCCTTTCGAGTCCGTGCATTGGTTTTAGTCCTCTGCCCATTTACAGGCATTCCGCGGCGATGCCGAAGTCCTTTATAACTTCCAATATCTTTCAGTCGCTTAATATTCATAGATACGGTCGTCCGGGACTCACCTTCCACGACAATCCCAAGATCGGCAATCGCATTTCTGAGAGCGGTCACCTGATCTTCGCTGAGGTCATCAACCCGAGCTTCCGGGTCCACATTCGCGGCTTCACAAATTTTATACCCGGTCGTTTCCCCAATTCCATAAATGTAACTTAGGGAATAGGGAACTTTCTTGTTCCGGGGAATATCAATTCCAGCAATACGTGCCACTGCCTTCTCCTAACCTTGCTTTTGTTTATGTTTAGGATTGACGCAGATTACTCGCACCACACCCTTGCGGCGGATAATCTTACACTTTTCACAAATCTTCTTGACGGATGCTCTTACTTTCATATTATTTATTCCGATACGTAATGCGGCCGCGAGACAAGTCGTAAGGTGAAATCTCCAGCGTCACAACATCACCGGGAAGAATCTTGATATAATGCATTCTCATTTTCCCGCTGACATGCGCCAATACTTCGTGGGCTGTTTCACCGATTTCAACTTCAACTCTAAACATAGCGTTTGGTAATGTTTCTTTAATTATTCCTTCAATGGTAATCGGCTGTTCC
Source organism: Fidelibacterota bacterium (assembly GCA_014239435.1). Taxonomy (GTDB): domain Bacteria; phylum Fidelibacterota; class Marinisomatia; order Marinisomatales; family TCS55; genus JAAZYX01. The sequence continues at coordinate 12,129 of JAAZYX010000008.1, read as the reverse complement.
TTAGCCATTACGCCTGTCCCTGTGTAAGGATTTGCGGTCCGTCCGCCAGTATTGCAATGGTATTTTCGAAATGAGCAGATGATTTCCCATCCACCGTTTTAATCGTCCAGCCGTCCTTATCTGTAAAAACTTCTTTAGCGCCAAGATTAATCATAGGCTCAATCGCGAGGCACATGCCTTCCTTCAATTCATGACCCTGTTTCGGAATGCCGTAATTGGGGACCTGAGGTTCTTCATGGAGTTCGGTTCCTATGCCGTGCCCAACGAGTTCCCTAACTACAGAATATCCTTTTGCTTCCGCAAAAGTCTGAATGGCGTGCCCTATATCTGATACAAAATTTCCCGGCCTTGCCTTATCAATCCCGATGAACATTGCATCACGTGTTGCATCCATCAAGGCTTGTTTCTCATCGGTAATGTTTCCTACCGCGAATGTTCTTGCAGCATCACCGAAGTAGCCACTTTTTTCTGCTCCGCAATCAATTCCGACAATATGTCCGTCTTCCAAAATTCTTTCGGATGGAATTCCGTGAACCACTTCATCCTCGACGGAAACGCACAAAGTAGCGGGAAATCCCAGATACCCTTTAAAAGCCGGCCGTGCGTTTCTGGAACGGATAAAATCTTCCGCCATGGAATCCAATTCTAATACCGTTATGCCGGGTTTTACATGGTCCGCTAACATGTCAAGCGTATCGCCAACGATTTGGCAGCTTTCCGCCATCAATTCAATTTCTCTTTTGGAACGAATCCGAACCATTACATCCGCCTCCGTCCGCGTATTTTTCCCTTGGTTAGGAATCCGTCGTAATGCCGCATCAGTAAATGCGATTCAATCTGCTGCAGAAGATCAAGTGCAACACCTACAATAATGAGCAGACTCGTTCCCCCAAAAAATGAGGCCAAATCATAACCAACATCCATCGTCTGCATTAATAAGTAGGGAAAGACAGCGACAAATGCGAGAAAGAATGATCCGGGCAAGGTAACTCTCGTCAAAATATTATCAATATATTCTGCTGTTTTCTTTCCCGGTCTAATTCCCGGAATAAATCCGCCATTCTGTTTCATTTGATTGGAAACCTGAACGGGATCCAGTGCTATGGCGGTGTAAAAGTATGTGAAGAAAACAATCATGGTTCCAAAGACAAACCAGTAGAATGGGTGATCAAATGAAAACCATCTCATCATGCCCTGCATAAAGGGGCTTTCACTGAAAAATGTGGCAATTGTGCTAGGGATAAACATAATGGATTGTGCGAAAATAATGGGCATTACACCGGCAGTATTTACCCGTAAAGGAATATGCGTGGATTGCCCCCCGTACACTTTTCTGCCAACAACACGTTTGGCATACTGTACCGGAATTTTTCGTGTTCCCTGCGTTAACAGTACAACAAACCCGACAATCAAAAACATGATTCCAATAAGAATGAGTTCAGCAAGAATGCCTCTGACTTCTTCTTGGATTAGTGATATTTCGCTCAAAATAACATTCGGAAGTACGGAAACAATTCCAATCATAATAACGAGCGAGATTCCATTTCCAATGCCGCGCTCTGTAATGCGCTCGCCCAGCCACATCAGCAAAATAACACCCGTCACCAAGCTAACAATTCCTGTGAATGTGAAACCGAATCCGGGATTTATAACAACACTCTGTCCACCGGCTGTCATGGATGGTAAGAAAACTGCAACAACACCGTACGATTGCATAACAGCAATAAGAACGGTTCCATACCGCGTGATTTGGGTAATCTTTTTCCGACCCGCTTCGCCTTCCTTTTGAAGTCTCTGGAAATACGGTACAACTGTTCCCATCAGCTGAATAATAATAGAAGCTGAAATGTACGGCATGATTCCCAGTGCAAACAAAGTTGCCTTCTGGAATGCACCGCCGGCAAAAAGATCATAAAGCCCAAAAAGAGTATTCTGAAAATCAGCAACGGCCAAAGCAAGTACTTCACCGTTAATTCCGGGAATCGGGATATGCGCTCCTATACGCACAATGATCAAAATCCCGAGAGTAAACAAAATTCGATTACGCAGTTCAGGAATAGTGAAAATATTGCGAATCTTTTCGATCACAGTACAATGGCCTCCCCGCCTGCGTCCTTAATTTTTTTAGATGCCGCCTCACTGAAGGCTGTCGCGGTTACTTTTAATGCTTTTGAAATATCTCCGTTCGCCAACACTTTTACCGGCTTCAGGGCGGATCGAATTAATCCGTTTTCTTTCAATGTAAACGGATCAATTTCTTTTACTCCGCATCTTTCCAAATCACTCACATTTACAATCTGGAATTCGTTGCGGAATTTATAATTAGAAAATCCCCGCATAGGCAATTGACGCTGAAGCGGCATTTGTCCGCCTTCAAACCATGGGCGCCGTTTGCTCCCACTTCGTGAATGGTACCCATTATGTCCGCGTCCAGCGGTTTTTCCCAGTCCACTTCCAGGGCCGCGGCCTTTTCGTTTTTTGGAATGCGTTGCACCGGCGGATGGTTTTAATTCACCAAGTTTCATGCGTCTTCTACCTTTAGTAAATAAGAAATCTTGTTTATCATTCCGCGAATAGCCGGCGTGTCTTGCTGTAGGACAGTCTGATTTAATTTGCGCAGCCCAAGGGCATCCAAGGTTTGCTTTGCTTTCGGCTTAAAGCCAATGCGGCTCCGAACCTGCGTAATTTTGATTTGAGTAGTTTTTGCCATCTTATGAACCGAATACTTCTTTGATTTTCATGCCGCGCTTATTCGCCACCGTGACAGCATCGCGAAGAGATAGAAGCGCAGTTAAGGTTGCCTTTACAACATTCAGAGAATTGCTGGATCCGTACCGTTTTGTCAAAATATTGTGGATACCGACTTGTTCCATTACGGAACGCACCGCCGCCCCGGCTATAATTCCGGTTCCCGGCGCTGCCGGTTTCAGCATCACTTTACTTGCGCAGTATTTCGCGGTTATTTTATGCGGAATTGTTCCATTAATAACCGGAATCCGCACCAAATTTTGCTTAGCGTTTTCCTTCGCCTTGCTGATAGAAGACATAACTTCATTGGCCTTTCCCTGACCAATACCGACATGTCCCTTCCCATCTCCAACCACAACTATAGATGCAAATCGAAAACGCTTTCCGTGTGCGGTCACTTTTGCAACGCGGTTAACTCGTACAACCGTTTCTTCTCTTAGTTCTAATTCTGCTGGGTTAATCATTGCCACCGAGTAGTTCTCCTTAAAAATCCAATCCTTCTTCACGCACCGCATCAGCAAGAGCTTTCACACGGCCGTGGTAAGGATATCCGTTTCGATCAAAAACCACTTTATCAATTTTGGCTTTAGATGCTTTTTTTGCCAATGCAGTACCAACAAGTTTACTTTTATCCAATTTGGAACCCGCTTTGGCCATTTCTTTCTGTAAATCTTTATCTTGAGATGAAGCAGCTACAAGAGTAGCGCCTTTATTGTCATCAATGATTTGGGCCGAAATATTATTCAGGCTTCTGTGCACCACAAGACGAGGGCGAAGTGAATTAATCGGCTTACTTCGGTTCCGCCTGCGAATGCTTTTAAGTTTTAATCGTGAATCGCGGCTCATCAGTCGGTTCCTCCAACTGTTTTGCCCTGTTTGCTTCGAACATATTCACCTTTGTAACGAACTCCCTTACCTTTATACGGTTCAGGTTTTCTGAACGATCTGATTTTTGCTGCAACTTCTCCAACAAGTTCCTTCATCGCACCGAAAACTTTGACCTCTGTACGATTTGCTTCAATTTTGATGCCTTCCGGGGGATCAAAAATTATATCATGGGAATATCCAAGCTGTAGGACAAGTCTTTTGCCCTGCATGTTTGCCTGATATCCCACACCAATAATTTCCAATTCAATCGAAAATCCTTTTGAAACACCGGTAACACCATTTGCAATAATCTGACGAGTTGTGCCGTGCAATGCTCTGTGCTGCAAACCATCGGATGGTCGTGTAACCACAATGAAATTATCTTCATGTTTTACAATCATATCAGAATGATATTTCACATTTAAGTTCCCATTAGGACCATTGAAATCAACGCTTCCATCCTGAAGGGTGACTTTTACACCATCTGGTATTGCAATTGGCTGTTTACCTATTCTGCTCATGATTTACCACACATTGCATATAATTTCACCGCCTACATTCATCTGCTTGGCGATTTTATTTGATACAACACCTTGAGAAGTGGACAAAATTGAAATGCCCAATCCGTCTCTTACCCGCGGGATTTCTCTGGAAGAAACATACACCCTGAGTCCGGGTTTGCTGACGCGCTCAATTCCTTCAATTACAGGACCACCTTTATGGTCATATTTTAGAAAAACCCTTACGGTTTCTTTATGACCGTCTTCCACAAACATAAAATCTTTAATATACCGTTCTTCGCGAAGCACATAGGCAATCCGCTTTTTGGAAGCAGAAGAAGGAATATCAACCCACCGTTTTCCCACGGCAAGTCCATTCCGGATTCGGGTCAGCATATCGGCAATTGGATCGCTCATTGACATAAAATTATCTCCTTACCAACTCGCCTTAGTTACGCCCGGGATTTCACCTTTTAACGCCATTTCGCGAAAGCAAATTCTGCATAAACCAAATTTGCGAAGGTAGCCGTCTGGCCTTCCGCAATTAAAACATCGGTTGTATGCACGAGTGGAAAATTTCGGTTTCAATTTTGCTTTATTAATGAGTGATTTCTTTGCCATTAGGCTTCTCCCTCAATGGATTCTTCCGGACTTTGTTTAACTGGTTTTTCTCTTAAGGGAAAACCAAAATCTTTTAACAGCCAATAGGCTTCATCATCTGAGTCGGCGGTTGTGGTAATAGAAATGTCCATTCCGCGGATGCTGTCAATTTTGTCATAATCAATTTCTGTAAAAATAATTTGCTCTTTGATGCCGAAAGAATAATTCCCCTGACCGTCAAACGATTTGAATGACAATCCGCGAAAGTCACGTGTTCTGGGAAGCGCGATGGATACCAATCTTTCGAAAAATTCAAACATTCTTGTACCGCGAAGTGTTACCCTGCATCCTACCGGAAAACCACGGCGAATTTTAAAATTTGAAATGTCTTTTTTGGATTTTGTTATTACAGCCTTTTGACCTGAAATCAACGCCAATTCACCTTCAGCACTTTCCAATGCCTTCGAATTGGTCTTAGCGTCACCAATTCCCATATTGATCGAAATTTTGGCAATTTTCGGCACTTCCATGATGTTGGTATAATTAAATCGGGAAGTCATGCTTGGCACCACCTCTTGAAAATACCGCGATTTAAAAACAGGCATATATCCATTCGCCTTTTTTGCGGTCTTAGCTTTTGTCTGTTTTTTCTCAGCCATTTTAAGATTCTATTTCTGCGCCTGTTTTTTGTGCAATTCTAATTTTAGATCCGTCTTCAAGTTTTTTATATCCGATTCGTGTCGGCGATCCACCATGCACAACCATTAGATTTGAAACATGAATCGGCGCTTCCTTTTCAACAATTCCGCCTTTAGGATTTTGCTGGGTTGGACGGCTGTGGCGTTTAATAAAATTCACACCCTCAACCAAGGCCCGTTTGCGCTTTGGAAAAACATGAAGCACTTTGCCTTCCTGTCCCCTATGATTCCCGCGAATCACTTTAACCGTCATTCCAGTTTTAATATGCATCCTATATCACCTCCGGCGCCATGGATACGATCCGCATAAAACCGCCGTCGCGAAGTTCTCGCGCTACAGGACCAAAAATACGAGTTCCCATCGGGTCGCCTGCACTGTTCAGCAATACTGCTGCATTATCATCGAATCGAATGTAAGAGCCATCGGGGCGTCGCACTTCCTTGCGGGTGCGAACAACCACCGCACGGCTTACATCACCTTTTTTAACCATGCCGTCAGGAATCGCCTTTTTCACGGTTACCACTATCTGGTCTCCCAACGATGCATACCGCCGCTTGGATCCACCGAGAACTTTGAAGCAAAGCACTTCTTTCGCTCCTGAATTATCTGCAACTTTTAATCGTGTTTCTTGCTGTACCATAGTTAACCGTCAATCAATACCGATTCTCTGACAATTTCACTTACCTGCCATCGGACTGTTTTGCTTAACGGTCGCGTGGCTGAAATTATAACAATATCTCCCATTTTAGGAGTGACTGCGCCTGTGCGTGCTTTATGATTATTAAACCGTTTAACATATTTTTTATACATCGGATGGCGAACAAGTCTGGTAACTTTTACCACAACTGTTTTATCCATCTTATCACTGATGACTTCACCGGTAAGTGTTTGTCTTTTGCGTTCTTTACTCATTTGAATCTTTAGCCTCTCCGCTTGAACGGATATTTAGTTCTAATTCTCTTAGCACCGTATTAATCTGTGCAATTTCCCGTCTCAAATGTCTCAATTGTAGCGGGTTTTCCAATTGATGCATCGCTTTTTGGAAGCGAAGGTTTCTAAGCGCTTCTTTGTTATCGATTAGCCGGCTTTCCAATTCTGCCTGATTCATACCTGTCAATTCGCTGATTTTCATATTGCCCGCCGTTCCACGACTTTAGTTTTGATCGGCAATTTACTGGATGCGGCATAAAAAGCTTCTTCTGCAATTTCCTTTGAGACACCTTCCACTTCAAATAAAATGCGGCCGGGCTTTACTACGGCAACCCAATACTCCGGAGACCCTTTTCCTTTACCCATACGGGTTTCAGCCGGTTTTTTTGTGATCGGCTTATCCGGGAAAATTCGGATCCACATTTTTCCAAGTTTTCTTACGGCTCTTGCAACTGTTATACGAGAAGACTCGATTTGACGGGCTGTTATCCATCCGCCTTCCAGTGCTTTCAGACCGTAACTTCCAAATGCAACATGGTTTCCTCGCATGGCCATTCCCCGTCGGTTCCCACGATGGTGGCGGCGATATTTTGTTTTTTTCGGTTCCAGCATTGTTATTACCTATTACAAATCCAGACTTTAATCCCTATTACTCCATATTGTGTTTTTGCTTCTGTAAGTGCATAATCAATGTTTGATCTTAGCGTATGAAGGGGAACACGGCCGTCTGCAAATTTTTCGCTTCGAGCAATTTCAGATCCACCAAGCCGGCCTGCTACATTAACACGAATTCCTTCCGCTCCCATTCGAATTGTGGATTGAATTGCTTTGTTCACAACCCGACGGTAGGATATCTTTTTAATGAGCTGATGGGCTATATTTGCACCCACTAACGCTGCATCAAGCTCAGGACGTTTTACTTCAGAAATATTGATTTGAACGTCGTGCTTTTTGGATATCTGTTTTACTTCCTCTTTCAAGCGCTTGACTTCTTCTCCACCTTTACCGATTACAATTCCCGGTCGCGCTGTATAAATAGTAACCGTAACCACCTTAGATGACCGGCTGATTTCGACACGGGAAATGCCAGCGTTCGGCAATCTGTAATCCAAATATTTCCGGATATTGACATCCTCTTCCAAATCCGGCGCCATCGATTTTTTGGCAAACCAATTGGACCGCCAGTTTTTATTTACTGCAAGTCTGAAACCAATTGGATGTGTCTTTTGACCCATATGTTATTTTTCTTCTTTCTCGTCGCTAACTACGATGGTTAAATGGCTTGTTGGTCGTGTAATTCTCATGGCCCTTCCACGTGATGCGGGACGAAACCGTTTCATATAAGAACCACCATCCACATAAGCTTCTGACACTTTTAAGTCATCAGGATCAATACTAGCCTCATCGGCATTCTGGATAAGATTTGCTGCGGCGGAACGAACTGTTTTTTCGATTATCTGCGCGGCTTTAACAGGTGAAAAATGCAGGAAATCCAATGCATCACCCACGCGCTGCCCACGGACTTCGTTTAGCACAATCCGAATTTTGCGTGGTGATTGGTGAATATATCTGCTTATGGCGCGTGCTTCCATTAGGATTTCCTATCTCCGGAATGCATCCTAAAAATCCGTGTCGGCGCAAATTCGCCTAATTTGTGTCCAACCATATTTTCATATATGAAAACAGGGATAAACTTGTTTCCGTTATGTACGGCGAGTGTATGGCCGACAAACTCGGGCGTAATCATCGATCGCCGCGACCAGGTTTTTATAACCTGTTTTTTTCCGCCATCATTAATAGCATTAATTTTTTTCAAAAGTTTTTCGTCCACGAATGGACCTTTTTTCAGAGATCGTGGCACTTTATTTCCTCCGATTCACAATATACACGTTGGATTTCTTTTTCTTATTTCGCGTTTTATAGCCTTTAGTAGGCTTTCCCCATGGTGTTGTTGGATGACGCCCTCCAGAGGATTTTCCTTCACCACCGCCCATGGGATGGTCTACCGGATTCATTGCGACTCCGCGGACTTTAGGTCGGCGCCCAAGCCATCTTGATCGACCAGCTTTTCCCGACACAATCTGCTCGTGAGATTTATTACCAACTTCACCCACAGTTGCCTTGCAACTGTTTCGCACCAATCTCACTTCGCCTGACGGAAGTTTTAAGGTTGTAAATCCACCATCATGCGCCATCACCTGTGCAGCCGCACCAGCACTGCGAACTAACTGCCCGCCGCGCCCCGGTTCTAACTCTACATTATGCACAAATAAACCTGTTGGCACGTCTTTCATTAATAGGCAATTCCCAATTCTCAACGGTGCTTCTTCCCCTGAAAGAAGGGTGTCACCCACGCGCAATCCAAAAGGTGAAAGGATGTATCGTTTTTCACCGTCAGCATAATGAAGCAGTGCAATATTCGCAGAACGATTTGGATCGTATTCAATGGTTGCAACTTTTGCGGGAATACCATCTTTGTTCCGCTTGAAATCGATAAGACGATACCGCCTTCTGTGGCCGCCGCCGCGATGGCGAGCGGTAATTCTTCCGTGATTATTACGTCCGCCTGTCTTTCTAAGTGCCTTCGTAAGTTTTTTCTCAGGATTTGATTCGGTTATTTCCGAAAAATCCGAACGGGTAGCAAATCTGGTCCCGGGCGTATTTGGTTTGAGTATGCGAATGCCCATTATTCAGCCGCCTCGCCTCTTACAAGATCGATGGTAAATCCTTCAGAAAGGGTCACAACCGCACGTTTCCAATTGGAACGACGGCCGCGGGTACGGATGACCCTTCCGCCGCTTCGAACGGACATTTGCTTTTCCTTGCCCTTACGATTCAAGGTGGAAACTTTCGTCACCTTAACATCAAACTGTTCTTCGACTGCCCGCTTTACATCCATTTTGTTGGCATCCGGATCAACCTGAAAAGCATACTTGCGTTCCATTTCTTCCAAGCGGCTCATTTTTTCCGTAAACAGAGGACGAATCAATATTTCATGAGAGAGCTTCATGACTCTTTTTTCCCAAATGATTTGTTCAAAAGTTTAAGTCCGGATTTTGTGAAGAGTAAAATTTCGCTGTCAATTAAATCATAGGTGCTGGCATAATTAGCTTTCACCACATAAACGCCCGGAATATTATTGGTTGCCAAAATAAGGTTTTCAGAAACTTCTTCAGGTAAAATCAACACTTTTCGGTTGAGGATGTTCAGATCAGATAATATTTTAACCATGTCCTTTGTTTTAGGTAATTCTAGTTTGAAATCTTCTACAACCATAATACTCTTGCTTTTTGCCTTATCTGATAAAACTGACTTGCGCGCCAAACGTCTCAATTTTTTAGGAAGCTTATGAGAATAAGATCTGGGTTCCGGGCCAAACACTGTACCACCTCCAACCCACAGAGGCGATCTAATTGTACCAGCTCGTGCCCCGCCACGTCCTTTTTGCTTAAATGGTTTACGTCCGCCGCCACGCACACGCGCACGGTTTTTTGAGCTACTCGTGCCTTGCCTAAAATTTGTGAGTTCAGCTACCACAGCTTGGTGGACAGCGGTCTCATTAGGCTCAATACCAAATACATCTTTATCAACCGTAATGGAAGATGAAGATTTATTGCCGTCAGGTTTTAGAATAGTAAGTTTCATTGTTATTTAGAAATAGTAATAAATCCGTTTTTTCCACCAGGAACCGCACCTTTAACAGAAATTTGATTTTTGTCAGCATCTACTTGAACCACTTCAAGATTTTGAGTTGTACTTTTTTTGTTTCCCATTTGTCCGGCCATTTTCATTCCTTTAAATACACGGGATGGATAGGATGCCTGGCCAATAGAACCCGCAGATCTTGGATGCTCTCTTTGTCCATGAGTCTTTGGCCCACCCTTGAATCCATGGCGCTTCATAACACCGGCAAATCCTTTACCCTTAGAAATTCCGGATACGGTTACCAAATCACCTTCTCTGAATAAATCTGCTTTAAAGGTTTGCCCCGCTTTGTAATCCACTCCCGTAATAGGCTCAAATTCAACAAGTAATTTTTTCGCAGTTGTTCCAGCTTTTTCATAATGACCATTCATGGGCTTATTTGAATGTTTTTCTTTCTTTTCTCCGAAACCTAGCTGCACCGCTTCATACCCATCTGAAGCTATCGTTTTTACCTGAGTAATTATGCACGGCCCTACTTCGAGTACTGTCACTGGTATCGAATCACCATAAGAGGTGAAAACCTGTGTCATACCTATTTTTTTTCCAATTAGTCCACGCATAATTACACTTTAATTTCGATGTCCACTCCTGCTGGAAGATCTAATTTCATAAGAGATTCCACAGTTTTTGGAGTGGAATTCAATATATCAATGAGGCGCTTATGCACCTTCGTTTGAAATTGTTCTCTGGATTTCTTATCAACAAATGGAGAACGCAAAACTGTATAAATTGTACGTTTGGTTGGCAGAGGAATCGGACCGGAAATTATAGCACCGGTTGATTTCGCCGTTCTGACAATTTTTTCAGTAGATTTATCGATCAATGTATGATCGTAAGCCCGGAGGCTGATACGTATGGTTTGTTTTGCCATGCTAAAGCTTACTCCAAAATTTCAGTAACGACACCGGCACCCACAGTGTGGCCGCCTTCACGAATCGCAAACCGAAGTTCCTTATCCATTGCAATCGGGGTTATCAACTCACCCGTTACTTCTACATTGTCTCCCGGCATCACCATCTCCGTACCTTCAGGAAGCTCAACAATTCCCGTCACATCTGTCGTCCTAAAATAAAACTGAGGACGGTAGCCTGTGAAAAACGGAGTATGACGGCCCCCTTCATCTTTCTTCAGTACATATACATTTGCTTTAAACTTTGTATGAGGTGTGATAGAACCCGGAGCCGACAACACCATCCCGCGCTTTAAGTCTTCTTTATCCACACCGCGAAGCAGCAGTCCTGCATTATCACCTGCCTCACCTCTGTCCAGAAGCTTCCGGAACATCTCTACTCCCGTTACTATTGTCTTGCGCTGCTCTCCCATTCCAACCATCTCTATCTCATCGTTCACCTTCACAACACCGCGCTCTATACGGCCGGTACCAACGGTTCCACGACCGGTAATCGAAAACACATCCTCAACCGGCATTAAAAATGGCTTATCTACATCGCGCTTTGGCTCTGGAATAAAACTGTCACATGCTTCCATTAACTCTATAATACATTGGGTAGCTGCTTCATCGCTCGGAGCATTCATTGCGGCTAAGGCACTTCCCTTAATAATAGGAATATCATCACCCGGGAACTCGTACTCATTCAGAAGATCCCTTAACTCCATCTCTACCAACTCAATCAGCTCAGGATCATCCACTTGGTCTGTCTTATTCATAAAAACAACCATAGAAGGCACATTGACCTGCTTTGCCAACAGAACATGCTCTCTGGTCTGAGGCATAGGACCGTCTGCAGCACTTACGACTAAAATAGCACCATCCATCTGAGCTGCACCCGTAATCATATTCTTAATGTAATCCGCATGTCCCGGACAGTCTACATGCGCATAATGACGGTTCTCTGTCTCATACTCTACATGGGCCGTCTGAATCGTAATACCGCGCTCACGCTCTTCAGGGGCATTATCAATTGCGTCAAAAGCCATGACCTCTGCCATACCCCGGGCGCTCTGAGTCATCGTAATCGCCGCCGTTAACGTCGTCTTACCATGATCAACATGACCGATCGTACCTATGTTTACATGCGGTTTTGTTCTCTCAAATTTCTGCTTGGACATAATGCCTCCT
>JAAZYX010000014.1 GCA_014239435.1 Fidelibacterota bacterium | reverse complement strand
TGCCGGGAGACAATGTAGAAGTAACGGGTGCGTTGATAACCCCGATTGCAATGGATAAGGAACTTCGGTTTGCGATTCGTGAAGGCGGCCACACTGTGGGTGCCGGTGTCGTTACTGAAATTTTGGAGTAATTCATGGCCGGTAACAGCAAACGCGTCATCATTCAAATTGAAAGTACAGCAGGTACTGGCTATCGATACACTGTAACGAAGAATAAACGTGAACATCCTGACAGGATTGAATTTAAAAAATATGACCCTGTTGTTCGGAAGCACGTTTTATTTAAGGAAACGAAGTAGGTCGTGGCTATCAAATTTCGGTGGAGTATTAGGTGAGTAGCTCAATTGGTAGAGCACCGGTCTCCAAAACCGGGGGTTGCGGGTTCAAGTCCTGCCTCACCTGCTAACGGTATTAAGCGATTCAGATATTTTAGGATATGATTAAAAAAATGAAACAATTTTTTTCCGACGTGCAATTTGAAATGGGAAAAGTATCTTGGCCAACTTGGGAAGAGTTAAAGGGATCTACATTTGTAGTCCTTACGCTTTCTCTAATGTTGGGAATTTTTTTGTTTTTTATCGATAGAATTTTGTCCGAATTAATGAAAATAATTTTATGAGCTTGGACTGGTACACTCTTCGCGTCATTTCCGGTAAGGAAAAGAAAATCAGGGATTCCCTTTTGTTAGAAATAGATCAAGAGGATTTAAAGGACCAGGTAGCGGACGTTTTAGTGCCATCAGAAAATATTGTAGAAATGAAGGATGGGAAGAAAAAAGTTCGGAATAAAGTTTTTTTCCCGGGGTATATGTTGATAAAAATGAACATGGACAAAGAAATACGGTACATGGTTGAAAACATGGATGGCGTGATCAATTTTGTTGGTCAGAAGGACAGACCGCAACCTTTAAAACCTGATGAGGTTACTCGCATTCTGGGTGAGGTGGAAGGTATAGAAGGCAGAGAAAAGATTTCCCAGCCTTACAATGTGGGAGATTCGGTGAAAGTGGTTGATGGACCCTTCATGGAATTCAACGGATTTGTTCAGGAAGTCAACAATGAAAAACAAAAAGTTAAAGTATCGGTAAGTATTTTTGGCAGGCCAACACCGATCGAATTGGATTTCCTTCAGGTCGAATTGGAGAAATAAAACATGGCAAAAAAAGAAATCGGATTCATCAAATTACAAATTCCTGCGGGGCAAGCAAATCCAGCGCCTCCAGTGGGTCCCGCCCTTGGTCAGCATGGTGTTAACATTATGGAGTTCTGTAAAGCGTTTAATGCCGCGACTCAGGAACAAGGTGGCATGATTATTCCTGTAGTGATTACTGTGTTCTCAGACCGGAGTTTTTCATTTATTACCAAGACTCCACCTGCTGCGGTCTTATTGAAAAAAGCAGCGAAAATTCCAAAGGGTTCCGGCGAACCAAATCGTGAAAAGGTTGGCAAAGTGACTGAAAATGATCTCCGGGATATCGCCGAATTGAAAAAAGAAGATTTAAACGCCAATACGGTTGAAAGAGCGATGGAAATGATTCGCGGAACTGCCAAAAGTATGGGCATTGAGGTGTCCAGATGAGTTTGACAAAAAATCAAAAAGTATTTGAAGAAAAACTAGACAGAATGAAAGAATATGCACTTGAGGACGCTATTTCCCTGTTAAAAGGATTAACCTTTGCAAAGTTTGATGAAACCATTGAACTCTCAATTAGTCTGGGAGTTGATCCTCGCCATGCAGATCAGAATATCCGCGTGTCTGCCTCCCTTCCAAACGGCACGGGGAAAGAAGTAAAAGTTCTTGTGGTGACGCAGGGCCCAAAAGAAAAAGAAGCTGAAGAGGCTGGAGCGGATTTTGTCGGGAATAAAGATTTTCTTGCCAAATTGAAATCCGGGTGGGATGAAATTGATACCATTATCGCTACGCCGGACATGATGCCGGAATTGGGGAAACTTGGTAAGGTTCTTGGCCCAAAAGGATTAATGCCTAATCCAAAAAGCGGAACGGTAACTATGGATGTTGCAAAAGCTGTTAAGGAAATCAAATCAGGAAAAATTGAAATCCGTGTGGACAAATTTGGAATTATTCATGTTGTGTGCGGAAAAATGTCTTTTGATGAAACGGCTCTCGTGGACAATGTGAAATCTGTTTATGAAACAGTTATTAAAGCAAGACCGGCTGCTGTAAAAGGCACCTATTTGAAGAAGTTGACTCTGTCTTCAACGATGGGGCCTGGAATTAAAATAGACCATTCAAAAATCAGGTAAGAATATGCCAAGTTCAAATAATATTGAAGCTGTTGATTTGCTAACCGAAAAACTGGGGAAAGCATCCGCAATTTATTTTACGGATTACCTCGGACTAGATGTTTTGAGCGTAACAGATCTCAGATCGCAATTTTTCGATGCGTCCGTGGATTATGAAGTTGCAAAAAATACGCTCTTGAAGCTTGCCGCAAAAAACAACGCAATAGAAGGAGTGGATGTAATCCTAAATGGTCCAACAGCTATTGCTCTTGCATATGATGATCCAACCGCACCTGCGAAAGTTATAAAAAATTTCACCAAGGATCACGATCTCCCGCTGGTAAAAGGTATCATTTTTGAAGGTGAATTACTCGACGGTTCAGAATTTAAACGAATCGCATCGCTTCCATCGAAAGATGAATTACTATCAAAACTATTGAGCATGCTGAGTCAGCCTATCACTTTGGTAGCGCGTACCTTAAGCAGTCCAATGACAAATTTGATGAATGCTTTGAATCAACTAAAAGACCAGAAATCTTAATACTTAAGGAAAAGGAGTAAATACTCATGGCCGAGATTAAAAGAGAAGACGTTCTAACGTATCTGGAATCAGCCAACATGATGGAACTGTCTGACCTCATAAAGGACATCGAAGACAAGTTTGGTGTTACAGCTGCCGCACCGGTTGCCGTAGCCGCTGCTGCGGGTCCTGCCGGAGGCGATGCCGCCGCTGAGGAAAAGACAGAGTTCGATGTTATGCTTACATCTGCCGGACAGGCGAAGATCAATGTGATCAAAGTTGTTCGTGCCATCACAGACCTCGGACTGAAAGAAGCGAAAGAACTCGTGGACTCAGCACCGAAAGCTGTTAAAGAAGGCGTCAGCCAAGCTGAAGCGGATGAAGTGAAGGCGAAGCTGGAAGAAGCCGGTGCTACGGTAGAACTTCAGTAAGCTGCTGATCTTCAAAACATATTATCTGCAATTCTAAGCAAAACAATAAGGAGGCTTAAGTGAAAGCCACTGCGAATACCTATGGGGACCGTATGTCCTTTTCAAGGATCAAATCTATTGTGGAAATGCCGGACATTCTGGCGATCCAAACGGGTTCTTTTGAACAGTTTATTCAAGAACATACTCTTGATGAACAGAGAAAAGATATTGGTCTGGAAAAAGTACTGAGGGCCACTTTCCCGATTGAAGACTCTCACAGAAACTATGTTCTTGAGTACAATAGCTATTTTCTGGGATTGCCAAAATATAGTCCGGCCGAATGCATTGACAGAGGTGTGACCTATTCGGTACCCTTAAAAGTCAGGCTGATTTTGCACATTACCGATGAATCGAATAAAAACGAATATGAGCAAAGCATAGAACAGGAAGTTTATTTTGGAAATATTCCGTATATGACGGAAAAAGGGACTTTCATAATCAATGGTGCGGAGCGTGTGATTGTCTCCCAGCTTCAGAGATCGCCGGGGGTATTCTTTGATGAATCCATCCATCCAAACGGCACCAAGCTTTTCCAGGGAAGAATTATTCCATTTCGCGGATCCTGGGTTGACTTTACCACGGATATTAATGACTGCCTTTTTGCTATTATTGATAGGCGCCGGAAATTCCCGGTAACGATGCTACTGAGGGCGCTCGGTTTTTCTACAAATGCCGATATTTTTAAAGCATTTGAATGTATAAAGACAGCAAAGCTGAAAGGGAAAAAAGCAGAAGACGCGATTGGAACTTCACTTGTTGAGGACGTAGTGAATGAAGAAACCGGTGAAATCTATTATGAAGGAGGCACCGAAATAACAACAGAAGTGCTGGAAGGTCTTCAGGCAGCTAAAATTGATGCAGTAGAAGTCGCAGATGCGAATAAGGATTTTCGCGCAATGCTGTTATCTAATACAATGCAAAAAGATCCGACTTCAAATACAGAGGAAGCGCTTTCAATTGTATATCAGCTATTGCGTTCCGGTGAACCGCCAAATCTGGAAACAGCTCAAAAATTTATTGAGCGGATTTTCTTCAGTCCGAAAAAATACGATTTGGGCCAAGTGGGGCGTTACAGGCTTAATCAGCAGTTCAATCTGGATGTCCCGGTTGAGCAAACAACTCTCACAATGGATGATATCATTGGTGTTTTGAGTATTTTGATTGATCTTCGAAAGGGAGAGCGGGGAACAGACGATATTGACCATTTAGGGAACAGACGAGTCAAGACGATTGGTGAGCAATTAACGAACCAATTCAGCATTGCGCTTAGCCGAATGATTCGAACGATTCATGAACGCATGAATTTGAGGGAGCAGGAAAGTATCACGCCTCAGGATCTTATTAATTCACGTGTTGTGACAACAGTGATTAACGGATTTTTCGGAACGAGCCAGCTATCTCAATTTGGTGACCAGACAAACCCGCTTGCTGAAGTTACTCACAAAAGGAGAATATCCAGTCTGGGGCCCGGCGGATTAACGCGTGAGCGCGCCGGATTTGAAGTCCGTGACGTACATTATACCCATTACGGGCGATTGTGTCCAATTGAAACTCCTGAAGGCCCAAACATCGGCCTTATTTCATCGCTGGCTCTCCTCGCGCAGGTAAATGATCATGGATTTATTGAAGCCCCTTACCGAGTGATTAATCATAGAGAGAAGAACTCTTTCGCGACAAAAAAAATAACATATTTGTCGGCGGATGATGAAGACAGAGCAATGATTGTGCAGTCGAATGAAGCGATGGACGATAAGAATATGCTGACGAATGAAACGGTTAGAGCGAGAATCAAAGGCGACTTTCCAATGGTGTCGCCTAACGAAGCTGATTTTATGGATGTCGCTCCTAACCAGATTTTAAGTGTTGCGGCAGCTCTAATTCCATTTTTGGAACATGATGATGCAAATCGTGCTCTGATGGGTTCTAATATGCAGAGACAATCTGTACCGCTTATGAATCCGGGAGCTCCGATTGTAGGAACGGGAATTGAAGGGAAAATAGCTCGTGATTCCCGATCAGCCACGGTGTCGCCGGTGAACGGAACAATCAATTATGTTGATTCGGATAAAATAATTGTAAAAACATCCGAAATCTTAGACAGCCTCAGTTTGGTTAAGGGTGAAAATCTGGTGACGATTCCGCTAAGAAAGATTATCGGAACTAACCAAAATACCTGTCAAAATCAACGTCCTATAGTAAAGGAAGGGCAAAAAGTCAAAAAAGGTGATGTGATTGCGGATGGGACATCCACCGAAAATGGCGAATTGGCATTAGGTCGAAATGTGATGGTCGCTTTTATGCCGTGGCGCGGATACAATTTTGAAGACGCCATTGTGATAAGCGAACGCCTTGTAAAGGAAGATTTATTCTCAAGTATCCATATCAACGAAATTGATTTGGAAGTGAGAGAGACAAAAAGAGGTCAGGAAGAATTGACCGCGGAAATTCCAAATGTCAGCGAAGATACCACAAAAGAGCTTGATGAAAACGGAATCATCCGAATTGGCGCAAAAGTAAAAGAAGGTGATATTCTGGTTGGAAAGGTTACACCGAAGGGTGAAACTGATCCAACGCCTGAAGAAAAACTTCTCCGTGCAATTTTTGGTGAAAAAGCTGGTGAAGTCAAAGACGCTTCTAAACGTGCCGACCCGGGAATCAAAGGTGTTGTTGTGAATACAAAACTCTTTGAAAAGAGCGCTCGTTCTACTAGAACCGAAGAGCGTCAAATGATTGATTTACTTCAAAAAGAGGCACGCGATGCGAAGGCATCTTTGAAAACGGCTCGTGATGAAAAATTGATGGAATTGCTTAAGGGGCAAGTGTCGCTCGGCATCCGTTCGTTGAAGGGGCGAACCCTTATTAAAAAGGGTACGAAGATGACTCAGAAGCGAATTCAGAGTTACGACCTCGAACGGTTTGGTCTGGACATGCAATGGGTTGAAAATGTAAAAATATGGAAAAAGATCAAGTCTGTATGGAAATCTTACAAAACAGAATGGAAAATGATCGAAAACACCCTTGAGAAAAATATTTTCAAAATCAGGATTGGAGATGAACTTCAGCCGGGTATTTTAAGCCTCGCCAAAGTGTATGTTGCAAGCAAACGCAAAATCCAGGTTGGCGATAAAATGGCGGGACGTCATGGAAACAAAGGTGTTGTGGCAACAATTGTTCCGGAAGAAGATATGCCTTTCATGGAAGACGGAACTCCGATTGATATCGCCTTGAATCCTTTGGGTGTACCTTCGAGAATGAATCTTGGGCAATTGTATGAAACGATGCTTGGCTGGGCTGGAAAAGTTCTTGGAGTCAAATATGAAACAGCTGCATTTGACGGTGCTTCACCCGATGATGTTGAAACAGAACTGAAAAAGGCTAACTTGCCTGTATCCGGAAAAACAACCTTGGTAGATGGGCGAACAGGTGAATACTTTGATAATCCTATCACAGTCGGCTGCATTTACATGATGAAATTGAGTCATATGGTTGATGATAAAATGCATGCTCGGTCCACAGGTCCTTATTCTCTCATAACCCAGCAGCCATTGGGCGGTAAGGCTCAATTTGGCGGTCAGAGGTTTGGAGAAATGGAATGCTGGGCCCTCGAAGCGTATGGTGCAGCGCATACATTGCAAGAAATTCTCACGGTAAAATCAGATGATGTTGACGGCCGATCGAAGGTTTACAATGCCATCGTAAAAGGTGAGAGTTTACCAGAATTTGGAACACCGGAATCCTTTAGTGTCCTCATTAAGGAACTTCAGGGTTTAGGATTAGACATTGAATTGGAATAAGGGAGGCGTACTTTGACGTTCATACAATCAACAGCAGTAGATACTTCCAAGCATTTCTCATCAATCACAATCGGGTTGGCTTCGCCAGAAATGATTTTAGCCCGGTCGTATGGAGAAACTTTAAAACCGGAAACAATCAATTATCGTTCATACAAACCGGAGAAAGATGGATTATTCTGCGAGAAAATTTTCGGACCGGTGAAAGATTATGAATGCCATTGCGGCAAATATAAAGGTATTCGGTACCGCGGTATTATTTGCGACAGGTGCGGTGTTGAAGTAACCCGGAAAAAAGTTCGCCGTGAGCGGATGGGTCACATCACACTTGCTGTACCCGTTGTTCATATTTGGTATCTGCGATCCATTCCAAGTAAACTCAGTTATCTAATTGGCTTGAGTACACGTCTGCTTGAGCGCGTCATTTATTATGAAGCATTTCTGATTATTGAGCCGGGAAAGAGTGGTAGAGAAGCTCATGAGCTCATTGATGAAACTGAGCAAATGGAATTGGAACAGTTGTACGGCTATGATGCAGTTTCCGATGAAGAAAGAGATAACGAAGAATTTTTCTATGCTGCTATGGGCGGCGAGGCAATGAAAGAAGTTCTTGCGCGGATCAATCTTGTACAGTTGAAAAACGAGCTTCATGAAATTGCAAAAACGTCCAAATCAAAACAGAAAAGAGGAGACGCACTAAAACGCCTTAGAGTGGTCAACATCTTCTTAATTGACGCAGGAAAGAAAAAGATTAATAAACCTGAATGGATGATTGTATCTATTCTGCCAGTTATTCCGCCGGAATTGCGACCGCTTGTGCCTTTGGAAGGTGGGCGGTTTGCAGCAAGTGATTTAAATGATCTGTATCGGCGAATTATTATCAGAAATAATCGGCTTAAACAGCTTATGGAAATCAAAGCGCCAGATGTCATTCTCCGTAATGAAAAAAGAATGCTTCAGGAATCTGTGGATGCACTGTTTGATAACAGCAGACGGAAAACCGCAATCCGATCGGGTACGCGAAGACCGTTAAAATCTATTTCAGATATGCTTAGAGGGAAAGCCGGTCGTTTTCGTCAGAATCTGTTGGGAAAACGTGTGGACTATTCTGGGCGTTCCGTAATTGTGGTAGGTCCGGAATTGACTTTGAATGAATGTGGTTTACCCAAAAATATGGCTTTAGAACTTTTTAAGCCGCACATGATTCATGAGTTGATCGCACGGGGATATGCTCAAACGCCTAGAGGCGCAAAACTGATGGTAGAAAACCAAGAACCGATCGTGTATAAAGTTTTGGAGTATGTGGTTCAGGATCATCCGGTTCTGCTTAACCGCGCACCAACACTACATAGATTAGGTGTGCAGGCTTTTCAGCCGGTATTGGTAGATGGGAAGGCGATTCGAATCCATCCGCTCGTGTGTTCAGCATTTAATGCTGACTTTGACGGAGACCAGATGGCAGTACACGTTCCGTTATCTGTTCAGGCACAAATGGAATCTAGAATACTGATGCTTTCCAGCCACAATATCCTTCATCCGGCAAACGGAAAGCCATTGGCGATTCCCTCTCAGGATATGGTTTTAGGCACTTATTACCTTACCCGCCAGCGAACAGGCTGTAAAGGAGAAGGTAAAAGTTTTGGCTCGTTTAAGGAAGTTCTGCTTGCTGTCGAAAATAAAGCAGTGGATGTTCATGCCATTATTAATGTTCGTCACAAAGGTGAATGGCATAAAGATACTACTGTCGGACGCGTCCTTTTTAATTCAATTCTACCAGATGAAATGGATTACGTGGATGAAATAATCACCAAGAAAAAACTGGAAGCGGTTGTTAATCAAACCTACCTCACTGCGGGTAATTACAAAACGGTCTCCTTTCTGGATAATCTAAAGGACCTTGGATTTAATACGGCAACCCAAAGCGGCTGTTCTATTTCTATATCCGATATTCGGATTCCGGAAAAGAAAGACGCTATTATTGACAGTGCCAATAAAGAGGTTGAAGAAATTCAAAGCAAATTTAAACGGCACATTTTAACTGACGGAGAACGCTACAATAAGGTAATTGATATTTGGACGCAAGCTACCAATAAAGTTGCGGCTACTATGATGGATGATCTTCAGAATGATAATCAAGGGTTCAATCCTGTATTCATGATGGCAGACTCTGGAGCGCGTGGAAGTCAGGACCAAATTAAACAGCTAGCAGGTATGCGTGGACTGATGGCGAAACCGCGGAAAACCATGACAGGCGGAAAAGGTGAAATTATTGAATCGCCGATTATCTCCAATTTCAAAGAAGGGTTGTCTGTGCTGGAATATTTTATTTCCACTCATGGCGCTCGAAAAGGTCTGGCGGATACCGCACTTAAAACAGCTGATGCGGGGTACCTTACACGCCGGTTGGTAGACGTAGCGCAGGATGTGGTCATTTACGAAGAGGACTGTGGTACGATCAATGGATTGTTTATTTCTGACTTAAAGGAAGGTGAAGAAATCATTGAACCGCTGGCGGATAGAATCCTTGGACGGACACTTTTGGATGATTTTATCATTGACGGAAAAGTCAAGATTAAATCTGGAAAATTGCTCAGAGAAGAAGAAGCGGATATCATTTCCAACAGCAATATAGAATCTGTTCGGATTCGATCGGTACTTACGTGTGAATCATTAAGAGGTGTTTGTGCGTATTGTTATGGTTGGAATCCTTCAACACATCAATTGATTGATCATGGTTCTGCCGTTGGCATTCAGGCAGCTCAGAGTATTGGTGAGCCCGGAACACAGCTAACATTGAGAACTTTTCACATTGGTGGTACGGCAACGAGAATTATTGAGCAGTCGGATAAACGCACGAAGCGCGACGGAACTATTAAATATTCCGAAAATCTTGAAGTTGCTGAAACATTAGATGAGGTCGGGAATGAAGTAGTAAGATGCATGGTTCGTCATGCTAAGCTTGCCATTCTAGATGAAAATAATAGCCCTCGTGTGGAATATAATGTTCCTTACGGCGCAAATGTTCTGGTAGGTGATGGAGAAAAGATCAAAGCTGGAACGGTATTATTTCAATGGGACCCTTACACTGATATTATTCTGGCCAGACAATCAGGATACATTCATCTGAAAGACTTCATTCCGAATGAAACATATCAGGTAGAAGCGGTTGAAGGCGGTAAAAAACAGAAAGTCATTATTGAAGCAAAAGACCGCAGATTGAGTCCGCATATTGAAATCACGGATAAAAAAGGAAATGTTATCGCCGGTGGGACTATTCTTCCTGTGAATGCAACTATGGTTGTAGACGATAAGAAACAAGTTCTTCAAGGGCAAACGCTTGTCAAAATTCCGCGGGACATTGGAAAAACCCGAGACATTACAGGCGGCCTGCCACGTGTAACCGAATTGTTCGAAGCGCGGACACCTTCCAATCTTTCGGTTGTTGCTGAAATCGATGGAAAAGTCACGTTTGGGCCAACAAAACGTGGTATCCGAAAGATTCACATCGAAGGAGAAGATGGAGAAGTTCGGAAATATAATATTCCTTACGGTAAGCATGTTATCGTCCATGAAGGAGACATGATTAAAGCAGGGATTCCACTGTGTGAAGGTTCCACTTCACCGGTTGATATCTTGAATATTTTAGGTCCCGGAAGAGTGCGTGAATATCTCGTGAATGAGATACAGGAAGTATACAGACTTCAAGGTGTTAAAATCGATGACAAGCATATTGAAGTAATTGTAAGACAAATGATGCAGAAAGTCAGCGTTCGAGAACCTGGAAACACGCATTATCTCCCAGGCGATCGAGTGAATAAAGTTGATTTTTTCGAAACCAATAACGTAATTCTTCAGAAAGCTCTGGTCGGGTCACCTGGGGACTCAGATTTTGAAGAGGGAATGCTTGTTGATAAGACCGAAATCAGGGATGTGAACAAGGAGTTGAAGGAACAAGGGAAAAAACCGATCAAAACACATAAAACAAGTCCAGCTACGTTTGATCCGCTATTAATGGGAATCACGCAGTCTTCACTAAATACTGAGAGCTTTATTTCAGCTGCTTCGTTTCAGGAAACCACTCGTGTGTTAACCAATGCTGCGGCAGAAGGTAAAACGGACTATTTGAGAGGATTAAAAGAAAATGTTGCCGTTGGAAGATTGATTCCTGCGGGTACAGGATCACCTAAGCTCCGAGATATAATCGTTGCTGGAGAAGACACATCTTTAGACATGGATGCTGATCCGATTTTGGAAGAAGGGGAAATGGTTTAATCGTCGAAAAAGAAATTGACGATGTGCGAAAATAATAAGTAACTTTCTTAGCTTTATTTGAAACGAATATGCCAACAATAAATCAATTAGTAAAACAAGGACGTAAGCGTGTAAAGAAATCCACGTCAACTCCTGCGCTTAAGGGTAATCCTCAAAAGCGGGGTGTTTGCACGCGGGTTTATACAACCACTCCAAAAAAACCTAATTCAGCTTTGAGAAAAGTAGCGCGAGTTCGGCTCACAAACGGAATTGAGGTTTCTGCATATATCCCAGGTGAGGGGCACAACCTTCAAGAGCATAGTATTGTTCTCATTGAAGGCGGACGTGTAAAGGATTTGCCCGGAGTGCGGTATCATATTGTTCGCGGTACTTTTGATACTGCAGGAGTGTCAGATCGAAAAACAAGCCGGTCGCGGTATGGCGCAAAAAAACCTAAATAAATATGAGACGGCGCAGACCAGAAAAAAGACAGATTTTACCGGATACGGTTTACAATGACCTTAATGTAGCCAAATTTATCAATTTTTTGATGAGCGGCGGCAAAAAGGGAATGGCGGAACAAATTTTTTATTCATCTATGGATGTGATAAAGAACCGCGTAAAAACTGACGGACTTGAGATTTTTAACAAGGCAATTGAAAATACATCGCCCATGTTGGAAGTAAAATCGAGACGCATTGGCGGAGCGACCTATCAGGTGCCAATTGAAGTGGCAAGGCATCGACGGTTTTTTCTGGCATCGCATTGGTTGATTAATGCAGCAAGAGGCAGAAAAGGCAGACCAATGGCTGAAAGGCTTGCCTCTGAGCTTATCGCTGCCGCGAATGGTGAAGGCGGCGCCATAAAAAAGAAGGACGATACGCATAGAATGGCTGAGGCCAATAAAGCGTTCGCACATTTTAGATAAAATTGAATCATGAAGCAAATTCCACTAGAAAACGTTAGAAATATTGGTATCATGGCGCACATTGATGCCGGGAAAACCACGTTGACCGAAAGAATCCTTTATTATACCGGCAGGACGCACAGGATTGGTGAAGTCCATGATGGCGCTGCTACTATGGATTGGATGGATCAGGAAAAAGAGCGCGGTATCACAATCACATCCGCAGCTACTACTGCGATGTGGGATGATCATAGAATTAATATTATTGATACACCTGGCCACGTTGATTTTACCATGGAAGTGGAGCGGTCTCTCCGAGTTCTGGATGGATCGGTTGCTGTTTTTTGTGCGGTTGGAGGTGTTGAGCCCCAGAGTGAAACAGTATGGAGACAGGCCGATAAATACAACGTTCCGCGTATTGCATTTGTAAATAAAATGGACAGAGTTGGCGCGGACTTTTTCAATGTTCTTGAAATGATAAAAAGCCGTCTTGGAACCAACCCTTTACCCATTACGATTCCCATTGGTTCGGGCGATCTTTTTACAGGAATTATTGACCTCTTAACTATGAAGGCGATTTTATACAACGAGACCACTTTGGGTGAGCGGTTTGACGAAGCTGACATTCCGGATGATATGAAAGAAGAAGCGGAAAAATGGCGCCATCATTTGATTGAAGAAACTGCCACATACGATGAGCATTTACTCGAAAAATATTTAGCCGATGAAGACATATCGGTTGATGAAATTAAAACTGCGTTAAGAAAAGGATGTATTGACAATACATTTATTCCCACCTTTGTTGGGTCTGCTTTTAAAAATAAAGGTGTGCAGCGCTTATTGGATGCCATTAACGATTTTCTTCCCTCACCGGTTGATGTCGGCGATACTATGGGGTTTGATATAAACGATTCTGATGTATCTAAAGTCAGAAAAACAAACGAAGATGATGCATTTAGCGCTCTTGCGTTTAAAATTATGACCGATCCATTTGTAGGGCAGTTAACCTACATGAGAGTCTATTCCGGCGCTCTTAAAGCCGGTTCGTATGTTTACAATCCAAATATCGGAAAACGTGAACGCATAAGCCGAATTTTGTTGATGCACGCAAACAAGCGTGAAGAAATTGATCGAGTATCCGCCGGTGAAATTATTGCTGCAGTAGGCCTTAAGCAGACAAAAACCGGTCACACTCTTTGTGATGAAAAAAATCCGATTCTGCTTGAAACTATGGATTTTCCCGAACCTGTTGTGGAAGTTTCTGTAGAGCCGGTAAGTAAGGCAGACCAAGACAATTTGAGTAAAGCATTGGTAAAACTGAGTGAAGAGGATCCAACTTTCCGCGTATCTACAAATGTTGATACTGGGCAAACTATCATTGCGGGAATGGGCGAGCTTCATTTAGAGATTTTAGTGGATCGTCTTTTAAGGGAGTTCAAGGTGCAGGCGCATGTTGGTAAGCCTCAGGTTGCATACACAGAGGCAATTACAAAGGCTGTCGAAAAAGTCGAAGGGAAATTTGTACGTCAGTCAGGTGGACGCGGGCAATACGGCCATGTTGTAATCAATGTCGAACCAAATGAACTGGGTAAGGGTTATCATTTTGAGAGCAAGATTGTTGGCGGTGTAATTCCCAGAGAATATATAAATCCTGTCAGTCAGGGTATCCAAGAAGCAATAAAAAACGGCATTCTTGCCGGGTATCCAATTGAAGATGTTCGCGTTGAACTTATTGATGGTTCTTATCATGATGTTGATTCTTCGGAAATTGCTTTCAAAGTAGCCGGCTCTATGGCCGTTCAGGAAGCATGTCGTCGAGCTGGTCCTGCAATTATGGAGCCGCTGATGTCGGTGGAAGTCACCGTTCCAGAGGAATATCTTGGAGATGTAATGGGCGATATCAATTCCCGCCGCGGCAATATTGATGGTATGGAACAGAGAAAAGAAGCTCATGTATTACGGGCGAATGTGCCGTTAAACAAAATGTTTGGCTATGCAACAGATTTAAGGTCCATCACGCAGGGACGTGCAGTATTTCATATGGAATTCTCGAAATACAAGCAGGTACCTTCCTCGGTGGAAAGTGAAATTATTGAACGAGTACACGGAAAAGCATCCTAACTAAGGAGGAGGCATTATGTCCAAGCAGAAATTTGAGAGAACAAAACCGCATGTAAACATAGGTACGATCGGTCATGTTGATCATGGTAAGACGACGTTAACGGCGGCGATTACGATGACTCAGAGCGCCCGGGGTATGGCAGAGGT
>JAAZYX010000033.1 GCA_014239435.1 Fidelibacterota bacterium | reverse complement strand
CTGCAAAAGCTGAAACTGGAGTAATTTTTTATCCGCAGGGTTCGCAGAGTTTTCCTCGGAGGATGCAAACGCAAAGAGGATACTGAGCCTTTGTGATTTCTTCCCTGAATCTTAAGAGGATTTTTATGTAACTTTCATCGTTATGGGTTCATTATCTTATTCAACATTTTTTGCAGGAATGAAAACCGCTGTTTTTGTTTTTTTTATTTTAATCACCCAATCCGCCTGCCCCGATAACCCTACAGAAACAGAATGCGGGGAAAACCAAATAGACGTAAACGGCACTTGCGAATGCGCAGAAGGCTACCACTGGAACGAGGACCAGACCCAGTGCAAGTTGGATACCACCAGCCACAATTTTGTATGGGAGATTGACACGCTGGGGATTTCTTTAAGTTATTTAAAGGATGTTGCCATTATTGATGAGAATAATATATGGGTGGTGGGAGATATTGAAACGGACAGCAGCAGTTTTAATACAGCACACTGGGATGGGAGTGAATGGGAATTAATAAGTGCAGGTTCAGTATTTCCTAAATATTCTATTTTTGCTTTCAATAATGATGATATTTGGATTGCATCATCGCTACCATTTCACTACGATGGTAATTACTGGAGAAAATTGACACCAGAAGAGGATGGATACCCTCTTGGCCTTGGCTATATTAACGCAATTTGGGGGACATCTTCCTCAAATATATTTTTTGTTGGTGATAGTGGAACTATAGTCCATTACAACGGTGGCACATTTACAAAGATGGAGAGTACCCATGGTGTACGTTTTATGGATATTGATGGGACACCTAACGCAGAGTATGTATTTGTTGCGGGTTATACAATGTTTTCACCGGTAGAAACACAAGCGCTAATAATTAATAATGGTATAATTACTGAGTTGTATTATAGCGACAATATTATACCAACTAATGAGAATGACTTGGGGGGTATATCCAGTGTAAGTGTATATGGAGATACTGCTTATTTTGTTACATTCGGGGGATTATGGAAATATAATTTCATTGATCAAACTAGTAAAATTATTAAGGAACTAGATAACTATGGGTATAGGGATCTAAATGTTCAAACACCTAATGATATTTTTACTGTAGGGGGTGGTTTTAATTATGTGCATTATAATGGAGCATCTTGGGATTATAACAGAAAATTTATTGAAATGTATGACTTTTCATCTCCTGGGGCAGATTTCAAGGGAAATACTATCGTAATTGTTGGACATACACACGATGCTTCACATGCAATTATTGGAATAGGAACAAGGTAATAAAACGGATTCATTGATTGAAAGGATTAAGCAATGAAAACAATATTTTTCAAATTGTTGGCCAGTATCGTATTAGTGTCGTTTGGTAATTCTAATCAAGACACATTGAACCTATACTTTGAGCAACATGAAGAATCTTTAACAAAACTATTCAAAACACAGATTTTTCCGCAAATTTCGCCAAGATTATTCTCTAAACTTGTTTTTCCTTATTAATATTTCATTGCGTCCTTAGCGCATAATTGGTGTTCTCTGCGGCTATTTTTATCCCTAAAGAACACTGAGAAAAACGGTTTAGATAAATAGGGATTCGGTTCTATAATCACTGTTAATGGAATCCAAAAAACCTGTTCTTATCATTACAGCACTCAAATCAGAGGCAAAACCGCTGATTGAGCATTACGACCTGAAATCTGACACAGAATCACAATTTCGGGTTTACCAAAAAGATTCCATAACACTCCTCATTTGCGGACTCGGAAAACAAAAAGCATCCGAATCGGTATCGGAATTTTTGCAGGAATTTCCCACTGATTATCTTTTGGTAAATGTCGGAATTGCCGGCGGGAATCCCGAAACAACCAAGATTGGCGAATTGTATTTAATTCAGAAAATCACGGATGAACATACCAAGCGCGAGTGGTTTCCGGACGTTCTGCTGAAGCACGGCTTGAAGACTTCAGAATTAACAACCGTGGACACAGCAGTCACAAACGGATCGGCAGGATTCAAAAATCTGGTGGACATGGAAGCATCAGCGCTGTTTGAAGCTGGAATAAAATGCATACCGGCGCATAGAATGGTTTTCCTGAAAATAGTATCTGACGCAATGGATGAAGCAGCATTTTCAGGAATTGATGTTTCCGCGCTCATTGAGGATAAAATATCAGAAATTGACAGCATCATTCAGATTTACCAAAATGCGGATGTGTGGAATTCGCCAATTTTGAATGATGGTGAGAGGGAAAATTTATCAGCCGGCACTAGGACGATGAAGCTCACCGCAACACAAGGTGAGGAATTGAAAATTTTAGCGGAGGGGAAGAAAATAAAATCGGGAGATTTGACCGATCTATGGCCGAAGATGGAATTTCAATCGCAGTCAAAAAAAGAAAGGAATGACAGATTTGAGCAGATTAAGCAATTCCTTTCTTCCTGATTTTTCTCACATTTATGTAGAAGAGGGTGCCAAAGATTTCCCGATGGCAAAGGACATTCTCAAGCGCCTACCCAATGCGGAAGTAATTCCTGTTCAGGATTACAAATCGGTGTTTAACCGCAGCGGACAGGATTTTCAGGCGCAGAAAAAAAGCATGAAGCTAATCTTGGCGTTAAAGAAAGACGGATTTTTGTATAAAGCAACAGACGTTGTTCAGGACGCCGGCTTCCAAAATTTTTATTATACGACGCCGATGCTGAACTGTCTGTACAACTGCCGATATTGTTTTCTGCAGGGAATGTATCCGTCGGCGAATCTTGTGGTATTTGTGAATGATTCAGATTTTTTTGATGCCGCTCGCAGGGAGTTGGATTCGAGAGCAGTCAAAGATGAACCGCTACTGCTGTCTATTTCCTACAGCACCGATCTGCTGGCATTTGAGAATATCGTGCCGTGGACGAGAAAATGGATTGATTTCTGCAAAACCAATCCTGACCTCATGCTGGAAATCAGGACAAAAAGCGCACTCTTCAGCGCCATTGATGATGTGCGACCGGTGGACAATATTATACTAGCATGGACTTTGTCTCCCAATATTATTGCGAATGCGTATGAATGGGATGCGCCGCCTCTTGCTCGACGCCTCAAAGCAGTGAAAGAAGCAATTGCCAAAGGGTGGAAGGTTAGGCTTTGCCTTGATCCCGTGATTCCAATTCCGGATTGGGAACACGTGTATGCAGAATTTATTCAGATGATTTCTAAAGAAATTCCTGCGGAAGGCATTAGGGACATAACGGTTGGAACATTCCGCATGGGACGGGACTTTTTCAAGCGCGCCCGAAAGCGCCTGCCGCCTTCAGATGTGTATTATCAGGATTACGAAGACAGAGATGGCGTGATTTCTCTACCGAAAAATGAATCGGCTGCCATTGCGGAAAAGATTAAAGGACAGTTGACAGATATTATAGACGAAAACAAAATCTCTATCTGGAATTAACCTTCTTCTGTTTCTGCTGAATCATCCGATTCTTCCGATTTTTGATTCACAAAATCTTTCACGGTTTCCACGACTTTTGGCGCAAGGTCTAATAGTTTAGAGGTAACGCTGTCCTGTTCGCCGATGGTTAGGAGCCGCGCACCGTCCGGACCGATGATGACAAAGCCGACCGGCTCGATGGACCATCCTCCGCCGACACCTTGTCCGGATTCGGTATCTTTGCTTTCACCGCCTCCTCCGCCAAATCCAAATGTTACCTTGGAAACAGGAATAACGGTATGGTCTCCGGCTTCAATCGGGTCGCCGACAACGGTGCGTGTCAACATCAAGTCTTGAATTTCATTCAGTGTATTTTTGATGAGTTCTGTAACGTCCATGTTTTATCCTTTCTGAAAGCGAAAATGTAAATAGGTTTTGGTGAGATTCCATGCCAATCGTACCGGCACCAAACTGAATTGTAGAGATCCGGTTAAATCGGTGTCCGTCTTGTGGGTGAAAACAGGCTGTATATCTAATTGAATTCGGTTGGTGCGTATCCAGCCGCGTACTGCCTGAATACCTCCAAACACAATTCCGGTATCCGCCGGGCTTTTAAGCCCGAGGTTTCCGGTCAGTGAAAACACTTCCCAGCGAAAAGTTTTTAATGCTGGCCGGATAAATTTTAATAATGATTTTTTTCCCATTTTAGAGTTTTCTTTTTTCGGGATTTTTGTTTCAAACTTCGATTTCTTTTGTGCGGAAAACCTCAACCATGGATTCCCAAATGGTCCAAACGAAATATACTTAGACGGTTTAATCATAAAACCAAATCGCGATGTTCCGAGAGTTACTTTTCCATTTGAAGAAAAATGGGATTCTTTTAATACGATATGCCCGTTAAAAGAGATTCTCCATGGAAAAAGACAAAACAGGAAAACTGCACTCGCAATTAAACCCAAGAGCTGAAGAATGCCGACGAAGACTGTCATTCAAAGAGCATAGATGTGTGTGTCAGCAATTCTTCTGCGCTTTCCTGTGCCAGCAAATTTTCCGGCATCACATCCGGCAAAACCGTCGGATCCGCATCCAGCACAAACTGAAGATCTTTTTCAAAGGATGCCCGGTCACCCGACTTGGTATGTAAATAGCGCGCCCGTAATAAATAAGTGCCGAGATACTGAGGACTGTTTTCAATTGATTTGTCAAAATAATCGGAAGCGATGGAAAGGTCCACTCCTGGAAGGCGAGCAAAAAATGCACCGAAAAATCTATTAGGTCCGCCAAAGAAATAGTCTGAATCCGCAGCCAGAATTTTATGCGTTAGGGTTTCGAGAGTTTCTCTATACTTTAGCCGCTCAATCACTTTTTTATTTGCCAAAAATCGGCCTTTGTTCGCGCAATGCCAATACATGACCGGCACGGAGTCATCGGGCAAGGCCGAAAGCGCCGCACGCGATTTAGCCAATGAATCACCCTGAGTGGTATCGTATACTTCTGTATAGGTTTTTATAGATGTAATACAGTTCCATGTCGTTTCTGCACCTTCTAAATAAAGTGCTTCTTTTATGGCTGGATCCTTCTCCACATAATACCCGAGAAAATGGCAGACGCGCGCGAAGAATGCGACCAATTCCTGATTGTGAGGAGTCAGGGAAACTGCTCGTTTTAGCATGACATGCGCTTTGCGGGCATCTTTGAATCGAATCCGTTTCCCCCAATGTTTTTCACCGCGTTCTGTCAATTCTTCGACATTATCGGAAATTTTCTTTGGAATGGCGTTTGAGCCTAAGGTACCGCATCCGGAAACGAACATCCAAAAGATAA
The DNA here is from genome assembly GCA_014239435.1 of Fidelibacterota bacterium. Lineage (GTDB taxonomy): Bacteria > Fidelibacterota > Marinisomatia > Marinisomatales > TCS55 > JAAZYX01. The sequence goes on along the minus strand of JAAZYX010000033.1, from coordinate 330,405 downwards.
GAAAAATTGATGTACATTTGGCCAGTGAAAATGCAGGCACTTTTCGACAAACGCTTGACAGTATTAATATATTCATGTTACTTAACCGGGTTCAGTAATTTCTTACCTGGGAATTTCATACACAAGCACTCATGGGTTCAAGGAATTGGATAAAATCATAGAAATTAAAGGAATAGACCTTGCATCGCTTTTCGGCGCTGCCGATGCACATTTGCGGTTTATTGAAGACACATTTCCGGTTCAAGTTATTGTTCGCGGTGAAGAGATTAAATTAAGTGGTGAAAATGATTCGGTCAACCAAATCCATGAAATATTTCATGAAATGATTCAAACATTAAACCGAAAAGGTTCGCTCACTCAAAAGGATGTAAAAGGGCTGGTGGATTTGGTCCGAGCCCAGAACGGCCATGAAAAAGCCGCACCGGATGATGTGATTCATTACGGCATTAAAGGATCCATTTCCCCGCGGACGGATGGGCAAATAGCCTATGCAAAATCTTTTCGTGAAAATGATATTGTTATTGCGGTGGGGCCGGCAGGCACCGGGAAAACCTACCTTGCGGTTGCTGCGGCCGTTTCTGCTTTGGATAACAACGAAGTCAGTAGAATTATCTTATGCCGCCCGGCAGTGGAAGCCGGCGAAAATTTGGGGTTCCTCCCCGGAGATCTTAGAGAAAAGGTAGATCCATACTTAACGCCGCTGTACGATTCTTTGGATGACATGATGCCGAAATCTAAATTGAATCCGCTTTTACATGACAATACTATTGAGGTGATTCCACTTGCCTATATGAGAGGCAGGACGTTAAGCAATGCGTTCATGATTTTAGATGAAGCTCAAAATGCTACCACCATGCAGATGAAAATGTTTTTAACTCGGCTCGGTGTAAATTCGAAAGCAATCATTACCGGCGATGACACGCAGATTGATTTACCGAAGCAAACAGAATCCGGATTGCTTCAGGTTTTGGATATTTTGAAAAAGGTGGACGGAATTGGTTTTACGAAACTAACGGAGTTAGACGTAGTTAGGCATAAACTGGTACGAGATATCATTAAAGCGTACGATAAAAATGGGAGTAAATGACAAATAATAATTCTAATCCGTACTTTCTTTCGAAAGAATCTCTCGGCATAGATTTGGAACGAGCATTCCCTGCTTTAGAGAAAAGCATGACAGCGGATATAGCTGTGATTGGCGGTGGAATCACGGGTGTGCTGATTTCATATTTTTTAGCGGAAGCGGGAATACGTACAATTTTACTGGAAGGACGGATGATCGGTGATGCTGCAACGGGACGCAATACCGGTTTTATCTTAACCGGAACTGTGGAACATTACAGCCGCGCCAAAGCATTACTCGGAGCAGAAAAAGCAAAAAGATTATGGCAGATTACTGAAGATAATCACAGGATTATTTCTGAAATTATATCAAACGAAAAATTGAAATGTGAATATAGAAAAAACGGCAGCCTAATTCTTGGAATAAGCGCGCAGGAAGGGACAGAATTAAAGGCAACATATGCCGACTTAATTGCGGATGGTTTCAGTGCAGATTATCTAGATGAGGCTGCGTGTACGGAACATTTGCATTGTGATCAATTTACGGGTGCTGTTAGAATGCAAAAGGACGGTGAAATACACCCGGTGAAATTTGTTCAGCAATTGGCCGGCATTTTGGCAAAAAAGGGAATACCTATTTTTGAGCATACCCTAGTAGAAAACTTTTCATCAGATGAAACATCTGATGCTGTTCTGATCGAAACAGATCGGGGTACAGTGTCTTGCGCAATGGCAATCCTTGCTACCAATGCCTATACGGCTAAACTGCAGCCGCGCCTGAAAGATAAGATTGTTCCAGTACAGGGACAGGCTTTTGTAACCGAACCGCTTGACGAAATGATTTTTGAAGAAGTGATTTATGCTAATTTTGGTTATGAATACTGGCGCCAACTTCAGAATGGCAGATTCTTGGTTGGAGGATTCAGGGAAAACAGTGGTAATTCTGTTGATAATGAATCTGAATCTGGAAATCCTGAATTAATAAAAGGCTTATTCGAATATTTCACTTCCTTATTTCCGCAAGCAAAATCGGCCCAAATATCCCACGCATGGGCCGGCACTATGGGATTTAGCCAAGATGGAATCCCGCTTTTAGGGGCAGTTCCAGGGAGCCCGAATGTATTTGTATGTGGCGGTTACACGGGTCACGGCCTCGGTTTTGCAGGATCGCTTGGGAAAATGGCCGCAGAAATGATGATAGATGGCACTAGTCAGAATAGTGATTTATTTTACAGTCAACGATTCGCGGCATAGGATAAATACATGAGCACCAGATTAAAAGAGGTTTATTTAGTATCAGCCAAACGAACGCCGATTGGCGCATTTCAGGGAAGTTTGGCAGGCGTGTCAGCGACAAAATTAGGCTCAACCGCAATTATGGCGGTCGTAGAAGATTCTAAAATTGGTCCGGCGCAAATTGATGAAGTTATTATGGGGTGCGTACTACCCGCGGGCCTGGGGCAAGCGCCTGCGAGACAGGCAGCGCTTGGCGCTGGATTGCCTGATTCTGTCGAATGTATGACAATAAATAAAGTATGCGGTTCCGGATTAAAAGCTGTCATGCTGGCGGTGCAGGCTATACAAACAGGAGATGCGGATGTCATTATTGCCGGCGGAATGGAGAATATGTCTCAGGCGCCATACCTTTTGGAAAAAGGCCGAGATGGGTATCGTCTTGGGCATGGACAATTGACTGACAGTATGATTAAGGACGGCTTATGGGATCCGTATAATGATGTTCATATGGGGAACTGCGCGGAACTTTGCGCAGCAGAAAAAAACCATTCCCGTGAGGATCAAGATGCGTTTGCTGAAGAATCTTATACACGAGCGAAACAAGCACAAGCAGACGGAAAGTTTGATGCAGAAATTTGCTCAGTATATGTTTCGCAGAGAAAAGGTGACCCCATTATTGTGGATACAGATGATGAGCCGGGAAAAGCTAATTTTGAAAAAATGAAAACATTGAGGACTGCTTTTGAAAAGGACGGAACCATCACCGCTGCAAATGCTTCCAAAATCAATGATGGAGCAGCCGCAGTTCTGGTGATTTCCGGAGCAAAACTTAAAGCATTAGGGTTAAAGCCTTTAGCCAAAGCAGTCGCACAGGCTTCCGGTGCGCAGGAACCCAAATGGTTTACAACGGCGCCATCCATCGCTATTTCAAAGTGTCTAGAAAAAGCAGAAATGAAAGCGGATGACATTAATGTATGGGAAATAAATGAAGCGTTTGCGCCCGTAACTATGGCAGCTATGGAAGATCATTCAATTCAGCATGATAAGGTTAATATCTACGGAGGCGCGATTGCTCTCGGGCATCCAATCGGTGGCAGCGGCGCGCGTGTATTAACAACATTGTTGCATGTCATGAATCAGGAAAATAAAAAAACAGGCCTTGCGACTTTATGCATCGGCGGTGGAGAAGCTTCGGCTCTCATCGTGGAAAGAGCACCATGAATTTTAATTATACGGAAGAACAACTTCTCATTCAAAAGACCGCGAGGGATTTTGCCAAAGACCATTTAGAACCGGGCGTAATTGATCGCGATGATACGTGCACTTTCCCCGAAAAAGAAATTGCCCTCATGGCCGATCTTGGATTCATGGGCATGATGGTTCCCGAAGAGTATGGCGGCGCGGGAATGGATGCTGTCAGTTATGTGACTGCCTTGGAAGAAATTGCCGCAGTGGACGCCTCTGCCGCAGTGATTATGTCCGTGAATAATTCGTTGGTGACCCAACTCATTCAGAATTTCGCTTCGGATGATCAAAAAGCACAATTTCTGCCGGATATTGCTAATGGAAAAAAACTGGGAGCTTTCAGTTTGAGCGAACCGCAGTCAGGATCGGATGCAGGAAATATGAGGACTTTCGCCGAGCGCAAAAACGGCCACTATGTGCTGAACGGCACCAAGAATTGGGTTACGAACGGAATCAGTTCTGGAGTGGTTATTGTTTTGGCGGTTACCGAAAAAAATGTAGGCAGCAAGGGGATTTCTGCTTTTATCGTTGAAAAAGATTTAGAGGGTTTATCCTTGGGAAAAAAAGAGGACAAGCTCGGTATTAGAGGTTCTGACACGTGCGAACTCTATTTCGAAAATTGTCAGGTACCGGTGAATTGCCTAATCGGGAATGAAGGGGACGGATTCAAAATTGCGTTGGGCACTTTAGACGGTGGCAGAATTGGAATCGCATCTCAGGCGCTCGGCATAGCCAGATCGGCAATGGAAAAATCTGTTGCCTATGCAAAAGAGCGAAAACAATTCAAAAAACCCATTGCTGAATTTGGTGCAATCCAAAGCAAGCTGGCAACTATGGCAACCAATATCAACGCCGCGAGACTGCTCATTTTGCAGGCGGCACATTTAAAGGATGAGCACAAACCGTATTCAAAAGAAGCCGCCATGGCGAAGGTGTTTGCATCCAGAACGGCAATGGAAGCTTCTACAGACTGTGTGCAAATTTTCGGCGGGTATGGTTATATGCGCGAATACGGCGTAGAGCGCCTGATGCGTGACGCAAAAATCACCCAAATATATGAAGGCACATCAGAAATTCAGGAACTGGTGATTGCCCGCTCATTATTGAAAGAATAAGATGAACCCTTCTACGCAAATCGATTGGGACAGCCTTGGGTTTAATTATTTTCCTACCAGAAGCATGTACCGGATGGATACCGACGAATCCAGACAATGGCAAAAAGGAGAACTTGTTCCTTTTGGCGATATTTCTCTTTCGCCGGCTGCGGGCGTGCTGAATTATGGGCAGGGAGCGTTTGAAGGAACAAAAGCGTTTCGATCCGCTCAGGATAGAGTAGTTCTTTTTCGTCCGGACAAGAATGCGGAGAGAATGTCTTTATCAGCGAAAAGGCTGGTGATGCCGGATATTCCAAAGGCAACTTTTATACATGCGGTAGAATCGGTTGTAAAGGATAACGGTGACTACGTTCCGCCGTACAGGAAAGGGTCACTTTATATAAGACCGGTATTGTGGGGTACAGGCCCTGTCCTCGGGGTTCGTCCTGCACCTTATTATACATTTGTCGTTTTTGTTACTCCTGTCGGTCCATATTTTAAAAGTGGAGTAAAACCGCTTAAACTAAAAATGACCCGGAATTTTCATCGCGCCGCGCCTCACGGAACTGGCAATGCGAAAGCAATCGGAAATTATGCCGCGTCTTTATATCCGCTGAAACTCGCAAAGGAGGCAGGATTTGATGAGGTTTTATATCTGCACGCTGCTCAAGAATCACTGCTTGAGGAAGTCGGATCGGCCAATGTGTTTATCATAAAGGACGAGGTAGTAAAAACACCTAAATTATCCGGCTCTATCCTTCCTGGAGTAACACGAGATTCAGCGATTCGCATTGCAAAAGATATTCTAAATCTGGACGTTCGGGAAACGGATATTACCATTGAAGATTTGGTTACTGCGGACGAAGCATTTTGTACTGGAACAGCAGTGGTGGTTACTCCTATTGGCGAAGTTACGGTTGAAGAAAAAGCCCATACCATCGCAGAAGGCGGCGAAGGCGAAATAACAAGACAATTAAGAAAACACATTACCGGAATTCAGAAAGAAGAACGAAGCGATCCGTTTGGCTGGATTTACGCATTGAATTAAGAGGATAAAGGACCTATGAGTGACTTATTTCAAGAAATGAATTTTAAGGACCATGAGCAGGTTGTTTTCTGCAATGATTCAGATACTGGATTAAAATCAATAATTGCGATTCACAATACAACCATTGGACCCGCGCTAGGCGGATGCAGGATGTGGTCTTATAAATCCGAAGATGATGCCTTAAAGGATGTGCTGCGCCTGAGCCGCGGGATGAGTTATAAATCTGCTATAGCGAACTTAAATCTGGGTGGAGGAAAAGCCATTATTATTGGGGATCATAAAACGGATAAGTCTGAACCTCTTTTTCGGTCATTTGGGAGATTCGTAGATGGACTTAGCGGAAGATATATTACTGCAGAGGATGTCGGGACCTCTGTCACAGATATGGAATGGGTACGAATGGAAACCCAATTTGTTACCGGCATTTCCCGCGCGCTTGGTGGTAGCGGAGATCCATCGCCTGTAACAGCATTCGGAACATTTATGGGTATGAAGGCAGCCGTGAAAAGGAAGTTGGGAAAATCCAGCCTTTCAGGATTAAAAGTGCTTGTTCAAGGTGTTGGACATGTTGGATATCACTTATGCGATTATCTGTATAAAGAAGGTGCATCCATGGTTGTAACGGATATAGATGAAGGGAACCTGAAGCGGGTAACGACTGATTTTAAGGCAGAAGCGGTAACGCCGGATGGAATAATGGAATTGGAAGCGGATATTTATGCTCCTTGTGCTTTGGGCGCTACGCTAAATGATGAATCCATTCCAAAATTAAAAGTACCCATCGTTGCAGGCGCCGCCAATAATCAATTGGAAGTGGAAGCCAACCACGGACAGTTGCTTAAGGAAAAAGATATTCTGTATGCTCCGGATTATGCCATCAATGCCGGCGGGCTTATCAATGTAGCAAATGAAATTTCGGGTTACAACCGAGAGCGGGCATTTTCTCAGGCAGAGGGAATTTATGATACGCTGGAAACCATTTTTGATTTGGCGGAAAAAGAAGATATTCCAACACATGCCGCCGCTGAAAGAGTAGCCGAAAAACGGATGTCGGACCTCAGCAAACTCAAAAATATTTACCTGCCTCGCCAGAATCCAATGGCGAAACGCGACAACTAATGCATCCACGCCGCAAAGCACGAGAAAGGGTCCTTCAGGGATTGTATTCCATGGATATTTCCCATGAAGATAAGGATAAGGTTCTGGCGGATATTCTTGCGCGGGATCCGCTTCCAAAGAAAATTCAGTTGTTTATAAAAGAGTTGTTTATGACTTGCGTAGACAAGCGGACATGGTGCGAAGAAAAAATAGATTCCCATCTTCAGAATTGGGATATGGATCGGGTTGCCCTTTTAGATAAACTGGTTCTTGTTATGGGAATTTCCGAGATTTATTTTATAGATGAGGTACCGCCAAAAGTCACAATTTCGGAAGCAATTGAAATTGCGAAAGAATTCAGTACCGAAGAAAGCTCATCATTTGTGAATGGAATTTTAGATGCGGTTTATAAGGACAATCAGGCCGAAAAAACGATAGACGCGGATTAGGTTTTCAATCTGCTTTATACTCAAAATCAATTAAATTTATAAGATGTTTCAGAACACGTTAAAGAAGTTGTTTGGTACTCATTCCGGTCGTGCCATCAAAAAAATGGATCCGATCGTTGAGGATATTAATCGTATATCCGATTCTGTTCAGTCCAAAACTGACGAAGAACTGATGTTGAGAACGGAAGAGTTTCGTGACGAATTATCCGACATTGAATCCACCGTCCGCTCGTCTTTGGAAGGGAAACCGGATGAAGATGTGTTGAAAGCTGTCCGGGAAGCGTTGGAAATTAAATTAGAAGAGATCTTGCCAGAGGCTTTTGCAATAGTAAAGGATACCTGCCGTAGGCTTTGCGGACAATCCTGGAAAGTGGTTGGCCATGAAACCGAATGGCAAATGATTCCCTATGATGTTCAGTTGGTCGGCTCAGTGATTTTGCATCGCGGCACCGTTGCGGAAATGAAAACTGGTGAAGGAAAGACACTTGTGGCCACACTGCCGATTTACTTAAATGCGCTCACGGGGCAAGGCGTACATGTGATAACGGTGAATGATTACCTGGCGCAGCGTGATGCGGAATGGATGGGGAAAATTTACGAGCGATTGGGGCTGAGTGTCGGCTTCATCCTGAACTCCATGGACAATACTCAGCGCAGGGAAATGTACGCGTGTGACATTACTTACGGCACTAACAATGAATTCGGGTTTGATTATCTTCGGGATAATATGTCTCTTCGCCCGGAAGATCAGGTACAGCGTGGACACAATTATGCCGTTGTGGATGAAGTTGACAGTGTTCTGATTGATGAAGCAAGGACACCCCTAATTATTTCCGGCGCGGTAGATGCTCCTGTTGACAAAACATTTATTGAACTGCGTCCGCTGGTTCAAAGTCTTGTTAAAAAACAACAATCGCTGGTGTCATCTCTACTTTTGGAATTCGAATCATTGATGAAAGAAGAAAAGGACGATGAAGCTGGATACAAACTTCTGCAGGCAACTCGAGGTATGCCGAAACACCGCCAATTGCTGAAAACCTATCAGGAACAGGGTACAAAAAAACTGGCACACAATGCAGAATCGGAATTGCTTCGCGATAAAAAACTTCATGAAGCGGATGACGATTTGTATTTCAGTATTGATGAAAAAACGCACGTTATTGATATTACGGACAAAGGCAGAGAGGCGATAGCGCCGGACAATCCGGAAGCATTTATAATACCGGATTTAGGGGAACTGCTGCATGAGGTTGATGGGCGCGAAGAATTAGCCAGTCTTGAGAAAGAACAGGAAAAAGAAAAGGCACATCAGATTCATGCCGAACGAAGCGGAAAAATTCATAATATTACACAGCTTCTTCGTGCTCATACTTTGTATGAGAAGGATGTGGAGTATGTTGTGGACGGCGGAAAAGTATTGATTGTAGATGAATTTACCGGAAGAGTGCTTCCCGGAAGACGCTATAGCGATGGCCTTCACCAAGCGTTGGAAGCTAAGGAAAATGTTACGGTAGAGCGCGAAACACAAACGCTGGCGACGATCACTATCCAAAATTATTTTCGGCAGTACGGGAAACTTTCCGGCATGACAGGAACGGCTGTAACCGAGGCAGAAGAGTTTGGGAGCATTTACGCTTTAGAGGTCATGGAAATTCCGACACACCGGGACATTATTCGTGATGACAGGAATGACCTCGTGTTTAAAACAAAACGAGAAAAATTCAATGCAGTTATTGATGAGATTGACGAGTGCAATAAAAGAGGACAGCCTGTTCTTGTGGGAACTATTTCGGTTGAAGTGTCTGAATTATTGTCACGAATGCTGAAACGAAAAGGCGTAATACATAATGTATTGAACGCCAAGCAGCACAAGAGCGAAGCGGAAATAGTTTCTTTGGCAGGACAGAAAAGCGCCGTAACCATTGCAACCAACATGGCCGGCCGCGGCACGGATATAAAACTCGGAGAAGGCGTTGTAGATCTTGGCGGACTTCATATTATTGGTACCGAAAGGCACGAGTCACGGCGAATTGACCTTCAGCTTAAAGGCCGGTCCGGACGGCAGGGCGATTCCGGATCATCTCGATTTTATCTCAGTTTGGAAGATGATCTTATGCGGTTATTTAACAGCGAACGGATTGCCAGCATAATGGACAGAATGGGCGTGGAAGACGGGGAAGTAATTACCCACAGTATGGTGACGCGCGCCATTGAAAATGCCCAGAAAAAAGTGGAAGAGCGCAACTTTGGCATTCGAAAACATTTGCTTGAATATGATGATGTTATGAACCAGCAGAGACAGATTGTATACAATATCCGAAACCAAGCTTTGAATGGTGAGCAGGTTAAAGAGACAATCGAGGATTTAATTGAAGATTTCATTGATAATGAAATTACCCGTCAGGAATCTGAGGATCCGTACGGTTGGGACTGGGAAGGATTGAAACATAATTTGGCATCCCATTTACTCGTGGATGCCGATGTTCAGAAAATCGAATCCCATACGGGATCGGAAATATCGGCATCCGATGTGCATGCCTTCGTTCTGGATCATGCAAAAGAGGTCTATGCAGCTCGGGAATCGCTCATTCCGGAAGATGTAATGAGAGGATTTGAACGATTTGTAGTATTAAGAACTATGGATGAAAAATGGAAAGATCACCTGTATGCCATGGATCAGATTCGGGAAGGCATTAATTTGAGGGCTTATGGACAAAAGAACCCACTTCTGGAATATAAATCGGAAGGATTCGCACTGTTTTCCAATATGATGGTAGATACGGCTTCCGAAACAGTTCAGCGGCTTTTTCGAACTCAGATCAGGGGAATGGAAGGGACGCCGGCAGTTCAGGAAAACGTGCCTCGAAATGTCAATCTTCAACATGATGAATCTACCGGAATGGGATTTACTGCTGCACCTCAACAAGAACAAGCAAAACAGGGCGAGTCATTACAGCCGGTTCACATGGATAAGAAAGTCGGCAGGAATGAAAAAGTAAAAGTGGTAAGCCCCAGTGGAAAAGAAGAATGGATAAAACATAAAAAACTTCAGCAATATTTAAATAAAGGATATTCGGAAAGCATATGAGTGTAAAAGGTAAAAAGAATTCATGGGGATTTTCCACGCGCGCCGTTCACACCGGGAACGAAAGTGATGAAATAACCGGATCCATTTCACCTCCAATTCACCTCACGGCAACATATGAGCAAGATGCGGTGGGGAAGACGCGCGGATTTGATTATTCGAGAGTTGATAATCCAACCCGCCGCAGGATAGAAGAAAATTTATCCTCGCTGGAAAACGGACAATATGGAATCACTTTTTCGACGGGAATGGCCGCCACGACTGCCTTGTTCCAATTGTTTGATCAAGGCGATCATATTCTCATTTCCCGAAATACATACGGTGGGACATACCGAATGAGTATGGAAGTTCTGCAACGGCATGGAATTGAATTTGACTGGGTTGATACGCGCGATGTTAACAATGTTGCGACCCGAATAAAGAAAAATACAAAACTGATTCATGTTGAGACTCCTACAAACCCTCTGTTGGAATTGTGTGATTTAGAAGCCATGTCCTCGCTCTGTAAAGATCGTGGAATTATCCTTAGCGTGGATAATACATTTATGAGTCCTTATGGACAGCGACCGCTGGAATTGGGTGCGGATATTGTTATGCACAGTACTACAAAATCGCTATCCGGTCATTCTGATATTTTGGGCGGCGCACTGATTACAAATGATGCAGTGCTTTCAGAAAAACTGCATTTTATGCAAAAAGCAACTGGTGCAGTGCCAAGCCCATTTGATTGTTGGATCTTGTTAAGGTCCACAAAAACACTCGCATTACGGTATCAAAAAGCATCCGATTCTGCCAATGAAATCGCAGGGTGGCTTGCCAATCAGAAAAAATTAAGCAAAGTTGTGTACCCCGGCTTGAAAAATCACCCGCAATATGCATTGGCGGCAAAACAGCAAACAACGCCGGACGGCAGTCCGATTTTTGGGAACATGATTTCATTTGAAATCGGATCGGATAATGCCCGCGATAGGTTTATTAATAAGTTACAATTGTTTACGCTTGCAGAAAGTTTAGGCGGAGTGGAAAGTTTGATTTGCAGTCCATACAGTATGACACATGCGGCCTTACCTGATCAGAAAAAATTAGAGATGGGAATCACCACATCTTTACTTCGTCTTTCCATCGGAATTGAGAATGCAGAAGATTTGAAAAATGATCTTTCAAATGCATTAAGGTAAATCAAGCGGTTTTTATCCAATTTGATCTAAATCACACGCTCAGGATAGTTTTTGGTAAATAGTATGGCATGAAATAACTTCCGCCACTTTCTGAGGGACAGATACGGGCGGTTTTCGCCCTGAAAACGAGGAAAACTGGTAAAAATATTATGAGACAAACAACACGACAATTTCAGATTATTACTACACTTTTTCTGGCTTTGGTAAGCCAGGCACAGGTACATGCCGACACCGTTACTGTTTCGATTGGCGAGGTAGAATACGATGGATATCCGTCATCAGTAACCGTACCCGTGATTGTGTCCAACCCAACATCCACAATTGGCGGTATCCAATTTGATGTTGCAGATATGCCGGAATTAATTGACATCTCAAGTGTTTCCGGGACCGGGAATGCTTCTGGGTTTACTGCTTCTTATACTACATTTTCAAATGGATCTAACAGAATTATATTTTACAATGGATCGGGAACTACTCCGATTCCTGCGAATTCGGACACAGTGTTAATGCTTGTATATGATGCAGCAACCATCGCATCGGCGTTAATTGATTTAGAAATCTCAAACCTTGTAGTAACCGATTCAGCGGGGACGGCAATAACATCCGTTGGTGTGGATGGTAATATTGAAATTGGAAATGTTGTTGCCTTTAGCATGGATGCAGATTCAGGCGATATAACGGAGTTGGTTACCCTTCAAATATCAATGGAAAATGATGGTGTAGTGGGCGGCTTTCAGTTTGACCTTGTAGAAAACCCGGATTATTTAGATTTAGACTCCGTTTGGCTTGACACGCGAACTGCAGATTTTTCCGTGACTTCTTCTGATGTATCTGCCGGGACTCGGGTCATCGTTTACAATTCAGGAAACGATGATATCAGTGTTGGAAGCGGCGTCGTTTTAAATGTGCGCTTTCGAATTGATTCTCTTGCCTATGCGGATGATGTTGAAATTAGTTTTGAAAATACCGTAGCATCCGATGATATTGGCGGAGCCTATTGGATATCTGAACTAACGAGCGGTTCTGTAACTATTTGGCCGGGATACTTAGACCGACCTCATTCGCTAACTGCAACCTCGGGTGAAGATGCACAAGTCACCCTCACTTGGAGTACTCCAGGCGGTGGTGGCGGCGGCGGTGGCGGTGGAACAGACGAACTTCCGATTGACCAAGGTTTCGAAGATGGTGAATTGGGAAGTTGGTCAACCATTCAAGGCCCGGGTACTGCCGGAGACGCAACGACTGGTCCAAACCCATTTTGGCATATCTCTGAAGCCAATCCGAATAACGGCATATACAATGCTCAGGTTGACTGGGGATTTGGTATTGATACATGGCTAATGACCCCATCCTTGGATTTAAGCGGTGAAACATCTGTTTCGCTGGGATTTTTCTGGAGCTCAAGTTATACGTGGCATGTAGATCCCAATGATAATGGTGACATGTTTGTTAAAGTCAGCACGGATGGCGGAACCACATGGGATAATTACCTTTGGACCTTTGGCGAAATAGGCGTTTGGGAAGATTTTGTCTGGAATGAAACAAACTTGGATCTATCAGCTTATGCCGGAGAGAGCAATGTTGTGGTAGGATTTCACCTTGTAGCGAATGATAATGGCACCACCTATTTGGATGATATAACCATAATGGCAGGCACAGGCCTAATTACAGATTTTGGCACATCTATTGCATCGAAGAATTCAGTACCTTTTTCAGCTGGATCAAAATCCATAGTAGCCTCTAACGAATTGCCCTCATTCCCAGTTGCGAGAGAAGTGAATCAGGATTTATCCGGTTATAATATTTATCGTTCCACTACATCGCCTGTGGATGTTTCATCATTGAATTTGGTTTCATCCGTAACTGCATCTATTGAAACTTATGAGGATACTGAAGTCAGCAACGGCAATGATTATCATTATGTTGTGACTGCAGACTATGGAACTATGGGCGAATCAGGACCATCCAATGAAGCAACCGGTACGCCTGTTGAGTGGGTTGAAATTGGAGTAGAGGACGGAGAGGCGCTTTCCGGTCATACAGATACACTAGAGCTCTCAATTAATAATGATGGAGGAATTTCTTCCTTCGGATTTGTAGTTACGGATGCTCCGGACCAGCTAACTGCTGTTGCCGTCTTGCCTACCGACAGAACCAATGGCTGGCTCTTAGATGTAGCGGAAAACGCAGATGGTGCATTTGAAGTTACGGGCCTCTCAATCGGAAGTTTATTAGGCTCTGGCTCTGGATCGGTGTGCAAAGTTGTTGTTACCTGTTTCAGCTTGGAAGTCGCCACGTTGAACCTTACCATTACCGGCGCAGAAATTGTGGATGCGAATGATAATGAAATGCCGTGGACAGCGGATGCCGGTACCTTTGACATTGATGTAGAAACACAATCATTGATGCTGTTAAATAATTACGGCGATCCCGGGCAGTCTGTTTCTTTATCCCTCATTGTAAACAATACACAAAACATTCATGCACTTCAGTTCAATATTGATGACGGAGGTGCCGGCTTCGTCGTGGGTTCCTCTGTTGAAGCTGCGGCCGCAACAAGCGGGTGGCAGGTAAGCGGGACCAATGTTGGCGGAACATATCAGATATTATTATTTGATCTAACAGGGCAAAATGGAATTGGGGCCGGTACCACCCATTTGGCAGACATTGAGTTTTCAGTTTCCAGTTTTGCGCCAACTGGCTCAGCAGTCGAAATCACTATTTCAGAAGTAAGCATGACAGATGCCAATTCTGTCCAAATGTATGTGGAACCTTATACTGCTTCGATCGGCGTGGGAGTTCCTGAAGCTATTTTTACAATTTCAGATGTTGAAACCAATGCTACGGGTCAGGTCAGTGGTTTTTCACTAGGACTCGCAAATACGGCTACCGTAGGATATTTTGAGGTGAAGGTGATGGATATGCCGAACGCACTGCTTGCCATTGATGTACAGGCAACAGACAGAATGTCAGAAGGATCCATCGGTCCCGGCTCGGGCGAAGTAGAAACAGGCGAAACCTATATTTGGGGATATTTCAATTCAGGCGGTATTGCACCGGGCGTGGGCGCGATCGCGGATGTTACAGTATATTATGACGCATCTACCGGATTTTTTGGACGATCAATGTTAATGGTCACATCAACTGCAGCGACCAATGAAAACCAGCAGGTAATCTATTCTATGGGAATGGGCAGAACGAGCGTCATCTTATCTAATGAGGATGAAACAGATGTACTTCCCGAAACATTTAGCCTGCATCAGAATTATCCGAATCCGTTTAATCCTGCAACCGTATTATCCTACGATTTGCCAGAAGCTTCAAATGTCAGGCTTGCTGTCTATGATATGATGGGTAGGCAAGTGAGAGTATTGATTCAAGGGCATGAATCAGCGGGAAGGAAACAGGTTGTATGGAATGGATTGGATGCTTCAGGGCGATCGGTAAGTGCCGGTGTGTATCTATATCGCATTGATACTGGTCAGCATTCTGCAACTCGAAAAATGCTCTTAATGAAATAAGCGGAATTATTTCTCATTATTAGTTTTTAAAAAGGGCTGTTTTTGCAGCCCTTTTTATTTTTTTACGCCGTTTATTTTTCCTTAATTTAACAGTCTTAATTCAAGCCGCGGTGGTGGAATTGGTAGACACGCTAGATTTAGGATCTAGTGCTTACAGGCGTGAAGGTTCGAGTCCTTTCCGCGGCACAAATACACATGATACATGACACCATTAGATCCAAATAATACACAGGAAGAAAAGCAATCCATGTTAAAGGTAATTGTCCACAGCTTTTTTGTGGTGCCATTGATTATCGCCGGTTTTGCTGTTTTAGTTTTTCTGATGATACGGATTCTTACAGATGAACCGAGAACCGCCGAAGATTATCTTGTGGATGTAAAAATCGGAGGAACTACAAAGCGCTGGCAAGGTGCGTTTGAATTATCCAAAATACTGTCAAATCCCAACTTAGTGCCGGACGATCCACGCTTCGAAGAGGAAATGTTGTCAGCATTTGAATATGCCAAACACGATCGTGATCCAAGAGTTCGGCAATACTTGGCACTTGCCCTTGGTCAGCCGGGGAAAACTGTTTATCTTGAAACATTGGTGAATGCTTTCAATGATGAAGATGTAATTGTCGCTTCTGCGGCAAAAGCAGTTGGCCTCATCGGCAGTTCAGAAGGTGTTCAGCCGCTCGTTAAATTGCTAGATCATGGAATGCCGCAAGTGAGGCTTCAGGCCATTATTGCCCTTGGCGTGATTGGTGATACTTTAGCTGTCCCTTATTTAATCAGGGCAATGGACGACACTGAACCAAACGTTCGCTGGGATTCGGCGATCGCATTAGCGAAAATGAAAAATAATTCAGGAAAGAGAATTCTATTAGACCTCTTAGATAGGAATTATTTAGATTCTTTTCCAAACATTGACGCAGGAGAGCAGGATCAAGCTATTTTGATTACGGTGCAAGCTTCAAGATGGATTTTGGATTCTGAGTTGAAACAATCACTTGAACAATTAAAAGACTTTGACAGAAATTTGCACATTAGAGAAGCGGCAAGACGGGTTTTAGAGAATTAAAAAGGGTAGATTCCACTATGGCAGAGACTGATAAAAAAACAGCGACGAAAGATCCGGGCAGAAGACCGCCGGCGGCACTGGATCATTCAAGTGAATCCGCTATTGTCACTCGCCGGTCTTTCTTTTCCTGGCTCTCATTCGGCTGGCTGGCTTTTATTGCGGCAACTGGTGGATTTTTTACAATGATGCTTCGTTTCTTTTTTCCCAATGTTCTGTTTGAGCCGGAACAAACCTTTCGTGCTGGATTTCCGGATGATTATGTAAAGGGAGAAGTTGATCTCAGATGGAAGGATAAATTCGGTGTTTGGATGGTGCGAAATGATGAAGGTATTTACGCTTTGTCCACGGTTTGCACACATTTGGGCTGTACGCCAAACTGGCTGTCCAATGAACGAAAATTTAAATGTCCCTGTCATGGCAGTGGATTTCAGGCATCTGGCATAAATTTTGAAGGTCCTGCTCCTCGGCCGCTTGAGCGATATCGAATTGTGTTGGCTGACGATGGACAGATAATCGTAGATAAAACACGGAAATTTCAACAGGAAAAAGGCCAGTGGTCTGACCCTGAAGCATTTCTAAAGGTGTAAAAATCTTATGGCTGATACGGAAAAGAAACCCTTTTTAGAACGAGCGAAAGAATCTCAAGTTTGGAAATCTATTTTCCGGGGCGGTGGAGTGCCAAAGAGCCGGCGCCAACGCATGATGGCAGTGCTGAATTCTGTATTCCTGCATCTTCATCCGGTTCGCCTTCCGAAGCATGCAGTAAAACTCAAATTTACATGGTGCATGGGCGGACTTTCGTTTTTCATTTTTCTGATTTTGACAATTTCGGGAATATTGCTCATGTTTTATTACAGGCCAACAATTGAATACGCATATACGGATATTATTGATCTTGGTGAGCAGGTTCCATTTGGCATTATGCGCGAAGTGCATCGTTGGGGCGCGCATGCTATGGTCATTACCGTGTGGCTTCATATGTTTCGTGTTTTTATGACGGGTTCGTACAAACCGCCGAGAGAATTCAATTGGAGTATCGGTGTCATTTTACTTCTATTAACACTATTGCTCAGTTTTACTGGTTACCTTTTGCCGTGGGACCAATTAGCAATTTGGGCAATTACAGTTGGGTCCAATATGGCGAGGGCAACACCCTTTTTAGGGCATGAAGGTCCGGGGGCTGCCATGCTGGCGATTGGAGATATTAATTTTGTTACGATGGGAAGCGACGTGCGCTTTGCACTTATTGGCGGACGGTTTATGGGAGAAGCAGCATTGTTAAGGTTTTATGTGCTTCACTGTATCGGCCTTCCGTTTATTATCATGATTTTTATGGCAGTCCATTTTTGGCGCGTTCGTAAGGATGGAGGCATTTCGACTCCGGTATAATTATGGAAGCTTTTAAAGACCTCGTTAACACTTTTTCAAGCCCGACTATACTTTTTACGGTAACCCTGGCATCCTTCTTTTTTATTTTCCCACCCTCGGATTGGTTTGATAAATGGCATAGGCGATTAGGCCTATACCTTCTCTGGACTAAAAAAGGATTCATCATCATCACCATCGGGATGCTTGGGTTTTTCATCGTCGGATTGGGTGATGCCAATTTCCGATCCATTGTTCTCAAGCCTGACAATGTCCCAATTTCCGGACTTATCTTTCTATTGTTTTTCTTCACCTGGCTCTCGATGCGGCAGGCGTATAGAAATGACGAAAGGATGGAGGCCGGCGAAAAACCTGATGAATATTATGAACCTCCCAATGATAAAGCATTGGTGTGGCCAGACTTGGTTTATGTCGAATTTATTTCACTAATATTATTTTCAGCATTTTTGATGGTATGGTCAGTTGGCCTACCGGCACCGATTGAAGAACCGGCAAATCCAACAGAATCTCCAAACCCCGCAAAAGCTCCTTGGTATTTTTTAGGACTGCAGGAATTGCTCGTCTATTTTGATCCATGGCTAGCTGGCGTTGTCTTTCCTTCATTAATTATTGTTGGGCTCATGGCTATCCCATTCCTTGATAGGAATCCCGAAGGTTCGGGGTATTACAGCTATAAAAATCGGAAATTCGCGATTGCGATGTTTATGTTCGGCTGGCTGATTTTGTGGAATATGCTCATTATTGTCGGCACATTTTTACGCGGTCCGAACTGGAATTTCTTCGGCCCATTTGAATATTGGGATATCCACAAACTGGAACCTCTCACGAATATAAATCTATCAGAATTTGTGTTTGTAAAATGGCTTCAGACTGGGTTGCCGGATAATATTTTGATTCGAGAAATGTGGGGTTTTGTTGTTTTGGGTATATATTTTGTCATTTTACCTCCGCTACTCGCAAAAACCCTTCTCAAGCGTTTTTATGATAATCTTGGATCGTTCAGGTATGCCATTTTTGTGGTGTTGTTACTCACCACAATACTGCTTCCTATCAAGATGTACTTAAGGTGGATTTTCAATCTTAAGTATATTATTGCTATTCCTGAATATTTTTTCAATATCTAATCATTATGCACCAAAGCCAAGAACGTCATTATAATATTCTTAAGCTGAACAAATGGTTCGCTATTTCCAGTCTGTTGTTTACGTTTATCTGGCTGTTGGTTTTTGCGAATGATTTCAATCGTCAATGGAAGCCCTATCAGAAAACATTCCGATCACTAGAGATTGAACAAATTCGCAAAGATCTTGAATCTGCAGATAAAGAACTGAACGTGAATGAGGAATTTGCTTTTGTTTCTTCTGAGCTTAAAGTTGCCGAAAATGAATTGGCCTCAAATGAGGAAAAGCTGAATGTATTTCAAGTTGGGATTGATACGCTTGATGCAGAACGCTATCGCCGAAATCAGCTATATCAATTTTCAAAAGCGCTTTACGATGCGCAGAAATATACCGTGGAACAGGCAATTGCCGGACATGGAGATGAGCAGGCAGCGAAAGCAAAATTATTCAAACTCAAAACGGAGACTCAGGTTTTCAAACTTGACCTTGAGACTATCGAAGCAATGCTTGAAAAAGAGGAAGCATCTGTCAAGAGAATCCGATCAAGCGTAAAAGCCGCAAAAGATAACGTAGGTCGGGTCCGGAGGAACAAAGATCTCTTGGAACGAAGGTTGAAAAAAACTGATCCGGAGGCCATGTCATTTGCCAATAAAATTTCCAACATAGTTCGAGACTTGCCTGTCCTTGATTTTATTGATCCGTATTATGAAGTGAAGCAGGTTGTTGTAAATGATTTAAAAGATGACCTTATCTATCTAGATGTTCCCAAAGTGGATAGATGTATGACATGCCATATGGGGATTGATAAACCCGGGTTTGAAGATGCTGCTCAACCGTACACGACTCACCCGGATCTTGAAAAATATGTTTCACCCAATTCGGCGCATCCAATGAACAAGTTTGGCTGTACTACATGCCATATGGGACGGGGGCGCGGAACCGATTTTATATCCACCGTGCATTATCCCGATTCTGAACAGCAAATGAAAGAGTGGGAAGATAAATACCATTGGCACAAGTTGCATCACTGGGATCAGCCTATGTTGCCGATGAAGTATATTGAGGCAGGCTGTCTAAAATGTCACTCCGGCAATATGCCGGTAAATGGCGCCGAAAAACTCAGCTTGGGGATGTCTATTATCGAGCGCGGCGGATGCTTTGGTTGCCACCAAATGGATCGGTGGGACGGCAATACCAAAGCGGGACCGGCGCTCACCAAGATTGCTTCAAAAACAAACAAGAATTGGGTGGTTAAATGGATTAATCAACCAAGATCATTTCGAGAAGAAACTTGGATGCCGCACTTTTTTGGCAATACCAATAACAGCGACGAAGCATCTGTAAATCGAACCAATCAAGAAATTCACGCCATCACCGCTTACCTGTTTGATCAAAGTGAAGAATTTAAGCTATCCAAGCGAACCGTAAGAGGCGATGCCGAAAATGGCAGAATGCTTGTTCAATCTCTGGGTTGTCTTGGCTGTCATAAGTTAGAAGCGGAGCAGATTGAAATCACTACGGCGCAATCCATTACTCGAGAACAGGGACCAGCGCTAACAGGGCTGGGATCCAAAACTTCGGCAAGCTGGATTTACGAATGGGTCAGGAATCCGGCAGCGTATCATCCGGAAACGAAAATGCCCAATCTCCGTATTACAAAACAGGAAGCTTCTGATATTGCATCGTTTTTGGTTCAGGATACACATGATGAATTTGACTCAAACACATTTCCTCAAGTAGATGAGGAAGAGCTCAATGCGGTTGTTGTTGATTTTCTTGGACAAAATAAGAGAAAATCACAGGTTGATGAGAAACTGGCAACAATGACGTTGGATGAAAAATTGCATTTCGCTGGTGAAAAGTTAATTGGGCAGTACGGATGCTATTCGTGTCATGATATTAGCGGATTTGAAAATAGAAAACCGATTGGTACATCCTTAAATATTGAAGCAAGTAAGCTGATTACTAAATTGGATTTCGGGTATTTTCACGATGACATTCCGCACACGAAATTTGATTGGTTTTTTACCAAGGTTAAAGATCCGCGGTTGTTTGATATGATTCCGCAAAAAGATGGAAGCTTGGACCTCAAAATAAAGAAGCCGCTGGATAAGCTTCGGATGCCGGACTTTGGATTAAGTGACAATGAAATAGAAGCGGTTGTGACCGTTGTAATGGGATTGGTGAAAGATGAAATAGCTGAGGCAAAACGTCCGGTGCAGGACGAAAGGCAAATGGCCATTGAAGCCGGAGAACAACTGTTGCACAGTAACAATTGTTTAGGCTGCCACATGCTGGATGGAAGGGGTGGCGCAATTCAACCGACGATTGGAACGTGGCTAGGAGAACTTGCCGGAACTTCTGCCTCTGAAGATGCTAGTGTGGTCCAAAATTTTTCGCCGCCAATGCTGGATACAGAGGGGAAAAAGGTCCAGCCGGAATGGCTTCTGGAATTTATTAAAGATCCTTCTATGATTAGGCCGCATTTACAGGTGCGAATGCCGACGTTTAATTTTACCGATGAAGAAATCAATATTCTAATTCGATATTTTCAGCTTAAAGATGAGCAGACGCTTGTGTATGAAAAACCGCACAGTGCTTCAAAGGCATCGTCCCTTTCCAAAGCCGGCAGTGTGATTCAGGATTTAGGTGCCTGTAATAATTGCCATTTTTACGGTTCCACAAAACCAAAACAATCTGCACAAACCTGGGCGCCAAACCTAACGCTCACGAAAGAAAGACTGCGCCCCGATTGGGTTGTGGATTGGCTGCGTGACCCGCAGGCCATCATGCCCGGCACTAAAATGCCGGCACCCTATCTTCCCGTAGATGAACCAATTGAAGATGTTCGATCCGCCTGGGGAAAAGATGTGGCAAAGCTTCATCCGAACGGCGAAACAATGTTGATGGCACTAAGGGATTATCTCTGGAGCTTAGACGGCCGCAAGGATGTTTCATCTATTGTAAAGAAACATCTAAAAGAAGAAGGGTACGGATTTATTGAAGAGGATGAAGAGGACGAGGACTGGTAGCAGATTTTTACAATCCACTTATGAACAAATAAAAAAGGGACGAGTAAACTCGCCCCTTTTTTGTAGGAGGGTTGACCCGACTATTTTTTCTCGGGTCTCTTAAACGTCAAATCTAATTCTGTAGAATCTTTTCCAATGGTAACTGATTCCTCTAGAGTTCCATATTTTGGACTAAATTTTTCCTGCCAAGCAATGACATCATATTCGCCGGGTGGGATACCGCTAATTTTAAAGGAACCATCTGCAGAAGTTACAGCAAAATAAGGATGATTAAAAACCTGAATGTAAGATTTCATCCATGGGTGCACATCGCATTTTACCACGAATACATCCTCTTCTTTATCAAATGTTATTGATTTTTTCTTAACGGTTTTTGGCATCCCAAAATTAAATTCTTTGTTCACTTTTGGTAGCCCGTGAATATTGTGCATGGTAGCATCGCTGTTCAAGATTGTAACCAGTTGACCTGCAACCACTCCGGAAACGTGCGGTGAATACATACAGCCATATTGGTCTAGTATAGCCGCGTCTTCCGGCGCACTACCATCATATTTTACATCCTTCAGAAAAACCAAAACATTGGCAAAATTCCCTTTTTCATCCACAATGAAACTTTCGTTATACACTTTATCCTGATGAGACGCACCGCAGACAGGATCTGAATCCATCCGGATCGCTTTTCTTTTGGGTGATTTCCCTTCATATTTAACGGTACCAACAAGATCGCCGGCAAATAGTGACGCAGACAGCGAAAAAAGAAGAGTAAGTATTGTATAGTTTTTCATATGTGTGATAACTCCTTATTCATATTCTAAATCTCGGGCAGCGAATTTATATGAATTGAATCCGCTAATGCAAGGAACTCCAACCTTAAGATTTATCATGAAATATTTGTTCGAATCTGTTTTGTGGAATTATATTCGCGCTCTTGTTTTAAAGCAATTGTAATCACAAAACCCGTTTTCAGAATTAGCTAGAGGAAAAACTTATCAGCACCCACGACCACGTGCCGGAACCATTCTGGCGCAAATACATATTTTCACAAGATCATAAAGTCATCGGTATCCAATATGGATTGACTGCATTATCTTTTTTGTTCTTCGGTTTTTGCCTTATGATGGTTATGCGCTGGCAATTGGCGTATCCCGAAACTCCCGTACCATTTATCGGTGAATTTCTGTGGGAAAATGGAATATTACTGCCCGAAGTTTATAATTCCCTTGGCGCCATGCACGGAACTATAATGATCTTCCTCGGCGTTGTGCCGTTGGCTGTAGGTGCCTTTGGAAATTATTTTGTACCTCTTCAAATCGGCACCATTGATATGGCCTTCCCCAAATTGA
The DNA here is from genome assembly GCA_014239435.1 of Fidelibacterota bacterium. Lineage (GTDB taxonomy): Bacteria > Fidelibacterota > Marinisomatia > Marinisomatales > TCS55 > JAAZYX01. Next base: position 307,444 of record JAAZYX010000033.1, on the reverse strand, counting down.
ATATGACCAGTTACTGGTCATACTTTGTCGGCGGAGTCATAATGGTTGCAAGCTTTTTCACTCCGGAAGGAGCAGCGAGATCCGGATGGACATCCTATCCGCCGCTGTCGGTTTTTGAACCGGGACAAACCCTTTGGCTGATCGGCATGGTGTTTTTAATTACATCCTCTTTGCTCGGGTCTATAAACATAATTGTAACCATTGTTCAGCTTAGAGCACCGGGATTAAAGTGGATGCGTCTGCCTTTTTTTGTTTGGGCGCAGCTCGTTACATCATTTTTGCTCGTACTTGCATTTCCACCTTTGGAAGCCGCAGCAGTTCTGCAATTAATGGATAGGGTTGTAGGAACAAGTTTCTTTTTGCCAACTGGATTGGTAGTGTCGGGAGAAATGGTGGCGGCAACAGGTGGGGGAAGTCCGCTCCTGTGGCAGCACCTGTTTTGGTTTCTAGCCCATCCGGAAGTATATGTTTTGATTTTGCCGGCAATGGGAATCGTGTGTGAGGTGATTGCTAACAATACACGGAAACCTATCTGGGGATACAAATCGTTGGTATATGCAACTGTCTTTCTTGGATTTATGTCTTTTATTGTTTGGGCGCACCACATGTTTATGACGGGAATGGGCGCCACTATGAGTGCCTTTTTCCAGACAACTACCATGATAATTTCCATTCCATCTGTAGTCATTTTAACAGCATTCTTCCTTTCACTTTGGGGTGGGTCTATCCGATTCAATACTCCTATGCTGTTTGCACTTGCGTTTCTTCCGATGTTTGGCATTGGAGGACTTACAGGTTTGCCGCTTGGTTTGTCGGCATCGGATATTCCGCTTCATGATACGTATTACGTGATTGGACATTTCCATTATGTTGTAGCGCCGGGAACCATTTTTGCGTTGTTTGCGGGTATCTATTACTGGTATCCCAAAATGACTGGAAGGAAGATGAATGAAACACTTGGGAAACTTCATTTTTGGCCGTCGCTGATTTTTATGAACGGAATCTTTATGCCGATGTTTATTCAGGGACTTGCGGGAATATCCAGAAGACTTTGGGATGGCGGCGCAATTTATTCACATGCCGCTGATACTCTTTGGCTGAATGAAGTGATGTCCGTATCTGCTTGGCTGTTAGGTATCGTTCAATTGGTTTTTATTGTCAATTTTATCTACAGTATGAAAAAAGGCGAAAAAGCCGGGCGCAATCCTTGGGATGCGACTACTCTTGAATGGGTCGCGCCTTCACCGCCTATAGCTCATGGAAATTTTGAAAGTGAAATTGAAGTGCACCGCGGTGCCTACGAATACAGTGTTCCCGGCAGGACAAGGGATTTTACTCCTCAGACTGAACCTAAAAAAAGTGACAATTGATGGAAATTCCGTATACAGTTGAAGAACGCCCCGATACAGGGTTAAACAATTCTAAGTTGGGGATTTGGCTTTTTCTCGCGTCTGAAATTATGCTCTTCGGTGGTTTATTCTCTGCGTACGTTTTTCTGCGCATGGGCGCACCCGACGGAGCGTTTCACGAGTGGGGACAAGAATTAAATATTCCGCTCGCAACCGTGAACACACTCGTTTTGATTACTTCAAGTGTCACCATGGTGATGTCGTGGGCTTCGCTTAAAATGAACGAATTCAGTAAGTATAAATTGTATATGGGAGTGACACTGTTATGCGCAGTGGGATTTCTTGTTATTAAATATTTTGAATATACCGCCAAGTTTGATCACCATATTTATCCGAGCACAAATACTTTTATGGCCATTTATTTTACGCTGACCGGACTGCACGGACTTCACATCATAGGCGGTATGATTGTAATGTTTTATTTCTGGTTTCCCGGGAGCAAAATGTGGCAGACTGAACCGGAACATTTTGCAAATAGAATTGAAGTCCTTGGCCTTTATTGGCATTTTGTGGACTTGGTTTGGATTTTCCTTTTTCCCATACTTTACCTCTTATAAATCATGAGCGGACAAGACCATTCAGACATCCAAAGCCATATACGAACCTACATGCTCGTATTTGGTGCACTGGCAATCTTAACGGTTGTAACGGTCGGCGCTTCTTACCTTGAAGTGACTTCCGGCGAATCTATTTTTATTGCGCTGATTGTTGCATCCGTAAAAGGATCGCTCGTCGCCAGTTATTTTATGCATTTGATTTCCGAACGGACAATGATTATTAATATTCTGTTGTTAACAATCGCCTTCTTTTTCGTACTGATGTTTTTACCGCTAATGACCACAACGGATGCTTCTCAAATACTCCAATGATTTCCCTCAAAGCATTTCATATATTTTTTATTACCATGTCCGTATTTCTGACTATTGGATATGGGGCATATGAACTATCCGATTATACAAAAAACGGTTCTGTTCTGCTGGCAAGTTTGTCGTTTATCGCAGGACTGGGATTAGTCATTTACGGCGTGAAGGTTTTTCAAAAATTCAAAACAATCTGAGAATGTTTTTCAAATTAGTTTCCATCGTTCTTGTGAGTTTACCGTCAGCTATTTTAGCCTGTGCAACCTGTTATGGCGCTCCGGATGATCCTGCAACTCAAGGAATGAACTGGGCAATAATCACTCTGCTTGGTGTAACAGGCAGCGTACTGGCAGGCGTCGGATCGGTCATCCTAAAGCTCAAAAAGAAAGCCGGTAAATTTTCCGACAAAATGAAAGAAAAACAGGAAAAAGGTACTCGATGATCGAAATACTAAGATATTTCGGTCTTCCCATTGATGCGTCTGCCGACGGATTTGCCATTGATGAAATTTTGGGATTGGTGCATTGGTTGATGCTCATTTTATTTATTGGTTGGGGCACATTCTTTATTTATTCGCTGATTAGATTCCGCCAAAGACGAAATCCAGTCGCCGACCATGATGGCGTAAAATCTCATTTTTCTTCTGTTCTGGAACTTGCAGTCGCCATTATTGAAATGGTACTGCTCGTCGGATTTGCCATTCCCATCTGGGCAAGCAGAGTTAACGACGTTCCAGAATCAGGAAATGCTGTGCATATTCGAGTGGTCGCCCAGCAGTTTGCATGGAATTTTCATTATCCAGGACCAGATGGAATGTTTGGACTTACTGAGCCTAGTCGAGTGGATGAAGAAACCAACCCTATTGGCTTAAATCGTTCATCGCTTGGCGGCGCAGATGACATCGTTACCATCAATCAACTTCATTTCCCTGTGAATAAACGCATTCGATTGGATTTATCCACTAAAGACGTAATTCACAGTGTCAATCTTCCTGAATTTCGAGTAAAGCAGGATGCCATTCCCGGGATGACAATTCCCATTCATTTTGAAGCATCCATGACCTCGAAGGATTTTATTGAATCTCTCTCAGGAACCGCGCGCGACACATTGCCCGAAATTGAAAAAGGATTCCAAATTGCGTGTGCACAGTTATGCGGACTTGGTCATTATCGCATGAAAGGATACGTGAAGGTGCACGATGACGCAGGGTTTCAGGCTTGGCTGAATGAACAAGCAGAATACCTTGAAGAAGAAGGCGATGAGGACGATTGGGGTGATGATGACTGGTAAACATCGGTCATCCTTTAATCTTTAACATTTCATGAACAACAGCCATCTCTGGCTGCGCTGGTTTTCTAAACTAGTCGTTTTATCCACGCTTGGGCTTATTTTTGCCGGCGCCCTTGTAAAAAGCCATGCAGTCGGTCTTTCTGTTCCAGATTGGCCCACCACCTACGGAAAACATATGTTCTCCTTTCCATTTTCGGATATGGTTGGCGGTATATTTTATGAACATTTGCATCGGCTGATTGCAACCACGATCGGAATGATGACAATCATATTGGCTGTTGGGCTGAGATTCTCAAATCGTCCAACTTGGTTGAAAAAATTGGGATACTCTGCTTTAGGCGTTGTTATTCTTCAGGGAATGCTCGGCGGCATCACCGTCCTCTATTTTTTACCTCCTGTGATTTCGATTTTCCATGGAATCCTTGCTCAGGGATTTTTGGTGATAACAGTGATTATCGGCTATTCGCTTTCAAAAGAAAGAGAACACCGAATATCTGAAAATCCTCACGGCATAGAAAGTTTATTGCGTTCTGCCTATTATCTTGGAATCGCAGTTGTTATTCAATTATTTCTTGGCGCGCTGATGCGACACACTGGATCGGGATTGGCAATCCCCGATTTTCCGACTGTAGGCGGCGGATGGCTTCCGGTTTTTGATGCTGCATTCCTGGACCATATAAACGAATTCATGTTCGAAAACGATTTGAATATGGTGTCCATGTCTCAAGTGTGGATTCATTATTCTCATCGTTTGGGCGCGGTTTCTGTTTTTCTCGTTACTGCGTTATTCCTATTCAAGATGTATAAATCAAATGAAACACAACTTCTGTCAACAGGAATGATGTTAGCCTTAGTTGTTCTAGTCCAAATTACCTTAGGCGCCTCTGTTATTTGGACAGTTCGAAACCCATTGATTGCCAGCTTGCATGTAGTTACGGGTGCAGGCTATTTAGCATTGGTAACATTAACTGTACTTAGATTGCGCCCCCTATCTTCATGAAGAAACAACCTCAACCGGCAAAAAATAAAGCGGGAGCGTATTTGGAACTGTCCAAACCGCGCATCTTGATAATGGTATTAGTTTCAACGATTATTGGATTTGTCATGGGCTCGGTGGATGCATTGGATTGGGCGCATTTATTTTGGACTTTAATTGGAACAGGATTGACCGCAGCCGGCGCCGGGGCGCTGAATCATTATTTGGAACGGAATTATGATGTGCTGATGGATAGAACAAAAAACCGTCCCATTCCCGCAGGGCTGGTTACCCCGAATGAAGCATTTATATTCGGAATCATATTGGTGATTATTGGAAGCGGTGTGCTCGTTGTAAATATAAATGCACTCACCGGATTTTTGTCCTTGCTGACTGCATTCTTGTACATTTTAGTGTACACACCTTTGAAACGGTTGACGTGGCTGAACACATCCATCGGATCCATCCCGGGTGCACTACCGCCGCTTGGCGGATGGGCAGCAGCAACCGGTTCGCTGGATACCGGTGCGTGGATATTATTTGGGATTCTCTATCTCTGGCAGCATCCACATTTTTATGCCATCGCGTGGATGTGCAGAAAAGAGTATGAAAAAGCGGGATTCAAAATGCTTCCTGTGCTTGAACCCGATGGAAGCCGAACCATGCGCCAAGTATTTTGGCACCTCTTTCTGCTGATTCCTATTTCGGTGCTTCCTTACATCAGCGGCATGATGGGAGGCGTATATGCTATTGGTGTTCTTTGCCTAGCGTTTGGATTTCTTGCGTCTGCCATTCCACTTGCAAGATCCTTAACGGATTCCGCGGCGCTCCTGCTTTTGAAAGCCTCCGTCTATTATTTGCCGGCCCTTCTGCTGCTCATGATTCTGGACAGGGCTATGTGATGGGAACCGCATTTAAAAAAGTGACCTTCATTATTTTTGGGCTAATCATTTTACTTGCTGGTGTGAGTATGATATTAGAAAATGAAAAACAGCTCCCGGTTTTAGGTACGCTTCCAGATTTTTCCTTAACGAGTGCTGCAGGCGATCAAATAGGATTGGAAGACCTAAAAGGAAAAGTGTGGGCGGCAGATTTTATTTTTACGACCTGCGCAGGACCGTGCCCTGTGATGAGTATGCACATGTCAAAACTGCATCAGGATTTCCTAGAAGATGACAGAATTCGCATGGTGTCCGTTTCTGTGAATCCGGATTATGATACGCCGGAGGTGCTGAAGGAATATGCGAAACGGTACGAGGCGCGGACCGATCTCTGGTATTTTCTAACCGGAGCGTATGATTCCATCCAATCCCTGATAGCAAACGGTTTCAAAATGGGCGATATGGAAGATATTGTATTTCACAGTACGAGATTTGCTCTTGTGGATGGTGAAGGACAGATTCGCGGCTATTATACCGGAACAGAACCGGATGAAGTGGAACGATTGAAAAAAGACATCAGAGCATTGGCGGATAAACTTCCGATATGAGTGAGTTTCCAAAAGAGTCTTTTTGGATTCGAATTATTTATATTGTTTCCGCTGTCATTGTACTCGCAATAGCATTTTTGATCCTCGGGCCGCGCCCGGAAGGAATGGAAGGTGCGCTGGATGTGTCCGGATTGCCGATGGTGAATGCTGTTTTAAATATGCTGACAACCGTGTTTTTGATTTCCGGGTGGATAATGATTAAACAAAAAAAGCGCGAAACCCACAAAAAATTGATGCTGGGCGCTTTTGGGTTTTCGTTTACTTTTTTAGTGACATATGTCATTTACCATTGGTTCAAAAGCGGACCAAAAATGTATGAAGGAGGTTGGAGCGAGCTTTACTATTTCATCCTGATAACACACATCATTTTAGCTTCGGTCATCATTCCGCTTGCGCTGATAACGCTCTATCGCGGCTGGACTTACCAATTGCCGAAGCATAGAAAAATTGCGAAAATAACATTTCCAATCTGGCTGTACGTTTCAGTAACCGGTGTGTTGATTTACGGAATGCTGTATTTGTAAAATGGATTTTCTGCCTAAAGAAATTGAAGAATACAGTCTTGCGCATTCAGCGGAAGAATCCGAATTATTCCAAAATCTGACACGGGAAACCTACGACAAAGAAGATATCCCGAGAATGCTGTCCGGTCCGATGGTGGGGAATGTGCTACAGCTTTTGGTCAGGCTGATTGATCCCAAATTGGTGCTCGATATCGGAACTTTCACCGGATATTCCGCGCTCAAAATCGCCGAAGCAATGCCGGATGGCGGAATCGTCAAAACATATGATATTGAAGAACGGGAATTGGCAGTAAAATTCATCGCAGATGCGTTGTTTGGGAATCGGATAGAATTGAAGATTGGCCCTGCATTGGAATCTCTGTCGAACCTAAACGATTCAGTAGATTTGGTGTTTATTGATGCAGATAAAACAAACTACCTCAACTATTATAATCGTTCTTTGGAATTGCTTCGACAAGGTGGGTTAATTGTACTTGACAATATGCTGTGGAGCGGCGAAGTGCTTCAGCCCAAAGATGAGGATTCCAAGGCGATTGCGGAAACAAATGCTTTTATTCAGTCAGATGACAGAGTTATTAACCAATTGCTGCCGATCCGTGACGGTTTGATGATTGTTCAAAAACTTTAAGGTTTATTCCGGGGGAAAATCAATAACACCTGTGCTGAATCGGATCCGGATTGATGCACTTTGTGTCCGCGGTTTCCTGTCATTTCTTCTACTTCGCCTGCTGATCGGTTTACGATTTCGCCATCCTCATATTCAATGTCCACGGAGCCGTCCAAAACAATGACAATTTCGGGATCCGAATGTTTGCTGAATCCTTCAAACGGCCACGGCCCACTGATATTGGAAGCGCCGATATGCATAGAATCCAATTCCTGTACTGTGTTGAAAGCTGTTTGAGGATGTTGGGATAAAATTTCATAGAAGTTCATGAGGACACCTTTTCTTTGATGGGAAGGACAAGACCTCCAAAACGGCTGTCTATTTTAAAACCAATTTTGTAAAAAAGGTCGGAATGCATAAATCCAACCGTAAGATATGTATAAAATCTGCTGTTGAGGCGGAATACCAATTCATTAATCAATCGAATGCTGAGACCTTTTCCACGGAAATCCGGCGCGATGACTACTTTTTCCAAATGCGCGATGTCCTGTGTGACCTTCCGCCAAAACACACCGCCAGCTAACCGATCATCCGTGGTAAACAATAAGACAAATTCATGATCCTGTTTTATGGGAACAAAAATATCAGCATCCTTTAAATACGAATTAAATTGTGCGATTTCCTTCGGACGGCTAGGCGGGCGGACTGCATACTGCACACCGTTTGCATCATTGATCAATACAATAAGATCAAGGCGTCCCGAAGTTTCTCCTTCCTGCGAAACCAGTTCTGCAAAATCGCCTGAACCCACATGTTCAAAAACCAACCGAGTTAGGAAAAACTGATCTTCCTTTTCGGCAGTTCCAGTTTTATGAATTTTCTGAAGCCTGTCGGTCATATCTGCTTCTGTGATACGGCCTTTTCTTGTTTCCTGCGCCAGCCCGTCAAGCTGTGTTTTTAGGTTTTCGTGGCTGTCCTTAAAACAGGTCATTAAAAAGAATCGCAGGCGAATGCTGGCATCTTCATGCAAGAGATCAGCCAGACTATAATCGCGGTATAGTTCGAGAATAATTTCACTTTGTGCCTCCGCCGATGCATTTGGATTTAAGTGAGTCCACCGCTCGTACCGCATAGTTGCGAATACCAGCTTTTTCGGAAGAATCCCATTGGATTCAACATCCTCAATAAATTCGCTTATCGTTTTTTGCGAGAGACCAAAATTGGCTTCATCTGCAAGTTCATCCTTCAGATTTTTCAGCATTTCAAGACCGCTCTCAGTGCCAAACACTTCCAGTACAACCGTCAAAAGGACCTCCCAATCCGCCATCATACTCAAGCCGGAAAATGTTTTTTCGGTTTGTTCTATGAAATTGCTTGTAAATCCGTGTACAAGGGACAGAAGCGATTCTATTTCAGCGAGTGATGTTATCGTTTCGATATATCCGCCGTCCGAATAATCGTGTTCCGGAATAATAAATTGAGAAGGATTTGGGTTGGGCAATGCGAGCCGGCAGCCTGAACGTTTCCAAATTTCTAAAGATAATTGCGCGCCGGTCCAAATATAATGAAACCAGCGCATCTGCCATCTATCAACCGCCATACCGGAAGCAATATCATTTTTATGTCTGACGAGTAAATCTTCTACAGTCGGCTGGCTCGAAAATGCTTTTGTATACATATGATACTCCGGATAATATCCGAAAAGCAAACGACCGCAGGCATTGTTATTCAAAGTTGGTCCAGAAAGGGCCATAGCATGCACATGTTCTTTGATCCTGTTTTTTTCAGACGGATTGGCTAAATGCAGAATGAGATTGAACGGTTCGTCATTTTTCGGCCGAACCAAAAGTCTAAATGCACTTCCGAATGAAACCGGGTCATGTGCACTGATCCAAATTCCGTCTTTTGGTATATTACCCAATCGCAGTGGATCTCGCTTTGATAGTGTCAGTGCTTCATTAAGCAATTGTGTTGTTTCAATGGAATCTGCAATTCGGGTTTTGGAAGATGAATCAATCTTAGAGTCAAATGAAATGACATCTTTCCATTGCAGTATTTTACCCGTTTCAGCGATTTGAATACTGACTTCTTTCACCGGCAAATTTGCCTTAAAACTTTTTTCTAATTTTCTGAGAGCAATTCCTGCGCTTTCCCGAATTCCGCTCGGCAGAAATGGTTGATCCCAGCTGTTGAGCTCCGTCCGAAATTTCAGGAAGAGGTTGTGCCCATTCATCCCAAAGTCCACCATCAGATTAAACGTAGTTTTAATAAGAAAAGACGGGAATCCCTTGCAATCTTCCGGATGCACTTTGTATGGTTGAATTTGATGCAAGAACGCACGGATATGGTCTAATTCCAATCGGGAAGAATCAACGCTTACCGCCTTTGCATCATCCTGCATATATCCCAGTTCGAAAGTGTCTCGTGTTAATGCTGCATACTCTTTCGGACTCATAAATGCAATTGCCAATTCCAGCATCGCGCTTCGGCATTTCACCTTTGGGTGCGATTGTAATCGAAATAGGAGAGACGGAATAATCTGATTCCAAATACTACCAGGCTGCTCGGTCATGACGCGAAATTTTGAAACTGCCAACGTGATTTTCGCGGATGAATTTCCACGAAGCACGATCGCCTGGGAGTGCAGAAATCCGAGGAAATCTTTGGTCTTTCCTTCGTCATCGGGGAATGGCACCGCTTCCTGACCTGCATTTTTCGTAAGCGGAACATGTTTCGCCAAAAGTCCGATATCAGTAGATGGACTGAATTCAGTAAGGCGAAAGGGAATGGTTTCCATGAAATCCACAAATCCGATGTTGCCGAGCCACAGTTCAGGCGACCTCAAAAATGCTTCCAAATCCAGCACCGGTTTTGGCAGTGTGTACTCAAAGTCGCCTACTTTTAACCCTTTCTCGCTTTCTGCAAGAGTAAGCGCTGGAATTCCCTGTATTGCCAACTCGTTACTGTTCCACTCAACATCAGAAGAAAGGACACCCTTTTCTCTTAAAATCCAATTGGGAATTCTCAATTCGATACCGTCCTGGATAAAACTGATAGTTGAACGCTCATACATTGGTTCAATAACAGATGCAAAATTTTTGATAATAGCTTTCCGCTTGTACGTCCCCTTTTTGGTAAGCTCACCCTGTTCAGACGTGAATGCACGTGAAATGATGGCAAAATTGACGAGACGTTCGTGGGGCGGCAGAAAACTGTTCACAGAACTCACAATAGCGGCAAAATGGCCTCGCAATTCCTGAGGATCGTTGGGCGCTTCCAATTCGTCCGATGCCTGATTTGGAAAGATTAGAATGCAGTTGTATTCCATTCCATCGCCCACAAGGAAAACTGACTGAATTGAATCAAAATCTTTGAATAAATTTTCTATTTTTTGCGGCGCGATGGTTTGGCCCCGGCTGTTTTTATAAATTTCTTTCTTCCGGTCAACGATTGTGAAATGGCCGTCTGTTTCCTCAAAAATGTCACCCGTATAAAACCAAGATGATTCCCGAAGAGCAACCGATTGGCGATCGCCTAAATATCCCGGTGACACGTACGGCCCGCGAATCATGAGTTCACCGTCTTCAGCCAATTGTAGTGCAATGCCCGGCAGTGCCTTTCCAACGGAATCCGGTTTATAATCTTCCGGCGGTGTCATGGTAATTCCGCCTGTTGCCTCTGTCATGCCGTATCCGCTCATGAGGCTGACATTGTTTTTTTGAAAGAACCGAAAGACTTCCGGCTCGAGGTAACCCGCGGCGGATAAACCCCATTTCAATCGTCCACCCGTGATTTCGTCTAACGATTTCCCATTACACTGTTCATGCATTTGGCTCCATCGTTTTGGAACGCTGATAAATACTGTCGGGCGAATGATTTTAAAATCCGCGAGCAAACTTCTAAATTGAGGCGACCGTGCAAAGGTGTACGTTGCTCCCAGAAAAATGCTACCGAGCATTTCCAGATACCGCCCGAATGTGTGATACAGCGGAAGAAACGAAAGGAAAATATCATCGGATCCAATGCCGGGAAGCGCTAAAGCTCTTGCGAATCGTTTTGAAACTAGGTTCATAGGTGTAAAAACGATTCCCTTTGGATGCGCCGTTGTTCCGGATGTGTACATCACGGTGGCGAGTGCGTTGATATCTAGGTGATTACGCCGAGCCAGCAATTCGGATTCTTCTATCTTCGATCCGTTTGCGAGGAAGGCATCCCAGCCAAGGTGAGATGCGGTTGTAAGATCCTTTGCCCTTAGTTGAATGATCTGAATGTCCGTAGTAGGGAGAACGGCTGCAGCCAGAAGTCCGGCAGCTCGCTGCCCTCCGGAAAAAATATGCGTGATGCCGCTGTGGTCAATGATGTAGCTTAAATCTTCGGAAGTGGAATTCAGCGGAAGAGGGACCACTTTAAATCCAAAGGAAAGGCAGGCGAGGTCCACAAGCGCGCCTTTGAAAGTATTCGGTGTTAAAATTCCAACAGTCGGCTCTTTTCCTTTTGCAAGCGACAGCATACCGAGGCCGGTACGCCGGATGTATTTCCAAAGCTGTTTGTACGATATTTTGACAATTTCATCCGGCTGGATGATTTGGAATACGGATTTATCGCCGTATCGGTTTCCCCGTGCTTCGATCACATGCCCCATGTGGTATCCCGAGTATTCTATTAACCGAATGAGGTCCTGCAGCCATGGATCAATAACGCCGCTCTCCGCAATGCATTTCTGAATCTCAGGATGGCCGGCGGTATCCAAAAAAGCATGGATTGATTCCCGGTCAAACGTATTCTCAGTTATGGATTGAGTAGCCCCAAGAAGATCTGAGGCGCTAATGTCTCCCGCTTCTGCATGAACGAGGAAGTCACTAATAGATTCCGGAGTCAACTTCACGAGGGGAATTTAGAATAAAAGGTAACGTGATTGTGAATAGAAATGAAGGGAGTTTAGCTTTGTGGTTTGAGTATCGGTGCAGTAAGTTTCTATTCAGTAAACCTTCAAGGGAAAATTATGACACAAAAAAAATCTACTAAAACCAAAGCCAAAGTGTACTCGATGAGCGAGGTAAACACACAGATCAAGGATGTTCCAAAGTCCATCCAATCGTATGTAAGGGATTTGGAAGAACAAATTTCACACATGACCGAAATCGGCCTTGCCTTGTCCAAGGAAAAAGACATGAATGTGCTGCTGGAAATGATCTTGCTGGAAGCAAAGCGCATTGCGAATTCAGACGGCGGAACCTTGTATATGAAAACGAACGACGATCGTCTCGCATTTAAAATTATGATGACAGATTCGCTAGATTTCCATATGGGTGGCACATCAGGAACGGATATTCCGTTTTATCCGATCAAACTGTATATGGATGACGGAAAGCCGAATAACAATATGATTGCTGCGTATGTTGGCTTAACGGGAGAAACCGTCAACATTCCGGATGCATACGAAGCGGAAGGTTTTGATTTTTCCGGCACCCGCGCCTTTGATGAAAAAACAGGCTACCGGTCTAAGTCCTTTTTAACGGTTCCGCTTCGGGATCATGAAAATGAAATTATCGGCGTGCTGCAGCTCTTAAATGCACAGGACAAGAAAACGGGCGATGTTGTTTCATTCTCTCAAAAAGTGCAGGATTTGGTAGAAGCGCTCTCGAGTCAAGCGGCGGTAGCCATTACGAATAAAAACCTGATCAAGGATTTGGAAGACCTGTTTGAATCTTTCATCCAAATGATTGCAGCGGCCATTGACGCGAAATCAAAATATACGGGCGGACATTGTCAGCGGATTCCGCTTTTAACGGAAGCCATTGGAGAGGCAGTGAATAAGTGTAAAACCGGTCCGCTCGCAGATGTGCATTTCGATGAAAATGGGATGCGCGAACTCTTAATATCTGCGTGGCTTCATGACACCGGAAAAGTGGCGACCCCAACGCATGTCGTCGATAAATCAACCAAACTTGAAACCATTTTGGATAGGATTCATCTTGTCAATACACGATTCGAAATTATCAAAAGGGATGAGGAAATCAAATTTCTGAAAAGGCAAATGAAGCTCGAAAAAGCAGGCAAATCTGATGAAATAAAAGAACTGCGCAAAAAACACCGAGCCAATTTGAAGCAGATTGATGAGGATAAGGAATTTATTAATACCGTTAATATCGGAGGCGAATTCATGTCACCCGATAAAAAAGAACGGGTAGAAATTGTGGCAAAACGCACTTGGAAGGACGGGACGGAAAACAAAAAATTCCTTTCGGATGAAGAGGTGTATAATTTGTCCATTTCCAGAGGAACATTAACAGCAGAGGACAGGAAGATTATCAACGACCATACGGTGCATACGATCAATATGCTGGAGAAACTTCCATGGCCGAATAAGCTAAAGAATGTTCCGCTGTATGCCGGTGCGCATCATGAGAAACCGGACGGCACCGGATATCCGAAAGGGTTAAGCGATAAGGAATTGCCTATCCAGCCGCGGATCGTTGCTCTGGCAGATGTCTTCGAAGCGCTGACTGCGAAAGACCGCCCTTATAAGGATGGAAAAACCGTTTCGGATACGCTCAGGATTATGGGATTCATGAAAAATGATTCTCATATTGATCCATTTCTCTACGATCTCTTTATTGGAGAACGGATTTGGGAACCGTACTCCAAAGAATATCTTGATGAATATCAGCTGGATGTTGATTGAATTCAAGTTTCCTTAATTCACACATCAGAACCACATGAATTTTGATATTATATTTGTTCTGGGGATAATTGTCCTCATGTTCATTCTGTTTGTTACAGAAGTGTTCGCCTTAGAAGTAACGGCGCTGGCAGTACTGAGCATGCTGTTTCTGTTTGGCTATCTTACGCCTGCAGAAGCGGTATCCGGACTTTCGAATCCTGCGGTCATTACGATCGCCTGTCTCTTCATTTTAAGCCGAGCCATCCAAAAAACAGGCGTACTCGAATATCTCGTGGCAAGAATCCATACGCTTGCCAGTAAATCGTTATCCCTTGGACTTTCAGTATACCTTTTGAGTATTGCAGTCTTATCTGCTTTTGTGAATAATACGGCTATCGTGGCGATCTTTATGCCGATCACAATTCGGATTGCGCACCGATACAAAATCAGCCCTTCAAAAGTTCTGATTCCGCTAAGTTATGCGGCCATTATGGGTGGAACGCTTACCTTGGTGGGAACATCAACCAATCTGCTGGTTAATTCAATCTTAACCGCTTCGGGACACGAAGGATTGGGCATGTTCGAATTCACAAAATACGGCTCTATTTTATTGGTAACAGGATTGGCGTACATGATAGCGGTTGGATATAAAATCCTGCCATCTCGTACAGTGACTTCTAGTTTAACAAAGAGTTACCACATGGGCGGATTTTTAACAGAAATGAAAATAGGTTCGGACTCTCCGCTCGTAGGAAATACAATCCTCAGCCGCGGAATTAATCGGAATTACGACGTTACCGTAATTGACATTTTGCGCGGCGGATCCATGATTACTGTGAATATTCGCAATACAGTTCTGTTTAAAGATGATATCCTGTTTGTTCGAGGATCGCTTGAAAATTTTCTCAGGATGAAAGAAATGGAAAAGGTTAATCTTCTCACTGATGAAAAATTGACTCAGTCCGAACTTCAAAAAGAAAACAATGTATTGGTTGAGGTTCTGCTTACCGCGAAATCTGATTTGCTTGGACTGAATTTACTTGAATCGAATTTTCGACGCAGGTACGGCAGTTTTGTGCTGGCGATCCGGCGCGAAGGATCCATTTTGCGTGAAAAAATCGCAAAAGTTATCTTACATGCTTTTGATACACTTCTTGTCTACGGTCCCCGTGATAAAATTCAGGAATTGGCGGACTCAGACAGCTTTATCGTGTTAGAGGAAATTGAAGCAACCATGAAAAAAAGCAAGTTCTGGTGGATGAGTATTATTACGGTTATAGGAGTTGTTATTGCTGCTGCGCTTGGATTTGCGCCGATTATGATAGCGGCGTTAATCGGGTGGGTTGTGCTGTTGCTCTTCAGGGTAATCACGCCAAATGAATCGTACCAATCCATTCAATGGAATGTTCTCATTTTAATTGCAGCGTTGATTCCGCTCGGGCATGTCATTCAAACCAGCGGCGCGGCAGAGTGGATCGGAAATTCCTTGCTGGACGTTTCATTATCCTTTCAATCCGAGTGGCAGCCATACGTTCTGTTATCGCTCATTTACCTCATTACCATTATTCTGACGGAAGTGTCCTCCAATGCGGCAACCGCAATCATTATGAGTCCGATTGCATTGGCAGTAGCGGCTAACTTTGGATTTGATCCGAGGCCATTTATTTTTGCTGTATGTTTCGCCGCGTCCGCATCTTTTATTACGCCAATCGGCTACCAAACAAACCTCATGGTTTTCGGTGCAGGAGGTTACAAGTATAAAGATTATCTTAAAGTTGGGCTTCCGCTTGCCATCGGTTTTTGGATAATGGCTTCATTTCTAATTCCAGTCTTTTGGCCATTTCGTCCAGTTTAATTAGTATTACAATCCAATCACTCCTTCGATAGCGTAAAAAGACGAACGTATATTCAGCGCTTATGTCTGAATTGAATCCACAACCTTCCCGTCTGACGAGTTTTCTGGATAACCCGGCAAAAGGATTATGGTCATTGGCGATGCCGATCATGATCGGAATGCTGGCGCAAACACTTTACTCTGTCGTAGATATGATGTTTATCGGTCGGCTTGGCGGCGATTCAATAGCGGCCGTGGCGTTTAATATGCCTCTCTTCTTTCTGGTACTCGGCATTACCGTTGGAATAGGTAGCGGAGTCACGGCTTCCATCGCAAGATTTATCGGAGCCAGAGAAAAAACCAATGCGGATAACTGCGCCGAGCATGCTCTCTTTCTCGGTATAATCATTACCGTTATTTTAACAACTTTAGGAGTATTATTTGGTCGTGATGTTCTCTCGGCAATTGGAGTAACGGACACTCTCGTTGATCTCAGCTGGTCTTATTTGCGGATAAACGTATTTGGTATTCCCTTTTTAGTAATGTCCATACTTTTTCGGTCAATCATGTCGGGTGAAGGAGATACGAAATCCCCCATGATTGTGGAAGGCATGGGAACTGTTTTAAATATTATTTTGGATCCCATTTTTATTTTTCTGCTCGAGTTTGGCGTACCGGGCGCAGCAATGGCGTCTGTCATTAGTAGAGCCATAGTGTTTACGATTTTCGTGTACATGCTGTTTTTTAAGAAACATTCCTATATCACGTTCAACCTGAAAGATTTTTCCTTTTCGGGGAAGATTTTATCCGATATCGTTAAGGTTGGTCTTCCCGCTTCAGTTTCTATGGTTGTAATGGCAGTTGGGCAGCTTTTCTTCAATAAATTATTGGTTCACTTTTCGACAAACACGGTTGCTGCTTACCAGATTGGCGGCAGGTTGGATATGATTGTTTTTATGCCGATTCTTTCTATCGCGGTTGGGATGACAACTCTTGTGGGCATGTTTTACGGAGCGAAGGAACCGGAAAAAGTGAAATGGATAATTCAATATGGTATAAAACGGTCCTTCTTGATTACAATCCTTTTGTCATTTGTGATTTATATTTTTGCGCCGTGGATTGTAAGAGGTTTCTCTAATGATGCATTTATTACAGAAACGGCAGTCCATTACATTCGGTTGATGACCCTCATTTATCCGCTGGTATCTATAGGACTTACGAGCGGACGCATTTTGCAAGGATTCGGGATGGGATTTCCCATGCTGGTGATTACCTTGGTAAGAATTCTGATTGTGGCCGTACCGTTGGCCTGGATTTGTGTATTTATCTACCACAAACCTGTGGAATGGGTGTGGTATTCCATGATGGTGTCGGCCTTTCTGTCCATGTGTATTTCCCTCGGCTGGCTTAAATATGCTTTTGGAAGGTTTCTTTCTGTAGTACCTTCAGAAAGAAAGGACAGATAATGGGATTGTTATCAAAAATTGAATTGAATGAAGCACTCAAAACACTTGATGGTTGGACAGTTTTAGAGAATGCAATATCTAAAGAGTTCACCTTTGATTCATATATGGACGGAATTGCATTTGTAAATAATCTTGCGCAGAAAGCGGAGGTGCACAACCATCATCCCGATCTCACCGTTGGCTGGTGTACCGTTACGGTGGCATTTACATCGCATGATCAGGGTGGAGTAACAGACCAATGTGCTAGCATGGCAAAAATTGCCGATTCTCTCTCGCTATAAAGGCAGTGTGAGGTAAAACACTCTTTTCCAGAGGGATTCATCGGAAATTTGGTTTGTTTAACCTTAAACGGTAAATTGAGTCAAATTCCCAAAAATAGAGGGGCAATCATGAAATTCCGAATCACAATTAGTTTTTCAATCCTGTGTGCTTTTCTTTTCACAACAGGTGTATCCGCTTTCGATAAGGGGAAATCACGCAACCGTCCATCAGAATCCAAACCCACCGCAACTGCATTCATTCAAGCGAATAATAATGTTGTAAGAGCTGAAAAAATATCTTCCCAATCCAAATCGCTTTTACCTGCTGCGCAGTATTTCATCGATCGCCAAATTCTTAAGGCAGATCAAGACCTTTCACAAATTTCGGATGAGCAAACCGGTATTAATTTTTCAAAATTAGTTTCATGGAAATCATCTGTTAGAAACAGATTACATTTTCCGAACTATTCAAGTCGGGTCGCTGATTTCGGCATAACCGTAAATGGTACTGACAGTGACACGATTGAAGCCGGAGGAACCATCGATGTCGCTATGACATTCCCCGCCGGCATTGACAGCTTTTCCTTTAATATTTTTGCAGACATCGGAGGCTCGGGAACACCCGATTATTTTGTTTCCCTTTTCGACATTGCATTCCTAGATGATGATCTTCCGGGGGATGCCGTTTGGATTTATCCTGACAGCTCAGACTCGGCGGCTGCGTTTGAAATGGATGACCTTATTTATATGGGTGTTGATCTTGTATTTCGGGTTGCAACTCATTCTGACACAGCGGAAGCGTTCCTAAAAATAAATTCAGTGGAAGGAGACCAAACCATATCCGGGCATGTGGCGGGATCTGATTCGGGACTCCCATCGATGCTGATTTTCC
Source organism: Fidelibacterota bacterium (assembly GCA_014239435.1). Classification (GTDB taxonomy): domain Bacteria; phylum Fidelibacterota; class Marinisomatia; order Marinisomatales; family TCS55; genus JAAZYX01. The sequence continues at coordinate 289,173 of JAAZYX010000033.1, read as the reverse complement.
AAAGCGGCGGCGGTGAGGATGAAAGCTGGATCACTTTTACGTCCGTTTACCATACGATTGCCATCAATCACCCAGGCGATGAACCTTTTGTTTTAAGCGCTGTAGATGTATTTCATAGTGTGGAGTCCGGTGAATATCTTTTTAATACACAGCAGTTTCCGCCGGATGAATCGAATGTCCAGCTGAATATTACGCGAAATGCATCTGTTAGCGGCATTGTCACTGAATCCGAAAGCGATGAACCTATTGAAAGGCTGCGTGTGTCCACAGCAGCGCAATCTCAAGGCGGGGTTATTATCAGTTATGCAGCGACGGATTCTTCCGGAGGATATGAACTTCCCCTTCAGGGATACAGCGTCATTTACGGAGGACTTCAAATCAATCATCCCAATTATCAGGAAGCAGGCTGCGGTGCGGAATCTGGTCCGCATTACATATTGCCAGATGACGAAAGAGAATTGGACTGCGCCATTACTGCCTGGTCGTCCATAGTTGAAGGGTCCGTCACAGATGAGGACGGGAATCCGCTTCCTGGCATTACGGTCAGAATTGAATTGGACAACGAAGCATTCAGCAGAACGGTTGTAACCAGCCCTAACGGAAACTATCGAATGGGAAGTCTGCTGGGTGTTGCCGAAATATGTGCAAATCCGCGCGGCAATCTTGAATATCAGCCATCCTGCGAATTTCCTGTCCCGATCAATACGGCCTCAATTGAACAGGATTTTACACTGGAAGGGTGGCCTGCTGCGATTCGGGTGGAAGTCACCGATGAAGAAACGGATGAAGCGATCCCCGGTAGCCGCGTTGATGTTATCATGGGTGCGAATACTGATAACAGGAGAACGATCAGTGCAGAAACGAATGAAACGGGAATCGCAGTAGTTGGTGTGAACAACGGTACCTACAGGGTGTGTGCGGAAAATATAGATTTAGGTTTTCAAAGGGAATGCCAGAATCAGGTATCTGCGCAAGATGACACGACAGATGTATCTCTGGCATTAAATGGTCCTGATGCATTTATCGAAGGATATGTTTTTGACTCTGAATCATTTAGCCCGGTGGAAGGAATGACTATTGTGGCTTTCCCGGGTGAAAATCCGGAGATCAACCAGCTTCTGGGATCAACAGATGCAACCGGATTTTTCAGCATTGGCGCTCAAAACGGTTATTATTCGTTATGTTACGTGGATTTTACAAGCGCGTATGATGATACCTGCGAATTCGAGGTGGTTGCGGAGAACGAGACTACGACCATGCCGGTCATGTATCTTGATCCGATTCATTACGACGGCGCCATAACCGGTACTGTGTCTGACCAGTTTGATATGGGTGTATCTGCTTTAATGATTGCCGCAGATTCTTCCGAAACAGGTGAAGACCAAGAATTTAGACTCAATTTTACCGTTACCAATTTAGAAGGCGAATATCTCATGCCGGCAATGAATGGAACCTTTTTAGTGGTGGCTACGCCGTTTAACGAATTTTATCTCTCGGGATTTGCTGCTGGTGTTGCCGTTGAGAATGATACTGCCTTGGTAAATATAGAAACCCCCGCCTTGATTCGCGATGCAGTTGTACACGGAACGGTAACCGATTCCAATTTGACGCCCATTGAAGGCGCTAATGTTGTCTTCGCAACATGGCGGAGTTTGGATGAACTTCTTCCATTTGGCTCTGAAACCAATGCAAATGGAAATTATCAAATCCGCCTGCCGGGTTTTGACGACAGGCTGTATTGGGCGGTGGCAGCGTATTCGGAGGATGTTAACGAAGATGAAGAAATGCCGCCGACGTTATTAGCGGTTGAAGACAGCATTTCCATTACCTCGGGAGATACCCTTGACATTGATTTTACATTATTTCCTGAAGCGTTTGACGGCATTATTACAGGAACGGTGTACGTTTATGATGAACCTGTTTCCGGGGTGGCCGTAACTGCGCATAATTATCAAACTGAAAGAGACTTTGAAGCGCACACGGATGATGAGGGAAGGTTTATGCTTGAAGTGGATTTTGGCGAATTCAATGTATGTGCACATCATTTTGCGTACGAAAATGAAGAGTGCGTTTTTGTCAACTTAAACGATGAACACCCTGAAGCCGACGTTTCATTGGAATACGGTGCGCCGGTGGAAACCCTAGACAATATGCGTGGTAATTTGCGATTCACTTGGGGCAATGAAGGCTCTGTCACACGCGGGGAATGGCCCGCCGGCTCCGGACGGAATTACCTGAACAAGGGAGGCCTTGTTACGCTCGGTTATATATACGAAGCTGTGATGGTTGGCGGATTCATAGAAGACGGTTGGGAACCTGTTCCAAATACGTTTAACGGTTACTTAGGATGGATTTCGCGAGGGATGACGGATTCCGGGTATGACCATGCAACCTACGTAAATGTACAGGAAACCATTTTTTCTCCAGCTCAGAACCAAAATTTTGTCATCATTTTTTCAAGTATTACTTATGACGGCGATTTTGTTCCGCTGGAAGGTTTTCGCGCAGGATACATGATGGATTGGGATGTCGCGCATCATCCAAATGGGATTGAAAGTGACGGAGACGATTTATCGGGAGTGCTTATAAGCGAAGTATCCCACCCGATTCTGGCAGTAATGATTCCCATTAAAGTCAGTTACATGATGGACAATGATGGAGATGAAGATCAATCACCGGGATATGTTGGTATAGTATCTCTCGCAGGAATCAATATGATGACTGGCGTTAATCATATTTCTATAAATGTGGATGAGAATGATCCCGAAACACCAGAAGGCTATGCCGAATTGTTGGATGTAGATGAGGATTCACCAGCCGCAAATGAACCGGGAGATTATGCTGTAGGGCAACTTACGGAAGGTATGTCAATTTCTATGGGAGATACGCTCACCATTACTACCATTTTGATGGCAGCGGAAACACCGCAAGGATTTATTCAGATAACGCAGCAAGTGATAAATTTATTGTATAACCTTGAAATCGGCAGTGAATTAGAAGGAATACCGGGCGAGTATGCGTTGCATCAGAATTATCCAAACCCGTTCAATCCCATTACCACGATTCAATATGATGTGCCCATCGCAGGGGCGAGACATGTCTCACCTCTACAATTGCGGGTTTACGATATCCAGGGAAGACTGGTGGCAACCTTGGTTGATCGTCCCCATGCGCCCGGAAGATATTCGATTCGCTGGGATGCAACAGAAATGGCGTCGGGAATGTACTTTTACCGAATCAGCACTCCCGAATTCACGGCAGTACGGAAACTGGTGCTGATGAAATAGTCAGCCTGCTTTTCTAACGGCTGTCAACATCGCCGCAGACACAACTGATTTTACAACATCGCCTACAAGAAAAGGATAGAAGCCTAACAGAAGGGCTTTTTCAAAACCAAGATTAAATAAGGCAAGGAAAGCAGTTCCCGATAATAGAATTAAGGTTGTGGAAACAAAACAAGTCAGAAAACTGGTAACCGGTTTAAGAGTAAAACCTTTTTCAGCGCAGTAACCCGTTAAATACGCAGCGGGGATAAATGCCCATAAATATCCTGCTGTCGGCCCAACCAGCACATGAGCGCCGGCTTTAAATTCAGCAAAAACCGGAATTCCGGAGGCACCCTCAAGTAAATACGCCATTACAGCAAATGCTCCGTGCTTAGATCCAAGTAATCCGCCAACCATAATGACACCGATTGTTTGCCCGGTTATGGGAACCGGACTAAAGGGAACCGGAATGGAAATCTGCGCAAGAGCGGCAATAACGAGAGAACCAACCAAAACAGCAAACATTTTTGCTATCGGTGTATCAATAGATATCACGCCCGTGTGATTAAAGGATATTGTCTTTACTTTCATCATGATAAAGTTATTGAATTTTTAGGTGATTGGCTTTGAAAACATTTTTTTAATCATCCAATTGTAAATCCGAATAGGCATGAGTTTAACCAGCCAGACCAGAAGGCGATACGGCCAGGGATAAATGAATGTAAAGGTCCCTTTTTGGATAACGCGAACAAACGATTCTGCTGCATCTTCCGCTGACTTCATCGGAAACTTCCTGGCCGAGCCTTTAACGATTGGCGTATCTACAAAGCCGGGACAAATAGTTACTGTTTTTATATTATATTTTTGAAGGGTTGGCCGCCAAGAATCAAAAATCATTCTGATAGCAGTTTTCGCGCTGGAGTATCCGCCGTGGTAAGGAAGCGGTAAAAATCCGGCAACAGAACTTATACATACAACCGCGCCGCTTTTTTGATTCTTCATTACCGGAATGAATGGGATTAGTGAGTTTGTTACTCCAAGAATATTTGTGTTCAGGATTGCATTGATTTGATCGCTTGATCCCGAAAACAATCCGTCATCTCCTCCGATACCTGCGTTCGCTATAGCAATATCGATCCCTCCCGCATTCCGTATAAAATCTTCCGCAGTCGATTTGCATGCTTCAGGATCCTGTACATCCAATTGATAGGGAATGGGTTTCCCGCCTAGATCGCTGCACTTATCAGAAATAATCTTAAGGAGTTCCGCCCTCCGCGCCGCAAGCCCGACACAAGCACCCCTTTTGGCGTATGCGTAGGCGAGTTGTTCGCCGATTCCACTACTGGCACCGGTGATGAATACTTTTTTCGGTGAATTCATAGCGGGAATATTTGTCCTTCCCGGGCGATGTTAAATCCTTTGTTCTGTACGCTTTTAGCTTCAGATGATTCAGGATCATGAAGCGGATTGGTGTGATTCAGGTGAATGAAGTGAATTTTTTCTTTTTCGGATTCAGGAAGATGATGCATAAGGTTCATACTTTCAACAACAAACGGATGGGGAATTTCGGACATATTTCTGTTTGGAATTTCATTCCCCGCAAAGAAGGTGCCGTCTAGTAATGCAAAGGAAGACTCCATGATGATTGTTTTAATGTTCGTTTTCCATTTGGACCATTTATCAATATCGGGAATATACACAAGAGAGCGGGATGGTCCGGATATTCTAAAGCCAACCGTCTCAGAGAATTCGTCTCTGTGAGGAACCTGAAACGGCTCTATCCAAAGTTGGTTCGTTAGTTTGACGGATTCACCATTTCGCATGGGTTGAATAGCAATATTATTTAGTTCCACCAGTTGATTCCACGGACCGTTATTTTCAAGGAAGGACCTCATGCGCGGCATCGCGAATACTTCCGTATTTTTAGAACCCATCACCTCGCGCCCCAAATGAATCAACCCGGCGTAGTGCCCAATGTGCGCATGGGACAAGAAAATTCCTTCAAGAGATGTGGAATGAATTTGTGTTACTGTATGTGTTTGAGCGGGGAAATCGGGCGTTGCATCAATGATCCAAGATTTCTCGGATTGAGGGTCAACAATGCCAATGGAAGTTACTTTTTTATGAGCATTCGATTGCCCCCATGTATTTTCACAGCATTGTTTTTTACATCCGGCATGAGGCAGTCCGCCATCTTGAGCAGTTCCCAAGACTACAACATACGGTGATTGGGGAAAGTCCGATCCGAGTAAAATGAAGCCGGAAGCGCAAAGGCTAAGCATTATTTTACAGAAAATAGTCAAATTTTGATGAAAATCTTTTGTCTATAAAGCCATAATAAAATCAGCCACCACATAATCACATGGGAAAGGGCAAATAATAAAGATCCGTTCAAATCGCCGGCTAACGGTTGAAAAATAGTTTTGTATAAATAAGAATAGCCCGAGACGGAATTTCCATCCAGCGTAAAGTGTATTTTTAAAATCGTTTTTGTCCACAATCCCGATCCGACAAATAGAAAAATAGAATTGGTTCCGTAGACAACAAACGGCCAAAAGATTTTGGTTATCCCCTTTAGATCAATGCACCAAATCAGTCCGGAAAGAATCACAGTTGCGAGACCTGCGGTAAAGAGCACATAGGAACTCGTCCACAAGGATTTATTCATGGGAAACACGAATGCCCATGCTAATCCGGCGCCGATTAGCAACCCTCCGAAGAATATCATTTTTTTGACATTTTCCTTCATATCGGATGCTGTTTGAATCATGAGTCCCGCCATATAGCCGAGCAAGAGAGTCGCAATTGCAGGAATGGTGCTTAATAATCCTTCGGGATCAAACGGTACACCCATTCCAGTCCACAAATGGGATTTCCCCAAAATGGCTGCATCAATAACACCAACAATATTTTGGTCAAGCGAGTACGGTTCAGAGCCTCCAAATCCCCACAATAGAAGCCAATATCCTAACAAAATGCTTACAATGATTCCCCAGAGTTGTGTGAATGAAAACCGAACGGCGAGGAATGCACCAATTCCGTATGCGATTGCGATTCGCTGCAGAACTCCCATTATCCTGAAGGTGGACCAATCCCAATCTTGCCGAATAAACGGGAAGGCATTTAGAAAAAGACCGAATGCAAAAATCGTGAGTGCTCTCCAAAATATCTTGAAGTACACTTTTTTATTTCGGCACAGATTCACTTTTGCCAGTGAAAACCGCATGGCCGCACCCGCAATAAACAGAAAGAAAGGAAAGACGAGATCGGTTGGCGTACATCCATGCCATTTTGCGTGTCGCAGAGGCGCATAGACATGAGCCCAAGTGCCAGGATTGTTTACCAGAATCATAAGTGCTATGGTCATTCCGCGGAACACATCGAGCGAAAGATATCTTTTCTGCTGCTCTCCCATGTTAACCTTTTTGATTTTTTCCATATTCGGGATCAATAGTCAAGAATTTGATTAAGAGTAATCCCGGGAGAGTTGCGGCCATGACCCAGATGAAAAAATTCTGATATCCAATAGCCTCCTGCACAGCGCCGCTGAACATTCCCGGAATCATCATACCTAGCGCCATAAACCCGGTACAGATTGCATAATGTGCTGTTTTATGTTCGCCTTGCGAAATCATCATCATGAAAAGTAAATAAGCTGTAAATCCAAATCCATATCCGAATTGCTCTAATGCAACAAATAGGGTAACCAAGAGATAGCTTTCAGGTTGAGCATAGGCCATGTACACATACACCAAATCCGGTAATTTCATAGCCAGAGCCATCAACACAATCCATGATTTCAGTCCAAATTTTGCCGCTACCATTCCTCCTGCGATTCCGCCCAGAGTCAGCATTATTATTCCCATTGTTCCATAGACAAAGCCGTATTCAGCGGTTGTAAGTCCCAGCCCGCCGGCTTCCAAAGTGTCGAGCATAAACAAAGGGGCAATTTTTACTAATTGTGCTTCCCCAAACCGGTAAAGCAAAATGAATGTAATTGTAAGGCTAATCTGAGGTTTTTTAAAATAGGCTGCAAAGACTCGGAAGAAACGTTTCACAGCATCGGCTGCAGTTATATCAGCTGAAGAATTATCTGATTTCGGGCGCGGTAAAATCCATCGGTGGTATATGCAAAAAAGGATGAACAATCCGCTCATAATTCCCATAATTATTGACCATGCGAGTTTCGTATTTCCTGTCCTTATTTCCAGCCATCCGGCCAAAATCACTAAAAGTCCCTGTCCCGTTATTATCGCGAATCGATAGAAAGTATTTCTGATTCCAACGAACCACGCCTGGTCATGCGATGGAAGTCCTAACATATATAATCCATCAGCGGCTATGTCGTGCGTGGCGGAGCTGAAAGCAAGCAGCCAGAAAAATGCGAGCGTTAGCTGAAAAAAATTAGAAGCGGGGATAGTTAAGGCAACTCCTGCTAAACCGGCGCCAATCAGCAGCTGCATAGTCACGATCCAGAAGCGTTTCGTTTTCAGAATATCCACCAGCGGACTCCACAACGGTTTGATTACCCACGGCAGATAAAGCCAGCTGGTATAAAGTGCAATGTCGGTGTTGGAAATATCCAACCGTTTGTACATCACAACCGAGACGATCATGACCATCGCATAAGGTAATCCCTCTGCATAATAAAGCGATGGAACCCATGTCCAAGGTGATCTTTTATTTTTCATGATGAGCACAGCACAGCTGCCGGAAAATAATGCTTCAAAATATCATTGGATGATTTACCTGTTAGAGCCATTCCGAGTGCACCAATCTGGCACATGCCGGCACCATGTCCCCAGCCTTTTCCGGTAAAAACAAATTTTTCCGGGACGGCTGTGTTTTTCCCGGACGGCATCATAGTTATTGCTGAACTAAACAGGAATGAAGGATCCAGAGTTTGCCGTATGGTATATTCGGTTTCAAGAAATTGGGTGCGCCGTGTGCCTTCAGAATCTACAAATGCAAGATCACAGGAAAGAATTCTTCCGGAGGGGCCAACCGATTCATTTTCCATTCCCAAAATATATTCAGCTTTCATGTTGTGGATGGTATTGAAATGATTTGTGAGTTCGAGGTTACTAATTTCTTTTATCCATCTGAAATAAGAATGTGCTTCGTCCACATTTCCTAGGAACTTTGAGAGGTCTGAATCAGAAATAAAATCAGACCCGCAATAAGATGGCGAACCGTCTAAAATGGATTCAAGATATTTAAGGTTTTCAGCGGGCCAGACATTGTTACCGGTTTCCGTAATTCCACCACAGGATTTGGAATATCGAGCATCGCAAATGCTGTCTCCAATACAAAGTATTTTTCCGGCTGACTTTTGAGATGCTGCAATTGCGTGTTCAGAAAGCCCAGCCATGCCTTGGTATCGTTGACAGCAATCATCATTGCATACGTCAATATTGAGATTTGGATGATTTTTTCCGCGGTTCGCTAAAACCCAAGATCGGGCGGCAGTCATTTGCGCTTCCAAAAAAGCTGATGGGCATTCCGCGCTCATTTCCGAGACGGACACACAGGCAAGGTACTGTTCCACTGAAACATCATTTATAATCATGAGCGAATCATCAGAAGCCTTGAGTTCTATTTTTCCGGGAAGCGTAACCTCAATCAATTTTTTCCAGTGGAATCCGCGGCCAGCTGGGACACCTGATATTTTCACCGATTTTTCATTTAACTGATCGGATAAGGGCGTAATGGTCAATGGACAATCGTTTAGCGAAACGGTTAGCTTTTCGGGTGTTTTACACGAAGGATTTACTTTTTTTATGGATTCAATTTCATACAGGGAAGGATCAGGAAAACTGAGAGTAATCGTTTCAATTTCATCAGATGGCAGTACAATGCCGATGGATAATAGTTTGGGTTTTTGTGCTAACATGATTCACTTGCCGCTGCGGCCGCCCCTATGATTGGCGCTTCGGTTAAAAGCGAGAGGATGAGAAAATCGGAATTAAGATAATGATCTTTGATTTTCGGATTCAATTTGCTTGAATCTGTAATCCGATTTCTCGTTTTTTCCTGCACCACCGTCCATAATGAATCGTTTGAATTCAGCATGTGTCCCAAACGCTGTCCAAGTACTATTTTATCAAAAACCTTTTGGCTGAACATCTCACCGAAAGTCGCTAAACGAAAGTGAATCAGCCAAGACAGATTTGATGCAAAGGATTCGGCGAGTTCTAAGTCGTCCTGTAAAAAAACCTCTGGAAACAATCCTTTTTCTATCAATTGATCTACTGACATATTCAATGTATTGGCTTTTATTTCCATAAGTCCTTTTTGGCTAATAAGGGATTCTAAAGATTGTCCATTCGGTTGCATAATCTCCCACGTTTTTTTCAGCCGATCTTGTACCGTTTCAAAATTCACAAGTTTTTCATCGAGAACAATTGCATCCGCAACTCCGGTCCCACCGCCAATGTAGAGGGCGTTGGTCGCGTTTTTTAATGAACCTTTTTCGGAAAATATTTCACCCAATCCGCAATAATAGTTATCGTCCCCAAGTATTGTTATTTGGCGTATGGGAAATTCTGCCATCGAAAGACGGCGATTCAGTACATCGAGAAACCTCGGCATTCGCGGACCGTTATTCATAACAGAAATTCCACTTTTATTTTCCGTCTTTATGCCGGGCATTCCTATACCGATCGGGACATCTTTTAGCGGTGTAACGGCATTGATTTTTGAAAGTGCACTTTCGCATGCCTCGGCGTAGGCAATTCCCTGCCTTTCCTCTTCTATAGAAAGATTGAGGGAATTGGTTGATTGTTCATCCAATTGTGTGTCTATCGAAACCGGATAAAATTGAGAAGAGAAAGAGGGGCAAGCTCGGATGGTGACAGAAACTGGTTTAGAATCCAGAGTAAAAAAATTGTTCTCATTTTTTGAAACCAATCCCGCAGATACCTTCGTGGCGCCGCCGTCAATTCCGATAAAGTGTTTTGGTGTCATGCGATTTTTAATTTTAATAGGGATATTCTGAAAAGGGCTTCATCAATTCTGGTTTGGCTGATTTTTCCATTCTTCAATAAAGATTCAATGGTATTGATTACCTTAGGAACTATATCAATATCATACACGAGATTATTCCCGAAACAAAAAAGATCCACACCGGCATTGATCATTTTTTCCAGTACCACATCCAACGGATATTGGTTCGCAATGGCACCCATCATGGGATCATCGCAAATTACAATCCCTTTGAAACCTAAATTTTCCCTGAGCAACTTCGTAATAATGTTGTTGGACATGGATGCCGGCCAGTCCGAATCAAGGTCTTTATGAAAGCAATGCCCGACCATTACCGCTGGAATCTCTACTGAGTCGAATAAAATTCGGTAAGGTTCCAACTCCTTGTTAGACCATGTATCTGTAATGTCCGTTAGCCCTTCATGTGTGTCCGCCGATGCGCTGCCCAATCCGGGAAAGTGTTTTATTACCGGTAAAATGTTTACGTTTAAATGTTCCTCGATAAAAAGGCGGGCGTGATTGCCGACCACTTCAGGGTCGCGGTTGAAGCATCTTCCTTCGCGCGGTAGAAAAGCGCGAGAACTGATGTCCAAATCCAGAACCGGCGCGAAATTGAGATTGCATCCGATATATGAAAGAGTGTGAGCAATTTTTGTACTGAACTGCCGGGTAACATTCTCGTCATTTTGCTTGCCCACTTCCCCCCATGACGGACATTCCGGAAATCCGTATTTCGGTTTTAATCTCTGGACCTCACCGCCTTCCTGATCAATGCTCACAATGAGCGTTTCATCTGAAATAAGTTTGAGAGACTGAATTAGCTCTTTAACCTGTTCAGGAGAACTGATGTTTCTGGTTTCCAGCGTGGGGTCAGCGACATCCTCATCATACAGAATTACGCCACCAAGGTTAAAATTTTCAATATCCCGAATGATTGGATTATCTTTTATGAGGTCAAGCCCCCGAAATCCGCTAATTATCATTTGTCCTATCATGGATTTTTTTGTTCCATTTGTTTTCTTTCTGAAAGAAAGTAAGAAAATTAAAGATTTAACTGGTGAAGTTCTGTTAATTTTCCGTTCTAATGAAGAAACGATTTTATGCAATTATCCTAGTCTTAGTTATACAAGGGTGTGCCGGCCCCGGAGGATTCCTATTCCAGCGATCATGGGCGGAGCGCACGCTAGAGCAACTTACCCTCAGAGAAAAAATTGGCCAAATGATGCTCTACGGTATGCATATGAAATTCATGAATGTTGAAGATGAGAGATGGAAGGAGATCACGAGAGTCATCCAAAAAGACGGAGTCGGAGGGATTCATCTTTGGTCGGGAGAGACCGGCGCATCCCTTGCCATGCTGAATGAGCTTCAAAAATTATCTAAGGTTCCCATTTTAGTAGACGCGGATATCGAATATGGATTGAATCAAAGATACAGAGCTGGTACAGACCTTCCGCCGCTCATGGCGATTGCCGCCACCGGTGATCCTGAATTGGCGTATGAAGCGGGCAGAATATCAGCAACTGAGGCTCGCGCAGTCGGCATTCATTGGAATTTTTCGCCGGTAACGGACGTGAATAATAATCCCGCAAACCCGATTATCAATACGCGATCTTTCGGCGAGACACCTGAAATCGTAAACCGGTTTTCAGGAGAATACATTCGCGGTTTGCAAGATAACGGCATGCTGGCGACTGCAAAGCATTTTCCCGGACACGGAGATACCGAAACGGATTCTCATTCTAGTTTAGCGCAAATTCCGAGCGACTCGGTGCGGATTTGGTCGGTGGAAATTGAACCGTTCCGCTACGCAATCGCTGAAGGAGTAGATGCCGTAATGGTTGCGCATGTTACCGCCCCGGATTATCAGCCCAATGCAGATTTGCCGGCAACGCTTTCGAAGTATTGGGTTACGGATGTATTAAAAGGCCAACTCGGATTTAACGGCGTTGTTGTAACAGATGCGATGAGAATGGGAGGCATTACCAAAAATTATTCCCATGATTATGGGTTGATCCATGCAATCAATGCCGGGTGCAATTTCATTATTCAGGCGCAAAATGTAACAAAAGCAATTGATGTGGTGGAAAAGGCAGTTCAGGACGGCATCATCCTCGAATCAAAAATCAATGAATCCGCGCTGAAAATGCTGAAAATGAAAGAAAAAATCGGGCTGCAACAAAACCGCTTCATTAATTTGGAAAATGCTCAACAAAATCTTGGATTGGCTAAAAACAAAAAAACAGCTGCTCTGATTGCCGAAAAATCATTAACGCTTGTCAAAAATGCAGGAAATGTCATTCCGCTTGAAGCAAACTCTGATGAAAGTTGGGTGGTGATAGATCTATATGATTCTCCAAATAATCACTCTGAAAGTTTAATGTCCAAACTGATTCGCAAAAGCGGCAAAAAAATTATTCAATTTCAAATTGACGAATCGGATAGCGCTGATTATCTACGATCGGTACTCAATCAGATTAACCCAGTACAAACGGTAATTGTGAATGCATTTGCCAGTCCCAAAGCGCACAAAGATCGAATCGGCTTACCGGATCCGGAAGCTGATTTTGTAAGAAATTTGGCTGATAAGGTCACTAATCTTGTTTTGGTCAGCTTTGGAAATCCGTACCTCATCCAGGATTTTCCGGAAGTTCCGGTTTACCTTTGCGCGTATAAAGGAAATTCTGTACTTCAAGAAGCGTGCGCCAAAGCCCTCCTTGGGAAGAATCCAATTAGCGGAACCTTGCCGATTACAATTCCGGGAGTGGCTGATTATGGATTTGGAATTCAAACTGAGAAATCAAAAAGACAAATTGCGAAAACTAATGGAAAACCGGGAACATTGCTGAAGCGCGTTATGCCTTATGAGATTGGTGCTGATGTATCTATTCTGAGGAGTTTAATGAATGATGCTGTATCGGATTCTGCATGGCCGGGCGGTGTTTTGCTTGCGGCAAAAAACGGTAAGATATTCATTCACGAAGCGTTTGGCTTTCACACCTATGATAAGAAAAAGCCTGTCCAGCCATCGGATATTTACGATGTAGCATCCTTGACTAAAGTAATTGCAACAACGTCCGGGATTATGAAATTAATGGACCAGCGAAAATTAAAATTGGATGGTCTAGTTATAAACTCTCTGAATAATTTTTATGGTCCCGGTAAAAAGACGACTACCATTCGCCATTTATTGAGCCACACGTCCGGCCTTCCGCCTTTCAAACAATTTTATAAACAGAAGGCTGATTGGGATGATGTCATCGCTACGGAGGTTGAAATAAGCCCGGTGAAACAAACGATATATTCGGATATAGGATTTATGATTTTGGGGAAAATCATTGAACAATCCTCGGGGACACCTTTGGACAATTATATTTTGGCAGAAATTTTTGAACCCTTGGGAATGAAAGAAACAGGATTTAACCCTCAGCAGACAAAATTTCACCGCATCCTTCCGACAGAGGTAGATGAAAATGGTCAAGCAGTACATGGTGTGGTACACGATGAAAATGCGCGTTATTTCGGCGGAGTAAGCGGGCACGCCGGACTCTTCAGCACTGCGCGGGATTTGGCAACTTTTTCACAAATGTTATTGAATGGCGGTTTGTATGGATGGAAACGAATCTTCCGAAAACAAACCATAGAGAAATTCACATCAAAGGCAGAAATAGTACAGGGAAGCTCGAGATGCTTAGGATGGGACAGTCCTTCTGATTCTTCCAGTGGAGGAGTGTTTTTAAGTGATTCAAGCTTCGGCCATACAGGATTTACGGGAACATCATTGTGGATTGATCCGGAACAGGAGATGATTGTTATTCTTTTGACTAATGCAGTACATCCTAATCGTTCGTGGAAAAAACCGAAATATTATGACTGGCAGCAGAAAATAAACTCCTCCGCCTATGAGGCAGTAGGTTTGTCTGGACAAAATCCGAATCTATTGATGAGAAATCGATGGAAAACCGAAACCCAAAACTGATTACATGAAAATCATTATTCCTTTTTTACTGGTTTTCCAGATTTTGCTTTTTGGGCAAGTCGAAGAGAGGTGGGACTGGGTTGAAACCATTCCAAAACCATGGACATTATCTCACGATGAAGTGTCAGAACTGCTTCCCGAATTTCAAAAGCGCTATCCGGATTTTCATGACCGTTTAAAAGCATTCGCGCTTTGGCGAATTGGAACTCCTTACGAAATTTTCAAATTGGGAGAGGAAGCTGAACCCGACCTTGATCCCATCATTCGATTGGATGTTTCAGACTGTACTGCGCATATATTAACCTGCATGGCGTTTGTTCAAAGTAGAGATTGGGAAGATGCAAAGGAAACGATGATTGAAATTCATTATAAGCCGGATAGACTAGGACAGAAAATACCTACATTTAAGAGCCGATGGCATTATACATCCGACCGCATTTCATTTCATTCTTCAACTGTTGATATAACACCTGAAGTCGCAGATAAAAGCGATCTTGAACAGGTTGAAATAGTGCTGAATCAGAAAACAGACGGAAGCGAATTTCTTGATTTGAATTGGACGAAAAATATTATCGTAAATTTTATCACCAGTGAAAATATCGATGTAGAAATTTTGGAAAGATTGCCCGAAGTATGCGGAGTAGCATTTGTCAAAAAATCCTATTTTACTCAGGGTATTATTATTGCGCATGAAGGAATGATTATTGATAATGCGGAAATACTGCATGCATCTCAAGGGAGAGGCACTACCTTAAGAGAAGATTTTATGACATATTATTTCAGAGATTCCGGCCCGGTTTTTGACGGTATTATGGTGTATAGGTTTGAGCCTTTGGAATTCGTTGATTAATTGGTAGTTAAAGCTGATCCTTCCATAGTTTCTTCAAGTTTTCTGGCTGAATCAAGGAATGCATCCACGCTCATTTCTTTTAAATAAATAGCGCCATGCACTGCTCTCAAATGCGGATTTTCATTTTGATACCAATAATCTCTGCCTAGGAGTAATTGTAAATCTTGATGCTGTTCCACCCAAATTTTTTGAGATAAATCACAAAAGGGTCCATCGAGCTCATAACTTGGGAATGATGCGTTTTTTTGACTTAAATAGCAGTTCATAAAGGTTGATTTCAAAATAGCCATGGAATTCAAAGTAACAGGAACTATCAAGTCGGCTTCATCTAAAGTAAAGCGGTACCACACATTTCGATAACCCCAAATGCGAAGATGAGAAAGATCTGCATCTTTCCTCCACATTCGTATTGCTTCAGCGATTGCCTGGAGCACTTTATAATGTGTATCCGGACCGCTGCCTTCCGGGTCTAAAGCAAGCGAAATCACCGTTGGATTTATTTCCTTTAGCTGTTTCAAAATTGGCATTACGTCCCGAATCCTTTCAGGAGTGTCAGTAAAAATATCGCCGGTATAAAACCCGAGCCTTAAATGGTGAATGTCTTTTACTCTAACACCATAGTTGGCCCAAACCAATTCCTCTTCGTACTCTCGAATCATTCCCTTGAGCTGTTGAATTTCTTTCGAGTTTTTTTCACCGCTGTAACACTGGGTTAGTTCATCAATAATTGCCTTAATCCGATTATCCAATTCAGATTTATTTTTGATTTTATATATTGACACTAAACAGCGAACAATGCGGTGTGCCATTCCGCGTTTTTGGCCGTCTGCACTATTCCCTGCGATATTATCGAGATAATGAAAAACATCTTTATCCCATTTACGGTTATATCCATCAGAGAAAAAATCGTGATACAGTGTCATTTGAATTTCATTATTTGATAAGAGCCTTATTGTATCTGTTAGGATTTCAGCGATAAACCCATTCGTAACAGATGTGAACCCTGAAGTCATGTTTGCAAAATGATGTGTATTGCTGGGAGAGCGGATAAGATGAATAATATGCGGCATCATACCCAGCATAATATCGTCGTGGTGCGGGCCGGTATGATAAAAGATCTGATGTGTTTCGGCCTTAATTCCTTTTTGTACTTTGGCATCAATCTGCTCGATGATTTTTGAAGCTGACTCTTCATTGAGGTTTGGAATATTTTTACAGATTGGGTCATTCTTAAGGTTGCCAACTGATAATTTTTTCCCGAATATATTCACCTTTTTTGTTAATTGAAGTAGTGCACGCTGCTTTTTTGAATTGTTCCATTCTGTATCTGACCAATACCTATTTTCAACATCCTCTAAATGTTTTGCCGCGCCATTGGTTAAATAAAACCTGCTGTTTTTTAAATTCTGTAAAACTGAAGCAGGATAATTTATATCCGGTTCGCACTCAAGAGATCGCTTTACAATGGGCGCTTTAGCCTCACCGGCAGCGGTGATAATTGCCACAGCATCTTTTTTAAATGTTATTGTTCCGAGTCCAATTGTAATCACAAGCCGATTTTTACTGATTTCGATTCCGCCTAAGTCAGTTGCAGCCGCCGCCTGCGTTTCAAAATTGGTTTCCATCAGTCTGGTTGTAGAGTTGTGATTCGACCCGCGAATATTAAAGGCAATATGTCCATCGGGACCAATGCCGCCAAGGAAAAATCCAATCCCTCCAATGTCTCTAATTTTTTTCTCATACTCTGTGCACCATTGATCAATATGATAAATTGAATTTTTCTGGTCCTTTTCCAGATTTGATTTTGGTTCTCTATGCCGTAGCGAAAGATCGATAACGCCTTTTGGGAATATTTCAGACCAATGCTTGTTTTGATAGAGTGGAATAGATTCTGTATTGATTAGCAATGCATTTTTATCCGGGATTCCAAACCCGTCCAGATAATATTTGTTAACATAATGGTAGAAACTATTATGTTGGGTAGGATCCATAGGATAGAATTCATCAATTTGAACGAAAGTCAACTCTGATAGATTCGGCTTTTCATTTGAGTTGAAACCGTTCTCTTTTCGAAATGCGGTTAAATCATTTGAATCCCAATTAGCTAATAAATGATGTGTCCACTTGATAAAAAATTCCGGTGTTTTTCCAGTAGGTAGGCTGACGACTCCTTCGGGATTCTCAGAAACCCATTCCAGAAATCTGAGGGATGTTAAAAGTCCCAGATTAGGAAAGTTATCTACAAGGATATAGGGGATCTTGGCAGATTGAGATTGGCTATCCTGTTTTTGAAAAAAGGTTAACTCAACAGGTGAGCAGAAGTTGTTATTCATATTTATTTAATTTGTCGGTTGGAGTGAATCATGATTTTAAAACAAACTATATGATTTTCTAACACCGGATTAACTTGTCAATCTGTTGATTATTGAAATAGGTATTATTTAGATTTGTTGTGAGTCATTTTTATAAACCAAAATCCAAATTAACTTTATTACTCTATTTGTTGTTTAATTTTAACAGTACTATAATTATGGAAGAATGAATAAACAAAGATTCCAATTACTATTATTACTGGTGATTTTTTCCAGCTCTTCGAGAGGGCAATTCTTGGATATGGCTATTCCCGTAGAATTGGATTTTAAAAAATCGTATGACCGGTATTCAGGCACGTCTTACTCTCAGGAATTAATTGCTGATTTAGATCCTAATAGGGAAGATGCTGAGGGAATTATTTTTAGAATTCAGGGGATGGATCCAATTTCGGTTCGATTCAGATTCCTAAATATTAATGGGTTGTGGTCCAATCGGGTAGAAGCCAAAATATTTCCCGAACCATTTTCAGACCGCTTATTCGCTACGTATAGGGGATTCGAATTTACTCAATCAAAAAAAATTGAAATAACAATTACTTCGGATTTTGATTCCCAAATTTTGACTACTGGGATTATTCTATCTGAACAAGAGGAAATAATTGACTCTCTAAGGATATTTCAAAAGGTGAGTTTGCCTCATATTCCAAAACCTCATATCATTTCTCGGGAAGAATGGAACGCAAAACCGCCGAATTTTGGCTATACATCAATGCCATACTACGATAAAATTACTCTTCATCATGCTGCTGGATTTTCTGCAACTACAATCGAGGAAGGTATTATCCAGATGCAGGCAATCCAAGAACTACACCAAGATGTCCGCGGATGGTCTGATATTGGTTATCATTTTATCGTTGATAAAGGAGGGAATATCTATCAAGCTAGACCTGAGACTGTCTTGGGTGCGCACACTTCCGGTGCAAATACGGGGAATATCGGCGTTTGCGTGCTCGGGTGTTATCATCCGCCGGTCACATCTTACTATTGTTACGATGAAATGACTGTTGCCACAAGAGATACGCTCGTAAAACTATACGCATGGATTTCTGAAGAATATGGATATGATAATCCCCATATTCTCAAGGGGCACAGGGATTACTACGATTATGAATATACTTCCTGCCCCGGGGATAATATTTGGGCATTGTTGCCCAATTTACGGGATGATATCACCCTTTATCTGGAATACGGAGATATTCCAAGTTCATATAGGTTATTCCAGAATTATCCCAATCCATTCAATAATTTAACTACAATTCCATTTGACGTTTCAAAAGAAGGTGAAATAATAATCAGGGTGGTGGATATTTTGGGGCGACCAGTTAAGACATTGGCTAATGATGTATACGCACCCGGTTACAATTATAACATTCAATGGGACGGGAAAAATGAGTCAGGAGAAAAAATGGGGTCAGGATTATATATATACCAAATAGAAGGAGGAAACTTCGATCAATCATTAAAAATGGTTCTTCTCAAATAGGAAATATATACAACATATAAAAAAAGCCTCCACTTACAAGTGGAGGCTTTTTTTATCTACTTAAAAAAGTAACCGTTATTTTACAAATGTCATTTGGCGAACCTTTGTCAGGTTTCCGAAACGAAGTTCATAAAAATAGGTTCCGCTGCTGATAGCTTTTCCGTTGCTGTCTAATCCATTCCACAGGACTGAGTATTGACCAGCTTCTTTACGTTCGTTATCTATTAAGCGAACAACTTCCTGACCAAGAACATTGTAAATAGTCAGAGAAATTACATTCGCTACCGGCATCGTATATCCGATGGTTGTGTTTGGATTAAACGGGTTCGGATAGTTTTGCTCGAGTTTGTAATCCTCCGGCATAATGAGGGTCAAATCTCTAATTGATAATGATGTACCCCATTCTGCAATTCGCAAAACCCTGTTTGCATCAGGATCCAAACCGCCCGTGCTAGTAGTGTCACTTACGCCTTTGTAAGCTGCCAATACATCCGGATATCCATCTCCATCAAAATCAATAATGGAAATTTTCTGTATGGTACCGGAGCTTGCATCATTCAAAGCATAATCCATATGAGTCCAGTTTGAACTGTCTAGTACGGATCCAGATCCACCGTAAGAAAACAATCTGATATCTGTTGTATCAGCTGCGCCACCCATAACAACACCAAAGCCTTCTTTAGCAGAAACACCATGTCCGGCATAGGCACCAAGTTCAGCTAATATTGCAACTTCGCTATTTCCCGCAAAGTCTTTAGCATCTGCGCCGGTTGTATCCAAACTTGTTGCATCACTGTCAGCATCTGTAATGACGAATAATTTCCCGTCATAATATCCTGGAAGATAGACTTCATCTTTTCCGTCTCCATCCATATCTGCTGCCGCAGCGCCTAGTGTCCAGTCATCAGCGACTCCCAATTTCAGGTAGTTCGTATCGCCTATTGTGTAGGCATTGGTATCGGTAGCTTCGATAAAAAAGACAGCTAGATTGTTCCACGAAATACAGACTGCTTCCATCATTCCATCGCCGTCCGTATCGCAAACTACAATATCCTGCGGGCTTCCGCCGCCAAGAGAATTTCCTCTAGTTCCGTCTTTATTTACATCACGCGGAGACATGGAATACTCTTCGGTTAATGTTGCCCCGAGCCCGCCAATATCACCTGTAACGCCTAAAATGATAAACCTATCTTCAGAATAAGCAGTTGACCCATCGTCAGTACCATAGACTGGATTTGAAGTGCCGTTACTGGCTACCAGAATTTCATCTTCTCCATCACCGTCAATATCAGCGACAGAAAATCCTTCTACACGTGACTCATAGAGACTGTCATTCAAGGCCGTCAGCAAATTTGCTTGAAGCGCAGGTGAAGATCCATATCCATTATCGGTGCTTCCGTCCCATTCATAGACATGGAGTCCATTATCAGTATTGGATGTATATCGGCCGGTGAAAAAGATAATTTCACCATTTCCATCTCCATCCAAATCCCCGGAATGCACATCTCTGGGAGTGGTATAATCTGAGTTAATTGTGTCGGATGCCCAAACAAATGCAAGCGTATCGCCGGTTGTTTCTTCAAAACAGAACACCCGTCCGCCGCCGTCATAGCTGGTAATCCACACTTCCGTTAATCCATCTTCATCAAGATCTGTACCGCCGTGTGCTCCTCTTCCTGCGTCGTAGGGAAGTCCACCAAAAAGTGAGTCTGATTGAGTGACAGGATCAGTGGTAGTAAATTCCTCAACTACGCCAGTTTGAGTAAAGTCAGTAGCAAAGACGAAAACGGGTAAGAAAAGAACAATAACAACTTTCCTCATGTTTCCTCCGTTGTTTATTATTTATGATTATAGCCCATCTTGGGCTCATCTATTTTATTTGATCTTGGGGACCAAAGTCAAGGTATGCTTTTGAATATGAAAAAATAATTAATTCTAAATAGCACTACAATAATTAAAAAATTTATTCTAAAATTTGAGCCTATTTACCTCGCAGTTACATCAATGAAATCATCCTATAACAGTCAATCACGCTGTAAGAACGGCTCGTTTCGAAGGCTATTAATTTTAATGGCAATCGTTTCCTCAGTAGCATTTGGGAGTTCCGGGAAAGTGTCCGGTCGAGTAATCAGTGCCAAAACAAATGAACCACTTCCCGGAGTAAACGTTTTTTTGGAGGAATCATCGCAAGGCGCAGCAACAGATTTAAACGGTAATTATGTAATCCTGAATGTTAATCCTGGATCGTATACATTAAAGGCATCCTATATTGGTTATACAACGATGCGCGTTCAAAATTTACGCATTAATCAAGCTAGAACGACTCGCCAAGATTTTTCATTGACATCTGAAGTGCTCGAAGGACAAGAAGTAACAGTAATCGCTGACCGTCCGATGATCCACAAAGATTTAACTGCTTCCCAAAAAATAACAACATCTGAGGAAATCAAGGATATGCCTGTTGAATCATTCTTGGGTGTCCTTACAACGCAAGCAGGGGTGAACCAAGGTGCGGGAGGAGAGATTCACATCCGAGGCGGCAGAAGCAATGAAGTGGGTTATTATATTGACGGAGTATCGGTTTCAAATCCATTTTTTACGAATGCATTGTCTGTAAATATTTCAAATAAAGCGCTTGAAGAAATGCGTGTCGTGAGCGGCGCGTTTAATGCAGAATATGGGAATGCTATGAGCGGAATTGTAAATTTACAAATTAAGGAAGGTAGTAAAGATTATCACGGTAGTATTTCAGCGAATACGGGAGATTATTTTTCGTCTGATAATTATCTTTTTCCAAATATTGATAACGTAAACCTTCAAGCGAATCGGGTAATCGATGGAACATTGAATGGACCGGTACCCTTCTTATCCGGTGGTGGGAAATTCACCTTTAACATTACTGGCAGATACAGCGATCAGGGAGGTCACTATTACGGTGTAAAAGAGCACCTTCCTGATGATATTTCTGATTTTAGGTTTTCTAACAGTTGGTATATAGAAATGGGAGGAGACAGTTCTTTTGCCTCGATGAATCCTTCAAAAAGTTTAAATACGCTTGGAAAACTCACATACCGCTTCACGCCTAAATTTAAGATTTCCATACAGGATATTTACAACAAGAGGGATTGGAAAAGTTATGTGCATTCGTATAAATATAATCCAGATGGCACCTATAATTATTTGACAGACAACCGCAATTCCTCGGTAAAAATTAATCATGCATTTTGGCGGGCGTTTTATGAATTAAACCTTTTTACCTCTTCGACGGATTACAAGCAATATGTGTTTGAAAATCCAATGGATGAAAGATATGTATCAACAGGATTAATTAAGGGATCCCAGCCGACTTCCATGTTTGTAACAGGTGGAACCCAAATGGGACATTATTCAAGAGAATCGAAATCCGTTGGAGGGAAATTTGATTTAACGATTCAATTAACATCTCAGCATGAAATTAAACTGGGATCAAGCCTTCGAATAGACCAATTGGAGGAGGACAATTTTACAATTCTCTACAATGATTTTGATTATCCCGAACCAACAGTCCTGCCCGCCAATGAATCTCCAAGCCATAATTATTATCAAAAAGAGGCAAGATTCCTTTCAGGATATATTCAGGATAAAATTGAGTATTCCAGTATGGTTATCAATGTTGGAACTCGTTTTGACCAATTTGCCCCAAACTCCGAATACATTTTAGATCTTGTTGATCCGGAGGGGCCACGAGCGAAAGCTGATGTTAAAAAAATGATTTCACCGCGTCTTGGAATTTCATTTCCGATTACTGATAAAGGCATTCTTCATTTTTCTTATGGTCATTTTTATCAGATGCCGACATTAAGAAGGCTATATAAGGAAAGCATTTTTGGAGCAGGTTTAAGCCCGACAATCGGCTACGCTGACCTGAATCCTGAGAAAACTGTTCTTTACGAATTCGGCCTCCAACAACAGTTGACTGAAGTAATAGCATTTGATATGAGTGCCTATTACAAGGATATCAGAGATTTGCTTGCAGTACAGTCTGTTCGATATGAATCGCCGACCTATGGCCCATCCTCTTATGCAATATATTTAAACAAAGATTATGCGTCCATAAAAGGGTTAACGTTTAGCCTTACCAAGCGTTATGATCCAAAAACAAAAACATCTGCTTTTCTGGATTATGCCTATCAAGTTACAGAGGGCAACAGCGTTTCGTCTGGGTCATTTTATTTTAATTCCCTTACCGGCAATGAGGAGGAAAAAAAGATTGTACCCCTTTCATGGGACCAAAGACATGTATTTAGTGCAACGGTGTCTTGGAGTGTACCCGGAGAATGGGGAATTAGTTTAATTGGTAAACTTTCAAGCGGTTGGCCTTATACACCGAACATACCTAATGCTAATTATGTGCCGGAATCAAATAGTGATAGAAAACCCTGGCAAAAAAATGTGAATGCACGATTGTTTAAAAATATCAAACTGGGCCGTTTTAACGCGGTCGCCTTTATTAAAGCATACAATCTTTTTGACACCAGAAACGAGCGATATGTCTTCAATGATACTGGGCGCGCCGGATATACCTTCGTATACAGATCATCTCAGGAAACAGAAGCACTCACAAAACATTACGGACAGCCCGGCGTTCATGAGTGGGAAGATTATTATACGCGTCCGCAGTACTACACATCACCAAGAGAAATCCAACTAGGAATTAGTTTAGAGTTTTAACAAATAATGAGTCCTACTTCAAAGCATTTTACATTGATATACAGTGTCTTATTTCTGTTTCTTATGGATACGACCAAAGGACAGTTTTGGCCTTTTTCAAATATGGAAAAAATTGAAGAATACAAACAAGGGCCTCAAAAAGATTGGTCGAAATGGGAGCACCAACGCTTCTATAATTGGCGGAATCGGATATTAGAAAACCAATTTAATTCTACATCAACTGATCAGGTATTAAGAAGACAAAAAGCAATCCTAAACGGTAATAAGATTACAGCAGAAATCTGGAATTATGGTTCAATATCCAGTCCGGGAAACCGCGTAAGTGATATAGTTTGGGAAGGGTTAGGATACGGGTATGAATTCGGACCTTTTATTTGCGCAGAAGTCCCGATTGAATCCAGAAGTCATGAGGATGCATACGCTAAAGTAAATTTGGATGGTGATACAACGTGGCATGTACGTGCAATTAGTGATGGATTAGTTTCGTTAGGAGGAGAAGTTTCTCCTGATGGAAAAGAGTTTTGGGGATGGGAGCCACTTGCATATAATAATCAAAATGTTCCATATGGCGACCAAAACAGTGATTATATCCCTACATCAAACGATATTGATAGAGACGGTGATGGAAAGCCGGATAGTTGGGCGGAGGGATGGTATAATGAGAATTTAAAAAAATATGTTTGGCCGGGTGCACTTAAGCAAGGAGCTTCGAATTCAGATATGGAATCCTTTTTCGTTGTGGATGATCGAAAAAATAAGGAATTCGAATATTATCCCTTCTCGGATGATTCTTCCCGAAAAGGTCTTGGGATTGAAATTGAATGCCGATATTATCAGTGGTCAAATCCGTTAGCTGAAGATATTATTTTCCTCATTTATAAAGTAACAAATGTCAGTTCTAAAGATTTAAACAATACTGTTTTTGGGATGTGGGGAGACCCTCATGTTGGAGGCCCGAGCAATTGGCGGGATGATTTGTCCTTTTTTGACCGTGATATCAATATGGTTTATTGCTGGGATTCAGATGGATTAAGTGATGTGGTTGGCCGTCCTCCGGGATATTTTGGGTATAAATTTCTCGAAAGTCCGGGGGAACCTTTGGACGGTTTAGACAATGATGAAGATGGAATGGTTGATGAAAGTCAGACTGATGGGATTGATAATGATAATGACTGGGACCCTGAAAAAGACGATGTTGGAATTGACGGCCTCCCGAATACGGGTGATACCGGCGAGGGAGATGGAGTGCCAACGGCAGGAGATCCGTTTGATATTAGACAACCCGGTGAGCCAAACTTTGAGTGGACGGACTTAGATGAATCGGATATGATTGGATTAACCGGGTTTTCGGCGCCGCAATTCGGCGGGAATAATTCTATTTCTAATGATCACTTTGTATTTCAGAATTTTTTAACCCCGGGAGTGTTTGATTCTGCGAATTCACAAGTTGCAGGTGATTATATCTTTATTTACAGTAGCGGGCCCATTACGTTGCCGGCCGGGGAATCAAGACGGTTCTCTATTGCGCTTATTGTTGGACAAGATTATGATGATCTTACATTAAATGCGGTAACCTCTCAGAGTATTTATGAAAAGAATTATCAATTTGCCAAACCGCCCGAAAAGCCAACTGTAACGGCCGTTCCCGGAGACCAAAAAGTAACCTTGTATTGGAATGATGTCGCCGAATCTTCAATTGACCCGATATCTGAAAAAAATGATTTTGAAGGGTATGTCATTTACAGAAGCACAGATCCACAATTTTTAGATCAGCAAACAATTACCGATGCTTACGGTACAAAATTTTTATTTGAACCTTTGAAAACATCTAATGGTGCATCCGCAAAATTTGATCTTGATAATAGTTATGTTGGACTCAGTACCATTCCTTACACAGGAAGAGGTGTATACTATTATTTGGGAAATAATACAGGAATTCAACATACCTATACTGATTCAAACAATGTCTTGAATGGCCAGCAGTATTATTATGCAGTTGTTTCATATGATCATGGTGATGCAGATCTGGAAATCCCCCCAACAGAATGTTCAAAACTAATTACGGTCAATCCGGAAAATAATGAAGTATTTCTGGATTTAAATACTATACAAATTACGCCAAGGGTACCAGCCTTAGGCTACCAATCAGGATATATAGAAAACCAAACTATAACACATTCATCTGGTATTGCCACAGGACCTCTTGATATAGAGATCATTGATCCAATGGCATTAGAAGAAGCAGATACTTTTCAAATCACTTTTTATGAATATCCTACACGCTACTCGGTGGAAGACTTAAAGCTCACGCAAGAAGTGTTTATTGCAAATATTGATAAATATATTGGTCTAATGCATACCAATATCAATGATTCCACTTTTTTATTTACCAGTTCCGATGGGCAAATCATTTTTCAATCTAATGTTGATTATGTATTGGATGCTGAATTTGGGAGGGTGAAAGCAATCAATGGTGGTGCGTTGTCGGACGGAGGAACATATTTGGTACAATACACATATTTCCCCATCAAAGATAGCGAGCTTCATAATTGGGAAGAATCCAATCCAGTATTTGATGGCATTAAACTGTATGTTCAAGATGAAGAATTAGATTTAGATATTGCTAAAACCGGATGGAATTCTTCTGCTCAAACGAATTTTACCTATCAAGTCGGTCCATACGATGGAGTTGCATCCAATAAATACCCTGCAGATTACGAAGTGCATTTTGCATCTACTATTGTTGATACAGGCGATTATGCAGGAATAAAAGCCAATTTTAAAATCTATGAGGTTACAAACGGAATGGTGCCGCAGGAACAACGGTTTGCGATATTGGATTATGTGAACCCGGACGGTCAGTGGACACCGCGGGAACGAGTCATTATATTTTTGGGAGAAACCGGAACGACAACGACATGGGAATTCACACTATATGAACCCCAGGCCGGTACAGAAATACTGCCTACAGATGGAGATATTTTAAGCATTGTAACAAAACGTCCATTTACCAATTCAGATACATATTCATTTATCAGCCATAGTTCTAAAATTGACAAAAGTAAGGCGGAAAATGAGCTCGATAATATATCCGTTGTTCCCAATCCATATGTTGTAACAAATGTATTGGAGCGGTTAGATCTTCAAAATCCGCGAGATAGGGGTCCGCGCCGAGTTTATTTTAATCACCTTCCGGAAGAGTGTACCATCCGCATTTACTCGATGGATGGTTCTTTGGTGAATATTTTATATCATAATTCTGAAATAGATGACGGGAAGGAATTTTGGGATCTTACAACCATGGATAATTTCCCGATTGCCTACGGAGTATATATATTTCATGTTGATGCAGGCAGTCTTGGTGAAAAGATTGGAAGATTTGCCGTCATAAAATGAAACAGGTCCAATACATTTTTTTACACTTTTTGCTTGCCGGTTTAACGGTTAGCATAAGTTTGGCGCAGCTCGATAATACGCAAACAAATTCCAAATCAGGAACAACATCCGCACAATTTTTGAAAATCCCTTTTGATGCTGTCGGCCCGTCGATGGGCGGTGCGTCTGTAAGCATGCCCGGGAATTTAGGATCGGTTTTTTGGAATGCCGCAGGATTATCAAATCTTGATAGAATTGAAGTCGCATTTATAAATAGTAACTGGATTGCAGAGACCCAACTCCAGCACATTGGAATTGGTATTCCGATTCGAAATTTCGGAGTACTTGGAATTAGTGTTACGCAGCTTTCAGTTCCGAAAGATATTGTACGTACCATCAGTAAGCCTGAAGGTACAGGAGAATTCTGGGAAGCCTCGGATATGGCAATTCAGCTTTCATATGCTAAAAAATTAACGGATAGGTTTTCTATCGGAGGAAATTTCAAATTTATTCAACAAAAAATCTGGCATACCTCAGCAACATCCATTGCGGGAGATTTAGGCGTTCTTTTTATTACACCCTTTGCCGGCACGCGTATTGGCGCCTCCCTTTCAAATTATGGAAATGATATGAGTCTTTCAGGCCGTGATCAAAAATTAAGTGTCGACCCCGATCCTAATAACCAAGGAAATGTAGAATTCGTAAATGCGTTATACGAAACTGAATCTTTCCCATTACCCCTGTTGTTTAGGGTCGGAATTTCGAATGAATTGGTAAAAACAAATCTGTTTCGAATTACATTTGGCTTGGATGCAATTCATCCAAATGACAACAATGAATCGGTCAATACTGGGGTAGAGATTGCTATGGGAGAAACAATTTTTCTCAGAACCGGTTTTGCATCACTTTTTAAAGGGAACTCTGAAGAGGCGATTAGTTTTGGCGGAGGTTTAAAAACAAGATTGTGGAGAAGCTCCGCCAGATTAAAAGTTGATTATTGTTTCCAAAATTATGGAAGATTGGAAAATTTGCAGCGTATTTCTTTAGGTATTGTTTTTTGAACCAAACATAAATCTATTATCCAAATTGCTGAATAAAGCCGCCAACTGTTCACTAAAACTGTATTAATACAGGAAGTATTTAGAAGAAAGCTGAAGGAATTCAGAATTCTCTTTTTCAATTATAATTTTATCTCCGTCATTTAAATGAGAAGATAACTCAGTATTTCCCCACAACTTGTTCATGCTGGACTCTCTTATTTCTAATTTTCCCGGGAATAACTTGTTTACAGATTGCAGCAACTCAACTCCAGTCCGGACAGATTGGTACTCATTTTTATTCATTATTACAATTTCAATACCACTACATATTTCGCCTTTAAATTTTGGGTTAGCCGCAACTCCTACTTTCGCAACAGGTGTAAAAGTAATTGGCTTAAATACTGCGCCAGGTAAATTTCGCTTATTTAAGAATGCTGATAGTTTTTTCCCATCTATCCAAGGGGAACCCATCCAAATAAACGGTTTTTTTGTACCACGCCCTTCACTCAAATTTGTCGCTTCAAGTAAACAGGTACCGGGATATACAATTGCGGTTTCAAGAGTTGGAATATTCGGCGAAGGATTTGTCCAAACTATGGATGTTTCATTAAACCATCGATTCCTTTCCCATCCTTTCATTTTAATTATTTCTAATTCAGGTATATGATGAATCCAACGTTCACCGGCAATCATTTTTGCCAATTCTCCAACAGTTAACCCATATCGAATAGGAATTGGATAAAACCCCACAAAAGATTGAAATTCGAGATTGAGAACAGGGCCTCCTATTTTATCTCCTCTAATTGGGTTTGGGCGATCCAAGACCATGACCGGAACGCCGGCTTCTGCAGCAGATTCCATAACGAGCCCCAAAGTAGATATGTATGTGTAAAAGCGAACCCCAACATCCTGAATATCATAAATTACCCAATCCAATCCATTCAATAACTCCGGGTCCGGCTTTCTGCTTTTTCCGTAAAGGCTTATCACTTTTGGAAAATGAATTTCTTTCCCTTCATAATGTACTTTTTCTCCTGCCGCGGCTTCCCCGAATAATCCATGTTCGGGTGAAAAGATTATTTTTAAATCCACTCCTCGTATTTCCATTATCCGTTTATAATTAGGAATACCATTATTGTCGACACCGGTGTGATTGGTGACAAGGGCAATTCTTTTCCCTATTAATAGATTCTCTTTTTCTGATAATAAAATATCCAATCCGGTACGTGTATCCACAATTTCTATCGGTGGTACACTTTTGTTTTTATATTTTTCTGATTGTTCCTGATGGGTTGATGTCTCTTGACTCCATAAAATAGAGAAGAATCCAATCCATAATAAAGATTGAATGGGTTTTGTCATTTCAATAGACTGAATTTGTAAACACTAGAACTTTCCTCATTGGATAGGACTCCGAGGAATACACCGGAAGGAGCGGGTTCTCCAGTATGTGTTTTGCCGTCCCAGGTCCATATTACATTCCCAGATGAAGAGGAAGAAATGCGTTCTGTAAATATTGTTCGCCCTGCTAAATCAATTATGGAAATTGTAGAATTGTTCTTATTCGGAGGTAGGACAATGGACATTGTAATTTTAGAATTCGCGGGATTCGGATAAACTGATGTTATCCCGAAATTACTCGGAATAAAATTTTCTGATGTTGTAGAAACAGTTGGAAGTTCATCAAAATAGTTCAGGACATTGCTCATGATAAGATTTCTTGAATTCTCAGGGTAAATCGATTCAAACCCAACAGATAAATACACCACTGCACCATGTCCTCCGTCGATGCTAAATGAACCATCAAAAGAAATTCCCATTCCGCCTCTTGACCCATAATCCACTCCAGTAAATTTGGCGCAGGACGTAGCTCCAGTTAACGGTTTAATTCCATCCGGCCAATCCACGTCATAGGTTCCATGACTTCCATCATCAAAGTATACTGTATTTATTTCATCAAATAAAGTGGTTGAAACTCCATATCCACTATACACACCCTGTTGCCCGCCTGCCGCATCGCTAATGTACTGTGCCTTGAGGTATTGATGATAAAACTGCTGATCCTGAACATTTCCATGACTTGATAAATCATATCCTATTTCCGATCCAGAAATAAACAATCGCCCGCCATTATCCAAAAATTCGGCTAACAGGGATTGCTCCGTTGCGGTGAGTGTACTGGTTGCGGTTCCTTCTTCGCCTAAAATCCAGTCCACGATTTCGTAATCTTCTAAACTTACTGATCCTGAAATGACGGCTTCATTATTGGCGCTGTTAAATGCATATCCAACAGAATAAATAGCGCTCCCGTGCTGGCGAATAAAATCAAATGTATTGTTTGTACCGCTTATACGATCGAATCCATTTACGACTAATACCCTTACCGCTTCCAAGGTTGGAACGAATCCTAACATTTCTGATGATGGGCTTTGTCCAAACGCATTCGACCCAAAAATGCGGATGAAATATGTTTCATCCGCATTTAATTCAGTTAATACTACCGGACGCTGGCTAAATGTTCCAAGTGTGTCAACGGCGGTTGAATTTAAATATTCTCTTAAAATGGTAATGCTGTCCGCTCCAGCGGCTCCTGTGAATTCTATAATAACAGAGCCATTGTTTATGTTTTCCATGGAAATGTTTGTAGGAATAGTCGGCGCAGATTCTGCTCCAAATTTATCTGCCAATGCTTCCCATAATTCGGGATTAGATCCATCATAGCCCAGTGCCCACATTCCGACACCTTTCAAATTGTTCTGAATCGCAAAATCGTATTTCAGAGATAAAGAGAGGCTGTCGTCGTACCATCCTTGATACCAACTTGGGTTTTGGTATTTATACCACGGTGTTTGTGAGTTGGAATCCCAAAGTTTTCCATAGGATTGAGCCAGAGGTTCCTGTGCGGAATAAAATTTTGCCGATCCACTCCCAGTAGTGGACGACCCAGAAGAGCCGGTGGTAGAGGGCCATTCAAACCCAAAATAAGGACACCCTAAAATTATTTTATTTGCTAAACCTCCCGTTTCATTCAGGTAAGTATTTATTGTATTAGTAACATTGTACGAACCACCAGTCAAGGGTGCATTTGCTCCGGTGGTGGAACTTCCGCTGTAATGATAATCATACCCCATGATGAACAGTCCATCACTCGTCTGCGCTAAGGCTTGAAAATCCCATGCATTGTTCCAATCCACTGCCGGCATTGCAATCGTGACTTGAGATCCGGGAATTGCAGAATGAAATGCTGCCGTAAGGTCGGTGATAAATGTAACCATATTATCCCTTTGGGATGATGGCATTGATTCAAAATCAACATTTACACCATCTGCATTCCCAGCCTGGACCTGAGTGATTAAATTGTTAATCAAATTCTGACGATTCGTACTGCTGGATAAAAGTGTAATTAAATCCGAATTATTAAATAGGGTTACAACCAAAACAACATCAACACCATTGGAATGGGCCATATTAATCAATCCGCTAATCGGCCAGCTGTGCAAATTACTCAACCCGCCTGTCGCTGTAGCTTCTGCGCTAAAATAAGCGATTGTGCTCAGTAGGCTGTAATTGTAGTTCTGCCAAGCAGTCCCCATCCAATACGGGTGATATCCGAATATTTCAGCGGTTGGAGTCATGTTTCTTCTACTCTTACCAAAAATTTCAGATAGTGCATTATCATCTATTTCTTCCGGAACATAATGTTGATTGAAATATTCTAACTGAAGTTCGTGAATACTTTGATAGGATTGGCTAAATCCAAATCCAATCAAAAGCAGTGTCAGACACAACTTATACATTGCAATTCTGAAAAATATCTTCAATGGTTTCTCGTTTTCGAATCAATTCTGAATGGTTTTCATGCAGCAATACTTCGGCCGGCCGCGGACGTGTATTAAACTGATGTGCCATCGCATAGCCATAGGCACCAACATCCATTATACCGACTAAGTCTCCTTCGCCAACTTTTGGAAAGGGACGGTCCACCGCAAGCCGATCCGTATTTTCACAAATTCTACCGGTGATGTCCACAACTTGGCTGTGCTCTGCATCAACATCGCCCACTTTATAAATCCTATGATATGCGCCATATAATCCGGGACGCATGAGCGTTTCCATACCGGCATCCAATCCGATGAAATTTCGGTATCCTTCTTTTAACCCTGTTACTTTGGTCAGAAGAATCCCGGCATCTCCTACCAGAAATTTCCCCGGCTCGCACCAGAAAGATGGTGCTTGTGCACGATCCGGATATTGTTGATAAAAAATAGTACTGAGATTTTCCATCACTTTTTCGATATTCAATGATGGTTCTTCATTTTTGTAAGGAATTCCAAATCCACCGCCGACGCTAATGAACTCAAGACTGCATTGAATAGCGGCTTCAATTTCACGTGCGGCTGCCAACAATGCATTGAACATATTTTCAAAATAAGCTTTCTCCAATACACCGGATCCCGTCATGCAGTGTAATCCAAAACGAGCAATGCCTTCTGCGGCGGCGGTTCGATATGCTTCGACTATTTTTTCTTTTGGGACGCCAAATTTTGCATCTTTCCCGCCCGTTACTACTTGTGAAAATGTCCCTTTCCCGAATCCCGGATTTATCCGGAAAGATAATCTCTTGGGCAGGCCGATTCTTTTTAATCTGTCAAAAGAAGTGATATCATCCAGATTGATCCAGGCATTACTGGATAAAGCAGATTGTAAATCTTCGGCAGATTCATAATTGCCCGAATAAATACATTCTTCACCGCTCATGCCTGCCTGCTTTACAACACATAATTCGCCTGGGCTGGAACAATCGCCGCCTAGCAAGGGAAGCTGCGATTTCATATAGGAAACAAGATTCGGATTATTATTTGCCTTAACGGCATAACACAGGTGATATTTATTAAAGGACAATTGTAATGCATTGTTGAAGCGTTGAATATTCTCTGAGATACGTTGCGCGGAATACACATAAAGCGGAGTACCATACTCTTCCGCAAGGGATTCCATCAGATTTTTGTCGTTGGCGATATGTAAAAGAGGATGAGCCATATTTGATGTAATTATTTTAAGACTAAATTTGACTGTGAATTTGTTCGAAATCTAATTGAAACTTTTTGAGGGTTTTATGTTTTTATTCACATATCGTAAAATTAGATTAAATAACAAATGAATGAATCATCATGAATATCTGCATATTTGAAGACGAGGGTGTAAAAACCTTGAGCCCGATGGTGGATTTCCGCCCCGTATTCGATTTACGGGCGGGATCGCTTTTAATCCGGGAAAAAATAGCGTCCGCTTTCCCAGATGCGGATATTTCTTATTTTGTCAGGGACGCTATGTTGCCATCTGTTCAGGCAGCCAATCCTGAAGCATCGGTGAACGCACTCGATGGCGAGGAAGACATTTTATTTATCAATGGACGCCTGCTCATGGATGCATCCGTTAAGTCGGCGATAGAGAATCTGGATATCGGGCAGGCTCTTGTCTGCAGCGGCGATGTCGTAGCAGCACGAACGAATGCGGATTCATTTGATCTCAAAAACCTGGATTTTTCCCATTCCGTAAAATGCAATGCAGTCTTGGTCAAATATATCTGGGAATTAATTGCCGAAAATGGGTCTCAAATTGAATCGGATTTCCAAATCCTGACACTAGAAAGTCCATCCTTAAACGGACACATATCCGCTGATGCACGTTTGGTCCATCGTGAAAATATACATATTTCTGACAGTTCGGATATTCAGGCTGGCGTTGTTATAAATGCTGAAAATGGATCTGTATATATAGATGAAAATGCGACAGTCATGGCAAACACTTTCATCGAAGGTCCTGCGTTTATTGGGAAAAACACCATCATTAAAGCGGGCGCTAAAATTTATGGAGGATCATCCATCGGTGAAATGTGCAAAGTCGGCGGCGAAGTGGAAAATTCCATTATTCATTCCTATTCCAATAAGCAGCACGATGGATTTCTCGGGCATTCTTACCTCGGTTCCTGGGTAAATCTTGGGGCGAATACAAATACAAGTGATTTGAAAAATGATTACGGAAATGTCAAGGTTCATTGCGGAGGCGAAATGATAGATTCAGGAAGCAAGCACATTGGGCTCATCATGGGCGATCATTCCAAATCCGGTATAAGCACCATGTTTACTACGGGTACTGTTGTCGGCTCGGTCTGCAATCTCTTTGGCAGTGGATTTCATATAAAATCGGTTCCATCGTTTACATGGGGAGGGGCTGATACTGATTATACGGAATACCGATTGAATAAAGCGATTGAAGTAGCGGAAAAAGTTATGGGCAGGAGAGATGTACCGATGACAGCGGAAGATAAGTCATTGTTTCAGTCTGTATTCGATTTTTCCTCTGCCGACCGTAAATCGATTTTGTAAACAATTCATCTATTCTGATATGGCTCGGCTTCTAATACTATTACTTTTAGGCATCAATTTCGTGTACCCAAACGGAAAGAACTTTTCCGAATATCTCAATTCCGGCATTCATGAAGCCATTCACAATAAAACCAATCGAATGATTTTTGGTACATCTGTTATTGGTGCAGCCATCGCATCTCAATTTGATAAGGATTTTCAAAAATACGCTCAAAGAAAAGGATTCATGCCCGAATCATTTGCACGGCTTGCCGACAATTATGTAATGGACGGATGGTCCATTGGTTTATTGGCAGGCGGACTAACGGCAGAACACTATTTATCCGATCAATCCAAATTAGATTTGCATCGAAAACTGCAATATGCTTTTACATCCATGGCGGCATCAACCGTTATAACGTATGGATTCAAGTTTGGTGTTGGACGCGAGAGACCCAACCAATCCAATACACGGTCTTTTCCATCGGGACACACATCGCATAGCTTTACGATTGCCGCCGTTTCGCAGGAATTGTTCGGGTATAAAGTCGGCGTGCCGGCTTACGCGATGGCCGCTGTAGTTGGCCTCAGCAGAATTCAAGACAATAAGCATTATCTGAGTGATGTTATTTTTGGTGCCGGGATTGGAACCGTTATCGGACGAGGATTCGGAATGGTTTATAATAAAGAGAAATTAGCAACATCTTTACAGCCAACTTTGGACGGGCAATTAAAATTGTCGGTTCGGTTTTAACCCGAATTTGGTTTATTTTCACTTTAATATGAAACCAATCATGAGAAAATTCTGTGAGTAATACCGATTTAACCAAAGTTGCCGAGCAAATTTTTACTGCAGAAGCCGAAGAATTAACCCAAGCTTCTGCGCGGGTTGCCGGCGATGTGGTAAAAGCAGCCGATCTTATTCAAACCCACGATGGGAAAGTGGTTGTATGCGGACTCGGAAAATCGGGACTTATTGCTCAGAAGATAGTTGCCACATTCTGCAGCACCGGAACGCAGGCAGTATTTTTACACGCAGCCGAAGCACTGCACGGCGATCTTGGAATCTACCACCCCGGCGATCCAACCATTCTCATTTCCAAAAGCGGAAGCACGGATGAACTTCTGCGGCTTATCCCAATCTTAAGAGATTTCAAATCGCCTTTAATTGGAATCCTTGGGAATCCGAATTCGAGGCTAACTGAAAAAGTGGATATTGTATTAGACGCCTCCGTAAGCAGAGAAGCCGATCCGCTGGGCATTGTGCCGACCTCAAGCACGACGCTGACGATGGCAATCGGTGATGCGCTGGCGGCAGTATTGATGACCGCCAATGGATTTAAGCATGAAGATTTTGCGCGCTATCATCCGGGCGGCGATCTTGGAAAAAAATTGAGATTGAATATTCAGGATATTATGCAGCCGCTGGGCGACTGTGCCGTAGTTGGCGCTGGCGAAAAATTGAGAAATGTTGTCATCCAGATGACAGAAAAACCGCAAGGCGCCGCTCTTGTTCTGAATGAAGATCAATCACTTTCAGGCATTGTAACAGAAGGCGACCTCCGTCGCTGCCTCGCGGAAAACGGAGATATAGATGCCCTTACCGCCGCCGAAGTGATGACAGAAAGTCCGGTATCCGTCTTGGAATCATCACCGCTCAGCGATGCAGTCAGCCTCATGGAAGACCGGACCTCCCAGATTTCCGTCCTTCCGGTCGTTACAGACACCGGGACTTGCACAGGATTAATCCGAATTCACGATATTTACCAGACGACCCTTACCTAAATAAAAAACCCCCGCAGTATGCAGGGGTTTTTTATTTTCTCTTCAGTATATCCTACTTCAGCAGAATCATTTTCTTGGTATCCCTGAAATTCCCTGCTTCAATCGTATAAAAATACATTCCGGCTGATACAGTTTCGTTGCTACTGTTTGTTCCGTTCCAGAGTATCGATTTAAATCCGGCATTCTGGTGAGCATTCACCATTGTTTGTACAATCCTGCCTGTAATATCGTAAATGGTAATTGAGACAAAAGCATCTTCCGGGAGATCGTATTTCAGGACCGTCGTCGGATTGAACGGATTCGGATAATTCTGATGAAGGGAAAAAAATTCGGGCAATACATCCGAGGCATCAACCGATAATAGCGCAGAAATATCGAAAGTCAGAAAAAACGGACTGTCTGCAAAAGTGGTGTCAATTCCATCTCTTACCCGGGATGTCCATTCCCCAGAAGCAGACGTCCACCCTTGAGCTGTAAGAATATCAGGAACATCGGCTAACAGCATCCAGACTGTTGTATCATTTTCCGTCTCGAAATTCGAATCCCAAAAAACAATTAGCAATCCTGTACCGGAATACCACCAGAGCTGATATGTCAATGAATCTTCATCTACATCATTTGTCGATTTCCACACAAACCGAAGCGTATCATCTATATTTTCTTCTGTTATAAAAATGGTGTCATTATCCGCCGGGTAAAGCAATGAAAAACTCTCCGGAGCATCATTGACAGGATTTACTGTAATAATAACAGATGCTGTATCATGATAGACTCCGTCGGTAGCGCGAACGGCAAAAGTGTCCACTCCATTAAAATTTTCTTCCGGAGTGTAAACACCGTCGGCATAATCCCCGAATCGAGGATCATCCAGCGTAGAAAATGTTAATGAATCGCCGTCCACATCCAAAGCTGTGAATACGATTTCAACAGAATCATCTTCATTGACGGCCACCTCTATATCATCCAAATTCGGCGGATCGTTTACAGAATTCACCGTCAGGGAGAATGTTGTAGAATCGTAGAGGGACGCATCCATCACCACAACCATAACTGACGCGTTTCCGCTCCAGTCTTCTGCAAGGCTAACTATCAACGTATCGAGATTCACATCCAGAATTACATTTTCATCATCCGAAGATGCTGTGTATGTAAAAATTGAATCTCCATCAATGTCCATTGCTGAAAGGATGATATCTTCCACACTGTCCTCATCCATGGTAAGGTCTGACAATTCAAAGATTTCCGGAGGATCATTCACTGCCAATACAGACACAGTAACGGTGTCAACTTCCGTTAAGCGCTGGACCTGATCATCAATCGTGAATGCAATTTGTTCCTGGCCGTTCCAATTGGAATCTGCGGAAAATGTCACCTTAAAGGAATCAATGCTGACATCAATATGCATGTTGCCGGAATATGTCAGCAGGAGAGAAGAATCGCCATCCACATCGCTGATATAGGAAAGGAAATCTACTTCTGAAGAATCGTCTTCGTTCAGAGCGAAAAGTTGCGGAAGAGTAATTGCCGGCGCATCATTCACGGGAGTGACCGTTAAAACAAATGTAGTGGAATCAGAAAGGTCAAATTCATCCTCAGCTATTACTGTGATCACCGAGTATCCGTTCCAATCCTCTGCCGGAATAACGAGCAGGGTAGAATCTGTCACGGTTACCGAAATGTCTGCGGTATCTCCGAATGCGGATATTTCTACCTCATCGCCGATATCAGACACCGCAGTAACGGTAATATTCAATGTATCATCTTCCTGAATTTCCTGATCTGAAATTGCGGATAAAACAGGGCCGATGATCGCAGAACAGCCCGCGCCGTGTGCACCCATGTAGCCTCCGTTTTCACCTGCGCCGATACAGGCGGAATTTGCAGCAAGCGTATAATCACCGCTGTCAGCGTCGCAAAACCAGGGATTATCATCAATGTTTCCTGTTCCCCAGGTAAGCGTACCGTGGTTGTTGGTATTAATTCCTCCACTCCCTCCGTAAATGTTGCTGTTATGAACCGTCATATTGCTTGCCGTATAATTTGTGTTAGGATCAAAAACAATGTGCGGCACGGATTCATCATCATAAATGATGGAGCTTCCAAGATCTAGTGTAACATTGCTTCGAAGGTAGATTTCATTAGAACTGTTGTTTGCGATGGTTGTGCTGTCAATATTCAAGTTAATATGAAATTGTCCCACAATCCCTTCATCATCATTATCAGCAACCACTGAATTTCTAACAGTAGCATTCTGAAAGCTGAATACCAACCCGTCTCCTCCATTATTTATAACAGTAAGACTGTCAAAATTCGCAGAATTATCATTTCCATAATACCCGGTACCACCATTATTTGATATGCTTCCTCTATTGATGGAAATACTGGCATTGTTTACGTAAATACCGTTTCCGCCGTTTCCCTCGATCGTCAGGTTTTCCGCTGTGATTGTGCCTAAATATGCGTCAATGCCTTCCCCAGAATTATTCCTGATGATGCTGTTGCTGATATCCAAATCCGCATATGTGGTCGTCGTAATACCGGCGGTGTAATTCCCGGACCCCGAATTGTTTTCTATGATGCTGTTTGAAACATCTGCGTGGGAATTATAGTAAACGACGAGGCCGCCTTTGTCGCTGTTATCCTTAATGACTACATTGGAGAGGATAAGATTCGAATATTCAATCTGTACTCCACCGTTGCCTGAATTGTTGGAAATGATGGAATGAGACACTTTATTTGTTTTTACCAAATGCAGCGATGTTGACGTATTGCAGTATACTCCGGCATAAGCACTGTTTGTGAGCGTAAACCCGCTAAAATGGGTAGAGTCGGAATTGGCTTTAAATTGTAATACAGGGCTCGACGTACTCCCACCTCCATCAAGAATAGTGCTGGAAATATAAGATGTATCCAATGTGGTGAGATAATGTGAACCAATCGTTAATCGCTTTGCATTTGAAATTTGAATATTATCGGTGTAAGTGCCGGGGCCTACCAAAATGGTATCGCCCGCGGTGGCCAGCGATATGGCAAATTCAATTGTTGCATACGGTTCTGTTTCAGATCCGTAACCCGATGCATCCGATCCTGCGGTGTCAACATGCCAAGTCGGCCCGGCGTACAAATCGGTGCAGCCTACATCATAAAATCCCATGTTGCCTCCGTCTTCATCCGAACCGATGCACGGTGAATTCGACGCGAGGGTGTAATCGGATGAATTCATATCGCAAAAAAGCGGATTCCCGGATATATTCCCTTCGCCGGCAAATCCATCTGTAATCAGGGAATACGTAATATTGTAATACGATTCCCAAGTGGAATTGCTGGTTTTAAAATCTTTTGGGCTGTTTCGTGCGATGATGCAGTTTGTTAGTGTTGGGTGAGAAATTCCTGTTCCGGTGTTTGAATGAATTCCACCGCCGGTTGTTGTGCCTCCTGACGAATTATTTGCTATCGTCACATTGTTAAAGGTTGCATTGGCGTTGTAATATAAATGAACGCCGCCTCCGTAGCCGGTTGTGGAATTTCCCGTTATAACTCCCGTGTCAAATGTCGCGTCGGCATAATAGCAATGCACTCCGCCGCCGCCCATAACATTACTCCAGCTTGAAACGGATACACTGTTATTTCTGATATAAAAATTCATGAAGGAAGGAGAGCTGTAATTCGAATTTATATACACACCGCCGCCCATTTTTTGTGCACTGTTGGTATCAATGTAAACAACGTTGAATGTAGGGTTTGAAAATTGATTTATGAAAATTCCGCCCCCACTGCCGCCGGTAGAATTATTGTACACTTCAATATTGTAAAACGTAGGATCGCAAAATTCAATATAAATCCCGCCTCCGCCTTCAGTATAGTTCGCAGCATTGCACGTATTGTTCTCAACATTAATACTCTGAATGGTTGCATCGGCATTATACAGGTACATACCAGCTCCTTTAGAGCTTGCTATATTATTTTTAATTGTGAGGTTATGGAGCTGAGGTGTTGAGCCGTAAAGATAAATACCGCCGCCGTTCAAGGCTGAACCGTTTTGAATGGTGAATCCTGCCAATACTGTATTGACGTTTTCACTGTTGCTCATCGTGACGACTGATCCACTTCCGCCGCCGTCGATGATTGTTGAGTCGATGTAGGAATAGTCGTTAGTCGAGGATAATAACGATACTACTGCAATATTCTTCCCGTTGAAATTGATGTTTTCTGTATATGTGCCGGCTGCTACTACCACAGAGTCTCCGCTAATGGATGCATCGATTGCTCCCTGGATGGTTGCATAATCAGCCGGAACATTGATCGTTGCGGCGATCATTATGGATGGTAGAAAAATATTGCTAAATAGCAATTTTTGTCTTCGTCTGCTCATTGGGTTATCCCTTTTTAGCTTTTTACGCACGTCGGCACTCCCAGAGAAATTGCTTATTTCTGATACTGTAAGTTAAATTGGCAGTTTGCAGGCATTCTTGAGACAACCTGCCTCTTATCTCAGGATCAAATTATTACCTATTTGCAATGATCCTTTCCCACGTTCTGATGGCTTCTCTATTCAGGTTAATCCGATCATTGCTGTTTTCTTGAACGAACATTGGAATAAACGGACGTGAACTGCTGGACCTCTGAAAATAATAGCGCATCTTCGCCGTCATTGCCGTGAGACTTCCCTCATCAAAAAGCAGTGCACTTTCCATTTCATCTAGGCATTCATCTTCACTCATGAGATTGCCTTGATCATCCATTCGGTCATCTCCGCAGGGGCTTTCCTCAAGAATGAAGGTGGCATTGTTTCCGACGACATAGTACCGGAGTGTCATGGTGTCGATAAACGTACTCCC
This sequence comes from Fidelibacterota bacterium, assembly GCA_014239435.1. Lineage (GTDB taxonomy): Bacteria > Fidelibacterota > Marinisomatia > Marinisomatales > TCS55 > JAAZYX01. The sequence goes on along the minus strand of JAAZYX010000033.1, from coordinate 248,123 downwards.
GTCCTCAGTTATTTCTTGGATGACGGTAATATCCACACTGTCCGCCGTCCACGTTCCACTGAACGTATCCGTCATTGTAGTCTCATTTCCTGTTGAATCTTGATGGGTTTCCTGGCTGACTCCGCTGAATGTGCCGTCAGCATTCATCGTAAGCTGTGTCGGCCCGTCGCTGTCATCTTCAAACTTTGTTGGATCAAAGATGAAGGCAATTTCTGTTGAAGTGTTTGCCGGAATAGTGAGGGATGTCAGCGCCAGCGATCCACTAACAGAAACTGTCGTTGTGGAATCCACGGACCACGTTGAGTCCGTTCTTGTAACCTTGTACATCGTTATTGCGGAAACCGTGAGCGAAAAATTGGAAGAGTCGTACGTGTAGGTTGGATTATCAGAAACATATTCCGCAACTCTAAAAGAGTCTGGATCAAATTCCTCGAGCTCATCCAAGGACGACATTGCCGGAATGTTTAATACTTCAAAAAATGCATGTTCCGTTTCAATTCCTGAGCTATCCCGGTCAGAATTGATACCGAATACCGTAATCGTCTGTGCCGTAGTGCTTCCCTCGAAAAGTGCTTTCATCATGGAAATCATATCCACATTAGAAACCAAAATGCTAGGATCATTACCGCCACTGCTGCTATCGAATTCACATGTGCTGGAACAATTATCCTGACATTGTTCTAAGGATTCATACCAACTGCCGTCATCGTTGCATCTGTAGTTATCCCGATCATCAAAAGATTCGAAATAAGAAAGAGGCCAAAGATAGGTGAGCGAGGCAGTTTGGTCGCCTGTAACAGCCACTTCGCCGGTACCTTCTTCAAAAAAGTGGTAGAGAGTTTGTTCCGAACTTACCGTTGCTTCCATGGAAATCTGTACACTGTCGCGTGTCCATGTGCCGACCAGGTCTTCCGGGTTGCTCGTGATGGATTCTTCATCCTTGAGGAGTTCCTCACAGGACCAGAATAAAAGTGATGTCAGCATTAAGCCTGCAATAATTTTAATCGGTTTCATGATATTCCTTTCGTTTTTATAAATTCCTTTATTCAAACTAAGGGAATTAAGGGAAGCAAATCAAAGGAAAAGTGTACGTAGTGATTCGTCTCACAATTCCAACGTATAGGCGGGACAAGTAAATGAAGAAATCTTTTTGGAATTTTTAATAATTAATTAAGTTTGCCCCCGTTAATTCTAATGAATTTGTAATACATACCATGATTAAAATAAGCAATCTGAGAAAAAACTACGGCAGCGTTGAGGCGGTAAAGTCCATAGATTTTGAGATCAACGACGGTGAAATTGTGGGTTTCCTCGGTGCAAACGGCGCCGGAAAGACCACAACATTGAAAATGATAACGGGTTATCTTGCGCCGACCTCCGGAACCGTCGAAATAAACGGATTGGATATTGGGGAATCACAGCTCGAGATTCAGCAGCAAATCGGCTACCTTCCTGAGACCAATCCGCTCTACGGTGAAATGTCTGTGCATGAATATTTAGATTTCATTGCGCAGATTCGAAATATAACAGGAAAAGATTTTACAACTGCGCTTCGTCGTGTTGTGGATAAATGCGGGCTCAAAGGCGTAGTCCATAAATCCATATCGTCCTGTTCTAAAGGGTATCGTCAGCGGATAGGCCTTGCCGCTGCCATGATTCATGATCCCGATATTCTGATTCTCGATGAGCCTGTTACCGGCTTGGATCCGAACCAGATTGTGGAAATCCGAGAACTCATCAAAGATCTAGGAAAAGAAAAATTGGTGCTGATGTCGAGCCATATTTTGCAGGAAATACAGGCAACCGTTGACAGGATTCTCATTATAGACAAAGGTGAAATTATAGCAGACGGCACAAGCGAAGAATTGATGAATAATTTTATGGGAAATGTAAAGCTGAAGGTTGAAGCTAAGAATGCAGATGACGAAAGTGTAGCAGGATTAAGTGCAAAAATCCCTGAATTGACGGTAAAATCCTCTGAAAAGACGGATGATGTTCACCGGCTCAATCTTGAATATTCCAGAGAATTTGATCCGCGTGAAGCACTGTTTCATTATGCGGTTGAATCCGGTTGGGTGATCGTGAATATGACACCTCAAACCGCCAATCTTGAAGATGTGTTCCGGACTATGACAGCTTCCGAGGGTGGCAATGGGTAATATAAAAGCCATATTCCTAAAAGAACTGCGCGGATATTTCAACAGCCCAATGGCGTACATTTTCCTCGTTATTTTCGCGCTCGTAAACGGTTACTTTTTTACCAATACATTTTTCCTTATCGGCCAATCTGATCTCAGGACTTTGTTCAGCACAGTTCCGCTTGTGTATCTCTTTTTTATTCCCGCCGTTTCGATGGGGCTCATTGCCAGAGAACGGAATATCGGCACGATAGAAATCATGAGTACGCTGCCGCTGAAAACAAGGGAATTCGTCATCGGAAAATATCTTGCGGCACTGACCTTGATTTTGGCAGCACTGGCTGTAACATCGGTACATTTCTTTACACTGCTTCAGGTTAGCGATACGGTTGACACCGGTGCCGTCATCAGCGGATATATCGGCCTTGCGCTTGTCGGCGCACTGTATACTTCTGTCGGAACATTTGCTAGCAGCCTCTCCGAAAATCAGGTGGTAGCCTTTATTATCGGTGTATTCATTGTGCTCACATTTTGGCTGATGGATAAAATGCTCATTTTTATTCCTTCCGGCATTTCAGGATTGGTGCAGTACCTTGCAGTGGAATACCATTTGTCCAATATTTCCCGGGGTGTGATTGATACTCGAAATCTCGTGTATTTCTTTTCGTTCATCGGGTTCTTTTTGTTTCTCACAATTCATACACTTGATTTGAGAAAGTGGAAAGCCGGTTAGGATGGATTTAAAAAAATCAGTTTATTTAGCGCCGGTAATTCTGGTGGTCGGGCTTGTCATTTTGAATGTGATTTCCCGAGATCAGTTTAAGAGGCTTGACCTTACAGAAAATGATCAGTTCACATTGTCTCAATCCAGCAAAGATGTGCTGAAAAGCATAGATGATTTGCTGACGATGAAGGTGTATTTTTCCGATAATCTCCCCGGGGAACTTGGGAACACCCGGCGTTTTCTTCAGGATATTTTAGAGGAATACGAAGCGTATGGGAACAACAATGTACGGTTTGAATTTTATACTCCCGAAACAGATGAAGAATTGGAAGAAGATGCCCAAAAATCAGGTATCATTCCCGTGCAGGTTCAGGTAGTTGAAAACGATAAAATAGAAGTAAAAAAAGTATTTATGGGTTTGGCCATTTTATACGAAGATAGACGCGAAGCACTACCGGTTATTCAAACAACGGCAGGACTCGAATATGAGATCACCACCAAAATTATGAAGTTGGTTGATGAGAATAAAGAATCGGTTGGACTTGCAGCGCTGGATGGGAAAAGCGATCAATTTGAAAATGTGCAAAGACTCCTTTCGGAACGGTACTCCGTTCGCCCGGTTGATTTGGCAAATCCTGTTCCCGCAGATATAAATGTAATGCTTGCTCGTGGAGTAACCGATACCTTGTCAGATTCAGCCAGAATCAATCTTGACGCATTCCTTGCCCGCAGCGGGAATATGATTTTGGCGCAGTCGCAGGTGAACGCCAGTTTGGAAACACAGCAGGCATCCGATATTGAATCTGATATTTTTGACATTCTCGATTCCTACGGTCTGCATTTACAGAAAAATCTTGTTCTCGACCGAACTTGCTCACGCGTTAATGTTGGTCGGAATATGGGATTTATTCGTATGAATGTCCCGATGGAATATCCATTTTTACCAATGGTAAGGTCATTTAACGAAGCTGAATTGCTCGTCAGCGGCCTTGAACAGATGTTACTCTTTTTCCCAAGTGAAATTATTCTTAAGGATTCCTCGCTTTCAGATGTAACCGTTAGTCCGCTTTTTTCGAGTTCAGACCATTCGGGAATTATGAGCGGATTTTACAACCTGAGTCCGGAACCACAGCAAAATCAAATATTTAGCAGGTTAAACGATACGGGAAAAATCATTGGCGCAAGGTCAGAAAAAGTAGATCCATCCAGCGGTCTGCTTAGTCAGATCATCCTTATTTCTGACATGAGATTTCTGAATGATGGCTCAGGAGCTGAATCTGCGGAAAATCATGTTTTCTTGATGAATGCCGTGGATTACCTGATGGGCGATCGCGGGTTGATTGAACTTCGTTCAAGGCAAATTACCAGCCGGCCGCTTCTGGATCTTTCCGATGGTGAGCGGCGGAATTGGAAATGGCTGAATATCTTCATGCCGACAGTATTGGTAGTTGGGTTTGGATTATTCAGAAGCAGAAAGCAAAAAACTCAGGCAAGGCGTTTGGAAGAATTGTATGACGAATAATATGAAAATTATACTCATTGGATTGGCTGTTTTATTGGCAGCTTATTTCCTGAATTCCTATGCGCAAAAAAGCCGACGCATTTCTCCGGATATTATTTTCAATGCTGACCGATCTAATATTTCCGCATTTACACTCCACAAAGGTCAAGACAGCCTTACGCTGCAGCTTGTGGATGTTTGGACCATTGATGGTCATGATTCTCTCGTAGTGAAAGAAAAAATCATGGACAATTTTCTGGATCGAACCCTTACAGTGAGAAAAGGGTCAATCGTTTCAAAAAATCCTGAAAAATGGTCTACCTATTCTGTGAATGATATTCTGGGAACCACATTAAGCGTTTTGGATGGAGACGGGAAGGATGCAGGAACGGCAGTTTTTGGGACGTCCAAGTCAGATTTTTCCCGGAATTATGTACGGTTCGGAGATGATCCAAACGTGTACCAAACCGATATAAGTATCATCTTTCAGCTTCAACCCAATCCAGCCTACTGGGGTTCAAATCCTACCCCGCCCGATACATCCGAAACTGAGTCATAAGACTCTACTTTACTTTAAAGTATCCTCAACGAACTTTAACATTTTCTTTTGCTGGCTCAGCCACCCGAGCCGCGTTTCAATATTCACATATCGAATACCCTTCCGAATAGCCGCCCACGACAGTGATCCATTGTCTTCGGCCGGCATTTCATCCTGAAGAATCACGGTAAATGGCCCGTTTGAAAGTTGGTGAAAATCAGCTTCATCGGTGCATAAAATAAAGTCTCTTGGGTTTTGTTCTGGCTTGATCGATCTCATCCTGCTGTTAGGAATTTCCTTCTTCACATTGTATCCCTGAGAATTATTATGTACGGCAATCAACAGTCCGCCTTTGCCCGGGAACACTGCATCTAAAAACGGAATTCGAGCCGTATCCAGCAGATCCAATACATATTTTAAATCACCTTCTTGCCAGTCGGTCTTAAAATGACGAAGTGCCTTGGCGGCACCTTTTCGTGAAAACAGACGGTTGGGGTCAACGATGGTTCCGGCAACGGAAACTTCTCGGTGTTCCGACTGAATGAAAAATCCCTTTCCGGGATAATGCTGAAGGTGATACTTCAGCGCCATTTCGGCAGTTTTTTCGTCTCCATGAATCCAGATATAATTGTGAGAAGATACTGCATTTTCAACGACTCTAAATTCTATGTTAGAGAAGAAAATCGAATCAGATGGATTGGCCGAAAGTGAGGCGAACCCGAAGGTGAAAAGGATGGATGCCCTCAGGGCATTATTTAACAAAAGCGATTTTTTGTACAGTTGATGCATCCGCCGTGACTCTAATAATTTATCGTATAATTATAGAAGGTATTATTTGAAACAAAAAAATAATCTAATGACCAAAATTTATTTCATTAAAACAATTTTCCGTCGTCTTTATCACCGAGCATATGTTTTCGCACCAGCGGGATTGGAGGTCCTCCATATGACAAATATAGATCGTGGAATTCTTTCCACGCCTTTTCGCCTCCTTTATCAGAGCACCAATCCGAGCGCATTTTTTGTATCATCAGTTTCCCGATATTGTAATTCAAATATCCCGGATCAAAGGTTCCGCGGGCGCCTTGCTGTTTGGCATTTCCAGCGTCCTGAAATCCAAGTTCCATGAACATTTTTTCCGATTCGGCAACACTCATACCTAGGGTGTGGAGTTTCAGGGATGAAATAAAGCGGACGTTCCGTAAGGTTGCATTCAAAATCTGTCCGATTCGGTACGCGGGATCGCCGTCTCCAAGGCCGGCTTCTATCATGAGTTCTTCCGTATAATGTGCCCAGCCTTCGGTGTAGGCATAGCCTTGAAAGATTCTGCCCATCATTCGCTTCACGCGGTTTGCATGAAGAAAATGCAGAAAGTGCCCCGGCCAGACTTCATGGACGGAGGTGAACATGAGATCGGTTTTCCCGGGAATGAAATTCCGCTGATCTTCTTCTGACCAGGTTGGGTCAGGCGGTGCGATGTAATACACGGAGGGAAGGTTTTTCTCATACGGTCCGGGAATTTCGATATAAGCAAAATTCCATCGGTTGTGCGGCGGCGCCTCATCCACTAGCGCCTCTTCCGTTCCGGGAATCGTGACAAGATCTTTTTCAATAATAAATGCTTTTAGTCCGGCGAGTTGGGCCCGAGCGCCTTCCACAGCGCCGCCTTCAGGTTTATCATCCTGAGCCTCAGCAACACAATCCATCACCGATTTCTCCGGAGCGAATTCTTCACAGGCTTTTTTCAGGTTTGCCGTGTTTCGCTCCAAATCTGCGTATGCGATTTTTTCCAGCTCATCCAGTGGTGTATCCACACGCTCATTCATCCAGAGCATTTTCTTGTACAATTCTTCTCCCAGCGCATAATCGTCCGTTCCGGATTCAATCTGATCTTTGTACCAATCACCTAATGTTTGCATGGCTACCGCAGCAGATTCATTGGCATTCGAAAATGCGGCATTCAGAGATTCATCCGTTATGGATGTAAAGATTCCGGGCACATCATTCCGAAAGTAGGTCACCATGCCATGAGCCGAGCGCATCCCGAGTTCGGCAAAGGTCTTCGGCATGGGCGTTTCCATATTTTCCATGATTTGCTCAACCGCTTCGGGGATATTTCCCGCGTAAGATGTATAGGCTTTCATTCGGTCTTCCAATGGAGCGTATTCGCGGGAGAGGTACACATCGGGTCCCATCGCCCACGTATAGAATGAAGGATTGGTAAACGGAAGCCGAGCTTCGTCCAGCGCAAATAGCTGTTCATCTATGACTGCAAGGATATACTGTTTATCAAAACGCTGTGCGTCGTCTAAATATTCATCTGAAAAGCCATTTGCTTTTACATGCGCTTCCTTGAGTTTTCGAACTCGTTTTGAAATGCCGGCTTTGGACCAGTCCGGAAGCTGTCCGTCGTATTCATGCCGTCCCATATAAATACCAAACGTCGGCTCAAGCTCAAATGCGGTTTCGATAAATTCATCAATAAAAGATTCAAATTCGGATGCTTGCGTATCACAGCTATTCATAGTCATTAAACTCCCTGTTAGTATAATCCATAATAAAATGGAGTGCTTCACGTTCATTTTTTCTATTTCTATTCCACGGATTTCAAATAATCCAAAAGCACATTGCTCATGGCGCGTACACCGATTTCTACACAACTGTCGTCAGCTCGAAAAGTAGGTGTGTGCACCCAGCCGGATGTTGTTCCGGGCTTTACCACGCCAAGCCGATAATACATTCCCGGAACCGCATTCGCGAAATGCGCAAAATCTTCACCGCCCATTACAGGCTCCATCATAAAGACATTCTCATCGCCGACTGCCCGTTTAAGCGTTGGAATCATTTGTTCTGATAATTCGGGATTGTTGATGGTTGCCGGCGTTCCGCGGTTGTAATTGAGTTCAAATGAACCGCCGTATGCCATGGTAATACCATTCAAAATCTCATTCATCCTTTGCTCCACTTTGTCCCGGGTTTCCGGATTGTAGGTTCGGACGGTTCCTTCCATGTAAACTTCGGAAGGAATTATATTGAATCGCTCGCCGCCACGGATGATTCCAACCGTAACTACGCTTGGTTCAAGAGGAGAGAGCGATCGGGATCGAATTGTCTGAAACGCGTCCACGATTTCGCTAGCCATTACAATGGGATCTACTGATTTATGCGGATAAGCGCCGTGGGACTGTTTGCCTTTAATGGTAATAATAAAATGGTCCACGGCAGCCATGGCCGGGCCGATGGTCATGCCGATTTGGCCGACTTCCAATCCGGAATGAGCATGCAGTCCGAACACTGCACTTGGGGTTGGCTCATTGAATACACCTTCTCTCAGCATCAAATCGGCTCCACCTTCTTCTCCCGGAGGTGGACCTTCTTCCGCCGGCTGAAAAATAAATTTAATCGTTCCCGGAATTTCATCGCGGATGGAGGCCAATACACTGGCTACGCCAAGCTGAACCGACGTATGAATATCGTGTCCGCATGCGTGCATCACTCCCACTTCTTTATCCAAATAGGTAGTTTTCACCGTGGATTTGAACGGAAGGTCAGTGTCTTCGGTAACGGGCAGCCCGTCCATATCTGCGCGCACCGCCACAACGCCGCCGGGTTTTCCTCCTTTTAAAATTCCCACCACTCCGGTGTAGGCAATGCCGGTTTGCACATCATCGAAGCCGAGGTTTCTCAAATGATCGGCAACGAGTTTTGCTGTTTTGAATTCCCTATTCCCCAATTCCGGATATTGATGGATTTGGTGGCGGAGCTCTAGGGTGCCGGCAATATGCTTGGCAACTGCTTTGTCGATGGAATCGCCGGCTGACAGCATCAGGGGCAGGATTAATAGAATAAATGTGATTTTCTTCATTTGGATCTTATTTGGTTGGTTAAGAGAGTCGGGAAATTAATGCAGGCTGTAGAAATATATTTGGATTTCTTTGCTGTCTCATTAAGTTGAATTTATGAAACAAACACTAATGGTTCCCTCCATACATGAATTCATTTTCACAATTCTGATTTTTGGGTGGCTGACTCTTCCGATTCAAGCTCAAAATACGGTTTGCTTTGATGTGGAATCTAATCCAAATCCAAACGATGCGGCACTTGGCTCGTTTACTAAATATGTAAATGTGCTTGACTGTTTTGGAATTTATGCTGAATCTGGTATTTCTGACGCTAAAGTACTGCATGCAGCAGCGGTTGCGGCCGAATTATTGGACAACAATGAGGACGGAATCGTAGATGACCAATCCATTAAAAATCAATTAATATCCAGCAATGCATTAATGCCGCTCTTCGCTTCTGAAGGATCTTCCGGAGAGGATGCTTTTTTTGACAATTATAACGGTAATGGCGTAAGCGCGGTGTTGTACAACAACGAAATTGATCCCTCGCAACCTGGGCACTGGGGCGACGATGCTACGGTAGAAGAAATACTGCATACGATAAACCATGTTGGACATACTTTTGTTTACCCTTCGGCATTTGGCATGTCCCCAAACTCTTCACTATTAAGCGCGGCTATGGATGTCGCCCGCGGAGGGCAATGGATTAGCCATCCTAGTTCATATCCAAGCGATGCATGGTATCATTATGATGACGCAACCTGCGATTACGAATGTATGGCGATTGAATATGTGTACTGGGCGCTTGTGTCAAACATGGGAATATTGGCCGATGAAGAAACATGCAATGGAATTGCAAATGAATGGGAACCGTGCACACCGGAACTGCTTCAGTCCACCGACACGCTGGTGTACAATCTGATTACGGATACGACTTATTTACTTCCTCAATTGGCACCGGACGGGAATTATTGTCCGGCAAACGCTAGTGTAGATGATGCGTCTATTCTTCATGATTTTGAATTGTACCCGGCATATCCGAATCCGTTTAATCCGGTTACAAACATTCGGTTGCAAATTCCCGTAGGAGCGAGGCCCCTACGTTTACATATTTACGATGTTACCGGACGTTTGGTGGAAACACTGGTTGACGGATTGATTGAATCAGGATTACATGCATTCCAATGGAACGCGTCCGAAAAAACGACAGGAATTTATTTTGTCCGTTTGGATGCGGGACAATTCAGTCAGACAGAAAAGCTCGTTTTTCTAAAATAGAAATTATGGTGTCCTGCTTCTGAGAAACCAAAACACAAAAGGCAGGCACACTACATACATCAGAATTCCGTAAACACCGGATGGAAGACTGAGCGGAGATAACCCGGCCTCAGTATTCATGATTAGATTTCCAATTGTAATTCCGACAGTAGCATTCTGAATGCCGGATTCTATTGCAACAGTAACAGCGCGTGCATTGCTCATCTTGAACAACTGTGTACTTTTATAACCGATAAACAGCATGGCAATTATTAATCCTATAATAGCAGGTCCCAAAGCAAACACATTTTGGATAAATGCATCCCATTCGCTTGCTAGAGCACCGAATACAATAATAATGAATAATATGGTGGATATTTTGGACGCTAACGGCTCAAATGATTTAGCGAAATTTGAAAATTTTGAATGTACAAACAGTCCGATTCCGACTGGCAATGCAGTGATCAGAAACATCGTAAATCCCAACGACAGCAAATCAATTGGCGGGGCGTCGGCTCCCATAAAATGCTGCATCGAAAAAGTAGTAATTAGCGGGAGCGAGACTACGGTTGCAATGCTGCCAACAGCCGTATAAGAAATAGACAATGCCGTATCGCCCTTGGCGAGTTTCGTGATGATATTTGAGGTAACGCCGCCGGGACAGGATGCTAGAATCATCATCCCAACTGCCATTTCTTGAGTGAGTCCGCTAACCGTGACAATTCCAAATGCAACAGCCGGAAGCAGTACCATTTGATTCAGTAATCCGACAGCGAATGCTTTTGGTTCTTTTACGACATTGATAAAGTCATTTGTGGTCAAACCCAGGCCGAGGGTGAACATGATAAAAACCAGCGAAAGCGGAAGAATAATATCTATAATCATTTTAGGAATCCTTTTGTTATTTTCAATCTACTCTTCATTGAACGAATAAACCGCTTGTATACAGGATATATAAAGAGTAGCTCGGTCATTACGCATGAAAAATAATTTTAGGGATCAATTTTGTATTGTTGCTGAAGGGTAATTAATACATCATTTCCCGAAGAGCGGAAATCCCATTTTTCTCGGTTAACAACATGGCTTCCCCGGGATTTTTTTTGTCTTCCATGGCCAACAGGATAAAATCAATTTGTTCTGATTCCAATGCAAAATAACATATATCATCTGCGCTGAGCGTCATCACTCCGGCACGTTTTGTCAAATCAAATTGAATTTCACTGAGCCCGCTGTATGACCGGTAAATAAGTTCCGTACAGACTTGGCTGGATGCGTCATTGAAATCAAAAGAGAAATCATAATTGTTTCCCAGAAAAGATTGGGTGTTCTGAAGTGCTTTGGAAACCTGAACAGAATCCTTAAGCAGACGAAAAATGACCAACCTGTTAACATGCTTGTCGAGTACGCGGTTTAAAGTCCCTGAAACTACACCTTCAGAAACGGCCTCGATTAAATCGTTTTCTTCTTTTGGATTGGCCCATTTTCCTGTATATACAATTCCGTGTTTAAATGTCCCCGGCAAAAAGATATTACTCATATAACCTTCTGAATATGTTAGAATAATATCACCCGGCTTCAGTAGGGAATAGAGTTGCTTTCTCTGGGAATCACTAAATTGAATTCCCCGGCTGACTGGATCTTTCAAATCTCCTACTTCCGTAAAGGCAATAGCCTTGAGCGTTTGATAACGGCTGCCGAACTTTTCAATCAATTTTTCAACCTTTTTTTGTATTTCACTGTGGCGAAGAGCATTGGTTAATTTGGGCGTGAACAGGACATAATGTGTTAGAATTCTGTTTCTCATTCTCTGATGGACTTCATGGAGGGCGTCCAATTCACTCAAAAGCGTTGAAAAATCCGGGTGTGCAAGAAGCGCATTCAACGGTGTTTCTTCCGCGCGTAATTCTTGGGAAATAAGTTCTCGTGCTATGTCCAAATCTTTCAGGTTTTCCGGGTCTGTGAGGCTGTCGAATATCTTAGTAAATGTTCCTTCTGCAATTCCAATGCGGTAATAGGATTCATTCAGTTTATCTACGATCTGTCCGTCATTCATATAGGTTGTAATCAAAATCCCGCTGTATTTATAGAGGGTTAGGGCAGCATTGTAACCGATTACAAAAGCTTTCATATTGGCTTCCGGATCATCGTACATATTTTGATACCCGCGGTAGCGCTGGATGATTTCCCACAGGGAATTCCTACAGATCAAAAATCGAAACAAAAGATTCTCAATTTGATCATGTTCGATATTGGATATGTACCCGTGTTCCTGCCGGGATGTTGTTTTTTTCTGAACTAGCATTTCCCGAAACATATCGTCCAAAGCAGTTTTGAAGACGTTTAATTGGCGGATATCATGTGCAAATCCCTCACTTTGAGCATGGGATACACTTACTGTTATTAGGATGGCGAGGAGTATCTGACGCATTGAATCAAATTTACGGTAATTATCAAAAATAGAATCCGTAGAATAATTATTAATTAAACCACACTCCAATACCGCGATTTCTTAATGTTTTACCCAGCATTTCTTCGATGTCTTCTGCATCTTTTCGGGTTGGAATGGGATTGTATTTTTCATACAGATCGGGCCTGAGTTTGATTCCAAACTGTTTTGCATATTTATTGGATTTGTATTCTTCCTTATGTTGTTCAAACCGGATTTCCGGCTTTCGGGAAGATTGCCCCACATAAACACATCCGTTCCCTTTGATGTATTTTGGATTTTTTACTCGAAACTTTCGAAGATCTGCCACAACGGGATCCAACTCAATCACATAGACATAATACCGTTTCATTTGCTCAATCTAACAATAGGCAAAAAAACAAAAAACCTCGCATCTTGGTGAGGTTTTTATAGCTGGGTGGACCAGCCTACATTCTTATCTAGTTGCAGGCACACAAGAGCCGGACACGCGTTTTTATCCGCTGTAGGCGGAACACTCAAAAAACTCTTTTTATCGTATTGGTAAAATATTATTTTGATAGTTATTTTTAACTAAACCATAATTTCATGCGTCCATTAATTCTTATCTATATATTATCATTAATAAAAAAAAGAGGAAATTAATGGATTGCCAAAAAATCAAACTGGTGATTATTCTATGTTCAATGCTTGTTACGCAATTAATCGGCCAGTGGGAACAAGCATCCGGCACAGAGGGGCTTGATATGCAAGCAGTGATTTCAACCGGAACTACCATTTTTGCTGGAGGACAAACAGGAACATATAAATCTACTGATGATGCTGAAAGTTTTATTTTTTCAAATACAGGCAATGATTCTAACGGTCCCACAAGAGGCTTTACTTTTGACAGCCTTTATGTTTATACATGTACCAGTCAGGGCGTATTTCGGAGCTCCGATAATGGCGAATCTTGGACACCAAAAAATGAGGGGCTGGGCAATCTATTATCCCATGGAATTATCCATACTGGTTCTCGATTGGTCCATGTTGGTCCGGGAGGCGTTTCCACTTCAAACGATCATGGCGAAAGTTGGACGGCAGCGGGATTAACAGGAACGGATGTACGTTGTGTAACTCATATACAGGATACTCTATATGTAGGTACAAATGGGCAAGGACTTTATAAAAGCGGCGATTGGGGGTCGACATGGATTGAGATTAATAATGGAAGCACCTCCTCTAATTTCCGCGCAATTGAAAGTACGGGGAATATCCTTTTTGCAGGTGGACAGAATGGAACGGGCGTTTTTCGATCAACAAATTTCGGGGATTCTTGGGAACTATTATCTAACGGTATTGCATCAAGTTCATTCAGAGGGTTTGCACACAATAATGATTTAATTGTTGCGGGTTCAACGGGTGCAGGTGTATTCTATTCTATCAATGATGGTGATTCTTGGACTGAAATAAATGAGGGATTAACAGACTTAACTATTTTTGATTTATCACTTTCAAACAATTATATCGTTGCCGCAACGCACAACCAAGGTGTTTTCCGATATAATTTATCGACTATAATAGCCACTCCTACGGTATTAAATCCAATTACAGGTAGAACCTGGATGGATAGAAATTTAGGCGCCAGTCAAGTGGCAACATCCTCAACAGATTCAGAGGCATTTGGCTCACTGTTCCAATGGGGCAGAGATGCAGATGGTCATGAATCACGAACTTCTACAACGACAAATAATTCGTCCAATACAGATGATCCTGGACATTCCTTATTCATATTAGCAAGTAATGATTGGCGATCACCGGCAAATGACAACTTATGGCAAGGCGTGGATGGTTTAAATAATCCATGCCCTCCAGGATTTAGATTACCAACAGAATCAGAATTTGAAGCAGATTATCAAAGTTGGGAAAGTGGCGATGCTGCAGGCGCATTTAACTCGCCCTTAAAATTGACATTAACGGGGGCGAGATCTCGTATGAGCGGACAAATTGGGAATGTAGGCACTTTTGCTGGATATCGAACAAGCACAGTGAGTGGCGTTGCATCTCGTGTGATGGGGATTGGAATCAATAGTGCTCAAATGGGAACTCGAGAAAGAGCGGATGGTAATTGTGTAAGATGTATTAAGGATGAAACAGAATTAAGTAATATAAACGAAACTCTCACTTTGGCTGTTTCTTTCAAATTATATGATAATTTCCCAAACCCCTTCAATCCCACAACCACGCTACAGTATGATTTACAGGAAGATACACAAGTGCGTATTCTGATTTATGACATTATGGGAAGAGAAGTTCGAACATTAGTCAATCAGCAACAAACTGCAGGATTTAATTCAGTCATTTGGGACGCGACCAATGATTTAGGGGAACCTGTCAGTGCCGGAATGTATTTGTATAGAATCAGTGCTGGAGATTTCCACCAGGTTAAGAAAATGGTTTTACTGAAATAATGAAAAAAGCCCTCGAAAGAGGGCTTTTTTGTAGCGGGACCGAAGGGACTCGAACCCTCGACCTCCGGCTTGACAGGCCGGCGTTCTAACCAACTGAACTACGATCCCAATTATTAATAAACTTTTTCAAAATTCGGGTTCAAAGTCTTTCAGACTTCACCCTCGACCTTCCCGCACTTTGCGGGACGTTCCCAGCCTGCCCCCGACCAGTGGGAGGGCTGGCAGGTAACCAACTGAACTACGATCCCAATTGTTAATAAACTTTTTCAAAATTCGGGTTCAAAGTCTTTCAGACTTCACCCTCGACCTTCCCGACATAACTGTATTGCAGTGGGCAGGTAACCAACTGCCTGTCCGTCTTTGCAGGGAATTATTTACCCATGGTATCCACCAGCCGGCAGAGCAGATGGGTGATTCCAAATTAATGGGATTTCTTTTTATCCCGATAAATTAATGCCGCAGGAATGAAGACTACATATCCGAGAAATAGCATGACAGGTGCAAGGGACAAGCTGCGAAAACTATTTACCGTACCTGAATACATCACCAAATATCCTCCTCCGATCAGTACCAATCCGAATCCGAATATGAGGTAATTGGTTTTTGTAAATGCCCACCCTTCAAATAAGTGGGCTTTTTCCTGTGCATTTTCTTTGCTCATTGCGGCGGAAAAATTAAGGCACGGCATCCCCGGAAACAAAACCATTTTCTCGTCTGATTCCATTGGGGTCTCGTTAAGGTCTTCATTATCCTTTATTGTTTGGAGCACGTCGGTAATTCGCATTAACTTCGCCCCCATTATTCCATGGAATTACACCATCTTAAGCCAACAGCCAAAATCGGAGGAGTTGTCTCAGGAGTCCTTATTGGAAGTATGCTCGCATTTTACGGGCTCATTCTATTTTGGCCTCAGGGAAACCCTTACGATTCGATAACCATTGATATATCCAAAGGAAGTTCAGTGAAAGAAATAGGTCATGTATTACATGCACGCAGCGTTATCCGCAGTGAAAAGGCATTCCTCTGGGGTGTGAGGGCGCTTGGCGTAGAAACGGATTTTCCGGCCGGGTCTTACAGGCTAATTCATGCAAACAGTAATTACAGGATTATTGATCAACTCGTGAATGGTGCGCCGGTTCTCAAGCGTGTTACCATCCTTGAAGGTTGGACATTGAAAAATATTGCGGCGGAGCTCAACCAAAAGCTTGGTATGAGCGAACGAAAATTTATGCGTGCCTGCAGAAACAAAAGTCTCCTGAATGATTTTGGCGTGCAAGCCAATTCATTTGAAGGATACCTTTTTCCTGAGACTTATTTTTTCCCGGAAGGTGAAGATCCGGAGTTTGTTGTTCGATCCATGGCGTCTGAATTCAGGGGAAACTTATCTCCTCATATGAAAGACAGAATGAATGAAATTGGATTGACAGAGCTGGAAACAATAACACTTGCATCTATAATAGAGGGTGAAGCTCTATACAATGATGAAAGAGCCGCCATTTCCGGTGTGTATCATAATAGAATGAAAAAAGGAATGCGGCTGCAGGCCGATCCGACCATTCAGTATATTATTGAGGATAGTCCGCGCAGGTTGTTGAACGAAGATTTAAAAATTAAATCGCCGTACAACACGTACCTGAATCCGGGACTTCCGCCGGGACCGATTAATAGTCCGGGGAAGGCATCCATTGTGGCGGCGCTGTATCCTGAACAGAATGCCTATTTATTTTTTGTCGCCCGCGGTGACGGATATCATACATTTTCAAAGACGGAAAAAGAGCACAACATAGCAAAGAGAAAATTTCAAAAAATTCGACGAGAAGTCAAAAAGGCCAAACGTAAAAACAATTTAAGTAAGGAAACTTCATGAAAAGCGAACGATTGAACTCATCCCAAAAAGCCGCAGTTGAGGCAGTCGGGAATCCGGTTCTCATTTTTGCAGGCGCCGGAAGCGGAAAAACACGCGTACTCACACATAAAATTGCCTATCTGGTTACAGAAAAAATTGTAAATCCGGAAAATATTCTCGCCGTTACCTTTACCAATAAAGCGGCAAAAGAAATGAAGGAACGGGTACGTAAACTTATCAAAGGAAAAACATCCGCAGTCTCAATTGGTACGTTTCATTCCATCTGCGCGCGACTCCTTAGGAATGAAATTCATAAACTTGGCTACACCCGCGATTTTGTGATTTACGATATTCAGGATCAGAATGCCTTGTTAAAAACCATTCTGGACGGACTCGATATTCCGAAAACGGATATTTCGCCGGCAGGCGCAGGGCAGAATATCAGTTTGTTTAAAAACCGCATGATTCCGATTAAGAAAGCTAAATCGCAAGCGCGAACCGTTTTGGATAAACGATTAGCAGAAATCTACGAAGCGTATGAAAAAGCGCTTAAAAAAAACAATGCAGTTGATTTCGATGACTTACTTCTGTTGCCAATTCAATTATTTACAAAACATCCCGAAGTGCTTACAAAATATCGTGAGCAGTGGAAATATGTTTTGGTGGATGAGTATCAGGATACCAACCGCCCGCAGTTTCTTTTCATTAAAACGCTAGCGGAAAAACATAAACAAATTTGTGTCGTCGGTGATGATGATCAGTCCATTTACGGCTGGCGTGGTGCTGATATTCGAAATATTCTTGATTTTGAAAAAGCGTTTCCCGGATGTGAAACGTACACACTTGAAACAAATTATCGGTCCACCGGTGAAATTATAAAAGCAGCAACAACGGTGGTCAAAAACAATTTGAAGCG
Source organism: Fidelibacterota bacterium (assembly GCA_014239435.1). Lineage (GTDB taxonomy): Bacteria > Fidelibacterota > Marinisomatia > Marinisomatales > TCS55 > JAAZYX01. The sequence goes on along the minus strand of JAAZYX010000033.1, from coordinate 230,486 downwards.
TGCGGAAAAAGAACTTCTGGCGCACAATGGCGAAGGCGAAAAGCTCGGCCTTATTGAAACCAATGATGAGGGTGAAGAGGCAGACGCGGTAGTAAACGCTCTTGAAAAAGAAATTAAACTGAACAAACGTCCGTTCAACAATTTTGCGGTGCTGTACCGAACCAATGCTCAGTCACGCGCCTTGGAAGACAGTTTCCGGAGAAACGGAATTCCATACAATATTATTGGCGGTGTCAGGTTTTACTCGCGGAAAGAAATCAAAGATATCATGGCGTATTTAAAGTTGATCGTAAACCGGAAAGATACTGTTTCCTTGCGGCGCGTGATCAATTTTCCTCCGAGAGGGATCGGCAGCAAAACGCTGGATAAATGTGTCGCCTATGCCGAGAAAAGGAAGAAAGACCTTTTTGATATTTTAAACGATCCGGAAGGAATGGATATCCGCGGGAAACAGGCCGATGCGCTTAAAGATTTCCACGGTGTGGTTACAAAATATTCTGAGTTGTTGGAAAAACTCAGCGCAGGCGAACTCGTCCGAGCGCTTGCGGAAGATACCGGTGTTGTACGGCATTATAAGAATGGCGATCTATTGGATGATAGGGATAGGTTTGAGAATATCATGGAATTCTTGAGCGGTGTGGATGAATTCATGTCCCGCAATCCGGATGCCGTCATTCCGGAATTTCTTGAGGAGGTGTCTCTATTGACAGATATCGACCAATGGAATGATGAAGAAAATAGGGTTACCCTGATGACGGTGCATGCTGCCAAAGGCCTTGAATTCCCGGTTGTTTTTTTGGCGGGACTTGAGGACGGATTATTTCCAATGTATCAGGCGCTTGAGGAGAATGATCAGTTGGAAGAGGAACGTAGGCTTTTTTACGTCGGATTAACACGGGCAGAAGATAAAGTGTATTTGCTTTATGCGAAAAATCGCAGGCGCTACGGAGGCGAAAGTTTTTATGGAATGGTATCGCGGTTTATTCACGAAATCCCGGAAGATAGTCTTGAAAAAATAAATTTTTCATCTGCAGTTACCCGAAAACTTGTTACCTCAAAAGGCAAGGTTCGAATGGAACTCAAGCGAACCGTAACAATTTTTGATGATTTCCAAGTTGGAGATAGTGTTGAGCACGCCATCTTCGGCATAGGAAAAATTATGGCATTAAGCGGCTCGGGTGAAAATCAACGTGTGGGTGTTGTATTTAAAGGTGGACTGAAGAAAAAGCTGATTGTCCGTTTTGCGAATCTGAAAAAGGTTATCGGCCCAGAATCATGAGCCAAGTAAGCGATCAACTGAAAAGTATCCTAAAAAAGGAAGGGCTCAGATATACAGGACAGCGACAAGCCATTTGGGATGAACTCTGTTCGAACGATGATCATCGGGATGCGGAAGCGATTTATTTATCCATTCGCCAATCAGGGGTCAATGTGTCCCGCGCGACCGTGTACCGTACCATTGATGTTCTCGTAAAAAACAATCTTGTCCGAAAACTTGATTTGGGAGACGGACGTTCTTTGTACGAGCATAAAATAGACCCCAGTCATCACGATCATCTTGTGTGTATTCGGTGTGGAAGGATCGAGGAATTTATGGTGGAAGAAATCGAAAAACTTCAGGATCGCGTTGCAGATCAGTTTGGCTTTAAGCTGATTCGACACATTCACCAGCTCTTTGGCCTTTGCGGTGACTGTACTAGTTAAAGCCGTTTACTGTAAATAAAACTACCTGAGGAGGCTGTTCCTGCCGGCTCGTAACCTAAATGTGAATATAAACGGATTGCTCTGTCATTCTTCTTAGCAACGTTTAGCGACATGTTGATTACGCCTCCTTCGGATGCAAAGGATTCCGCGTGTTTTATGAGAGAACTTGCTACACCTTTGTTTCTGAATTCAGGATCTGTAAATAAATGAAAAAGGTGTCCCGCCATTTTAGTTTGGACAATAAAAATGCCGATATATCCAATGATCCAATCGTTTTCTTTGGCAACAAAAGATGTGACATCCTGTTTTGAATACGTCCGCTTTACCCATGTTTCAAATCGAAAAGGATATTTCATATTTGGATCTGTCAAATTGAGGTCTTTTGGATTTTGAAACCATGTGCTTAAGCACGCTTTCAAAATTCGCTTTTCTTCCGGACGTTCGTAAGAAATGGTTTGAATCGTAGTTTGCATAACACCTAAGTTTACAAAGCAGAGTATCCGGAGGCAAAATGCTATCCGTTTAATTTGACTGAGACTTTATGAAAAAAATTTCAACCATAACTGATTTTAAAGAAGGCCAAACCATTCAGGGTTTTTTCCTTTGTGTGGAAAAACATTTACGTCACACACGCGGCGGCGATTTGTACCTTGATCTTATTTTGCGCGATAGAACCGGGCAAGTGAATGCAAAGGTCTGGGATAATATTACGAAATTCCACGAAAAATTTGATCCGGGCGATCCGGTTGCCGTTGCTGGAGAAGTGGACACATTCCAGGATCGTCCCCAACTTGTTATTAAAAAGATCAACCGCGCTTCTGTTCAATCTTACGGTCGCTACGGTTACGATCCGGCAATGATAGTCCCTGCATCCCAAGAAGATCCACAGGCAATGTGGAAATCTCTGATGAATCATGTAAAAGGAATTAAATCGGCACATTTAAAACAGTTGGTTACTTTGATTTATAAAACCAACAAAGATAAAATCCTTGTGCATCCTGGATCGGCATTCCTGCATCATGCATACCGTTCCGGCCTTTTGGAACATACACTTTCCATGGCTGGCATAGCAAAATCGGTCGGCCCGCATTATAAGGCAGATTTAGATTTATTAATGACGGGTGTACTGCTACACGACATTGGGAAATTGAAAGAATTATCCGACGGAATGGAATTTGACTATACGGACGAAGGACATTTCATAGGCCATATTGTCCTAGGCAGGGATATGGTTCGGTCGGCCATCAAAAAAGTGAAAGGTTTCCCGAAAGAATTGGCGGCAAAAGTGGAACACATGATATTATCGCATCAGGGGAAACGAGAATGGCAAAGTCCAAGGCGTCCCATGTTTACGGAAGCGCTTTTGCTGCATTTGATCGATTATATGGATGCGCAGGTCAATTTGATGGACAGGATTTTAGAAGAAGATTCGGAAGATGGCGAATGGACTGACAGACGGAATTATTTCCGAATGCCTCTCTATCGCGGGCCGAAATCTTCTTCAAAATAATCACCCTATGAAAATGGATCGATTGGTGCAGGCTGCAATTTTTGCGGCATTGGCAGCCGGCCTCGGATTTGCGCTTGTGTTTATTCCGAATGTTGAACTGGTAACAGTCGTCATTTTTCTATCCGGATTGACCTTGGGTCCTGCGTGGGGCGTTTTGGTCGGCATTACATCAGAATCGATTTATTCCGGGATGAATCCTCTCGGATCCGGCCTTGCATTTCCGCCGTTATTTTCAGCGCAAATCATTTCCATGGCATTCGTCGGCCTGATGGGAGGGATGCTGAAACCCATTTTGTTTACTAAATATCTTACAGCGTTGCAAGTTGCAATGCTGGGCATTTGCGGATTTTCTCTAACCTTTATTTATGATTCCCTTACCACACTCAGCTACCCCGTTTCTGCCGGATTTGAATGGCAGCAAACATTGACCCTTTATATTTCAGGAATGGGAATGACGGTGCTGCATCAGGTGTCCAATACCCTTGTATTTATTTTGGGTGTCCCAAAGGTAACTCGGCACCTTGCACCATAAATTATCTCAAGCCTGTTTTCTGATTGGATGCGCCTTTACCGGATTCGTTTTTTCTCAATCACTGATGTTCGACTGGTCAGGGCAGTTTGGTCTGGAAACGGAAAAAGGCAGATTGTTGTGGAACCGATCATGGACATCTGGGCCGATCATTATGGATGGTACATTTGCGTACTTTCCCGCAAGGTACGGACGCCTTATTTCTGAAGAATTTTCATCGGCAAAAAGCGGATCATTCCCATTGTTCAGAACCTTGCCTGACACTGAGACAGTGACCAGTTATCTGGATTATACCCGTGGAGATTTTCTGCTGGATAAACTCGGGATTGGCGTCCGTTCAGCCCAGGCGAATTCCAGTGTTTCTTTGGGAATGTTTAAACGTGATTTTGCCGGCAGGGAAGGGCAATACTTGATTCCCTACACCGAACTTCCCATTCAGCAATCCTATAAAATGGATTACCGATCTCATGATTCGCAAAATGATATTGATGTCTCTGTAATACGGCTTATTACCGATGTGGGAATGCCGGATGATTCTTCTACAGAAACAGGAAGATATACCGATGAAATCTTGTCTGGTGGCATGCTCTGGAAAGGCAAGTCGGATCAATGGGATTGGATATTTCAAGGTAGCCAGTTCAATCAAAAATTGATGATGGAAATCACTGCTTATCCTACTTTGGGTTCTTTGCGCTTGAATCGGTCGCAGTTACACGGGCGATTGATTCCCAAAAATACTTTTTTACCAGTCGATTATTTTGGAATCAATATTCAATCGCAAAGCGTCGGCGATACCTCCATCCGTTCCTTGGCTTGGAACACGGTGTACACAGGATGGGAAGGTGAGGTGTGGAATGCGAATGTGGGATTTACGCTTCCAAGTGTTCTAGAAGAAGCGCAAGTCTATGGGGAATTGAATCATGTAACTCTACTGAATGGTTGGCACATTAGCTCAAACGCATTGGTGGAATCCTCACCGCGCCATTATATGGAATGGCTCGACAACCCCAAATTGGATTATGAAACTTGGTATACCGCACATATGTCCATCGCGAAAACATGGCAATCCTTTGAAATGGCAGGAACTATTTCCGCCGGTATCCGGGAAGAAGATGGATTTGAAACGCCTTTCATTTCTCTTGGTCCTACAATGAAATGGGAACCGTTCCGCCGATGGATATTGAGCGGAAAACTTCATTATGCTCCGAATCCGATTCGGGAATCAGACGGCATTGGATTAAAAGCACATATTGGCATTCAAGGCACCGAATGGCTGTTTAGAGATAATATGAAAACCACGTTTTATGTGTGGGCCGAAGGCGCAGGGATGCGTAGCAAAACATCTGTGTTTCATCCATTCTTTCAAAAACCGGTTTCTATCGGAAATGAAACGAGCGTGGAAGATTATGGAATCCTGAATTTTCGGATGGATGCCGTTATTTCATCCGTACGAATTCGATATCAGATTTTGAATGTATTACATGCGGCTTATCCGACACTCAGCGGATGGTTTTCGGATTTCAGTGAAGAATCAACATTTATGCGTCCGAATCCATATCTGCCCAAAATGGGGCGCAGAGTCAGTTTTTCCATTACCTGGCAGTTTCAGGATTGAACCTTAAAAATTGATTGACATTCCGGCGGTAACACTTGTGCCCGGTTCAGGATAATCCGGGAAAAATGCAATATCCCGATCCAATACATTGTTGATGACAAAATGGCACTGAGCAGATCGCATCCACGGAATCGCGGCATGTATTCCCAACGTAACATTTGAAATGGGATCAATGGTTTTCTCAATCGAATTAAAATTTGAATCGTATCCGGTATAGGTTCTTTCCCCGGTAAAATGACCTTGAATATCAACACTCACGAATTCACGGGTGTACCCGAATTGAATAAACGCAGTTTGGTCCGGTACATATTCTAAACTATTACCGGTGGATTCATCTTTCGTGTCAATTATAGAAACGTTGCCCGAAATGGAAAGTCCGCGAATCCATTGGGGAATTGTGACTGAAATCGTTGCCGTTTCACGGGAAGTTTTATCCAGATTTTCCGGCCTCCAAATCCAGTCAGATCCGGCTGCCCACTTAATCAGATTTGTGCTTTTCCGTATTCGCCACTGCATTCCTACTGAACCATTTTTGATTAACGGAAAATCAATGCCTAGAGATTTCATGGAATTTTCTTCCGCAACGAGGGATGTGTTTCCTGCTGTATAGGCACCGTCGGGCCAATACAGGTCGTTAAATGTCGGCAAACGAAATCCTGTACCAGTTCCGACTGTGAGCTGCCCCGAAAATGGAAGCCCGAGTTTGCATTGAATGTGATAGGTTGTATTCTGCTTTATGGACTTATCGAAACGCACGCCGGTTCGAATCGAAAATAGAGGCAGTGGTAAAAAATGTGCTACAAATCTGCTTTCCAAGTGTTTCCGTTTTTGAGAACCTACATTTGTACTTTTTAAAATCGCCTCCTGACGGATACTTACGGAAGAAACGGTTGAAAGTTTTTCTGTCCATTTTTGAGTCCAGTCCACTGACATTTTATCAGATGACACATGATGTTCGTTTATTTCAGAACTGGAGTCTAAATAATGCTCATCATTAAATCGATGACTCAGATTGGCGCTAATGTTTCCAAAGGGAAACAGGTGCACCACCCTTGCATTAGCCAGAATGAGTTCATTTGAGCGCCGCGACTCGGATGAAGGATATGAAATTGATCCAGCGGCGCCTCTGTCAGAATCTGAGAGAAATAGCGATCCGTTTATCAAGGTGTTTGGATCATGTAAATACCGAATCTGGCATCCGCCGAATACTTGATTAAAATCATTATTCATTCGAATTGCTGATGAATCGCCGCTTGAATATGCGTAATTCCCTTTTTCTTTCGAACGCCCTCCCAAAAGATGAAAAGTGGTTTTTGACCCTGGGAAAGTATAGGCGACTGCTTCATTTTCTTCTCCGAAAGAACCCATGCTAAACATGATGCTGGATTGATTCATCCATGGACGCAAGTGAATGACGCCATCCATTGCGCCGGAGCCAAATTCAATTCCGGGATTTTTTGACAGAAAAACTTGCTGATAAAATAATTTTGGTATTTCTGATAAATCCGTAAGCCCATTTTGAGGACTGGTGAGATCAATGCCGTCTAAAACAATTTTAGTGTGTTCAGGTGTTCCTCCATCAAGCGTTTGTAAAATTACGCCTGCCTTTCCACCGTAGGTTTTTATTATAGAACCAGGGACAGATTGAAGCATCGAGTTCCGCGACATTTGATCTGTGCTGGATAAGGATTCTTTTTTCCAATCCGTATTTCCGAATGAGAATGATCCCTCGACATCAACAGCGTCTATAGAAATAATATCTCGATTCAAATGAATGATAACCGCATTTGACTGGCCGAGGGCCATGGTAGCAGTTTTAAATCCGATTCTGGAAATGAGGAGGCTGTCGCCCTGATTGATTCCAGATGGGAATAAAAAATATCCACGTTCGTCAGAAAGTGTCCATGATTGGGATTTTGAATGCAGTACAGATGCAAAACCAATTGGGTGATTTTGATGATCTAACACGATCCCGGTCAATCCCTGTACCCCCGGAAGGAGAGCAATTGCTAATCCTGAAATAAGAAAAATTCTCAAAATACTGAGCATAAAAAAACCCCTTTCATCAAGGGGTTATGTACGAAGGAAATCCCAAACGTATCATAACCTTTGTCCCGAAAGTTAGTGGATACACGATTGCGCTCAGGTCTCCTGACTTTTGCCGTTTAGGATGGTCCTTGCCTTCTCCCGAATTTTTTAGGATGGCGTTTTGGATTTCCACAGCAATTACAGTAGCGGGAACTGTGTCGGATTTTCACCGGCTTCCCTGACGTGTAACCGTGTCAAATAGTCCATAAAGGTTACAAATGCACTAAAATTTGCGCAAGGACTTTCTGGGTAATTTCCGACGAAGAAGGGTTGTGTTTCAAAAGATACCCGCAATAAATTTACCTTCTATATTTGAGATGAAATGAAATGCAATCCAGCCTATACATCATAAATGTTTCAGTCGCCAATCTCTATGAAAAGCCTGATTTCAATTCTCCGGTGGTCACCCAAGGTTTCATGGGTGAAACGTGCGTTACCCTTGATGAAAAAGAAAATTGGGTTAAAGTGCGCCAGTGGGATGGATATGAAAGTTGGATGCATAGGTTTTTTGGTTTCACTAATGGCAGAGATTATGCAGGATCGCATACAGTGTTAGATATCCACGGCATCGTATTCCAGAATATTGCGCAAACGATTCCGCTCAGGGACGTAACCTTTGGATCCAAATTGAATGCTGAAATTATGGATGAAGCAAACACATACTCCGTTCAACTGCCAGATGGACTCAGTGGTTATTATACGGGAGATTTAATGGAAACTAAATCCGAACCTACCCGTGAGCACATAGTGTTGACTGCGAAGCGCTTTTTGGGTTCTCCGTATGTGTGGGGCGGGAAATCCCCGAAAGGGTTTGATTGCTCAGGATTTGTGCAGACGGTGTTTCATTCGGCAGGGATAGATTTTCCGAGGGATGCGCATCAGCAATACGATTATTTCAAGCTTGCGTGCATAGAACTCAATAACGCTGAATTGGGTGACTTGCATTTTTTTGGTACGGAAACATCCATTACCCATGTAGCAATTTCAATAGGAGGAAATTCCTTCATTCATTCTCAGGGATTTGTGAAAGAAGAATCCCTTGATAAAAATTCTGATATCGCTAATTCAAACTTAATTGAGAAACGGGTAGCAACCTGTTCCGTTAGAGAGGTAATACCTTCATGACGATGCACAATGGACATCAGAAAAACGGTTCACTTTTGAATCGTTCGGTTTTGGTACTGAATACCAATTATACACCGCTGACGATCTGTACTGCCCGGCGCGCCATTTGTTTAGACTATCTGGATAAGGTGGATGTTCTGGAATCCTATGGCGAAGAGGTGCATTCTCCCTCCGTTACGCGTCATTTGCCGAGCATTGTAAAACTAAGAGATTTCGTGAATTTCAACAGCATGGGTGTTGCCCTAAGCAGAAGGAATATTCTCCTTCGGGATGATCATAACTGTCAATATTGCGCTACAAAGTCCGGGCCATTTACGATTGATCATATTGTTCCGAAAGAACGTGGAGGATCGGATGCGTGGGAAAATTTGGTTACGGCCTGTCAGCCCTGCAACAGGACAAAAGGGAACCGCACGCCGGATGAGGCAAATATGCCTTTAAAAAGGCACCCGAGAAAACCGAATAGAATTCATTATTTTCAGCAGTTCATTAAGGACCATCAGACATCCTGGCGCCCTTATTTATTTTTAGAACCGTTTTAAAGAAAGCAATCCCTCGGATATGAAAAGAGTTCTCAGTGGAATCCAGCCTTCAGGGCAATTGCATCTTGGCAATTATTTTGGCATGATGAAGAGGATGATTCGGTATCAGGAAGAAAATGATCTTTTTTGCTGTATCGTAAATTATCATGCGCTTACATCAGTGCGCGATTCCAATGTGCTGAGTGAGAATACACTTCAGGCTGCAATTGATTTTATCGCTCTGGGAATGGATCCTGAAAAATCAACATTTTGGATTCAGGGCGATGTTCCGCAAGTCACCGAATTAACGTGGTTAATTTCGACTGTTACAGGTGTAGGGTTGATGGAACGCGGAACATCGTATAAAGATAAACTTGCACGGGGACTGACGCCAAATATGGGGTTATTTAATTATCCGATATTAATGGCTTCAGATATTCTCTTGTTTGGTGGTGAACTGGTGCCGGTTGGCAAAGATCAGAAACAGCATTTGGAAATGACTCGCGATATTGCTCAAAAGTTTAACCAGACTTTTGGTGATGTTTTCATTATTCCGGAGCCTGACATATCAAAAGAACTGCAAATGGTTCCAGGAACGGACGGGCAAAAAATGAGCAAATCTTATGATAATATCATTCCCATCTTTGGGGAAGAAAAAGCTATAAAAAAGAAGGTGATGTCCATCGTTACTGATTCCACGCAGGTTGATGAACCCAAAGATTTTTCTGCGCCTGTCTTTCAGTTATTATCTTTATTTCTGGATGAAGAGGGAATTGCAGAATTGAAATCAACAGCATCTAAGCCCGGATTGGGATTTGGAGATGTAAAATTATCACTATTTGAAACTATCCTGGCCGAATTTGAATCAGCCCGGAGTAAACGGGAAGTTTTAATGAACCGCAAGGATGATGTATTGGATATGCTGAAAATGGGAGCGCAAAAAGCATCGGATGTCGCTGAGGAATATTTAGAAAAGGCGAGAATCGCCACTGGCATTTCATATGGCAGCTAATGCCTATCAAATTCGCTTGGATAATTTTGAAGGGCCATTAGACCTCTTGCTGTATTTCATTAGGCGGGACGAAATGGATGTTTACGACATACCGATTGCCAAAATTACCGAGGAATATTTAACTACACTGGATCATGCCCGATCTTCCAATTTGGGCATTGCAGGTGAATTTGTAGTCATGGCCGCAACCTTAATGAGGATCAAAGCAAAAATGTTGCTGCCTCGCCCAGATTTGGATGACGATGGGGAAATTATTGATCCGAGGATTGAACTCATGCTTCAGCTTCAGGAATATACACGATTCAAAGATGCAGCATCAAATTTGGATTTTCTAGCCGAAGAAGAAAGTCAATTGTTTAAACGTTTGGAAGAAGAGTCTATAGAGGATGAAGTAGAAAATCCGGGGATGTATCTAAAAGCGGTATCGCTGTTTGATCTTGCAGCTCATTTTAAAACTGCATTAGAAAATCGCCCAGTTATGAAGCCAATTGAACTTCATCGAGAGATCGCAAGTTTAGATGAACAAAAAAATGCAATTTTGGCATCATTTGACGGTGAAGGGAAACTCAGATTTTCAGCTCTTATCAATAAATACGAATTTAAAATTGAAATGATTGTAGCCTTTCTTGCTCTACTGGATCTGATTCGCATAAATGCAGTAGTCGTGTACCAAAATGAATTATTTGACGATCTGGAAATTCATAAAGTCGTCATGGGCTGATGCGCAAAAGTGAACAACTTCAAATTGTGGAGGCATTATTATTTGCAAGCCCCGAACCATTGAATCAATCGAGATTAAAAAATGTTTTCGATGAAGATGCACCTAAATTATCTGATCTCGTCAAAAAGCTTCGAGAAAAATATGAAAAGGAAAAACACGGGTTTGAAGTCAGAAAAGTTGCCGGTGGGTATCAATTCGCTACTCGAGCGGAATTCAGTCCGTGGGTAAAGCGCCTTATTCAAAATCCGTCGAAATTAAAGCTTTCGGCAGCGGCATTGGAATCGCTTGCCATTGTTGCGTATAAACAACCTTTGAGCAGATTTGAGATTGAATCCATCCGAGGCGTGGATTGTTCGGGAGTATTAAAAACACTGTTATCGCGCCAATTATTAAAAATAGCAGGAAGAGCCGAAGGTCCGGGCCGTCCGCTTTTATACGGCACCACTCGTGATTTCCTTGAGCATTTCGGTTTAGATCGACTCTCTGATCTTCCGCGACTCCGAGAAATTACTGAACTTACTGCTGCAGAAGAGTCTTCGGCCGATCCCGAACGTGCGGCTGAATAAATTTCTAGCACATGCAGGAGTCGCTTCCCGCAGAAAAGCGGATGAATTGATTCGTTCTGCAACGACCACAGTAAACGGCAAAATTGTGACCGATCCCGCTCTGGATGTAAGCACTTCTGATAAAGTGTATTTTGACGGTTCCCGAATAAAAGTATCGGAAGAAACGGTAGCGTTCATGCTTCATAAACCCAAAGGATACATCACATCTGTAGGAGACCCTGACGGCCGACGAACGGTAATGGAATTGATTTTTGTTAGGGAAAGGGTGTTTCCGGTTGGGAGGCTGGATAAAGATACAACGGGATTGCTTTTATTGACAAACGATGGGGCATTGTCTCAGGCTTTGTTGCATCCGAAATTTAAAATTACACGTCAATATGAGGCCGTTATTGACCGCTCAATTCAGCCAATAGAAATCCAAAAGCTGAAAAGAGGAATTCATGTATGGGACGGTGAAAAAGGAAAAGCAAAGGTTATCAGCCAGAAAACAGTCAAAAAACGGACGACCGTTGTATTGGAACTTACCGAAGGTAAAAAGAGAGAAATCAGACGAATAATGGGCCGACTCAAGATTAAATTATTTTCGCTGCATAGGACGCATTTTGGTCCTCTTTCATTGGGAAAATTAAAAACCGGAGAGACGAGACCTTTATCAGAAAAAGAAATTGAAAAATTGCAGGCGCTTTGCAGAATCAAAAAAAGATAAAAAATCTCTGTCAAAAGGAAGGAGTCATTCTGTTGGTTTTCTATGGTTCTAAAACTAAATTCCTCGGCTTTTTGAGAATCTAAAACTATGATTATCGCTATAGACGGTCCGGCAGCGTCCGGAAAAAGTACAAGCGCGCGCCGCGTGGCAAAGCAATTGGACTTCTTATATCTGGATACAGGCGCAATGTACCGGTGTGTTACGCTGGCATTTCTGGATCAGGGAATTGCCTTCTCTGATTTAGCTGCGGTAGAGAGAATTTTGGAATCCATTGAGGTTAACCTTTCAGATGAAAATGGAGAACCTGCTGCCTACGTAAATGGAAAAAATGTGACGGACAAAATTCGGTCTGTGGAGATTACATCCAATGTGAGCCCCGTGAGCGCCATCCGGGAAGTTCGGACAGCAATGGTTCGTCTTCAGAGAAAAATTGCATCCAAATCCGACTGTGTGATGGAAGGCCGGGATATCGGTACTGTTGTATTTCCGAACGCAGATGTGAAAATTTTTCTGGTTGCCGATGCCGAAATTAGAGCAAAGCGTAGACAGGATGATCTTCGCGCACTTGGCGAAATGAAATCGGTAGAAGAATTGGTGAAAGAAATCGAGGCACGGGATGCGTATGATTCCACTCGAGAACATTCACCACTTCAAAAAGCAGAGGATGCCATTGAAATCGATACAAGCAATATGACGATCGACGAACAGGTATCAAAGATGATTGAAATTGTGAACCAACAAAAAGAAAATAACGAAAAACTATGAGCAACGAAGAACTGACGAGAGAACAGACGACGGAAGCTGCTGTGGAAATTCCCGCAGAAGAAACAGTGCCGGACGCCAGTGTTGAAACCGCATCTGCGGAAGAGGCACCTGTGTCATCCAATGGAGAACAGATAATACACTTTAATTATTTAAACGCGGATTTATTTAAGGATATTAAACGCGTTGGCGCGGAAGATTTATCCGTTGAGCCGGAAGAGGGCAGTCTTGAGCAAGAATTGCTTGACAGCTATTTAGATACATTTTCAGATATTTCTGAAAACCAGCTGATTAAAGGCCGTGTTATCGGAATGAACGAAAAAGAAATCCTAATTGATATTGGATTTAAATCTGAAGGTATTATTGACCGCAGCGAATTTTCTGAGGAAGAACTTCCAAAAGTTGGCGAATCCCTGGAAGTCTATCTGGAATATCTTGAAGACAGAAGCGGGAGAACGGTTCTATCGAAAGAAAAAGCAGATTTTATGCGGCGATGGAAAAAACTGCGTGAAGTTTTTGATAATGAGACGGTCATTCAAGGAAAAATCACAAAAAGAATTAAAGGCGGAATGGCAGTGGATTTGGAAGGCGTTCAGGCCTTTTTGCCGGGATCTCAAATTGACTTAAGGCCCGTGCGCGATTTTGATCAATTTGTTGGCAATCCGATTGACTTGCGAATTGTTAAATTGAATGAAGCGCGTAAAAACATTGTCGTATCCCATAAGGTCATCATGGAAGAAAGCATGAAAGAACAGAGAGATGCTTTATTTGAAGATCTGGATGTAGATCAAATTATGGAAGGTAGAGTTAAAAATATTACTGACTTTGGCGCTTTCATAGACCTTGGCGGCATTGACGGATTGCTTCACATCACCGACCTAACCTGGGGGAGAGTTGGTCATCCTTCTGAAGTGGTGTCTCTGGATGAAACCATTACGGTAAAAATCATTGATTATGACCGTGATAAACAGAGGATTTCTCTTGGATTAAAACAGCTCACGCCACATCCGTGGGACAATGTGGCTGATAAATATCCCGAAGGAACAAAAATCAATGGTAAAATAGTCAGCATGAAAAATTACGGTGCATTTGTCGAACTTGAACCTGGAGTGGAAGGGCTTATCCACGTATCCGAAATTTCATGGACGCGTCATGTAAAAAATCCGTCAGAAATTTATTCCATGGATGAAGAAGTTGAAGCCGTCGTGCTTGGAGTGGATTCGGATGAACGAAAAATCAGTCTTGGCATCAAGCAGCTTCAGGATGATCCGTGGGATGCACTTCAGGATAAATTCACCATAGGCGAAGTACATAAAGGTAAAGTGATTAACCTGACCCAATTTGGTGCTTTTGTTGAATTAGAAGAAGGAATCGAAGGATTGGTCCATATTTCTGACCTTTCCTGGACAACGGTTGTCCGCCATCCGAAGGAATTTGTGGAAAAGGATCAGGAAATAGAAGTCCGGATTTTGGAAATCTCAAGAGAAAACAGGAGAATATCTCTCGGTGTCAAACAAGTGGGAGATGATCCATGGCCCGAAATCGTAAAAGAATTTGCAAGCGGGAAAGAGGTAGAAGGGGAAATCATCCGGGTCTTGGAAAAGGGAATCATCTTGAAACTGGATAAAGGAATTGAAGGTATCATTCCCTTCTCAAGAAAAAGTAAAAAAGAGCGTAAATCTTTGATGGGGAAATACGAAAAAGGCGGCACCCTGAAAGGAGTTGTAATGGAAGTAAGGCCGGATGATAAGAAGATCGTTCTGTTATCCGAGGAGGTCGGAACTTCCAACAAAGCAGATGTATTGGATGATGTCCAATCATTTCTCGATTCGCAGGATGCTCCTGCAGGCGAAAAAATCGAAATTCCGCAGGATGGAGATCCTGAAACAGTTGAGCCTGAAGCAACTGACGAATCTCCCGAAGAATCCGAAACGGAGTAAACCAACTTATGGGCCTTGCGAATGCTTGATATAAAGGCCTTCTTCAACAAGCAGAAAATTATTCTGGCCCTTGGACCGATTGGGTTGGCATGTCTGCTTTGGGTATTTGTCGTCAGTGGCAATACCTATTCTTTGGATGTTAATATTCCCATTGAAGGGCGAAACCTCCCAGCGCGGAAAGCTCTCAAAGAGGAAGTTCCGGAGCATGCCCGCATTAAACTAAAGGGAACCGGCAGAGCTCTTTTTAAAACGCTTTTGCTAAAAAGCTTCATGTCTGAATTTAAGCTTGTTCTCGACCTGGAACGCATTTCGGAGGAATATGATTTTTACCTGAATGATTATTTTGAGCGTTACCCTCAAAAGGTCGTGATTGCGCCTTTACTTGAGGTGGAATACATTGAAGTAATATATCCTGACTCCATTCATATCAGTCTTGATGCCTACAGAGAAAAAGTTGTTTCTGTTAAGCAGAGATTATTGGTGCATCCTGCCGCCGGATATACAATGGTGGGAGACCCTGTCATAAAACCGAAACAGGTGCAAATTGCAGGATCGCGTGAAATCGTTGAATCGATTGAATTTATTTCCACAGTAAGAGACACCATAGCAAATGCAGTTTCGTCCATTACCAAAACATTACAGTTTGAAGTCCTTCCCAATAAGCTGGTTGAATACACACCCAATCAAGTTTCCGTGCGTGCAGATATCCAACCGATTACAGAGCGGATTATCAGCGATGTGCAGGTTGCCATATTGAATATACGACCGGATGTACGGGTTTTCCCCAGTCCCCAAAGTGTTTCTTTAACCGTCATTGGCGGTGCGGATTATATTGCGAATATCCAGCCTAAAGACATTCAGGTTTCGATAGATTTTAACAAACGGTGGAACCCGGGGCAAACATGGTACGAACCTGAGGTTCGTGTTCCGGATCATGTTATTGAGTGGATGGATTTATCGCCTCGAAACATAGAACTGGTTGTTACCCGCAAAAGTCAATGATCGTTTTAGGTATTGAAACATCGTGTGATGAAACTGCCGCAGCCGTATGCAGAGATGGGTCAATTTTATCTTCCCATGTCAGTTCCCATATCATTCACAGAGAATATGGAGGTGTTGTTCCTGAGTTGTCGTCTCGAGAGCATGAGCGTTTATTGAATCAGTTAGTTCATGAAACGATGAACGAATCAAAAATGACCTTATCAGATATTGATGGAATTGCCGTTACGCAAGGACCGGGTTTGGCAGGCGCATTACTAGCCGGCTCTTGTTTTGCAAAAGGTCTTTCACAGGGATTAGATGTTCCCATCATAGGAGTAAACCATCTTGAAGCTCATATCTACGCGAACTTTCTTGCGTATCCGGCGTTGGAATATCCGTTCGTTTGTCTTCTGGTTTCAGGCGGACATACACAACTTTGGCATGTGAAAGCATTGGAAGAATACACATTGTTAGGCGAAACTCGAGATGATGCCGCTGGGGAAGCGTTTGATAAGGGTGCTCGGATTTTAGGGCTCAGTTATCCCGGAGGTCCAGCGATCGAATCTTGCGCCAAAACAGGCGATGAGAATTCAATTTCATTTCCAAAGGCTTTTTTCCATTCGAATACAATTGAATTCAGCTTCAGCGGATTAAAAACGTCTCTCTTGTATAGGATGCAATCCGAAGATAATTCAAAAACGAATACGCTATCCCAAAATGATATTGCTGCAAGTTATCAAAAAGCTATCATTGAGGCGTTAATCTCAAAATGTGAATTAGCAGTAACAGAAACTGGAGTACAGACTTTAGTCATTGCCGGAGGAGTTGCAGCAAATAAAAAGCTGAGAGCAATGGTTAAAGATACGCTGGCTGATTGCCGTATTTTGTATCCTGATTTACCTTTATGTACGGACAATGCTGCCATGATCGCATTTTTAGGTGAAAAATACTTGGTGATGGGAAAGCGGGCAGCCATCGATTTTCCCATATTCCCAAACCTTACGTTAGCCTAAACCTTGCAAATTGAAATTCTAAAAGGCTTAGATCCATTTTTCTGGGTTGCAGTTATCGGTGTATCACTTTCATTATTTCTTGGATTTCATAAACTCCGACGGCATCCTCAATTTCATATTCTGGTAGGATTGAGAGTTCTGAGTTTGATTATGTTGGTTCTTTTATTATTTCAGCCGGTTCTTCACTGGAAGCAGAAATCAGAATTGCAGCTTGAATGGAATATCTATCTGGATAATTCTGTGAGCATGAGGTACCATCAGTCCCTTTCCATTCAATCCTTTGCAAACGGTGTGGTATCCATAGAGGATGAGATAAAGGCAAAAAGTGATCATGTTACTTTTCTGCAATTTTCAAGAGATATACAAGATGTCTCAAATCTTTCTGCTACTGCAGAAGGATCCGCGACTGACTTAGGTGCTGTTATGAATCATATCTTAACCAATCAGGAAAGTCTAGCGGGCGCAATCATTATAACAGATGGACAGTTAACCCAGGGAAAACATCCAGCCTCATTTGAAAAAAGTTCAGTTCCGATTCATATCGTTGCAGTAGGGGATTCTGTCCCGTTAGTCGACATTGCTGTCAAGTCTCTCGATGCTCCGACGGTAGCCATTAAAGGAGAGGATGTAAACGCGGATGTGATTGTTCAGGCAGCAGGCAAGGTGGATAAGCCTGTTAATGTTTCTTTGTATCACGGTTCGAAGTTACTGGGTTCAAAGCGTGTCCGAATCCTCGGCGGTGGCTCAGAGAAAGAAATTTCTTTTCAATTCCGACCCAAGCAAATCGGTACACGGCAGTACGAGGTAAAAGTGTCCTCTGCGAGTGAAGAAATCAACATTGAGAATAATAGGCAGCAATTTGAGATAAATATATTAAAAGACCGATATCCTGTAGCGTTAATTACTGGATCGCCGAATTATCACACATCTTTGTTGAAAAAATATGTCAAATCTTATCCTCGAATTAAAGTGGATCATTTTGTTCAGCGTAATGAAGATGTGTTTTATCCATCTTTAGATCTTTTTTGGAAATCATCTTATGACTTAATTATTTTTGAAAATTTCCCTGCCGCACCTCTTCCAAAATCATTGCAAAGAATTCTAGGGAAAAAGATTTTTAAAGACCAATCATCATTGGCATGGTCTTTCGGTCCGAATGTGAGCAAAAAATCAGCTGAATCGCTATTTCCATTTTTTCATGTTGCAGGCAACCCAATAGATTCTGGCAATACACCAACTGATTGGTACTTTACAGAAAATGTCAATATTGAACCGTATTTAAATTCTACGGGGAGCGCTCAGTCCAACTTTCCACCTTTAAGTTTAACTGATTTTTTTATTACTCCGACAAAACCTGAAAGCGAAATTTTGGCTTTACACAACACTGCATTAGCAAGTCCCATTAGTATCCGAACCGATGCAAATGGATTGCGAAGTTTTGTCTTTGGATCTTCTGATATGTATAAACTTCATTATTCTCTTAACGAATCTGACAACAGTCAATTCCTCGAAAAATTTTGGCATGGCATGTTCAACTGGCTACTGAAGTCGGGGTCTGAAAATGAATTGTATTTTCGATTAAATAAGGATTCATATCAGCAAGGAGAGGAAATCCAGATTACGGGAACTCAAAAAGGAATTGAGAACCAAGCCGTCGCCCGGGCATTCATTAGCGTTATAAAAAATGATATTAAAATGAATTCTGCGGAACTTCACTATAATTTAGGCCGTTCCCGATGGGAAGGAAATATATGGGCATCCAGCCCCGGAAAGTATTATTACCAAATTGGAGTAGAACATGGGAAAAATACATCAAGTTACCGAGGAGAATTTATCGTAAAAGAAAGTCAAATTGAATTGAACCGGGTTTTTGTAAATAGGGATTTGCTGAAGAATCTGGCAAAAGAATCCGGCGGAAAGTATATTCCATGGGCATCCCGGGCAGATGTTTCCGATCTTGTAATGAATCAAACAAAAAATGTGACAAATAAGGCAAGCATCAAATTCGGTCAAAACCCCTGGCTGATTGCCGCATTACTGTTTTTGCTGTGTTTTGAATGGAGCATAAGACGATTTACAGGTCTTCCTTAATTCAAATGAATTCAATAGGGATTATACGAAATAGATGAAAAATATTACTGTTATTGGTACCGGATATGTAGGATTGGTAAGCGGTGCAGGGATTTCCGATTTTGGACATGCCGTATCGTGCGTGGATATTGACGAATCCAAAATTGCTTCATTAAAAAATGGTGATATTCCAATTTATGAGCAAGGATTGGAATCTTTGGTTAAGCGAAATGTTGTAGCAAAAAGGCTATCCTTTTCAAGCGATGTGCCAAATGCCATTGAGGCAGCGGATGTTGTGTTTATCGCTGTTGGCACTCCTCAGGATGAAAATGGCAATGCGGATATTTCAGCCGTACTGAAAGTAGCGGAAACGATTGGGTTATCGTTAAATGGGTATAAAGTCATTTGTACAAAAAGCACAGTGCCAATCGGCACAGGGCGAAAAGTTATTGAAGCGATTAAAGAAAATTCAGATGCATCGGTTTCATTTGATTATGTATCCAACCCGGAATTTTTGAGAGAAGGCGCTGCCGTCCGAGATTTTACTCATCCGGACAGAGTAGTGATTGGAGCAGAATCCCAAAAGGCATTTGACTTCATGAAGGATGTGTATCATCCATTGTATGTAAATGAAACTCCCGTTATTCATACCAATATAGAAACCGCCGAAATGATTAAGTATGCCAGCAATGCATTTTTGGCGCTAAAGATTAGTTATATCAATGAAATTGCAAATGTGTGCGAAGAAGTTGGCGCAGATGTATTTAAAGTCGCACAGGCAATGGGATTGGATGGAAGAATCAGCCCAAAATTTTTACACCCGGGTCCGGGGTATGGGGGTTCTTGTTTTCCGAAAGATACCAAAGCGCTGGCGTCTCAGGCTGAAGCAGCCGGTGTTCCGCTGAAGACTATACAAGGAGCAATTGATGCTAATAGTCACCAGCATTCTAGAATGGTAGACAAACTGAGAATTTTACTTGACGGCTCATTTGAAGGAAAAACGATCGCAGTTCTTGGGCTCAGCTTTAAACCCGGGACTGATGATGTTCGGGAATCTCCTTCCATCTCGATGATAACAGCATTATTGAATGAAAGCGCATCGGTCCAGGCTTACGATCCAGTGTCTAATGAGAATATGACAAAATTCTTTTCAAATATATCCTATAAAAATTCGGTGTACGATGCAGTAAAAGATGCCGACGCTGCTGTTATTATGACCGATTGGAATGAATTTCGGAGTATGGATATTCCCCGCATAAAGTCCCTCATGAAAACACCCATTTTCCTCGACACAAGAAATATATTAAATACATCTGAACTAGAGGATACGGGTATTGTTTATGACAATGTTGGGCGGAAACGAAGGACCGATTCATGACCACTCAATTCCATAAATACATTTTGGCGGCCTCCTTTCTGATCGTTTTTCCTGCAAAGGCGCAGGAAAAATCTAATTATCTGGATACGATTGATCCGAAAGAATACGGGTGGCAGCAAGAGATGAATCAAAATGATCAACTCGATGGATCGCTTCAACAAGACTACGTTCCACTAGAAAAAACCATTAATTCTGAAACCTATATTCTTGGACCGGGTGATGTAATTGGAATTAATATCATTTCATCTGAATCTATGAGTTATTCTCTTAGGATACTTCCTTCCGGCAGCATTTTGATACCGGCAGTTGGTTCATTGTCTCTTCATGGAAAAACACTTCAAAATTCGATTAAAAGAATCAAATCTTATATCAAGCAGAATGCTTTCCCCAATTCAAAGGTGTTTGTTTCTCTGGAGAATATAAAACGATTCAAAGTTCAGATTTCGGGAGCGGTTCATAACCCCGGTTTTGTGGAAGTAAATGGGGTATCTCGTATGCTGGATGCTGTGGAAATTGCCGGCGGTGTTCAAAAATATGCTACATCGAACTTGATTACCATTAACAGAGGAAAGGACTCTCACGAATATCGACCGGGCGAATTTTTACTTACTGGGAACTTGAAACAAAATCCGGTACTCCGGGAAGGAGATGTTATTCATGTTCCTTTTGATAAGGATTTTGACAAACAAAACGGCCGGATATCAGATTATAATTTGAGCCAAGTACTTGTAATCGGTTTCGTTCAAGTTCCCGGAGGTTTCCGATATATACCCGGGTACAAAGTTCGAGATTACATAGCGCTTCGAGGTGGTCCGAAAGAATCTGGTAGTTTGACGGGAGCGAGAGTCATTAGGAAAGACGGAACCGTTGTACCGAGAGCCTTAAACGAGCCGGTTTTTCCGGGCGATATTATCGAAGTTCCGGCTACATTTCAATATCGGCTTTTTGGACAAACAAGCGCCACCCAAATTATTTCTGCATTTTTGACCATTTATTTAGCGTACCAAGCGTCGGTCCGTTAACTCACTATGACACTTACAGATCACGAACAAAAAATACTTGAGCTGATTCAAAAGCATCCCGAAATACTTACGGATACAAAAGCGAGAGAACGTTTCGCTAAAACAATTGGCCTGTCCGAAAAAACACTTAGAAACAGAATAGGTGAATTAAAAAGGCTCAATATGATTCCGGGATCCAATAATCAGAATGAAGAGCCGACAATTTCTGTCAATAATGAATTGAAATTCATAGATTATAGCAGATTGTTTTGGCAATCACGCAAATGGATTTTGAACAATGTATTTGCGGTGACAATTTTGATTGCCGCTGCCTCATATATCATGCCAAAAACATATAAATCTTCTGCTGTTTTGATGCCGCCTAAAACGGATTCGGGAATGGGGATTTTAGGTGCTCTTTCTAATTTACCTATGGCAAATATGTTTACAAAAACTGATGATGCATCCCTCAGTTTTATCGCGATTCTTAAAAGCAGGACCGTTTTAGAAAATGTAATTGAGAAATTTAATTTGATTGAATTTTATGAATCCGATAATATTGAAAAAGCTATTATAGAATTATCAGATAATGTCATCTTTGAAGTTGAGGATGAAGGAACCATTAGAGTATCAGTACTCACAAAAACGGCATGGTTTCATCCTGACAATGAAGAAGAATTTGTGAAGAAATTATCTTCGGATATGACAAATTATTTTATAGAAAATCTCGATTTTGTCAATAAAAATTTGAAGACGGAAAAGGCTTCCTTTCAAAGAATGTTTATTGAGGAAAGATATAAATTAAATATAGAAGAATTAAAAAAAGCTGAGGATAATTTAAAATTATTCCAAATCCAGCATGGTTTGATTGAACTCACAGAGCAGACAAAATATGCCATTGATGCTGCAGCATCCATCAAGGGAGGGATTCTTTCGAATGAAGTAAGATTGAGTGTAATGAATACAATGCTCAGTCCTGATCATCCTGATATTGAAGCATTGGAAAAGGAAACAGAGGAATTACAAAAACAGCTAAAAGAAATGGATTATGGAACCAAA
This sequence comes from Fidelibacterota bacterium, assembly GCA_014239435.1. Lineage (GTDB taxonomy): Bacteria > Fidelibacterota > Marinisomatia > Marinisomatales > TCS55 > JAAZYX01. The sequence goes on along the minus strand of JAAZYX010000033.1, from coordinate 208,185 downwards.
ATAAAATCATCGGATGGTTCGCAGCAATTGTTTCCTATCTTTGCAGATGTTCCCGAATTGGGTGTCCAAATGCTTCGGTTGAAAAGAGAAGTGGAAATCCAAAATACTCTCTTTACTTTTTTGACTCAACAATATGAAGAAGCAAAAATTAAAGAAGCCCAAGATACGCCAACCATTCAGATTTTGGACGAAGCTAAAACTCCAATCGACAGATTTAAACCACGGAGAACATTACTGGTAATAAGCACATTCTTAGTAATGATTTTTATCAATTTTATTTTATTAATAGCGAAAATCAACTACAGAGATATTATCTCTTAAGCTTTTACGAATTAACAATCTGATGTTCGTTACGTTATCTCGGAATTTGTTATATGCCGCATTTTTGTTATTACCGTTTACATTTATTCGGGTTTTTTACAACTTAACACTCAGTGATATACTCATCACTTTGTCATTTATCTTCCTCATAATCTCAAATGCGAATAATCATTTTTTTACAGAAACAGTTTTATTAAAGAACAAATTTCTAATTCCATTAATTATTTTCAGTATCGGGTTTTTTCTTTCCCTTAGTAAAAGTATTTACCCAATAGAAAGTTTAACTGCTTATTTGCAGGTAGCATTTATTTTTTTGATTGCATACCCCGTGTTAGCAGAAGTTGTAACAGCAGAAAAGCATATAACCACTATTGCAGTATTTCTCATAATACCGGGTGTTTTATTAAGTATCATTATGATAATGCTCAAAATTTTCAGCATAGATATGGGTATTGATTTGTTAGCAGCAGAAGGCTGGAGAGGGAGGCTTACTTATGGCGGAATGGAGCCAAGCATTCCCGGAAGAATCATGCTTCAGAATATTCCATTCTTAGCTGTTTTTATCCTTCTTTCAAAAAGGAATTCCATAAAAATTATTTCAGCTTTTGCTATATTAATTCAATTATTAGCCGTATTTCTTACCTCATCTAGGTCAGGATTTTTAATCTTCATAATTGGATTTATCCTGTTTGCATTTTTCTTATATCAATCGGACAAAAAAATTAAGTTTAGGTATATCTTATCCACTTTGGCTGTTTCATTTTTTATTATCATTTCATTGATAAACCTAAACGATGAATTCTACCAAAGATCATTTGAACGATATGGTACCATTCTGCAGGTAGACAAATCGGGATCATCTTTGGAAAGATTAAAAATAATTGATGAAGGATTTAATTATATCAATCGGAATCCATTTACAGGATTGGGTATGGGAAATTCATTTTTATATACAGAGATAAATTTGCACAATCCAATACTCATCTCTTGGCTTGAGAATGGAATCTTTGGATTAATAGGCTTTTCGGCTTTCTATCTGATATTATTGTTTGAAGGATTTAAATGTTACACTAAAAAATTTTTCGGAAATTATTTTTTATTGGGATTAGCTGTTGTCATGGTCATGATGGTATTTGGAGATATGTTCATGGCGAATTCTTACAAACGCGTATTGTGGCTTCCGGCATTGCTATTTTTCTCCTATGCGAAAAGTTTTTCAATACCCGGAAAATCATTATCATAAACCCATGTTAAAAAATGTCAGCAATACTTTGGTAATAATGATTGGTACTATGCTCGCATCGTTTGTAGTTACCGTTATCGCAGGACGGAATCTTTCGATGAGCGAATTTGGAGAATTCGCACTATTAAAACAGGTAATTCTCATAGGGTCCACAATTGCAATTTTTGGATTGGATTACAGTTACATCAAGCTCTTTCCAAAACGCCCGAATGCGGATCGTAAAACCCATGCTTTTACGATGGGTATTCTTGTTTTTATGTCCTTGATAATTGTATCCATTCTGCAACTCACTTACCAATTTGAAACCTATAAAATTTCTTTCATCTTCATCAGCATTTGCTTTGGCGCTATTAACCTATATCAGGCAGCTATTAGCCGTTTACAGGGTAAGTTTTTTATCGCCCAATTACTCGCAGGAGGATGGAAAATCGCATTGCTAATCCTGATCGGTTTATGTATGTATTCAAATATGAGTATAAACATTCAACTATTATATCCATTGTTTTCTGTGTCATTATGTATTTTTTCCGTTTTTATGATTCGAAATTTTTTCTCAAAACAAAATGACGCTGTCCACGCCGAGTTCAGTACGAAAACGTATGTGACATTTGGATTAATTTTCTGGCTCATAAATGCGTCTGGATTAATTTCCGGAGGGATCGACAAGTTAATGATACCGATTATTTTCGATCGTGAAATTTTAGGGGTGTATACAGGATCGAGTTTTTTATTTGTCATAACCCTCTCAATGATTGGAAGTGCAATAGGCTACGTTATTTTTCCAAATATTTCAGCGGGAAAAGACATCAATTATAAAAAATTATCTGCCTCTCTTTTTTTTATTATTCTATTAATTATTTTTGTATTTCAGATTGTTGGGAAGGAATTAGTCAGCATTCTTTTTTCAGGCCGATTTGATTCGCAGTTAACTCAAAAATTGATTTTGTATTTTTCCGTGATTGGGTCATTGCAAATCATACATATAATTCTTCATTTTATGCTTTCTGCCAAATTAGGAAATAACCAGTTGTTGGTTTATTTCATCCTTTCATTGTTTTTCATAGCCCTGTTTGTTTTGTTATTGCCAACTGCAGGTTCGATATCTTCAGTAGTCTTGTTGGATATTGCTACAATTGTCATTTTTATTCGATCATTGAAAGTAATAGCAATGGGAGTATTATATTGGAAAAAAACTAGTGATATGTCTGATGAAATTAGAATCCTTCCGGAAACACTATAGCTGGAATTCAAACGGTATCATGCATATACTTCACATTGTGAACAACTGTAATAAGGGAGGTGCCGGTTTTGTAATATTGCCTCTGATTGAGGAATTAAATAAACAAAATGTAAAGTTTACAGTTGCCTATTTTACGGGACCTGAAAATTTGAAAGAAGAATATCAAAAAGCTGGCGCCGCAACGGTCTTATTAGGAAAAAATCCTTTTAAAATATTTAAAAAATTTCTGACGATTATTAAGGATAAACATAATCCGGTTACGGCAATTCATACACATTTAGTTCAGGCAAGTTTATTCGGAAGGACGATGGGTTTATTGTTTAATATACCGATTGTAACCACGCGGCATTATCTCGACAGAAAAAAGAAATATAACATTCTGTATTTTCTGGAGGATTTTTCTTTGCGCTGGAGTGATGCTGTTATCGCCATTTCAAAGGCAGTTAAACAGTATTTAATTCACAAAGGATACAGCACACTAGAACAGTGTAAAACTATTTATAATCCCATTAATGTATCACTGCTAAAAACTGATGACGCAATTCCATTGACTGACAGAACCACCATTGTATGCAATGCCCGGTTTATTCCTTTAAAAGGATTAAAATACTTGGTAGATGCATTTACAAAAATTGGAGAAGCATTACCGGAATCAACCTTAATGTTAATCGGGCCATATGAAGAGGGAAACTCATTAATACCATTGATACAAAAACATGTTTATGCTAATCGGATTCATGTAAAAGGAAGACTGTTGCGAGAAGAAATCTTTAAAGAATTATCAAAGGCAAGAATCTATGTTCAACCCTCTTTGTCCGAGGGATTGGGATTGGCTGCTGTTGAGGCAATGGGGATGGAATGCCCCTGTGTATTTACAAAAGTAGGAGGATTAATAGATCTTTCAAACGATGGGCAAAATGCAGTTAGGGTGCCGGCACGAAACAGTACTGCTCTTTCTGAAGAAATTATTGATTTATGGCATGATATTCCAAAATCCATTCGAATTGCAAGCAATGCGAAAAAGTTTATTAACACTAATTTTGCCTCGACTATAATAGCTCCCCAATATTTGCAGATGTATAGAGATATTTCCCATGATTAAAATGAAGAAAATCACGGCAGGCCTTTCGAAAGAAAAACGAAAATCCGATTCACTCTGGTGTAAGATCCTTATTCGGCCGGTTTCATTTATCGTTTCATGGGCATTGATTAATTTGGGTGTAACCGCTTTTCAGGTATCTGTTCTAGCGGTAGTTTTTCCGATCACTGCTTTTGCGTTGTTTATTTACTCTTATCCTGTTACAGCCATTATACTCCTGAATATTTGGCTAGTTCTTGATTGTGTAGATGGGAATATTGCTCGAGTTCAAGGACCATCCCGCATGGGTGGTTTTGTTGATGCAGTCAGTGGATACTTCATGTTTGGATTATCATTTTTCGGTGCGGGTTTATACCTCACCCTTTCGGACGGAAGTGCAATACCATGGATATGGAGCATGCTGGGCGGGTTGGCATCCATTTTTAGTTTATTAAGCAGGATTTTGTTTCAAAAGTACCGGTTCATGTCAGAGGAAGACAGTATGAAAATAAAAACATCCGGAACCGGTACTCTGTTAGTTCTTGATAAAAATATCGGGATTGGCGGTTTTTTAACTCCAGTGATGTTGATAGCCCATTTAACAGAACACTTACATTATTTCTTAATGTTTTATAGTGTTTATTCTATATGTCTGTCCTTTGGGGTTACAGTTTATTTGTTAAAAAAGTCACGATGATTAAGAATGTTACCCAAAGGTGAAAATGAATGTGGACATCCACACAATGTGAAATAAATGAAAATAATATTTTCGGCAAACACATCTTGGTATCTCTATAATTTTCGAAAGAATTTGATAGAATCCATGGTATCCCGTGGATGGGATGTCATTTTAGTTGCTCCGCAAGATGAGTATTACTGGAGAATCAAATTGCCGGGTGTGAAATATATCGGATTGCCGATTGACAGATATGGTTTCAGTCCGCTTCGAGCTTGGTCATCTGTTAGGCATTATTATCAAATTTTCAAACGTGAAAAGCCGGACGTCATCCATTTGTTCACCATAAAACCAGTTATTTTAGGAACGATTTCCGCACGGTTAGCCGGTATTCCCAAAATTGTGAATTCTATAACTGGGCTTGGATATATTTTTTCCAGCGGCCATAGATTAAGAAAAATTGTTGAAACAGTTTATAGAAGCGTTTTGACTTCATCCAGAGTAAATGTCATTTTACAGAATCCGGATGATGAAAAACTTTTTCAATCCTTTTCAAGAATTAAACCTGCTAGAATTCATTTGATAAAAGGATCGGGTGTAGACTTGAATTCATTTAATATGAATGGTCACTTACCCCCACCAGAAATGGATAATGATTCACTGCATTTTATTATGTTCTGCAGAATGTTATGGGATAAGGGAGTAAAAGAATATGTAACCGCAGCAGATTTGGTTAAAAAAATAATCCCTAGGGCTCAGTTTCATTTAATAGGAGGGATTGAAACTGGGAGTCCTAATGAGGTACCAAAAATTTGGCTGGAGCAATATGAGGACCATGAATTTATACACTGGGTAAATCACGTCGATGATATTCGACCTTGGATTGCAGGATCTAATGTGGTTGTGTTGCCGACCTATTATGGAGAAGGGGTTCCCAAATCCTTAATTGAAGCTGCTGCCCTTCGGAAAGCGATTATTACAACAGATATAGCCGGCTGCAGGGAGATAGTTATGGATCAAAAGAATGGGTTATTGATCCCTCCAAAGTCGGTAAATGAATTGATGAATGCAATGATCCATCTGGGTCAAAATGCATCTCTGCGGTCAGCAATGGGAGAAAAGGGCAGGAGGTTAGTTGAAAAGGAATTTGGAGATGATCCTGTTATTTCTGCTACTGTAGATATTTACGGATTACCCGGTTAAGCACGGATCAATGAAAATATTTATTACCGGAAGTGAAGGATTTATTGGGAAATTTCTGTCTCGAGCCTTAGCAGATATGGGTCATCAGATTATAGGGTATGATCACAAGGAATCCAATAATTCAAATCATTACAAATTGATAACCGGAGATATTCTTAACTATAATCATGTAGTGGAATCCATTCCGACAGAAACAGATTTAATTATTCATCTTGCTGCCGAGCACAAAGACGAGGGACCAGTATACGAAGATTATTTCCGCGTGAATGTGGAAGGTACTTCCCATATCACAAAAGCTGCAGTAGAGAGCGGAGTAAATAAGATATTATTTTTCAGTACGGTAGGTGTCTATGGAAATCAGTCATTTCCGAATGAAAACTCTGAATTGAAACCGATGAATGATTACGGAGAATCCAAAACAGCGGCGGAAATAATAATACAGAAATGGGCACATGAATCTTCGGATCGTTCTGGAATTATTGTAAGACCAACAGCGGTGTACGGGCCGGGGAATACAGCAAATATTTTTCGCTTAATAAAGCAGGCATCAACAGGAATGTTTATCATGCCCGGCAACGGCGTTCATCATAAATCCGTTATTTTTGTAGAAAATGTCATAGCATCGTGCATATATCTTTTGGATCATTTTTCCCGCGGAGTGCAAAAGTTTAATTTAGTAGATGAGCCTTCATTGTCGTTAAATGAGCTTGTGAATCTTATTCGAAAGGTTTCCGGGAAATCAGGTAAAATTTTTCACATCCCAATCATCCTAGTAAAATGTCTAATCCCCCTGTATGGATTTCTGCAATTCATGAAGAATCAATCCCGATCATTATCGAATGCACGCCTAGAAAAATTTGCATCAGCGAGCCATTTTGACGGCCGAAAAATCAGAGATTTAGGATTTCAGCAGCCTATAACATCAGAAGATGGAATTCGGAAGACGATTGATTGGAATCGAAAACATGGATGGGATTGAGAGAATCTCTTGATAAAACGAAGATCAAATCATAACTTTGAGCAACCCTCAAGGAGATTTATCGAAATTAAACGCTAACAGTTTTTCCAGTTAAACAGGAGCCATAACATGGATAGTCTGCATAGCGTTTCCCCAATAGTCCAGTGTGACCGTAGCCACCCGGTAGCATGATTCCAATACAGTAATTTCAATCATGACATCTGAATTTGCACACACTCTGCGGATTAGGATCCCCAAATGGGTGATTTCCTGGGCATTGTTTATATCGGATACCTTCGCAGGAGCGTTGGCCTTTTACTTGGTATTACTGGCTTCTCATATGGGACAAGATTTACACATTATTCATGTAGGTCAAAATTTCATCGTAATAACAGTAATTTGGGCTTGTTTGTTTTTTACCCTTGGTCTGTACAAAGCAACCTCAGATATATCGCGATTTGGTGAAATTCAACAGGCAACGGTAGCCTCATTTTCCTGCATTGTGCTTCTTATTTTCCTGAATGCGGTAAAAATTATGCCTCTTCCCTATGAACCCAATATTGTTCTTAATTACTGGTTATTGTTTATTCTCTGTTTCAGTATCGTGAGGTTTGCTGCGAGATCACTTCAAAAAGCCATGATTCGCAAAGGAATTGGGCTTGAAAAAATGATTATTGTCGGCTGCAACCCAAGAGGAAACAAAGTTGCAAAAGATGTTCAAAAGCATCCTGATTTCGGATATGATTTGGTAGGATTTGTTCAGATTTTAGATGAGGATGAAAACCAATTTGAATATGGAAATATTCTTGGGACGGAAGCTGATTTGAAAAATATCATTATTGAGAATCAAATTGCCCATGTGGTTTTGGCGCCGCAACGGTCCGACCATACCCGTTTAATGTCGCTATTAACGCAGGCGAACGGTGCGCCGACGGCTATTAAAATTGTACCGGATCTTTATGAAGCTATTAGCGGAATGGCCCGGACACAGCAACTGTATGGTCTTCCGTTAATTCAGGTTAATCCCGAACTCAATACACTATATAATCGCCATGGGAAACGTCTGTTAGACCTTATTATAGCCATTCCAGCCTTTATTTTATTCCTTCCATTTTGGGCAGTTATAAGTCTGGCAATCAGGCTTGATTCAAAGGGATCTGTCCTTTATAAACAACTACGGGTAGGCCAAAAACATAAACAATTTACTATTTATAAATTCCGGTCAATGGTGCAAGATGCAGAAACGGATACCGGTCCTGTATGGGCATCTGAAGATGACAACCGCATTACACGTATAGGCCGTTGGCTACGCCGTTTTCGGCTGGACGAAATACCTCAACTTATCAATGTTATAAAGGGAGAAATGAGTTTAATAGGTCCACGGCCCGAAAGACCATCTATCATTGAACGGCTGATTCAGGAGTATCCATTTTATTACCGCCGGCATTCAGTTCGACCGGGTATTACAGGGTGGGCTCAAATAAAGAATCCTTACGATCAGCGGATTGAAGACGTCCGGGAGAAACTAAAATACGATTTTTTCTATATTGAAAGTTTAACTCTGAATCTAGACATTAAGATTCTGTTGAATACCGCTTGGGTTATGCTTTCGGGCAAGGGTAGATAAACGAAACTACTGCGGTTGGAAAAATATCCAATCGGCTCTACTTTCTGCTCTCGAATTACCCCAAATTTATTATGATACCCATATCCATACTCCGGGAGAATCCCGACCGAGCAAAAAAGAGCCTCGAATCCAAAGGTGCTTCGATTGATCTGGGCGCCCTTCTTAAGTTAGACCAGGAACACCGTTCAGCAATAACCGACCTTGATATTTTAAGAGCAGAGAAAAATAAGGTTTCTGAGAAGATTGCAGTCCTGAAACGAAAAGGTGAGAACGCTGAAACGGATATACAATCCATGCGAAAAGTAGGGGATTCAATTAATGTAGCAGAATCCTCACTCAATGCGTTAAAAGAAAAACTTAATGCTCAACTCATAGAAATACCAAATTTCCCGGACGGTACAGTGCCGGTTGGAGACGATCCCAGTCAAAATTCGGTTGTTCGCGAATGGGGTGAAAAGCCGGACCCGAAAAAAAATTATCTGAGTCATCTGGATATCGGGAAAAATTTGAACCTTTTCGACATGGAAAGAGGATCTAAAATTTCAGGATCAGGATTTCCCTTGTACATGAATGATGGCGCGCGTTTGGAACGCGCCTTAATCAATTTTATGTTAGACCATCATACTGAATTCACAGAAGTTTTCCCGCCATTTCTGACTCAATCTTCTGCACCTCTGACTTGCGGACAACTTCCCAAATTTTCTGAGGATATGTATTCAACAGAAGACGGCAATCTTTGGCTTATACCCACAGCTGAAGTACCCTTGACAAATATTCATCAGGATGAAATATTGGATGAAGATTTACTTCCTAAAAATTATAAGGCATATTCGGCCTGTTTTCGGCGAGAAGCCGGCTCGTACGGAAAAGATACCAGAGGATTACTTCGAGTGCATCAGTTCAATAAAGTGGAGCTTGTGAAATTTGTAACTCCCGAAACCAGTTACGATGAATTGGAATCCCTTACCCTTCAGGCTGAATCCGTCCTGCAAGCACTTGGTCTTCATTACAGAGTAGTTGAACTTTGCACGGGTGATCTCAGTTTTGCTGCTGCCAAATGCTATGATATAGAAATCTGGACTCCAGGCGAAGGTCGATGGCTTGAGGTCTCATCCTGCAGTAATTTTGAATCTTTTCAGGCACGAAGAGGAAACATTCGGTACCGGCGAATTTCTGATAATAAGGTAGATTACGTTCATACTTTAAATGGATCAGGCGTCGCGACTCCGAGGCTTATGGTGGCATTGTTGGAGACCTTTCAAACGGAGAACGGCACAGTGTTCATTCCAGAAGCATTACAATCGTATATGGGAAAAGGGGTCATTGGTTAAGTGATTTGGCGAGCTTGGCTTTTTTTGAATGTCGGTGTTTGGACGAGTATTTTTGGTTTTATAGGATTGGTCGGTTCACTTTTTGAAAAAAACAAAGGTGGGTTTATGGGGCATGTTGCCAAAATTTGGGGAAAAACCATCATGGCCGTATGCAGGATTCAATACACAGTAACCGGTTTGGTGCATATACATCCACATCAAGAATACATTTTTGCCGGTAACCACGAATCATCCCTAGATATTCCGCTTGCGTTTGCAGCAATACCTAAAAAGCTTGTTCCGGTATCAAAAATTGAATTGAAAAAAATCCCGATAATGGGTTGGGGTATGACTGCCGCCGGGCATATTTTCGTTGACAGAAGAAGCAGAGAGAAATCAATGAAATCTATTCAAGACGCTCGAGATTCCCTTTTGAATTTTCCTCGATCTGTACTCATTTTCCCCGAAGGAACACGATCTGTTGATGGGAATATGAAGCCATTTAAACGGGGAGGTCTTATGCTGGCGATTGAAACTGGAATTCCCGTAATTCCGATGGCATTTTGCGGCACATCAGCAGCCAATAAGAAGGGGTCTTACAATATAAAAAAACAACCTGTACAGTTGCGGTTTGGATCACCAATTGAATCTGAAAATTTTTCATACGAGACTCGAAAAGAATTTGTTTCTAGAATTCAGAATTCCGTTCAGGAGTTAAAACAAAACGGGGGATTCTCATAAATTTTATTGTTCGATCAGGTACTTCCAATTTTTGTCGCATATCTGAACCTAGATTTGCGACAGAAAAGGCGCTGACAAAGGCATGGTTCAGCCTGAAACTGGGGTCATCTTTTCAATCGTCTGACGGAACTAATATTACTCTTATTCACCATGGAAATTTGAACAAGAATGAAGGACCGGACGCCCTGAATGCAAGATTTTTGATTGAGGGTACTATTCATGAAGGGGATATCGAATTTCATCTGAAAGCTAAAGATTGGTTCTATCACGGACATCACCAGAATCCGAATTATGAAAAGGTCGTCCTTCATGTATTGGGTGAGGTGTCTAAAGCTGTTCAAACTCTGCCGGGGAAAAAAATTATTCTGGAACTACAATCGTCTGAAAATGATGAATGTTCTCTTACCAATGCGGTTAAAAGCCCGGAAAAAGTCCTACAGAATTTCGCACGTTTCCGCTGGGCTGACCGTGTTCAATTTTTTCGAAAAAATCAAAATAGTGGAACAGAAACGAAGCGCAATTTATTGCTTTCATGTTTTAGGATATTGGGGATAGGTGGGAATGAAAGCGCATGGGCTAAAATCGCGGATACCCTTGATATGACGACCAGCAGAAAATTGGACCAGCAATTCCAATTTCAGCACCAGTGGCTTGTATTGGGAATGCGCCCTTCTCAGCGTCCGCAAAATAGAGTGAAGCTTGCAGAAGCCTTAATTGTATTTATCTCGGAGTGGTCTTCGGAGTATTACCGATACTCTGAATTATTTATGAAAAACTTTGCTGAGCATTTTTCCGATGTTTCAGGACATGGAATTCGTACCGAATTACTGACGAATGTATTTTTCCCTGCGTTGGCTTCGGAAGCTGTTACTGCCGGGAATTATCAAGGTCTCGAACACTGGCAAACCGCATGGATGAAATTAAAGCTTCCTTATTCATATGGAAAATTTGAAAGAAGGTTTTCGCATGTTTTATCTTCGAAACAGCTCAAGTCTGTTCCTGTGTTGCAGGGGTTGAAACACATGGACTCAGAATTCTGTAAACCCCGTCATTGCACGGTTTGCCCCTTAAAGAATCATGGCAATTTGGACGCAAGCTGAAATCAATTCTAGGATTCAGGAGTGGCATTTGCAAGGTCTGAAAGTGGTATTTACGAATGGCTGTTTCGATATTCTTCACCGGGGACATACCACGCTGTTAGAAAAGGCCGCCCAAGAAGGGGATCGGCTCATAATCGGGCTGAATAGTGACGATTCAGTACGCCGATTAAAAGGACCAAAACGCCCGGTCAATCCCGAAAACAAAAGAGCCGCATCCTTGGATGCATTGAATTGTGTAAATGGTGTCGTTGTATTTAAAGAAGAAACCCCGCTTAAATTAATTCGGGAACTGAATCCGGATGTACTCGTAAAGGGAGGTGATTATTCTGAAGAAACAATTGTAGGAGCACAGGATGTTAAAACATGGGGCGGGAAAATTGTGATCATTCCACTGGTAGAAGGATTTAGTACAACGAACATTATAAAAGAATCATCAAGGGAAAAGGCTTGACTGCCCCTAAGACTCCGCATAACTTCGCCACCCGAAAAACCTCTAAGTTATTGATGTTACGAAATATATCGATTATTATCTTTGTACTGTCCGCTTCTGGATGGATATCCGCACAGGATGCTCAAGGATCCAATGGATCCAACGGTGTCGCATTGCCTGTGCCCACAACAGAATCCCAGACTATCATCCCTCAAAATGGTATTACCGAATCAGGCAACAGGCTACCTTTGCTCCTTCGGGATGTGAAAGTATTGCTTGCGGAAGCGATGATGGCAGATGTCAATAAAGATACACTTGAAGTGCTGTATTCATTGGATCGCATTTTTGAATTGCTTGCGGAAGCCGATCAATTAGGAGAAATGAAACCGCAGGACAGAGAAGAATTTGAAAGATACGAACTATCATTGATGGATTTATATGCTCATAGATTTGAAACATTGGAAGTGACGGATGCATCCATCACTGCAGAAAAACTGAGGAGAAATATCAGCGAATTTGTTGAACCTCTTGCAATCGAAATGGGATCCAGCCAATTTACAGTTTTGGATGACCGTGATGGTCACATTCCGCTTGTCAGAAACAAAAAAGTCGATCAATTCATTGAATTTTTTCAGACAAGAGGAAAAGCACAATTTCAGATTTGGCTTGACCGATATTCTCATTACGGCACCATGATTGATGATATACTTCATGAAGAGGAAATGCCGGAAGAGCTTGTATTTCTTGCCATGATAGAATCGGGCCTCAATCCCCGGGCATACTCACGGGCAAATGCAGCGGGTATGTGGCAGTTTATTTATACCACCGGAAAAAAATTCGGACTAAAACGCACGTGGTATGTTGATGAAAGAAGAGACCCAATAAAATCCACTTATGCAGCAGCAGATTATTTAAAAGGACTGTATAAAGAATTTGACCATTGGTACCTTGCTATGGCTGCATACAATTGCGGTGAAGGCCGTGTACGCCGTGCCATCCGGCTTCACCAAACTACAGATTTTTGGCAATTGCATTCCCTTCCGCGGGAAACCCGGAATTACATTCCATATTATTTAGCTGCCGCGATTATTTGCAGAACACCAGATCAATACGGATTTTCGATTGGTAATTCCAAAATCCCGCCTTTTGAATTTGATTTGGTGAACATTGACCAAAGTGCAGATTTAACCGTTATTGCGCAGTCGGCCGGCATCAATCTGAAAACATTAAAAACATTAAATCCGGAACTCAGACAATCTGCTACGCCTTCCGAACAGACATATTCACTCCGGCTTCCGAAAGGCAGGAAAGAAACGTTTGTCACAAATTTCACGTCCCTTCCGGATAACCAAAAATTCGCACCGCAGAATATCACCCATAAAGTAAAACGTGGTGAAAGTCTTTGGACCATTTCCGAGAGATATAAAGTGTCAATCCATGATTTGGCGGCTGTAAATAAAATAAAAAACAGACATAAAATACGCATTGGGCAAAAATTAACTGTCCCAATAAAAGGAGGCGTTTCGTTAGAAGGCGGCGGACCTCCTGGACATTATAAGGTTGTGTATAAAGTGAAACGAGGCGATACACTCGGTCACATTGCAGAAGATTACGGCACCGGTGCAACTAAAATTCGCAGATGGAATAATATTAATTATGGTGAATACATTTTTCCGGGACAGAAACTAGTATTATGGATCAAAGGGTGATTATAGGTAATCCACGGGAAATCATATGATTGGAGCAAAGACCATGACAAAACAGAATATTGTTGACACCGTTTCGGAAGCTACCGGGCTTTCGAAAGTTGAGACTGAAGCGGTAATGAACGGTGTTATGGCAACCATTATTGAATCTTTATCTGGCAACCATCGTGTGGAACTCAGAGGATTTGGAACGTTTGGAGTGAAACATCGCCAACCGAAAAAAGCACGCAATCCTGGCACAGGAGAAGCGATTTATCTGCCAGAAAGGTATGTGCCAACCTTTAAGCCGTCCAAACGGATGCGCACCATTGTGAATCAATCTTTAACTGAATAAAAGGACCCTATATGCCCTGCGGGAAAAAGCGGAAAAAGCGGAAAATGAATACGCATAAGCGCAAAAAGCGCCTGCGCTCAAACCGCCATAAGAAAAAGAAAGTATAAACACGTGTAAATGCAGGATGAGGCATCCGATTTCAAAGGGTTGCCTCGGGGCGTGTTTAATCTATGGATCCATCCACTGACACTACCCTCACTGTTTCCGGGTTGACAGCTCTCATAAAGGAAACACTGAATGGCGCATTCCCGCCACTCTGGGTTTCCGGGGAACTGTCGAATGTAAGCCGACCCAATTCAGGACACCTTTATTTTACCCTGAAAGATGCGTCAGCAGAGTTGCGCTGTGCCATGTTTAAAGGCATGAATCAATTTCTACGGTTTAATCCGGAAAATGGAATGCAGGTACTTCTGAATGGGAAACTGACCGTGTACGAACAGCGCGGTACTTACCAGTTGATAGCCAAACGCATGGAGCCAGCAGGACTTGGCACGCTGTATCTTGCATTTGAGGCATTGAAAAAATCACTCGGGGAAAAAGGGTGGTTTGAACAGGATCTGAAAAAACCAATTCCAGATTATCCAAAAACGATCGGAATTGTAACCTCGAAAACAGGCGCTTCCCTTCAGGATATGCTAAAGATTTTGGCTCGAAGAGCGCCGCAAGTAAATATCATCGTCAAACATTCCCGTGTTCAGGGTTCCGGATCAGCAGAAAGTATTTCTGACGGTATTCGCACTTTGGATGCTTCACAATTAGTGGACGTTATTATTGTCGGCCGGGGAGGAGGATCTCTAGAAGATTTGTGGGCATTTAATGAAGCATCGGTTGCGACTGCAATTGTTGAGTGCGCCACTCCCGTTATTTCTGCAGTAGGACATGAAACGGATGTTACTATTTGCGATATGGTGGCTGACCTTCGGGCACCCACACCATCTGCAGCAGCAGAATTGACAACGCGTCCTACAGACGAAATAATTCAGGATATTGAAGTTCGGTGTACCCAACTTACCCGTTCCATGGAAGATCATATCCGGAATTGCTGGCAGGAATTGGATATGGCAGAAAACCGCCAATCGCTGGTGAACCCCAAAAATCAGCTTCAACGAAAGTTGCAGTGGGTGGATGCCTACTTTCATCAATTATCCCAACTTTCCCAGACGTGGATCAAATTACATGCCTCCAATTTAGACGGACGCATGCATGAACTTAATGCCTTAAATCCTGAAGGAATTCTCGAGCGAGGATATGCAATCGCGACGAAGGTTCCCGCGAATTCTATCCTGAAACATCCGGACGAAATTAAACCGGATGAATTATTCGAAATTCGGCTGGCAGGCGGCAGAATGTCCGCGCGGAAAACAGCAAAAAAGAACCAATAACTTTTTAAGGATGTGTAACTTCTGCTATGGTAAAACACTCTAAAGAAATTTCCTTCGAAGAATCTTTTAAGCGGTTGGATGAAATTGTGTCTGCGCTCGAGCAAGGGAGCGCATCACTCGAGGACAGCCTTCATTTATTTGAAGAGGGATTGAAACTGGCAGAATCGCTGAAAGGCAAACTCAAAGATGCTGAACACAGAATTCAGGAATTGGTGTCTTCTGCGGATGAAACGCCAAAACTGGATGAATTAACATGAGCAGTCCAAGAACATTCGGCATTTGGGCGAATACAGATAAGCCCGCCGTTTGGAAAATGCTTCCAGAAATATTGAATTGGGGAAAAAATGCAGGCCTTGAAGCGTGGGTAACAACCAGACTTCAAAAAGAAAAACCGGAATCTGTTTCATTTGAATGCCCTGTAATTGAAACAGCAGAGGATTTTAAAAAGCTGGATTTTATTATTTCACTTGGAGGTGACGGCACATTGCTTTCATTGGCTCGAGCCGTTTCTGACCGGGGAACTCCTATTCTCGGAATTCATCTTGGTGAACTTGGATTTTTAGCGGAAGTAATTGATAAAGATATGTTCCACAGGCTCGATCTGGTTGCTCAAGGAAAGTATAGTATAACCGAACGTAACGTGCTTCAGTGTTCCGTTTCCAATGGGTCGAATGGACGGACTCTTTTTGCGTTGAATGATTTTGTGATTGATAACGGTCCGTCACACAGAATGCTGAATGCACAGCTTGAAGCCGGTGGACATTTTGTGGCAAACTACAAAGCAGACGGGCTAATTGTTGCTACGCCGACGGGATCCACTGCATATTCACTGGCTGCCGGCGGGCCCGTAGTTGCTCCCGGATTAGATGCGATGGTTGTGTCTCCGATTTGTCCGCATTCACTGACATTTCGCCCGATTGTATTTGCTGCCGATGAAGCACTTTCCATTACATTTCCGGATGAAACAGCTGATACTCTGATTGACCTTGCGGTTGACGGGCAGATCACCGAATCCCTCGGAAAGGATTCTATTGTATCCATCAATTCAGCTGATTATAAAATAAATTTGATCGAGTTTGATGATTCCAACTATTTTCACACTCTCAGGACAAAAATGGGTTGGGGAAAACGGGGAGAAGGCTAACAACCCTTTCCTTCTTAAAGACTCAATTTAAATAGTTGCCTTCAAACGTCCGGTAAAGCGTGATTAATTCCTTTGCCCGGCTTTCACATTCTTCTGGCGAAAACCTTGGACAGTCAAACCCAAGCATGTCTTTCATTATCGAAGTAGCAATCTCAGAAAAGACAACTGTGCCATCATCGTGAATGGTTTCAATCCCGTCCAACTTCTGAGATGATTCGTTCAGCTTTACAGCTTCAGCTTCCGTTATTTCGGCTGGAAGATTCATTTCAACACCGGCAGAACTGATTTGTACAGGGTAACCGCCCGGGAGCCCTTTCGGACCGGGTGCATGCGTGGCAACTGGTTCATTAGATAACAGCGCAAACAAATTCTTGATTGCAGATGATGCCGTAACGAGAGTGAAATCTAGTCCGGGAGGATATAGTTTTACTGCATCGTGCATGAGGACATCCGTATCAAACTGATCTGTTATCACCTCATTTTTGTGGGTCAGTTTCAGAAAATACGGAGCGCCGGCACTGTATCCGGCTTCTCGCGGTACCACCCAATGCTGATGATGCGCTACTAAGGAAACAGAAATTTCACTCCGATTTACTTCCAGTTTTTGTGCTACCAGCGTTTGGATTGCCGGCGCGATTAAATCCACATTTCCGACACCGATGGTGGGCGCCAATCCGATTTTTCCGAGTACAGGATTGGTAAGGTCCGACAAAGAGGTATTGATATAATGCGAGTTTACTCCAGACAATTGGATGGCTTGGGCAACTTTGTACGCCAGCAAAAGCTGAACCGGAAGCCACGCGCCGAGCGTAGCAGAACTGAGACGCGCATAGATATCATCTGGAAGCCGGCGGATAAGATGCCATGTGTGCATTACAGCGCAGTTAATAACAACGTCAGGATTGATGTCTCTTATGAGTTCGGCAGTTTGCTTAATATGATTGAGATCAATTTCCCTTACATGGAAGATTGGGTGAAGCCCGTGGTGCGCAGCGCCGATGACGGCATTGTTCAGTTGGCGTTCCGCTTTGGCAGCATCAATATCCGCCACAAACAATTCAACAGGCCTTGGGTCGCGCGCCAGCAGTTCAATGATATGGCAGCCTACATTCCCTGTGCCAACGAGTAAGATTTTAGGATGTTTCATTATACTCCTGCTCCGATTTGGTGTGATTCAAAAACGGATACACCTTGTCTAGAATTATCTAAATAAAATACCATTCCTCTGGCAATGGTCTGTGCATGAATACCTGCATACTTTTTAGCAGATCCGATCATGAGAGGATTCAGTAGCGTCATGATTCCTTTTACAGCATTTTCCCCAAAACGAGATTCTTTCCGCCGACCCATAATAAGTGATGGTTGAAAGATTTGAATTATTGGAATAGTCGTTTTTTTCAATGCTTCTTCAATCTCGCCTTTTACCCGATTGTAAAATATAGCTGAACCGGAGTTTGCTGCTATAGCTGTTACAATGGAAAATGAATCAGCATTTATTTTTTCTGCCCATTTGGCAAAACGAAGGGGCAATTCAAAATCTACAAACCGGAAAGCTTCTTTTGAACCAGCGGTTTTTATGGTTGTTCCCAAACAGCAGAAAATATGATTGACCGGCTCGAGTAATTCTATTTCAGATTCAGTCTCAAAATCGAAAATAATTTCATTTAATCTGGGATGAGAATCAAACGATAGTTTGCGAACAGGCGTTGTGACTGAATCAAAGTTGGGTGAATTCAGTAATTCCTGAACGAGATATGATCCCACCAATCCAGTAGAACCGATAACGAGGGTGGATTTTATCATTTAACAGCGAGAATGACTTCGGAAGGGAAAAACATTTGTTGGATATATTCTCTTGATTCAAGTAGAAAGCCTGCTTGTTTCAATTTATTGCCTAATCGAACACCGTGGCATCCAACATTCCCGGCGCCGAAGAGTAAAATCATCTTCATGAATGAAATTGCCGATGCCGCCTCAACATGCAGTCATTCATTACAACCATCAAACCGGCAGCTTCCGCGAGTTTTGCGGCGTCTTCATTAATAACGCCATCCTGAAGCCAAAGTGCTTTGGCGCCAATTGCGATCGCCGCCTCGGCGATGGGCAATACATGTTCCGGCCGGCGAAATACGTCAACGATATCCACCGGGTGTGGAATTTCTTTAAGAGAAGAAAAGCAGGGAATACCGGCAATTTCTTCGTGTCCGGGATTTACCGGAATTATGGAATAGCCTTTTTCTTTTAAATACATAGCAACATAATGACTGGGGCGTTCCGGTTTCGGGCTCATTCCCACAACGGCAAGGGTTTTCATATTGAAGATGCGCTTAAGAGTTTGTGGTTCGTTCATGAATTGAATTTACTTTCTACGAAAGAAATTTTTCATAACATAAGAGATTATCTTTGGATTTTCTTTGAGCCGGCGGATGGAATAATCGTACCAATCCGGGCCGAACGGCACGTAAATCCTAACCGTGTGCCCTGCCGCTTTGAGATGTTCTAGCTTTCCGTTCATGGGAACGCCGTACAGCACTTGAAATTCATACCGGCTTTTTTCAATTTTATTTTCCAGAATCCAATTTTCAATGGTATCAATTAATTTTAAGTCGTGCGTTGCAATTGCGGCATAGCCATCTCCCGAAAGAATTCGCTGAACCGCATCGGCAAAATGTTCCCTGATTTCAATTCGATCCTGATAGGCAATGTCCGGAGATTCGCGATAAATACCTTTGCAAATCCGAGAGTTGAACCCGGAAGAATTCAGTATTGCGATATCGTTGGGAGTCCGTTTCAAATACGCTTGAAGCACCACTCCTACATGGGAGTATTTCTGAACCAGACGCTTATACATTGAAAGTGTTTGATCTGTGTAAGGAGAATTCTCCATATCAATTCTTAGGAAATTCTCGGAAGCTTTTGCATGCTCAATCAAGATATTTAGATTGTTCATGGCAATATTTTCACCGATATCCAAACCGATATGAGTCAGTTTAATGGAAATATTGCAGTCCAAATTTTCAGAAAAAATCCTATCATAAATGTGAGCGTATGCATTGGTAATGGTTTCTGCTTCTGCTTCTGAATTCACATGTTCGCCGAGAATATCCAGCGTAACGGCATAGTTGGATTCATTCAACCGTCGGATAACCGCCATAGCTTCATCTTCGGATTCACCCGCAACATACGGTTTTGAAAATGGTCGAATCACCACTTTTGGGACAAGTGGAAGCATTCGGGCAAGGGCGGCATTAAGTATAGACATGAGTCCGGTAATTTAGGAAAAGAGTTTCCTCCCCATCAAATAGATTTCCCGACGGATAATTAACCAAGTTTGGCTTGACACCTGAAAAGCCAATTCGCTAACTTCGGCGTCTGTTTTCAGGACAAATCCAGAATGTATCGAGATTTCGGAACCATCTTTATTTTCGCCCTTTTAGGCATTGTGCTGGTGTACGTGCCGCTGCTGATTCAGCGGCTGGTCGCGCCAAGCAATCCTACACCTGATAAAATGTCCACCTATGAGTGTGGCGAGGAGCCGGAAGGTTCTGCGTGGGTTCAGTTTAATATACGCTTTTATGTGATTGCCCTCATTTTTCTTATTTTTGATGTAGAAGTTGTTTTCCTATTTCCATGGGCTGTTGTGTTTGCAGAGTTAGGTCTTTTGGCTTTTGTAGAAATGGCCATTTTTTTGGGAATACTGATAGTTGGCCTTGCCTACGTTTGGAAAAAGAAGGATTTAGATTGGGTGAAATACCGCGTGAAATACGGCCGCGGACGATATAGTAATATTATTAAGGAAGAGGCAAAAGGAGGCACAGTTGGGACTTCTCGAACATAAATTTCAGGATAATGTAGTTGTTGCGTCTATGGACAAGTTGCTTGGGTGGGCACGTTCAACTTCTCCGTGGTTTTTCCAATTTGGACTTGCGTGCTGCGCGATAGAAATGATGGCAACAGCCGCGAGCCGGCACGATCTTATGCGGATTGGCATGATTCCGCGCTCATCGCCACGCCAGGCAGACGTGATGATTGTTGCGGGGACCGTCACCATGAAAATGGCGCTTCGAGTTAAAAAATTATACGAACAGATGGCGGATCCGAAGTACGTTATTTCCATGGGAAGCTGTGCCACCAGCGGCGGACCATATTGGCAGTACGGCTACCACGTACTTAAAGGTGTTGACCTTGTGGTTCCTGTAGATGTGTATGTTCCCGGATGCCCACCGCGCCCAGAGGCTTTGATTGAAGGATTGTTGAAACTTCAGGAAAAAATCCAAGCGGAACGCCCCCTAACGAAAAAAATTGCATGACTTCGGATCAAGATACATTCATTGCTGACGCAGTTGAAAAAGCGCTGGCTGGTGATATGGATGCGATTAATTCCATTGAAGACCGTTCTATTCGCGGCAAAGCGAAAGCAGCGCTCGTAAAAGCAAAACGCGCCGCAAAGGCAGAACAAAAATCAGAATCATCTGAAGAATCGCAAGGTGGCGGCACGCCGGAAGAGAAGGTTGTACAGTCATCGTTGTCTGCTTTATTGTCTTCGGTTTACCCGGATGAGATTATTGAAATTCTGAATGAGGGAAAAGTTGTGCAGCTGAAACCTCAAAAATGGAATGAAATAGCTACGTTCTTTAGAGACCACGCGGATGCACTTTTAGATCAGCTTGAATGTTTGACCGGAGTAGACCTTGGCACTGAAGAACCGCTTCAGGTCCGTTACAATCTTCATTCCATGAAGCACCGCCATAAAATTGAAATTCTAATAAACGCCGATAGAGTGAAACCAGAGATTCCTACAGTAGAAACCATCTGGAGAATGGCGGATTGGTTTGAGCGCGAAGTGTACGATATGTATGGAATTGTATTTACGGATCATCGCGATCTTCGCCGGCTGCTTTGCCCGGAAGATTGGGAAGGCTGGCCGCTTCGAAAAGATTATGAAGAACAGGAATCCTATCACGGTATCGTAGTGCCGAAAGTGAAAGAAGGATGGGAGTAGGATCTGTCAAAGAAGTCGGGCCGGTCCAGGCCGAACAAATGGTCCTGAATATTGGACCTCAGCATCCGTCTACCCACGGTGTTCTAAGGCTGAAAGTGAAAACCGATGGAGAAATCGTTTCAGAAGTTATTCCCTATATCGGCTACCTCCACCGCTGTTTTGAAAAACATGCAGAAAGTATTACCTACGAACAGGTCATTCCCTTCACGGACCGTTGCGATTACATTGCATCCATGAACAATAATTTCGGTTATGTTGTGGCGATGGAAGAACTCATGGACATTAAGGTCCCGGAACGGGTGGAATATATTCGAATCATTATGGCAGAACTGAATCGGATTGCGAGCCACCTTTTGGCGTTGGGAGTGTATGGATTGGATGTTGGTGCTTTTACACCATTTTTACACATGTTCCGTGACCGCGAACGTATTTTGGATATTTTTGAGCTGACCTGCGGAGCCCGTCTTCTTTATAATTATATGTGGGTCGGTGGAGTATCACATGATTTGCCTAGAAATTTTGAATCCATTTGCATTGATTTCCTCGATTATTTTGAGCCGAATATTCCTGAATTCAACGAATTGCTAACCAAAAATAAGATATTTATTGAGCGAACCGCCGATGTCGGCGTAATGCCGGCTGAAGTGGCAATTAGTTACGGTGTATCGGGTCCAAATCTTCGCGGGTCGGGCGTCAAATGGGATGTGCGAAGGGATGAGCCGTATTCAATCTATAATAAATTTGATTTTGAAATTCCGGTCGGCACTGGAGAATACGGAACACTCGGCGACTGTTGGGACCGATTTTGGGTTCGAATGCTCGAAATGCAGGAAAGTTGTAAAATAATCAGACAAGCGCTGAAAACAATTCCTGAAGGCGGCGATGTACATGCTATGGTTCCGAAAAAGATTCGGCCGCCGAAAGGATCCATTTACCGCAGGACAGAAAGTCCAAGAGGCGACCTTGGCTATTATATCATCAGCGACGGATCTGAAATTCCATTTAGAATGAAAATGCGCTCTCCTGCTTTGACGGCATTGAGTGTATTAGACGAAATTTCTGCTGGTTGGATGATTTCCGATGTCATCGCTATTTTAGGAAGTCTTGATATTGTACTGGGAGAAATTGACCGTTGATCGTTGATTATCTCATAGATTTAATTCCCTTCGCCGCAGATTGGCCCGGTCTCGTATTTGTCTCAGTTGTCGTTCTGTGCGCTGTGCCTGTATTTATGTTTATTGCGGTTTATGCACTGGTCGCGATTTATGGCGAACTTAAAGTATCTTCATTTATGCAGGATAAAGTCGGGCCGATGGGGCAGGGAGTGGGACTGCACGCAGGAAAATGGGGACTGCTTCAGCCGATTGCAGACGCGCTAAAACTCATTTTAAAAGAAGATATTATTCCGACAACAGCAGATCGGAAACTTTTTATTTTAGCGCCTTTTATTGTATTCATTGGCGCATTTATTTCCATGGCAGCTTTGCCGTTTAGCCAAACGATCATTGTCGCTGACATGAATATCGGTATGTTTTACATATTGGCGGTAAGTTCGTTAGGGGTACTGGGAATCATCCTCGCTGGATGGAGTTCCAATAATAAATGGTCGTTGTACGGCGCCATGCGATCCGCAGCACAAATCATCAGTTATGAAATCCCCGCAGGCCTTTCCATTATTGGTGTCATCATGCTCACCGGTACCTTAAGTATGCAAGGTATCATCGAACACCAAACAGGATTTGTCTGGGGAATTTTACCGAACTGGATCATCTTTCAGAATCCGTTTACCTTTTTATCGTTTTTCATCTTTTTTATCAGTGGTGTAGCGGAATGCAACCGTACACCTTTTGACATTCCCGAGGCGGAATCAGAACTCGTGGCAGGTGCATTTACCGAATATTCAGGAATGCGCTACGCATTTTTCTTTTTAAGTGAATATGCCAATATGTTTGTTGTTGCCGGAGTAGCAGTGGCTGGATTTCTGGGAGGCTGGCAGAGCCCAATCCCCGGACTGATGGATTCACCCGGCTGGGGACTTTTCTGGTTTATGTCAAAATCTCTCTTTCTTATTTTTCTTATGATATGGTTCAGATGGACGTGGCCACGCCTCCGCGTTGATCAACTCATGAGTGTATGCTGGAAAGGGTTTATTCCCATTGCTTTTGTTAACATTTTTGGAATTGGGTTGTGGAAACTAATAATAGGATAAAGTAATGCGTGCATATTTCACTACTATTTGGGAGTCGGTTTCAACATTGATTACGGGTATGGCTATTACCTGGCGGCACATGGTAAATATCCGCAAAGGAAGTGTAACGCTTCAATATCCGGAAGAGCGCTGGCCAAGGCCGGAACGGGATATTGGATTTGACCAAGGGGAATACAATGTGATTCGGTCTCGACTGCACGTGGATATGGATGATTGTATCGGCTGTCTCAAATGCGAACGCGTATGTCCAGTAGACTGCATTAAAATTGAAACACATAGAGTGGATAAAGGCGAAGATATACCGGATGTTGGGCATACTGGCATCACATCAAACGGAACGAAAAAAGCGTTATTGGTTACTCGATTTGATATTGACATGACGGAATGCTGCTATTGCAATCTTTGCACATACCCTTGTCCGGAGGAATGCATCTATATGACCGGCGGCCCGAATTCTGAGAAGCATCAAATTGATTATGAATTTTCGCAATATGACCGAAATGATATGGTCTACCGGTTTGCGAAGGAAACGTCCGAAGAGCAGGTTGCAATAGCGACCGGAGAGAACGGAGAAAAGAAATAGTGGCTGATGTTGCTTTTTGGATGATTGTAGTTCTCACGGTTGCGTCCGCGGTTGTTGTCGTGCACCACGATAAACTGTTGTATTCAGCGATTGCACTGCTGTTTACCTTTTTTGGGGTGGCTGGATTGTACATTTTTCTATGGGCGGATTTTTTGGCGGCAGTGCAGGTTGTGATTTATGTCGGCGGAATTTTGGTCCTTGTCATTTTTGGTATCATGCTCACCAATAAAATAACAACTGTCAACATTTCCCATACCAGTATGCAGAGAGGTGTAAGCGGTTTACTGATAGCCGGCGTGCTCGGATCCTTAGGGCTCATGATTTCAAAGTCGCCTTGGCTGGTTCAGGAAGCCGTGGTGCCAACAGAGACCGTAGCAACAATTGGCCGTCTTCTGATGATGGATTATTTGCTTCCGTTTGAAGTAGCATCATTGCTTTTGCTTGGTGCCTTGATTGGTGCCGCAACTTTATCTCGGAGAGAGGAATAATGCATTCTTTGGAATCCTATCTGTATGTGTCCGCCGTATTATTTGCGCTGGGGTTATTTGCAGTCGTTACACGCAGAAATGGAATTGCTGTCCTGATGGGTGTTGAGCTTATTCTGAATTCCGCTAATCTGAATTTTCTCGCATTCGCGCGGTTCGGAGGCGCCAACTTTTCCGGCCATATTTTTGCTTTGTTTGTCATCATCATGGCAGCTGCAGAAGCAGCAGTCGCCCTTGCGATTGTTATCAATATTTATAAGAATTTTCATTCCATTAATGTGGATGAAGTCAGCGCTCTGAGACAGTAATGACAGAAAATATTTTCATCGATTACAGTATACTAATTTTATTCCTGCCGCTCGTGTCATTCTTGATTCTGGTGTTTGCAGGAAAGAGACTCCCGCGACAAGGCGATTGGGTCGGCATTGGTGCAATCCTGATAACCCTTGCATTATCAATCAGTATGTTTATTTCCATGCTAATCGAATATGAACCAGGATTTTCGCATGAAGCATCATTTACATGGATAAATTTATCCGCATTTCAGATAGAGCTCGGATTCTTGGTGGACAACATAACCATCATAATGCTTCTGGTGGTGTCTCTTATTTCAAGCATGACCCATATTTTTTCGACGAAATATTTACAGGGCGATGTTCGATATTCCAGATACTACGCCTATCTGGGATTATTTACTTTCAGCATGAACGGCATTGTTCTTGCCAATAATCTGATTTCCCTTTACATGTTTTGGGAACTGGTCGGCGTGAGTTCTTACCTTCTGATTCAACATTGGTTTGAAAAGGATTCTGCGGCAGATGCCGCCAAAAAAGCATTTCTTACAAACCGGGTTGGTGACATTGGATTTTTTATCGGGATAATGCTCATCTTTTCCACGGTAGGCGCATTCACGTATTCAGAAGTTTTCGCCGGAGTCGCTGATGGGTCTATCGGAGGAACAATCCTTACCTTTGCGGGTCTTGGACTTTTTCTTGGGGCGATGGGGAAAAGCTCACAATTTCCGCTTCACATTTGGCTTCCGGATGCAATGGAAGGGCCAACGCCTGTTTCCGCACTGATGCATGCGGCCACCATGGTAGCTGCGGGAGTATACATGAGTGTCAGAATTTTTCCGCTGTTTACTCCGGATGCTCTGACGGTAGTAGCATATGTCGGGGGATTCACTGCTCTTTTCGCTGCATCTATTGCCATAACGCAAAATGATATTAAAAAAGTACTCGCTTATTCAACGGTAAGTCAGCTTGGGTACATGATTCTAGCGGTTGGAACGGGTGCATATATTGCCGGATTTTTTCATTTAGTGACTCACGCAATGTTCAAAGCGTGTCTTTTTTATTGCTCGGGAAGTGTTATTCACGCCATGCACCACGCACTTCATAAAAAACATGATCATGAAACCGATCCGCAGGATATGAGAAACATGGGAGGGTTTAAGGGTAAAATGCCCGTCACATATACGACCATGCTAATAGCAACTTTAGCCATTTCCGGTGTACCGCTGTTTTCCGGATTTCTTTCTAAGGATGCAATTCTGGCGGGAACGCTTTCATTTGTCACTCATCATCCCGAGCATTTCTTTTTAGCTATCTGCGGTTTTGGCGCTGCGATGATTACAGCTTTCTATATGTTCAGACTCATTTTCATGACCTTTCATGGGGAACCGAATAAAAAGGAATTATTGAAGGATATACATGAATCACCCAAGGCAATGACGTTTCCACTTATTATACTGGCGACACTTAGTATTTTCATATTTTACACATTGCCTTACGTTAATCCCATTTCAGACCATGGCTGGTTTAAGGATTTAATTGTACCTCAGGATTCTTTTGTGCAGGATTCGCATATTCTCAGTGCTCATGAAATTCAAGAGGGGGTGCATCATGCACACTATCCCGCAATGGCGTTATCGCTGCTTGTTGCCGGATTGGGGATTGGATTGTCTTGGATGATGTATTATAAGAAAAAATTGTCTGCGGAAGCTTGGGCAAAGAAAACAGGGCCGATGTATGATTTATCTCTGAACAAATATTATTTCGATGAAAATTATCAAAAATACCTCATTCAGCCTGTGCTAAAGCTGGCTGACAAGGTTGCCTACATCGATTGGGAATTGTATGATAAATATTTCATCAATGGATTTGGACGCGTGACGGATTGGATATCGCGCGTGACAGGCAAATTGGATTACGAAGGTATAGACCAAACTCTGGTGGACGGCGTCGGCCGTACAGCCGGAAAAATGGGGTCGGGCTTGAAACAAATCCAAACTGGGAAATTACAGAATTACCTACTTTTCGTTCTGGCGGGTGTCGTAGTCATCCTTGTATTCCAGACGATTTAACCATGATAAAACGACAGAAATAACGTATGGAAAATCATTTATTAAGTTGGATTGTGTGGATACCGATCATCGGGATGGTGGCGGTAACCCTGATACCAAGAGATCATTCAAATGCCATAAAATGGACAGCCGCCGCCGCAGCAGGAATTCAGCTCATTTTCGCGCTGGTTCTGCTTGCCAAGTTTGATTTAACAACAGGCGATTTTCAGATGTATGAATCCGCTCAATGGATTCCGTCATTGAATATTACCTATCAGCTTGGTGTGGACGGACTTAGTCTTCCCATGGTGGTGCTAACGGCAATTCTATTCTTTATCGGCATTTTTGTCAGTTGGAAAATTGACAAGGCAGTCAAAGGATATTTTGCTCTATTACTGCTGTTGGATACTGGCATTGTTGGAGTGTTCCTTTCACTGGATTTCTTTCTATTCTACGTTTTTTGGGAAGTGATGCTTCTGCCGATGTATTTCTTGATTGGAATGTGGGGGGGGCCGCAGCGGGAGTACGCTGCCATCAAATTTTTTCTGTATACACTTGTGGGTTCTGTGCTGATGCTCATTGCTATTCTTGCGCTTTACTTCACGTGCGGACAAACATTTGATATGATAACCATCATGGAGACGGCATCTCCTAATCTTGCTGGAGTTACTTGGTGGGGTATGGATGCGATGAAAGTTATCTGGGTTTTGCTGTTCATAGGATTCGCAATTAAAGTACCTGTCTTTCCATTTCACACGTGGCTTCCTTTAGCGCATGTAGAGGCACCGACGGCGGTATCTGTTATTCTTGCTGGGATTCTCCTAAAACTTGGTGCGTACGGTTTGCTAAGGGTGAATTATTCCATGCTTCCGGATGCGGTGTGGTGGTTTGCAGGCGCGATGGCCATTTTGGGTTTGATAAATGTTATTTGGGGAGCGCTGTGCGCGCTTGCCCAAACGGATATAAAGAAGCTTGTTGCCTATTCCAGTATAAATCATATGGGGTACGCCCTGATTGGAATGGCGGCAGTAATTGCTGCCGGTGAAATGAATGGCGGAAATTATGCAGCGGCGCAGGCGGGTTTAAACGGCGCCGTTTTTCAGATGTTTAACCACGGAACCATTTCGGCAATGCTGTTTATTTTGGTGGGTGTTATTTACGATAGGGCTCACCATCGGGATATAAATGGTTTTGGCGGACTTGCATCCTCCATGCCGATTTATTCCGGTATTGTCGCTTTGGCATTTTTTGCGGGACTTGGCCTTCCGAGTCTTAGCGGATTTGTCAGCGAAGCCATGTGTTTTTTGGGTGCTTTTCCGGTTTTTAGGACGATCGTGATTATCGCAACCCTTGGAATTCTGTTAAACGCTGCCTATTTCCTGTGGGCTTTCCAAAGAATGTTTCTCGGCGAGATGAATGAAAAATACAAAGACCTTCCTGAAATAAATGGAAGAGAACTGTTTACTATTATTCCGCTTGCGGTCATTACAATCTTGTTTGGTATTTATCCTTGGCCCTTCCTGAAATATATCGGGGAAACCATGAATGTGATTATTGATCAGGTCGTGGCTATCGGTTCAATGGCAAGTGTGATGTAAGGAATTATCTGGTGAGCAATCTTCAAAGTTTATACTATTACTGGCCTGAGTTAATTCTTACGGTAACCATCCTTGCGGGGATTATCGCAGACTTATTCTATGCACCGAAAGATTCCGGCAAAACGATGTACTGGATTTTAGGCGGACTTATTTTAACAGCTTTTGCTTTAAAACTGGCCGCGGATTCTCCGGTTGCCACCTTATTTATGGGTTCAATTGCACTCGACCCATTTGCGTGGTTCTTTAAAATGCTGATTATTGCGGCTACCGTCATTGTCATGTTGATGAGTTCCAAAAGCACGGAATTATTAAACTATAGAGTTGGAGAATATTATGTCCTGATGGGTATCATGGTTTTTGGGATGTTTCTGATGGTGTCATCCATTGACATGATTATGGTGTATCTTGCCATCGAAATTGTCAGCATCATGTCCTTTGTTTTGGCGGGATATCTCAAACACGATTTATCTTCTAATGAAGCCTCCTTGAAATATGTGATTTACGGTGCATTTTCTTCCGGAATCATGCTGTATGGATTCAGTATTCTTTTTGGGCTGACCGGCACCACAAAATTGTTTGAAATCGGCCCCGCTCTTGCAGCAATGGACAGCAGTGGCAATTTTGCTATCATGCTTTCTGCCGTATTTATTTTGGCAGGATTTGGATATAAAATATCTGCCGTTCCTTTTCATTTTTGGACCCCGGACGTTTATCAGGGAAGCCCAACGCCTATAACCGCCTATTTATCCGTAGCGCCAAAGGCCGCTGGATTTGCAGTGCTGATTCGATTTTTCAGTGCGGTATTTGGATCAAACAACTCCGTTATGGCTGGGTTAGTTCCTGTTTCCGATGTTTTGCCGTGGCCGCACATTTTAGCTGTCGTTGCAGTCATCACGATGACGCTGGGAAATCTAGTAGCAATTCAGCAGGAAAGCGTGAAACGCATGCTGGCGTATTCCAGTATTGCCCATGCAGGATATATGCTGATGGGACTTCCCATGATGTCTTCGGAAGGTATTGGCGCTGTCATGCTCTATTTAGTTATGTACCTTTTCATGAACCTTGGTGCCTTCTTTATTGTGATGTATGTCCAAACCAAAAAGGACGGAGAAACATTTGATGCTTTTTCAGGTCTCGGATGGGAAATGCCGCTCGTAGGAATTGCGATGACAGTGTTCATGTTCTCGCTCACTGGAATTCCTCCGACAGCAGGATTTATAGGAAAATATTATTTATTCGCCGCAGTGATAAAAGCAGGCCCAACCTTTTACTGGCTCGCATTTGCCGGTGCCATCAATAGTGTTATTTCCCTGTATTACTACATTCGAGTTATTCGCCATATGTACCTAATTGGCGAACGGTCAGAATCTATTCACGTGCCGGCAATGATGACGTCTATATTAATTTTAGCTCTTGCAATTCCTACGGTCGTTTTAGGAGTATATTGGACGCCGGTGGCGGATTGGGTTTCAAACTCACTTGTGTTTGCCTTTCCGGCTATGTAAATCAAAATCCAGTGAAAATCCATCTTACAAAAGGGCACAACATCCGGATTTCCGGAATACCTAAAAGAGAAATTATTTCCATAGGTGATCCCGAAAAAGTTGCACTAAAACCTGTCGAATTTCGAGGGATAAAACCAAAATTAATGGTAAAAGAACATGATGATGTGAAACTGGGACAGCCATTATTTTTCGATAAAAAAAATCCGGATGTTTCTTTTGCATCGCCGGGATGTGGAACCGTAAGCGCAATCCATTACGGTCCGAAGCGGATTATCAAATATATTGAAATAACCTTAAAAGGAGAAGATTCCGTTCAACACGGTTCTGTCAGATTCCATGATATTGGTTCAGTAAATCGTGCTGATGTAATCACCAGAATTCTTTCTGGCGGACTTTGGCCATTGTTGAAACAGCGGCCATTTAATATGATTGCTGATCCAAACGTGGCGCCGAGAGCGATTTTTATTTCGGGATACAATTCTGCGCCGCTCACGGTTGATTTGGATCTTGCCTTAAGTGAGCAGACGGGCCCATTCCAGGCAGGACTCAATGTTTTGCGAAGATTGACGGATGGCGATGTGCATCTCACAGTTTCTGAAGGTACGGTAAGTGAAACGCTGGTGAATGCTGATGGAGTTAGGATTCATTATGTGAACGGTCCGCATCCGGCCGGAAATGTCGGAATTCATATTCATCATATAGATCCATTGAATCCCGGTGAAACAATTTGGACTATTTCTGCTCAGCATGTTGTTACACTTGGCACATTTTTTACTACCGGTGAATATGATCCGTCCACGATTGTTACTGTTGGCGGCCCTTCCGTAAAGAATCCAATTCATATTAAGGGAAGATCGGGAATGCAAATTTCAGAAATGCTTAAGGATCGCCTTCAGGATGGAACATCTCGAATAGTTTCCGGTGATGTTTTAACCGGAACGGAGATGGAAGCATCCGGATTTATGGGATATTATGATAGCACTGTTTCGGTGATTCCGGATTCTGATGACAGGGAATTTCTCGGATTGCTGCGGCCGGGTACATCCGACTCTCGGTACAGCCTGACAAATGCTTTTCTGTCTTCCAATTCCGATTCCTATGATTTTACCACCCAAACATCTGGATCTGAGCGTCCTATGGTTCCCATTGGTACATGGGAACATGTATTGCCGATGGACATTTTTCCAAACGCACTGTACCGTGCTATCCTCGCTGAAGATTTTGATGAAATGGAAGGATTGGGCCTTTTGGAATGTGACGAAGAAGATTTCGCGTTGTGTTCATTTTCGTGCCCAAGTAAAATTGATGTTGGTGCTGTGATTCGTAAAGGATTGGACATGATGGAAAAAGAAGGATAACGAATGAAATTTCTTCATTCCATGATTAATAAAGTTCGCCCCACTTTTGAAGACGGTGGCTCAATGGAAAAATTTTATCCAATTTTCGAAGCAACGGAATCCTTTTTATTCAGCACAGCTGAAAAAACAAAATCCGGACCGCATATCCGAGACAGCATTGATATAAAGCGTGTCATGATTTTGGTGGTGGTCGCCTTGATTCCCTGCTACATATTTGGCGCAATCAATATAGGAATTCAGTCTGGTATCGCTCACGGTGTTGAACGGTCCGTTTTTCAAAATTTCATATTTGGTATGGGATTCATTTTTCCGATCATTGCAGTTACGTTTATAACAGGCGGTATTTGGGAAGTATTGTTTGCAGTTACTCGCAAACACGATATTTATGAAGGATTCCTTGTAACCTGCACGTTGATTCCTTTGGTGATGCCCCCAACCATTCCGCTGTGGCAGGTGTCACTAGCAACCACATTCGGTATTGTGATCGGGAAAGAAATTTTCGGAGGTGTTGGATACAATATCTTCAATCCGGCGTTGGTGGCGCGTGCGTTTATATTTTTTTCACATCCAACACACATATCCGGTGAAAAGGTTTGGGTTTCAGCTCCGGACGGATTCTCCGGCGCAACTGCCCTAGCTGTTCCTGCCGTGATAGAAAATGCTAATGCGGTGACGCTGTTAAACTCTGTAAGTCAATTTGATTTTTCATGGTGGAATATGGTGATGGGCACCATTCCGGGCTCAATCGGTGAAACCAATAAAATACTAATCCTGATCGGCGCCCTATTCCTGATTGTAACCAAAATCGCCTCGTGGCGGATTATGGCTGGCGCATTGATTGGACTGACCGGAACCGCAATTCTTACCAATATTATGGCGCCATTATCCTCCAACACAATGTTGACGCTCCCAGCGCATTATCATCTTGTGATGGGCGGATTTATGTTTGGCGTCGTATTTATGGCAACAGAACCGGTAACATCTGCGCATACAAATAGGGGAAGATGGATTTATGGAATCCTGATAGGAAGTTTAACGGTTATAATTCGATCCATAAATCCGGCGTACCCAGAAGGCACGATGTTAGCAATTTTACTCATGAATGCATTTGCGCCTCTTATTGATTATTTTGTTATACAGGCCCACATGAAAGCTCGGCGGTTAAGATATGCGAAGTAACGCATACACACTTTTTTTCACTGCCATTATTACCGTTGTCCTCGGGTTTCTTTTGTCAATTGCAGCGACCACACTCAAAGAGCGGCAGGAACTCAATATGAATATCGATATTCAGAAAAATATATTGAGAGCTCTCGAATTTGAAGAAAACCCGGAAATTCCGTGGACCGTAAACGATGTACAGTATTTATTCACGAATTTCATTCGCGGTATTGTTGTTCAACAAGATGGTTCGCTTGCCGAAGGAATTGTTCCTGCCAATATTAATGATGAAGATGAGGATAAGCTTT
Source organism: Fidelibacterota bacterium (assembly GCA_014239435.1). Classification (GTDB taxonomy): domain Bacteria; phylum Fidelibacterota; class Marinisomatia; order Marinisomatales; family TCS55; genus JAAZYX01. The sequence continues at coordinate 175,139 of JAAZYX010000033.1, read as the reverse complement.
TTCCTGTCTTTCTTAAATTTAAAGGTGAGGTGTGCGAAGGGTACGCAATCCCAATTTCCGGGAAGGGATTGTGGTCAACTTTGTATGGGTATTTGGCTATTCATCCTGACGGCAAAACGGTAAAAGGAATCACCTTTTATAAGCATGGTGAAACGCCGGGACTTGGCGGCGAAGTTGACAAAAGATGGTTCACCGATAATTTTAAGGGAAAATCGTTGTTTAGTGATGATGGAACACTAGTCAGCATTGCTGTAGTTCGCGGTGTGGTGGATGGAGAATCGAAAACCGTACAGCATCAAGTTGATGGAATTTCCGGCGCAACAATGACAGGAAAAGGACTAACCAATTTTCTTTTGAGCGACCTTAAAAAATATGAACCGTTTTTAAAGCGGATTGCGGCGGGAGATCAATTATAATGGCTTTATTGGATAAAAAATCACGTCAAGTTATTAAAGATCCGTTGATGAATAATAATCCGATTACACTTCAAGTGCTCGGTATTTGTTCTGCTCTTGCCGTCACCGTAAAGATGGATACTGCGCTTGTCATGTCCGCTGCTGTTGTATTTGTGTTAACCATGTCCAATACCATTTTATCTCTTTTGCGGTCTTTTATTCCTTCCCGTGTGAGAATTATTGTTATGCTAGCTGTCATAGCCTCATTGGTGATTTTAACGGATCAAGTTTTGCGCGCATATATGTATGATATGAGCAAACAGCTTTCGGTATTTGTTGGCCTCATTATAACCAATTGTATCGTGATGGGGCGTGCAGAAGCTTTTGCGACGCAAAATCCTCCCGGAAAAGCGTTTTTCGATGGTTTGGGAAATGCGTTAGGATATGGATTGATTCTGGTTGGCGTATCTGCTTTCAGAGAAATCCTTGGTAGCGGATCATTGTTGGGCTTTTCCGTCGTGCCCCAATGGCTATATGGAATGGGATACGAAAATAACGGTTTAATGGTGTTGTCGCCTGGCGCATTTATTATTCTCGGTCTCATCATTTGGGTGCAGCGGTCGCTGGGGAAAATTGAGGAATCCTGATGTTAGAACATTATATCAGTTTAGCAACCAAAGCGATATTTATTGAAAATATCCTCCTTGCTTATTTCCTTGGGATGTGTTCTTTCTTGGCGATTTCTAAAAGAGTGGATACCAGTATTGGACTCGGACTGGCTGTTACATTTGTGCTGACTATTACTGCGCCGGCAAACTGGGCTATTCATCACTTTTTTTTAGAAAAGGGTGCTCTATCGTGGGCAGGACTTCCTGATGTAGATTTAAGCTATCTAAATTTTATTGTATTTATTTCGGTTATAGCGGCAATGGTACAGCTTGTAGAAATGATATTGGATCGGTTTTCGCAGAAGCTTTACCACAATCTTGGGATATTTCTACCGCTAATTGCTGTGAATTGTTCGATTTTGGGAGGGTCCCTATTTTTAGTTGAAAGAGATTATACATTTATGGAATCCACTGTTTTTGGTTTTGGATCCGGCCTAGGGTGGTTCCTTGCAATTGCTTCCATGGCTTCCATTCGATACAAGCTGCGATATTCCCACGTGCCGGTACATTTAAAAGGGTTAGGGATTACAATGCTTCTCACTGGTTTGCTTTCAATGGCATTCATGGCATTTTCGGGCATTGATTTATAATGCTTGAAACTGCTGTAGCAGGAATACTGGTTTTTACCAGTGTCATTCTTTTGTTGGTTGTCATTCTGAATATTGCTCAATCTCATTTACTTCCACAAGATGAGGTTGCCATCACCATCAATGATGATTCTGCTAATACAATCAACATTCAGCCGGGTGGTACTCTCTTGTCGGCTTTAGCAAGCCAAAATGTATTTCTTCCTTCAGCGTGCGGCGGCGGCGGAACCTGTGCCATGTGCAAATGTCAGGTATTTGAAGGCGGCGGAGATATTTTACCAACCGAAACGGGGCATATCAGCAGAGGAGAAGCTAAGGAAAACTGGAGACTGTCTTGTCAGGTAAAAGTTAAGCAGAATCTGAACATTCATGTACCGGATGAAATATTCAATATCCAAAAATGGGAATGTACTGTTCGCTCAAACAATAATGTTGCAACTTTCATTAAAGAGTTGGTATTGGACTTGCCGGAAGGTGAAGATTTAAATTTTTCAGCCGGCGGCTATATCCAAATTGATATTCCTGAATATGCTGGATTGAAATTTGCCGATTTTGACGTAGAAGATAAATATCACCCTGATTGGGATAAATTTAATGTATGGGATTTTATTGCCAATAATGATGAACCAAATTTCCGCGCATTTTCGATGGCGAACCATCCCGCGGAAGGGAATAAAGTCATGTTGAATGTCCGGATTGCGACTCCACCTCCGCCGCTTTGGAATGACGTTCCACCGGGAATTGCTTCATCTTATATTTTTGGTCTCAAGCCCGGAGATAAGGTGACCATTTCGGGGCCGTATGGAGAATTTTTCGCAAAAGAAACAGATCGTGAAATGATTTACATAGGAGGCGGAGCGGGAATGGCGCCTATGCGGAGCCATATCTTTGATTTATTTCAGACCAAGAAAACAAGCAGAAAAGTATCGTATTGGTACGGATCAAGATCAGAAAGAGAAATGTTTTACCAAAAAGATTTTACTGACATCGAAAAAGATTTTTCAAACTTCTCTTTCCATGTGGCGATGTCTGAACCTTTACCGGAGGATAATTGGAAAGGTTCAACCGGCTTTATTCACCAAGTGGTGTTGGATGAATATTTAAATGATCATGAAGATCCAACCGAAATCGAATATTATCTGTGTGGGCCGCCACCGATGATTGCTGCTGTTCAAAATATGCTGGATGATTTGGGAGTGGAAAAGGAAATGATCGCATTTGATGAATTTTGATGTTGACGAAAAAAATTAAATTCAACCAATTATGCGCCTTGCTTATGCAAGGCGTTTTTGTCATATCCTTGCTATTATCGGGTTGCGAAAAACCTGATCAGCCTATTCGGATACAAGGTAAAACGATGGGCACTACCTACACAATTCAGTACTTTTTATCTGGTCCCGAAAAATCGAAAAATTTTCAATACGGAATTGATTCATTGCTTGCAGAAATCAACAGCCAAATGTCCACATTTATGATAGAAAGCGATATCAGCGGTTTTAACAGATGGAACGGGAAAGGTGTTTTTCAAATCTCGAAACAATTTCGGGAAGTCGTTGAACGCAGTTTAGTTTGGCATAATATCACAGAAGGATTGTTTGATATTTCGATATTTCCTTTGGTATCTATTTGGGGTTTCGGGCCTGATAGGTGGAATCGAAGCGAAGAATGGCATCCACCAACACAAAATGAAATTGATATTGCGCTGGCTACAATAGGATCTGAAAAGTTGTCACTTTCATCATCTGGGCTCAGCAAAGTGTTTCCGGATTTACAAATAGACCTTAGCGCCATTGCAAAGGGATATGCTGTTGATCAGATAAGTGAATATTTAAAACAAAAGAAAATTGCTAATTTTCTAGTCGAAATCGGCGGAGAAGTCAGGTGCCGCGGATTAAAATCTGATGATACTTCATGGAAAATTGGCATTGATCATCCTGAAACAAAATCAGGTGAGCGCACATTATTGGGGAAATATGTTTACCTGTTGAATCAGTCTATGGGAACATCAGGGAATTACCGAAACTTCCATACTTACAAAGGGAAAAATTATTCTCATGAAATCGATCCGCGCACAGGCCATCCAATTGAAAATCGTTTGGCTTCTGTGAGTGTCATAACAAAAAAATGCATGGATGCAGACGCACTTGCTACCGCATTGTTTGTCATGGGATTTGAAGCAGGCAGTTCGCTGATAGAATCCTTAAGCGGATACGAGGCGATCTGGGTTTTAGAAACTGCAGATGGATTTGAAATCCAGTCATCAGCGGGATTGAATCTTGGAGAAGATCAGATTTACGCGGTGGGAGTCTCAGGTTGATTGGATTCACATTTTTCCGCATCGCCGCCGCAAGTAGGACAGTCCATTTCAAAACCGTCAATAACGATTTTGCCTTTTTCGCCACCACAGGATCCCCGAAGGGGTTTATCATTCAAAATCAGTCCAACAGCCATTCCCAGCAATGCGATACCAATGACAATCATTCCCAATAAAATGTCCATTCTGAAGTTTACGAAAAAATTTTGGTCACTTGCCATAAATGGCTATCCCTTTATTAATTAAGCCTTTAATTTTATTTCTTATTCAGGTAAAAATAAATTGAAGCTGAAAACACATAAATCAAAATCAATTCTGAGGCGGCTACCGATGATAATTGGACTGTTAACCGGATTTGTTTTTGCAGGCGAACTTGGATCCGCTCATCACTTGGAAGGCTCTCTTTTATCCATTTATTGGACAATACCTTTTGCGGGAATTCTTCTGTCAATCGCATTGTTTCCACTTATTGCTACGAGATTTTGGCACCGCCATTATGGGAAAATATCCTTTTTGTGGTCAGCGATCCTTTTATTGGGAATGGTTTTCTCAGACAGCATCGGGTTGAGTGTTACCGTTTTTGAAGTTCTTCATGTAAGTCTTTTAGAATTCATCCCATTTATACTTCTGTTATTGGCATTGTTTACTGTTTCAGGAGGAATCTACTTATCGGGAACATTGGTAGGCACGCCAATCGTCAATACAGCTATTATGTTAATCGGAACTATTCTCGCAAGTTGGATGGGAACTACTGGCGCGGCTATGTTGCTCATACGGCCGCTCATGAGGGCCAATAAAAAACGCTCCTTTAAAGTGCACACAATTGTATTCTTCATTTTTCTTGTCGCCAACGTTGGCGGTGCATTAACACCTCTCGGAGATCCGCCGCTTTTTTTAGGGTTTTTAGCGGGAGTGGATTTTTTCTGGACGACTTCCGCCATGTTTTTCCCGATGTTATTTATGGCTGGGTCGCTGCTGATTATTTATTTTGGCCTCGATTCCTTTTATTATTATAAAGAACCCGTTCCTCCAACATTGAATCCTGAAAATATGGAAAAGTTAAAAATTGATGGAGGAATTAATTTTATGCTTCTCGGTGGAATCTTGGGTTCTGTAATCCTTAGTGGATTTTGGAATCCGGTTTCAACTTTTGTGCTTGGCGGCGTTTACCTAGAATTACAAAATATAGTACGAGACCTGCTTCTAATAGCAATTACACTGCTAAGTTTGAAGATTACCAGTCACTCTATTCGCGAGGCAAATGAATTCACATGGGCACCGATTAAGGAAGTTGCTAAACTGTTTGCAGGTATTTTTATTACCATCATTCCGGCAATAGCTATACTGAAAGCTGGGGAAAACGGATCATTGGCATTTTTGATTCAACTACTTTCCAGCGAAAACGGTCCAGTAAATATGATGTATTTCTGGCTGACAGGCATTCTATCTAGCTTTTTGGATAATGCTCCAACCTATCTCGTCTTTTTTAATTCTACAGGGTTTGGTGCTGAAGAGCTCATGGATGCCTACCATAATACATTATTGGCAATTTCAGCTGGCGCTGTGTTTATGGGCGCAAATACCTACATCGGAAACGCGCCTAATTTTATGGTGAAGTCAATAGCGGAATCGGGAGGGATTCAAATGCCGAGTTTCTTTGGGTATTTTTTCCGGTATTCGCTTCTAATACTATTCCCGCTCTATATTATTTGGAGTGTAATTTTTCTGCCATGAGAATATCTAAGGTAATAACAAAGTCCGGAGATCAAGGGACAACAGGACTCGCAGATGGATCCCGAGTTTCAAAGACAGATCCGCGAATATGTGCGATCGGTGAAGTAGATGAACTGAATGCATTTATCGGTAATGCGAAAACTGTTGTAACAGTTTTAGAATGGGAAATTGAATTAACTGAAATTCAGAACGACCTGTTAAATCTCGGTGGTGAATTATCCATGCCGGACGGCAGTATTTCCTTATTAAAATTTGAGCGGATAGAAGCATTGGAAAAAGTGACAGAAGATATGAATGGGTCTTTACCTCCGTTAAAAGAATTTATCATTCCGGAAGGCAATGATTTTACGGCTCGGGTTCACTTGGCAAGGGCCGTATGTAGGCGTGCTGAGAGATCCGTGATACACGTTCTTGGAACAGAGATTAGCAACACATGCATACAATACTTAAACAGGTTGTCAGATTATTTATTTGTATTGGCAAGAATGTCAAATAAATCCGGTGGTACAGGTGAACGTCAGTGGAAAAAATAAGGATGAATACAAAAGGGAAATCATTCAAATTCAGTTTAAATTTGATGCTCTTTTTATAAACAGTACCCATGATTAACTGGACCGATATTCATAATGCCATTGAAAGTGCTGACACAATTGTCATCACAACCCATATTATGCCGGATGGAGATGGATTGGGATCATCCGTGGCAATGTATCATCATTTAAAAGAGGCCAATAAAGATTGCAGGATTTTTATAGCCTCAGAACTTCCAGAAGAATATGAGTTCCTGAACAAAGGTAATATTATTCATTGCTATACACCCGGCACGGATGATGCATGGATTCAAAATGCTGATTTGGCTGTTATTTTTGATGTCGGAGATTTTATGCGAATGAAAACAATTGGCGAATTACTCTCCGCTAAAAACATTCCAATGCTGAATATTGATCATCACCCGATCCAGAAAAATTCGCCTTTCACCATAAATGTAGTAGAAACATCTGTAGCGGCAACCGGAGAATTGGTTTATGATTATTTGAATCTGTTTCAAAAAAACCCGATTACCGTTCAAATGTGGGAGGGTCTTTATACAGCTGTATTAACAGATACAGGATCGTTTGCCTACTCCAATACGTCGATTAAGTGTCACCAGATTGCCATTGAATCCCTTAAAGCCGGTGTTGATATTTCAAAAATTCATCAAGGCGTTTATCAATCACGTCCGTTGGAAAAAATGAAACTGTTCAGCAAAGTGATAGATAATGTTGAATTGGACTGTAACGGTGAATTGGCCTGGTTTTCCATTGATGAAAAAATGGTAGCTTCTGTCGGCGCTGAAAGAAAACATGTGGATGGATTTACCGATATGGTGCGTGCGATCAATGGAGTGGAAGTGGCGGTTATGATATTTGAAAATGAAAATTCCTGTAGGGTGAATTTTCGATCAAAAGGGAAATATATTGTTAATTCTATTGCGTTGAAGTTGGGCGGCGGAGGGCATCAATTGGCGTGCGGTGCTGTGGTAAAAGGAAGTTTGGATAACGTTATTCAGAAAGTATTGGAATTAACGAAGGCGGAAATCGCATCCCAAAATGGATCGGAAAGATGAAAATAATAGTCGCGAAAGATGCCGGCTATTGTTTTGGAGTAAGAGATGCAGTGGATCTTGCGTACCAAACAGCTGAGGATGATGGTGATGTGTATATGCTCGGTCATATTGTTCATAATGAAAATGTTGTTAATGATTTAGATACTGCCGGCGCAAAAGTGGTTGAGTCTCTCGAAAATGTTCCAGATGGGAAACCAATTCTGTTTCGTGCTCACGGCACTGCGAATGACGTTTGGGATGAGGCAAAAAACAAGCAAATGAATATAGTTGACGCTACCTGCCCTCTTGTTAAAGAAATTCATGATGAAGTTATTCAGCTCGAACAAGAGGGAAGACGGATTATCATTGTCGGTGATCATGGACACGATGAAGTTGTTGGTATAGCAAGTCAGGTTAAAAATCCGACCATTGTCGCAACACCGGAGGAGGCGAATGCTTTGCGTAAAATGAAACGAGCGGGTGTTGTCAGCCAATCAACCCAGACTATTGAAAATGTTCAGGATATTATTAATATTTTAATGACCAAAGTTTTTGATTTAAGGTTTGTGAATACTATCTGTTTCCCAACGAAGCGGAATCAATCGCAAATCAAGGAATTGGCTGAGCAGTGCGACATCATGATTATTATTGGATCATTTACGAGCGCCAATTCCAAACGACTGACACAGCTTGCATTAGAACGGAATAAAAAATCTTACCAAGTAACCTGCGCAACAGATTTGGATTCAGACTGGTTTAAAGATATTGAATTGGTCGGAATTTCTGCGGGCGCTTCTACACCGGATAATATTATTGAAGAAGTCACCACTAAAATTAAGGAAATCGGTAATGTAACCGAAAAGGAGGTAGTCCATGGCTAAAGGATCGTTTGAAGTAAAAGTCGGTTTGGCAGAAATGCTAAAGGGCGGAGTTATCATGGATGTGATGAATACGGAGCAGGCGCAGATTGCAGAAGATTCAGGCGCTGTAGCGGTGATGGCGCTGGAACGCATCCCTGCGCTTATTCGAAAAGAAGGCGGAATTTCGAGGATGAGTGACCCGGAAATGATTCGCGAAATTCAGAAAAAAGTATCCATTCCAGTGATGGCAAAAGTTCGGATTGGCCATTTTGCTGAAGCTCAAATACTGGAAGCACTTGAAGTGGACTTTATCGATGAAAGTGAAGTGCTCACTCCCGCTGATGAAGCAAACCATATTTGGAAGCATGATTTTAAAATTCCGTTCGTTTGCGGTTGCCGAAATCTGGGAGAAGCTCTCAGGAGAATCGGTGAAGGTGCTGCTTTAATCCGGACGAAAGGCGAGGCAGGAAGCGGAAATATTGTGGAAGCCGTTCGACACATGCGGATGGTCACCAGTTCTATAAAGAAATTAACCACCATGGGACAAGACGAACTGATGGCAGAAGCCAAAGAAATGGGTGCTCCATTTAGTTTGGTCCAACAGGTTGCTAAGCTAGGCAAACTTCCGGTTCCAAATTTTGCTGCTGGGGGTGTTGCAACTCCGGCTGATGCATCGCTTATGATGCAGCTGGGAGCGCAAACCGTATTTGTGGGGTCGGGTATTTTCATGAGTGAAGAGCCCGCGCCCCGAGCGAAAGCCATTGTGGAAGCGGTAACCTATGCGGATGATCCCGAAAAACTGGCGAATATTTCATCCGGTCTTAAAAAAGCAATGAAAGGATTGGATATTTCTGAAATACCGGAAGACCAGCTTTTGCAGGAAAGAGGCTGGTAATGACTGTAGGCGTCCTTGCTCTTCAAGGAAATTATGAAAAGCACCTTGAAAAACTGGAATCGCTGGATTGTCCTGCAGTTTTAATCAAATACCCAAACCAGCTTTCTCAGGTAGATGGATTGGTTTTGCCCGGAGGGGAATCCACCTGTATGACATTGCTCATGGAAAAGACTGGATTTCACACCGCAGTTTCAAAATTTGCAAAGGAAAAACCAATTTTTGGAACGTGTGCCGGATTGGTTCTAATGGCTTCCGAATCCAATGACAGCCGTATAGCATCATTGAACCTCATTGATGTAACTGTTGATAGAAACGGATATGGAAGGCAAGTACATTCCGGGATTCATCCGGTTGAATTAAAACTGAATGGTCACACTATTTCTGAGTCGTCGATGTTTATCCGTGCTCCCAAAATCACTCGCATCGGAGGCAATGTTGAAATTATAGGAAAGATGGGGATGGATCCGGTGGCGGTAAGACAGGATCACCATTTGGCTTCCTGTTTTCATCCGGAAATGTCGCAAGACTCAAATATATATTCGCTATTTTTAGAGATGATTCACTCACATTGTTTGGCAAATGCCGTATAAAATCCTCGATTCCATCAATGATCCTGCTGATCTTAGAACCTTATCCGTTGATGATCTCAATATCCTCAGCGAAGAGCTTAAGGATTACATCATAAATGTTGTGGAAGAAAAAGGAGGACATTTTTCTTCACCGCTAGGTGTAGTGGATTTAACCATCGCACTTCATACGGTTTACGATACTCCGAAAGATCAGTTGCTTTGGGATGTTGGTCATCAATGTTATCCTCATAAAATCCTGACCGGCAGAAGAGACTCATTCCCAACATTGAGGCAAAAAGACGGTATTAGTGGATTTTGCCGACCGTCTGAAAGTGAATACGATGTATTGGGCGCCGGGCACGCAAGTACATCTATATCCGCCGCACTCGGTATGGCGCAAGCGCGAAATATAAAAGGTCAGAATCATCAGGTAATTGCTGTCATCGGTGATGGCGCAATGACGGGAGGACTTGCTTTCGAAGCATTGAATAATGTATCCCAGCTTGATGGTCAATTCCTGATTGTACTGAATGACAATCAAATGTCTATTTCTCCGACGGTTGGAGCCGTCTCCCATTATCTCACAAAGGTAGTAACAAATCCTCTGTACAACAGGATTAAAGACTTGATATGGAAAACGACGGAAATGCTACCAGTTGGAAAAAAAATCATTCAAAAATTTTTACATTCATTTCAGGAAGGGTTGAAAAGTTTTCTAGTGCCTGGTATGATTTTTGAAGAATTGGGTATCCGATACATTGGCCCAATCGATGGGCACGATCTGGAAGAAATGATGGATACATTTCAAAACCTGAAAGAATTGAAAAAGCCTGCGGTTGTGCATGTACTTACAACAAAAGGAAGCGGGATAGAAAAAGCTGAAGCGGATCCACTGAAATATTACAGCACTTCGGGAAACTCCACATCCGCGAATGGAAAGAAAAAAAGTGAAGTCCCGGGGTACAGCTCTGTATTTGGTTCCATAGCAATTGAAATGGCCGAAGCAAATAAAGATGTTTGTGCAGTAGTTGCTGCCATGCGAGAAGGGACGGGACTCAAACCTTTTGCAGATCGGTATTCCGATAGATTTTTTGACGTTGGTATTGCAGAAGGACATGCCGTCACCTTTGCCACCGGCCTCGCTGCTGCAGGTCTTAGGCCTATTGTCTCTTTATACTCAACTTTCCTCCAGCGCAGTTTTGATATGATTGTCCATGATGCTTCTCTTCAAAATCTGCCGGTGATTTTTACTTTAGACAGAGGAGGCTTTGTGGGACCCGATGGCCCCACGCATCACGGATCGCTGGATATTGCATTTTTACGCTGCATACAAAATATCATTATCACCGCACCAAAAGATGGGAATGAGCTGAGAAATTTATTATTCACAGGGTTGAATCAGACAACCACTCCATTCGTAACGAGGTATCCTAAGGAATCCGCACTTGCATTCGAAGAAGGTCTTATTCCGGAAATTATTCCAATCGGTTCATGGGATGTTGTTCATGAAGGCAGTGATGTGGCAATTCTTGCTGTGGGCTCAATGGTGCATACATCGGAAGGCATTATGGCTGGGTTATCTAACAAGGGCATTTCTGCTGAACTGGTAAACTGCCGCTTTATAAAACCGATGGATGAATCTTACCTTGAAGGAATGATGGAGCGGTTTGACAAAATCATCACCGTTGAAGACGGAGTAATGCATGGCGGGTTTGGCGAAGGTGTAACTGCTTGGCTTTCTGACAAAGGATTCGCAGGAAAAATAAAACGTCTCGGTCACCCGGATTCATTTGTTGAGCACGGGACCCGAAATGAATTACTGAAAATAACCGGGCTTGATGAACCTGGAATTGCTAAAGCTGTGATTGAACTTGCAGCATTCCCTGACCCCATCCCGGCATAACAGTTTCCTCAACAGGATGAATTAGACAATGGTTTCGATCATTGTTTTTCCAATCCTCTTAAAAAAATGCAGATGAACGTTTCTAAAATTCATCCGGGATTTATCATGGTTCCTGTTTCTCTGAATCAAGTGCAAACCGCTGTTCATCATGCCATGGAACGCACGAAGGAAATTGTTAGGCAGTTTATCCCGAAGAAGGCAGTATTAAACCATTTGGAAACCAATTTTATCGGGACATTGGGAGAGTTGGCGGTTCGTAAATGGGCGGGACTTTCTGGGGAGTTAGATCAAAATTATACCGATCACAAACCTGACCAAGGGGATATGGTGTTAAACGCAAAAGTGTTTGATATTAAAACGGAAGCAATTCCGAGTGAATGGTTCCAAAAATTGAGGTCCGGAGAAATCAAAGATTACGATCCATATGGATGCAGGGTTTTTACGGAAAAACATTTTCATCATATTAAAAAATATTCGGGAGGAATTATTTTTTGTTCCATACCTATTTTTAACAAGGAAGAAAGCTCGGAAGGAAAAATTCGAGAATCTCTTTTGCTGAATAGAAACATCATGATTGCAGGATTTATTTCTCCGGAAGAAATTGGGTTGAAAAAATCCACATGGTTCACGCCTCAAAGTCCCAGTGGGCAAAAACGAAAATACAATTCTAAAAATTATATTTTCCATCATACCGAACTGTCTCCGGCAGGTCAGCTTCTGCTACAGTAAATTTAGTCGGTTGTTGGCCATTTGAATAAAATCGCCATTCAATTCATACCCGATATATTCCCTGCTCAGTTTCGCGGCGGCAACTGCGGTTGTGCCGGATCCCATAAACGGGTCTAACACTGCATCACCTTTAAACGAAAACATCCGAATCAGTCTATGCGGTAATTCTTCAGGGTATGGCGCAGGATGTGATCGGTCCTTTTCAGGCGGAAACCGCCAAATATTTCCAATATATTCTCGCCAATCTTCTTTATTCAACCGGCTCGATTCTTTTACGTCCTTTGATATCTTTTCCGGCTGTCCGTCTTTTACAAACAGATTGATGAATTCAATAGTATTGAGACCGTAAAAATTAGGCGGAAAGGGATACGAACCCATCATCAATTGGTCAGTGCTTCCCTTATCCCAAATAATGAGATCGTATCGAAACAAATCTGTTTCTGTCAATATACTGGTCTCAATATCATTGTTTATGTTTTGGTAATCCCTGTTATGATGGGTATTCATGACTGCTTTTTCCATCGGCAAAATCGGAGTATTAATGCACAATTTTCCATTAGGCTTTAGCACGCGGAAACATTCTTTCCAGATCGGAACCATAGAAGCAATATAGTGTTCATAGGATTTGCTGGATTTACCGATTTGATCATTCGTTCCGTAATCCTTTGCATTAAAATAAGGAGGACTGGTTACGATGAGGCGAATGGACTCGTTTGGAACATCGTCCATTCTTTCGCAGGATTTATGAAATATTATATTCGTTTTCATTGGATGTAGTTTACAGAGTTTTTAAGAAAAAATCTCCCCCGAAGTATCCTTTTCAAAAGGATCATAAATCACAAAATTTCTTACTAATTTTAGGGTCTGTTTAAGCTGGAATTTGATATCACATGAATAAACAATTGAACCTATTTGACGAAGCTCAATCTCTTTGGAAAGAAGAAGCGAATCGGTCTTCAAAAAGGGATTACGACTTTGACACCCTAAGTGGCGATCCGTTGGAGACGCTGTATTATCCGGCGGACGGCGAACAGAATGGATATTTAGATCAGCTCGGGTTTCCGGGACAGTATCCGTTTACCCGCGGCATTCACGCCAACATGTACCGCGGCAAACTGTGGACTATGCGGCAATTTTCCGGCTTTGGTACTCCCAAAGAAACCAACGAGCGCTACCATTTTCTAATGAAAGAAGGACAGATGGGGCTTTCGGTCGCTTATGATATGCCGACGCTTATGGGATACGATCCGGGGCATCCATTCGCAGAAGGCGAAGTTGGAAAGTGCGGTGTCAGCGTTGCATCACTCAAAGATATGGAAACTTTATTTTCAGGAATAGATTTGGGAAAAATTTCCGTGTCTCAAACCATCAATGGCCCGGCTGTTATCCTGTTGGTTTTTTACATTGCAGTTGCAGAAAAACAAGGTATCCCACTTGAGAATCTTCGCGGCACAATGCAAAACGATATTCTAAAAGAATTCATTGCACAGAAAGAGTGGATATTTCCACCGGAAGCTTCTATGAGAGTCGTCACGGATATGATGCAGTATTGCACGGAATACATGCCGCAATTCAATACCATTTCTATTTCTGGGTACCATATTCGGGAAGCCGGCTCTACAGCAGTGCAGGAATTGGCATTTACACTTGCAGATGGATTTACTTATATCGAATACGCGGTGAAAGCAGGGTTGGATGTAGATGAATTTGCGCCGCGGCTTTCATTTTTTTTCAATTCCCATCTGGATTTTTTCGAGGAAATTGCAAAATTTCGCGCAGCCCGTCGGATTTGGGCACGCCATCTGAAAGAAAAATACGGTGCAAAAAATCCGCGATCCTGGAAATTACGTTTTCATACCCAGACTGCCGGATGTTCCTTAACAGCCCAGCAGCCGGAAAACAACATTTCCCGGACTGCCTTCCAAGCAATGGCGGCCGTGCTGGGAGGCACCCAATCACTCCATACCAATTCCATGGATGAAACACTTGCGCTTCCAACTCGGAAAGCTGCGGAAATTGCGCTGAGGACACAACAGCTGATAGCGTTTGAAACCGGAGTTGCGAATGTCGCAGATCCGCTTGGCGGTTCTTGGTATATCGAAGAATTAACGAATCGAATGGAAACGGAAGCAGAAGAGTATTTCAAACAAATAGAAGACTTGGGTGGCGTAATTCCGGCGATTGAAGAAGGATTTTTTCAGCGGGAAATAGCGCATGCAGCATCAGATTATCAGAAAAAAGTTGATGCAAACACCCGGATTGTAGTTGGAGTAAATAAGTTTGAAAAGGAAAATGAAGAAATAGAAATTCCGATTTTGGAAATTGGGAACGAAGCAGAAGAAGAGCAGCTTAAAGCACTTAATCAGCTTCGATCCGAACGCAATCAAGAAGAAGTGGATGCGGCGCTACGACATATTCAAACTGCTGCTACCGGAACTGAAAACCTTTTACCGCCAATTCTTGAGGCAGCAAAAGCATATGCAACTCTGGGTGAAATTGTGGACGCCCTGAAAGCAGAGTTTGGCGAATGGCAGGAATCCGCGGTATTCTAATGCCTCAAAATAAAAAAATCATTCTTACCGTATCCGGAATAGTTCTAGTGGCTCTATTTTGGATTTTCCGTGTCTCATCAGAAACTAACCCTCAGGAATCTCATATGATTACCTTTTTGTCCCTTGAAGAAATTGAAGCAGCGGGAGACCGCCGCATTCGGCTTGGAGGCATTGTAAAACCGGGTTCCATCGTCATCCAAAAAACCAATTTACTGGATTGCAGATTTACACTTTCCCAGGGATCTCACACGGTTCCGGTGCATTACACCCACGCCCGTCCGGACCTCTTTACTGATGATGCAGAAGTAATCGTTACAGGACAATACGTAAGCGGAATTTTTGAAGCGGATGAATTGCAGACAAAATGCGCTTCCCGATACGAAGGTGATTTGCGGGATGAATCAAGTTATCAGTTAGACGCATTGAATTTATGACACCTGTTGCCGGCGCTTATGCCCTGAATCTCGCTCTCGGATTTAGCCTTCTTTCTATTCTTTCAGTCTTTTGGTTTCATTTTAGTAAAGATGCACGGCTGTATCTTGTTGCGCAACGGCTTTTTCTTGGCACGTGTTTGCTTGTCGTCTTTGCGACACTAATCCTTACATCCGAATTATTAAACAGCAATTTTGACATTGATTATGTCGCGCATTATACAAGTTTAGAGACGCCGGCCATTTACAAACTGACCGCTCTCTGGGCCGGCCAGGAAGGATCATTATTATTTTGGCTGTTTATTTTATCTCTCTATTGCGGGATAGTAGTCATCCAAAACCAAAACCGGCATTACAAGCTTATGCCTTGGGTTTTGGTGATATTGAGTGTGGTCCAGGGGTTTTTCCTTATTCTCACCAATTTTGTTGCCAATCCATTTTTTCCAACGGAAGCAGATTTTCAAGTAATGAACGGCAATGGACTGAATCCGCTTCTTCAAAATGCAACTATGGCCATCCATCCGCCGACACTGTATCTCGGATATATTGGTTTCACGATACCGTTTGCTTTTGCGATAGCCTCGATGATGGCAGGCGAATCAGGATCGGTTTGGATTAGAGTCGTTCGTAGATGGACATTGGTATCCTGGATGTTTCTCAGCGCAGGAATTATTTTGGGTGGCTGGTGGGCATATCAGGAACTTGGCTGGGGAGGATACTGGGCATGGGACCCGGTTGAGAATGCATCCTTCATGCCGTGGCTGACAGGAACAGCTTTTATTCATTCCGTCTTAATTCAAGAGAAACGAAATATGCTGAAAGCCTGGAATATGGTGTTAATCATATTGACCTTTTCGCTCGTCATTTTTGGCACCTTTTTAACACGAAGCGGTGTGATGTCCTCTGTGCATTCATTTACAGAATCATCCCTCGGCCCGCTTTTTCTCGGGTTTGTATTATTTATTTTGGCGGGATCTTTCGCGCTGTTTGCAAAAAGATTTTCTGAATTGAAGTCGGATAAAAAAATTGAATCCATTACATCCCGAGAAAGCGGGTTCGTTTTTAATAATGTTCTTTTTGTTGTATTGTGTTTCGCAGTCTTTTGGGGAACCATTTTCCCCGTACTTTCAGAAGCAGTTAAAGGAACCAAGATAACAGTCGGGCCGCCGTTCTTTAATCAAATTGTGACTCCATTGGGTCTTGGATTGCTTCTGCTGACTGGCGTAGGACCGCTATTAGCGTGGCGTAAAACTTCGCGGGATAGTTTCTTACGAAATTTTTCCATTCCTATTGTTGCAGGATTACTCAGCGCGATTGTTTTGATTTTGCTTGGATACAGAGGATCTACTGCCATTACCGGTTCGCTTTCTCTGTTTGTGTTTACGGCCATTTTTCTAGAGTTTAAACGTGGATCATCTATCCGAATGCAAAAACTCGGTGAATCACTTTTTGCCGCGTTAAACAAGATGATTGCTCGAAATCGCAGCCGCTATGGCGGTTACATTGCACATGTTGGAATTGTGATAATGTTTATCGGGTTTGCGGGCAAGGCATTTGATCAGGAAGCGGAATGGGGATTACGCGTGGGAGAGAATCAGCACCTCGCCGGATATCAGTTTAATCTGGAAAAGTTATCGGAAGCTGAACGCCCGAACCATTATGCGTGGATAGCCAATATAAGAGTCATGAATTCTGACGGGGAAATGCTGACGATTCTCAAACCTGAAAAAAGAGTGTATTTCCATAACAATCCCAATCCTGACAGACGGCAGCCGCACAGTGAACTGGACATTCATTCCACAATCCAGCGCGATATTTATTCGGTTTTTGCAGCTATCGATACAGAGTCTGGTACAGCATTCATGAAAATTATGATTAATCCACTCGTCAGGCTCGTTTGGATCGGCGGAATTATCCTCGTACTTGGCACCGCCATTTCTCTTTGGCCCGGGAAGGAAGCATTTTGACTGTCCTTCATATAATTGTTCTCCTTTTTATCTTTGGGATTCCGGTAATTTTCGCGCTTCAACCTCTGTTCGGTGCCAAGTTTGATTTGCCATCGGATGTACATTACAACTTGGAATCTCTCAAAAGAAGAAAGCGAATTTTGTATCAGCGCATTAAAGAATTGGAACTGGAGTATGGTCTCGGGTTGATTCCGGAAGCGGAATTTTCAGCAATACGAAGCGAATTGAAACAAAAGGTTTCGGTTATCATGGCAGAACTGAGTCAAAAAAAGTGAGCATGCTTGAGATAAGAAATCTTAAGAAATCATTTTTTCACCAACCTGTTTTGGATGGGATTTCTTTCTCTATTCAAGAGGGAGATTCGGTTTCCTTAACTGGACCCAACGGGGCTGGGAAAACAACTTTGCTAAAAATTCTCTCCGGAATTACTTCTAAGGATTCAGGTGAAATTATGCAATCCTTCAAATCCTTTTTATACTTGGGGCATGCGCCGGGCATATACGCCGGACTATCGCCGGTGGAAAATATTAACTTGATCGCAAATCTGCATCATTGCGCTTTGGATAGCCAAAGGGTGGATAAAGCATTTTCAGATTTTGGACTGGCGAATCATAAATACGAGGCATCGCGGGTGTTGTCTCAGGGAATGCTTCAACGACTGAAATGGATGTTGGCATCCTTAATGGATTGGGAATTGCTTCTGTTTGATGAACCATATTCTGCTTTAGATGAAGAAGGTCAGTCTCTTGCAGGAACATTATTTCAATCCTGGAAGGGTGAACGGAAAACCATTCTATTTGTTGATCATAATACTGAACGATCTCAAAAATTGTCTTCACGCCAATTCATTTTGCAAGGCGGCCTTTTAGAAGAGGATTCTGTACTTTAATGATAATGGTGCTGATTAAAAAAGAATTGCTGACCGAATTGCGTGCTAAAGAGTCGTTTGTCACGATGGCGGCATTCAGCATGGTGATTATCGTTAGTTTTGCCTTTACTTTTATTTCCCCCAGCGGCCGGTTTATGGAAATGGCGCCGGGGATGTTTTGGATTATGGTACTTTTTACATCCGTACTTGGGCTTCAAAGGTCATTTGCCTACGAAAGTGAATTTGATGCTTTTTCCGCAATTCTTTCCGCACCGGTGGACCGCGGAGAGATTTTTCTCGCCAAGTGGATTAGTGGAAGTATTGTTTTAACAATGGTTGAAACAATCGCCATTGTCCCGTTTATCCTATTTTTAAGAATAGAAATTCCGGCAAACCTTTTAGAAGGAATCGGAATTATTTTCCTCGGGAACACGGCGATCATGTGTTTGGGAAGTTTTTTGTCAGGATTGGCTATGAGGTCGAGGCTCAGCAATGTGCTTGTTCCCATTTTGCTCTTTCCACTATTGTCTCCGGTGATTATAGCATCGGTTAAATCTACCACCGGCTGGGTGAGAGGGTTACCGATCGGAGTGTGGGAAACATGGGTCTTTATCCTGGTTTCGTTTATCGTCATATTTGGGTTACTGGGTTATACTCTTTTTGCGCACATTACAGAAGAATAATGAATCCATTCTTTTCAAATCGTATTAACCTTTTTTGGCTTGCCACTGTGTTTCTGCTAATGGTGGTAAATGTGATTAATATCATTTACAATACACCGATGGTTCCCGATCAGGAATGGGCGCAGAAAATATTTTATGTGCATGTACCTTCAGCCTGGACAGGGTTTTTGTCCTATTTTATTGTCATGATTTCCGGAATATTATTCCTAATAAAAAAAGACCAAAAATGGGACAGGATTGGACTCGCGGCTGCAGAAATCGGGACCTTGTTTTTGGCGTTGGTATTGATTACCGGTCCCATTTGGGCCAAACCGATTTGGGGCCGTGCATGGATTTGGGAACCTCGACTTACAACCACTCTTGTTCTTTTCCTTATTTATATCGGATATTTTATGATGCGATCCTTTAGCGACTATCCGGAGCGAGCGGCACGAACAGCAGCTGTTCTTGGGATTATAGCTTTTGCTGATATACCTATCATTGTATTCTCGGTAAAATTCTGGTCACCTGAAATTCAATCCCATCCGCAGGTTGAAATGGCGAGCCAGCCTCCGGGAATTCTTCTTCCCTTTATATTCTCAATTACCTGCTTTTCAATTCTGTATTTTCTTATGTTAAGATATAGAGTCCATGTCTTAAAATTGCAAGGTCGCTGAGGCAAAAAAATGGCATATAAATTCCTCCCTTATTTCAGCTTTGTTTTGGTCAGTGTCATTGGAACAATCTTAGGGTGGTTTTTATATCAGGTTCTTAAAGAGAAAAAGTTTTTAAAAAAATAAATTCGGAAATGGAAAAATGAGTAAAAAAATTGTGCATATTGTTGGTACCGGCACCATTGGCGAACCCCTCATCGGGCTGCTTGCTGACTACCGGGACAGTCTCGGGATTGATGAAGTTACTTTTCACAAATACACGCCTCTCAGGGAGGACAGATCCAAAGTAAATGATCTTGTTCGAAGAGGCGCCAAACTGGCAGTAATGCAAGATCGTGCAGACGGCTTTACGGAATTGGGAATGGAACCTTCGCTGGAAACAGAAGAAGCCATTGAGCGGGCATCGGTGATTATTGATTGCACTCCCTCAGGATTTGGCCATCAAAATAAATCCAAATATTATGAAAAATTTAAAGATGGGAAAGGGTTTTTAGCCCAAGGAAGTGAAGATGGTTTTGGGAAGAAATATGCGAGGGGCATTAACGACAAGGCATTGGTAAAAGGTGAAGACCAGTTTATCCAAATTGTATCCTGCAACACCCACAATGTTTCCTGCGTAACCAATACGTTAGCCCTTAAAGGAAACGCTCCTGAAAATTTAGTAGAAGGCCGGTATGTATGCATCCGCCGCGCGACGGATATCAGTCAAATATCTGCAATCGCGTCACCGCAGGTGAACGATCATAAATATGAAGAGTACGGAACCCATCACGCAAAGGATGCTGTAGACTTGTTCCGGACCATGGATATGGATTTGAATATGTTTTCCTCCGCAATGAAAATTCCAAGCCAATACATGCACATTCTTTGGTTTAATCTCAAAGTCCAAGAGCCGACATCTTTAAATCAAGTTATGGACAAACTGGAAGCAAATCCGCTGGTTGCTATGACATCAAAAGATATGACCGGTACTGTGTTTTCATTTGGGCGTGATCACGGACATTTTGGCCGAATATTAAACGAAGCTGTCATGGTAGAGCAGACTCTCAGCGTTAAGAATGATCACGAAATAACCGGTTTTTGCTTCACGCCGCAGGATGGGAATTCTCTTCTCAGCTCCATCGCTGCGACAGAATGGTTTCTATATCCAGATGAGTACGAAGAAAAAATTCAGTGCTTGTCCCATCTCTTTTATCAAGATATTTGAGTATAATTGTTCGGTCCGTTACGACAGGACCATTTCAGGAAAACACGTATCTGGTGGGCTTGGAAAAGTCGAATGAGTGTATTGTAATCGATCCGGGCGACGAACCGGAAGTCCTCAGAAAAGAAATTGATTCCTTCGGTGTACCACTTGCAATGGTGTGCACCCACGCTCATTTAGACCATTTAGGTGCCGTACGCGATTTAAAGAAAATGTATGATTGCCCGGTTTATATACATAAAAAGGACGCATCCGTCCTGGATTGGTATGAAGAATCCCTGAAATTTTTTGGATTGGATCCAAAACCCAAGCCTGAAATTGATGAATGGATTACATCTGAAGATGATCTCACCTTTCATGATTTGACATTAAAAGTGTTGCATACACCGGGACATACACCTGGAAGCACTTGTTTTGAAATCATGGGACATTTATTCTCGGGCGACACTCTTTTTGCCGGTACTGTTGGCAGGACCGATTTACCGGGCGGCGACTGGAATGAATTGAATGCGTCCTTAACAAAAATTATTAAATCACTGCCGAAAGATACTATAGTGCATTCGGGACACGGGCCGGACACAACATTAAAAGTTGAAATAGAGCAAAACCCATTTTTAATTCCTCTCCTTAGGCATGTAGATTCCTGATTATGAAGGTAATAGACTTTCTCAAAGATGCGAAGAAAACGTTATTCAGTTTCGAGATTATTCCGCCTATGCGCGGAGGCAGTGCTGCAGATATTTTTAATCTCGTGGATCAGGTGATGCCGTTTAATCCGCCCTTTATTGATTTGACAAGCCGTTCCGCTGAAGTGTATTATGAGCAAAAAATTGATGGATCGGATCAAAAACATGTTAAGCGGAAACGCCCGGGGACGATTGGGTTAAGTGCGGCTATTAAAAATCGGTTCAATGTTGAAACAGTTCCCCACATCCTTTGCAATGGATTTACCAAAGAAGAAACTGAGGATGCGCTTATTGAACTCAGTTATTTGGGAATTGATAATGTTCTCGCAGTACGCGGCGACGATCTCAGAAAAGATCCCGGCGAAGGAAATGGAAGGCATATAAACCGATTTGCATCTGATTTAGTTGAGCAAATTACCGAACTCAATAATGGTCAATATCTTGAGGAATTAAGCGATTCCAGTCCTACCAATTTTTGTATCGGCGTTGGCGGATATCCGGAATGCCATATTGATTCTGCAGATGCGGACACCGACATAGAATTCCTCAAATTAAAAGTGGATAAGGGAGCCGATTATATCGTGTCTCAAATGTTTTTTGACAATAAAGCATATTTTGATTTTGTGGATCGCGCACGAAATGCAGGCATTATGGTACCGATCATTCCCGGATTAAAAATCCTGACACAAGAAAGCCATCTTAAAATCATTCCGGACATTTTTCATATTGAGATTCCCGAAGCATTACAAAATCAGGTAAAAGGAAAGTCCAAACAAGAAATAAAAACAGCTGGAATTGACTGGGCGATGCATCAGGTTCAGGAACTTGTGGACGCCAAGGTTCCGTGTGTCCATTTTTATATCATGTCATCGGCGAAGGCCGTGACAGAAATCGTATCCCAATTTTAATAGAGCCATCATGGATTTTGAAAAGTCCTTTATCGCCCATATTCAATCGTCAAAACTGATTCCGGAGGATTCCTCGGTTCTCATTGCTGTCTCAGGCGGCCGCGATTCCATCGCGCTTCTGTATTTATTGTACACTTTGCAGAACACATTAAAGTTGGATCTATACGCAGGGCATGTAAACCATCGTTTGCGGAAAGCGTCCGATTCGGATGCCGCCTTTGTGCAGAAACAATGCGAAGAATGGGGAATTTCCTTTCTGAGTGAGACGCTGAATCCCGTGGACAGAGACAAGGCCCAAAGTTTAGAAGCTTGGGCGAGAGACGAGCGGTACAAAGCGCTGAATGAAATGCTGCTGTCGATTGGCGGAGATTGTATCGCTACTGCACATCATGCGAATGATCAGGCAGAAACGATTTTGTTCAGGCTGCAGCAAAAATCAGGATTGGACGGTTTAAGGGGAATCCATGAAAAACGAGGAAACATCATTCGGCCGTTTTTGCCGTTTAAGAGAAATGATATTGATGATTATATTCAAGAAAACAACATTTCGTTTATAGAAGACGCAACCAATGCTGACACCACATTCCCGCGTAATTTCATCCGCCATGAAATTCTGAAACCGTGGGAGGATCAGGATGCCGGATTGATTGATTCATTGGTCCATATTGGTGAAGATTCTGCTAAACTGCTTCAGTTCATGAATCAGGTCATTTCAGAATTCATCGGTAGCCATGTTGACAGTGTCGATGCAGGAACATTTACTTTTCATAGCGAATCCTTTAAATCCCTGCCGGATTTGATTCAGGCGAGAATCATTAAAACTTTAACGGGCGATTCGGATGTTCCCTGGCGCCGGCATCAATGGTTGGAGTTATCGGATTTTTTGAAATCCGCGGAAACGGGAGACATTTTGGAAATCCTGTCTGAATTCAGAGTATTACGAGACAGAGATTACTGGATTCTGTCCAATCAAAAACCCGCAAAGTTTGAATGTCAGCTGAATCCCGGCGAACCGATGGTGATTAATAATAAGCGAATCGTGTGGGATTGGGCACCGGTACAAAGCACATTTTCGACGAGTCCAAATCAGGAGACCATCGACGGAGGTTTCCTCGAAAACAAATTGGTTCTTATTAGAAATTGGAAGCCGGGCGATCGATTTCAACCCATTGGAATGAAGCATTCTAAAAAACTAAGCGATTTTCTGACGGATGAGAAATTGAATCGGTTTGAGAAAGAAAACCAGCTTGTGGTTGAAGCGGGGAATGATATTGTATGGGTTTGCGGACTTCGCATTAGTGAAAAGGTAAAGGTAACACCGGAATCATCCCTATGCGCATCTCTCACATTTGAATCGAAGGGAGTCGAAAATGGATAAGTTTGAACTTTTGATTTCTCCTGATAAAATTGCTTCAAGGATTAAAGAAATTGCCTCTGAATTGGATGAAAAATTCCAGAATGAAGTCCCCATTTTCATCGGCATTCTGAATGGTAGTTTTATGTTTATGGCTGATTTGCTTCGCCAAATTTCGGTTGACTGTGAAATGGATTTCATCAAATTATCCAGTTACCATGGATCGGCATCCAGCGGGACTGTCAGATTGCTGAAAGATATTTCAGCGGACATAACAGGCAGGCATGTTGTAATTGTAGAAGACATCGTGGATTCGGGATTGACCATCCGCTTTATAAAGGAAAGAATGGCAGAGGCAGATCCTGCTTCGCTCACACTTGTTTCGCTGTTGCTCAAGCCTGAACTCGCGAAACTGGATTTTCCGATAGATATTGTCGGGTTTGAAATATCTCCGGAATTTGTTGTAGGTTATGGGTTGGATTATGACCAGAAATTCAGGAACTTCGATGGTATTTACCGTTTGAAAGAAGGGTCAGCAGATTTTTAGACAACACAGAATATTTAGGAATAGGTAAGAATGAAAGAAAATCAGAAAAAAGATAACAAAGATTCAAATGGCTCTATGAAGCCGAATCAGGATAAACAAAATCCGAAAAACGAATTTCAATGGAAACGAGCCGCAAGGACATCCTTGATTTGGGTGTTTATTTTCAGCGCGGCAATTTTTCTCTCAAACCTTTTCACAAACGAAGCTCAGAATCAGGCAGCCGTTACCTATCAGGAATACCGGGATTTTCTGGAAGACAGGAAAATTTCAGAAGTTGTTGTTGTGGAAAAAACCATTACAGGGAAATTATCTACTCTGCAGACTATCGAAGATAAAAATGGGCTGGAAAAGGACATTAATCAGTTTGAAGTAATTTTGCCGTTCGTTGATAAAGAAGTGATGGCGGAATGGGACGGTTATGGTGTGGAGTATACATTTAATGAAAAAAGCATTGACTGGACAGGGTATTTCTTAAATATTCTTCCGTGGCTGCTGATTATTGGTTTCTGGATTTTTCTGATGAGGCGTATGCAAGGCGGCGGAAATGGAATGAAAAGTATTTTCAACTTTGGGAAGAGTAAAGCCAAAATTTGGACTTCTGATAAACCAAAGGTCACTTTTGACGACGTAGCCGGATGCGTAGAAGCAAAAGAAGAACTGAATGAAATCATCGATTTTTTGAAGAAGCCGAATCGTTTTCAGAAATTGGGCGCCACCATTCCCAAAGGAGTTCTATTAGTGGGACGTCCCGGAACGGGAAAAACATTGCTTGCCCGCGCTGTAGCCGGTGAAGCAGGTGTGCCGTTTTTCAGTCTGAGTGGTGCAGATTTTGTCGAGATGTTTGTTGGTGTCGGTGCGTCTCGTGTCCGTGATTTATTTGAACAGGGGAAAAAGACTTCACCTTGCATTATTTTCATTGATGAACTTGATGCAGTGGGGCGCCAGCGGGGAGCAGGCCTCGGAGGCGGACACGATGAGAGAGAGCAAACTTTGAATCAGCTCTTGGTAGAGATGGACGGATTTGAATCGAACCAGAATATAATTGTAATGGCAGCGACCAACCGGCCGGATGTACTGGACCATGCCTTGCTTCGCCCCGGACGATTTGACCGGCAGGTTGTGATTGATGTTCCGGATATTCAGGGTAGGCTCGGAATATTAAAGGTCCATGTAAAGAAAATTGTTATTAATAAACGAAAAGTCAAACTGCAAGATCTTGCTAAAGGCACTCCGGGACTTGTCGGGGCGGACCTTGCGAATATCGTAAATGAGGCAGCATTGCTGGCGGCCAGAAAACGAAAGAAATCTGTGGACATGGATGATTTCGACGAGGCGAAAGATAAGGTAATGATGGGCGTGCAGAGAAAAAGTGTGATCTTGTCTGAAAAAGAGAAAAATGTTACGGCGTATCACGAATCCGGCCACGCACTTGTTGCAATGAAAACTCCCGGAGCGGATCCTGTTCATAAAGTAACCATCATTCCGCGCGGACAAGCACTCGGCGTAACGACACAGCTTCCGATGGATGAACAGCATACGTATCGGAGAGATTATATTGAAGGAATGCTGAATGTGATGATGGGCGGCCGAGCGGCAGAGATGCTCATTTTTAAGGAAATGACTACCGGCGCCGGCGATGATATCGAAAAAGCCACTAATATCGCACGAAAAATGGTGTGCGAGTGGGGCATGAGCGAAAGGTTGGGCCCCATGACATTTGGCAAAAAAGATGAGGAAGTTTTTCTCGGCCGGGACTTTAACTCTCAACGGAATTACAGCGATGAAACTGCAACGTTGATTGATGAAGAGGTGGTTAAAATCATCCGAAAAGCAGAATCGAATGCGGATCGCATTTTAGCCGATAATTCTGATATACTTCACCGGATGGCCAAAGAGCTGCTAAAATATGAAACTCTCGACTCGTCTGACATCGAAAAAATATTGGATGGGAAAACAATCCGAAGATCCAAAAACGGAAAAGCGAAACCGGCATCTGGTAAACGAAAGAAAACAGCTGCTAAAAAATCATCTAAAAAAGCATAATTACTTCAGCATCAATATTCTTGGCGTATCAATGGAATTTTTGATGCAGGATTTTTCCTTCTTACTCCCGTAATTTTTAGAATGAACCGCAGCCAATTCAACGCGTGGTGTCAATCCGGTAAAAAACCAGCACTCGTAATGGGAATCCTGAATGTTACTCCGGATTCTTTTAGTGACGGCGGAAAATATACCGAACCGGCAAAAGCAATCGCCCGCGGATTGGAGCTGATAGAGGAAGGCGCTGATATTCTGGATATTGGAGGTGAATCCACACGCCCGGGTTCAGATTCTGTTTCTGAGGAAGAAGAATTGGCGAGAGTTATTCCTGTCATCGAAGGCATCAGAAAAAAATCAAATTGTCTGATTTCAATTGATTCTATGAAAGCCAAGGTGGCAAATGAATCCATTCACGCAGGCGCAGAAATGGTGAACGATGTCAGCGGACTTACGTCAGAAGCAATGCGAAAAGTTGTTAAGACCCATTCCGTTCCTGTTGTTATCATGCACATGAAAGATTCACCCAAAACAATGCAGAACAATCCTGTCTATACTGCGCTGATTGATGATATTGCATCCTTTTTTCAAAATCGGATTGACGAAGCAGTAAAAGATGGTATAGAACCGCATAATATTATTATTGATCCCGGTATCGGGTTTGGAAAAACGGCTGAAGATAATTTTGAATTGATTCGAAAACTGGATGCCTTTTTGCCGTTGGGAAAACCAATTTTAGTCGGCCCATCCAGAAAATCGTTTATTGGTTTTGTGCTTGACCTCCCGGAGAATGATCGCGTGGAAGGCACATCTGCTGCGGTAACTGCCGGCATATTGAACGGCGCCAGCATTGTCCGCGTCCACGATGTTAAAGAAATGAAGCGCGTTGCAACCATTGCCGATTACATTCGAGGCATTGCATGATTGAACTTTTTAAAATAGGATTTTTAACCGTTACCCTCATTGACGTCATTGACCTCATTTTGGTCAGCTGGATCTTTTTTAAGGTGTACCAGTATTTCCGCGGGACGCGCGCAGGGCAGATGCTGGTTGGATTGATTATTTTGCTGATCATTTCCTTCATGTTTAATGCCTTCGGTTTGAGTGCGTCTTCTTGGCTTGTAAACCAATTTCAGACCGTTTGGGTGGTGGCATTTGTTATTCTCTTTCAGCCGGAATTGCGCCGGCTTTTGATCTACATCGGGCAAACTCGGTTTTTCCAAAAGATTTTTCGAGTCGGCACCAGCCGCACCATCGAAGCGCTTGTGGAATCGTCTCAAATTTTGGTTCAAAAAGGGTGGGGCGGTTTGATTGTTATTCAGAGGGAAACAGGACTGCGGTCGTACAAAGAAGCAGGAACACCGCTGAAAGCGGAAATATCTGCGCCGCTGTTGGTATCCATATTTAACCCAACATCACCGCTGCATGACGGCGCCGTAATTCTTCAGAATGACATCATCGAAGCTGCCGCCTGTATTTTGCCGCTCACCGAAAGTTCCATGGTAGATCCTGAAATGGGGACGCGCCACCGCGCTGCACTCGGCTTAAGCGAAGAAACGGACGCCATCGTGATTGTGGTATCCGAAGAAAAGAAGCGCGTGACCGTGGCGGAAGAAGGCAGATTCGTTAAAATTGATATGGATGAAATGGACCTTAGGCGGTATCTGAACGAACGGCTGTTCATTTCTTCCGGTGATTAATGTTTTCTTTCGTTAATCGGTTTTTCAGTTATTCGTAAAGCAGTGTAGATTCGTCCCATGGATTGGCCAGAAATAAAGGAAGCATTTCACAAAACGCGCGAACGCTACCTCGAACTCAGGAGGTATCTTTGACTTGGATACCTTGCAGTCGAATTTGGAAATACACAGGAAAACATCCCTGAAACCGGAATTCTGGTCGGATCAGGCAAAAGCGTCCGGCACCCTTAAAAAAATATCCCGCATAGAAAAAGAAATTGAACTTTGGGATAATTTGAACACTCTCAATGATGATATTGAAGTCTTAATCGAATTTGGCGAAGAGGGTGAATCCACGCCGGAGGAAGGGAGTGCGGAACTCAAAAAATTCACAACACGCGTTGACGATCTTGAACTTAGAATGATGCTCAGCGGCGATCAGGATGATAAGAACGCGATTGTTACTATTCATCCGGGCGCAGGCGGAACCGAAAGTCAGGATTGGGCGGACATGCTCTACCGGATGTACACGCGCTGGGTTGAGAAAAAAGAATTTTCCAAGGATCTCATGAATTATCAAGCAGGCGACGAGGCAGGGATTAAGGATGCAACCTTTGAAGTGAAAGGCGATTTTGCCTACGGAATGCTCAAAAGCGAAGCGGGAATTCACAGGCTGGTTCGCATTTCACCGTTTGATTCCAATAACAGACGCCACACGTCATTTGCATCGGTATTTGTGTATCCATCCGTAGATGAAGAAATTGAAATTGAAATTGATCCGAATGATCTCAGGATTGATACCTATCGCGCCAGCGGCGCCGGCGGACAGCATGTGAACAGAACCGATTCCGCTGTCAGGATTACGCATGTGCCGACAGGGATTGTGGCCACGTGCCAGAATGAGCGTTCCCAGCATAAAAATAAATCTCAGGCAATGAAGGTGTTAAAATCACGGCTGTATCAACTTGAGCTGGAAAAAGAAAAAGAAGCTATGAAGGAATTGGAAGGTGAGAAAAAGGATATTGGTTGGGGAAGCCAAATCAGGTCGTACGTGTTTCATCCTTATACAATGGTGAAGGATCACAGAACTAAAGAAGAAACGGGTAACGTTCAGGCGGTGATGGACGGCGATCTTGACCGATTTATGAGAACATTTTTAATGAGCGAAGTATCCGCAAATCAAAAAAAACTAACCGAATAAGAGACAAAATGAGCGAAGAAAAGAAAAATTTACACGAAATCATGAAATTCAGGATTGAAAAGCTGGAATCCCTCAAGGAATCCGGGGTTGATCCGTATCCGCATAAATTTGCACCTACGCACCGCAGCAGCGAAATTCTTGATAATTATTCAAAACTTGAAGGAAAAGATGTAGTTGCCGCCGGCAGAATTATGACCATGCGGAAAATGGGAAAAGCATCCTTTTTCAATATTCAGGATGAATATGGCCGGATTCAGGTTTATATAAAACGGGATGACGTAGGAGAAGATTCATATGCACATTTCAAATTGTTGGATATCGGGGATATCGTTGGCGTTTCCGGGTTTGTCTTTAAAACAAAAACTGAGGAAACATCCATTCATGCGGTTGAACTGACTGTGCTGGCCAAAAGCATTCGCCCCATTCCGGTAGTAAAGGAAAAAGAAGGTGAAGTATTTGATGCGTTTGCAGATAAAGAGCTGCGGTACAAAAACCGGCATTTGGATTTGATTGTTAATCCCGAATCGAAGGAAGTTTTTGTAAAACGGACAAAAATTATTCAATCCGTTCGGTCCTTTTTGGATGATCACGGATTTTTGGAAGTGGAAACGCCTGTTCTTCAGCCAATATACGGAGGTGCCAACGCACGTCCTTTTACAACACATCACAATGCGCTCGATCGCCAGCTTTATCTTCGAATTGCCGATGAACTTTATTTGAAGCGCCTCATTATAGGCGGATTTGAAAAGGTGTATGAAATTGCCAAAGATTTTCGAAATGAAGGGATGGACCGGAACCACAATCCTGAATTCACGATGCTGGAATTTTACCAAGCATACGCAGATTATGAGGACAATATGACGCTAGTGGAAACCATGTTCCGATCGGCGGCAGAAGCCATTGGATCCTTGAAAATTTCCTGGCAGGACATTGACATAGATTTGTCCAAGCCTTTTGCCCGTAAACCGATGTTTGAATTGCTGAAGGAAAAGCTCGGAAAAGATATTTCCGGTTCGGATGAGAATGAACTGAAATCCATTTGCAAAGAACAGGGACTTGACGTGGGGAAAGATGACAATTACGGTCAAGTGTTGGATGAGCTTATGAAAAGACTCATTGAGCCCGATTTGCTGCAGCCGACCTTTGTCACCGATTATCCACGGGCCATTTCGCCCCTTGCTAAGGTGCACAGAAACGGCGATCCGAATATGGTGGAGCGGTTTGAACTCTTTATCGGCGGTGCTGAATTTGCAAACGCATTTTCGGAATTGAACGATCCTGTTGACCAGCGGCAAAGGCTGGAAGCTCAAGCGGATCTAAAAGAAAAAGGCGATGAAGAAGCCCAGCCAGTGGACGAAAATTTCCTCCAGGCGATGGAATGCGGTATGCCGCCAACCGGTGGAGTCGGTATCGGCATGGACCGGCTCGTTATGTTGTTAACCGATCAGCGATGGATTCGTGATGTCATTTTGTTTCCGATAATGCGGTCCTCAGGAGACGAATAATTCACCGCCAGCCGGGCGGGAAGCGGGACAGCCTATGCGATTTTCGTTTACCATAGCGCTTCGATATTTACGCACTCCCGGATTAAAAACATTTTCCTCTTTCGCCGGAATGTTTGCCATGATCGGCTTATCCATCGGCGTTGCTTCTCTGCTTCTGACTTCAGGAATCCTAAACGGATTTGAGAAGGTGCTGTCTGAAAAAATTTCCGGTTTTGACGGCGACATCCGAATTCAGCATTTTATAAGTCAGCCGCTGGATCACCAGAGCACGGAAATGAAAACGGCAAAAACTATTCTAATAGATCACGATCCGCTCGCGGACATGCGGGCATTCATTCAAAGTCCCGCACTGCTTCGGATCGGGAAACAAGCGGAAGGCGTTTTAGTGGAAGGAATCGAATCCGGGGATACTCCGCCGGTTGCAAAACAATTGCTCGTTGAAGGCAATTGGTCAGAATCTGAGTCTGAAATTGTTATTGGAAAACCGCTTGCCGACAAATTCGGTTTGTCTGTTGGACAGACGGTTGTGCTGTTTGATATGGCATCCATTTCCGGTTCGTTGGGATATAGACGCGCAAAAACATTTACCATTTCCGGGATGTTTCATTCTGGGCTTCAGGAATACGACACCTCGCTCATTTACATGACATTATCCTCAGCAGCGGCGCTGTTTCAATTTAATAACACGGTTAGCGGCTGGACGATCCACGGAACGAAATCGGACAAAGTAGAAACAATTGCAGCCGCTCTAGTTGAAGCATTGCCGTATCCGTATTACACACAGTCATTTGTAGATAAACATTATGTCCTGTTTCAGTGGATTAAAGTACAGCAGTGGCCGATTTACATTTTGTTCGGGCTGATTACCCTTGTCGGACTTGTGAATATCATTTCGGCGCTATCTATGGTTGTGCTGGAAAAAACCGGCGATATGGGCGTACTACTCGCACTCGGCATTCCGAAAAAAGGATTGCGCGCCATATTTCTGGTAAAGGGAATGCTGATCGGAATCGGCGGGGGATTGATTGGATGCGCGCTGGCGTTTGGGATCGGCTTTTTGCAGTCAGCCTATGGACTTATTCCCATTCCGGAGGATGTCTATTTCATGGACAGGATTCCGATTGATTTTAATCTTACATCCACCGCAATCATCCTTGGGCTTGCAGTTCTCGGTTCTTCATTGGCATCCTTTTGGCCGGCCTCATCCGTGTCAAACCTGAAACCATCGCATGTTTTGAGGTACGAATGAAGCTGAATATGAAACTCGCATCGCGGTTTCTATTGAGCCGGCGCGAAAACAGGCCGGGGAAATTATCGGCGTGGATTGCTGTTATCGGCCTCTCCGTTGGAAGCTTTTCCATGATTGTGTCCACGGCAGTCTTGAGAGGATTTGAAGAAAAAGTGACCGAACGTTTGGCCTCCATCGAAGGCGATCTTCGGATTAGCGGATTTTCTTCAGAGGAAGAAATTTCAAATTCCGTTTCGGTTTTATCTGACCTGAATTCTATCAGCGCATTTGCTGGATTTATGAAACGAAAAGGATTGATTACTCTCGATGGGAAATACCATAAAATGGTTACGATGAAGGCGCTTGACATGGATAGGCTGGAATCGGTGTACGGCATTCCAGCTTCGGAAACGAACGGAAAAATCGGCATAACAGTCGGTCGGCATCTTGCCCAAAGGCTAAATGCCGGCGCAGGATCGGAAGTGAACCTTTTGAGTCCGGTGGATCAATCGGCACTGTTCGGACTTCCGCTGACACAGAAAGTTGTGATTTCTGATATTTTCCAAACCGATGTTCTTGATTATGATGACAAGCTTGTGTTTATTCCGCTCGAAGTCGGCAGGAAGCTATTTACGAGAAAACACCTTTTGGACGGTATTGACGTCCGTTTAGCCGCCGGCGAAAATGTAGATGACGCACAAATGGCGCTGACAGAAATCCTTCCGCCATCGCTTTCCATTTCAACATGGGAATCGGTACATCCAAGTTTGCTGAATGCGATGAAACTGGAACGCATCGGCGCGATGTTTGTTCTCAGTCTAATTATCATCGTATCCGGATTTAATCTGGCGTCAACTTTATTCCTCATCATCATTCGAAAAACAAAAGAATTTGGAATCTTAAGAGCGGTGGGAATGCCGCAGTCAAATGTCCGCTCAATCATATTTACGCAGGGAATGCTGATTGGCTGTTCCGGCATTGGTGCGGGGTGTATCATCGGGCTTATTCTGGTGTGGATCCAGAAATCCACCGGTTTCATTCCGCTGCCCACCGATATCTATTTTCTCGATTCTATTCCCATGATGCTGATGCCTGCGGATGTGTTATGGATCTTGGCGATTTCGTTGGTTTTAGTCCTCGGATTTATTATCATTACCTCATGGAAGGCAAACAGAATGCCCTTGTTTGAATCGCTGCAGTACGAAAAATGATATTATCTGCTGACAGAATATCCAAATCATTTGCCAAGGGATCGGAAACGGTAACCGTTTTTGAAAACCTGTCTCTGGAAGTACATGCTGGCGATCTCATTACGATCATCGGTCCATCCGGCGCAGGGAAGTCCACTTTGCTGAATATCCTCGGAACGCTGGATTCGCCGGATTCCGGTTCCGTGTCCATCCGCGGGGAGCGCACGGACAGCTTGGAAGATGCGGATCTCGCAAATTTGAGGAATACGTCACTGGGATTTGTATTCCAATTTCATCATCTTTTACCGGAATTCACCGCGCTGGAAAATGTTCTGATTCCCGCTGAAATTAATCGGCGGCAGGATTCCTCTCAGCAGAAAGCATTGGAACTGCTGGATTTTGTCGGACTTACCGATAGAAAAAATCATTATCCGTCTGAACTTTCCGGCGGGGAACGCTCCCGTGTGGCGGTGCTGCGCGCACTCATCAATGATCCTGATATCGTGTTTGCAGATGAGCCAACGGGAAACCTCGATGCCGAAAATGCTCAAAAACTCATGGATTTGATTCAGCAGCTAAACCGGGACAGAAATCAGGCATTCCT
The DNA here is from genome assembly GCA_014239435.1 of Fidelibacterota bacterium. GTDB lineage: Bacteria > Fidelibacterota > Marinisomatia > Marinisomatales > TCS55 > JAAZYX01. Next base: position 141,606 of record JAAZYX010000033.1, on the reverse strand, counting down.
GATTGCTACACATAACGCAGATGTCGCGGACATCGGAACGCGAAAATTGGTGTTAAAAGACAGAAGTCTTACTGAAAGTGGTATTCTTTAAAGAAAAGTGTATATAGATTAAGCCAAGCTAATGAAAGAAAATTTTTCCAAGCGTGTTCAGGCAGTCATGAAATCCGCCAAAGAAGAAGCGATTCGATTGGGGCACAGTTATGTGGGTTCCGAGCATTTGCTTTTGGGGCTGTTTAAAAATGAGGACGGTATCGCCGCAAAGATATTTGATATCTACAATTGTGATGTATCCGATATGCGCACAATGATTATTGATATGATCAAGACGTCCGGCGGCACGATGACGCTTGGACATCTACCGCTCACGCGCCGCGCGGAACGCATCCTCAGAAACGCATTTAACGAGGCGGCGGCGACGGGATCTTCGATGGCGGATGACGAACATTTGCTCTTGGCTATGCTGAAGGAATCTGAAGGCATTGCGTTTGAAGTCTTAAACTCGTTTAATATGGATTACGACAGCGTTGGCGATTTGATCCGGGATGAGGGCGATGAGCCCTTAGATATCTTGCCCGTGAAAACGAAAAAATCCAAAAAGTCAAAAACGCCTGCGCTCGATCATTTTTCTCGGGACATTACCCAAATGGCAGCTGAAGGAAAGCTGGATCCTGTAATCGGAAGAACAGAAGAAATCGAACGTGTCGCCCAGATTTTAACCCGGCGGAAAAAGAATAATCCTGTGCTGATTGGTGAGCCCGGCGTCGGGAAAACTGCTATTATCGAGGGGCTTGCTCAGCGGGTAAACAAAAAAGAAGTTCCTCGGCTGCTGTACAATAAAAGGATTCTTGCGATTGATCTTGCAGCAATTGTTGCCGGCACCAAATATCGTGGCCAGTTCGAAGAACGGATTAAAACCATTATGGTGGAATTGGAATCCGTCGAAAATGTAGTTTTATTTATAGATGAAGTACACACACTTGTAGGCGCCGGAGGAGCATCGGGGTCTCTAGATGCATCCAATATGTTTAAACCTGCTCTGGCGCGGGGAGAGCTCCATTGTATCGGCGCAACCACGCTGGATGAATACCGGAAGTACATCGAAAAAGACGGAGCGTTGGAACGTAGGTTTCAAAAGGTTATGATTAATCCACCAACCGTAGAAGAATCCATCCAAATTTTGAAAGGATTAAAAGAAAAATACGAGAAGCACCATAATGTTGTGTATGATGCGTCTGCCATCGAGGCGTGCGTTCATCTTTCGAACCGGTATATTTCCGATAAATTTCTGCCGGATAAGGCGATTGATATCATGGACGAATCCGGCTCGCGTGCGCATATGATGAATATGAAGGTTCCCCAGGATGTCATTGATATTGAACTCGAGCTCGAAACGGTCCGCGCAGAAAAGGATTCGAAAGTGGCAACTCAGGATTTTGAAAAAGCGGCTTTACTTAGGGATACAGAACAGAGCCTGTTGTCTATATTGGCGTCCCATCAAAAGAAATGGCAAAAGAAGGAACGGATGAATCCGGTGGTTATTTCCGAAGATAAGGTTGCGGATGTGGTTGCCATGGTTACGGGAATTCCGGTGAATAAGGTGGCGCAATCCGAATCGCAGAAACTGTTAAAAATGAACGATAAACTCAGCCTTGAAATTATCGGGCAATCGGAGGCAATCGGCTGTGTGTCCAAATCTATTCAGCGGACCCGCGCTGGACTCAAAAGCCCCAACCGTCCGATTGGTGTTTTCTTGTTCCTCGGTCCCACAGGTGTTGGGAAAACTGAGTTGGCGAAGGTGCTTGCTAAATATTTATTCAATCATACCGATTCTTTGGTCAAAATTGATATGTCTGAATATAGTGAGCGGTTTTCGGTCTCGCGGCTGATTGGCGCGCCTCCAGGATACGTCGGATATGAAGAAGGTGGAGATCTCACGGAACGCGTCCGTCGCAATCCGTATTCGGTTATCTTATTTGATGAGATAGAAAAAGCGCACCCCGATATTTTTAATGTACTGCTACAACTTTTTGACGAAGGTGTTTTAACAGACGGTTTGGGTAGAAAAGTAGATTTCCGAAATGCGATTATTATAATGACATCCAATCTTGCTACAAAGGAAATCCAAGGCGGCGGTACCTATGGATTTATCGAGGATTCACCTGAAAACAGTTATGATGCCATGAGGCAACGTATTTTGGATCAGGTGAAAAGTACGTTTAACCCTGAATTTTTGAATAGGGTGGATGAAACAGTAGTGTTTCATCCTCTTCAGGAAAAAGATGTACTTAAGATTATTGATCTTCAGTTAAACGATTTAATGGAAAATCTTGGGAAAAAGTCCATCAAACTAACCGTAACAAAAAAAGCCAAGCTATTCGTACTTAAAGATGGATACAGTTCTGAATACGGTGTTCGCCGGTTGCGGAGGGAAATCCAAATGCTGCTGGAAGATCCGCTGTCAGAAAAATTATTAGACCAAACTTATTTGGAAGGCGATGCAATCAAGGTAGACGTAAGCGATTCCAAACTGGTGTTTTCTTCGGCAAAAAAATCCACTGCAAAATCCACTGCTTCCCCCGCAAAAAAGCAAAAATCCAAAAAAGCAAAATCCAAGATTAAGTCCTAAATTCTGCCATATATAGGTAAGAAAATCCCTATTTCTGCCATATAGGTTAATTATACCCTTTGGCATAATAATTGTCTAATTAGGATCAACTTTCATTATTTAACATTAATTGGAGCATAAATCATGAGTAAAATTATTGGAATTGACTTAGGTACAACCAACTCCTGTGTGGCAGTTTTAGAAGGCGGCGAGCCAACAGTTATCACCAGTCCTGAGGGTGGGAGAACCACACCTTCGGTTGTTGCATTCACAAAAGACGGCGAACGCATGGTGGGCCAACCGGCAAAGCGCCAGGCGGTCACCAATCCAGAAAATACCGTTTTTTCCATCAAGCGTTTTATGGGCAGGAATTTCGATGAAGTCGGCACCGAGCTTGAGGAAGTTCCTTACAAGGTGAGCAAAAAAGCCGGCGGCGGTTTGGTCATAGAAGCGGGAGATAATCAATATTCACCGGCGGAAATAAGCGCAATGACTCTGCAAAAATTAAAGCAAATGGCAGAAGATCATTTGGGCACAACCGTTACCGATGCCGTCATTACCGTGCCGGCGTATTTTAATGATTCCCAAAGACAGGCCACAAAAGATGCGGGTAAAATTGCCGGCCTCAACGTACGCAGGATTATCAACGAACCGACCGCGGCGTCATTGGCGTATGGCATGGACAAAAAGAAGGAAGAAAAAATAGCCGTATTTGACCTTGGAGGCGGAACATTTGATATTTCCGTTCTCGAGCTTGGCGACGGTGTATTTGAGGTGAAATCCACGCATGGCGATACACACCTTGGCGGTGACGATTTTGATCAGCGTATCATCAATTGGATGGCTGATGAATTCAAGAAAAGTGACGGAATTGATCTAAAAAAAGATCCAATGGCGCTTCAGCGCTTGAGAGATGCCGCTGAAAATGCCAAGCAGGAATTGTCCAGTTCAAAGCAGACAGATATTAACTTACCATTTGTAACTGCAGATGCTTCCGGTCCTAAACATTTAAACGTAAGCCTGACGCGCGCCAAATTTGAGGATTTGGTCAGTGACCTTGTAAAACGAACCATAGACCCATGCAAAAAGGCGATCAGCGATGCCGGACTTTCTGCAAGTGATATTGATGAAGTACTTCTTGTAGGCGGATCTACTCGTATTCCCAAAATCCAGGAAATTGTAAAAGAGATTTTCGGGAAAGAACCGAACCGAAGTGTAAACCCCGATGAAGTGGTAGCGGTTGGCGCAGCCATTCAGGGAGGCGTGCTTGCTGGCGATGTGGATGATATTCTGCTGCTGGATGTTACGCCACTCACCTTGGGAATCGAAACCCTTGGCGGCGTAAGGACGGCTTTAATCGAGCGAAATACAACCATTCCATCCAAAAAATCTGAGGTATTCAGCACGGCTGCAGATAATCAGGAAACTGTAGAAATTCATGTCCTACAGGGTGAACGGGAAATGGCGCTGGATAACAAAACCATCGGACGGTTCCATTTAGACGGAATCCCGCCGGCACAGAGAGGCATCCCGCAGATTGAGGTTACGTTTGATATTGATGCAAACGGAATCCTGAATGTAAATGCTAAGGACAAAGCCACCGGAAAAGAACAAAGTATCCGGATTGAAGCCTCCAGCGGGTTATCCGAGAACGAAATTGATAAAATGGTTCAGGATGCGAAAAAGAATGAATCAGAGGATAAACACAAACGCGAGGAAGTGGATGTCCACAATCAGGCGGAACAGTTGATTTACCAGACGGAAAAAAACCTTGAGGAATTCAAAGATAAGTTGGACAAGGCCGACTCTGAATCTTTGAAGACCTCCATAGAAAAACTCAAAACGGCGCACGGCGGAGCTAATCTTGAGGATATCAAGTCTGCAACAGACGAAGTAAATCAGACTTGGAATCAGATTGCAGCTAAAATGTATGAAGCTTCCAAAGATGAGGCGCCGCCTCAGGATGATGCGCCAGATCCAAAGTCGAAAGACAAGAAGGAAGGCGAAATTGAAGATGCCGACTTTGAAGTAGTTGAGTAACCTTTATGACAACCCAATGAAAAAAGCGTCCTTCCGGACGCTTTTTTTGTATTTGGAACCGCTCGTCAGTATATTCGTTATTCGGGAAACCCTGACAATCCTTTGAAAAAATTCAAAACAGCCCTCATCTCTTTAATTTTAGTACTTGCACTTGGCGGAGCTTTCCTGTTTAAAGTGAGTATGTGGGAAACAAAGATTGAGGCATTTATCAATAACAGTATTCATCAGGATGGCTGGACCGCAACCATCGGTTCTCTGCACGGCCATTTGCTGTCAACCGTTTCTGCTAAAGACATTCAGTTTGAGCATCGGGACAGTACACGCGTGTTAATTTCATATTCTGAAGCAAATATCAACATTTTGAGATCACTGTTCTTTGGCGGCATCAATATGGATCGTATTATTGTTCGCGGTCTTCAGGTAAAACCCGGAAAGATTTCTTTGGATCGGGCACCCGCTGAACTCGGAGTTTCGCGTCCCAAACTTCCTGCTGTAAAGTTTGACCTGAAAAATTTTGAGTTGGATGGGTCTGTACCTTTAAACATCAAGGACGAATTAAGGCTGTATTCTATTTCTTTTAGAGGTGATTATTTGCAGGAGGATGGGGAAGCCGCCCTCCGAATTGAAAATTTTTCGGGAGGATCCAGCAAGAATCCAAATGCATTTTCGGTGAAAAATGTTTTTGCTGAATTGGACTCATCCCGGTTTCATATGTTTACCAAAGATGGAATGGTGATGGGCGTAGGATTTAACGGCACCGTAGATGCTGCCTTCGGCGAAAAGCCTTCCTTAACGATGAATTTGGCATTTGACGAATACACGTTTCCGGAACAGATTTTCGAAAGCCTTCCGCTTCAGCCTAAATTTTCCAGTTTGGTTTCCACAGTACACCTTTCATCCGATTTTCACACATTTAGCGGTGAAGTTTCTGTTCAAAATTCGCTTGGGCTTCATATGAATGGAACCGTATTGTTGAGGAATGAACCGAATCATATTGCTGTAGACCAATTAGATTTAATAAGTGAAACTGCCCGCCTTTCGCTTCAGGGAATCTTAGAACATGCAGGTAGATTTAACGGTACTGTAAGTTTAACGCATCTCGATTTAAGCGAATGGATCACGCGCCAGCAGGATACAGATTTGACAGGATTTCTATTGTTCGAAGGAATGATTGACTCTAACGGGCAAGTTCGGGATGTGGATTTGACGGCAGAGGTCGAGGAAACTGAGATGTACAGTGATAAGGACATCGTTATTTCGGGATCCATCCAGTTTCACGATGATCTTATATCAATAGCGCACCCGCTGACGCTTTCAATAGGACCAAGTTCTGTCACTATTCAAGGTGAAGCGGATTTTGCGTCCGAATTTATTGACCTTAACCTTGAGTTAAAGGATGCAGATGTATTCCTGATTAACAATTTTTGGTCCGATTCATTAACAAGTGGTACGGCTACAGGAACATTGGAATTGCAGGGTCCTTTGGATATCCCAACTGTTAAAGCTGATCTTATTTGCCGAAATATAGGATTTCGTAATACCCATTTGGATTATGCAGAAATGACTTGCCAAATTAATCGAATTTGGGATCTTTCAAGCGGATGGCTGCAAATGAATATTGGAAAAGGAATTTGGAATGAGTACGGTTTTGATAACGGCACAGTCGACGTACAATTTCATCCTGATTCTTGGGAGTTGTCGAGTATGGAATTCAAGGATGGAGATGATTTTTTACAGCTATCAGGGTCAATTTCCTTGGGAAAAACTGCAAAGTTGAATCGGATTCAAATTGCGTACAGAGGACATTATCTTGCGAGCACGCGGCCATTAATCGTCCATTTTATCGAAGATGATATTAAACTAGAACCGTTTGAAATTCACATTGACGACGGGATTATGAAAGGTGAATTTTATCGCGGAGATTCGCTGGCCGGCCGCTTAAACCTTTCGAATATTGAAGCGGATATAGTGCAGTCTATCCTTGGAATGGAAGATTTCCCCATTTCTGGAAATGCTTTTGGGAATGCGGTTTTTAACATGGACTCATCCCAGACACATTTCCAATTGGACGGATCAATTAAAAATGGAAACTTTTTTGACCATCCGTACGAAAACCTTGATTTATCCGTGAAGTACAAAGACAAAATATTTTTGATTGAGCGATTCAAGATGGAAGAAAATGGGCGCACTTCATTAACGGTGGCTGGCGAATTTCCCCTTCCGGACCAAAGGGATGATCCTTTGGATATTAATCTGACTGCGGAATTAAATCAAATTGGAATGCCCCTCGTTTCAACACTGCTGTTGAAGAATATGCCCATAAAAGGATTGGCAACAGGAACATGGGAATTTGGAGGCAGTACTGAAAACACCCGTTTTCAATTTGATCTGGATATTGCCGAATGTTATTACGATGTAATTCCCTTGGGGCAGGTGCAGGGCTCGGGACATTATGATGGTGAAAGATTGATTTTTGATCACTACGAATCGGAGGGTAAAAATAATTACTTGAGTGGAAGCGGATTTCTTCCAATGGATTTAAATATCGGTTCGCAGAATTTCGGGAATTATATCCTTTCAGATTCAATGCATGTTTTTACAGAGGGTGATGTTGAAAATCTTAATTTTTTAACACCATTTATAGCCAGTGTTGATTCGATTGTGGGAACATTTGGGTTTGGACTTTTGATTCATGGCTTTCCCGATTCGATTATGAGAGAAGGGCATATATCGGGTGAGGATGCTTCTATTTATTCTGTACTGCTTCAGAAGCCGATTGTTCAGGTAAATACCGTCGCTGAACTCACCTCAAACTCATTTGAAATTCAATCTTTTGATGCAGTGATGACGAAGAATGAATCTCAGCATCCGAATGTGTATTTATCCGGAAGGTTAAATCTGAATTCATTTTTTAAGCCAGAATATGATGTTAATCTGTCCGGTTCGCAGGTGTTCATCAAAACATTGTTTGGGGATATTGAAGGCACCGCAGATTTAGATTTATCTATTACAGGCCGCGATACAATTTTGATAGCAGGCGATATTGCGCCGGTAGAAGGAGTCATCAGAAAAGAATTCACTTCTTCGGCAGTTTTTACTGCTCCAGAAAAACCCGGGCGCGTCTTGACACATTACCAGATTCATTTTCCGATTCAGCAGGATTTTCTGCTTCAAAACAGCCAGGTTGATGCTGTAGTGACCGGTGACATTTCTATTGCAAAATTTGGCGAATCCAATTCAGATTTTTCCGGTGAACTCATGGTAAGCGACGGAAAATTTTATTACTACCATGATGTATTTAAGGATTTAAGAGGTCCGTTGGTATTTGACGGAAAAGGATTCCATCCGACCATGGACATTTCAGCATATACAACCATTGGCAAAGAAGAAATCAGTATAACACTTGTCGGACCGCTGGAAAATCCGGACTTGTATTTGGAATCTGCTAGCGGTTTTTCCCAAAGCGATATTTTGGAATTATTGACCTTTCATCGCCGGTTTGAAGATCAGGAAATTTCATCTGAAGGATTTGGTGCTCAGGCACAAACAATCTTGGGTGCCTATCTTGAAAGTCAGCTTGAAAAGAATTTGTTTCAAATCAGCGGCATAGAGGATATGGGGCTTGTGGATGATGTAAGTGTCACGGGAATGGGAAGTTTAATCAATCCTGATAGCGAGGAAGAATTCACGGTAAAAGCCGAACGAAAGATTTCTGATAATCTGTCGCTTAATTATTCCTACAAAAGGTCGTTTTCACTTGTAAATCCAAATCAGAGTAAGATGGGTGTAGAATTGAAATTAAATCCGTATTTTTCCCTCGTGGGCAGCGTAGATGAAGAAGGATTCATGAGTGTTAAATACCGACTCCGGTACTCTTACTAAGACCATTCTATGATTCGCTTAAGAGTAGGGCTTTGGGCTCTGCTGATATTTTCGAATTCTGTTTGGGGAGAACCGTCGTCCGCCTATGTAACACAGGTGGAATTCTTCGGGAATGCATCCATAAAATCTAAACAATTGCATTCGGTTCTGGAATTGCATGAACCGCGTTTATTTTCCTATAAAGAATTTGATCCGCGTATCCAGAAGCTGGATGCCATTTCCCTGAAAACATATTATGTATCCAATGGATTTCTCGCGGCTTCCGTACAGGATTCTTTTTCGATAGAAGAAGACAGGGCTACCCTTTATTATACCATTAAAGAAGGAAAGCAATATTTTTTACACGCAATTCAAGTCAAGGGAAATACGTCCATTTCCACCCATGAGATAACGACCATTTTAGGTCTGAATATTGATGAGCCGTTTAACCCCGTTCGGATCAATGCTAACATGCCATCTCTGGAGGAACTCTATCAGCATCACAGTAAACTGTATGTTACGTTTGATTTCATTCCGGATATAAAAGATTCTGTAAACGCCGTACTGATGATTGAAGAAGGCCCCGATGTTTCTATACACAAGATAGAAATTTTGGATGTCGATTCGGGGGAAGTTCATCTGGTTGAGAGGGAATTGGTTTTTGAAGAAGGAGACTATTATACAAAACAAGCGGTGGATGATTCCAAACGCAGAATTCTAGAGACAGGATTGTATTCATCTTCTAACATTGCGCCTGTATTGGGTTCTCCAACAGATTCGCTTGTAGCGGTAAAAGTTCAGGTAAAACCATTTAAAGACAGGCGAGCGATTCAATCAGACGGAGGGTTTGATAAAATTGAAATAAGTGATGGGCTTCTGCCTGTTCCAGGTATAGGCGGGAATTTGGAGTGGCTCAACAGGAGCGTATTTGGATCAACTAACAGATTCAGCTCCAAAATCTCGGCAGAATTACCCTTGGAAGAACAATTTCATTATCCTAGGCTTCGTGTGGATGCAAACCTGTTAAACCAGTGGATTGGTACTATCAGAATTCCAACGAGGTTTAAAGGATTTTTTCATATGTTTAAGAATTTTGCAGACCTTGAAGGGCCATTTATTTTGCGGTATGGTGTGCAGATATCCACGATTCATAAATTCGGCGACAGAAGTTTCATCGATATGAGTCTAAAGTGGGAAAAATTTGAGGAACCGGAAGAAATAAAAGAAAATGTAGAACAACGAAAAGTAGACATCCATTACAGACTCGATCAAACCAATCATCCATTTTTTCCATCGAAAGGTTCCATCGTATCCATTCGGTTAAACGGTACCGGCGGAATTCTTGGTGGGAACAGGGAATTTCTAAAAATAGAAATCGATGGAAGAAATTATTTCAGGATTTATGGAAATTCAGTTTTTGCAATTCGTGGGAACTATGGAATCCTTTCGGGATGGGACACAGCGGATGAGCAATATGAACACATTCTGTATGATAAATTTTATCTTGGCGGGAGCTCAAACCTTCGGGCGTGGGATCCATTGGAATTTGCGGTAGAAACAGATTCGACAGGCGCTCCTACCTCTACGCCAAAAGGTGAAACCTATCGGTTAATCGTTAATTCTGAAATTCGATTTCCGATATATGAACTGATTGGTGGTGTATTATTTTTAGATGGCGGAAAACTTGGCAGTGCTAAATACTGGAATTCGACTTCGGGGATTCGATGGGACGCCGGGTTTGGCATTACCATAACTACGCCTTTAGGCCCGGTTCGACTGGATTATGCAATGCAGTTAAGCGACCTGTCTGAGTGGCGAATACATCTGGGAGTGTTGTATGCATTTTAACAGGAACTCGAAGCGTGGCATAAAGTATAAGAATGAATTCCCGCTTGCGAGGACAGGATAGTACGAATAAATTCACAAACTTTTTTCGAGAGGACTATGAGAAATTCACAAAACATTATTGCTTTAGCAGGACTGATTCTGGCTGGGATGAACTGTGGGAAACCCGTGACGGCCGAATCCCTCTTTACGTTAGCAGAGACGAAACGGAATGTTAGTAACTATACCGGCGCAGTGGAAGATTTAACGACGCTCGTGAAATCATACCCGGACCATGGGCTTGCATCCAAATCGCAGTATTATATCGGGGATATTTACATGAATAATGTGAAAGATTTCCGCGCTGCAATTTCCGCGTACAAAAAGGTGGTTGATTTGTATCCGGGGAGCGGATTGGAGGCGAATGCGCAGTTTATGGTAGGATTTATTTATGCAAACTATATCCAGGATTATGAACAAGCAAAAGCGGAGTACAGTCGATTTTTAGAACAATTCCCTGAACATGATTTGAACGACGATGTACAATTTGAATTGCAGTACCTCGGTAAGGATATCAATCAGATTGATGCCTTAAAAAATATTGCCTCTTAAATAGAGGTTATTCCCCATGTCAGAATTCAGTTTATCCGAAATTAATGAAAAAATTTCTGCACGTTCCGGATTTGTAGATGATTTAAAAAAGGGTTTGGGGCAGGTCATTGTTGGTCAAGTAGAGTTGGTGAATAAAATTATCATCAGTCTCTTAGCCAATGGACACGTTCTTTTGGAAGGGGTTCCCGGGCTCGCAAAAACGCTCACCGTTAAAACCATAGCGCACCTCATAGATACCAAGTTTCAGCGCATTCAATTCACTCCGGATATGCTGCCGGCTGATTTGTTGGGGACTCTCATTTACAATCAAAAATCAAGTGCTTTCGAAACGAGAAAGGGACCGATATTTTCCAACATTATTTTGGCAGATGAAATCAACCGTGCTCCGTCCAAAGTGCAAAGCGCTCTGTTGGAAGCCATGCAGGAAAGGCAAATAACCATTGGAGAGGAATCATTTATTCTCGATAAACCGTTTTTGGTTTTGGCAACACAGAATCCGATCGAACAGGAAGGAACGTATCCGCTTCCGGAAGCCCAGGTAGACCGATTTATGCTGAAGCTCAAGGTGGACTATCCATCCAAAGAAGAAGAGCGAATTATTATGCGCAAGTCGGCGAAAACAGGATCGGCGGAATCCGTGAACCCGGTGGTAACCCCGGACGCAATTTTAAACGCGCAATCATTGCTGAATGAAATATATGTTGACGAAAAAGTTGAGGAATATGTGTTAAATCTTGTTTTCGCCACGCGGGATCCTGAAGGTGCCGGACTGGCAGACCTAACCGGTTTAATCGAATACGGTGCTTCGCCTCGCGCGACCATCAATTTAATTCTTGCGGCAAAAGCGCGGGCGTTTATCCAGCACAGAGGATACATTACTCCGGAAGATGTAAGATATATTGCGATGGATGTTTTGCGGCATCGCATTATTCTTAACTTTGAAGCTGAAGCAGAAGAAATCACACCCGAAGACCTGATCCGGCGTCTCTTGGAGACCGTCGTTATTCCTTGAACACCGGCGGCATGATTCCCCGGGAAATCCTCAAAAAAGTACGTCGGATTGAAATCCGTACCCGCGGATTGGTGAACGATCTTTTCAGTGGCGAATATCATTCTGTCTTTAAAGGCAGAGGCATGTCTTTTTCTGAAGTTCGTGAATATGTTCCGGGAGATGACATTCGGCTTATTGACTGGAATGTGACGGCCAGAACCGGTGATCCCTTTATTAAAATATTTGAAGAAGAACGTGAGCTTTCTGTTATTCTAATGGTAGATATGAGCGCTTCGGGACAGTTTGGATCCACGTCTCAACTCAAAACAGAACTTTCCGCTGAACTGGCTGCCGTCCTCGGTTTTTCCGCTATAAAAAATAATGACAAAGTAGGTGTCATTTTTTTCACCGATGAAGTGGAAAAATACATTCCACCTAAAAAGGGACGTTCCCATATCCTCCGAGTGGTTCGGGAAATTTTATTTTTTAAACCTGAAAAAAAAGGAACATCCCTTGGAAACGCCTTAGATTTTCTTCTTCACACTTCCCGCCGAAGATCAGTCGTTTTCCTTATTTCGGATTTCATGAATGAAGGGTATTGGAAATCCCTAAAGATAGCCAATCGGAAACATGATTTAATAGGGATTCAGATTCACGATCCGGCAGAAGATGATGTACCAAATTTTGGAATGGTGAAAGTGAAAGATCCGGAAACGACTGAAGAATTTTGGATTGATACCGGTTCTTCACCTGACAGAAAAGTGATGAAGGATGTGCAAGATATACGCAAAGCGGACTTTATGAATGCCTGCCGCAAAAATCGGTTTGATATCATCCCTATTTCTACAGGCGATGATTATGTAGAACCGCTTATGAATTATTTCCGATTAAGAGAAAAACGATTTTAAGAGAGACCTAAATGCGGGTGATATTTTTCTCAGTATCTTTATTCCTGTTTTTTCCCGGTTGTTCCGAATCAATACGGGAAAGCACTTTTCATGCGGAAGTCGAACTTGACACCAACAGAGTAGCGATTGGAGATGTATTTCGATATACAGTTACCGCTTCTGCGCCTGAAAATAAATTTATCCGCTTTCCGGAAATTATATCTAACCATACGCTTGAAGTTCGCCGATACAATTCAAAAAAGGATGCATCGGGATTGAATTCTGTTGAGTTTGAATTGGCATTGTGGGATACCGGGCAATACACCATTCCACCTTATGCGATTGAGATTTTGAATAGTGATTCTACTTTAGATCAAATTGTTATGATGGACAGTTTACCCATGTTTGTTTTTTCTTCCATTGCTGAGGATTCTCTATTTCTCGCTTCAGGGACCGTGGATTTAAAACCGGTAAAATCGCCGGTTCCCCTTAGCACATCTCTGTCATTTCAAACCTTGGCGCTTGCTGCGACATTCTTGATATTATTAGGATTAATTATATTTACCTGGTTTCGCCGAACGCCTGATAGGTTTCAATTTTCGGAACCATTTATTGATGCTGCACCACCGGACGAAGTTGCTTTAGGCAAGTTAAAAGAATTATCCAAACAGGTTAATGAGGACGCATCTTCCATTAAGGAATATTATACTTCATTGTCTCTCGTTATAAGAGAATACATTGAATTTGCATTTTTTGTGAAAACACTTGAAATGACGACAGAAGAAATTGAAAAATATGCAATCAATTTGCCATTCGGTTCCTCAGGGAAGAAAGAGTGGCAATCGGTTCTTCGCCAAGCCGATAAAGTGAAATATGCAAAAGAGATAACCCATGTTGATGCCGTGCGAAAAGATATCAGTTCGGCTGAAGCATTCATTAAAAATACGACAATATTTTGGAAGCGAAACGATCCCAGTCTTCCGTAATTTTCTGAGGATTTATTCGTAAGTTAATTGTTTAATACATAGCACGATTTAATGGCAACAACATCAGAAATAAAAAACGGCGCTGTCCTTTTTCACAAGGGGAAGCGTATGAAAGTTATCCAATTTCAACACGTAAAGCCTGGGAAAGGCGGAGCATTCGTCCGTACAAAATTAAAAGATATTCAATCGGGAAAAGTGATTGATGAAACATTCAACGGCGGTGCGAAAATTGAATTGCTAAGAGTTGAGGCAAAAACAATGCAGTTTTTGTATGCCGATGGTAAAGATTCCATTTTTATGGACAATCAAACTTATGAGCAGCTATTGGTTTCCGGAAATACGGTTGGAGATGCAAAGCATTATCTGATTGCCGGGCAGGAAGTAGATTTATTATTTGACGGCAGCGAAATTCTGGATGTTCGAATTCCGGCTCACGTTATCCTTGAGGTGACGCATACGGAACCCGGGATGCGCGGGAATACAGCAACAGGCGCCACCAAACCTGCAACCCTAGAAACCGGCTACGTAGTTCAAGTACCGTTATTCGTGGATGAAGGCGATAAATTAAAAGTGGACACACGCACCGGGAACTACGTCGAGCGGGCAAAAACATAATCGAAATTTTCTTAATTTGAGGACTGCATATGTGGAAAGATAAAGTTAAAGAAATCATTTATATCCTTGAGAATAGCGATATTGAGGAAATTGACATTACCTTTTGGGGCAAGCGGATTCGTGTATCCAAATCCGGAAGTATCGTGGAAGGATCGTCTGCGCCTGCATCCGTTGCAACTGCCGTATCATCAGGGGAAACCCCTTCCGATCCTGATGTTGTTTCCATTGTGCCTGAAACAGGCGGGGAACAGATTCTTTCCCCAATGCCCGGAACCTTTTACCGATCTTCCTCTCCAGAAAAAGACGCATTCGTAACCGAAGGTGATACAGTAAAAACTGGTCAAACATTATGTATTATTGAAGCAATGAAAATTATGAATGAGATCGAAGCAGAGCAGGACGGTATCATCAGAAAAATTATGGTGGAAGACGGGAAACCCGTGGAATTCAATCAACCTCTGTTTATGATTGAACCCTCCTGATACGGTTACAATTGCCCTGAACCGTTATGTTTAAAAAAATCCTGATAGCCAACCGTGGGGAAATAGCCTTGCGGATTATTCGGGCGTGCCACGAATTGGGAATTAAAACAGTTGCTGTATATTCAACGGCAGACGAATTATCGCTACATGTCAAATTTGCGGATGAGGCAGTCTGCATCGGTCCTCCGCCCGGCAAAGACAGTTATTTAAATATTCCGCGGATTATTGCTGCCGGCGAAATCACAAATTCGGATGCGATCCATCCCGGATACGGATTCCTTTCGGAAAATGCCGAATTTTCCCGCATCACTGAGGATAATGGATTCACATTTATCGGACCCAAACCCGAAACCATTCATGCGATGGGCAACAAATCTCAGGCAAAAGATACTATGAAAGCTGCCGGAGTTCCCGTTATTCCCGGAAGTGATGGCGTTATAGAAAATCCAGAAATCGGAAAAAAACTGGCAAAAGAAATGGGATATCCTGTGATGGTAAAAGCATCTTCCGGCGGCGGTGGTAAAGGCATGCGGTTTGTGGAAAATGAATCTGAATTTGATACGGCGTTTGATACGGCAAAGAATGAGGCGCTGACGGCTTTTGACGACGGAGAATTGTACCTCGAAAAATTCCTGATGAATCCTAGGCATATCGAAGTACAGGTGCTTGCGGATTCCAAAGGAAATGTCGTGCATCTCGGTGAACGCGAATGCACCATTCAACGGCGGCACCAAAAGCTGATTGAAGAATCTCCATCCGTTGCTGTGGACGATGCTATTAGGACAAAAATGGGAGAAATGGCGGTCAGAGGAACCAAAGCTGCAAATTATATTGGTGTTGGAACCATGGAGTTCTTAATGGATAAAAATAACGATTTCTATTTCATGGAAATGAACACACGGATTCAAGTGGAACATCCTGTTACAGAAATGGTCGTTGGAGTGGATCTTATCAAACAGCAGATCCAAATGCATGCCGGAGAATCGTTCCCGAATTATCTAAAGGACCTCAAACTCCGCGGACATGCAATTGAATGCAGGATTAATGCAGAGGACCCTAGTAAAAATTTTATACCATCTCCAGCAACCATTTCAAGTTTTCATCTGCCGGGCGGAAAAGGAATCCGCGTAGATACTCATGCATACGCCGGATATGAAATTCCGACCTATTATGATTCCATGATCGGCAAACTCATTGTGCATGCTTCCGACAGGGATAAAGCCATCAACCGCATGCAGAGAGCCCTGGAAGAATGCATCATAGAAGGACCCAAAACTACCATTCCATTTCATCAGGCTATTATGAAAGATAAACAGTTTCAGGCGGGTGAATTTGACACGGGATTTTTAGAAACATTTGAATACAATCCGAAGGACACATAAAGGAATATTGGTGAATATACCAGATGAATTGAGATATACGAAGGATCATGAGTGGATTCAATTGGCCGATGGAATTGCTACGGTTGGTATTACCGAGCATGCGCAGGGAGAATTGGGTGATATTGTTTTTGTGGAGTTTCCAGAATTAAATGATACTGTGAGCAAAGATGATCCATTGGGTACGATAGAAGCTGTAAAGACAGTTGCGGATTTGTTTGCGCCTGTTTCAGGTGAAGTAGTTGAAATTAATGAAGCAATTGAGGATGAACCTGAAAGGGTGAATTCTGATCCACACGGTGAAGGCTGGCTGGTGAAAATAAAATTATCGAATACAACCGAATGCGACAGTCTCATGTCTGCTTCAGATTACACATCATTTCTCGAGAATCCGGCATAATATCATTTCATGAGTACATCTGTATTTAAATCGCTTATAAATACTGCGGAAAAACGCGGTGCCGGCTACATTGTGCTTTTGGATCCTGACAGGAACCATGACCATTCGCTGGAGGCAAGGGTGGATTCTGCACATCAGGCAGGTGCAGACGCTATTTTCGTTGGCGGCAGTCTGATGATGGACAGCAAATACCATGAACGCATTAAACGGATTAAAAACAATTCAACCATTCCTGTCATCTTCTTCCCGGGCGGCGTAAACCAGCTCAATGAGCATTTTGACGCCATTTTGTTTACGGCGGTTTTGTCCGGAAGAAATCCGCATTACCTGATAGGAGAACAAGTAATTGCCGCGCCGATTGTAAAAGATCTCGGATTGGAAGTGATTCCGACAAGCTATCTTTTGTTTGACGGCGGTTCTCATTCCACGGTTGAATTTATGAGCGGCACACGTCCGCTTCCAATGAACCGGCCGGATATTGCGGTAGCACATGCATTGGCATCGGAATATTTAGGGAAACACTTGATTTATCTTGAAGCAGGAAGCGGCGCAAAAGATTCTGTTCCAAATGAGACCGTGAAAAGCATCTGCGGCCAAGTCTCTGTTCCGGTGCTGGTAGGCGGAGGGATTAAAACGCCGGAAGATGCCCGCGAAAAAGTGAAAGCAGGCGCATCCTTTATTGTCACGGGAACGGCAGTAGAGGACGGTGAATCATCCCATGTAATGAAAGCATTTTCGGATGCGGTTCATGTGAAGGAGTAATCAATGAACAATCAAGAAGAAATCAACAGACAATTAGAAGAAAGCGCTCAGGTTAAGCAGGAAATGATCACAGCATGCGCTGATTCGATTGAATCCGCCGCTGCACTTTTGACCTCAGCTTTTAAGGACGATAAAAAAGTTCTGTGGGCTGGGAATGGAGGGAGCGCCGGACAGGCGCAGCATTTATCCACCGAATTAATCGGCGGCCTGCGAGATCACACGTGGAAGGGCGTACCTTCCATTTCACTGACAGTTGATTCATCCTTCATTACCGCATGGGCAAACGATGTTGGTTTTGATTCTGTATTTTCCCAGCAAGTCGGCGCATTGGGCGCAGAAGGCGATATTTTTATAGCTCTGTCCACAAGCGGCAATTCGGGAAATGTGATACAGGCGGCCGAAAAAGCACAGAGTCTCGGGATGAAAATAATCGTCTTCACCGGAAAATCCGGTGGTAAGCTAAAACCGATGGGCGACGCGGTTATTTCTATTCCCAGCGATGACTGCCAGCGCATACAGGAAGGCCACATTCTTGCAGGCCATATTATGTGTGAGCTTGTTGAGCAGGAGTTCACCCAATAATCGTTACGTGGAAACACACTTTCAGGATTACATCACTATGATCCGGGTTGAAAAAAATCTGGCGAAGAATACCGTGGAAGCCTACGAAAGGGACATCGGCCGGTACTTGAAATTTCTGGAAGAAGAAAAACAGGTTACCTCAATTCGTCATGTAAAAGATAATGAAATAAGAGAATTTATTCGGACTCTTTCCGATCTGGAACTTGCCCCTTCAACTCTGCATAGAAATTTTTCCGCAATTCGATCTTACCACAACTTTCTCGTTGAGTCAGAAATAACAGATGAAAATCCCGCTCAATTATTAGATCCGCCGAAAATAAACCGAAAACTTCCGGATGTGCTGACGGCAGTAGAAATTGAATCTATCATCAAGGCTGTGAATGAAGATTCGTCTGCTTGCCTAAGAGATAAAGCATTATTGGAGATGCTCTATTCAACAGGATTAAGGGTGTCAGAATTATGTGGACTAGAAATGGTTGATGTCCAGAATAAATCAGGCGTAATTCGCGTTAAAGGGAAAGGGAACAAGGAACGATTGGTTCCCATCGGGGGGAAAGCAGTGAGTGCTCTAAATGCATATCTCAGAAAACTGAGATTGAAATTGGCGGATAAAAATCAGGATAATGGAAAAATATTTTTAAGCCTAAACGGCCGGCCGCTTACACGCGCTGCTGTTTGGCAAATTTTAAAAAAATGGACAGCCGAGGCGGGAATTACCAAAAAGACAAGCCCGCATACATTTCGACATTCATTCGCAACGCATTTATTGGAGGGCGGTGCCGACCTCAGGGCCATTCAGGAAATGCTCGGGCACGAGAGTATTACCACAACTGAACTGTACACACATTTAGACCGGCAATATCTTGCAGAAGTGCATAAAGCATTTCACCCGAGGTGGTAAATGGGAATCGCGTCTTTAGATCCTGCAGTTCAGGTTATCCTAATTCCTGTCATTCTTTTTTCATTGTCTTTCCATGAATTTTCGCACGGATGGGTGGCGTTCCGCTTTGGCGATCCTACAGCACATCAGCACGGAAGATTGACGCTAAATCCGCTTGCGCATTTGGATGTGTTCGGAACATTGGCGCTTTATTTTATGGGATTCGGATGGGCTAAGCCCGTCCCGGTTGATATAGGACGCCTGCGCAATCCAAAACGCAATGCGACTCTTGTTGCGCTTGCCGGACCCGGATCCAATTTTCTGCTTGCGCTGATTTGCGGCATCAGTTTTTCAATTTTGATAAAAATGGCAGCAGGCGGCACTCAGGTGCCGACAATAATCTTGAAAGTTTTACAGGTGGGTCTTTTCATAAATATCACGTTAGGCGTGTTCAATTTCCTTCCCATTCCACCGTTGGATGGATCCAGAATTCTCGAAGGATTTATTCCATACGAACATCGTCACATCGTTCTCAAAATGGAACAAGTAGGGCCAATGGTGTTAATCGGATTAATTGCGTTTGGCTGGATAACAGGATTCAGTATCATTTGGATGGTAATGGGACCGATCATTACAACTTTGGCAGGACTATTTACCGGAGGGATTCTGTAATGTCCGGAAACTTGTTTCGAAAAATTTTGCCTGATAAAAAGGCATCGGGCCGATCGTTGATCTGGACAGGAATCTTGCTGCTTGCTGTCATTTTTCTCATCGCTTATTTAAATAGCGTGAGTGTAGGCGGATGATATGAAACTTATCGAATGCGTTCCCAACTTTAGCGAAGGGCGGGATCTCAAAAAAATACAGACAATTACGGACGCCATTGAAACTGTGCCGGGCATTACACTATTAGACGTAGATCCCGGAGAGGATACAAACCGAACGGTTGTTACCATTGTCGGAGAGCCGGATGCGGTAGCGGAAGCGGCGTTTATCGGCATTCAGGCGGCGTCTAAAGTTTTAGACATGAGAAATCACAAAGGCGCGCATGCGCGAATGGGTGCTACGGATGTTTGCCCCTTTATCCCCGTTTCGGGTGTAACAATGGATGCGTGCGTTGCCGTGTCTAAAGCAGTCGGGAAACGCGTCGGATCGGAATTGGGCATTCCGGTGTACATGTATGAGAATTCTGCCCAGAAAAATGAGCGCCAAAATTTGGCGATTGTACGTTCTGGAGAATACGAGGGACTCGAAGAAAAGTTACGGGATCCCGAATGGGAACCGGATTTTGGGCCGGCAGAATTCAATCCGAGCGCCGGCGCGACTGCTATTGGCGCGAGAGAATTTCTAATCGCATATAATATCAATTTAAACACCAAAGACAAACGGCTTGCCACCGATATCGCATTTGAACTGCGTGAAAAGGGGCGCAGTAAACGCATTCCGAGTCCGTATTCAAAAAACCTGATGGATGGTGAAATTGTCCGCTATGATGACGGGAAGCCCGTAAAGGTTCCTGGAATGTTTAAAGATGTGAAAGCAGTCGGATGGATAATTGAAACGTATAACCGCGCACAAATTTCCATCAATTTTACCAATTACAATGTGTCGCCTGTGCACGAGGTTTTTGATGCCGCCTGCATATTGGCGGAAGCGCGCGGGTTGAGAGTCACTGGAAGCGAACTTGTCGGACTTATTCCACTGGAAGCCATAAAACATGCTGGAATTCATTATCTGAAAAAGCAGGGGCACACTCCCGGTGTGCCGGAAGCAGAACTTGTGGAAGCTGCGGTCCAGTCGCTGGGACTTAACGATGTGGCACCGTTCATCCCGAAGGAAAAAATAATTGAATATGCCGTTCAAAATGAGGAGGGAAATCTCATGAATTCAACCATGAAAGCATTTGTACAAGAATTGTCAACCAACAGCCCGGCACCGGGAGGCGGCAGCGTTGCGGCATTGGCCGGGAGTTTGGCCGGCGGTCTGGCTGCAATGGTAGCTGCACTGACGCATGAAAAGAAAGGATATGAGCTGACGAGGGATGAAATGGAATCCATCGGTACCGAAGCGCAGGCATTGAAAGACCGTCTCGCCAAATTAGTGGATGAAGATACGGAAGCATTTAATCGGATGATGGATGCAGGAAGACTTCCCAGTAAATCGGAAGAAGAAAAGTCCGTCAAAGCGGAAGCACAGGAATCGGCGGGAAAGCTTGGTGTAAATATACCAATGGAGACTTCGGAGTCGGCGTTTAGAATACTGGAAATGGCATCCGTTTTGGTTGAGAAAGGAAACCCGAATTCAGTAAGTGACGCCGGAGTGGCAGGAGAAATGGCGCACGGCGCAGTGCGCGGCGGAATCATGAATGTGATGATTAATCTTCCGGGAATACACGATGCCGGATTTGTACAGGACGCAACAGAAAAGGCGCAAAATTTGCTGGCAAAAGCTGATGAACTTCATGCTGAAGTTTTTACTAAAACCATGACAGCTATCACCGGCAAATAAGAATTTGGCATGACTGTAATCTTTCAACCCTTTTTTCTAAATACTGCCAATGCCGATTAAACCGCTGACAGAGGACCTTCGTAACAAGATCGCCGCAGGCGAAGTGGTTGAACGCCCGGCGTCTGTTGTGAAGGAATTGGTGGAAAACAGCCTCGATGCCGGAGGAAAACAGATTACTATTGTTGTGGAACAAGCCGGAGAAAAACTTATTCAGGTTTCGGATGACGGATTTGGAATTCCGCCGAAAGAAATGACGCTTGCGGTGCAGCGGTACACTACGAGTAAAATCACCAAAGCAGAGGATTTGTTTGACATTCAAACTCTCGGTTTTCGAGGCGAGGGACTCGCGAGCATTGCTGCTGTTGCAGAACTTGAGTTGGCTTCATGTGTGAATGGGGAAGGGCACAGCCTTAAAATATCAGACGGACTGTCAGGCGATTTGGAACCGGCTGCAAGTGTTCAGGGAACTCAAATTACCGTTCGGAATCTTTTTTACAACACGCCGGCGCGGAAAAAATTCTTGAAGAAACCGCGAACAGAATTCCGGAAAATTGTAGATATGGTGCGGCGGTTTTCACTCATGTATCCCGAAAACGGCTTTAAGCTGATTTCTGACAATCGCCCGATTCTTGACTTAAAACCGGAATCCTTGGAAGATCGCATTTCAGCGGTGACCGATCCGCTCTACAAAGAAAATATTTTGCCGGTGAGCATGGCAAAAGGCGATTACCTTGTAACGGGATTTGTAGGCAACCTTACGCTGGTGCGAAAAAAACCGGGCGAGCAGTATTTGTTTTTGAATCGCCGATTTATCCAAAACAGAATGATGAATTCAGCGGTGTACAATGCGTTCAAATCGCTGATGAACCGCGGGGAATTCCCTTTCTTCGTCATCAATTTATCATTACCCTTTGATCAAGTAGATGTGAATGTACATCCTATGAAGACGGAGGTACGGTTCAAGGACGAATGGCGGCTTTACCATGTTGTTCGTTCCGCTGCGGAAAAAGCGCTGGAACCGATATTATCTACGATTCCGGATTTTTCTGCACAGGAACCGGGTTTTTCATTTTTCGATAATCCGAGTGCCGCAGAACATGAAAATCAGTCAAACTTGAAGTTTGGCGATCCTGCAGACATGCCCAAACTAGACCGCGCCAAATCGTATGCTTCCAATCTCGCCAGCGGAGAAGACACGGAAGAGCCCTTTGATTTTGAATCGATGTGGCAGGTGCATAAAAAATACATTGTGTCGCAGATTCAAAGCGGACTCGTCATCATAGATCAGCATGTGGCGCATGAGCGCGTTCTTTTTGAAGAGGCGCTTGCAGCATTTGATGGCGATGCACTTGCGGCACAAACGCTGCTGTTTCCGGACGTGCAGGAATTCAGTCCCGATGATTTTTCCGTGCTGTTGGAAATTCTGCCCTATCTTGAAAAAATGGGATTCAGAATGAAGGAATTCGGTGAAACAGCTGTTATGATGGAAGCGATTCCGTCCGAAATGGCGTGGGGCGCAGAACGAGCTGTACTCCGGGAAATGATTGATAATTATCAGGAATATCAGAAAAAATACGCATCATTTCAGGAAGCGCTCGCGGCATCTTTCGCATGCCACGCCGCGGTAAAAGCCGGCGATCAGCTCACGCATGAGGAAATGTCAGCATTGGTGAATCGGCTTTTCGGAACCAAGCATCCCTACTACTGTCCGCACGGCCGCCCGGTAATCATTCAGCTTTCGCTGGATGAACTGGATCAGCGGTTTGAAAGAAGCTAAAGTCTAATAAAGAATACGCTGGAATGGCTTTTATCATGAGTAACGGGCTGGATGAATGATGAAGCACCGTAACCCAAATTTTTTTTTATTTAACGAAGAATCTTCCCGAATTATTTTAATTATCAATCGTGAATAATTAATGCATTCATCATTGATAATTCCTATTTCTCATCTGTCCGCCTGTCCCGCCATCGGCGGGGGTGGAGTGAGGGTTGGGTGGAAATCGTGCTCGATAATCATATTTGTGATAAATAGATGCATAAATTATTAAAGCGATAATGAGTAAAATAATGCCTACTACATAATTAACTGTAAAGGCAAATTTGATCAAAAAAGCTTCAGGTTGGCCTTGGTCCTATCAAAAATGAAAATAAGTTATTTCAACCGCAATCAAGGATGATTGCGGCACGTTAAGTTGCAATAAAATGAAAATAATAATATCTATTCTTGGCCCCACGGCTTCCGGAAAATCGGCCATAGCGGTTGCGCTTGCCAAAAAGCTGGATGGTGAAATTATCGGCCTTGATTCCCGGCAGATTTACAAGGATATGCCGATCGGTACCGCGCAGCCATCAGAGCAAGATCGGCAGGGAATTCCGCATCATCTCATCGGCATCCGTGAACCGACGGAGCCGGTATCGGCCGGCGAATATGCCGAACTTGTGTTGGAGGCGAAAGACACTATAGAAATGCAGGGAAAACAGGCGGTTATCTGCGGAGGATCGGGACTGTACTTCCGAGCGCTGACTACGGGTATTTTCGAAGGCAGTGTAACCGATGAAACGATTCGGGAAAAGCTCGAAGCGGAATACGATATGTCGGGATATAAACCGATGCTGGACCGCCTCAAAATAATTGACCCAGACTATGCAGAAATTGTCCATCCGAATAACCGAAAACGCCTTGTCCGTGCGCTTGAGATTTATGAATCCACCGGTACACCGCCTTCTGTACATTTTCAGAAACAGGATGATTCAGCAGAGCCAAAGCTGAACTCGTTCGCAGTAATGATTTCTGTTCCGGCTGATATTTTGGAAAAACGTATTCGTGAGCGTACAAAACATATGCTTTCGTCAGGGTGGATTGAAGAGACACAGCAGCTTGAAGAAAAATACGGAAGGGAAAATGTGCATGCGCTGGATTCCATCGGATACCGGCAGATTCTGCAGTATTTGGACGGAACTATGACAAGAGAAGATATGGAAGAGGACATTGTGATTCGAACACGCCAGTATGCGAAACGTCAGCGGACGTGGTTCCGGAATGAAGCAATTGATTTGGAAGTGAATCCTGAAGATTTTTCGGATGAAGCGGAAATAGCGGATGCAATCATTCCCAATTACTCACCCCTTAATCCGTTATAGGCTTTTCACTTTGTTGTATTAAATTCCGCGCTAGAATGACCCTTTAAACCAGTCCTGTGAGACGGAAAGGGCAGCAAATGAGACCTCCGTCTCTGTCTTCCGCGAAGTGCGGATCGCAGCTGCCCGGGGGTTTTTTATTGGGAAAATGCGTATGACAAAACCGAAACAAAAACTACTGTTCGATGAGACGGACATTAAAAAGATGGTCACCCGCCTCAGCCATGAAATATTGGAGGGGAATCGAAATGCAGGTGATCTGGTATTGATCGGCATCCAAACCCGAGGCGAACCGCTTTCGAAGCGGGTGCATTCGATACTTCAAAAAAGCGCGTCAGCGGATATTCCACTCGGAGAAGTGGATATTACCTTTCACAGGGATGATTTCCGCGAACGGCTGGTTGTGCCTCAGGTGAAGGGATCGGACATTCCCGTTTCCATTGATGATAAAACGGTCGTTCTTGTTGATGATGTATTATTCACCGGCAGAACCATCCGCGCCGCGATGGATGAACTGTTTACTTACGGCCGGCCGGCAAAAATCCAGCTCTGCGTTCTGGTGGATCGCGGCCATCGTGAAATCCCGATTCGCGGAGATTATGTCGGCAAAAATATTCCAACGAGCGAAGGAGAACACGTAAGCGTTTTGCTAAAGGAAGTGGACGGAAAAGATGCGATTGTCCTGCTTTCCTTCAAGGAAGATTCGGATGCTTAAACAGAAACATTTACTTGGGCTCGAAGGGTATCCGGCGCAGGATATTAAAACGATTATTGATACGGCATTTTCTTTCCGAGAAGTGCTGGACCGTCCAATAAAAAAGGTGCCGTCGCTTCAGGGGAAAACTATCGTAAACCTATTCTTCGAAAATTCCACGCGGACCCGTATCAGTTTTGAACTCGCCCAAAAAAGACTCAGTGCCGATACGGTGAATTTTTCGGCATCCACATCCAGCCTTAAAAAAGGTGAAAGCTTTAAAGATACGGCGCAAAATATCGAAGCCATGAAAATTGATGCGGTCGTCATGCGGCATCCGGATCCGGGAGCGCCTCTGCATTTAACGAAACACGTAGATGCCGTTGTCATCAATGCAGGCGACGGAAAACACGAGCATCCGACTCAGGCGATTTTGGACATGATGAGTCTACAGGAAGTCTTCGGAAAAATAAAGGGATTGAATGTGGCGCTCGTAGGTGATATTTCTCACAGCCGCGTGGCGCTCAGTAATATTTACGGATTGACCGCGCTCGGTGCGAATGTAACCGTCTGCGGCCCGCCGACACTGATCCCGCCCCACATCGAAACACTCGGGGTAAAGGTGAGCCACGATTTGGATGCAGTGTTCGAATGGGCAGACGCGTTGAATATTCTGCGTATCCAGATGGAACGAATGGGTGTTGGTCTGTTTCCGTCCGTGAGAGAATATCGGAATCTGTTCGGCGTAAATACCGAACGATTGGATCGCCATGGAAAAGAGCTCATTATTATGCATCCGGGGCCGATGAACCGCGGTATCGAAATTGATAGCGCCGTTGCCGACAGTAAACAGGCCATAATTTTGGATCAGGTTTTGAACGGCGTCGCTTCGCGGATGGCCATTTTATATTTGCTGTTGGGCGGAAAGGCGGAAGAATGAAGACGCGGAAAATGCCAAAGGTATTATTGCTGAAAAACGGAACTGTATTGGATCCGCTAAAAGGAACGTCTTCTAAAAAAGATATTATTATTGAAAACGGAAAGATAAAATCTATCGGAAAACCTAAGGCACCAAAATCAGCAGAAGTATTGGATTGCACCGGAAAAGTAATAACGCATGGATTTTGCGATGTGCATGTTCATTTCCGCGAGCCGGGAAGAGAAGACAAGGAAACGCTTGCGACCGGCTCACGAGCTGCGCTTGCCGGTGGTTTTACCAGAGTGTGCGTTATGCCGAACACCAATCCGCCTCTGGATTCGCCTGAATCTATTCGCTTTATTACAGAAAAAGCGGCAGACTGCCCGATCCATATCCACCCCATTGGTGCTGTTACGAAAGGCCAAAAGGGTATGGAATTAACGGAAATGGCGGCTATGGTGCGCGAAGGCGCTGTTGCATTCAGCGATGACGGATTGCCTATCGCAAATGCTGCAGTGATGCGCAGGGCTTTGGAATACGCGTCCATGCTGAAAAAACCCATTATCAATCATGCGGAAGATCTTGATTTACGGGATGACGGCATTATGAATGAAGGAGAAATGTCGTTAAAGCTCGGCTTGGACGGAAATACGTTTTTGGCTGAATCCATGATGGTTTTTCGAGACATTGAACTGGCCCGACTGTCCGGAGCTGCCGTTCACATTCCACATGTCAGCACAAAGGAAAGTGTGACCCACGTAGCCGCGGCAAAAAAGAACGGCGCTTCGGTGACTGCCGAAGTGACGCCTCATCATCTGTATTTCAATGACGAAGCATTGGTTTCCTACAATACCCATTTCAAAGTAGCGCCGCCACTCAGGAGTGAAGCGGATCGTAAAACGCTGGTGAAAGGCATAACTTCCGGAACCATTGACTGTATCGCTACGGATCATGCGCCGCATACAATAGAAGAAAAGGAAGCCACCTTTACGAATGCACCCTTTGGAATGATTGGTCTGGAATCGTGTTTTGCGGCTGTAAATACGATTCTGAAAAAAGAAAAAAATGTTTCTCTGTTGGATTTCATCGCACTTTTGACCGTAAACCCAAGGAAACTGATGGGATTTGATACGGACTTATTTCAGGAAGGAACCGAGGCGGAATTGACCATTTTAAGTCCGGATGAAACCTGGGTGTTCGACGAGGATTCCATTTATTCACGTTCGCTTAATTCACCGTTTACGGGAGAATCCTTTATCGGAAAAGTGAACGCAACGCTCGTTCGCGGAAACATGACGGTACTATAATTAATGTAAAAAATATTTTCTTGTAATTTTATTTGAACCTGAATATTTATTGCTCTAATTTCGTCAGCTTTTTTCGATGAGAAAATCATGAAAACAAAAACACTTAAAGCACATGAAATAACGCGGGACTGGTTCATCGCCGACGCCGCCGGGAAAACTCTCGGCCGGTTTTCTAGCGAAGTCGCACAGATCCTGAGAGGCAAACATAAACCCACCTTCAGCCCACATTTGAACATGGGGGATTTTGTGGTGGTCGTTAATGCCGAAAAAATCACGGTTTCCGGGAACAAGGAAACCAAGAAAGAATATTTTAAACATTCAGGTTATCCCGGCGCGACGACTTTTACAGATTTTCAGCAGATGATGAAAACACATCCTGACAGAATTATCACAAGCGCAGTAAAAGGCATGCTACCGAAAAACCGGCTAGGACGGCAACTGATGTCCCATTTAAAAGTGTATGCCGGCGAAGAGCATCCGCACGCAGCCCAAAACCCAAAACCGTTGGAGATTTAATGTCAGAAAATACCCATGTAGCTATCGGAAGACGGAAGCGATCCGTAGCCCGAGTCTATCTTTCACCCGGGAAAGGTGATATTTCTGTTAACGGACAACCTTACAAAGATTATCTCTGCAGGGATGTGTTGGCAACGATTGTTTCTCAGCCGCTGGTGGAAGTGGAAGCTGCAGGTTCATTTGATATAAACGCGAAAGTATATGGCGGAGGACTAACAGGACAGGCGGGCGCGCTAAGGCTCGGCATCGCGCGAGCCCTGATTGCAATAACCCCATCGTATCGCCCCGCGCTGAAAAAAGCCGGTTTCCTGACACGCGACGCCCGTGTTGTGGAACGCAAAAAATACGGACAGCCCGGCGCCCGCAAACGATTCCAATTTTCGAAGAGATAATATGCCAGAAATTAAATTTGAAGACCTTTTAGCCACCGGCGCCCATTTCGGGCACGTTACCCGCAAGTGGCATCCTAGTTTTAAGCCGTTTATCCTTATGGAAAAAAATGGTGTTTACATCATCAATCTTCAAGAAACGATCAAATGCCTTGATAACGCCCGCGAATTGATTCGGACCATAGTTAAGCGAAACGGCGAAGTGCTGTTCGTCGGGACGAAAAAAGCCGCGCGTGATATAGTTCAGGAAGAAGCCGATAGATGCGGTATGTTTTATGTGGTGGAACGCTGGCTCGGCGGAACGCTGACCAATTTTTCAACCATTCGCAAAAGTATTAAGCGGCTTCAGCTTCTTGAAAAAGAAGGATCCAGCATTTACGAAAATCTGACGAAAAAGGAAGTACAGATGCTTAATCGTGAGCGCATCAAGCTTGCTGACCAGCATAGAGGCATAAAAGATATGAAACGGCTTCCGGACCTTATTGTGATTGTGGATGGAAAATATGAAACTACCGCCATCAAAGAAGCCAAACGGCTGGAAATTCCGATTGTTGCACTTATTGACAGCAACACCGATCCCAATATTGTTCCGTATCCCATTCCAGGCAATGACGATTCCATTCGCACCATTCAGCTGATTGTCGGTGCAATCGCAGATGAAATTATTGCGGTGAGAGAAGGTGATAGTAAGGAAGTTGCGGAACCTTCTGCCAATGGAGCCTCATCGTCCGAATCGGAGAAACCAGAAGCAAAGCAGGCAGACGCCGAATCAGAAGAACCCGCTAAGGCGGCTGAAGAAAAAGCTGAAACGGCTGATGAACCTGAAGCAGTTGCAGAAGAAAGTGTTTCTACGGAAGAACCGGTTGAGGAATCTCCTGCAGAAGAATCAGAGGAAGATAAAATTTCGGAAGACTCATGAGTATTGATGCAGCATTAGTCAAAGAATTACGCGATAAAACAGGCGCCGGTATGATGGATTGTAAAAAAGCACTGTCAGAAAACGACGGCAACATGGATAAAGCCATAGACTTTTTACGGAAATCCGGAATCGCCAAAGCTGCGAAAAAAGGCGTGCGCGCCGCAAAGGAAGGAATTGTGTATTCCTACATTCACCACGGCGGACGGCTCGGTGTTCTTTTGGAGATCAGCTGCGAAACAGATTTTGTCGCCAAGACGCCCGGGTTTCAGGAATTGGCTCACAATATCGCCATGCAGGTGGCCGCCACCAATCCGGCTGCTGTAAAACAGGAAGATTTGTCTGAAGCTGACATTTCCAAAGAACGTGAAATCTATGAAGATCAGGCTAAAGCTTCCGGCAAGCCGGACGCCGTTATAGACAAAATTGTGGAAGGACGCCTCGATAAATATTTTCAGGAAGTCTGCCTCCTGAACCAGCAATTTATTAAAGATTCCGACAAAAAAGTTGGCGATCTTATCACAGAAGCGGTTACGTCTCTCGGTGAAAATATCCAGGTCAGCCGTTTCACCCGTTATGCTATCGGCGAGATAAGCGTTAACGGGCAGCTCTCCTAATTCCTACCATGTCCCATCCCGTTTTTAAACGGGTTTTACTCAAACTCAGCGGAGAAGTCCTGGCCGGTAAAAAAGGCTTCGGGATAGATCCTGAGCGGGCGCATGCGCTTGCAGAAGAAGTTAAATCCATCCGTGATTTGGGTGTTGATGTCGGGCTCATCATCGGCGCCGGAAATTTATTCCGCGGTGCAAAAGCCGCTGGAAAGGGAATGGAACGGGTTACCGGAGATTATCTTGGAATGCTGGCAACCATCATGAATGCAATCAGCGTCCAAGATGCGTTGGAACATATGAAATGTGAAACACGGACGCTGTCTGCCATTAACGTATCCCAAATTGCCGAGCCGTATATTCGCCGCAGAGCGCTCAGACATTTGGAAAAAGGGCGGGTCGTTATTGTCGCCGGCGGAACCGGAAATCCATATTTTACCACCGATACCGCGGCGGTGTTGCGAGCGACCGAACTCAAAGCGGACGTTGTCCTAAAAGGGACCAAAGTTGATGGTGTGTTTGACAAAGATCCGGAAGTATATTCGGATGCAGTGAAATTTAACACGATCACATTCAAGGAAGTGCTGACGCAGGAACTCCGCGTTATGGATTTGACGGCTATTACCCTTTGCAAAGAGAATGAATTGCCGCTGCGTGTGTTTAATATCAACACATCCGGAGACTTAAAGCGTATTGTGCTCGGCGAAAATATCGGAACATTGGTACAGAATTAATATTATGCTGACAGACATTCAAAGCGACGCGAAACACCGTATGGACCAAGCTGTGGAGCATACTCGGATGGAACTGGTGAAAATCAGAACCGGCCGGGCAAATCCGGAGGTGCTGAATTCTGTGACGGTAGATTATTATGGAACGAAAACACCGCTCAATCAGGTTTCCAATATTACCGTTTCGGAGGCTAGGCTGATTACGATTCAGCCGTTTGAAAAGCATTTAATCCCCGAAATTGAAAAAGCAATTATGGATAGTAAGATCGGCCTCACACCCAACAATAACGGAACGGCTATTTTGTTGCCGGTTCCGGCTTTATCGGAGGAACGGCGGAAAGATTTGATTAAGATGGTGCACCATCAAGTGGAAGAAGGTCGTGTTGCGGTTCGGAATGTCCGCCGGGATGCCATTCATCATGCCAAAGTATTTGGGAAGGAAGAGCATATTTCAGAAGATGAAATCCGGCGTGGTGAACAGGATCTGCAAGATATGACGGATAATCATATTAAATCGCTTAACGAGCTTCAGGATCACAAAGAAAAAGAATTAATGGAATTCTAATTTTTTACTCAAAACAGGTTTGTAACAAAAAAGCCCTCCATTTGCGTGAAGGGCTTTTTCTTTTTAATGCATGATTCGTTTATTCACATTTTGAAAACCCGCACCCTGGACAGGTAACGCAGCCGCCTTCGTGGTTGACGGAACTGCCGCAGTCTGGGCAGACTGAAATATTTTTAAAGGTGTAATCGGTTACCGGCATTCCGCTCGTTTCTGCTTCAGATACCATGGTGAATTGGGCGCTCGGATGTTCTTCCTCGCCGTCCCCCGTATGGATGTCCTTCAGGTAATCGTCCAGCGCTTTGCCGATTGCATCCGGAGTCGATAAGACAAGGCGTCCATCTTCCCATGCGGGATTGGGACCGCTGATGCCTTTTAGCTGTTTTACGATGGCGTGCGGATCAATTCCGGATCGCAATGCGAGGGAAATCAGCCGGCTGATGGCTTCGGACTGAGCCGCGGCATTTCCGCCGGCTTTTCCGATGGTGGTAAATATTTCGCATAGGCCGTTCTCATCTTCATTGATGGTAATGTACAGCGATCCTTCACCGGTGCGGATTCGGCGTGTTTGTCCTCGGGTAGTTCCGGGCCGATTTCTCGGCGCCTTCGATCCTCTGGTTTCTTCCACAACAGCCGCTTTTTCCATCTCTCCATTTGCTGAAGGTCTTTCTGCTTCTTTTTCGTCTTTCTTTTCGGTAATCAAAATGCCTTCGCGGCTGCCCTCGCGGTACACCGTAATGCCTTTGAGTCCTTCTTTGTAGGCCGTCATGTAAATATCGCCGACGGTTTCCAGATCAATATCGTTCTAAAGATTCACCGTTGATGAAATGGAAGAATCAATGTACTTCTGAATAACGCCCTGAAGTTTGACGCGGAAATACGGATCAATGTCGTGCGATGTGACAACATAGTCCGGCAAATTATCATCGGAGCCAAACAGCTTTTTTATAATTGGATGATACACTTTGTATTCATCAAATGTTTTTCCGTACCCACCGTCATTTTTCTTTACGCGCCGCATGTAAGACGTGGCAAAAATAGGTTCAATGCCGGAGGTAACACGCGCTACGATGGCACCGCTGCCCGTTGGCGGGACGGTGAGAACCGTAGAATTTCGGATGCCGTTTTCGCGGATTTTATCCCGCAGGCGTTTCGGAAGATTTTTCACAAATTTACTTTTGCCGTATCCCTCCCAGTCAAAATTCGGGTAGCCGCCTTTTTCACGGGCAAGGTCTGTGCTGGTTTCGTAGGACACATTCCGGAACATGGTCATTACCTGATCTATGGTTTCGAGCGCGTCATCGCTGTCGTACTTGGTGCCCATCTTCACGAGCATATCGCCAAGCCCAAGAATGCCGAGACCGATACGCCGGTCATTTTTAGCATTGGCCTGCTGAGATTTCAGCGCATGGCGGTCCAAATTGTAATCAATAACGTTATCCAAAAATCGGGTGGAGTACTGCACACATTCCTTGAATTCATCAATCATGAAATTGCCGCTGTCATCCACGAAGCGCTCAAGGTTTATGGAACCGAGATTGCAGCATCCGCCATCGGGTAAGGGCTGTTCTGCGCAGGGATTGGTGGATACCAGCGGACTGCAGTATTCTGCGTTGTGGTATTCTTTCATCGTGTCCCAGAAGATCAGTCCCGGCTCGGCGCTTGCGTGCGCGTGCTGGATAATGGTATTCCACAAGGCACGTGCTTTGACGGTTTTGTACACGTCGCCTTCGTAGGTGAGATTGAAGTCGGAATCGCTTTCCACCGCTTTCATGAATTCGTGGGTGAGCAGGACAGAAATGTTGGAATATTTCACCATATCTACATCGCCGGATTTGATTTCGATAAATTTCTGAATGTCAGGATGATCGACACGAAGCGTCTGCATATTGGCGCCGCGCCGTCCGTGCTGGGCGATGGTATTGGTATTTTCGCTGTAAAGATTCATGAAGCCGGTTGGCCCGCAGGATTGCCCGCCGGTGCCGTGGATATCATCACCGGATGGGCGCAAAACCGAAAGATCGTGCCCGCAGCCGCCGCCGTATTTGTAGGTCATTGCTTCTTCTTCCACAGCACGGTAGATGGATTTGAGGTCGTCATTTTTGATGGCAACCACATAGCAGTTGTTGAGCGTGGTGGTAATATCTTCGCGTCCGGCGCCGTGCATAATCCTGCCGCCGGGTGTAAAACGGAAGTCCTCTAAAATGGACATGAAATTTTCTTCCCACTCAGATTGAAGCCGTTTGGTTTTTTCGACGCCGGCAAGTGCCTTGGCCTGGCGTTGCCACAATTCGTACGGATGCTTCTCCCAGGGAGCGAGGTATTTGTTCTTTAAAACATCGGCGCCGAGAGCGTCGTCTGTATAGTAGTTTTCAATCGTGTACGCTTCGGGAACGGAAGATTTACCGTTTTCGGAACGCTCGATTTCGCGGACTTTTTCCTCTACAAGAGATTTGATTTGTTCCTTTTGCCCATCCGAGTCTGCAAAAGGAAACTCCATCGCTTCAGCCATATAATATCCTAATTGGGTATGTGGTACTAACTGTTTTAAAAAACCGCCAATAGGCCGGCAATGCGTGAAAATAAGAAAAAGTGTCTTGGTTGGCAGAGCCAATATATTGCTCCCTTAAAACGAGGTCAAGTAGAAAAGTAAATATTTTAAATTTTAGAGAGAAAAAGTGCGCGAATGCAAAGTTATCCACATTTTATCCACAGGGAATTGGCGGATTTGACTTTGGTTCAAATTGCATGATTTTTTTTTAACACCAAGGCACTAAGTCACCATTACATTAAGCAGTCTTTGTGTCTTTGTGTTTATACCCTTGCCACCCATTCGTCAAGCTCAGGGTGACAGTGTAATAGTCTTAGTGTACTTCGTGTCTCCGTGTTTAAATCAATGATCGGCAGAGTTCTGCAGAATTGTTTAACTAAATTTTTTTCAGTAACATAACTGATGTTATGAATCGCTTTTTTGTTTTAATAATGATCCCGTTCATCCTGTTAGCCCACGGCGTAACAACGGGAGACCAGGGATATATCCAGGAAATCAGCGGAGTGAATTTTGTTCCGTTTATGTACTTGGGAGCAAAACATATGGTCACCGGATACGATCATTTGCTTTTTCTGGTCGGCGTCATATTTTTTCTGTACCGGTTAAAGGATATCGGTATTTATGTCAGCCTCTTTGCCGTGGGACATTCCTCAACATTGCTGCTGGGGGTATTCGCGGATATCCATATAAATGCATATATCATAGATGCGATCATTGGCTTATCCGTTGTGTACAAAGCATTGGATAATTTGGATGCCTTTCAAAAATGGTTCGGACTGCAGCCGAATACAAAGATCTCTACATTTGTATTTGGTTTATTCCACGGATTTGGTTTAGCCGCGAAAATTATTGAATTTGAACTGGACGCTAACGGCCTGTTTACCAATTTAGTCGCCTTTAACGTCGGCGTCGAAATAGGTCAGCTGTTGGCTTTATCAGCTATTCTTATTGCAATGAGTTACTGGAGGAAAAGACCCAGTTTTTTCAGCTATGCCGCTTCTACCAACATTGTGCTGATGATTTTGGGATTCATCCTGACCGGTCAGCAGCTTTACGGATATTTCAATTCAATTTAGAGGAAAGAATGTCCCAAACGCAGAAACCGTCAGAACACGATTTACCTTCAGCTTCGCAGCTGATGAAATCCACAATCATCGCTTTAGCGGTTGCGGCGATTTTACTGGTGTGTGTTGTTATGCCGGCGGAATACGGAAAAGACCCGTCCGGCGCGGGCGCATTCTTAGGATTGAAGAAAATGGGAGAAATTAAGGTCAGTCTGGAACGGGAAGCGCATCATGAAGAGCAAAAAGATTATGTAAAAATTTCGCTAACTGATGAAGCCGGGATTAATCCTGATGCAGGTAAAGAAAACCGTGATGTGACAGAATTTTATCTTGAACCGGACGCCGCAATTGAAATAAAGCTGGAAATGACAGAAGGTTCATCGGCAAGGTATAAGTGGGTCACCGATAACGGAGGTTTAAATTTTAATTTACACGGGGACGGAACCAAAGGGTCTCAGCAGTCCGTTACATACAAAAAAGGGAGAATGGTACATTCTGACAGCGGAAAAATCGTATCAGAATTTGACGGATACCACGGCTGGTTTTGGCGGAACAGAAACAGTTCGCCGGTCACAGTAACATTGGAAACTTCCGGCGATTATATTTTAATAAAACAGATGAAATAAACTTTTGCGGGCGTCGTATAATGGTTATTACCCGAGCTTCCCAAGCTCGTGACGTGAGTTCGATTCTCATCGCCCGCTCTTAGAAATAACACATAGTATAAGGGAAAGTGGGTTCCCTGCTCGCTCCCGATCCGCCGGTTGGCAGAGAGGGCAGGCGGGGATTCTCATCGCCCCCTCTTTTTTCAAACACCAAGGCACGAAGAAGACACTTCTGTGTATATTCCCTGAAATGGCCACCGACAAACTGATTGAAATAAACGTCATTCCCCGATCCTCGCGAACCGCCGTGGCGGAGGAAAACGGAACACTCAAAGTGTACGTTACGTCCGCACCCGAAAAGGGCAAAGCGAATGCTGCTGTAAAAAAGGCGCTTTCGGAGTATTGGTCCATATCCAAGAGCAGGATTGAGATTGTGTCTGGACTGGCCAGCAGGCAGAAGCGGATAAGGATTCATACAGATTGAAAAATGCTATTAAACATTCATTCACTCTTTTTTCGATGCTCGCACTTTTGTCCATACCCGGATGCGCTAAAATAGACGTGGCGCAAGAATGGGAAGTGTTCGAAGATGCATACGAGCATCAGTTTATTGAAACAAATGGGATTCGACTGCACGTTGTATTGGCCGGGCCGGAGGACGGCGAAATGGTCATTTTTCTGCACGGCTTCCCGGAGTTTTGGTACGGTTGGCGCAAGCAGATAGATTTCTTTGCAGATCAGGGCTACCGCGTGGTTGTCCCGGATCAGCGCGGGTACAATCTCAGCGACAAACCCAAGCGCGTACGCGATTATGATATCACCCATCTCAGTTGGGATATTGTTGGCCTTGTAGATCATTTCGAAAAAGAAAATGTTATATTGGTTGGGCATGACTGGGGTGCTGCGGTGGCGTGGTGGACGGCGATTCAGCATGAAGACAGAATCAAAAAGCTGGGAATTCTCAATGTACCGCATCCAACTGTTATGGGCGAAAATCTAAAAAACAACTGGACACAGATTAAGCGCAGCTGGTATATCTATTTCTTTCAGCTGCCGTGGATACCGGAAAAATTCATGAGCGGTGATGATTTTGAAACGGCGGTTAAATCTATTTCGGGAAAGTACGTTCTTACGGATGCCGAAAAAGAAAAATACAAAAAGGCTTGGGGCCGGAACGGTGCAATGAAATCCATGATTCATTGGTATCGCTCAGCATTTCGAAGTCTCAGAAAGGCGAAGAAAAAAGCAATTGTCACAGTACCAACGCTGATGCTGTGGGGCAAACTGGACACGGCACTAGGCTCAGAAATGGCCCAGCCCAGCATTGAGCTTTGCAGCGAAGGAAGGCTGATCTTTTTTGAAGAAGCCACACACTGGATTCAGCACGAAAAACCGGACGATGTGAACCGGCACCTTTTAGAATTTTTTCGAGAGTAAATTGGAACCCATGAAAGGCTTCAAACCCATCGTAAACGCAGAAAGTAAGGTGCTTATTCTAGGCACTTTCCCGAGCAAAGATTCGCTTAAGGTGAACCAGTATTACGCGAATGCCACGAATCTCTTCTGGCCGCTGGTCTTCGCCGTGCTGGAAGGGTTGGATGATGAGGCAGCAGCAAAGCGGTGGAATGCCGTTACATCTTATAAAGAAAAAACAAAATTTGCGCTCAAGCACGGCGCGGCACTCTGGGACGTGCTCCGCTCGTGCGAGCGGAAGACCAGCGCCGATCGCGATATCCTGAAATCGAAAGCAAACAGCTTCAGCCGGTTTTACGCAAAATATCCCAAGATTAAGGCAGTCGCATTCAACGGAGGCGGAAAGAAGAAAAATCCGCGCAAGCTAAGTGCCGCGGGATTGTATAAATCTCATATCGGGTTGGATGATGATCACACTTTTTTCACCCTGTATTCTTCCAGCAGCGAAGACAGAAATAAGCTGGATTACGATTCGCTGTTTCTCAAAAAATACGATGACTGGAAAGCCATGCGTGCGTTTTTGTGAGGCGGTTTGTCAATCACACCTGTGTCCATTAAATTAGAGACCCATTTTTCAAGAGTAACCGGAGTTCGACCATGAAACACCCCGAGTTTGAAAATACCGTAACCCATTTATTCAAGCAGGCAGAAGCGCAGGGCAGCACGGCCGCCATTGCCTTCAAAAAAGAAGGCGAATGGCAGGATATCAGCTGGAATCAGTACGCAAGCGATGTACACACCGCTGCCGCCGGATTGGTAAAACTCGGCGTGGGCAAAGGCGACACCGTTTGCATTCTCGGGTTCAACTGCTACGAATGGGTGGTGTTGGATCTTGCCGCCATTATGATCGGCGCGATTCCCGCCGGAATTTATACCACCAGTTCACCCGAAGAAGTAGCCTACATCTTGAACCATTCCGAATCCACCACTCTGCTTTTAGAAAGCAAAGAACAGTGGGATAAAGTTGCGGAACAACGCGGTAATCTTCATCATCTCAAACGTGTGCTGGGTATGATCCGATGCGAAAAAGTTGCAGATGATATGTACATGGATTGGCAGACGTTTATGGGCATCGGCTCGAACAACGACAAAGCGAAAGCGGAAGAACTCTACAGCAGCACATCTGCGCAGGAACCGGCGACATTTATTTATACATCCGGGACTACCGGCCCGCCGAAAGCGGTGATGCTATCGAATAAAAATCTGGTGTGGACCGCCAATCAGGCAATTGAAATGCTGAAGTTCACCCCGGACAATTCATCGCTCTCGTATCTGCCGCTGTCGCATATTGCAGAACAGATGTTTACGATTCATGCGCCTATCATTACCGGGTATAAAATATATTTTGCCACCGGACTTTTGGATGTGCTCGAAAATCTAAAAGAAGTAAAACCGACCATTTTGTTTGGCGTGCCGCGTATTTGGGAAAAGTTTTATAGCGGATTGAAGGAAAAACTCGGTGAAGCGAGCGGTCTCAAGGAAAAGATTGTCAATTTTTCGCTTAGCGCCGGTTCGGAACACAATGCAGATATTTTCAGGGGCGGCAAAGGCGGCGGATGGAAATACACATTGGCAAATAAACTTTTATTCAGCAAAGTGAAAGCCGCGCTCGGACTCAGCAATTTGAAGATTGGCGTCACCGGTGCCGCGCCGATCAATGCGGAAATTCTGAAACTCTTCGCAAGTCTCGATATTATGGTTGTTGAAGTGTATGGGCAGTCAGAAGGGTCCGGACCGACATCCTTTAACCGTCCGTGGCATAACAAGCCCGGCTCTGTTGGGCCGGCGTATCCCGGAACGGAAGTGAAAATCGCGGATGACGGAGAAATTATGCTGAAAGGGCCGAATGTTTTTCTCGGCTATTACAAAGATCAGGTAGAAACGGACGCCTGTTTGAAAGACGGCTGGCTGTATTCGGGTGATGTCGGAAAATTTGACGAAGACGGATTTCTGTATATTACAGGACGAAAGAAGGAAATTTTGGTAACGTCCGGAGGAAAAAATATTGCACCGATTCCCGTTGAGGAAGACTTAAAGCAAATTCCGGCGATTGCGCAGGCCGTGATGATTGGCGATCAGCGGCATTTCTGTTCGGCTTTGCTAACGCTGGATGTTGGTTATCTTTTGAAGAAAAAAATGGGCGTGGACATTACAAATATTAAGCCAACAGAACTTTTGGCGACCTTGGAAGAAAAAGGAAAAACGGTTGCTGAATTTGCCGCCGATCCTGATATCCTAAGCGAAATCCAGGACGGCGTGGACACGGTGAACAGCCGATACGCACAGGTGGAAAATATCCGGAAATTCGCGGTGTTGCCGCGGGACTTTACGATGGCGGAAGATGAGGTTACGCCGACATTTAAAATCAAGCGCGCCAAGATTTACGCTAAGTGGGCGGATACCATCAATTCCATTTACGCTGAATAAGTTTTTCTGACATATAATCTATGGATACACTAAGCCACGCGCTCTGGGGACGGGGACTGTTTGGTTATCGCGGATTTCCAAAATGGGCGCTGTTCTGGGGTGCCCTGCCCGATCTCGTTTCTTTCGGGATTTACATTCTCTTAAGGATTGTTCGGTACGGCTGGCAATGGCGCGCACCGATGGAATCCCTTCCGGACTGGCTGTACATCACGTACGATATTTCGCACAGTTTCATCACCGCATTTCTCGCAATTGCCATTGCGTTGAGATTTAGCAAACCGATGGCGTTTGCGATGTTGGCGTGGCCGTTTCACATTGTGCTGGATTTTCCGTTTCATACCTTGGCATTTTTTCCGACCAAATTCCTTTGGCCCATTTCGGATTTTGTAATTGACGGTATTGCGTGGTCGCGCCCGGAAGTGTGGTACCCCAATGCTGCCGGAATTATTCTTTTGTTCGTGTACCGGTACCGGCAGTCCCGCTGATTAATTTTGAAAGTTCTATTTCTCGGGTTTTATCCTTTTTATAAACCCGCTGCGTTTTCCCGGTAACAGGGGAAATACAAAGGGGTCATTATAACTTGAATGTGAGATTTCAGTTTTTTCTGATTCATAGAATTTATCCCTTTGCTGCTTTGCGAACTCTGCGGTTAAACCAAAAACATTCCCATTCCTGCTTGCTGACTTTTGACTCAGCCGTTGTAATTTCCGCCGCTCAAATCGAGAATAAATGAATCATGGCAGCACCACTCATAGCAATTGTAGGCCGCCCCAACGTTGGGAAGTCCACCTTTTTCAACCGCCTGCTCAAACGGCGGAAGGCGATTGTGGATCCACAGGAAGGCATCACGCGGGACCGCGTGTACGGCACCACCGAATGGGCCGGACATACGCTACAGTTCGTGGATACCGGTGGATTTATTCCGGTGGACGAGGATGCGTTTACGGCAGCCGTCCGAGATCAAGCGAAGCAGGCGATGGCAGAAGCGGATCTTGTCCTGTTTATGGTGGACGGAAGGGAAGACCCAACTGCCAGCGATCGCACGCTGACTGATTTCATTCGGAAATCAGGAAAAAAACTAATTGTTGCCGTCAACAAATGCGACACGCTGGAATCCAATGACAGAGTAAACGGGTTTCATGTACTCGGTTTGGAACCCCTGATTCCATTCTCGGCGCTCACCGGAAGGCTTACGGGCGATCTCCTTGATGCCATTGTCGAAAAATTAGACCTGAAGCGGAACCCGGAAATGGAAGAGGATCGTACCGACCTTAGGCTTGCCATTGTCGGTATGCCGAACGTCGGAAAATCATCGCTTGCGAATGCGCTGCTTAAAAAGGAAAAATCTATCGTCACGAATGTTCCGGGAACGACACGGGATGCTGTGGATTCTCATCTGAAATGGCACGGAAAAGACATCACTCTAGTTGATACGGCAGGGCTTCGCAAAAAGAGCAAGGCGATGGACAATATCGAATTTTACAGCACGGTTCGGAGCCGGAAATCAATCGCATCCTGCGATGTGGCCCTGATGCTGGTTGATGGTGATACACCATTCGGGAAACAAGACAAGGCGATAGCGAGTCTCATCATTAAATCCGGCAAAGGGATGGTACTGATTGTGAACAAATGGGATTTGGTGGAAAAAGATTCCAACACACTTTCGGAATACGAAAAAGAGATGCGCTACCAATACCGAGAACTTGCGCATTATCCCATCTTGTTTATTTCCGCGAAGACTAAACAGAGAATTTCCAAAGTGCTGGAAGCAGCGGATGCTGTGCATGAAGCCCGGAATCAATCCATTTCCACTTCCAAGCTGAATACATTTCTAAAATCGGCTACGCGCGAGTTCCATCCGCCGGCGGTGAAAGGAAAAAATATACAAATTAAATACATAACGCAGGTGCATTACGGTCCCCCGATTTTCGCGCTGTTCACCAATTATCCCAAACTGCTTCCCATTACCTACAAGCGTTATCTGGATAATAAAATGAGAGAACATTTCGGATTTGAGGGTGTGCCGTTAAAATTGACGTTTCGGAAAAAGTGACGTAAAAAAAAGAAGCGGGCACGGACCCAAACCAAGGAGGTAACTTGAGGTTTTAGAGGTTAGGCAAGAGTAATTTCCGTACCCGCTTGCAAATAACAATACGAGGTCTCATGAAAAAAGTTTCACATAAAAAAGGTATCCTGTTTCTGTTGATATTCCAATTGACGGCGGTCACACCCGTTTTGGCTGGCGATACGCTAACAGTTGGATTCTGGAATGTAGAAAATGTGTTTGATTTGGAAGACGATCCCTACAAGAATGATAATGAATTTGCCATCGGCGGCAAGAAGCGCATTAATGAGGGGATATATAATCTGAAAATGGACCATGTGGCATCAGTCATCGAAAAAATAGGTGCCGATATTCTAGGACTCTGCGAAATCGAAAATAAGGCTGTTCTGAAAGATCTCGATTCCCGTGTACCTTCATTTGAATATCAGATTGTGCATTACGAGTCTCCGGACTTTCGAGGGATCGACGTGGCGCTTTTTTACAATCCAGAAAAACTCTGGTTTGTGGATTCACGGAAAATCGGTGTTTTACTTCCATCCGGAAAGCCGACACGAGACATACTACACGCAATTTTTCGGTTCGAAGAACAGATTCTGCACGTATTTGTGAATCATTGGCCGTCTAAATACGGAGGTGCGGAAAAGTCGATTCCATTTCGCGCAGCGGCGGCGAGAACTTTGCGGAAAGAAATTGAGCGGATTTTGGAAAAAAATCCCGTTTCTGAAATAGTGGTGATGGGTGATTTGAATGACGAACCGGTTGAACCGTCGGTTGTTGAGCATCTTGGTGCAAATATGGACAGAATGAAAGTGAACGGCCGAGAAACCATTTTATGGAATGTAATGGAAAAATATCACCGAAATAAAAAGGGAAGTACCTATAAATACGGCGGAAAAGATATGGTGTACGATCATCTCATAATCAGTCCGGGGCTTTGGGATGAAAAAGGCCTTTCGTTTGTGGATGGTTCAGAGTGGGTATTTGACGGACCCGATTACCGTCAGCACGGCGGCAAATACGACGGTTTTCCATTTCGATTTTGGGCAGGGAATAAACTGCTTGGCGGCTATTCAGATCACATGCCGATATATTTAAAAATTGTAGGGGCAGAATAAGTTGGAGGATGTGCTTTCGTTTCCTAATTTCGCCGTCCTGTCAGCGCATGGTTTGTTTTGTTTTCTGACGGATTAGCGCTTTTTGAAAAGATTATTAAAACCGATCGCGGGGTGGAGCAGTCTGGTAGCTCGTTGGGCTCATAACCCAAAGGTCACAGGTTCAAATCCTGTCCCCGCTACAAAAAAAGCCTTTCAAGAAATTGAGAGGCTTTTTACATTTTTGGAATGTTTACAGTTTATGTTCTTTACTCCCCATGTTGGAAATGATATTAATTTATAAGAAGTTTGAATATGAATATCATTCTGGTACATTGATCGAAGCTGTAAAAGGTGTATGGCATTTCTAGAAGGAGGATGTATGCCGGATTTACAAAGAGCTATTGAAATCGCAGTTGATGCGCACAAGGGACAAACCGACAAGGCGGGACAGCCTTACATTTTGCATCCGCTAAGGATGATGTTTGCCGTACAAACGAAAGAAGAAAAAATGGCCGCAGTGCTGCACGATGTAGTGGAAGACAGCGACTGGACATTAGATCAACTAGAGGCCGAAGGATTTTCGGAAAATGTGATTGAAGCCGTTGATCGTTTAACCCGGAAAGAATCGGATTCTTACGAGCGGTTTATTGAAATTTCTGGTGGGCATCCCGTTTCCCGCGCCGTAAAAATTGCTGACCTTACCGACAATATGGATTTGAGTCGGATAAAGGAATTGACCGAGAAAGATGATTTAAGAATGAAAAAGTACGGGAAAGCATTTGCGATATTAACGGACGATGAAAAATAATAAGCTCTGATATGGGGCCTCCCGTCATTGTAAATTGACAGCTAAGATCCTGCGCAAGAACATGGGATGATCTTCAAAAAGGAGGCTCTGACACTATGCGGTTTTGCGGAGCCTGCGGAAAAAAAGTGTTTTATACTTGAAAATGCTGTGGAATTAATTGCGCGTGCAAATGAAGGAAAATGCATCGCCTATTTTGAAAATGTTAAAAAATTGATCCGGATGATTTAACGTGCATACAAAAATCAATACACTCCTTTCTAAAATCGGAACGAATTTTAATGTAAAGGTTCTCAGGAACTTTTTAACTTTAGTGCAGTTTTGATGTCTCTTTTACAGACGAAAAACCACAACCAAGGAAACGCATGAAACATTTTATTACAGTACTCTTTCTGTCCATTATCGGACTCACCATAGCTTTCGGTCAACGAGGCGGCGGCCGCAAATTTGATCCATCCATGATGCCAAAGATTGGCGTTATTGAAGGAACGGTTTTGGACTCGATGGACGGCCATCCGATTGAATACGCGTCGGTGTCCATCATTAGTGCGAGAGATCAAACCATTGTCTCCGGCGGAATCACCAAAGCCGACGGATCGTTTAAAATCGAGGAACTTCCGCTCGGGCGCTATTCCGTTTCGGTTCAGTTTATCGGCTATGACAAAAAAATTATAGGCCCCTTAATCCTTTTCCCCGGCGATGGAGGAGGAACCGAGCAAAATCTTGGAAGAATCGGCCTTAGGATTTCTGCAATCCAGATGGAGACTGTTGATGTAATTGAAGACGCGCCGTCGTACATCCAAACCATTGATAAGCAGATATTTAATGTGGACAAAAGCCTGACCGTTTCCGGAGGCACTGCAGAAGACGCTCTTAAGAAAATTCCGAACGTGGACGTGGACATAGACGGCAATATCAGCCTAAAAGGCGACCAGAATGTTACCGTTTTGATTGACGGTAAACCCAGCGGCATGACGCACGGCGACCGCCGTGCCATGGTGGACAATATTCCGGCTGCGATGATTGAGCGGGTGGAGGTTATTTCCAATCCGTCTGCGAAATACGATCCCGAC
This sequence comes from Fidelibacterota bacterium, assembly GCA_014239435.1. Lineage (GTDB taxonomy): Bacteria > Fidelibacterota > Marinisomatia > Marinisomatales > TCS55 > JAAZYX01. The sequence continues at coordinate 97,255 of JAAZYX010000033.1, read as the reverse complement.
GGCATGGGAGGCATCATCAACATTATCCTGAAACGCGGTATGTTTGAAGGGTTCAACGGAAGCACAACGGCATCCGCAGGCGAGTACGGAAAATTCAACGGGTCCGGAATGCTGAATTACCGGGTTGGCAACTGGAACCTGACCGGCAACGGAAGCTACCGGCTGGGCAATCGCTATGGCGATGGAGCGCGACTGTTCAATTATATCTATACCGATTCAAGCAGAACTCTGAATCAGAATACGCTTCGGATTCATGAGCCGGAAAGCATCTCGTTCCGTATGGGCGCGGATTATTATTTGGGTTCAAAAAACACCTTTTCACTCACATCCACATTTGAATCACATAACAAACGCGATAGGACAGTGATTGATTACATCCAGCCTGCCTACGGCGAAAGGAACAGCGTGGAATGGGACAAGGGTTCCACAATGGATTTGTCGTTTCGGTACGACCGTGATTTTGATGAACAGGAACGGGACCTCATTTTTGATATTACCTACAATGCCTCTGTGGATGAGGAAATAGAAGAAGAAGTGGAAGACACCGATGCATTAGGCGACGCACATCACCATGTGGAGGACGGCGCGCACAGCCATTCCGATGAAAAGAATTCAAACATTGTGATCCTTTCGGACTATACGCATCCTTTCAGTGAAAATACCATTCTGGAAACGGGATTCAAAAGCACCTTAAAATCCTTTAAAACGGATCTCGATTACATCAGCCTTCCGTTTGTATATACATATCAGGAAGATGTGCACGCGGCGTACGCGACGCTGTCTCATAAAATCACAGACAAGTTTGGATTGAAGCTCGGCGCGCGGGCGGAACAGGTAAACACCGATGCCAGCGTAACGCGAAGTTCATCCTCCACGACCGATTCTGTCAATGTCTATACCGCCATTATTGATACGGCTATCGCCACGTCGCCCTTCAGCAATCCGTATTTTCAAATTTATCCGAGCGCGTTTCTGCTTTACGATATTTCAAAAAGTACCAAAATTCAATTTGGATACAGCAAACGTGTCAATCGACCGCGTCGCAGAGCGCTGAATCCCTTTCCGAGAAATACCACGGACGATTCCCGCATCCGAAATGGGAATCCCTTTCTTCGGCCGGAATACAGCGATGTGATTGAATTCAATTTCTTTACCAATTCGCGGATGATGACCTTTAATACCGGCGTGTCTTATAAGCGTGCCACCGATATGATTCAGTGGTGGGACCGCGATATGCTGGTCGTCGGAGATAAAGAATATGAAGTGCTCACGGCTGACAACGCGGGCTCGGCGGAACAGTTTGTCGGTCACGCTATGATCAATATCCGGATGATGCCGTTTGTCAATCTTACTCTGAATGCGTACGGATGGAATTCCCGAACTTACGGTTCGGGCGAACCGGATTTGAATGGCGAATCTCAAGGGATTGGCGGATTCGGGAATTTGAATCTAACCATTCCGGGAATGGCAAAACTGGAACTCACGAGCCGCTTTCGGGGAAAAATGAAAATCACCCACGGCCATATTCCTGCAAACGCGACATTTGATCTTGGAATTCAGAAGTCCTTCTTTGACCGGCGGCTGTCGGTAACACTGAAGGTTAGCGACCTCACTAACAGCGGAAAATTTTCTATCTATACCGAACAGGAAATTGAAAGCCTCATTGGTGAGAATTACACCCAGACCATGGAGGCCTGGCGCAAGCGCGACCGCCGGACCGTTTCACTTGTGCTCAATTATAATTTTGGAAAACTCGAGCAGAAACGTCGCTGGAGTGGCGAAGGCAAAGGCCGCGGTGGAGATGGCGGCGGTATGATGGAAATGGATTACTGATCAAATTTAAGGTTGGCTGAACCCATTTGAAAAGCCAGCTGCTTTCGTGTAAGTTCCCGCCTGTTTTTAACCCAAGGAAACACATGAAACGCACCCTTTTATGTATCATTCTTTTTGCGCTTGTTAGCGCAGAAGAAAAACGGTATAACCCAACACCCGACCGGGATTTTGATGTTCACCATATTCGCATCGAAATTGAAGTAGATGTCCGCGGAGAATCGGTGGAAGGAAACGTAACGCACACAATCAGTCCTCTGCAGACAAATCTATCGCGAATCATTTTGGACAGCGAGCATACAACCGTATCATCCGTAATGCTGAATGGGAAAAAAGCACTGACATATGAAGCGCAGGAAAAGAAACTCGAAATTGATTTGGGAAGGGAATACGGATTTAAAGATACGCTCGATATCAAAATTGAATATTTTTCCGAACCGAAACTCGGGCTCTTTTTCATTCTGCCCGATTCGGTCTATCCCAAAAAACATCTGCAGGCGTGGACGCAGGGAGAAGATATGGATAACCATTACTGGGTGCCGCTTCACGATTATCCGAACGACCGCGCCACGTTTGAAACTATCTTGACGGTGGACAAGAATCTGACGGCAGTCTCCAACGGCGAACTCCTATCCGCCAAGGAATCCGGCGATAAAAAAACCTTTCACTGGCGCGAAAATTATCCAATGGTGGCATACTTGATTTCCTTCGCGGTCGGCGAGTACAAAAAAGTGGAAGACAGCTACGATAAATTGCCGGTGAATTATTGGGTGTATCCGGAGCACAACAGGGAAGACGCGCTCAGGTCTTTCGGCAAAACACCGGAGATGCTGGAACTATTCAACGACATCACCGGATTTCTGTATCCGTACGAAAAATACGATCAGGTTTTGCTGGAGGATTTCATGTACGGCGGCATGGAAAATATTACCTTATCCCACCAAACAGATAGAACGATGCACACAGAAAGCGCTCGGCCGGATCACTCCAGCGACGGACTTGTAGCCCACGAACTTGCGCATCAATGGTACGGTGATTTGCTGACAACGCGAAATTGGGCAAACGCCTGGCTGAATGAAGGACTGACGTCGTTTATGACACTCGTTTGGACGGCACACGACAAAGGATTTGACGGCGGTGAATACGCGAGACTGCAATCACTAAAAAGCGTAATCCGTGCCAACAATTATTATTCACGTCCCGTAGTACTGTATCATTATGAAAAGAGCTGGGAAGTGTTTGATGCCAATATCTACGCCAAAGGCGCGATAGTCATGTTCATGCTAAAGGCACATCTTGGAGATGAAGCGTTTTGGCGGGGACTGAAACATTACACCCAAAAGCATGCCTATGAAAATGTGGAAACGCAGGATCTGAAAAAAGCCTTTGAGGAAGCAACCGGGCAAAATTTGTACTGGTTTTTTGATCAGTGGATTTATACCAAAGGACTTCCGAAACTTGAAGTAAAAACCAAATACAGCCGCAGGAATAGTACCATTGCGATGACCGTAACTCAGACACAGAATATTGAGGAGACATCCCTGTTTCGGCTTCCGGTAACCGTACTGATTGATGACGGATCCATTACACGGCATACCATTTTTATAGAAGAATCAAAACAAACCTTTACGTTTCCGTCCAGCGGAAAACCGAACATGGTGTTGTTTGATGAAGGCAATCTTATTCCAAAATACCTTACGCATAAAAAGTCGATGCACGAACTTGTGTATCAGCTGAAACATGCTCCGCACGTGAATGACAGAATTTGGGCGGCGGATGAACTGGGAAAACTGAGCGCGAGAAAAGCGGTGATTGAAGCGCTGTTTGAATCACTGAATTCCGATTCATTTTTCGGTGTACGCGCTGCGTCTGCCAATGCGATTGGTAATCTGAAGCCGAAAAAAGCGGATGCACAATTGATGGAGGCGGTAGGCGGTCAGGACAACCGCGTCAAACGGGCGATAGTCCGGGCGCTAAAAAAATATACCGGGGATGATGTTCGAGATTTTCTGACCGACATATTGGATAACGGCGAAAAAGATTATTTAGTAAATGATGCCTTTAACAGCCTCGCAAAAGTGGACACGGCTGCCTTTCATGCGAAGATAAATTGGGCTCTGAATACCGATTCTCACAACGATATGCTTAGGCGGTCAGCGATTCGCGCTATTTCGAAAAAAGAGACGAATAGTTCTTTATCCAAATTGAAGGATTTGGCAGAGTACGGCGGCACCACGTGGGCCGCTCGATCATCGGCAGTGTGGGCGCTTTCCGGAAAAGTGAAAGATCATCCGGAATTGGTCGAGTGGTTTGTAGATCATCTGGAAGATCCGAACCGAAGCGTGCGGTCGGCATCCATCCGAACCATTGGACACCACGGAAAAAAGAAACATATTGAACTCTTGGAAAATTTATACGATCCCATCAATGCCGATGGCATTGAGGGTGCGATTGACCGGTTGAACAAACCCACAAAAAGCCGGAACAAAAAACGCGGCCACTAAAGGTTGGTAACGCCCGCCTGCCGCATTCATTGCCTAATAGAAAATGGGGCGGGCAGACAAAGACACAAAGTTCACTCAGGATTCTCTAATCTTTAATATTATTATTTTTAGTGTCTTAATGTTTAATGAAAACCTAATTGAATGATTGAACAGTATTCCATTTGGCTTGTGCCGTGCAAGGAAGACGAAGCGCATTTGTCTGAAGTTATTCAAGATTTGGCAGAGGAATATGATGCTCCGCAATTTCGCCCGCATTGTACGCTGTATTCTCCGGTCACCGATATTTTCGGTGCGGAATCTATTCTTGAATCGATGGAATTGAATCCAATTGCTGTTACCAAGACAAGAATCAGCCATTCCGATTCTCTTTGGAAATCAATCTTCATTGAGCTGGAAAAATCCCCCGAATTATCAACGCTCCAGCAACAAGTAAAATCACAACTTTTTCATCCTAATCCTAACTCCTTCAAACCTCACATCAGCCTGATTTACAAAAAAATGCCGGAAGAGGAAAAAGAGTCCATCATCCGTAAATTGAATCTGAAGGAAACATACCTCATGGACAAAATTGAATTAGTTAAAACGGGTGATAAGGTTGAGAATTGGAAATCCATAATGATGCAGAAAAAATGCTGAATAAATCCACAACAGCACTAATCGTTATTGATGTCCAGGGCAAACTTGCCCGAATTATGCACCAAGCAGAAGAGTATATCGCCAATCTGCAAATGCTCATTCGCGGGGCAAAAGTTTTGGGTATTCCGATTATCTGGACAGAACAGCTTCCTAATAAACTTGGCGAAACGATTTCCGAGGTTTCTGATATGTTGAAAGCTCAGAAACCGCTCATTAAAAAGGATTTTTCCTGCTGGCGTGATTTGGAAATTCAAACTGCGCTGAAAGAAACCGGTGCAAGTCAAATACTTGTGGCGGGAATCGAAACGCACGTTTGCGTGTATCAAACCGCAGCGGACCTTTTGGAAGCAGAGTACGAGGTTCAGGTTGTGGCCGATGCTGTCTCGTCGCGCACGCAATTTAATCGGGACATGGGACTGGATAAAATCATTTTGGCGGGCGGATCGCAGACCAGCGTGGAAACCGCATTATTTGAACTTCAGCAAACAGCTGAAGGCGATGAATTCCGAAAACTGATATCTATTATTAAATAAATACAATAATTGGAACTTTTTTCATTTACAGCGTAAATTTAAGTATCATGATTAGGAAAATAACAGCCATTGCGCTCATTACACTTTTTGCCGGATTGACCGCGGCACCCTTCATTCATTTGGGTGACTGTAGTATGCCGTGCTGCGCAGAAGTGGAAATGTCCTGCTGTGAAATGGAAAAGGAAATGTCCTGCCCAACGATGTCGGATTGTGGTACGTCCGTATTCGTTCCCGTTGTATCCGGGCTGTTTCATAAATCCCTTTTAAAATCCATCGATGCAGTTTCGAGTTTTGCAGTTCAAAACTCTGGTTTTCCTTCGCGCATTATCCAGACATATCTTTATCGGATTCCCGCAGACCCCGGGCCTTCAGCCCACCTCAATCTTCCCCTTCTGATTTAGACATACCTTTTCTCAATAATTTTTTAGCAGCGGACGAACGGCTGCTGAACCCATTTGAAAAGGAGTATGTTTTGAAACAAATATTATCATCATTAATAGCAGTTTGGATTTTCTGTGCTGCTTCCCAGCCTGCATCGGCACAGGACTCAGTCAATCTCAATGGAAAAGACGTTAAGATTGGACAAAATGAAATTGTCTTCCAGGTTAAGGGTCTCGTCTGTTCCTTTTGTTCATACGGCCTTCAGAAAGGCCTTTCAAAACTCGAATTTGTGGATAAGAAGCAATTCACAAAAGGAGTGTTCACAGATATTGATCATCAATACACCGTTGTAGCCATAAAAGATGGTGCGCCGGCAGACATTGAATCCGCGAGAAAAATCATTATTGATTCAGGATATGAAGTGCTGAATGTTTTCACAAATCCAACCGGAAAATCCTTGGAAAAAACCAGTTTTGGCGAGGTGAAATAATGAAAGATAAAACTCTAAGTGTTTTGGCATTATTCACATCTTCGGGAACATTATTATGCTGCGTTTTGCCGGCTGTAGTTGCAACCATTGCTGGTGGCGCTGCTGTCGGATCCATGCTTACAGCTCTCCCGTGGCTTGTGCCGTTATCCATGTACAAAGAATGGATATTTATCGGTGCTGGAATTATGGTCGCCCTAAATGGTTACCTTGTATTTAAACCGAATCAGGAAGTGGCTTGCGATGTTGAAGCCGGAGAAGACGGATGCGAAGTGACCGGTACCTTTAACAAGAATATGTTTTACATATCGGCCACCGTACTCGCCATAGGTGCATTTTTCGCCTATGCTCTCGTTCCGATTCTGCAATTCTTGGATATCTAGGAGACCATCATGAAAATCACGATTTTTTCCGGATTGATTTTTCTGTCCACTGCATTTGCACATCAGCCGGTAATGGATATGGCGCCTCGTTGGGCAGGAGGATACGGATTTCAGATTCGGTATGAATTATTTGGATCAGATACATATTTGGATGAATACGCAAATATATCGAACCAATTAAGTTTAAATCAAAAAACGATGTGGCTGGAGGGTGTGTACACTTGGAAACGATCGGTACGGGCTACCGTGAAAATACCCTATCACCAAGTTAAAAGCGAACATCAGCTTATCGATTGGGGAAATCCAATTAAGGAAGGAAAAGGATTGGGCGATATCATCGTAGCTCTCCCTTTGAAGAAGTACTTTAATTTGAAGCGATCAACCGGAAACTTTGGCGTAACCCCTCAAATTCGTCTAAAAACTGGTGACAATTCAGATGTTCTCACGAGTAATGGTGGCTATGGATTAAGCCTGTCTTATAGTGCAGAGAATTTTAGCTATTACCAGTTATATGATCTATATGGCTGGTCATTAGATGATGGTTCTTCTGTGCTGGGCGTAGATGTGAATCTCGGTTGGCATCCAATCCACAAGAATGAAACAAACACTGGCGTATTTTTTATGTGGGACGGAACCTTTCGGCACAAAATAAATTCTGATGGACAGTCCGATACCAGATTTCACACGGGGCCTCAACTTGTTGTCTATAAAGGAAACATCATGGGAAGGATTATTCTTAAGCTTCCAATCTTGGAATCCTCTGAACAAAATAATTTATCAAACGGAACCATTATCCAAACAGGGATTGGTTTTGTGTTTTAAATCCAGATGAAAATCATTAAAAAAGGAAACAGAAAATTGAAAATAAAACCTTTAATCGGGATCATGGTTGTCATGATGATAATTGGATGTGAAAACAATGCCGCAAATCACGACAAAGTATTAATAGAAAATATTATTGAGGATATCCGCCTTGGCTGGGAAAATGGAGATGGAACCGCTTTCCGCAAGCATTTCCTGGATTGGGACGGCGCCCGATATTTTGAAGGCGGAGGCCAAAATGTTGGATTAGAGGATTTAATCGTCCATCATGTTGAACCGGAAGCTGAACTGGGATTGCAGTTGGGTTTTACAGATATTCAAACTCATTTTGAAGGAAATGCTGCCTGGGCCGTTGTAGATACCGAAATCGAATTGACCACAAAAAGCGGCAGGGAAATTCACAATAAAGGTCACGGTACCTATATTTTCAGATGGATAAAAGATGCATGGAAAGTCATTCACACACAATCCGCAAGTAAACCGGTTAAATAAAAAAGAAATACATAGGTATGACTTCAGAAAAAACAAACGAAAGGAAAGTAAAATGAAAAAACTAATGATGGTCTTTATCATTACTTCAACGATTGCAGTACTCTCTGCTCAGGATAAATCCCCAAGTATTCAAGCGGACACCGAATCTGCAACAGTTCAGAATACTGTGGCAGTAGGATGCGCTCACCAGAATAATAAATGTGACAGTTCAGATAAACAGAATTGTTCAACAGTAGAAAAAAAATGTGCTTCACAAACAAAGTGTGATCACAAAAAATCTAGCGGTTGGATGTTCTGGAAAAAATCAGAGACTAAATCCTGTTGTAAGAAAACATAGAAAATGGAAGAGAGTCTTTCGGGGAATTTTCTCGAAAGACTCTCATAAAATTTGAAATTATAATGCAATAATTTTTTAATTCAATATCTCAAAGGGAAAACGATATTATGACATCAGAACACGACCATAGTCACGATCATCATGATCACGACAAAAACGATCATGACCATGAAGGGCATGAACATCATGAGCATCACAACGGAGGCGAAGAGATTTCAGACGCAAAACTTGCCACATCAGCGACGCTGCACTGTCTGATGGGCTGCGGGCTCGGCGAAATAGTAGGAATGCTAATTGCCATGAAGCTCGGCTTGGCTATCATACCATCCATTGCGTTGGCGGTTTCTCTTGGGTTTGTATTTGGATTTATCCTCGGAATGAAACCCCTCCTGAAACACGGATATTCTTTCAACAATGCTTTCAAGCAGGTGCTGTTGGCCGAAGGATTGAGCATAGTATTCATGGAAACGGCGGAAGTGCTGGTGGAAGTGTACACACCAGGATTCATGCAGGCAGGATTGTTTGACCCTATTCTTTGGATTGGAATGGCATTTGCGCTTACGGCAGGATTTGTTGCCGCATGGCCGATTAATTTGATGATGGTGAAAAAAGGATACCGGCACATCCATTAAATCATGTTTCTTCCATCACATATAGCGTCCGGATACCTATTGGGAAATGCCCTTCATCAAAAGGAAAATTCCTCTCAGACCGCTGCACCGTTTTTACCTGTGTTACTGATTGCATCTATTCTGCCGGATGTGGATGGAATTTGGTCTACAACGGTGGCGGGGCATCATTCGATTTTGCATACACCAATTTTTTGGTTATTCATTTTTTCAGGAATGACGGGATTGGGAATGTTTTCAAACTTCAGCTGGATGAAACCCGTTTCACTCGCAATTTTCCTGGGTGCCATGCTTCATCTGGTTACCGATTGGATTACGGCACGCACGGTTGGAATTCAATGGCTGTATCCGTTCAGCTCGATCAATTTTGATGTGTATCCGGTTCAGCCGGAAAAAGGGCAGATACCGGTGTGGGAAATGATTCGAGATCCATATTTCTCATTTTACATTGAGAACATAGTATTGCTGTGGTTTGAAATCGCCATGAATGGTATTGCTTTCATCTTGTTAGGGAAAAATAAATTGAAGGGATTATCAGCATGAAAAGTGTGCTGAAAAATCTGATACCTTTTTTTATGTCTGTTTTGTTGTGGGGCCAATGACCTCTTTGAACGAATCCAAGCCTCCCGGTCGGGACGGCCAATTCTGGAGTTGGTTTAGATAAGGGAAAACTTATCATTGGTGCAAATATGACGGTGCAAAATATCGAATGGTGGCACAGCGAACTGGAAGCATCCGGCGGCGACCACGAAGGAAATCTGAATTCAAGTTTAGCGGAAATAAATGCAACCTACGGGTTTTCCGATAATTGGAATTTGAGCGCAGATGTTATGACAGGAAACAGATCCATGGATTTTTATCGTGCCGCGAATATTCATCACCGCGATGAAAACAAAATTGGTTTTGGGGATACCCGAATTACGCTTCGGTATTTATTTGAGAATACGACTTTCGGCCCCGGCCAGCGGATTTTCATTGGCGGCGGAATCGTTATTCCATCGAGCAATACTTTGACTGAAAATCCATTTAAACTTGGGAAAGCCGGGGAATCCCACACGCATTTCAATTTGAGCGAAGGCGTGGTCAAAGGTCATGCGGAATTCCAGTACTTCAGACGGACTGACGGTTCCATATTCCCGGGCGGCGTGTTGAAAGTGGATGTGCCTTTGGAAACAAATGAGTACGGATTTAAGCCCGGAATACAATTTTCCGGAGCGATGCTGGTTTATATTCAGACAAAATCCTTTTGGGGCGGGATTCCATTTTTCCAATTGCTTGGCCAATATCGAAACCCGGCTATTTGGGATGGAGAAGAGGCGCCGAATTCCGGTGGAAGTGTTTTGCAACTCGGAGGCGGTCTGACCTTCACGAAGAACGGATATTTTGCAACAGTTTCTACTCGTTCTCCGGTGTATTTCAATACGAGCGTAACGAGCCAGGAAGAAATAGAAGTAACGAGTAAAACGGATGTTTGGGGTGGATCTCTAAGCGTTCGAAAATCATTCACTCTTTTTAAATTTGAGGAGTGATATCACCAAAATAATGAAAGGAAATACCATGAAAAAATCCCTAATTCTAATTGCAGCAGCGGCCATGATAATTTCTGCATGCGGAGAGAAAAATAAAACAGCCGATGTAGCACTAAGCACAATGCAGTGCGGCATGTGTTCCATGAATATTGAAAATGCATTGTCAGGGCTGAAAGGTTTTGTAAGCATCGAAATTGATGACGATAAGAAAGTCGGCAAAGTTGTATATGAAGCAGGCGTGCTTGATATGGCGGCAATTGAAAAGGCCATTGCCGGCGCCGGATATGATGCGAACGATACTCCGGCAAACAAAGAGGCATATGCCAAGCTGGACATGTGTTGTAAAATCCCCGGCAAGGAGTAAGCCATTATTGTAAACTTGAATCGGGGTCGGAGGCTCATTCTGATCCCGGTACTTTTCCAAATTCTTTTGGCCGGGTCTTCAACCGATGCTCCGACAGGTGCCGGCAGCCGGTATCCGAATATCACGGAAACCGACCGCGGATTTGCTGTGTGCTGGTTTGAGCCGTTGGGAGAAAAATTCAGCCTGAAAATGTCTGAATACGCAGGATCCCAATGGACTGAGCCGGTTACGATTACTTCAGGCGAAGACTATTTTGTAAACTGGGCTGATTTTCCGTCTATTTACTTTTTCGGGGAAAACAATTTTGCGGCGCACTGGCCCCAAAAAAGCGGAACCGGACCTTACGATTACGATGTGAAAGTGTCTCAGTCATTTGACCGCGGGCACACATGGACGTCTTCCATAACGGCGCACAGAGACGGGAAAAAGGGAGAACACGGATTTGTATCATTTTTCACAAATCCTGACGGTTCTTTAGCTTTGGCTTGGCTGGACGGGCGAAATATGACCGCCGGCCACGGTGATCACGATTACGGCGCCATGAATTTGTTTTCGACAACGTTGGATGCATCCGGAAAACTCGGGCCGGAAACGCTGCTCGATGACAAGGTTTGCGAATGCTGCCCGACATCGGCGGTCGAAACTAAAGACGGAATTGTGTTGGCGTACAGGGACAGATCTGATACGGAAATCCGAGATATGTATGTTGTGCGGCTGAACGAAAAAGAATGGACAAAACCGGCGCCGATTCATGCTGACAATTGGAAGATTGCCGGCTGTCCGGTGAATGGTCCGAAACTCGCTTCAAGAGGAAACTCGCTGGCATCTGTCTGGTTTACATCACCAAATGAAACACCGCAGGTTCTGTTTGCTTTATCGAATGATAACGGAAAAACTTTTCAGGAACCGAAGCGGCTGGACGGCGGAATGCCGATCGGCAGGACGGACCTCATGTGGCTGGATGGACGTAGAGCATTGGCTAGCTGGATGGAATATGGGGAAGAAAATACCCATATTGTATTCCGGACCGTTTCGATTAATGGTCGTTTGGGAAAGCCGTTTATTGCGGCAGAAATTGATGCTGGAAGGGCCAGCGGTTACCCGGTTATTGCACGCAGCGGAAGAAAGATTTTTCTGGCATGGACGAGCAGCGGCGAATCCGGGAAAGTGGAATCGAAATGGATTCCGGTATCTAAATTGTAATTTACTCGAGCAATTTTTGGGAGTAAAAACCCCTTTTTCTAAAAGGAGGTTTTTGTAAATTCATTTTCCTACAATGAAGCGACTACTCACAGCCTGGCTCATCCGAATCCTAATCGGAACCGTAATTATCGGCGGAGTTTTGCCGATGTTCAGCACTGCCGTATCTGCCCAAACTACCAAAAAGAAGAAGAAGAAAAAGAAGAAAAAATCCTCTAAGAAAAAGAAATCGTCCAAGAAAAAATCTTCAAAGAAAAAGAAAAAGGGCAAAGCGAAAAAGAAGAAGAAGAAACGACCGACCAAAAAGAAAAAAGCAAAGAAAAAGAAATCCGCACCCAAAAAAGAAGCGCTTGACCGTGCACGTCCGCCAAAAATTAGTGTTACGGAATTTACAGATGAATTATTCACGATCACGGAAGCGCTCAATGTTAGTTCTGATCAATTAACCCGCGCAACATCGTACTTGAAAGGCCCGGAAGAACGCCGACTTGTTCGGCTCGATTCCCGACAAGCATTTACCACTGCGGATTATGAAAAAGCTGCGGACAAAGAACCGCAGAATATCCGCCTCCAGCGTCAACTTGGACTGCATTACGAATCGGTACAGGAATTTGAACAAGCGAAAGATGTGTATTTTCGGCTCTTGGTCAAACAACCGCTGAATCCGGATTACCATTATTTTCTCGGTTCGCTGTATGCGCGTGTCGGCGATCTCGGGAAAGCGCAGCATTCTTACGAAGAAGCGCTCGATCTCAATCCGGACCATTATCAAACATTGAACGCAATGGCATCCTTTTTAGGATCATCCCGCGGGAAAAATATGAGCAGCGAAGTGTTGTCACGCTCAGCTACAAAACATCCGGATGGTCCCGCGCAACAGATGATGGCAATCCGAAGTAAATTGAAATCAGGCGACACACAACAAGCCATCATGCTCGCCAAATCAGCGTCCGAACAGCATCCTGACCATAGCGGATTTGTATATCTTCAGGGAAAAGGACACGAAGACCTCGGTGATATTGACGACGCAAAAACTTCGTACCAGAACGCTATCCATATGGATCCAAAAAACAAGGAATCCCATATGGCGCTGGCAAACCTCTATTATAATCAGGGGAAATATGTGTATTCGGCTCTCGGCTACAGCGATGTCGTTTATCTGGATCCCTACAATGTGGATGCGCGGTACATGCAGGGACTCAGCTATTTTAATGCCTCCGAATGGGGTCGCGCCGCCAATGCGTGGGAAGATTTGCTACACTACGATCCGCACCATCCGCTGGTGCGCATGCTGCTACCGCAGACGTATTATGTGCTGGCAGTAGAATACAACAGGATTGGCAAGTCAGCGCAGGGAAGGTCTGCTTTTGACAAAGCAATGAGCATCAATTCTAATACAAGCGCATGGCTTTCAGGCGCGATGCGAACGCTTGGGAAAACCTATCGCGAGCGTAGCATGTATAAAGAATCGCTGGCTGCATTTCAAGAAGTGGTGGAACTCAAACCATCCGATTCTAAAGCGTATCTCGGCATGGGAGTAACGTATTGGAAAATGCAGGAAACGCAGCTTGCCAAAGCGGCGTGGAACCGTAGCCTTGAGTTGAACCCGGAAGATAATGAAGCCAAAGGCTGGCTGATTATTGCGCATCAGGCAGGTTCCTGAGCGCATTTCTTTTACAACTTTTTTAGTATAATTCCATGAAACAGAAATCCATTTTCTTGCTGCTGTATTTTTCCATTCTTTTTGCAGTGCATCCTGCCGATGAAAAAGTCCGTGAAGGCGTTCGTGCTTTTTATAATTATGAAACAGATTTGGCAGTTGAAAAATTGGGAAATGCACGCGAAGAATTTTCAGATCACCCCGGAATTCATCTGATTTGGGCAGCATCAAAATGGCTGGACTCTCAATATAATAGTTCGACCGAAATCGCCTACCAAACGCTTGAAACAGATTTAAACGAAATCATTCCGGTGTATGAATTGCTGATGGAAATGAATCCTGACAATCAGGAAATACGCCTGTATTACGGGTCTGCGCTGGGTTTAAAGGCGCGCATTAGTCTGGGAAAAAAGGAATGGGTAAATACCTTATCTAACGCATACCGTGGTTTCAGGATAATTCAAGATGTGGCTGAGAAAGATTCGACGCTTGTGGATGCAAATCTTCCGATCGGCATCGTGGAATATTTTGCCGGCATGAGCCATGGACTTATTCAGTTTGCCGCTGGCTTGTTTGGGCTGGATGCATCACGCGAATCAGGACTAATAAAAATTCGTAAAGCGGCAGAAGAAGGACCGTGGGCTTGGACAGAAGCGAGCGCAATACTTTCTTTTATCTATTTATGGTCTGACAGAAATCCTGAAGAAGCGGAAATAATATCTCGCAAATTGGTACAGGCGTATCCCAAAAATTTTTATTACAGAATTATGTTTACCGAAAGCCTAATTCGCAACGGGAAACTGGATGAAGCATTTACTTCTTTAACAATCCTTAATGCATCCATCGAATCACTTACCGAAATTCAGCAAGAGTGGTTTACAGGATATCTGAATTTTGAATGGGCGCTGTATCATTTTCATTCCGGAAATCAAGATGTTTCGTTGCGATATGCGAATCAAACTATTTCATCTTACAGAGCGGAATTGGATATTATTCTGGGCGAAACGTTTCTGTTAAAAGGGAAATTACTCGACTTAAGAGGAGAGCGAAAAGGTGCAGTTCAATCCTACCGGAGCTGCATGGAATTGGATAACATGACGCAGGCCATGCGCGATGCGGAAGCGTTTATTCAAAAACCATTTACCTATGCGAAGTGATTGGAGGTTGTGTTCTGTCACCGGTAACTTTATAGTCTATGATTGAACGGCACGAAACACGAAAAGTAATGGTAGGCGATGTTCCTATCGGCGGTGGCGCTGCGATTCCGGTGCAGTCCATGACAACCACCAAGACGCATGACATCAAGGCGACGCTGAAGGAAGTGGATCGTTTGGAAGCAGCAGACTGCCAAATTATCCGGATCACGGTTCCCGATGAAAAAGCTGCCAAGGCGCTGCCGGAAATCAAAAAACACATGACCGTTCCCCTAGTCGCCGATATTCATTTTAATTATCGTATGGCACTCGAGGCCGTGGATGCCGGCGCGGATAAGATTCGAATCAATCCCGGGAATATCGGTGGAAAGGCGCGCGTGAAGGAAGTGCTCGAAAAAGTAAAAGGCGCCAATCTTCCGATTCGTATCGGCGTAAATGCCGGCAGTCTTGAGCGGGATTTAATCGAGAAATACGGCTATCCAACTGCGGAGGCAATGGTGGAAAGCGCAAGGCGCCATATAGATATTTGTAAAGAGCACGATTTTGAAGATATTATTGTTTCCCTGAAAGCATCGGACGTAAATCTGATGATTGATGCCTACCGATTATTCGCCAAAGAATTTGATTATCCCACACACTTGGGCGTGACCGAAGCTGGGCCGACCAAAGCAGGCAGCATCAAATCTGCCGTTGGATTGGGAACACTTTTAAAGGAAGGGATTGGCGACACAATTCGCGTAAGCCTTACGGACGATCCCGTGGAAGAAGTGCATTGCGGTTATGAAATATTGAAATCACTTGGGCTCGCGACCAAAGGCGTTACAGTCGTTGCCTGCCCGACCTGCGGACGGCTCGAAGTGGATCTCTTCAAGATTGCCGGTGACATGGAAGAAAGATTCAAAAAAGTGAAAACCCCCATGAGTGTTGCGCTGATGGGCTGTGCGGTAAACGGGCCAGGCGAGGCGGAACACACCGATCTTGGAATTGCTTTTGGGAAAGGCGCGGGACATTTGTATTATAAAGGCGAAAACATCGGAAAGGTCAGCGAAGAGGCGGCCATGGAAAAATTGGAAGAAATGATCTCAGATTATGAAAAAGAGGTCGCGGAAGAAGGAGAAGAATCATGAGAATTCTCATAAGTTTATTGTTGATCTCAACGTGTGCATTTTCTCAGGACAAACCGGTACCCGAAACACTGTCCCCAGCGGTAGCATACTGGAAAACACTGACGCCGGGAGAAAAGGAACTCTACCTTTTTTCTTATTTGACTCAAGTGTATGAAACGCATCAGGATCTTATCAAGCAGCGCGGATATGATGAAGTAACAACGTGGTATTACGAGAACAGGGCCGAACTTGTTTACGGTATTTTTGACAAGCTCAAAGAAGAAGAAATCAGCCAGTTTGTTGTGTGGATTGATGAATATTACAGTCACGAAGAATATGTGAACCGTCCATTTTTTGAGGCCATGTCATTTGCGTTCCGCTTTCAGCAAACTTCCGGCGAAACGCTCTGGGACAAGTACGAAAAAATGAAATTCGATAAAATAAAACCGGACGACGACTGATGTCATTTTACCGGCCTCGATTCCTGGAAGAATGGGGTGCAATTCGGCGGGAGGGCGGCTATAAATTTCTGATCAAACAAAAAGGCTGGGTGGTGCTCGCTGCCTTTTTCCTCTATTACCTCATTAGAGATTCTATTTTGTACATCCTGATTCCGTACCTAGCCATCAAAGGATTCTTCACCTGCAACTAGATGGTATCCAAGGTTCTCAGCAGCGCTGTCCTCGGAATTAATGCATATATTGTAGAAGTTGAAGCAAACCTGAGCGGCGCGCAATTACCCAAATTCATTACCGTTGGCTTGCCGGAAGGCGCAGTGAAAGAAAGCAAAGAACGCGTAACGGCGGCTATTCGCAACAGCGATTTTATATTGCCGCACAAACATATTACCATCAACCTCGCACCGGCGGACATCCGGAAAGAAGGCTCCGCATTTGACCTTCCAATTGCCGTGGGAATTCTCGCTGCAACCGGCGCCGTAAAAGGGAATTTCCTCAACAATTTACTGTTGCTCGGTGAGCTTGCGTTAGATGGTTCTCTGCGCCCAATCAAAGGCGCCTTACCCATAGCCATCAATGCTGTCAAAGAGAGAATTAAGGGAATCATTCTTCCGAATGAAAATGCACAGGAAGCCGGAATAGTGGATGGAATCAAAGTGGCAGGTGTGGATTCGCTCGCGGAAGTGGCGGCGCTGTTAAATGGAAAAATGACGATGGATCCCGTCAAAGTAGACCGGCAGAAATTGTTTAATGAGCAGAAGAAATACGATCTGGATTTTGCGGATGTAAAAGGACAGGAACATGTGAAGCGAGCGGTGGAAGTGGCGGCAGCCGGAGGACATAACGTCATCATGATTGGTCCTCCCGGAAGCGGAAAAACAATGCTCGCAAAACGGCTTCCGACTATTCTCCCTGACCTTGCGCTTGAAGAAGCCCTGCAGACAACAAAAATCCATTCGGTGTCCGGATTGCTTCCCGATGGACAGGGATTGATTGCGACGCGTCCCTACCGCTCGCCGCATCACACCATTTCGGACGCAGGCCTGATTGGCGGCGGAACGGTTCCGAAACCGGGCGAAGTCAGCCTTGCGCACAATGGCGTTTTATTTTTAGATGAACTTCCGGAATTTAAGAAAAATGTTCTGGAGGTTATGCGACAGCCGCTGGAGGACGGGTCGGTAACCATTGCGCGCGCAACCATGTCATTAACCTATCCATCCAATTTTATGCTGGTCGCGGCTATGAATCCGTGTCCGTGCGGCTATGCCACCGATCCGAAGAACGAATGCACCTGCAATCCGCAATTGATTCAAAAATACATGAGCAGAATTTCGGGCCCGCTGATGGACCGCATTGATATTCACATTGAAGTGCCTGCAATTTCCTTTGATGAATTATCAGAAAAAGAAAGCGGAGAAGCATCCAAATTTGTGCAAAAAAGAGTGCAGAGTACGCGCAATGTTCAGCTCAAAAGGTTTGAGGGAAGAGAATCCATTTTTTCCAATGCGCAGATGGAATCCAAGGATATCGCTGATGACTGCAAACTCGGGAAAGAAGCATCAGATTTGCTGAAAACGGCCATGGAAAAACTGGGACTTTCAGCACGGGCATACGATCGGATATTAAAAGTATCCCGGACCATCGCAGATTTAGAATCTTCCGAAAAAATCAGTCCACAACATGTAAGCGAAGCGATTCAGTACCGCAGCCTTGATCGAAAATTGTGGTTGTCGTGAATACAAATGTAGGATGGATAAATATCGCGCCTCTACAATGGTTTAGCAAAGAAATTATTATGAACACATCGTTCGGAACGAATCTGCATTCGAGAGAATTACAGAGTACATCCGATCCAATCCATCAAATTGGAAATTGGTTTAAAGAAAACAATGATAGTGTGAAATTGAATCATTATTACGGGTGGATAGAATCTTACTGGAAAAATTAAAGTTTTCACAGATTTGAAAGGAAATTTATGATACTCATTATTAGTGCCAGCCTAAATCCAAACAGCAGCAGCCGAATTGTTGCGCTATCTGTTTTTAACATTCTGACGGGGAAAAAACAAGAAACAGAATTTCTCGATTTACAGGATATTTCTCTTCCATTTTGCGATGGCGATGCTTGCTATTCAGATCAAAACGTACTGGATATCAAGAAAAAGATTCTCGCAGCGGACACAATCCTATGCGCGTCGCCTGTGTACAATTATGATGTTAATGCCGTTTTGAAAAATCTAGTTGAATTAACCGGAAAAGCGTGGGAAGGAAAGTCCATCGGCTTGGCGTGTTCCGCCGGCGGACAAGGAAGCTATATGAGTCCTATGCCGTTTCTAAACAGTTTAATGCTTGATTTCAGATGCCGGATAATCCCGCGGTATGTTTATACGACAAAAGCCGGTTTTACGGATGACACAATCTCAGATGTAAATTTGAAAAACAGAATTTTAGAATTATCCGATGAATTGATACTCGCTGAAGAAGGAAATGCCTCATGACCTCAAATTCTAAAGGATTGGAATTATTTCCGCCTATTGATTCTTTGAATACTTTTAATCTGGATGTTTCGGAATTACATACGATTCATGTGTCAGAAACCGGTAATGCAAACGGAAAACCTGTGGTTTTTCTCCATGGCGGGCCGGGAGGGGGAATTGAACCTTTTTACAGCCAATATTTCCATCCTGAGAAATGGCGGTTGATTCTGATTGATCAGCGTGGATGCGGGGAAAGTACTCCATTTGCCGAACTGAAAGAAAACACAACATGGGACCTTGTGGCTGATATTGAAAAAGTCAGAGAAAAACTGGGAATAAATTCCTGGGTGGTATTTGGAGGGAGTTGGGGAAGTACATTGGCATTGGCCTATTCCCAAGCCCATCCTAATCGCGTGAAAGGACTAATTTTAAGAGGAATTTTCATGCTGAGGAAAAAGGAACTTGAATGGTTTTATCAGAAAGGTGCCAGTGAAATTTATCCGGATGCATTTGAGCATTATATCAAACCGATTCCCAGCGCAGAACGAGGTGATTTGTTATCCGCATTTTACACAAGACTGACATCGGAAGATTCGAAGCAAAGGCTGGAAGCGGCACGAGCATGGGCAATTTGGGAAGGTGCAACCAGCAAATTATATTCCGATCCAAATTTAGTAGAACGATTTGGGCAGGATGAATTTGCGGAGGCATTTGCTCGTATCGAATGCCACTTTTTTGTGAATGGCGGCTGGTTTAATCCGGAAGATCAACTTCTTCAGGATATCGAAAAAATTCGGCACATTCCAGCTGTAATTATTCAGGGGAGGTATGATGTTGTTTGCCCTATGACCTCGGCTTGGGATCTCCACACAGCATGGCCGGAGGCGGATTTCCATATCATTCAGGATGCAGGCCATTCCATGACAGAACCGGGAATCAAATCAAAATTGATCGAAGCAACCGAGAAATTTTCCGCACTATAAATCATGGACAATAAAGCGAGCAAGAAAACCAAAACACTGGAAGTCATGGTCGCAGATGTAATACAGGAAACGACCATCTCGATTATGAGCCCGGACATTTTTTGACCATAGATCCGCATCAGTTTCATGCGCTGGATAGATGGACGGCATTTCTTGAAGATGAAAAGGGGAAGAAAGAACCACCCCGAGCTTATTCAAAGGCGAGTTCACCGGACGAACATCAGCTTGCGATTACGGTTAAGAAATTCACCGTCTATTATTGACGAGTAAAATACTGTTGGCATCTCAATTGTCCGCTCGTTAATGTCCTTTGAATTAGGGAGAAAAACCAATGCAAAAGTCCAGCAGGGCACTCGTTAGTAGAAGTCAGGAAAATTTTGTAAATTTCTCGACTTTATTTGAACCAAATAAAACTCATTCACCAACGAACAGGAAAAAGACCATGAATAAGATGAAAAAATATTGTACCAAAGGTTTCACTATGATCGAGATAATGGTAGTGGTTGTTATTGTTGCTATCTTGGCCGCAGTGGCTGTGCCGATTTATATTGATTATGTCGAAAGTGCCCGTGCATCGGAAGCGAAATCAGTCATCGGTAGTATTACGAACGGAGCCAAAATGTACCGCCAGACGTATGGTGAATGGCCGGGGGATGTTGAAGAAATTGAGCGTGCGGGACAGCTCAATATTGACCGCGCAACGAAACGGCAATGGATCTTCGAAATCCAAATGCCGGAACGCGTCCTCGCCACCAGCACCAGCGAAATGGAAGGCGGAGAGGGTAAGGTTGTTGAATACAATGCGGAGACGGGCCAATACACGGGTTACGGAACCAAGAAACGCGAATAGAATTTTATGAACATTAATGAATTACTAACGTACGCGCTCGATAGCGGTGCGTCGGATTTGCATTTAAGTACGGGGTCCATACCCATGGTTCGGATTAACGGTACAATGAAACCGTTGAACATGCCAGCCTTAGAAGAAACGGATATGGAAACTATTCTTCCTCAAGTAATGGAAGAAGATCAAATCAGCCGCTACCGGGAAGACAAGGAAATTGACCTGTCTTATAAATTAGATGGTCAGGGAAGATTCCGTGTGAATTTCTTTCACCAAATCAGCGGTCTTGCAGGCGTATTCAGGACAATTTCTGAAGTCCCAAAAGGATTTGAAGAGCTCGGTCTTCCGCCAGTTCTTGCGAATTTAGCAATGCTTGAAAATGGCTTGGTCCTCCTTACGGGTCCAACCGGATCGGGAAAGAGTACGACGCTTGCCGCCATGGTGGATCATGTCAATCAAAATAAATCAAAGCATATTATTACGATCGAAGACCCGGTTGAATATTTTCATCGTTCAAGCCAATGCCTCATCAACCAGAGAGAGTTAGGACTAACGACACACAGTTTTGCAAATGCGTTAAGAGCGGCCCTTCGTGAAGATCCGGATGTGATTTTGGTGGGTGAAATGCGTGACCTCGATACCATTTCACTCGCGCTTACAGCCGCTGAAACGGGCCACCTTGTATTGTCTACTTTGCATACATCCAGCTCGGTAAAAGCGGTGGATAGGATTATTGATATTTTTCCGGCAAGTCAGAAAAGCCAAATTCGTTCAATGCTGTCCGAAAGTTTAGAAGCCGTTATTTCTCAAAAATTATTGCCGTCAAAAGATGGCAAAAGTAGAGTCCCTGCGCTGGAAATCCTGATAGCGACAACTGCGATTCGAAACCTGATTCGCGAGGATAGGATTTACCAAATTCCATCTGTAATGCAGTCCGGAGGCGTAGATGGGATGCAAACACTGGATCAGGATTTGCAAAGGCTTGTAACGCAGGCGCTGATTGATCGGTCTCAGGCTGCTGGATTGGCCGAAAATCCTAAACTGTTTGAATCTAAAGTTCTGTAAATGAAATTGAAAACTTCAACCGGGTTTACTTTCATCGAGGTGCTGATTGCTGTTATAATTGTAAGTGTGGCGGCATTCGGATTGATGCTTGGCGCTGTGCATGCCAGAGGAGAACTGCAGGCACTTGAGATTCGGGAGCGCGCCACTGAAGAATTACTAAGTTTTGTGGAAGGCATGAAAGGCCGCATTGCCGACGGACGCTTATCCGGTATTGAGAGGGGCGGAAATTTAGATGGTGAAAAGGTTTTCCTTTTAGGGGACGATGAAAATCCGGATAGAATCGAAGCGAAAATTTTCTACGACCCTATTCACAAAGAACCAGCTGATTCGACCGGCGGAATGGATCGGTATAGATTTAAAGCATGGATTACCTGGCAAGATTTTACATCTGCGAGACATAACGTTACGAAAACGCGCGAAGTTGAAATGGTGATGCTGGAGTTTCCACTATGAAGTTTTCTTGGGTGAAACGCAGCTCTTCTGGATTGACTCTCATTGAATTGGTTACATCCATCACAGTGATTGGAATAATGGTGGTGGGTCTTTCAATGGGCGTGCGGGCTATTCTATTTCATTATCAGAATGATTCGGTTTTGCTCGAAGTCCGCCAGTATGGGCAGGCGGTGATGCGGGAAATAATGCACGAAATTAGTACATCAAGATTTATCGAGAGAGATTTTGCCAATGGCTATGCTCGGCTTCGTCTTTACCAGTATGATAAACTTGGTAATGAATCCAATATCGTCATTTCCGGACATGCGCTAGATGGGATTCAGTTTGATGGAAGAAATCCTGTTGGAGGTACGCTCGGATTTCCCCGGAAAGGCCGCTTTCGTGATAACGGCCAGCGGATTGTAAGGCTTGAAACATTTAAGGCAGATCAAAGAATGGAAGAAAGACCTGAGCTTCAACGATATGCCGAAGCTACCTGGAATTTGGAATTAATTTTTTCTGTGGAAACGGACGTGAGCGATCAAAATCCGATGGATACGAAAATCAGGGTAAGGAGGTCTGTTTTTATGCCGAATAAATATATTTCTCTTTTTGAAGTAACAAAACAGGGGATGGAATCATGAAACAGTTTCAAAAAGGTACAGCCACCATTACGGCTGTCATTTTTACCATGATCAGCCTTCTTCTAACCATTGCCTATTTACGGTATTCACTTTCGGCATCGGTTGTCGAAAAATATCGTTTTGCGGAATCGTCTGCACTGCTGCTAGCAGAGACAGGAATCAATAAAGTAGGCATGCCGCAATTACCGTATTTATATGATCAGGTCATGGTGTTGGCTACGCAAAAAGTGAAGTTTAGTGAAAGCCCTGAATTTGACGGTTTTTACCATGATGTAGTGTGTTCTTCATATGTAGATGATTATGGGAAGACCTATTTTTACGCAAGCGCATGGGGTACCGCAGAATTTCAAAATAGTGAGGGGAAATCCGTCGAAATTGAACGGAAGGCGGAAGTGAATCTTGTTGCGGAGGATTTTTCAAAATTTATGTATTTCACCAATTCAGAAGAACCCGGCGGCGGACCGTACACGAGCGGTACAGTAACATTTGGCGCATCTGACACCCTTGAGGGTGTTGTCCATACAAACGGCGAAATAACCATGAGTGCTTACGGCTGCCCGAAATTTAACGGACAAGTGAATGCTTCCCTTGGAATTAATATGGGCAACTGTGAAGAAACATCGTTCGCGAATGCAACCTACGACGACTCAGCAGATGTAATTTCATATCCACCTACCAATACTGTTGAGCGTGTTAAAAATTCTGCGGATTATGTATTCACAGCGGATGAGCTGCTGTGGAGAGGCGCCATTAAGGATTCGCTTATCATGACTGAGATTGAGTTTATCACCGGTGGATTTAAAGTGGCTCAATGGGCGTATGCCATTCCTCCAGTGACCGAAGATGGACAGCCGACCTTGTCGTACACGTGGGATGAGGACAATACCGTGAGCGGATTGAATGATGGGAAAATCGGTGTTGATTTGCCGTTTAGCAATACCACCGGATACGGATTTGTGGATTCGGTATTTTTAAGCGATTACGATTCCGACGGCGATGGCGTTGACGACGTTCTCAACGGATACAGTATCGGCGACACCATTGTCATATCCTCTGTGGACACGAGTTATAAATATTGGATTTCAGTCATAACCGGAAAATCCACCAGCAGCGGTGATTATATTTTTAAAGTGGACTATCAGGAACAGGGTGGGTTTTTTACCGGCGGTTTTGTGGAGGGTGAATCTGTCCAGTTATCTCATCGGACCGGAATGGCATCTGAACAATTTAATCATTTCGGGTTTTTTCATAATCACGCAGATGATGGAACAAGTGTGTGCCAGTCAACCGGATTTCACCATTTCGATTTTGAACCTCCGAATGGAACAGATTATATCATGAATTGGACGACATTCCATAAAGACCGCGCTGTGATTTTTGTAAAGGATGGACAGGTGAGAGTGCATGGAGAAGTTGATGGACAGTTTACGATTGTAACGGATAATTATACGGAATACAGACGGCAGGACGATCATACAATTATTGACAGAGTTTGGAATAATATTTGGTTGATAGATGATATTATTTATACGGATTCAAATCAAAACACAGGAGAGGTTGTGTACGGTACGCCCAATCGCCTTGGACTTGTTTCAGGCGGAAATGTAATCATCGCAAATACCTCAGAGAATGGTGCAAAAAATCGGGCATATGGTCAAGATATCATTATCAATGCTGGTATTATTGCAATGCATGATTCCTTTGTAGCGCATTACTGGCAGAACTCAGTTCCGGGGGCGGCAGAAAATGGATACTATACGGCAACTCAAGCGCCGTATTACGCCTCAAGTCCGGCCACCTCAAAAGCAGACGGCCGCGGGACTTTTAGAAATCCGACTTCAACCACCCAGCAATCCACATCCAATGACTTACGAGGAACGATAAAGTTATACGGTTCCGTTACACAAAATTTACGGGGCTTCATGAAACGGAATCCTCCTGGAAGCTATGCGAATTACTGGATCGGATACGATAAGAGTTATCATTATGATTTCAATTTCAGTGATTTTTATCCTCCGCCAAATTTCCCCAACACGACCGGTGCTGACGGAGGAATGAAATTGGTTTTGAAAAGTTACAGCGAAGTTCCCACACGAAGCGGGGAGTCGGACTAATGATTCTTGGATTGGATGTAGGCAGACAGTATATCAAAACAGTAACCGTTGAAAAATTGCGGTCCGGCGGATATAAACTGATTAACGCTTCGCAACGACTCATCCCTGAACAACATAAAGCATTTGATCCGGAGGAAGTAAGCCGGCCTATCGTTGTGATGGCGATTAAGGAAATCCTGAAGCAGCAAAAGGTCAATCCTAAACGGGCGCGAAATCTTGTGAGCAATATTAATGGCACCAATGTGAGTGTCCGCCAAATTATGACGATGGACATGGCAACTGAGGAGCTGCATTCGGCGCTTACATTTGAAGCGAGGAAACACATTCCAATGGATGGCACAGATGCGGTTATTGATTTTCAGATTTTTGGACAGAATCCGAAAGAAGTGGACAAAATTGATGTTGGAATGGTGGCATGTACCAAGCGCGTGCTGAATGGCCATTTAGATTTATTAAAGGAGGCAGGATTCAAGCCCGGCATAGTGGATACCGATCCAATTGCACTTTCAAATTCATTTGCACTCGATCAGGATTTTCCCGAAGATGGCGTAATTGTTTTGTTGGACATTGGCGCTGTTTCCAGTTCCTTGGTGGTCTGGGGAAAAAAGGATTCTTTCTTTACAAGAGACATTCCAGTGGGCGGGCACCATTTTGTAAAGGGATTATCCGATGCCCGAAAAATGGATTATGTAACGGCACAGGATGAACTGTACAAAGACGGGGTTGATGCGTTCAACCAATCGAATGGATCTCAGGAAATTGGCTTGGCGGAAGCACAGAGAACGGTCTTTGACAATTTGGTGGAAGATGTTCGGAGATCCCTTAGATATTATGCCAAAACAACCAACCAAAGCTTCTTTCAAAAGATCTATCTCACCGGAGGTGGCGCCGGCACTCCCGGCATTGGCGACTATATTCAAAGTAAGCTGAATATTGATGTGGAAGTATTTAATCCCTTGGCGGCTCTGGAAGGCACAGAAGGGCAGGACATTCCTAATCCCGGCCAATACTGTGTTGCGGTTGGGCTTGCCATTCGGGGAGGAATAGTTGCGTGAATAAGTTTATCACCATCAACCTAAACCAGTCCGAAACGAAAGAGGCTCGGATTGAAGTCTGGCGAGACCGTGTAAGGTGGAGCATGTTTGGAATCATTGTTATTCTTTTGCTGGGTTCGAACATCGGTGTTTGGATGATAGGACATGGATACCGTGCCCTGATTGATCAGAAAAAATCCGAAATAGCTCTGGTAAAAGAAGACATCAATAATCTTCGGAAAAAGGGTAAAAACCTTTCAAAGGATGACATTATTGCGTTAGCGGATTTAGAAAGAAACCGGTACTTGTGGGCTCGCTATCTTGAGTTATTAGGTGAAATGACTCCCGAGGATATGGCGATAACCGGACTTAAATACCGCAATAATAAAATGATTATTGAAGGGATTGGCGTTATTTATCAGGATGAACAGCAAAAGTTTGGAATTGTGTACAATTTTATTAATACACTAAAAAATAACCGTGAATTTTCAAATAATTTCAGCAGGATTAAATTTGATCAGGGATCGCGTAAACAAGTGCGGGGACAAGATATTTATGAATTCAGAATTGAAGCCAAATTAAAGCCCGGCGGCGGAAAGCCGAAGTCATCATGAAGCAAAGAAACACCATTCTATTCTTCGGGCTTATTGGATTATCCATTGCTTTCTGGCTCAATTTCAAGTTTTCGATTGGAAACCATCCCGTAACCATGATGGACTTGGAAGATGAACAGGAAGAATTGAACGAACAGCTAATCAGCGCTCAGATTTTAGCCAGCAAGCTTGACAGAGTGTACACCTTGTTTGATGAAAATTTGGCAATTAGTATGGCAGATTCTATTGCTGAAGATGCATCCATGCCTTTTTTACAGAATTTGACGGAAATGATGAATAATCTTGGCGTAACGCTTATGAATATCAAACCAAAGCCGCGTGAGAAAAAAGGCAACTATTATAGTGCTCCGTATGAATTGCTATTAAAGTGTGATTTTGATCAATTGGGGAAATTTATCGCTGAAATTGAACGGTCTCCCAGATTAATTACGATTGATGAATTTCTGGTGAAAAACGGAATAGAACGTGTAAAAACGACTACCGATGAAGGCGATCTTAAAGAGCAGATTGTTGAACTGCATCTGTCAACTTTAACATTGGTGAAATCAAAAGGAATATCATCGTGAGCAGGGACAGAACAGTCTGGGTTATACTCCTGATTATGAGCACGCTTTCTCTTGGAATTATGGCTTCCAAAGTATATCCGTTGAATAAAAAATGGACCGGTGCAAAGGAACGGGCGGAACAGATTCAATTCGGAACGGATGAAGAACTGGAACAGGTGATTGAATTTTTAGAAACACGGCTGTTAAACAGAAGTGAATTTCAATTTGCTCTGGAAGAAGAGCCGATGCGCCTTACAAATGTATTGTACCTTACGGATGCATATGGAAGGCCGATGCGGTATCGCAAAAGCGGGAAACTTCGCATAACCGCAATTATCGACGGATCCACCCAAAGAGCCATCGTGAATTATCGAGATAAGAATTTTGTGGTTACGGTTGGTGATTCTGTTGCTAATGGAGAAGTCGTTTGGATTGATTCTGAGGAAGTCGTCATTATCTCAGAAAATAAAGAAATACATTATCAGGTTTCTGGACTTAGTGTAGAAGAGGATGTCACCTCAAAAAACGGGCAGAGGAGAGAATATTGATATGAAATGGTTGATGACGATACTGCTAGCTTGCATGCTGGTTAGCTGTTTAGCGGCTCAGGAGAAGACAGATAAAACGATTGGTACCGTTTCCGCAAAGGAGGCCTTGGAACCCACATTGGTTACTATCCATGCAGAAGATGCATTTTTACCGAGCATTCTTGCTATCCTCGCGAATGAAAGCGGGTACAATATTGTTACCGGCCCGAATGTAAACCGGCAGGATAAAATTACAATCCATTTGGATGATGTGCCGATTGAACAGGCGATAAACTTAGTAGTTCGAGCAGTAGGGCTTAGTTACGAAGTTGTGGGAAATTCCTTTTTGATCGCGGATCCAAAAAAATTAGTGGAAGAGGTCGGAATAACATCCCATGTAGTTGAACTGAAATATGCCGACGCCATAGAAATAAAAGAATTGCTAAAGGATTTAACGGATAAAATTCAGGTAGACGTATCTGGTAATAAACTTTTGGTGAACGCGTCACCCAAAAAGATAGCAGAAATTGAAGAAGTGATCCGTGAAATTGATATTCCCGCGATTCAAATCATGCTAGAAACCCGGCTGATTGAAGTGGCCTTGGATGAAGAAGAAAAGGCAGGCATTGATTGGTCCAAACTGGCAAAATACACAAGCATTCTCGCGGAAAGCGGAAAACCGCCGCACGGTGTAACCGGGGCCGGAAGTGTGGTGCCCGGATTAGGCCAATCTGCAAATGAGGACGGTACGGGGGTTGTGGAAGAATATTCCGGCATGCCGTTTGAGCAGCTCCCTTCGGATATGCCGTTTAATCGGCTGTACTTTACCGATGAAAGTGATCAAAGCGTTTTGCCAACAAAATTCAGTCGCCAGCTTACTGCTTTCGATGTGACGCTTGATTTCCTGATGAAGGAAAATAAGGCGCAGGTTTTAGCGAATTCTAAATTGGTTACTTTAAATGGAAGAGAAGCCTATATCAAAATGATTGACATTGTTCCGTATATCTTGAGTTCAGGCGGTGTCGGAGGTCAGGTTCAGGTGCAGCGGGAAGAAGTCGGAATTAAACTGACTATCAATCCAAAAGTAAATACGGATGGCTACATTACGGTTAGGGTTGAGCCTGAAGTATCCTCCATTTTTGAATTCATTGGGCCGGACAATAACATTCCCCGAGTCAAAAGCAGACTATCTTCAACGACGATTAGAGTACGGGATGGGGAATCTATTATTATTGGCGGATTGATTAGCAAAGACAAAACGGTCACTGAATATAAAGTACCTTATTTAAATAAGATTCCACTTCTTGGAAATAAACTTTTTACAGGGACTACGGTTGCAGACAGAACAACCGATCTCATTATTCAAATTACACCGACCGTCGTCAAAGACAACTACACCGGCATCCTTAAGCGTGAAGAAATGATAGAGCTTGAGGGAACAATCATTCAATTAAAAGAAGCGGATTCGGAAGAATCAGTAACGGAATCGGAAACTGAAACCGAACCAAAATCAGAAACCCAGGAAAAGGATGAATCTGATGAAGAATAATTTCAATTTTTTAACTCCCGTTTTAACAGGACTCTTATTGTTTATCACTTGCGATGAACAAACTCCGGTAGATTCCAATGGATCGTCATCCGGATCGGAGGCGGCAAAATATAACCTCTCAGTTGTTGCTCAACCCATGGCGATTGATTCCCTCAATAATAGCGTGAGTGTTGGAGAAGATTTTGCAGGAACTCAGGCAAGTTCTCCGTTTACTTATATATCGGCTACTTTAACAGATACTGCAGGATCTGCCGTTACAGAAAAACTTATCAGTTTTGCTGCCGAAGTCAGCGGATCTGAGTTTGGAAGTTTTGATCTTTCGTCTGATTATACAAATTCAACAGGGATGGTAAATGTCAAATTTTACGACGGTAGTGTTTCTGCCTATGACAATTCATCCACTCAAACGTTTGAAGGAGTAAAAGTCACTGCAACCTTTACAGCAACAGAAGGAAGTACGGATGATATTGTAACAGCAACTGCACAATTTGACGTATTCGATACAGCGGCAGTTACCTTATGGCCCTACAGCCTCCAATTCAGTTCTGATAAAGAATCCATCAATCTCGGCGGAAATGCAAAAGCCACTTTGGAAGCCAAGGTTTTGGCTAAACGAAGTAACACACCTGTACAGGGAGCGGATATCTTTTTCTATTCCAAAGATGATAAAGGTCTATTCGGCGAAAATTTTAAGGCAACCGATTCAACGGGTATTGCATCCACTACGTTTGAAGATACCGGAAATCCGGAAGAAGAAGGAGTGATCACATTAAGAGCTGCCTTCAATCATCCGAGTTTTGGCACCGTGTGGGATTCCGTAAGTATTACGATTGTAGATACTGCTTACAGCGGCGTTCCGGCGTACATCGAAATTCCTCCGTGTAATCCTGATGAATTAATCATTGTGGGTGGCGGCGGAATTGAATCAACGAATCTTAACGCAAATGTATATGATGAAAACGGAGTATTGGTCAATGAACCGACTCTTGTCACTTTTACACTTGGGCCGAATATCCCGACAGACGCAAATATAAACAATGCCGGAATTTCAGATACAACCTATACCATAAATGGTGTTGCTACCGTTTCCCTGAACAGTGGCACAGGGCCCGGTCCGGTTCGAGTAACGGCAACTGTATCTTATGATACATCTTTTATTTCATCAAATGCAGTTCCGGTCATTATCGCAACCGGTCCTGCCATGAGTATTTTTCCGGATTACGATTTGAACGATGTTACGCCCATCGGTGCCGGGTTTTATGAAATGCAGGTTGCTGCAATGGTGTACGATCTTTGGAACAATCCTGTGGCAGACAGCACCTATGTATATTGGTCTATGCGCATCGCCGATGATGATCTTGATGATGTGCTTGCAGCGCAAATTGAAGGTGTAAGTTTTACCGGGAATATGAACAAGAATGAAGAATTTTTCCCGGGAATGGCATTTTCAACTATCATTTTTCCAAGCCATGATATGCTGAGCAATGCGGTAGTCAGCGCATTGTGTTTTGGAGGTGATGTCAATGGTGACGGTGTCTATGGGGATACGGTGATGGCAAGCATCGAGGATAATGTTGTCATGCCTTTTTACGAAGGAATGAATGGCTCGCTGACCTTATTTGTAAGTTCAACTTACCATGACTTTACTGTCGGTGGGACACCGGCAAGTATTACCGCCACAGCGCGGATTTTGGATCATTATGCAAATCCGATCAAGGATGCTAGAATCATGTTTTCTGCTGCCGGTGCGAGTGCATACACAGAATACGGCGAGGCTCATGATGACGATGGATGGGGACCGCAAAATACAGGTGTAGGAGATGGATGCTTCAGCTGGCTTGACGCAAATGAAAACACTTGGCATGATACAAGTGAGGCATGGACAGAAACATATACGGATGCTGATGATGATAAAAAATGGACGGGATATCCGCACATTGTGGAGTGCGGAAATCCAATCGTCCGGACAGATGATGATGGGTATACACGCGTGGTAATGTCATTTGCTCAAACACTGTGCACACCGATTCCAAATAGCGATCCAACACAGTATAATGATTTTACGTCTACGGTTGGAGCAACGCTTTTGGACCCGGTTGGTATTTCCAGTGATCCGGTTTCTATAGAATTCATTCGTTCTTGGGATGGTAATCCCAAAGCAGAAAGTGTTAACGATGTCCGCTGAATTTAATCCGCAGTTCAAAAAGATCGGTGAAATCCTTATTCATGAGGGGAAAATATCTGAATCTGATCTGGAAAAAACTCTGTCATCCCAGAGAAACAGTAGCGATAAATTGGGGACACTTCTCGTAAAAGCCGGCTACATCACTGAGGATGAATTGATACAAGTGTACTCCCTCCAATTGGGATATAAGTCTGTTTCGGAGGATGAATTATTCAAAGCAGATCCGGAAGCGGTACGATTGATCCCGGAAGATTTTGCGATGCAGAACCGAATACTTGCGCTCAGGAAAAATGGCGGATCTCTGATTGTAGCAATGGAAGATCCCGAAAACCTTATAGGTGTGGATGCATTAAAACGGCATACAGACCTTAATCCGGAAATTTACGTAGCGCCGCCGTCTGCGCTTGCAAAAGCACTGAAAGAAATTTATGGAAAAATTCAGAAATCTGGCGAGGTAGAAGAAGCAATTGAAGGAATCAGAGTCATTTCTGGGGATGAAGACCATCAGGAAGAGGTGGATCTTTCTCCGGACAAAGCATCGAGCGAAGATGCTCCCATCGTTAAATTAGTAAATCTTATTTTACAAGAAGCCATTAAAGAACGCGCCACAGATATTCATATTGAACCTCAGCAGGATTCAGTAGAAGTCAGGATTCGAATTGATGGTGTCCTGCAAATGATAATGACACCCCCAAAATCTTCACTTAGCGGTTTGGTTACTAGAATAAAGATTCTATCCAAGCTCAATATTGCAGAACGTCGCTTATCTCAGGATGGGCGATTCGGAATAAAAACGACAACAAAGGATATTGATGTTCGAGTTTCAATTCTGCCGACAATTCATGGAGAAAAGGTAGTCATGCGGCTTTTGGATAAGTCCGGGTTTGATTTTAATCTAAGCAGTCTTGGATTTGAAAAGGATATGTACCACATTTTCAGAAAAGTGATCGCTCAGCCGTATGGAATGGTGATGGTTTCTGGGCCAACCGGTAGCGGAAAATCAACCTCTCTGTATGCTTCCTTAAAAGAAATTAAAAATGTGACGACAAATATTACGACAGTTGAAGATCCGGTAGAGTATCAATTAGGCGGAATCAATCAGGTTCAGGTAAATGATGATATCGGACTCACATTTGCTTCCACACTTCGTTCTATTCTTCGACAGGACCCTGATATTTTGCTGATTGGGGAAATTCGGGATGCAGAAACAGCAGACATTGCCGTAAAATTTTCACTTACAGGGCATTTGGTTTTTTCAACTGTTCATGCAAACGATGCTGCTTCAACCATTACACGTTTGCTCGATATTGGATTAAAACCTTTTCTGGTGGGTTCGTGTGTAAACCTTGTAATGGCACAGCGATTGGTTAGGCGGATTTGTGAAAATTGCAAAGAAGAGTACACGCCGGATACAGAAATCATGGAACTTCTCGGCAAAGATGTTGATGTCTTGAAAGGTAAAAAATTGGTCCACGGAAAAGGGTGTAACAATTGCAGAGATACAGGCTATCTTGGGCGAATCGGTATTTTTGAATTAATTGCACTGTCGAGAGACCTAAGGCAAATGGTTTTTGAAAATGCGAGTGAAGATGACATTCGTGCGCAGGCAGTTAAAGAAGGAATGATCACTCTCAGAAATAGCGGCATTCGAAAAGTGGATGATGGAATAACCACAGTGGAAGAGGTCTTGAGATCAACCGTCTCGGAATCCTGATGCCTACATTTGCATATCTCATCAAGGATCCCGAAGGAAAACGGAAAGAGGGCGAAATCCGGGCCGATTCCATAGACAAAGCCACACAAAAATTGTCATCCGACGGACAAATGGTAATCAGCCTCAAAGAACAAGACACAACTTGGGATTTTCTCGGTCCATTCCTGGATGAAATAAATCTTTCTATAGAAAGGATGAAAAATCGGGTACCGCTCAGCAATCTCGTATTTTTTACACGCCAACTTTCCACTATGTTTTCAGCAGGTCTAACCTTAGAACGTGCGATTCATGGACTTGCTGCAGAAGAAAAACACTCTAAATTAAAAAAGGTGCTCACAAATGTAGCGGAAAATATCCGAAAGGGGCTTTCCCTTTCTGAAGCACTTGAACGCCATCCAGGGGTTTTCTCAAATCTTTATGTTGCGCTTACCAAAGCAGGGGAACTCAGTGGAAACTTGAACGAAATTCTCGATGACCTTGCATCTTATCTTGAAAATTTGGATGACACGCGGCGTAAGGTGCGCTCGGCTATGACCTACCCAATATTTATGGTATTGTTTTTAGGCGCGATGATGTCCGCCATGTTTCTCTGGATTATTCCAATGTTCTCGGGAGTGTATGCGCAACTTGGAGCAAATTTGCCGCCGGCTACCCAAACTCTTGTTGGAATGAGTGAATGGATGAGTTCGCATTTTGGTCAGATAATTTTTATGATATTTTTTGTTACTCTTTCTATTTGGTTGGTTTCAAAAACAAAACAAGGTGGATTTATTGTGGATTCAATCAAAAGGCGAACGCCTATTTTTGGCAATTTGCTAGACCAATCCATTTTGAATAAATTTTCTAAAACTCTGGGAATTCTGCTGGGTGCCGGAGTGCCGGTTATTGAATCAATGAATCTCATGAAGAAGATTGTTGGAAATCGTGTTTACGAGCGCGCCATTCAGGATGCCACAAATTTTATTCGAGATGGTTTTAACATCAGCACCGCGCTAAGGCGGACAGAAATATTTCCTTCTATACTTCTTCAGTTGGCATCAACTGGAGAAGAAACGGGAGAATTGGACTCGCTCCTCGGAAGAGCGTCAGATTACTATTTTAAACAAGTGGATGCTTTGGTAGAACGCATGACAACCTTGATAGAACCATTGTTAATTCTGATGGTCGGCGTTGTGATCGCCGTCATGGTTATTGTAACATACCTGCCCGTATTTTACCTCGGCGCTGCACTTCAGTCAGGACTCTAATCATGATCAAGAAAAACGGACTTCATACAACCTTCGGTCTCATTGTTTTTATTGGGCTTTTATCCGCACGAGCTGGTTCC
Organism: Fidelibacterota bacterium; assembly: GCA_014239435.1. Taxonomy (GTDB): domain Bacteria; phylum Fidelibacterota; class Marinisomatia; order Marinisomatales; family TCS55; genus JAAZYX01. Next base: position 62,697 of record JAAZYX010000033.1, on the reverse strand, counting down.
GGGCAGATTATTACAAAATCCAATTCGGAATTTTCTGTAGATCGGTCAGGCGTAGGCAACGTCCTTACCTTTAATCTTCCGGAATACACTATTCAGGAAGTGTCTCATTTAGGATCTCAGTTTCATCAGATTTTGATGGACAGAGCAGGATCTGTCGCAACTATAGAAGAGCCTGATTTTCCTTCGTTCACGACTTTTTATGCTGTGAATCCGGAACGAGGATACGAGATTACCATTGATATTCTTGATTCCGAATTGCATCCGGGCATGAATGTTCTTCCGAAGGTAACTTGGGAAGATTCTGAAATGGACCCGACAACTCCGCTGGTAAAAAAACCTTCCGTTTATACTTCGTCCCAAATGTATCCTGAAAAAATGGCAGTTATTTCTGAACGGATGGTCATGAGAGATGTGCATATTGTAAGTGTTACAGTTACTCCGTTTCAATACAATCCTGTAACACAAGAACTTGAAGTGGTAACGTCCGCAAGAATTGAATTAACGGAAAGAGGCAATGCTGATGTTAACGTAGGCTCGATACGGAAGCCATCCCGTGCTTTTGAAAAACTATACAGTTCCTTTTTGGTGAATTATGAACGGACTGCAACGGATTATCAAAAACCCTCCGTTTTATACATTATGTCTTCAAATTCTTCGTCATATGAATCCATTCTAGATGTACTTCTGGAATGGCGGAGGGAACAGGGGTTTGTTGTAAATACTGCATCAATGTCCACTATCGGATCCTCATCGGGTTCAATTAAAAACTATATTACCAATGCGTATAATAACTGGGCAGATCCTCCGGAATATGTTGTATTGGTCGGGGATGCAGGCGGATCATACAATGTTCCTACATTCTTTGAATCTTGGTCCAATTATGTAGGAGAAGGAGACCATCCTTACTCAACATTGGAGGGTGATGATTATTTGCCCGAACTAATGGTTGGACGCCTTTCTTTTTCAAACACCACAGAATTGGCGACAATCGTAAATAAAATAATGAAATATGAAAAAACACCTTACATGGGTGAAGACTGGTTTACACGCGCATCCTTGGTAGGAGATACCAGTCCATCCGGAATTTCATGCGTTACCACGAATGAATATATAAGGGAGGTAATGGAGGCACATGGAATTGACTCTGTGCGTACCATTTATGGTAATCCAACTCCCTCGCAGATGGTTAACGATATTAATGACGGAGTCGCTTACGCAAATTACCGCGGCTATATTGGAATGAGCGGATTCACTACAGGCGATATAAATAGTTTAAACAACGGACCCATGCTTGCTGTTGCAACGTTTATAACCTGTAGTACTGGTAATTTTTCAGGTTCAGGCTCCACGGTAATTGAGGCTATGATTCGCGCCGGAACACCCAGTCAGCCAAAAGGCGGAGTCGCCGCAATTGGAACAGCAACAAGCGGCACGCACACTATGTTCAACAATGTAATGAATATGGGAATTTATTCTGGGATTTTTATTGATAAAATCAATTCTATCGGTGGCGCGATAATGGCAGGGAAATTAAATCTGTGGAAGCAATATCCGTCTAATCCGGAAAATTTTACAAATATATTCACTCATTGGAACAATTTAATGGGAGATCCATCCTTAACACTATGGACAGGGACGCCAAAAACCATGGATATCACACTAAATTCGTCTATCAAAGTCGGCACAAATTTTTTCGATGTATTGGTTGAAGATGATCTCCATAATCCCCTCAAAGAAGCACGAGTGGTGCTGTACCGCGAAAATACACTTCAGGTTATTGGATATTCTGACAGCGATGGAAAAGTAACCGTTTCTCTGGAAGATATTGCGGCCGGAGACATCACCGTTACAATTTTGAAACACGGCTACATCCCTTACCAAACGGTAATATCTGTAGAAAACCCTTCGATGAATATCACAATAGATTTAGATGATGTTAGCATCACGGATGATGGTTCGGGTACTTCTTCCGGAAACGGAAACGGGCTTTTAAACGGTGGTGAAACTATAGAAATTTCAGCACCGATTTCCAATATTGCTAATGCGGCTGTATCCGGAGTATATGCAATACTTTCTGCCTCAAATTCATCGGTAACTATTTTTACGGATAGTGTGTATTACGGTTCAATTGGAACTACTGCCGGACCTTTTTCGGCTGATCCGTTTGTCATTCAGGTTTCAGGAAATGTAAAGGAAGATGAAAATCTTGGACTGCGAATTACCATGGTTGATGATAGCGCAGAGGAGTGGATAACTGATTTGAAATTAGACGCCACAGCTAGTGATATTGTATTTGGAAGCGTTAGCATTTTAGATAATAATGACGGATTGATAAACCCCGGTGAAACTGTAAACATAAATGTTTCCTTGAAAAACAGCGGATCCGCCGCTGCATCAAATGTTTTGGGTATGTTGAGTACCAATTCGTCCATTATAGAAATTGAAGACAATTTCGGCACATGGGGCACATTGTCCCCAACAAATACCAACATTAGTAACACAGATAATTTTAGTGTGTCTGCTGCAACTTCATCTATTCCGGGTTCGATTGTGAATTTGGAATTGGCATTAACAACAGGAGGCGGACAGCAGTCAACTGTTCTTGTTCCGATTCAGGTTGGAGTAGCGGGTGTTACCGATCCAACGGGACCGGACGAGTATGGTTATTATATTTATGATAGCGGTGACTGGCTTTATGCAAATGCACCAACCTACGATTGGATTGAAATTGATTCACGATATGGCGGCGAAGGGACCACGGTTGCTCTAAGTGACGGAGGGGACAACCAGGATGATGTTCAAGTGTTGACGTTACCGTTTACATTTCGCATGTATGGTCAGGCATACATGCAAATTTCAGTTTGCAGTAACGGATGGATAGCCATGGGTCAGACGACTCTGAATTCCTTCCGGAATTATCGTATTCCGGGGTCAGGCGGTCCATCACCCATGATTGCCGCTTTCTGGGATGACCTTGTGCAATCCAATGGCGGACGTATTTACCATTGGTATGACGTTGCAAACCATCGCTATATCCTTCAGTGGTCGGGACTGAGGACGTTTGACAAAAATGATTCAGAAACATTCCAGATTATCCTAAAAGACCCTGCCTATTCGTTCACTCCGACTGGTGACGGCGAAATTATTATTCAGTACAAAGTTTTCAATAATACATCTTCCGGGCAGTATTCATGGAGTCAGGTGCATGGGAATTATGTTACGATTGGAATCGAAGACCATACCGGGACTGTTGGGCTCGAATACACGTTCGATAATCAATATCCCGTAACGGCAATGCCTTTGGAAGATTCAACTGCCATTTTGATTACAACACGTGGGTCAGATATTTTATCTAAAGGTGATATTAATTTTGATAAAAGTATTGATATCTTCGATCTCTTAGCCTTAATAGATTATATCCAATCAAATGGAGAGGGGTCCATTAATCCTTACCTTGCAGATATCAATGGAGATGGAAATGTGAATTATATTGATATGGTTGGTCTCATCAAAGAAGTGATGAATTTCTGATCATTTGATTCCGGTCTGAAACGTAAAGGTATTTCACCATGTTTTCACCGATGATCGTTTTGTCCATTATTACCTTAAGCCTGATTTTGGCAGGGGGTATCGAGTATTTCCGTCACAAACAGGTTTTGGCTGCCCTTCCTCTCAGAATTCACATCAATGGAACACGGGGAAAATCAAGTGTAACACGTCTTGTTGCGGCAGGCCTTCGCGCAGGCGGATTGAAAACATATGCTAAAACTACGGGCACAGCTCCCAGAGTTATTGATCCGGAAGGGAAGGACAGGATTATCCACCGGCTTAGATCACCTTCCATCGGAGAACAGGTGCGCCTGTTAAAATATTTTGCTCAGGATAAACCCGATGCGGTGGTGCTTGAATGCATGGCAGTCCAGCCGCAATATCAATGGGTAGCAGAACAGGAAATGGTAAGATCTCACATTGGTGTCATAACAAACGTGCGTCCAGATCATGTAGATGAAATGGGTCACACTCTGACCGATATTGCATCTTCCTTGAGCAACACGATTCCAAGACAGGGTATTCTTATTACGGGAGATGAAACTGTTTCAAATGTTTTTGACGTGGTGTCCACAAAAAGAGAGACGCGGTTGGTTACAGTTGATGAGTCGAAAATCGGCGAAGAAATTCTCGATCAATTTTCTTACATGGAGCATCCACAAAATGTGGCATTGGCCCTAGAGGTGTGCAAACAAGCAGGAGTGGAACGGTCTGTTGCACTGGACGGTATGGTAAATGTAAGCCCAGATTTGGGTGCGCTGATTGCATGGAAATTGGATTATCAGGACAGATCCGTTTCGTTCATAAATGGTATGGCCGCAAACGATCCAGTATCCACACTTACAATATGGAATTATACAGCACGTCGATTTTCCTGGAAAGGAAAGTCCTGTGTTTTCCTGAATACGCGTGAAGACAGACGTACACGATCCCGCCAGCTATTAAGCCTTATCATGGAAGAAATAAAACCCGACCACTGTATCATCCGTGGAGATAATCTTGAAAAAATGTACAGCCATTTAAAACATTATTCTCCTAATACGAATATTACATGGATTCATTCTCAAGACAGTGTTAAAACAGTTTCTGATGTTTTTGCAAAGCTTCCGGATGATTCATTAGTGTATGCCATGGGGAATCAGGTTGGATTCGGACAGGAATTGGTTGACCACATTAAACCGTATCGACATCATGGTTGAGATTACCATTGGTTTGGGTATTGTCTTAAGTTTGATATTATCTGAAACGCTTGGCGTTACGGCTGGAGGAATTATTGTTCCGGGGTATATCGCAATGAATCTTAATCAGCCGGTTCAGGTGTTGGTAACCTTGCTTGCGGCCGCACTGGTTTTGGCTATCATTCGAGGATTGGGAAGATTCATGTTTATATACGGAAAGCGACGCCTAGTTTTGGCTCTTATTCTTGGATTTATGGTAGGATATGCTTCCCGTAATTTGCTTTTTTCACCCGTCGATAATGTTTCTCTAGCAGTCATCGGTAATATTATTCCTGGGCTTATCGCAAGTTGGATGGATCGGCAGGGGGTTATACGAACTGTTTCAGTGATAATCATTACTGCCGTTCTCGTAAAACTAATGGTTATGTTGTTGTCGGGAGGTGCCCTGAATGCCTAATCCGTCAATGTCGGGAATGTTCAGGCCTGTGATTCAAATGACACGTACCTTAGCCATTATGGCCGGTGTGAGCACATTGTGTTTTTGGTTTGCTTTTAATTCGAGGATTGAAAAAGTATCCGAAAATTACGGAATGAAAGTCATGGCTGCTGAACGCATGCAGGAAGCAATGGAAATCTTGAAATTGTCCCGAATGGAAAAAGGCGTTTTTATGGATATTGAAAACGATCCAAATGAAACTGGCCTTGTTGGGGCACAATTCAGCCTTATTACTACGGACGAAGGTGATCTTGATGCAAAATTGACAACACTCGACCCTAATTTTGCCGCTGCGATGGTAGAGCTGTTTTCTCGCGCGGGATTAAAAAGCGGAGATACAGCGGCTGTATTATTAACCGGTTCTATGCCAGGCGCAAATATGGCTGTGCTGATTGCCGCAGAAACCATTGGAATAGAAACAATCACATTGGCTTCATTGGGCGCATCCCAATGGGGCGCGAATTACCCCGATTTTACCTGGCTCGATATGGAGGCGATTCTCGTTCAAAATGGAATATTATCAAACAAATCATTAGCCGCTTCGATTGGTGGCAGAAATGACCTTGGACGCTTGCTGAGCCCAAGGGGAAGAAACCTGATTGTACAGAATATAGAGCAACACGGACTGCCGATCATTAGGGCAAATAATTTGTCAGCAAATATTGATTTACGGATGGAAACACTTAAAAAATACGGCCCCATAAATGGATATGATTTTATGATCAATATCGGCGGCGGTGTCGCCAGCCTGGGAACGTCGTTTAATCTGAAGCTTCTGAATCCGGGATTGGTAACACGAGCTAAAATTGAACCCATCAGCCGGGAAGAAGGCATTGAAGGCGTTATGGCGCGATTTGTAAAATCCGGTATCAATGCTCTACATATTTTAAACATAACAGAATTGACGGAAATGCTTCAAATGCCTTTTGCTCCGATACCGATCCCTGAAATCGGGAAAGGACCATTGTATGCGGTTGAACACTTTAATATGACCGTTACTGCTCTGTGTTTCATTCTGGTTGCCGGAATGGTATTTGCGGTTGGACGGCACAGCCATAATCAAATTAATGAACGGATGAAGGAACATGAACCTGACAGCGTATTGTAAATTACTTCTTTTCAGTATTTTCTTAGGGTCAATGGATGTCCTTTTTGCTGAGCTTTTGAAACCTGTAGAAGGCGGAGAAGAAAAAGAAATCCTTATTGTAAGCGGAAAACGAAGGTTGTATTACGCGGTACGATCCGAAGGATTGATGTATGCCGTAAATGGTCCGGTCCGGTTAAAATTCATCACTCGGTTTCCTGCTATGAAACCCGGTAAAAAAACACGCCATAAATTCAAATATGATATAATGTTAGACGAAGCAGACACCATTCATGTCCGGCATAAATATCTGCGTCAAAAGGGAATCAGGTCCATTCAGCATCCAAACCATCATTATACCCATTCCGGGCAATATACAATCAATGTTCCGGAGGGGCGGCATTGGGTGCGCGTAGTGACATCTGAAGATCAGAAATATCCGGTGCTGATGCGCGCAATTGCTAAAACATTTGAACTTCCAAAAGGCGCTAAAAAAATTCTGACGCCCATGATTCACCAAATCAGTAAACTTGTTAAAGTAGGTGAAAAGGAAATCGAATATTTTGAACTGAATAGCCACACACCGCTGCAAATTGCAGTAAAAGGACCAAATACGCTCAGAGTCACAAGCAGATTGTCCTTTGAAGAATGGATGGGAATTGAGGAGGCATATCGACTTCAATTGCGTGAAGGGAAGGATATTATCGGCACGTATTTCTTCAACACAGAACGATCCAACACATCATCGGTGGAGTCAAATGATAATATAGTTCCCGCAAAATGGCGTACCTGTGAAGTGAACCTTTCAGAAGGAGACCACGTCATTACGGTTAAAATTTTAGAAAAAGATAAAACAGCATTTCTCAGATTTTTGGAATTCAAATAATGCGATTCATTCAGATTGGTATTTTTCTTTTTGGAATGGGATACTGTCAAGGATTAGCATCTTATTTCAAAACGCCGGTGTACTTCCATCTTAATATGAGGAATGGATACGACTCCAATGTGCTGCGCCTTTCCAAAGGTGAGCAAACATCCGCCGCGTGGCAGCAGGATTTACTGGGCGCGATGTCCACATTTGATTCTCATTATCTTCGAGGTGAATTAACGGGAAAATCTGTGTTCACATTTAGCAGAAAACGGAAAATGACTGTTTCCGGAAACGCCGCGCTCATACGGTATTCTCACAGTCCGGATAAAAAATATACCAGTGGAAAATTAGAATTGAAGTACCGCTGGGGTCCATACCGATCATTAAAATATTCTATTCGCGCTTTATCCGATTTTTACCTGCGGGACTACGTCAATAAAGATATGAGCAATGCTCTTTTAATTGCGTGCATGTTTTCTGATCGAGATCAGCAGATTGCCTTATCCTATCCTATTGCACGCCGGACTTGGCTTTCGGTTTCAGGCGGATATTTACAGCGGTATTATAACAGCGAATTTTCAGAATTTAATTTGGACATTATCTATCAAAAAGGACGCTTATCCTGGAAAACTCAGTGGAATATGACACTGAGTGTGGAAGGCGAAACAGGCAAAGCGGAAAATATCACTTTTGGAGAAACGGCCCGTTCCAGCGATTTGGACAGATCATATGAATACACACAATTATATATTCCGCTTAAATCATCCAACTCTGTTTGGATTTTTGATGAATTAGGATGTGCATTTCGGCAGGAAATTCGCGAATACGCAGCTGAATCTTTAGATGATCCACTTCACAGCGGCAGGGAGCACACAGACCGTAAATTGGACGTATGGGTGAAAAAAAATATTTCAGAATCATTAACGGTAAAACTCATGGCAAGAAATCGTGAAAGAACAACACACTCTGATTTTAGCTGGGTGCAGGGATTGAAATCTTTTGAGCAAGTTCAGGTGTGGATGGAAATTGGATGGAGGACGGTCTTTGACACGTATTAAACATTTAAATGGACTTAGCTTTTTGGCAATTTTCATGCTGCAGTCATGTATGGAACCTGACACCGATTCTGTTTGGGACATCGATAGAATTTCTATCCTGAATACGATAGGATACTGCAGATCAGTAGCGGTTGTAAATGATACAGCCTATGTTGCCGCCGGTCAGAATGGATTCCAAATTTGGGATATGTCAGCATTTTTAAGCACTGGAACCAATCCATCTCTTGTTGCAGCCATGGATTCCTATTTGCCTGGACAGGATTTTGGAGATATTTCTCAGGTAGAGTATTCCGAAAAACATCGGGTTATTCTTGCAGTGGAAAGCAACTCACTGGTAAACATTATAGATAAAATTGGAAACGATAGTCTCAATTGGGATGGTGCAAAGATGAGTGATAAAACCCGCGAAATACGAGTAATGGATGATTCAAGCGGATTCACGATATATGCTGCTGACAATGATGACGGTCTAAAATGGAATTATTTTGAGTTGCAGAGTTGGGGAGAATGGTCTCAAACCTCAGGGGATGAAATCTGGGAAGCAGGAAAACCAACTGGGATTGATAGGTATGGAAGCCTTCTGGCGCAAACGACCGATCAAACTGGGGTAAGTTTGTATCAAATAAGCAATATTAAATCTGATCCGGTAAAAGTGGATTCGGCCGATACAGAAGGAAATGCAGATAAAGTTACATTAACTGATAACGGCCTATTTATAGGTTCGGAAGGCGGCGGTGCTTATTACATTCCCATTTCAGGCACATCCTTTAGTACACCCGTCCAATTTGCCGAAGACTTGTATGTAACACATGTGTCCGTTTCTGGCAATACCGCAGTATTATCTCTCGCTTCCGGCGGCATAGCGTTATACGATATTTCTAATCCGTCGGCGCCGGTATCTCGCGGAATTCATGACATTGGCTATGTGTATAAAACAGTTCATGAATCTAGCTATATTCTTGCGTGCACCCGGGAAGGGTTGCAGATCCTTTCGATTAAGAAATAAGGAAATAAATTCGATGAAAATTAGATATATAATTTTACTGAACTTTGTTTTAACCGCTGCCCTTTTAGGGCAAACCGAAGTATGGGAATCCAACGGACTCCCGATTCGGCAAGGTGTTCATATCGAATGGCAAAAGACCATTTGTCCCGGCGGTGGCGGATCAACCATTTTATTTTGGTCCGATACCCGGAATGGGAATCGAGATATCTTCGCCCAGAAAGTAAGTTTTACCGGAGCAGCATTCTGGGGTGAAGGCGGTATCGCAGTTACAGAATTACCCGGAAGGCAGGAAGATCCCGTCGCTATTGAGGACGGCGCAGGAGGCGCATTTATTGCTTGGGTGGACTACCGGCTTGATAACGAAGGTGATATTTTTATCCAGCATATCAATTCTGAAGGGGAAATTCAAATGGACAGTTCCGGTGTTGCCATCTGCCAAATGGATGGAAAACAGATTTCCATCAGTATGTGTACAGATAGTTCCGGAGGGGTATTTATAACATGGGAGGACGGACGAAACGGCCTCGATGCAGATATCTACGGAACCCATGTGGATAGCGATAATAATGTCGGTCACCCAGGAACCGGTGTTGCCATAATTGAAGCAGCGGGAACACAAGGACCGAAAAGTATTGAATATGCCGGAAATGGCGATGCGCTTGTAGTGTGGTCAGACGCACGTGTGAGTACTGAAAATTTGGACGTGTATGCCCAAAGAATTAATCAGAATTTAGAACTGCATTTTGATTCAGACGGATTGCCAATTGCGAATACTACGGATTTGGAATCACGCCCGAAGACAACGTTTATGTCTGGAGTAAAATCCTGTGTCGTATGGCAGCAGGGATCGGGCATTACTGAAGTAGTGTATCAAGTGGTTGACACCTCCGGGCTTATGTTAAGTGATGAGGGATCTCTTACAAAAGATCCGGCATCCAAGGCAGGACCTCGTGTGAAACGCGGTTATGGCGGGTCCGTATTTGCCTCTTGGGAAGATTACAGATACGATTCAATTTATCCGGATTATTTTATTCAAAAAATCGATGTCAACGGTGCCATTATGTGGGATTCGTCCGGAATTTCGATTGACTCTACATTCGAGACCCAATCCGGCGTGCGTTTTACAGGAGATAATGACGGAGGTGTAGTTGTTGTGTGGGAACGCGGAACATTCCCAAATCAAGATATTGTCTCCCAGCATTTTGATCTTTATGGAAACCGGCAGTTACCGGATTCTGGATTGGTTATTTCTGATGCAGATGGAAATCAGACAAGCCCCGTTGTGACTTCGGACGAAGCTGTTGGACAGTTCATCATGTTCGCCGACGAAGGAAGTGGAAGTATTAATCTTCAATCCCAGATCCTCAATGAATTTGATCAGATTGGATTTCCGGAAAACGGAATTACAATAATGGACGGTATGGATGGTGATATTAATTATGTTCGACCAGCAGGTTTTAATGATGGTAGTGTGCTTTTGACATGGGAAGATAACAGATATGGGAAAGTGTTATTTGGAAACTTTATTACTGATACTGGCGCCGATTCGACAGAATCGAATGGGAAGCAATTAGTACATACAGCATTTCAGTCAAATCCCGGTGAATATGAACCCGTTATGATAGTTTCGAATGAAAGTGTTTATACCGGAATATTTAATAATTCAAGTGGAACAAATTTAGCACTTGTAAATCGGTTGGATATGAACCTTGACTATGTTTGGGACAGTACAGGTTCATTAGTGCTTGATGGCTCGAATGATCAGTTTAATTTATTTCTTGCACCGCACTCATATGGTATCGCGTGTATGTGGTCAGAGGTAAATGATAATTGGGATTATGATATTTATTTTACCGTTTTAGCAAACGATGGAAGTGTTTTAGAAACAGAGACCGCAATTGCTAATGAATCAAAGAACGAATATGTTGAAACAGTATTTACGCTTCCTGACGGTGACTATATGATATTCTGGTATGAAGAAAATTGGAATGCAGGAGTTCATAAATACGTTCGCTTCGATTCCTCCGGCACACCTGCTGAAGGTTGGACGTCTAGCGGAATGACTTTGTCATCCACTGGCGATGCAAAAAATTTAATTGGAAAGATGCTTCCCGATTCTAACAAAATACTGTTGGTTTGGGAAAACATAGTTTCCTCAACAGCAATGGACATATATAGTCAAGCTATTGACTTGGACGGGAACGCACTTTTTGGTAATGACCCGCTTATTTTGACTGATGCTATTAATGATAAAAAAAATCCGTCCATTGCCATTGATGACGGAACCACCGCTTTAATAACGTGGTCGGATTTTCGGAACGGTGATTCCTATTCTATATACGGTCAGCGTGTTGACTTAACAAATGCAGCATTAATGGATTCTAATATTCTAATCTGCTGCGATCTGGATACATTTTACCGAGATAATTCTGAAGTCATTGGCCTTGTTGATGATGAATTTTTTGTAGTATGGGAAGATGAACGCGGATCGGTGGTTGATGATCCGTTACTGTCCGGCGGATTGGATATTTACGGTGCAAAAATAACCGGAGGTTCTGCGGATGTTCCAATTGTCCTTGTCGCGGAATATCATAATCAGAATTTGCCGCAGTTAATCTCTATTGGAGAAACTAGTTCAAATACTTGGCTTTTGCACTGGCAGGATCTTCGTAGTTCAGGTAAAACAGATTTGGTGAATTTATATGGACAAGTTTTGCATATTGATCCGATCTTGGATGTCAATTCAAATTCCATCCCGATTGAGTTTAGTGTTGGGTCTGCATACCCCAATCCTTTCAATGGCAGTGTTACAATCCCAATTCGCACTTATTCCACCGATCCGATTCGTATTTCCATTTATAACATTCTTGGTCGTCATTTGTATGAAGCGACGCTAATTCCAAACCGACCGGGAGAAATGAAATTCCATTGGATGGGAACCGATATATTGGGACGTTCCATTGCAAGTGGAATTTATGTGTATCAGGTGCAGTCCAATGATAATATTCACACCGGCAAGGTTTCTTACTTAAAGTGATGCATGGTGAGAAATCGTGTATTATCATTGTTTGTCTTATACTGCGGGCTTTCCGCTCAAACGCTTGATCCACGTTTTCATTCCTTTGATGAAATAAAGACCTTTCTAGATTCCCTCGATCAACTTGAAGAATATGTGGATTTATTTCGAGTGGATACGCTCGGGTATTCCGGTCACGAATCCCTCCCAATTCTGGCTGTCAAAATTTCAGATAACGTCCAGGAAAAGGAAGATGAACCACGCGTTTTGTTTCTCGGGCAATGCCACGCGGAAGAAATTTTGGGTGTAGAGGCTGTGCTGGATTTGATTCTAACGCTACTGGATCCACGGCCTTCAATGGCAACGCATGCGCAGATTTTACGCCAGGAAATGGAGACATGGATTGTTCCAACGTATAATCCCGAGGGATTAAATGTAGTGCATTCTGAATTGGACCTTAGCTACCGAAAAAATAAACATGACTTCAGCGCCGATGGGGCATCCCCAAATGGCGTTTTTGATTATGATGCAAGCATCGGGAATGATATTGATGGAGTTGATCTAAACAGGAATTATGATTTCAACTGGGTTTTTGGCGATACATTTCTTGAAAATGATCCATCAGACTACGGCGCACATTATGATTATTATCGCGGCCCCGAACCTTTTTCCGAGCCGGAAACAGAAGCCATTCGGGATTTGGCTATAGAACAGGATTTCCTTTTATCCATTGCTTGGCACAGTTCCCGATCCGGCAGGTTTTCAGAAAAAGTGATTTCATCCTGGAATTGGGCTGACGGAAAAAATACGCCTGACAACGATGCTCAGAAAGCAATTGGAGACGCATTGGCTGACAAAATTCAAAAAGAAAACAGTGAGGAATTTTATCAATCTGTCCAAGGTGTATCGCGTCGGGGAAACGCGCATGACTGGTTTTATTCTGCCACAGGATGCTTTCAGTATTTAGTCGAATGCGGAACGGCCAATTTGCAACCGGACAGCGCCCTGATAGAAGATACAATGCAGAGATTGATTCCGGGGATGATATACATTATGGACAGAATTATCGGATATCAGGAAGATGCCGCCCAAATTACCGGATCGGTACGCGACGCATCCACAGGAATACTCCTTGAAGATGTAGAGATTATCATTCAAGAATTAAGCGGCGGCGTTTTACAGCCAAGATTAACCGATGAGTTTGGAAGGTACAGGCGAATTGTAACGGAAGGCACCTATCAGGTAATGGCACGAAAATATGGCTATGAATCTGTAACAAATAATATCACAGCCAATAATAGCGGAATCACAACTCTGGATTTTTCTTTGCAGCAGGCGCAGAATATTACACTTACTTTAAATGTGGATGTACCGGCGTCATTTCCTACAACCTCATTTCAAGCTGTAACAGCCGGAGAATTTGGCGTGGACACTGTGTCTGTTTCATCGGGTACGAATGCACTTTCTCTGCAACCAGGATTTTGGAATATTCAGATTTTAGGTGATTCACTGTTTCCCTGGATTCGTGACGTGAATCTGGATGAAAATACCGCATTTTTTTTGACAGCATCCGCTCCGAATGTTACCTATGCCAACGCATTTTCTGATTCAACATTTTGGGCCATGACAGGCGGAGAGTGGACCATAGAAAATGACACCCTAAAGTCCCAAAGCGAATTCACTTATGCAAACGGTTCTACGGAAGATACAGTTGAAGTCCGCTCGAGTATGGTATCAGTTTCAGGCATGAAACAGGCTGGAGTGGAATTCACGCATCGGTATGAACTCGAATGGGATGTGGATTCAATTTTTATTTCCATTGTCAATTCGCAAGATTCTATCTTGGCAGAATATGCCGCCACCGGACACCATTGGAATTCCTTTCGAACTGACAGAATCGTAGCGCGGGATACATCCGGAATTGATTCTGTGCAGATAAAAATCAGCTTTAACCGGGATAATTCTGTTCGCTACCGCGGATGGGAAATTGCGTCTCTCAAAATTATTGGAGCGGAAGAATCTTATTTAGCCGTAACAACTCAGGCACCTGCAGTACGATCTGGTTTTTCAGTTTCCAATCCATTTCCAAATCCTTCTACGGGAATGGTATCGATAAACCTCAGCGATGCGCAAGGACCTGTTACTATCAGAATTTATAATTTACTTGGTCAGGAAGTGCATGCCGGAATCATTCCGTTTTCTCCAAACCCCAAGACTGTTTTGGCTTTTAGTATGAAAGACCGTTTAGGTGCAGGAATGAGCTCTGGAGTGTATTTTCTGCAATTCAATTCACCCCAAAAAACAATTATTAGAAAATGCGTTTACTTACGACCATAATATTATCCGTCGGCATTCTTTTGTCGGCCGAGTCGAATTTTCGCGGTAAATCAAAAGCGGACATTATGGGGCAGGGAATTCCGATGGCATTCCAGTCTTTGGTTCAAGCGGATTACGGTCTTGCGAGAAGCGACATCAATCCGATGCGCGGCTCTTTTATGATCATTATTCCGGATGCGTGGGAAACGTATATCAGTACGTTTGTTTCATTTAAAGCATCGCAGGGATTTGATGTCATTGTGAAAAAATTGTCCGATGCCGGAAGTTCTGCCGACGACATAAAAACGACTATTTCTAATCGTCTAGATGAAGATCCACTCTTGGAATATGTGTTGCTGATTGGCGAGGTGAATGAAGGATCCGGCAGTATTATTCCAACGTTTTATTATGGAGATGCAAACGATGTAACCGATCAGAAATACTCTCATATTCTTGGTGATGATTTTATTCCTGATATTTTTGTCGGACGAATGTCGGTTACGTCTGTGACAGAATTGATGGTCGTCACCCAAAAGACTATCAAATATCATCGCGATCCGCTCGCGATAAATTCAGATTGGCTGAACAAGGCGCTGGTAGTGGCGGGAAATTACAGCAATTCGATTCCGGTTCCCACCACGCCAAAATGGACATCTTATTGGTTGAGAGATGAACTTTTGGATAATGGATATGCATCGGTTGATACCGTGTATTATCCGCCGACACAGCAAGGCGCTTCGCTGATTTCTGCCTCGATTGACGCCGGCGTTGGCATAGTCAATTACCGCGGCTGGGGCGATGCGAACGGATGGCATTATCCTGAGTTCCATGTGAGTGATGTGGCGGAACTTAACAATGGCTGGATGACGCCGGTGTTTACGAGTTTTGTCTGCAATGCGAATGATTTCGGAAATCCAACAGTGCCAACTTGTTTCGGAGAATCACTGATCCGCGCCGGTACGCCGACGAATCCACGGGGAGGGGTTGCAGTAATCGGACCGTCAGATCTGCATACGAGCACCAAGTTTAACAATGTGATCAATGCCTATATGTTTGATGCCATGCTGGACGGCGGTGTTACGGAACTCGCGCCGGCAATGCTCGCGGGACAATTAGGTTTGCTTACGGAATTCCCACATTTAGACGGACCGGGTGAAGGACAGGAATTTTATTTCCATGTGTACAATATCTTGGGTGACCCCTCGCTTTCCGTGCACTTGGCCACACCGGATGAATTTTCGATTGAAGCGGATTCTGTCTGGTCGTCAGATGGGTTTGTTTCAATGACTGTCACGAATTCCGGCGGGAATCCAATACGGGATGCTGTCATCGCAGTTATGGCGGATGATTCACTTATCGCCAAAGGGATCACAAATTCCGGCGGACAATTCCAGGTTTCGGTGAATCCGGGCGATGCTGCGGCGCTGGACATTTACGCAAACAAGAACGGATTTATTCAGGGGCACAATGAGGTGACAATTCACGAATCCGGTCAGTCAATAGAATTCGTTGGGTATGTGCTACACGATAACGGAAACGGCATGCTGGATCCCGGCGAAAAGGTGGCTGTTTTTCCGATTTTGAGAAATACCTCGGACATTATGATTCAGGGAGGAACCGGTGCCGTATCATCTTCATCCAATATTGATCTCATAGATTCCACTTTCACTTATTCGGACATTTCAGAAGGGAGTGAGGTTACAGCATCGGATTCTATAGTCATTCAACATTTGGGAAGTGGACACGTAATTATTTCTGTTCAATTGGAAAATGAAGAAGGAGATCTGATGATAAGGATGAGCAATCCAATTGTTGAAATAGATATTGAACCCTCTTCATCCCAAAATTCTGATTTCACCACGAGTTTAATCCCCGCACTCACATTGTACAATTTCAGTAGCGCTTCTTTTGATTCTTTGAATGTTAGACTTATTTCTCTTTCAGATTCTATTACAATCAGCGGATGGGCAATAGAAGAACCGCCGTTTGCGTTATCAGCGTGGGATACAGCTTATGTGGATTTAAATCACCTTTCACTAAATTTTGGCGGCGCGTCCTCCGGGAGTGAATTGTCTCTAGCTGCACTTCTGACTCACCACGATTACATTATTGATTCTATTCGAATAGATTTTTCCGTAGATCCACCAGATTCAACCCATCCAATCGTTCCTTCTGAGTATGGATATTGGTCATACGATGATATTGATTCAGGTTATACTCAAACTCCCGAATACAACTGGATCGAGCTTGACCCTGCTCACGGCGGCTCCGGCGGCACTGCCTATGTTTTAGATGACGACGATCACATCCGCATTGACCTGCCGTTTGCATTCCAGTATTTTGGAAATTCTTATGATCAGATTACCATCAGTTCCAATGGTTGGACATCCTTCGAAACAACGCCGGTGGATTATTTCTGGAATTTTTCGATTCCCATGGCGATGGGTCCGAATGCCATGCTGGCGCCGTTCTGGGACGACCTTGAAACCATTGACACAGATGGTGACGATGCGATCGATGTTTGGATAAATGTCTTCACACGTTACGATGAAACGGAAGGCCGCTTTATCATTGAATGGTCGCGCGCGCTGAACGGCTACGACGAGGCGACGGAAGAAACATTTGAAATTATTCTCTATTCGCAGTCCTCCATGCCGACAACCTCAGGCGACGGAGTAATTGAATTTCAGTATTACAATATAGACAATGTAGATGTGACAAAGAATTATTCCACGGTCGGGATCGAGTCGCCGGACAAGAATGACGGACTTCAAATCACTTTCAATAATACCTACACCTCCGGCGCGGCTGAACTTGACAGCGGCCGAGTGATCCGATTCACTACTGAAGCACCGGAAAATTATGTTCCGTCCTTGAGCGTTGAGAATGAAATCATTCCAATCGGTTTTCAGCTCCATCCTGTTTTTCCCAATCCGTTCAATCCATCCACTACCATCCGGTTTAATATTCCAATCACCGTAGGGGCGAGACATGTCTCGCCCCTACAATTGCGGATATTTGATATCACCGGCCGGTTGGTGGAAACGCTTGTGGATGAAAAAATGAAGCCGGGAACACACGAAATTATTTGGAATGCAAACCGGCAAAGCACGGGAATGTATTTTGTGGAACTACGGTCGGGGTCTTTTCGGCAAACACAAAAGATGATTTTACTGAAATAGGAATTTTTCTCATAGGTCTGTAATTTTAGGAAACGCGAAGAAAATCATGAACGTCAAAATTTATACTACTTCACGCTGTCCTTATTGTTCGATGGCAAAGCGCCTCTTTGATGAGCAGAATATTTCCTACGAGGAAATTGACATTGAAGCAGAAAATATGAGCAGGGAAGAGATGGAAAAAATCGGCAAGGGATCAACCGTCCCCCAGATTCTCATAGACGGCACACCGATAGGCAGCTATGATGACTTGCTGGACTTGTACCAATCCGGGAATTTGGTCCCGGATAATCCCGAAGAGTAAAGTATTCTATTCTGTTTTTGGCTCAATTGAGAGTAGCAGTGTTTAAAGACATGTTTCATCTGACCTATTTTAATAAAAACATTTTATCATTTTTATTAGCCTTTGCTGTATTCAATGCCTGTTCCGGTCCGAAAGAATCAATAAAAGAATTCAACGATGTCCAAGCCATGAATTCGCAAATATTGAATTACCGTGACTGGATTCAAGGGAACAATCGAGAATTGGTATCTCTCGATCACGCGTTAAAACCGATTCTAAAATCGTCCTTGCGCAGAGATTTCCCATTACATGAAAAACTGACATCTTCCTTGATCCAAATGCGGGAAGCACATGATTATATTCTCGTGAAAGCTAAGATGCAGCGCAAAACGGTTGCATTGCTTCAAAAAGAAAAAAATATAGGTCCGGGGACAGAAATCGAGGCTACTGAAACAACATACGGAGATGATTTTTCTGCGAAGGATTCTCATATTCGCGTGGCGTTGGCGAAGTACAACCGGAACCGAAGTGATTTGACTAAGGCGCTGAAAAAAAAGAATAAGAAACTCATTTTTATTTCGGACCAAATGATCGGTTGGAAGCCGACAATCCTCAAACTTCAGGAAAGGCGGGAATCCCTTCGCCCGCGCATTGATAAATTAACCGAATCCGTAGCCATTGAAATCACGTTTGATAAAGTAGGCGAATCCGTAGAACTCATTTCTCAAAAGACTGAAAAAGTGGATGAAATTGGAGAAAGCCTTAACAGGATTGACCAATTTTTTAATGCGATTGATTCCATTGCAAGGAAGGAAGTTGGAGGGAATGCGTATGTGATGGGCTCAGGCGGAAAAAAAATGAAATACGAACGCCGCTACCAAAAGTTTGTGACAGAATACAGAGTACATCTAACGTCTCTGGATATCTTACTGCCGGATTAATTATTTAAGATATAATATTTTTTCTGAAGCGGCAGTTGCTTTCCCGATCGCACTTACCATATATAATCCGGACGGTGCTCTTTTCCCGGAATCCATTCTGCCGTCCCATGTTAATTCTGATCCCCCGGAAACGGCTGTACCGTTAAATACGGTTCTAACAGTTTGGCCGAGCGCATTCACGATTAATACTGTTATCGTTTGTGCTTCCGCTACATTGATTTGAAATGTTGTGTTTCCGTTAAATGGATTCGGATAATTGGATTCAATCCTGATTTCACCGGCTTCTAGGGATGTTCCTGTGACATCAGGTAGCCCATCCGAAATAGATATGGAATAATCCCATGTTCCCCCGACCGTATCCTGGCTGACGACCGCAAGTGCAACAATTTCGTAACTGGAAGGATCAATATTTAGAGTTTTTCCGGAAACAACCGTCAACGTTCCGTCGCTTGTCTCAAGCATGGCATGAAGAGTTAAGTCATCTGCATTGGAAGAGGTTGGAGTCAGAATGCACTTCATCGGATCAGTTGAAGAAAGTGTAATATATTCAGTAGCAAACCGATTGAGTGATGTACTTGTGACAGTGGTATCCATTCCTTTTTTGAAAGTGACGGCCCCAAAAATTCCCGGCGAGGAAACAGCATATTCTTCTCCTTCGGCATACGAATAATCGCCAACAGAGCTATCGGGAGAAAGAACAAAATTAGCGATGGCCATTCCGTTGAGTGCTTTCTTAAACGTATATCCAACTTCAATCAGTGCGGCGTCTATGTCAGCATGACTGTAGTCTCCAGCATTACTTTCTGTTGCTACTCCCAATTCATACATACGACGGATGGAAGCACTACCGCCCATGTGCTCATCTATGTATTGAAAGAAAATAAAAGAGCCATACCAATGGAGTCCGGTTGCATCCAAAGATGTTTGTGGAAAAGCGAACCACGACGTCATGTATTGATAACAATCATTAACATCATTGTACATTTCTTCTTCCATCCACACGGACGATGCTTCCATAACCCAGCCCTTTTCATATGCGTCGTACCCAAACTGAACTGAATGAAAAAATTCGTGGGCCGCCGTCACTTGGATATTTTCGATTTCAGTGTTTGATACAAATGAATCATAACTGCTATTCATTGCCATATAACTTGTAACAGCGAGTGTTTCCGTTCCGGAAGAATTTTCATTGTCTCCATTGCCGCTTGCAAAGTTTTCGGACTGGACATATCCGTACAACCCTGCACCTAAATTCCGAACGTAAATATCATAATGACTGGATCCGCCTTCGCTGCCATCGGATGGAGGTTGGGTGTATCCCAAAGTGGTCAGTTGGTAGTTCCAGACTTCGCCAAAAATTGCGGCCATGGTATCAATATAATCAGGAACGGAATTCCCATCGCCGTCTGTCGCATCCACGGCATGCGTTCCGCTGGTGGTATAATGAAACCTGAGATTTCCTGAATCGAGAGATGCGTCCAATCCATTGGCCTCCGATCTGGCCATTTTTGTTCTGTTTACCAATGCTCCGTCAAAAGAAAACCCTATTGCTTTCAGAGCATCCTTTTGATCTTCAGGGAGCGAATGGCCGTGAAGCGCAATATTCAAAAGATGGGGAGTGGCATGCATCCTTTGATCTGCCGGAGGGTTTAAAATGAAATCCGCGGATAATTCCACTAATCTTTCGTCGGCGATCAAACCATTCAGAAAAACCGAAATCAGGAGAATGCTTTTTGCCAATTTAACGCCGCTCCTGCTGGTGCTTTTCTGCGTCATCTCTAATTTTTTTTGCCATTTCTTCTTTTACCTTTTTTTCCATCTTTCATCTTTAGAGATTTTTTGGTGTCTTCTAGCCGTTTCCGTGCAAAATAGAAACGGATAAAAAATCCAAAAGCAATGATTCCTATTCCATAAAAAATAGCAAAAAATGGTAAATATTCACCCATGAATTTTAGTGCCCATGCTTTTCCCAAAGCCACGTTCCGATGAGTATTCCTGCACCGGTCGGTAATTCCCATCCGAAGCCTTCTGTATGGTCCTGATCAATTATGCCGGCAACAGTTAAGGATGCACCGACGAAATAGAGTCCCTTTCGAAGTAGCATCACATTTCTGGATACGGGTTTTGTACCTGCTGTCAGGATTTCTGATTTTTCATTATCGGCTATGAGATCCATAACCGGAAAGCGGAGCGATGCTAATATTTCAGGCGGTGTAGTAGAATAATAAAATTCGGATTGTTCAATATATCTCGCAGATTTTATTGCGATCTGAGCGGAGCTGTCTTCGGTGGATGCCTGAATTTCCATGATGGGGAATTCGGTTTCTTTGCTTGATAATTTTGCGGAATCTGCAGTTGCATGAAGGATAGAAATGTAAAACCATCCTGTTGCCGGCGCGTACCACGATGTCAGGTTTTTCTCAAGCACCGGACTGGAACAAGAGAGTGTAAGCACATATCCGTTTTGCTTGGTCTCGATAGAAATTTCGGTGATTGCCGTCACCTCTGCCGAAAATGCATAATGGATTAAAAAGAGCGTCAGAAAGATATTTTTGGACATAAAAGACTCAAATTCTACGCCGGAAACTTAGCAAACGACTCTTCATATACCGAAGGATTTAGAGATTGAACCATCACTGTTCTCAAGCCTAATTTTTAGCGTCACATATGAACCACATACCCTTACATCGTTTCTTTTGGATTTTAGTTCCGCTCGGGCTCATTTCCCTTAAAGGCCAATCTCAGGTCCAAGGCGCTTTCGGCGCTGTAACCATTGATGGAAAAATATGGAATCAAATTGCGCTGCGACCCGTTATTCCGATAGGAAAATGGGGGATCGCTCTGGATTTGGTATTTTATATTGATGAAGACGGCAACCTGCATAAAGATGAATGGGATTTTTCTGATGGCGAAGCAACCAAAAATACGCTCATTGATAAAATTTATTATATCCGCTATGGATTCCCGAATCAACCGGTGTATTTCAAAGTCGGCGCTCTGGATAGAGTGGATATGGGATACGGAATTCTGGTGAACCGATATTCGAATTCTATTCAATATCCGTCTATACGAAAAGTGGGGCTAGATTTCGGATTCAGGAAATCCTCACTTTTTATAGAAGGCTTTTCAAACGATTTCAAAGAGAATCTCGGACTCGTCGGATTTCGTGCTGGCTCAACCAATTTATTTTCTTTTCCCGTCGCCGCATCATTTGTTATGGACCGGAATCAGTACCTTGGACTCAAAGACCGTGATGGTGATGGAAGGCCGGATATTGTGGATGATTTTCCGGATGATGACTTCTATTGGCTGGATTCCGATGCGGATGGAATCGCCGATAACAATCCCGCGGAATGGGATATAGACGGAGACGGAATCACCGATACACTCGATTCTGATATTCCCGGTTGGACATTGGATTCCGTTATTGTTCTGGACACCGATATTACTAGAAAAAATGAACCACTGAATGTCAGGGAAACAGCGGATGAAATTGGCGCAATTGCTGTAGATATTTCGTATCCGCTCGTGCGGGAAGAAAAATTATCTGTAAGCCTGTATGCTCAGGCTGCTAAAATGATTGGTGAAACCGATCATCCAAATCAATCCGGTGAAAAACTGGAATTGGGTTCAGGGCTCGTTCCGGTAGGTTTGAGCGCGAAATTCGGACCGGCACGATTTAACCTCGAATACCGGATGATTCCCACTGGACAATTTGAATTCGGGTATTGGAATCGGTCTTACGAAATTGAACGTGTCAGTTTTTCTACAACCGGTTCGGGAAATGTCACCATTCACACCAAAGAATCGCAATTGGGAAGGTATGGAAAGCAGAAGGGGTTTTACGCTCGGCTAGGAGTCCGCCTTGGTTCCTATCTCGAATTCGGTACATCTTATCAGAATTTAAAAGGCGATATTTGGGATGACGATGTCAATGATTACAATACACAGGCTAACAACAGTTTTTTGTCCACACTTTCACTTAAAAAATCGATCAGCCGGATTAAAACGGCACAAGGATTTTATCAACAGCGAAATGTTCCGAATCCGTTTAAATTTGAATTCTCTGAGAGCACAATTATGGGTTACAAAATAGGAATAGAACTCGGTTCCGGCATGGTGCTGCTGTATAAATTTCAGCGCTCATTTCGTGATTTGAACGGCGATGGATCCGTTGACGGTACGGATGAAACTGTAAACATTACCACCGTAGAAACGTCTTTCATGTTCTGATGCAAAGCAACGAGATCAGATCCGCATTTATTGATTTCTTTGAAAAAAGAGGCCATCAATTTATCCCGAGTTCGCCGGTAGTCCCGATTGCGGATAAAACATTGTTATTCGCCAATGCGGGGATGAACCAGTTTAAACCCATTTTCTTGGGCGATGAAACTCCGGACCATCCGCGTGCTGTCAACACGCAGAAATGCATTCGCGTGAGCGGCAAACACAACGATCTTGACGTAGTCGGAATGGATGGATTCCACCACACATTTTTTGAAATGCTTGGCAATTGGTCATTTGGCGATTATTATAAACCGGATGCGATTGCATGGGCGTGGGAATTGCTCACCGAAGTTTGGGGATTGGATAAGGATAGGCTGTGGGCGACGGTGTACACAGATGATGATGAGGCGTTTAAACTTTGGCCTGATGTGACGGACATTTCAAAAGACAGAGTGCTAAAATTTGGAGAGAAATATAATTTTTGGGAAATGGGTGAAACCGGTCCCTGCGGCCCATGTTCGGAAATTCATTATTATATTGGCGATGATCCGAAAAATCAATCGGCAAAAGGTGTGAATTCATCCGATGATTATTGGGAATTATGGAATTTAGTTTTTATTCAGTCGAATCGAAATGCAGACGGAAAACTAAAGGACCTATCGCAAAAACATGTTGATACCGGCGCGGGGCTTGAGCGGATTGTGTCTGTGATGCAAAATAAATCCAGTAATTATGAAACAGATCTTTTTTCGCCGATCATTCAATCCATTGAAAAAATAACCGGCATTAACGCCAAAGATAATCCATCTCCGTTTCATGTGATTTCGGATCATATCCGCATGTTGTGCTTTTCCATCGCGGACGGCGCGCTGCCGTCGAATGGCGGACGAGGATATGTTCTGCGCAGACTATTACGACGTGCTTCAAGATTTGGCAGAATGCTGGATCAGCGCGAACCGTTCATGTTTGAATTAGTAGATACCGTTGGACAAATCATGGGTGATGTATTTCCGGAAGTGGTGGAAAAATCTGCGCATATCAAAAAAGTGGTGCAGGCGGAAGAATCGATGTTTAATGATACGCTGGACCGTGGATTGGTTCATTTTGACAAATCCCTCGATGCTAGTTCAGGCAAAACGATTCCCGGGAAAGATGCCTTCAAATTATACGATACGTACGGGTTTCCTCTGGATTTGACAATGCTCATGGCGCGTGAAAGAGGATATTCCGTAGATGAGAAAGGATTTGAAACTGAAATGGCAGCACAAAAGAAAAGGGCGAAAGCCTCAGGAAAATTCACAGCAGACAGCGGTTCTTTGGATTGGGTGAATTTGTCCAAGGGGAAAGATTCAAAATTTCTCGGTTATGAAACAATGGAATCTGAATCTAAAGTACGGCGTTTTGCTTCATCTAAAGATTCCATCCATCTTGTGTTGGATAAAACGCCGTTTTACGCGGAATCGGGCGGACAAATCGGAGACAAAGGCACAATCAACGGAAAGGGAATTACCCTGAAGGTTGAGAATACTGTGAAAGACGGCAAATCTCATATTCATATTTGTTCCGGGAAGTGGAGTGAATCCGCATTGAAATCGGTATTATCTAGTAGTGTAGATGGTCCGCGCAGGCAAAATATCCGCAAGAATCACACGGCCACCCATTTATTAAACTCCGCATTGAAAGTCGTACTCGGTGAACATTGTCAGCAGGCCGGTTCACTGGTGCATCCGGATTATCTCCGGTTCGATTAAACGCATTTTGAAAAGATGACTCCGGATCAAATCCGGAATGTTGAAACTGTCATCAATGCAGAAATCTTAAAAAATACAGATTGCGACATTTCATTTAAACAGTATAAGGATGCAAAAAAAGATGGCGCTATTGCGATGTTTGGGGAAAAATATGATGATACAGTCCGCGTGCTCACCATTGGCGATTTTTCGATGGAGCTCTGCGGTGGAACGCATTGCGACAGGACGGGAGACATCGGGCTTTTTAAAATTACCGAAGAAACTTCCTTGGCTTCCGGTGTTCGGCGAATTGTGGCACTTACGGGTCCCGGCGCTGTCGAATGGGTTCAAATGCAATCCCAAATATTAACGGATTTGCAGGCAGAATTAAATTGCTCAACCGATGAGCTTCCGGAGAGAATTGCACACCTGAAAAGTCAGCGAAAAGAATTCGAAAAAAAATTAAAGCAAAAAAAGAGCAATCCGGATTTTGACGCCGCTAAGCTTGTAGTAAAAGGAACTGAGCATAATAATGTTACCATTGTAGTATCTGATGTAGATGCGGATGGAATGAATGCATTGAAATTATCCGGAGATGCGCTGCTTGCCGCATTGAAATCCGGTGTAGGTGTTCTTGGATCTTCTCAAGGGGAAAAGCCAGGTCTCGTGGTGGTGGTGACATCTGACTTGATTGAAAAAGGAATGGACGCCAGCAACTTGGCAAAATCAATTGGCTCGGTAATGGGCGGCGGCGGCGGCGGAAATGCTCGACTTGCAACCGCCGGCGGAAAAGATAAAAAGCTGTTAGAAAAAGCGCTGAAAGAAAGCGAATCTATCATTAAAGAAGCACTAACCTCAAAGGACAAAAAATGAAATCAACACGCAATGGACAGAATCATTTCATCTTTGTTGAAAAAGACGAAAAGGTTATGGAAACATTAACCGCCTATTGTATGGACAATGGAATCCAAAACGGAAAAATATCCGGAATTGGCGCAGTAGAAAATATCGAAATGGGCGCCTATGATTTCTCCAAAAAAGAATATATCAAATCCTCGATGAATAAAATTATGGAACTTGTATCTTTTCAGGGAAATATCAGTTTGAAAGACGGCGAGCCGTTTATCCACGCGCACGCTACCGTCGGCACTCATGATTTGGATATTAAGGGAGGTCACGTATTTGAATGCACCGTAGCGGTTGTAGGTGAATTTATCCTGACTGAAATAGACACGCATATGGTACGAAAATTTGACGAAGCCATCGGGCTTGCAACTCTATGTCCCGAATGAACGACCCTAAAGCTATATCCACGCCGGACGCGCCGGAGGCGATGGGTCCATACAGTCAGGCAAAGGTTGCCAATGGATTTGTATTTACCGCCGGCCAAATTCCCTTGAATCCTGAAACTGGAAAGTTGATTGATGGAGATTTCAGTCAGCAGGTTTTTCAGGTTTTATCCAATATAATCGCCATCTTGGAGGCAGCCGAAACGGATGCAAGTCGCATAGTAAAGCTAACAGTTTTTTTAAAGGATTTTTCCAACTACCCAGAACTGAATGCAGTATTCACGGAATTCTTTTCCCACATGGAACCGCCGGCAAGATCTGCGCTTCAAGTGTCCAAACTGCCGCTGGATGCTGAAGTGGAAATTGAGTGCATTGCCGCTTTGTAAACCTTGGTGATTGATTGGTCCGTTTTACAGCATTTATCGTGTTTGTATCCTTCAGTATGGCCCAACAACCGGACAGTCTTGAATATCCATCGCCTTCGAAAGCGGGAATGTATGCGCTGCTTTTTCCCGGCGCCGGGCAGGCGTACAATGGAAAATATTTTAAGGCTGTTTCCATCTTGACGTTAGAAGCATTATCCATTTGGCGGTATTCTGAAAATGCTGATACGTATGCGAATTATGACGAAACTATCCATCCGCTAGGGAAACACCGCTATCTTGAAAAGCGGAATAAATATATTTGGTGGGCGGCATTTTTGTATCTTTATGGTTTTCTGGATGCTGTAGTTGACGCACATTTGTACCCCTTCGATCAGGTGATGGAGGAAGATTTGGAATCTGAAAGTAATTCGGACAAAAACGAGTAAGGGATTATATGAACAATAGAGAACATTGGGGATCAAAAGCAGGATTTATTTTAGCCGCCGCTGGTTCGGCAATCGGTTTAGGAAACATTTGGAAGTTTCCATATATCGCTGGTGAAAACGGAGGTGCTGCTTTTGTATTTATTTACCTGATTTGTATTGCACTCATTGGATTACCGGTGCTCATTGCAGAAATCATGATGGGTCGAACAACCCAGCGAAATCCTGTTGGTGCTTTTAAAAAACTTTCAGGAAAGCCTTTTTGGGTCGCAGTTGGAAGTTTAGGTGTTATCGCTGGTTTTGTGATTCTTTCATTTTATACTGTTATCGCGGGTTGGTCCATCGGGTATATCGTTGAAGCATTGAAAGGTTCTTTTTCGCAATTTTCTGATCCCGGTGTATCGTCGGCGTATTTTGAATCACAGGTTGGGAATGTTACCTGGATTGTCGGTTACCATACGCTATTTTCATTCTTGACAATGGGGGTGGTGTTTGCCGGCATTAATAAGGGCATTGAAAAAGGAAGCAAAATCATGATGCCCGTTCTATTTTTTCTATTAATTTTATTGGTAATTCGCGGTGTAACACTTCCCGGCGCAGAAAAAGGATTAGCATTTTTATGGTCACCGGATTGGTCTAAGATTTCCGGTCAGTCCGTGTTAATCGCATTAGGACATGCATTTTTTACCATCAGCCTTGGAATGGGAGCAATGATGACGTATGGTTCTTATCTCTCGGAAAAAGATCATGTCCCAAGCGCAGCGCTTCAAATTGTTATCTTAGATACATTCATAGCGTTATTGGCCGGTATCGCAATTTTTTCATCCGTTTTTGCTATGGGACAAGATCCCGCCGCAGGGCCGGGACTGATATTTCATACCTTACCGGTTGTTTTTGCAAAAATGCCAGGCGGCGTTGTGTGGGCTGTTTTGTTTTTCTTGCTCTTAACGGTTGCCGCGTTGACCTCCGCCATATCTTTGCTGGAAGTGGTGGTTGCTTATTTTGTGGATGAAAGAAAATGGAAACGCCAGAATGCTGTAATGGTTTTTGGATTTGTCGTTTTGCTGATTGGAATTCCCAGTGCATTATCTTTTAATGTGATGAAGGATGTTCACTTTTTTGGAAAAACATGGTTTGATAATGCTGATTATTTAGCTTCCAATATTCTGCTTCCCGGAGGCGGGTTTTTTATTGCCATTTTTGTAGGATGGATTTGGGGATTTGATACAGTACTCATCGAACTGAAAAAAGGGTCAGAATCATTATTTGACAAATACCCAATTGTCATTAAAGCTTGGAAGATATTTTTACGGTTCCTCGCGCCGGTAATGATTTTTGTCGTTTTCCTTCATTCTGTTGACTTGTTAGAGAGTGTTTGGCATCAGATTCATATGCAATGGGTTATTATTATTATTCAGGTTGCAATCCTGATAAAGCTATTCCATAAGAAGAAATGATTCTCGAGAAATTATTCCCTAAAGACACGCCCCGATTTGCGAAAGCGCGTGAATCTTCAGAATTTTTAGCCAAGATTTTATCCTGGAATCCGGAACGTTGGATTGCGGGATGGCTGATAGTGTTGAGCGGTGCGAATGTTGGTTTTGCCACAGATGACAGGTATTTTTATTGGGACATGTCTACCTTTTCCATTCCGCTTCTCATTTTTATTCTGATCGGAGGAATAGTGATGAGCAGGATAGATAAATTCCAAATTTTTCCAAAAAGCCTTTTTATCGGGAAGGGTGTAATGATTTATAGTGCAGTTGGATTTCTACTGTTTGTATTGGGCACTTTACCTTTCGGTTTCAGCACAGGTTTATTGGTTTCCGGAGGCCCTTACCTTGCATATTTTATAGCCGTAAATCTTCTGTATTCCATTGAAATAACTCTCGAATCGGATAAAAAAACCGTGCCTTCAAAATCGGCTCAATCGGGAATTCTGATTTCAGCTCTGGCGCTGTTGTCGCTTTCGTGCGTAGTTGGCTTTAGCCAAAATGATCCAATGATCAGTACCATTGCTGCCATTTACATTCCGTTCATTTTGGTTACACTTATTTTTCCAGCACATGTCAGACATAATCAGCGTGCACGGATATATGGAGTCTTTATTCCGGCTATGTTTCTCTCGGTGCGCTTCCCGTGGTTTTTGATACCGCTTGCCATTGTTTTCTACAGCTTGAGAAAAATAACCTATTTTCAGACCGACGAAGTGTATCCATCATTTCGGGTGGACTTTGACGAACTAGAATCGGACTGACCCATGTTTGATGTTATTATTGTAGGAGGTGGACCTGCGGGCGCCACGGCAGCATTGTATTGCCATAAGGCCGGCTTGAAGGCACTTCTCGTGGATAAGGCAACCTTTCCGCGGGATAAAATTTGCGGCGATGCGCTTTCGGGTAAAACAGTCCGAATTTTACGGGAGCTCAATCTTTTGGATTCCCTTCAAAATCTTGATGGTGCGCTCATTCGCCGTATCACATTCGGCGGGCCGAGCAATAAGCAGTTTGACCTTAATCTGAAAAATTCTCGGCATTCAGAACACATTACACAGGGATTTGTGATTCCCCGGAAAATATTTGACAATTTTTTATTTCAGGAAGCCAAAAAGGTGACGGAGGTGAGGGAAGGTTTTTCGGTAAAGGAAATTCTTATCGAGGGTGGAATTGTTAAAGGCATTATCGGAAATGATGCACACGGCCCTGACGAAGAAATTCAGGCTGACCTTGTGTTTGGCGCGGATGGATATAATTCAGTTGTAGCGCGGAAATTGGGATTGTACGACATGAATATGGAGCACACATCTGTGGCAATTCGGTGCTATTACGAGGGAGTCAAAGATTTGACCGACCAAATTGAACTGCATTACGTAAAAGAAGTGAATCCCGGTTATTTTTGGATTTTTCCCGCCGGCGGGAACACGGCGAACATTGGGCTTGGATTATCAAAGGAAGATGTAAAAAAGCAGAAAAAGAATTTGGTGAAGCTTTTGGACGATGTAACTGCCTCGCCGTATTTCAAAGATCGTTTCGCCGATGCGAAGCCGTTGGAAAAACCGGTCGGATGGAATCTGCCGCTGGGAAGTATCCGTCGTCCCAATTTCGGCGATGGGTTTATGCTGCTCGGCGATGCGGCGGGATTGGTGGATCCGTTTACGGGAGAAGGAATCGGCAATGCGCTTGTGAGCGGGAAATTCGCAGCAGAAACGGCGC
This sequence comes from Fidelibacterota bacterium, assembly GCA_014239435.1. GTDB lineage: Bacteria > Fidelibacterota > Marinisomatia > Marinisomatales > TCS55 > JAAZYX01. The sequence goes on along the minus strand of JAAZYX010000033.1, from coordinate 32,454 downwards.
AAAAGGCTAAAGCCGGGAATAACTTCAACGCGGCGGTTTTAAGCGAATATGACACACGGCTTTGGGATGAAATCGGACCGGAATTGAATGTGAGTTATAAACTCCAGAAACTTGCACGGTCGCGATTCCTGCTGAATTTTGTGATTAACCGTGCCACCCGAAATGAAAAAGTACGCCACATTATTGCCGGCATGCTTGCGAATGAAATCCCCCGAAAGGACCTTTCGAATCCATTTTTCTATTTTAAAATCCTGTTTTCCTGAGATCTGCATTGGATAAATCTGAATTACTTAAAGAGCTGAATCTCTCAAAGTATGTTGCTTTCGATTTTGAGACATCCGGGCTGAGTTCGAAAGAGGACAGGATTATCGAGGTTGCGGCCATCCTGTTTGAAAACGGTGAAGTGAAAGATTCGTTTGTTACCCTCGTGAATCCGCGGCGGCCAATTCCATATTTGATTACACGTATTACCGGCATTTCTGATGAAATGGTGATTGATGCTCCGTATGAAAAAGATATGGTGTCGGATTTATTTGAATTTATCGGCGATTATCCGCTGGTGGCGCACAACATTTATTTCGACATTGATTTTCTCGGCGAGCTTGCGGAAAGGTACGATTTGCCCAAACCGGAAAATGATTTATACGACACACTTCAGCTGAGCCGAACTTTCCTTTATTTTCAACCCACGCACAATCTGAGCGCTCTCGCGGAATTTTTTAACCGATCCTCGGCAGGCGCACACAGAGCAGAATCGGATACGGAAAACACCGGATTTGCCTTTCAAGATTTAGTCAAGGAAGCGGCAAGCTATCCACTGGATGTTATCTCAAAACTGAATGCAGTACTGGACCCCAGTCTTCCCAACAGTATTTTATTTGCTTCACTCGCCACTGCGCTTGCTAAGGCAGGTGACCTTAAAAAGGGCCTCGTGGAATCAGAAGTTGAGCGTCCGCAGCTGACGAATGTTTTTCAGGTTGAAGGCGATTCCGATCTTGAGAATGTTACTGTTGAGGATGTCTTCGCGGACAAAGGTAGTTTGAGCGGTGTAATAGATAATTTTGAGGAACGGCTATCGCAAATCGATTACAGCCGGTTTATAGGCGAAACATTTACGAATGGCGGAGTCGGCATCGCAGAAGCGGGAACCGGTTTGGGAAAATCCTTCGCCTATTTGTATTCTGCATTAAAAGCTGCGAAATCTGACCCGAATCAAAAACCGGTCATCCTATCCTGCTATACGCGGCACCTTCAGGGACAGCTCTTCCAAAAAGATCTTCCGATGCTTGCGAAAGCTCTCAACACTTCTGTACAGGCGGTTGTGCTAAAAGGCAGGGGAAACTACCTATGCAAAACTCGAATGAGCTGGCTTTTATCCGACCCATCACGATATTTGAAAAAGAGAGAATCAGAAGGACTGCTACCCATTATTGTGTGGCTGCATACGACTAAAACCGGCGATATGGATGAATGTTCAGGATTTTGGAATTCAATGGCTTCATCCCGAATCTATTCCCTCGTTCAAAGTGAGGCGGGATTTTGCACCGGTCGGCTTTGCACACGCCATCAAGGTTGCTTTTTTGGACCGGTTCGACAGGCAGTTCACGACGCCCAACTTATTGTCATCAACCATGCCTTGCTTATGGCGGAAATTGAATCTCCCGGATTTTTACCGGCATACGATACCGTACTAATTGATGAAGCCCATAATCTTGTAAGCGTTGCTTATGGGCAATTATCCCTAAGACTGGATGAATTTGAATTGCGAAGCGCTTTAGACAGAATGGATCCCGGCCGTCCCGGCAGCCTTCGGTGGAGCAGCAAACTGAAATTATTGGGACAAATGAATCAAACCCTCAGCGGGCTGATATCAGACTTGAAAGGGAATCTTTCGGATGTGCGTGAATCCGTAAAACAATTTTTTGAAGCTGTCCGGGCAGAAGTGGAACCCAAGATGAATCCTGAGGCGCGGTATTCTCAGTCGTTTATCATTCAAAGTCCGGTGGAAGAATTCACGGGCTTTCATCAGGAATTGAGTTATGTGGGGAGGTCCTTCAAAGAATTGCTGGACATTCTGGCTCGGATCAAAGGCGAACTGAATGAAATTGATCCTGAAAAAGCGGACTATCTTGAACTCCACCAAGTCATGGATATGGCGCTGGAAAGGGCAACGGAAGGACTCAATAAGTTTATCCTCCTCACTCAATCTCAAAAGGACGATTGGGTGTATTGGTACGAAGGTATTATCCGGGGGCGGAATACACCGCAAATCATCATTTCAGTCAAAGGTGCGCCGGTGGATGTCGCCGAAGATTTAAGCGAGGGATTTTTCAAAGCGATTCGGTCTTCTGTACTCACATCGGCATCCATTCAGGTGGAAGAATCTTTTGATTATTTTCTACACCGCGCAGGACTCGATCGGCCGGGAGTGAATTCGGTCGAATCTCGAGTATTTCCCAGCCCGTTTCATTACAACGATCAGGTAAAATATTTTCAATACGGCGGCGCTGAAGGGCAATCGGCGGAGGTCATTGCATCTGTTATTTATGAATGCCATAAAAGATTTAATAAAAGGATGTTAGTGCTGTTTACTTCAAGAAAAAGATTAAATGATACCGCCGATCTTTTAAAGGGATATGAAGGCGGAAGAGAAATGCCGATTTTAGCGCAAACCGCACGGAGTTCGCATTCGGGACTGGTGCGCGGGCTGAGGCAGACACCGAACGGAATTTTGCTCGGAACCGACGCCATGTGGGAAGGATTGGACCTTCCCGGTGATTTACTGGAAATTTTAATTATCACCAAACTGCCTTTCGATGTGCCGAACGAACCGCTTGTAAAAGCCTATTCCCATTTGCTGGAATCCGAAGGGAAAAATTCGTTTATTCACTTTTCCGTCCCTGAGGCTGTCATTCGCTTCCGTCAGGGGTTTGGCCGGCTGATTCGCACCATTTCAGATTCGGGGATTTTTATCGTAACCGACGAACGAATCGTCCAAAAGCGGTACGGGTCTTTTTTCAGCGATTCGATTCCGGTTTCATTTCAGGTGTTTACCGATCCGAAGGAAATTGAAATGTAGTTGTACGAGTATTTAGTTTTCTCCGTCCTAATTCAATTTCCTAAACATCATCCATCCTATCTTCTCCGTCTTTGCGTTGAAGAATTTTTCAGGTTAGATTAACCAATGGCGACACTATCTATTTCTAATCGTTCCTTCAGATTCGCGGATTTTGAACCTCTTCTGGATTCTCCGCGGAAAGTTTCCCTGAGCCCGTCAGCTCGAAAATCCATTCGCGATTCCCATAAAACTTTGTCTGAGATCATTGCGTCTCAAAAGGCGGTGTACGGCGTGAATACAGGTTTTGGAAAATTAAGCGATATTTCTATTCCTCCCGGCGAACAGAAACAGCTTCAGCTAAATCTTGTTCGCAGCCATGCGGCCGGAGTCGGGGAACCCTTTGATCTTGGCATTACACGGATTGCGATGGTATTGAAAGTGATGACCATGGCAAAAGGGTACAGCGGTGTTCGTTTGGATGTACCGGAGCAGCTGCTATTTTTTCTGAATCATGATATACTTCCTCTCATGCCGAGACAAGGTTCCGTAGGCGCCAGCGGCGATCTTGCGCCTCTTGCTCATATGGCCTTGGCGTTGATTGGCGAGGGAGAAGTGCATTTTCAGGACAGGATTTTACCGTCAATGGTTGCGCTCAAAGAAGCGGGACGAGATCCGTTGGAACTGCATGCGAAAGAAGGCATTTCGCTTGTGAATGGTACGCAGGTTTCCACCGCGCTCGGACTCAAAGCATTGATTGAAGCGGACCGCATCATCAAATCCGCCGATATTGCCGGTGCGCTTTCCGTCGAAGCAAGTCTCTCATCCAAAGAGGTGTTTGCTGCCAGAATTCATAGATTGAAAAAACATGGAGGTCAGAAGACGTCCGCGCTGAATGTGATAAACCTGCTTAAAGGGAGCAGCATCGTCGAATCGCATATGGACTGCGGGACTATCCAGGATCCGTACAGTTTTCGCTGTATTCCTCACATTCACGGCGCTTCACGTGAATTGTACAATGCAACGGTGAAAATCATTGAAAATGAAGCCAACAGCGTGAGCGATAATCCGCTGATTTTTCCGAATGGGGATGCCGTCAGTTCGGGGCATTTTCATGCGGAAGCCGTAGCACAGGCGCTGGACGCACTGGCGATTTCCATGTCCGAAATCGGCGCAATTTCCGAGAGAAGAATTCATCATTTTATGAAAGGAATCGGCGATGATATTCCGCCTTTTATCACCTTGAGCCCCGGAGTGGAATCCGGCTTTATGATGGCGCACGTAACGGCGGCGGCGCTTGCATCCGAAAATAAATTGCTCGCGCATCCCGCATCGGTAGATTCCATCACCACGTCCGGCGGACAGGAAGACATTGTCAGCATGGCGCCGTGGGCCGGAAGAAAGTGCCTTCGCATTCTTAAAAATGTCGCACAGATTCTTGCGATTGAATGTTTGGTATCCGGAACGGTAACAGCCGTATTTCACACCAAAAAGAATCCCGGAATTGGAAGCGCAAAGGCGCTGACATTTCTGAAAAAACACGCTACATTAAAAGCAAAAGACAGACCGCTGCAAAAAGACATGGAATCCGTCGCGAAAATCATCCTGAACGGCAGCCTGTTAAAAACCGTCAACTCAACCGTAACCTTACAATAATTATGAGCAATCAACCCCCATTCGAACTTGTATTAACTTTTGATGATGTTTTGCTGGTACCGCAAAAATCGTCTGTATTGCCGCGCGACGTAGATGTTGCTACTCGCCTCACGAGAGATATTTCTCTGAATATCCCAATCCTGAGCGCTGCCATGGATACCGTAACCGAATCCAATCTTGCCATTGCATTGGCGCGGGAAGGCGGCCTTGGTGTGATTCACAAAAATTTGAGTATCGAGGACCAAACCATTATGGCCGACAAGGTGAAGCGGTCCGAAAGCGGCATGATTCAGAATCCCGTTTCACTCGCTGAAACGAAAACCATCGGCGAAGCGAAGGAAATGATGGCGCATTACAGAATCAGCGGACTTCCCGTGGTGAGAGGAAAAAAACTGATTGGTATTTTAACCAACCGTGACATTCGCTTTGAGACCGATTTGAGACTGAAAGTGCGTGACAGGATGACCGATAAAAATCTCATTACGGTTCCGGTGGGAACTACGCTGGAAAAAGCGAAAAAAATCCTTCAGAAGCATCGTATTGAAAAATTACTCGTTGTCAATAAACGGGGGACGCTTGTTGGACTGATAACCGTAAAGGATATCCAGAAAAGTGAACAATTCCCATTTGCCAGCAAAGATTCTCACGGACGGCTTCGTGTGGGCGCCGCGGTTGGCGTCGGAAAAGATTTAGTAGAAAGAGCGCAAGCGCTGGAATCTGCCGATGTGGATGTGATTGTATTGGATTCTGCTCACGGCCATTCCAAAGGAATTCTGGATGCGGTAAAATCCCTGAAGAAAAAACTGAAGAAGGCACAAGTAATTGCCGGAAATATCGCGACACCCGAAGGAGTAAAAGCATTAATTGACGCCGGCGCAGATGCGGTAAAAGTCGGCATCGGAGCAGGTGCGAGTTGCACCACTAGGATAATTGCGGGAGTCGGATTCCCGCAGCTTTCGGCTGTTTTGAATTGCGTGGAAGCGGCACAGAAAGATGATATTCCCGTCATTGCAGACGGAGGCATCCGCTACAGTGGTGACATCGCCAAGGCGATTGCTGCCGGCGCGGACACCGTCATGCTTGGCAGTCTGCTCGCTGGCGCGGAAGAATGTCCGGGAGAGACCATTTTATTTGAAGGCCGCCAGTATAAATCCTACCGCGGCATGGGTTCGCTCGGCGCCATGAAAGAGGGAAGCGGCGACCGCTATTTCCAAGAAAATTCTGAGCCGTCTAAATTGGTGCCGGAAGGCATTGAGGGCATTGTGCCTTTTCGCGGACCGATACGGAATACAGTTCATCAACTGTTGGGAGGCGTCCGCGCATCGATGGGATATTGCGGATCGAAGACGATTTCTGAATTTAAGGCAAACGCCACATTTGTGCAGATTACAGCGGCAGGATCAAAAGAAAGCCATCCGCACGAAGTGCGCATCGTAAAAGAAGCGCCGAACTACCAAATCCTCGATAAATAAGCAAACTCTGTTGTGCTGAGTTTGGCGTCCGCATGCCGAACGGACAAGAAGCATGGCGATGCTACCCTTCGTTAGGCTCGGAGTGAATTATAGTTTAACTAAGCGAATTTAAATGACGCGTGATTTGCGACTTGCGCCGCGCGGCCGTATTCTTGTGAATCATATTCTTACTGGCCATTTTGTCGATGGTGCTCACTGCACTTGCATATAGTTTTTCGGCTTCCGCTTTTTCCGTGGATGCCAGCACATTCTTGACGGCTGTCTTGAGCGTCGACATGCGCGCAACATTCCGCTCGTGACGTGCTTTGTCTTGGCGGGTGCGCTTAATCTGTTGTGGATGTCTGTCCATTAAATCATATTTCCTTTTGTTTCGGGCGGCGAAGTTATTGCGGATTCATCCTCAAGTCAACCGGATAACGCACAGCCTCAAATCCCGAGTGTTTTCATGCGATTTTCAAACGCTTCCACAAACCGCATTGGTGAGTTCGGATCCATATTGAAATACAGCGACGGTTCGATGAGTTCCAATTCCATGACGGCAAATCCTATATCGGTACGGACGAGATCCACGCGGGCGTAGAGCGGTGCCGGACTGATTGCGGTATACGCCTTCTCTCCGGCGGACACCAATTCCGGCTCGGGCAGAACGGTTTTCAACATTCCGCCGTGTTCTTCCTGCACAAAAAAACTGCCGTCTTTCGGCGTCTTCAAAACGGTGTGGCTGAGTTCACCGCCGAAATAAAACAGCGAATATTCACCTTCGTCCACAATGGCCGGCACGAATGGCTGAATCAGGATATCACGATCCAAAAAGAGTTTTTCCAACGATTCCGATTTATCCAAAAGATCTGATGCCGTCAGCCGAAAGGTATCCTTTGCGGTCGCGCTCACCGCCGGCTTGATAACAATTTTATCCGTTTCAAACTTTCCGAATAAACTTTGCAATGCAGCTTTATCGAAACGTTTGAGTAGAACAGTCGGTACGATGGGTACTCCGCGGTTCTGCAAATCCAAGAGATACGATTTATGCAGATTCCATTGTACCGTTTCGAGCGCATTTTCCAAGAGGGCAGAAGATGCATCAATGGTTTTCAAAACCGATAAAAATGCATCCGGATTATGATGGTAATCCCACGGCGAACGAATGATGACGACCTCAAACGCATTCCAGTCCACGGCGGCGTCCTGCCAGGAAACGGATTCCACAGACCAGCCGATGTTTCGGAACGGCTCAATCAAAAGATCGTCGTAGCAGACGAACCCTTCGAGGCTGTCCATGGTGAGAAAAGCGCAGGATTTCATTCGGGGAATTTGGGAATGGTTTATACTGATAAGTGAACGGAAAAATCAATAATTATTCTGAGAACATTCCGAAAAGGGCTGGATGAATGATGAAGCACCGTAACCCAAATAATTTTTTTATCTAACGAAGAATCTTCCCGAATTATTTTAATTATCAATCGTGAATTATTAATGCATTCATCATTGATAATTCCTATTTCTCATCCGTCCGCCTGTCCCGCCTCGGCGGTAGGTGGAGTGGGGGTGAGACAAATTCAAACTTATCAAGTAATGCTTTTTATTTTTTTCAATTCTCCTGACTCTTTCACCTTTGCCCAATACAAGTCACAGCGCTGCTGAAGGTTCATCCAGAAATCGGCAGTATTGCCAAAAAATACTGAAAGTCTCAGCGCCGTACTTGGAGTGATGCCTCTCTTAGCATTGACAAGTTCATTGATCCTTTGAAAGGGTACGTGTACTGCAACTGAGAGCTGTTTCTGAGTAATTCCCATTGGTTTTAGAAATTCCTCCAGCAGCATTTCCCCTGGATGGGTTGGTGTTCTGTTTGTCGGTATTCTGACCATGCGTTACTCCTTTAGTGGTAATCCACTATTTCTACATTCTGTGGACCTGTTTCCGTCCATAGAAAACAAATCCTGTGTTGTTTATTGATACGAATACTATGTTGACCTTTTCTGTTTCCCGACAGCGGTTCTAATTGATTCCCCGGCGGAATACGCAACTCTGACAAATGAACTACGGAATCCAATTGATCGAGTTTTCTAATTGCAGTCGATCGAAGATGAATAGGGCAAGTCTTTCGAGAATGTTTTGAATTGATGCCATTGTAAATATCTTCAGTTGCATGATCAAAAAAAGATCGTATCACGATGTTATAATAGCACGGATATCGTGTTATTTACAAGGATTTATTTATTTGGCTTTTTAACGCTTAAGCTCAGCGGCAGGTCAATGGCTGACCTAACCGAGTGTATTGTAACGCATCAAGGGGACTTTTGCGAACACCCATGCGATAATTGCCTGTCCGTTGCAGCGTTTTGTTAGATTGCGGGGGACTCTGGCAGTGGGGCGATAGACTGATCAGGATTTAAAACCCAGCATCGTTGATTATTCGTAAAGCCAATATGTTTGTAATATGAATTGGCATCAGGTGCTGAAATTAGAATTAGCTTACACTTTGGTCCCAATTGATCTTTTGTTAAAGACTGTAGTTTTTTACCGATACCCATTTTTTGATATTTGTTGTGAACTGCAAGATCAGAGAGATAGCAAGCATAATGAAAATCAGTAACTGACCGCGCAATGCCGATCAGGCCTTCGCCTACCCATGCAGTAACGATTAAATTGCTATTTTCAATCATACCCTTCATACATTCATTGTCATCTACTGGCCGGCGTTTGCCAAGTGTAGAATTGCGTAAGATATCTACAAATTGACCTAGAGATATTGTTTGATTTACTCTGTACTCAATATTCATTTCTATTTTATTAAATCTAACCCATACTATGTGACGGAAACGTAACATAGCGCTCCTATGGGAGTGTTATTGTGCGTCCTACGTTTTAATTTCTTATACATTGAATTCCTCAAAAGAGTGTACATGCCAACGGTTTTAATATCAAAGGAAAACTATGAGTAAATTGCTGGATCAAGTTCGCGATGAAGTACGGATTCGGAATTACAGTTATCGTACAGAAAAAACCTATGTGGATTGGATTAAAAGATTCGTGAAACACTTCAATTTTAAACATCCGAATGAAATGGGGTCGAAAGAAATCAATCTATTTCTCACGCATTTGGCGGTCAAAAAGAATGTGGCTGCTGCCACTCAGAATCTGGCCCGTAATGCCATACTTTTTCTGTATCTAAATATTTTGAAAAAAGATATCGGGAAATCAAAAGATTTTGTTATTGCTAAAAGGTCCCGCAAAATTCCGGTTGTATTTTCTCAGGAAGAAGTGCAGACGGTGTTGTCAAAAATATCAGGAATGCACAGTTTAATATGTAATCTTCTGTACGGTTCAGGATTGAGGTTAGCGGAATGTCTGGATATTCGAATTCAGGATATTGATTTTTCTCAAAAAATGATCATTATCCGAAGCGGGAAAGGCGATAAGGACCGCGTTTCTTTATTTCCGGCTTCTTTGATAGCGCTGATGGAAGACCAAATAAAGAAAGTGTCAATTATCCACGAACAGGATATCATAAATGGTTTTGGAAATGTACCACTCCCGAAGGCACTTCAGAAAAAATACACCAATGCGGCAAAAGATTTAAAATGGCAATTTGTGTTTCCTTCAGAAAAAATGTCCAAGCACCCGCAAACTGGTGCACTCATGCGCTGGCATATTCATGAATCAAGTGTATCCCGCGCATTGAAAAAAGCGGTGAATTTATCAGGAATCAGAAAAAATGCCAGCTGCCACACTTTACGCCATTCATTTGCAACGCACCTTCTTGAGAATGGATATGATATTCGAACCGTTCAGGAATTGCTTGGACATAAAGATGTCCGGACTACCATGATTTATACTCACGTAATGCAAAAAGGACCGTTGGCGGTTAAAAGTCCGCTGGATGATTAGGCCATCAGGCCTTCTTTCCGGATTCAAATGTCACTTTAATACAATTTGAAAAAGTCCCTAAACATATTATTTTAGGGTATGAGCAAAGTGGAATTTCTCCAATCTGTGCCCATCTTTTCCGATCTCAGTGACGAAACGCTGAAGAAGATTGCCGAAAAAATGGTTTCCCGTTCCTACGACAAGGGACAGATGATCCTCCTCGAGGATGCCGCCGGCGAGACCTTTTTCGTCATGACCTCCGGGAGTGTCAAAGTCACACGCCTCAGCGATGACGGCAGGGAAGTGATATTGGCAATTCTGGGTGAAGGCGATTTCTTCGGCGAAATGTCGCTTCTCGACGGTGAAGGCCGTTCAGCGAATATTGTGAGCATTGATGAATCTGAAGTGCTGACACTTACACGCGCCGATTTCCTGGAAATTATGGAAACATTTCCAAAGATAGCCATCAGCTTTTTGGAAGAGCTTGCGAGGCGGTTGCGCAAAAGTGATCAGCAAATTGAAAGTTTGTCGCTTGCAGACGCGGACAAGCGAATCGGCATGGTGCTGGTACGGCTTGCGGAAGAACTCGGCACCATCAAACAGGGAAACGTAACCATTAAGAATTTTCCCTATCAGCAGGATATTGCCAACATGGCGGGAACCTCCCGCGAAACGGTATCGCGCACACTCTCAGTTTTGGAAGGAAACGGTTACATGGCCCGCAAAGCAAAAACGCTGACCATTTACAATTTTGACTTCTTCCAGAAGCATTTTTCCTAAAACCTAACGCACCTGCATTCATCCCCATGGCGGACACATTGCTGGAGGGAATCCGTTCCAACGATCACCGGATTCTGTCCAAATCCATATCCAATATTGAAAACGGCCTCACGCTTCCCGAGGGATTTTTTCCTGAAATTCACGCGCATGCGAAAAATGCGATTAGGATTGGCATTACCGGTCCGCCCGGCGCGGGAAAGAGTACACTTACCGATCAGCTGATTCGTCATTTCACCGAAGATGGAAAATCCGTCGGCGTCGTTGCCATTGATCCCACGAGTCCGTTTTCGGGCGGTGCGCTGCTGGGCGATAGAATCCGCATGAATGCTTATGCCTGGAACGACAATGTATTTATCCGCAGTATGGGATCGCACGGCGAACTTGGCGGCATGGCCAGAAAAGCGCAGGATGTCGGCGATGTGCTTGCGGCAAGCGGAAAAGATATTATTATATATGAAACGGTCGGCGTGGGGCAGGGCGAATACGATGTAGCCAAAGCCGTGGATCTTACCTGCGTGGTGCTCGTTCCGGAATCCGGAGACGAAATTCAAATGATGAAGGCGGGACTTATCGAAATTGCTGATATGTTCATTATCAATAAATCCGATCGGCAGGGCGCAAAGCGATTGGCGCATCTGCTCAGCGGCATGATGCATTCCACGCGTTTAAATACTCCCGAACCTCCGGTCATGAACACACAAGCAAATGACGGAACGGGAATCGCGGAATTGTATAAGATGATTCATACGACACTTTCGGATTTGGAAGCGAGCGGGAGATTGGATGAAAAACGCCTTGAGCGGTACCGCGAGCGTGTGCGTGCGCTGGTCCACGAAGAACTGTTGAAAGGATTTTGGACATCTTCCAAAATGACGGATTTGGATCGGCGTACCAAATCGCTCGAATCCATAGAAATGTCCCCGTTTGAAGCATCGCGCGAATTGCTCGGTACATCCTGAAATGACCGAAGAAAAAGAAAAAAATATGCATTTTCTCGATCATCTCGAGGAATTGAGATGGCGGATTGTAAAATCGCTTGCGGGCATCATCGCCGGCGGCGCAATTACCTTTACCTTTATTGATCCAGTTCTGGATATTTTAATTCAGCCGATAAAATCCATGGATGCGCCGTGGGAACTGCAGGTGCTCAAAGTGCAGGGTATGTTTTTGATTAAATGGAGCATCGCGTTTATCGGCGGAATTGTGCTGGGGCTTCCGGTCATTACCCATCAGTTTTGGAAATTTATTTCGCCTGCACTGAAAGGCAAAGAACGGCACGTTGCGTTTCCGCTGATCTTGTTTACCTACCTCAGTTTCTTAGTTGGTATTGTATTCGCCTACAAAATTCTGATTCCTGTTTCGCTGTCATTTTTCGCAACAATGGGCGTTTCGGATATCCAAAACCAGTTTTCCATCAATTACTATTTCAGCTTCATTACGTGGCTTATGATCGGCTGCGGATTAGTGTTTGAACTTCCGGTGCTTGTGTTTTTTCTGGCAAAGATCGGCCTCGCGACGCCGGCATTTATGCGCCATTACCGCCGGCACGCGATTGTAATTATTATGATTATTTCCGCATTCGTGACACCGCCGGATCCCGTGAGCCTTTTTATGATGACACTTCCGCTCGTTGTTTTGTATGAGATTAGCATCGGCGTGGCGTGGTTTGTAACGAAGGGGAAATGATTGGCAGCCCACCCGAGATGAGGTAAATTTTATCGTGCGAAAAGATTTAAAAGAACTCAAAATAATCACCGCCCCGATATTGGAAGATATTAAGATGTTCGAGCAGGAATTTCGGGATGCGCTAAGCTCCGAAGTCCGCCTCGTCAATACGATTGGCAAATATATTTATCGGCATAAGGGGAAGCACATTCGACCGATTCTCACCATTCTTGCATCTCGCGTTTGCGGTAAACCGACGCTGAACAGTTATCGTGCCGCCGTAATGATTGAGCTTTTACACGTGGCGACGCTCGTGCATGATGATGTGGTGGACGACGCAGATAAACGGCGGGGATTTCCATCCATTAACCGCGCGTGGAAAAACAAAGTGGCAGTGCTCATGGGTGATTTTCTGTTCAGCAAAGCACTGATAAATATTGTGGGTATCAAAAATTTCGAAGCGCTGAGCCTGATTTCTCAGACAGCGGAAAAGATGAGCGCCGGCGAAATTTTGCAAATTGAAAAAACAGTGTCCCGAACGATTTCTGAAGAAGATTATTATAATATGATTTTCCAAAAGACGGCGTCGCTCATATCCACGAGCTGTGAACTCGGCGCCATAACCGTTTCGGAAAAAGATGCCGATCGCGATGCAATGCGAACATACGGCGCCAAACTCGGGATGGCATTCCAGATTCGGGATGATCTGTTTGATTTGTTTGGAAGGGAAGAAGACACCGGAAAAAATATGGGCGCCGATGTAAAACGAAACCTGATGACCTTGCCCGTGATACATTCCTACAATTCGCTCTCAAAACCGGAAGCGAAGGAAGTAAAAAAACTGCTGAACGGATCCAAGAAAACGCGGAAAAATATCGGACGATTACGAGACATCGTGGATGCTTCCGGAGGACTGGCGTATGCACGACAGAAAATGGATGACTACAGTAATCAGGCATTGGACGCGATCCGTGAATATCCCGATTCGCCTTACAAAAAATCCATGACCGATTTGATCGCTTTTAACAGCCAGCGCGTCAGTTAACATGCGAAATCCGAAGGCCATTCTGGTCATCCGGTTCAGTTCCATCGGAGACATTGTTTTGGCTACTTCTCCACTCAAAAGCCTCACATCCGCCTTTCCGAATGCGCGGATAGATTTTTTAACACTCGACCGATTTCAAGATCTGCTTCTGTTCCATCCATCCATCGATCGGCTGATATGTTTACGCGCGGATGCCGGCAGAAAAGAGGTGGCGGATTTTGCAAGGAATCTGCGGACAGAAAACTATGATGTAGTTGTAGATCTTCATAATTCGCTTCGGTCAAAATTGATTCGATCCAAGTTGTACGGCATCCAAACAGCCGTACTCCGAAAACCGCGTTGGAAACGATTCAAACTGTTCACGTTTCACCTGAATCATTTTGAAGACGGTTTCTCTCAGCGGGGACTGTATCATCAACCGCTTCAAGCGCTTTTGCCAAAAGATCATGACATTCCTCTTTCCGAATTACATGTTACGGATGAGGAAAAATCCGCAGCGAAAGAAATGTGCACCGAGCAAAATATTACGGAACCGTTTTTTACCCTTATTCCGTCCGCAGCCTGGAAGCAGAAATCCTGGGATTCAAAACGGTTTGCGGAAGCGGCGAAATCGCTGTCAGAAAAACGGGGAATGAAAGCCGTTATTTTGGGCGGAAAGGGTGATTCGATTTGCGCGGAAATTGCTGATGCGAATCCAGACTGCACAGACCTCCACGGAAAACTGACATTACGGGAATCGCTTTCTGTATTGTCGCTGTCACAATTTTCCATCGGATCCGATACGGGACTCATGCATGCGGCAGAAGCGCTCGGAATTCCAGTTACCATGATTATGGGGCCGACATCCGTGGAAACCGGAGGTGGAATTCAACTCGCCGAATCAAATCTGCTTGCGCTCGATAATCTCTGGTGCCGTCCGTGTTCCCAAAATGGCAAGCGTCCGTGTTACCGGAAAGAACAGATATGCATGACGGGAATTTCCACAGAATCGGTAGTAGAAAGCGCGTTGAAAACAGCGGACAGGCCATGACATTTCTCTGGAAATTTTTATACAATATGCTCATTCTGCCGATTGTTGCGGTATTGGTATTATTGGCGTCTCTATTTCATCCAAAAGTACGTGAAGGCTTTAGAGGAAGGATGTCATCCCTAAGGACGCTGGAGGCATACTTTGGCGGTGCGAAAAGTGATGATCCAATTTATTGGTTTCATGCTGCGTCTCACGGAGAATACGAACAGATTCGTCCGGTGGTTAAAGGACTAAAAGAGATTGAACCGACTGCAAGAATTTTGGTGTCCTTCTTTTCACCATCCGGATACAAGCATGTAAATGACGATTTGATAGAATGCAAAGTGTATTTGCCGTTTGATTTTCCATGGTCTGTTTCAAAAGCATTGAACATCGTAAAACCCGAAAAATTGATTTTTGCCGCCTACGATATTTGGCCGAATCTTGTGTGGGCAGCAAAATCCAACGGAATTAATACCACTCTTTTTGCGGCTCGCTTTGTAAAAGGAACCAAAAAACTTTCACCTCTGTTCAGAAATTTCTATGCGTCCGTGTATTGCTGTTTTTCTGAAATTTATACCGTAACGGAATCCGATCACGATCGCCTGCTTCAACTGCTGACAGGACCCAATCGGCCGGATGTGCAGGCATTCGGAAATCCGCGGTACGATCAGGTAAAATCCCACGCAGACGCTTTTACCCAAACTCATACTGAATCTGTATTGCACAGAAAAAAATGTATCATTGCCGGAAGCGTTCACACAGAAGACGAAGATATGATTCGCGAATCGGTGGTGAACCTTTTGAATTCATTTCCGGATCTTTGCGTAATATGGGTTCCGCATGAGCCGGACGAAAAAACCGTATCGAATGCGGCTGCCTATTTTCAGAACCATCAATTTGATACTTCAATAATGGATCATACAAATGTCGAAAATATTGGAACCGAAAGGGTCATTGTAGTCGGAACTATAGGGGTACTGGCACAGCTGTATTGGCAGGGGCAGGTTGCCTACGTCGGCGGTGGATTTTCGTCGGGAGTGCATAATGTGATGGAACCTGCAATCGCGCGGCTTCCGGTTTTTTTCGGACCGCGGTTTCACGAATCACATGAAGCGGAAGAACTCTTAGAATCAAACGGCGGTTTTTCCATTTCATCCGGCGAAGAATTGCAGACCGGCATTTCGAATCTCTTACAGAATTCAGAAAATTTATTACAGTCCAGTTATGCCGCTACCAACGTGATTCACAATAATCTGGGTTCTGCCACGCGGGTTGTCCGTGGGATTATCAAAGACTGATATGCTGTCCTTTTCAATTCACTATCCCAAATTTTCCTTTTCCTCTGAGCTGGATTTCAAACCGGGAATTCACGTGATTTATGGTGAAAGCGGTGTAGGAAAATCCTGGCTCATTCATGCGCTTGCAGGAAGAGAATCTGAGACGAAACCGAATTTCAATATTGATGTGCGCGAATGTCCAACAGACGTGCAGGTTGTATTTCAAAATCCGGAAGACCAGATTCTGGCTGACAGTATTTTTCAGGAAATCGCTTTTTCATTTGAATGCAATTCATCAGACACAAAATGGATTCAAGAAAATGTACGGTCATCAGCTTCAGACCTTTGGAAAGCATTAGAATTAGATCGGCATCCGGTGACCTTGAGCGGAGGCGAAATGGAACAATTGAATCTGGTCACCGCTTTCAGCACACATCCGAAGCTGGCGCTGATAGATGACGGATTATCCTTTTTGACTCAAAGCGCAAAACAGAAGTGGATTGAAAAAATTCGTTATAAAATTCAAAGTACCGAAACCGTCGTTCTCTGGTTTACGAGCGATGTTTCTGATACTGAGTTTGGCGACTCTAAATGGGAAATAACATTGGCTTCTTTTACTAGACATATTGGAACCATACATCATCCAAATAAAAAAAGAAGTCTTCCAAAAGGGAATATGGACATTTCCATTCAGGATTTAATTTTTTCATATGAAAATGGCACTGAACTTTATTCGGGATGGACGGCACACATCCAACACTGCCGCAGCGTGGGGATTCGAGGCGAAAATGGATCGGGAAAAACAACAATAGCGCGATTGCTTTCACATGCTTTAATGCCGATTTCCGGCGAGGTGAAGCTTACAATTTCAGATCAAAACCCTTCCGTTGCTCTGGTAGATCAATTCCCGGAACGCATGTTGGGGATTTCGTCTTTGAAAACGTTTCTCGATCAATTGATCGCCAGCGGAAAAATGGATGCCTACCATGTAGCAACTTGCATTAATGTGCTGCAGTCTCATCACATTCCATGGGAATCCATTCAGGATAAATTGCCGGTTGAATTGCCGTGGAACATTCTCAGATTGACTATGATTATCTTGCTTGCAAACTGCAATTACGATGTGCTGATTTTGGACGAACCGACCTTTGGGCTTGGAACGGAACAAACCCGGAAAATGGTAGATTATTTTCACGAAATCATGTCCCGTAAACACCTTGTATTTATTTCGCATGACGCTAATTTCCTCGCCTCAGTTTGCGATGGATTTATGGATGTATCCGAGCGAGGCAATCCCAAAACAGAATTTGTACACACATGAATGAAATAAAACCGGAAAGAGTAAAATTAACCGATCCGTCACGAATTCTGACCATGGCCAATATGGTCAGTTTGATTCGCGCTCTTTTGGCAATCCCGATTATTTATACACTTCGAAATCCTGATTGGGCGACTTACACATTTATCCTTGTAGTGCTGGGAGTGCTTTCGGATGCGCTGGACGGATACCTCGCACGCCGGGCGCATGAAGTAACGCACTTTGGAAAATGGCTCGATCCGATTGCGGATTTTGTGGTTATTTTTTCCGTCGCTTCCTACTTGGTGTTAATAGATAGATTTCCACTTTGGTTCTATTGGTATTTTCTGTTCCGCTATGTGTCAATCGCAATTCCGGCGATTTATTTGCTGAACCAATCAAATTTTATCCTGCATTCCAATTGGTATGGGAAATGGGGTGCCGGCATTTCGTCACTCGCCTTGATACTGCATGTATTTCCCGTAAAAAATGTAGATTGGCTTCCCGAAGTAACCTTGTATGCAGCGGCAATTTTACTGGCGATAAGCTGGGTGATATATTCCAAGACTTTTATCCGCGAATACAAAGCTACATCCTAAAATATGACACCGCTTACATCCCTTTTTTCGGCGCTGAGCCGAACACGGGATTCATTATCCAACGCGCTAAAATCCCTAACCGGCACGGCAAAAAATGTACAATCACTTGATGCATTGGAAGCCAGCCTTCTTTTCAGTGATATGGGAATGGATACAGCAGAAGCCGTTCTCGCCTTGGCCGAAAAATCCAACACTAAAGACGTTGTTTCGGGAATTTCAGATTTTCTGATTGGCACACTGCAATCCATTGATTCAGGACCTTTTTCGGAAAAGTTCCGTCAGACAACGGTCATATTAATTGTTGGTGTAAATGGAACGGGAAAAACCACATCCGCTGCAAAATTAGCCGGATTTATGAAGCGCGATAATTCTGTATTATTGGTTGGCGCCGATACCTACCGTGCAGCAGCAGCCGAACAGCTTCGAGTATGGGCGAAAAGGGCAGATGTGAAATTGATATCGAATGAAGCATCCAAAGATCCGTCGGCGGTACTGTTTGATGGAATGGCATCGGCAGTGGCACATAAGGCAGATGTAGTCATTGTAGATACAGCCGGACGGCTGCATACTTACAATCATTTAATGGATGAATTATCCAAAATGAATCGTGTATTGACAGAACATTATCCTCAGTTCATTCCAAAATCGCTGATTACCATTGATGCGTCTCTTGGCCAAAATTCACTTTTTCAGGCAAAGGCATTTTCAGAACATGTACATTTAGATGGCGCTATTCTTACCAAAATGGACGGGACGGCAAAAGGCGGAATCGCATTTCCGCTGGTGAGAGAATTGTCCATCCCGATTCGGTATATTGGAACGGGCGAGGACTTGAATGATTTGGCACCTTTCGATCCCGTAAACTATGTACATTCTCTTCTTGGGATTCATAATGAGTGAAAAAAGAAAACTGAACTTAATCAGTCTTGGCTGTGCCAAGAATCTTGTGGATTCTGAAATTTTACTTGGCGGGTTGAAACAAACGAATTTTGATATAACGAATGAAGCGGCCGAGGCGGATACTATTGTTGTCAACACCTGCGGATTTCTGGATATGGCACGTGAAGAATCTGTGGAAACCATTTTGCAGGCAGCGGAACTGAAGCGCCATGGAAAGCCGGATCAGCTCGTAGTTATGGGCTGCCTTTCCGAAAGATATCCCGATGAATTGGCAACAGAAATACCGGAAGTGGACAGATTTTTTGGAAGCAACGACCATCGGCAAATCGTTTCATTTTTAACCGGGAAAGATTTTTCCAGAGATGATCCGCTGTTCTTACGATCTCTGCTAACCCCAAATCATTATGCGTATCTGAAAATCGCGGAAGGGTGCGATAACGGCTGTTCTTTTTGCAGTATTCCGCTTATGAGAGGCCTTCAGAAAAGCAGAACAATTCCATCCATTATAGAAGAAGCTGAACGACTGATTGCACTGGGAACCAAAGAAATGCTAATTATCGCTCAGGATACAACGTCTTACGGATGGGATTTGGATGAAAAGAAATCGTTGGCAGACCTCATCACCGCTCTGGATGACACGCCGGACGGATTGGAATGGTTTCGGATTCATTATGCACATCCGGCTCATTTATCGCAAAAAATCATCGAAGCGATAGGAGCCTCAAAAAAAATGTGCCGGTATTTGGATATGCCCGTTCAACATGCATCGGATTCGATTTTGAAATCGATGCGGCGTGGACTGAATCAAGCCGGAATCCGAAAGAGAATAGATGCACTCAGAAAAACCATTTCAGGAATTCATCTAAGAACAACGGTTATAGTTGGTTATCCAGGCGAAACAGATGACGATTTTCAGTCGCTGTGCGATTTTGCCGAAGACATTCGATTTGATCGGTTGGGCATTTTTACCTATTCTGAAGAAGAAGGAACCTTAGCTGCGGGTTTAAAGGATGATGTGCCGCGAGAGGTGAAAGACGAGCGCAAGGCAGTGCTTCAGGATATTCAGGCAGGAATCAGTTTTGAAAACAACCAATCTATGATTGGCCAAACCTTAACAGTAATCGTGGATGATGCCGGAGAAGAGGTCGCGGTTGGCAGGACGGAATTCGACTCTGTTGAGATTGATAATATTGTCAGGATAGAAGGCAAGGTTTCTCCGGGAACCTTTGTAGATGTAGCGATAACAGATGCAAATGAATTTGAATTGATTGGCACACCGAATTCAGCTGCGGTATTATCTTGAAATAAAACCCGAAAGTACTGTCTCAAGCCTTGGGAAAGCCCTGAGTCTCATTGTAATTTCATTTCTTATTTTTTCACCCAACTATCAAAGGAACCATGTCTGGACACAGTAAATGGGCATCTATAAAACGGAAAAAAGCCGTTATTGATGCAAAACGCGGAAAAGTATTTACCAAATTGATCCGTGAAATTACGATTGCTGCGCGGGATGGCGGCGGCGATGAAGAAGGGAATCCACGGCTGAGACAGGCGATATTAAATGCGAAAGCTGCCAATATGCCTCAAGACAATATGCAGCGTGCTGTTCAAAAAGGAACCGGCGACTTGGACGGCGTGCAATATGAGGAATCAACCTTGGAAGGCTACGGGCCGGAAGGGGTTGCGATTTTTATGGATGTACTCACCGACAACAGAAATCGGACTGTTGCGGAAATACGGCATCTTATGACAAAGCATGGCGGGAATTTGGGCGAAAACGGAAGCGTATCCTGGATGTTTGAAAAAAAAGGACAAATTGTTTTTCCTCAGGATTCACGGAATGAAAATGACATTTTTGAATCTGTTATAGATGCCGGCGCTGAAGACTTTGAAACCGACGACGGTTCTTGTGTGGTTACGACCACGCCAACAGAATTAATGACAGTAAGAGATGCGCTCGACAGTCTTGGGTTTCCTATTAAATCGGCAGAATTGGATATGATTCCGAAAAATGTGCAGGCAGTTGATGCCGAAAAATCAAATCGCATAATTGCATTACTGGAACACTTAGAAGATCATGATGACATTCGATCCGTTTTTACCAATTTTGATTCGGTGGAAGGATAATAGGGAACCATGCTAGTGATTGGCGTTGATCCAGGTCTTACCACTACAGGCTATGCCCTGCTAGAAGAAGGCAAAGGATCGGTTGTTGCAAAATTGTATGGAACTGTATCACCGCCGAAAGGGAAAGCGCTGGCGATCAGGCTCGAGTATCTTTTCTCAAATATGCTAGAAATTCTCAAAGATTTAAAGCCGGATGTCATGGCAATTGAAGATACATTTCATCACAAGAATTTTAAATCCGCACTGATGCTGGGCCAAGCGAGAGGTGTCCTTATTCTCGCAGCAGCAATGCTTGGAATTCATTGTGTAGAGTTTGCACCGAAAAAGGTGAAAATGTCAGTGGTTGGGAACGGGAATGCCACCAAGGAACAAGTTCAATATATGGTGAGCCAAATACTTAAATTAAAAGAACCGCCGAAATCGTTTGATGTTAGCGATGCGCTGGCGATTGGGTTGTGCTACATCAACCAGAATAAATACGTCTAAATTATGATTGATTCATTAAAAGGAATTCTCGTTAAAAAAGATCCGGCTTTCGTAGTCGTGGATGTGAATGGTGTCCGTTTTTCTGTTCGGATTACACTTCCTGCATATCAGAACCTTCCCGACGCCGGTACAGAAATGGAAATTCAGACCTATTTAAATTTTCGTCAGGATGGATTGGATTTGTTTGGCTTTAGTGGAGAAGAAGAGCGAAATGTGTTTTTGCTTTTGACAACGGTAAGCGGAATCGGACCTAAATCTGCTGTGAATATTTTATCCGGAACGACGCCTGCAGAATTCAGGAAAAGGATTATTGCAGGCGATGTGGACTCCCTGACTGTTATCCCTGGGATTGGGCCCAAAACGGCACAAAGAATCATCGTGGAATTGAAGGAAAAGTTTACCGATGTTGGTTATGATGATTCATTGCCGATAGTTTCTTCGGAAAATGCCGAAATGGTAAAGGATATAATAACCGGTTTAACAGCACTTGGATATAAACGGGGGCAAATCAATCAGGCTTTGCGGAAATTAGAAGAAAAAGAAGGATTGGACGGAAGTTTAGAAACGTTAATCAAAAAAGCATTGACGCAAATGGTATCATGAAAAAGCTTGCATATAGACTCGATAATTTAGGAACGGAGACGGCGTTTGCTGTGTCGGCGCAGGCGCGGGCTTGGGCGGACAAAGGGCATAAAGTATATCCCTTTCATTTGGGCGATATCAATCTGCCGACACCGGAAAATGTTGTAGAGGCGGCAAACAAATACAGTCGTGAGGGGAAAAACGGATATTGTCCATCCGAAGGTATTCCGGAACTTCGTGATGCGATGGCTCAGGATGTTGGTTCAAAACGCGGAGTTACCTATACGCCGGACCAAGTAAGCATTCAGCCCGGCGGGAAACCGACCATTGGAAAATTTATCCAATCTGTGATGAACCCGGGAGACGAAGTGTTGTACCCAAATCCCGGCTATCCGATTTACGAATCTCAAATTGAGTATCATGGCGGAAAGGCAGTTCCTTACAGCTATTTCGAAACGGATACCGGGTTTGATATTGATTTGGACGGAATCCGAAATGCTATCACCGAAAAAACGGTAGCGCTGGTGTACAATAATTATCAAAATCCGATCAGCGCAGAATCTTCTCAAGTGGAGATGGAAGCCATTGCAGCTCTTGCAATTAAACATGATTTATGGGTACTTAGTGATGACGCGTACTATGAAGTCCGCTACGGCATTGAACCTAGATCCATAGTCGCAATCCCGGGAATGCAGGAACGCACCGTAATTTTATACACATTTTCCAAACGTTTCGCAATGACAGGGTGGAGGCTTGGCGCGTCCATTGGACCGAAGGATGTTATTGCCAGCATCAATCGGCTGAATGTGAATGATGAATCTTGTACGAATCACTTTCATCAATGGGCGATGATAGAAGCATTGACTGGAGATACATCGGGACCGCACCAATTATTGGATACGCTTCAAAAGCGAAGAGACGCGACAGCGGAAGGGTTAAATGCAATAAACGGAATTCAGGTCGCCATCCCCAACAGCACATTTTATCTCTTTCCCAATGTGAACGAAATTATGAAACGGAAAGGGATGTCAAATTTGAAAGAACTGCAGCTACAGGCTTTGGAGCATACGGGAGTGTCATTTTGCCTTCGTGAACATTTTGGTCGTCCGGTTATCGGTGAAAAAGATCACTTTATTCGGTTTGCCTATTCCGGTATTACGGAAGATGAAATTCGTGAAGGAATGGCCAAATTAAAATCCTGCTTCGAATCACCTTAAAATGAGCAAACCTCGGAAAACATCTCTGTATGATATTCACATCAGCCTTGGCGCAAAAATGGTTGATTTTGCCGGATTTCTTATGCCGGTTCAATATACCGGAATAAAAGATGAACATTCCGCTGTGAGGACACATGCGGGCATGTTTGATGTTAGCCATATGGGCGAATTTTTGGTGTCCGGATCCGATGCCGAGCAATTCCTAAACACAGTAACGGTGGGAAATGTATCGGAGATGAAAACAGGTGATGCGCAATATTCTCTTTTGTGTAGTTCAACCGGCGGCATTATGGATGATTTGCTTATTTATAAAAAAGAATCCGAATTTATGCTGGTGGTAAACGCATCCAATATTGACGCAGATTTAGACTGGCTGAAGCAAAACATTTCGGGCGATGCAGCGATTCAAAATATCAGCGATAAGACAGGGCTGATAGCCGTTCAGGGACCATCATCAAGAACCGTATTGAGTCCGCTCTTAGATTTCGATATTTCTTCAATAGGGTTTTATACTTTTAAGGAATGTTCCTTGGGAGGGTATTCGGTAGTGCTAGCGCGAACAGGATATTCAGGAGAATTGGGTTTTGAAATTTATTGCGCTTCGCAGGATTCTCCCGGCGTATGGAATGCGGTTTCACATTCTGGCGGAGATGACATTATGCCTGCGGGACTCGGATGCAGAGATACACTTCGGATGGAAATGAAATATTGCCTTTATGGCAATGATATTGACCAAAATACCAATCCGGTTGAGGCGGGATTAAAATGGACAATTCATTTTGACAAATCAGATTTTATCGGAAAAAATTCCATCCTTTCCTGCGCTAAAAATCTTAAGCGCCGGCTGGTGTGCATCGAACTGAAAGAAAAAGCAGTGCCGCGGCAGGGGTACACAATTTGGAAGGGAACCGATGAGGTTGGGTGCATTACGAGCGGAACAATGTCGCCTACACTCGGCATTGGAATAGGAATAGGGTATGTAGCTTTGGACCATTCAAAAAGGGGAACCAAATTGGAAGTGGACATCCGGGGAAAGAAAAAGTCTGCGGAAATTGTGACAGCGCCATTTTACAAAAATGGGACACTTCATGACTGATGCTTCAATCCTTGTAACCGGCGGATGCGGATTTATTGGATCGCATCTAATTGACCGTCTGTTAGCCGATAATCAATCCGTCGTTTGCCTCGATAATATGAATGATTTCTATAATTCTGAAATTAAAAAACGGAATCAGCGTTCGCATTTATCATCTGAAAATTATTCATTTGTGGAAGGTGATATTAGAAACGAGAAAACCGTTTCTGCACTTTTTGAAAATCATGATATCGGACTCGTAATTCATCTGGCTGCCATGGCAGGCGTAAGGCCATCGGTTGAAAACCCGGGATTATATATGGATGTCAATGTAATGGGAACTCAAGTTTTGTTGGATGCGGCAAAAGATCATAATGTAAAACACTTTGTTTTTGCGTCGTCCTCATCTGTGTACGGTAATAATGAAAAAATACCTTTTTCGGAAGATGATAGAGTGGACGGCCAGATTTCGCCGTATGGTTCATCCAAGCGCATGGGTGAATTGCTGTGCCAGACGTACCATCATCTTACCGGACTGTCCGTAACGTGTCTCAGATTCTTTACGGTTTACGGCCCACGGCAGCGACCGGAAATGGCCATTCATTCCTTTGTTCGATCGATTAGCAATGGCGAAGGTATTTCGGTTTTTGGCGACGGCACCAGTTCTAGAGATTATACTTACATTGATGATATAATAGATGGTATAATCAAAGCGGCACAATCGCCGGACAACTTTGTGATTTACAACCTCGGAAACTCAGAACCTGTCAAACTGATCGACATGGTACATGTGATTGGTGAAGCCATCGGAAAATCCCCGGACATCACCCTGTCAGAGATGCCTATGGGAGATGTGGTCCAAACTTTTGCAGATATCGGTAGAAGCCAGCGCCGACTCGGTTATAATCCTCAGACTTCTTTTGAAAAAGGAATACAGCAGTTTGTGGAATGGTTCAAATCTGTTCATGGATCCGATTGAGAATCTCTGCGATGAATGAAAAACGGTTAGAAATTGTTGGGATTCTCACAATGGCGGTCTCGTTTCTAGTGTTCGTGAGTCAGCTGGGTTATCACGCCGGCGAAGATCCCGGCGGTATTTCCGCTCAAACACAAATCGAAAATCCTATGGGAGTGGTCGGCGTTTTGATATCGTGGTTTTTAATTAAAATGACTTTTGGGTACAGCACACTCATTATTCCGGCCTTAGGTTGCATTTGGGGGTGGTGGCTTTTCAGCAAACAGGAATTAGAAAAATTAACACGGATGACTCAATTCTTTTTAGCAGGAATGGTGCTGACAGCCATCTCTATTGGCGTCATTGAAAAAACTATTATAACAAATCCAACTTTCGAAGCAAGTGGACTCTTGGCGGGAACCATAGCGCATTTTCTACATGAGTTTTTCCTGCATCCTATCGGCGCTTTTACTATCGTTATTGTTCTTTGGCTTATCTTGGTCCGATCCTATTTCTCCGTCAGTTTTTATGCTCCTATCGAAAAGTGGATCAACGCTATAAAAACAAAGCGTGAACAGAAAAACCTCGTTCAAATTCATGAAGAAGAACAAACCGAAAAACGAAAACATACCAAAAACTTATTAAAAAGACTGAAGAGAAAAGAAAAGGAAGCTATTCCGAATGAACCTGAAAAGCAGGAATTAGATGAGCCGACTCAGGACGCTGAAGATGAACCGATTCCGCCACAGGAAGCAATGGCTTCGGAAGAAATTTCTACACAACCGGAACAACCAGAATCAGACGATACTGTAACTGAAAAAAGTGAGGAATCACCTTCAGGAGAAGAAGCAGAAAATGTCGAACCTGATGGCTCAGAACACACCATTCCAGAAAGCGGATCTGCTATCGAGATCGGCGAAGAAGTCAAAGAAGAGGAAATTGATCTGGATGCAATTTCAGAGCGCGCAAAACCAAAACGGAAATACCAACTTCCGCTCGCGGATATCCTTGAATCGCCTCCAATAATTCATAGCGGCTTGAGCAAAGATGAGTTGGTTGAAAGGGCGAACTTTTTGACGCAATCGTTAAATACATTTGGGGTGGAAGGGCGCGTGGTGAATGTGAGTCCCGGCCCGGTGATTACCTTGTTTGAAGTGGAGCCAGCCGAAGGTGTACGCGTTAATAAATTTGTGGCATTAGCAGATGATCTTGCAAGGGTAATGGAAGCCAGCCGAGTGCGTGTGATTGCACCAATCCCGGGAAAATCTTCCGTTGGAATCGAAATCCCGAACAAAAACCCGGACACAGTTTATTTTAAGTCCGTTATAAGCTCGGAAAAATTTGTGAATTCAAATTTCAATCTGACTTTGGCAATCGGTAAAACCACTTCCGGCGAAATTTCCACATTGGAATTAGATGAAATGCCGCATTTGCTGATTGCCGGCACGACAGGTTCAGGGAAATCTGTATGCTTAAATACCATTGTGTGCAGTCTACTCTATTCTGCTACACCCGATGAAATCAAATTTGTAATCATCGATCCTAAGAAAGTAGAAATTACATTGTACCGTGGATTAGAAGGTTATCATCTTCTTGAAATGGAAGATATTGATGAACCGATTGTTACGTCGCTTGATCATTCTATTCTTGCATTGCGCTCTGTCGAAAAAGAAATGGAACGCCGCTACAATAAAATGGCGGATGAAACTGTACGGAATATTGCTGAATACAATACGAAAATGGAAAAAGCTGGCAATCCCATTATGCCGTATATCATTGTCGTTATTGATGAATTGGCAGACCTCATGATGATGAGCGCACGGGATGTGGAAGCGCCGATAGCTCGCCTTGCGCAGCTTGCCAGAGCTGTGGGGATTCATCTGGTTGTGGCTACCCAGCGTCCTTCAGTGGATGTGATCACCGGCGTCATTAAGGCGAATTTTCCATCAAGGATAGCTTTTCAGGTTGCGACAAAAATTGATTCCAGAACCATTATCGATACGTCCGGAGCGGAGAAGCTTATTGGAAAAGGCGATATGCTTTACCTTGGCTCAGGCTCGTCGGAACCTGTTCGTATGCATAATGCCTTTATCTCTTTAGAGGAAATTGAATCCATTGTCACGCATGTAAAAGATCAGCCAAAACCGGAAGCTTTGGTGCTGCCAACAATTAGAGAAGGGACGGTAGGCGGAACGGATTTTAGCGGAAGCGGAGGGCAGGATGAAATGTTCAACGATGCAGTTCAACTTGTTATTACACATCAGCAAGGATCAATTTCTCTCATTCAGCGCAGATTGAAATTAGGCTATTCTAGGGCAGCAAGACTTATTGACGAAATGGAACAGGCTGGGATTGTAGGTCCATTTACAGGAAGCAAAGCCAGGGAAGTCTTGGTGGATGAAAGCTATCTTGAAAGTTTAGATACCTAACCGGATTGTCTAAGCCATTTTCCATTCTGCTTCTTATTCTGACGTTTTCTCTCAGTGCTCAGCCGAGTTATATTGATTCCCTACGGACTGCACTGACACATCCGCCTGGCGTAGAGCTCTCGTTTGAAATGATCCAAACTATGCAGGGTGAATCCTGGACCGGGACGGGTGAAATTGAGATTATCGGCGCAAACCGGTATTTGGCTTCTATAGGTGACCAGGAAATCAAGGTGGAAGGCAACTATGTTCAAACGTGGAACAAATCATCCTCTCAACTCATAAAGGACACATTATATCAAGGAAACGTGAATATAATTTCACTGTTAAACGATGATGGAAATAATCTCAAAATTATGGATCAAATGATAGAAAATAGCCAAATCACAATCAGTTTTTCCGTTCCGGAATTGGATGCGAGTGGCACCATTGTCATGGATGAGGAATCTTTTTTACCGCAAAAAATCGTTTTGGACAATGGACCTGAGACTAAAACTGTCATGAATATTGTAAAAACAAAATCAATCGGTTTGGAATCAAAGTTTCATTTTTTTAATCCGGATGTAAAGGATACAATAGACCTTCGTGAATAAGTGGATCAAATTATCTGTTGGCTTTATCATGAGCGCCATCGGACTATATTATGCTTTCAGAGGGATGGATTTTGCACAGCTCATAGATACCATTTCGAAAGTAAACCTTTTTTGGGGAGCGGCAGCGATGGTTCTAATGGTTTTTAGTGTTGGAGTCCGAGCAGAACGGTGGCGGCTGATTTTAATTCCATTTGAAAAGATAAAGTTGCATCCATTATTTGGTTCGACTATGGTTGGATATTTTGGAAATGGTATTTTACCGTTTCGCCTCGGTGAAGTTTTGCGAGCTTATAGCGTAGCTTCCTTCACAACGTTGACACCATCATCCTCTTTTGGCACCATTATATTAGAGCGCATTCTGGATATGGTAGGCCTTGTGCTGATGATTGGCATTTTCGCCCCGACCGTTCCATCGGGCACACTAAGCAACGGGTTACTGTTATCCGTTGGAGGCATTACTCTTTTTATTTTTATAGCGATTATTTGGCTGGGAAAAAGCCATTCGCAATTCCATGAAAAGGTTATTCACTGGCAAATCTTTGAATCAAAACTGGGACGAAGAATTTTATCAGCTCTAAATAATGTGCTGAACGGTATTACAGCGCTAAAAGATACAAAGCATACTGGAATGATCGTTTTTCATACCTTATTTCTATGGGTTCTGTATTATGTGTCCGTATGGATTGTGGTGAAAGCTACTGGCATTGAGCTATCGTGGTCGGCGATGGGAATTGTACTTATTTCAACTACGCTTGCGATCACGATTCCGTCAGCCCCCGGATATGTCGGCACCTATCATGCAGCGGCGGTATATGTATTAACGATTGTGTACCAAGTCGAACTAACTCAAGCGCAAGCATTTGCAGTAATCATACACGCGATTGGATTTTTTCCATTATTGGTGATTGGTGCGGTATATTTCATAAAGGGATCCATCCGATTTCGTGATTTAAAGGAATCACCGGCTTAGTAATGAAAAAATATGATACAATATTTTTAGATCGGGACGGTACTCTAAATCGAGATCCTGGATATATCAATCATCTAAAAGATTTTTCATTTTTTGATTTCACTTTTCAAGCGCTGAGGAAATTATCAGATAATCGGTTT
Organism: Fidelibacterota bacterium; assembly: GCA_014239435.1. Taxonomy (GTDB): domain Bacteria; phylum Fidelibacterota; class Marinisomatia; order Marinisomatales; family TCS55; genus JAAZYX01. The sequence continues at coordinate 3,258 of JAAZYX010000033.1, read as the reverse complement.
TGTATTGTAACGAATCAGTCAGGGGTTTCGCGTGGAATTATTGCATTGCCTGCACTGGAAAATATCCACCAATATGTGCGAAATTCATTTAAGGATAATGGATTGAATTTACTCAGTATATATGTATGCACAGATCATCCTGATAAAGCAACCCATCGCAGAAAGCCAAATATTGGGATGTTTGAAGAAGCTGCCAAAGAGCAGAAAATAAACCTCGGCAACTCTGTTATGATAGGCGATAGCATTGCGGATATGAAAGTAGCGCAAGCATTAGGAATGGATGGAATACTTGTGAAAACCGGGAATGGATTGAAAACGGAAGCGCATTATAAAAACGAAGATTTCCCAACTGCAGTAGTTTCAGATTTGAAAGAAGCTGCGGATTGGATTTTAGTAAGAGAATCGAAATGAAAATTGCGGTAATTATGGGCGGACATTCGGGCGAACGAGAGGTGTCTTTGGATTCTGGAAATGCTATTGCTGAAGCGTGCGGCGCATTGGGACATGAAGTTGTAAAAGTCGAATTAAACGGAAACCTTGAATCCCTCATTCCTGAAATTAAATCGGCAGACTTGGTATTTAATGGGCTTCATGGAACTGGAGGAGAGGACGGCGCCATTCAAGGATTTTTAAAATCAATTCAAATGCCATTCACCGGTTCGGGAGTGGAATCATCGGCAATTTGTATGGATAAACGCGTATCAAAATCTCTTGCACAAAATAAAGGAATAAAAACACCCAACTGGATCACATTAGATAAGAAAGAAGAAATTCCGAACAGTATTGAATTAACGTATCCGCTCGTTGTAAAACCAAGTAGGGAGGGAAGTTCAATCGGTTTATCCATCATTCGAGATTCTTCTCAACTAAAGGAGGCAGTGAATGCGGCAAGGCAGCATACGGGAGTTGTCTTAATTGAAGAATATATTCAGGGAAAAGAAATAACCGTTTCGGTTATAGGAAATGAAACGTATCCAATTGTAGAAATCATTCCATCCAACGAATTTTATGATTATCAATGTAAGTACACAAGCGGAATGAGTGAGTACCTTTGTCCTGCAGATATCCCGGAAAATAAAACAAGTGACATTCAAGCAATCGCGCTGCAAATCCACACGATGATGGGATGCAGACATTATTCGCGTGTGGATTTCAGGATTGATAACAATGGCGATGCGTATTTTTTGGAAATCAATACACTGCCAGGAATGACTTCAACCAGTTTGTTCCCAAAATCAGCAAAAGCACACGGCATCTCATTTAATGATCTCATTGCAAAAATAATCCAATTGGCCATAGAGGATTTTTAAACCAAAATGAGTATCACATTTTTTAATACAGCCACAAAACAAAAGGAAGCATTTACACCTTTAGAAGATGGAAAAGTAAAGTTGTATACCTGCGGCCCCACGGTATATGATTATGCGCATATCGGAAATTTCAGAACATTTTTATTTGAGGATTTTTTAAAACGATATTTGTTACTTCGTGGATTTGAGGTTACGCACATCATGAACCTGACTGATGTGGATGATAAGACCATCGACCGAGCCAATATGGAAGGTCAGGATTTAAAATTGTTTACTAAAAAATTTACGGAATTATTTTTCCAGGATTCAGAACAACTCAATATTTTGCCGGCAGATGAATATCCTGCGGCAACTAATCATATTGATATTATGATTGACTTAATTCAATTATTGCTTGAAAAAGAATATGCCTATGAGACCGAAGATGGATCCATTTATTTTTCAATTGGGTCCTTTGGTGATTACGGCAAATTGGCTCGATTGAATATGGGTGGCCAGCAGCAGACGGATCGCGTTTCCTCGGATGATTATTCAAAAGACAATCCGCAGGATTTTGCACTGTGGAAATCATGGAAGGAAAATGACGGTGATATTGGCTGGGACTCTCCGTGGGGAAAAGGAAGGCCGGGCTGGCACATTGAATGTTCAGCAATGTCTATGCATTATCTTGGTAGGCATTTTGACATCCATTGTGGAGGCACTGACAATATATTTCCGCATCATGAAAATGAATGGGCTCAATCTGTAGCGGGGACAGGGTCTAAATTTGTAAATTTCTGGATGCATTCTGAGCACCTTCTTGTTGATGGCGGAAAAATGAGCAAATCTCTTGGGAATTATTTCCGTGTGGATGACCTTGTAAAAAAAGGAATTTCACCAGAAGCGATTCGCTTTTCCTTACTGAATGGCCATTACAGATCGCGGTTGAATTTTACCTTAGCCAAAGCGTCCGATGCGAAAAAAACCATCGCAAGAATTAAGGATTTTAAAGAACGGCTTGAAGCTCATTGTGAAAATTCAGAGCTTTCCAATTTAGATTTACCGAAAGAATTTGAATTATTCATGTCAGCATTGGACGATGACCTTAATATTCCCGAAGCGCTTGCAGTTTTCTTTGAATGGCTAAGAAAAATGAATTCCATGTTTGATGAAGGAAGTATATCAAAAAATGAGGCAGTTAGCGGGCTTAAATTTTTAGAGAAATTTAACAGTGTATTCCAGATTTTTTCAGTCTCCGAGGATATACCGAAAGAAATTATGGAAATGGCAGAAAAAAGAGAAACTGCAAGGCAAGAAAAAAATTGGGATGCATCAGACCGAATCAGATATGAATTGTCCGAAAAAGGGTGGAGTGTAGAAGACACGCCATCTGGCCCCAAAATCAAGAAACTTTAAATTAAAATTTTCTTTTAAAATATCTCTAAAATTATTGCTACTGTAAGTATTCTAATTTAATTTTCCGGGCTTTATTCGTATAGGTCAACTCGAAGTGAACGTAAGAAAAGATGCCAATCATAAAATTTCCCGGATTTGTAAACCGGAATTAATACGTCTTATTGTGGTATCAATTATGATTAAATCTAGCGGATTTACTGACGGTTATATGAGTGATATTTGCCGGTGTAGCTCAGTTGGTAGAGCAGCTGATTTGTAATCAGCAGGTCGGGGGTTCGAATCCCTTCGCCGGCTCATACATAATGTCGGTTGATTTTTGGTCGTAGTTCCGAATAAAAAGGTAGACTAAAAATAGGGGAGATGGCCGAGCGGTCAAAGGCAGCAGACTGTAAATCTGCCGACGTATGTCTACGGAGGTTCGAATCCTTCTCTCCCCACGCTGCGGGTGTAGTTCAATGGTAGAACTCCAGCCTTCCAAGCTGGTAGCGTGAGTTCGATTCTCATCACCCGCTCGAAGTGCCTACGTAGCTCAGTGGTAGAGCACTTCCTTGGT
>JAAZYX010000032.1 GCA_014239435.1 Fidelibacterota bacterium | reverse complement strand
CCGAGCTCATGCGCGGTAATAATAGCCGACGCCCCAGAATTTAGGCCCGTAGATATACAAGCAAATATGGTTGTGAGCATGATTCCGTCAGCATTCACGCGCCAAAAAAGAGATGCTAAAACAATAAAATGGAAAAGCGCATGTGCCCACAGCATAATTTCAAAGGGAATACCGCTGTTGCGAGGAGGCCGTGCCGGGCGGGCTTCTCCGGACAATAAATCCAGAATAGGATAAATTCCGAGTACCAAAATAAATCCGGAAGCAGTCCACCATTCGCCGGCAAGATTGCCGGACAAAACCACAACCGGTGCAAGGAAACCAAACAGGTGGAATGCCCACGGCTCGGGTGTTAATTCGCGGATGTCTGAATTCATTTAATGCACACCAACCAAAAGGCAGGTAAGATAATTCCCTTCAGGATATGAAGGGTGAGTTGGATAGTCCGGGCCGGTGCCTGAGGATTTTAAAATGCTAATTCTGCGCTCTGCCTCATCTGCTGCCTGCCTGAGGATTTCGGTAAACCGATCCATTCCAAGCGCCGCAGAGCAGGAAGCAGTAAACAGCAATCCATCAGTTGGAAGCGCCTTAATTGCCTCGCGGTTAAGATGTTGATAATGTAATACAGCCGCATCCAGTTCTTTATCGCTGGGCGCAAGTTTCGGAGGATCTAGAATAATGAGATCAAACCCATGTGCGTCATTGAGTGCAGTAAGCGCCTCTATTCGTTTAAAGCTAACATCATTGATTTGATTGAGTCTCGCATTTTCTCTGGCTAGCTCAATGGCGGATTCAGATGAATCTATCCCAAGCACCTTTTGCGCGCCGCCCACTGAAGCGTTTAAAGCAAATCCGCCTGTGTAGCAGAAAGCATCCATCACACGGCGCCCCCTTGAAAGATCCCGAATCAAAGCTCTGTTTTCTCTGTGGTCGCAGTAATAACCCGTTTTTTGTCCCGAGCCAAGTGCTACTCTATAATTGAGCCCAAGCTCTTTAATAATAACACCATCAAAATGGCCGGTTTGATTTTGGCTAAAAGATTGCCAGCCATCTTGAACGAGCTCTCCCGCCATCGGGCGCCAAATAACTGATTCTGGGTTAAGATGTTTTAGAACGGCTCTCTCAATGATTTCGCGGTGTATTTCTGTCCAACTTGCTTCGGAAAAAATGACAACCACGTCTCCATATACATCTACTGTCAATCCGGATAACCTGTCCCCCTCGCCGTTGATGATTCGGTAGGCATTTGTGTTTTGTGAAGGAAGCCTCATTGTTTTGCGGAGCGATGCCGCTTCTGTAATGCGGATATCCAGCAAATGGTCTAGGTCGAATCCATCCAAATTTTCTGATTCCATTGCCAATAGGCGAACAGGAGTGTCGCCTTCCGCATTGTAAGGTCCCCAGCCAATTGACTTTCCATTAATGTCAGATACAACTACAATGTCCCCCGTATTGGGTTTTCCCTCAATTTTATATATGGCGGAAGATGGAATGCGTGGCATGCCGGCGCGAAACGAATCCGACGTACCCTTTTTTAGCTGCACGAGACATATCTCTGCAATGGATTTGAACATGAGTCGAAAGTAGGTTTATGAAGAAGATATTTCCAATTGGATTCCCCGATTCATTTGCCACTTTTACAGAATCGTCTCAAATTCGCACCTACTGTAGCCTGAAAATCAAACAATGAGATCACAAACATTCGTATGTACTTCTTGCCTTTCAGAATATTCTGAAAGCATCATACCGGTAAGGCTTTGCTCCTGCGGAAAACCGCTGGAAGTAATTTATAATTGGCCATCAATGAATCGGATGGATGTCATCGAAGAAGCCGATAATTCTTTATGGCGCTATAGCGCTGTATTACCAGAAATCCCCGAAAAAAACAAAGTGACGCTGGGAGAAGGGTTTACTCCATTGATTCCAATAGAAAATGAATGGGATGTGTCTTTATATATAAAGGATGAAACTCAGAATCCTACCGGTTCCTTCAAAGACCGCGGCATGGCTTTAGCTGTGTCTATGGCAAAAGAACAGGGCGTAAAAGCCATTTGTCTTCCATCAGCGGGGAATGCCGGAATCGCTGCGGCGGCCTACTGCCAAGAAGCAGGAATTGAATGTCATGTGTTTTTACCGGAAACGATCCCGCCAGAATTTGTGGTTTTGACTAAAGGCTATGATGCAAAAATTTACCTTAAAGGAGTATCCATTGCAGAGGCCGGCCAACATATGCTAAAGAACAAACAGCCGAATTGGTTTGACATTTCGACGCTTAAGGAACCCTTCCGGGTTGAGGGAAAGAAAACGATGGGATACGAAATAGCCGAGCAGCTTGATTGGATTTTGCCGGATATGGTGATTTATCCCACCGGCGGCGGCACGGGATTGATCGGCATGTGGAAAGCTTTCAACGAGATCGCGGGATTGGGCTGGGCGAAGGGGAATTTACCGCGTATGGTGGCCGTGCAGTCAAGCGCCTGCGCGCCAGTTGCGGTTGCATTTGAAGCCGGAGAAACTGACACGGAATTTTGGAATACAGATAATACACAGGCGCTCGGGTTGAATGTTCCGGGACCGATTGGCGGAGGATGGATGCTGAATACGCTGAGAGAAAGCGAAGGAACAGCCATTTCCGTTAATGAAGAAGATATTGAGCCGGCGACAGTAAAAATAAATACGAGAACGGGAATCAACGCCTCTCTTGAAGCAGGTGTAGTATGGCTGGGTTTAAAAAAACTGATAAATTCTAACTGGATTCAAGAAGACTCAACTGTTGTAGTGCCTATTACCGGAGTGGAACGCTGAGCGGAGTAGCCTTTGCCGGTGCGTTTATAAAGATGTAATTTATTTTATGCGCTTTCCAAAATTTCAGTTTTTTCATTTTCTTGCGTTTTGCTCAGCAGTATTTTTTTCCTGCGATCCTTTGGTGACCACCTTTGATGATTCCGAAAATGCCATTTATTACGAAGCCAATAATGTTCATCAAAGCGCCGGTTTCCCAATAGGTCCTTTTGAGATAAATACCATGACTTGGAACATCCGTTTCGGTGCGGGGATCCTTCCGTTCTTCGGCGACGCCTGCGGAGACCGCGTAATTTTTACAGCAGCAGAGGTAGAAGCCAATTTAGAAGGGATTGCCGCAAAAATTAATTCGGCGGATCCGGATATAGTTTTATTACAAGAGGTTGATCGTCAGTCCAAACGATCCGCATACATCGATCAGGTTCAGTGGCTTTTGGATAACACCAATTTGAATTACGGTGCCTACGCTTCAGTATGGAAAGCGCAAGTGATTCCAAGCGACGGAATTGGGAGAATGGATTTCGGGAATGTGATTTTGTCCAAATGGGAATTGTCAGACGCTGAACGAATAAAGCTTCCGCTGAGAGAAGATCAAGATGCTCTGACCCAGTATTTTTATCTACGGAGGAATATCTTGAAGGCAAAAGTGGCCGTCCCCAATCAGACCGAATTTTATGCTGTGAATATTCATGCTACCGCTTTTGCTACGGATGACACCAAACAGAAACATGTGGACACCTACACACAAACTTTGAAAGATTTGGATGATGCCGGAATTGGCTTTGTAACGGGCGGAGATTTGAATGCCCTTACGCCGGGCGCCGCTTCCATTGATTTTTGTATGGCAGACATTTGTTCCGGCGAATCCTATCACTCCGATGCAGATGGAGGCCCGCATAAGGATGGGAGTTATTTTAACAATTTTACAAATGAGCCAACACTGCTTCAGCCACTGTATGATTCTTATAATCCGGCGATATCTCTGACAAATTACTTGGCTAACGAATCTAATTATTTTACTCACGCCCCAAGTACGGGCGATGTAGCCACTGACCGAAAACTAGATTATTTATTCACCAACCTAACGTGGAATGCAAATTCAGATTCCACCCACCAAGACGCAAGCAATTGGTCGGACCATATGCCTGTCACCGCAACGTTGAACTTTTTGCAATGAAACACTTAATACTATGTTTCGTTTTGGTTTTTGCTGGACTGGAACTCAGCGCAATGGATTCCGCAATTCCTCTTGAAAAAGGGAAATGGGAGGTTGGAATTATTAATCCTATCCGATTTGGACTTGGAAGTGGACGAGAAATTTCGGCCTATAAACTGCTATCATTGAAAATGCCGAATATTTCCTATAAAAAACTGAGATGGCGAAAATGGGATTGGGGCATTTCCACGCGCCACAGTCTATATTATCCGACACCATTTTTGAAATGGCTTCAGAGTCCTTTAGGGATGGAGCTAGGCGACCCGGACATGTTTGCTCTTATTTCGCCCGAGTTTGATATTCCGCATATGGTTTCAATTTGGAATTCGGTAATCGCAACTCGGGAAATAATGGACGATGTACATTTTACAGGAAGCGCGGGGCTGGGAATTTCTGTTGGCGCAAATGAATTAGCGCAAGAATCCACCATTGATTTGCCGTTTATTTTCCCGAGGCTTGCAGTGTATTATTCCGGCGCGGTTCTCAAAATAGGATCAGCCATCCATTCAAAAATAAACAAACATTGGGGATATGTTGTTAGCGGTGAGGCATTTTTGATGCCCGGCGCTCCGGGAGAGTTTGCGTTTGAAAATACTTCGCAAATTGAATGGGTGCGGAATTCCGGCTTTCGGATACTGTTGGGATACAAAATGATGTATGGAGAATATCCATTCGGGGGGCAGGCTCATATCTTTCCGGCATTTGATTTCATTTGGCGGAGAGGATAGGCGATGCGTGAATTTTTTGGAGGTAAACGGTTGCCTCCGTTTTATTTTATGAGCATCGCATTGTGTGTGATTACAAGCTTATCAAATGGAGAGATTCATTCTAAAGGGCAGTTCTGGGCAAGCGGTTATATAGGGGACGACGCTCCCAGAGGTCAATCTGCATTTGAGTCTACCGTAGGATATATCCCTACGCTTTCGACTGGGAAAGATTTTTCGAATAACATCTTATTAGATATGGAATGGGCTTTTCGAACGGTGAACACATTTTCCGGCGATTCACTTTTGTCGGATTATTATAAAACCCACAGAGCGTGGATTCGTCTTGCAACGGAAAAATTGGATATTCGCCTTGGTCTTCAAAAGATTATCTTTGGTCCTGCACAGGTACTGGGATCCTTAGCATGGTTTGACACATTTGACCTCACCGACCCGACAGGACAAACAGACGGCGTGGAAGCGCTCCGGCTACGGTGGTTCCCTTCCAATTCACTTTCAATGTGGTCCTGGGCAATTTTGGATGAAAATGATTATTTTTCGTTTGGCGGTCGTGCAGAATTTTCTTCCGCTCTGGGCGAATGGGGACTTTCCCTTCACCACGATCCATCGGACTCGTTGCGGATGATTGGCCAATCCGGCGTATTGATACAACAGCCTCACAACCGCCTTGCTATAGATTTTCGTTACGATGGTTTCATAGGGTTTTGGAATGAAAGCGCACTTATTTTATCCAACGAATCCGAAATTGGACTCATCACAATAGGATCGGATTATACAGTTCCCCTTGGTAAAGGAATCCTCGTGATGGCGGAATTCATGCACATAGCGAAACGGACAACTGTGGACACAGCTACTCAAAATTTTACAGCTTTTATGGCGAGTGTACCCTTGGGAATAATTCATCAGATTATGTTCATTTCACAGGTTAATTTGACGGACAATCAAGCGTATCAATACATACGTTGGAGTTCGACATACGACAGAATCAGTTTAAATTTCATTTTATCTATGAACCCTAAGCGCGATGATTACACGATTTCACCAGAGTATTTACCCAATTCTGCCGTAGGGTTTGGTTCGGGATTTCAATTTATATTTATTTACAATCATTAGGATAAAAAATGTCTGACTCTTTTGTTGTACAAATTCACAATCTTGTTAAAAAATTTCCGGTTGGTGGTGATTTTTTCACTGCATTAAAGAATATCAATCTGGAATTGAACCATGCCGAATTCACTGGATTGATAGGTCCGTCCGGCTCCGGGAAAACAACCCTGCTGAATATAATCGGCGGGCTCGATTCCCCGTCAGGTGGAAATGTAAATGTGTTAGGATCGGATCTCGGGTCGACCTCTCACGCAGAAAGGGCGGAGCTTCGTCGAACCAAAATGGGCTTCATTTTCCAGAGTTATAACCTGCTTCCAGTGTATTCCGTTTTTGAGAATGTAGAGCTGCCGCTCATTTTAAATAAAATCGAAACAAACGAACGAAAACGACTGGTAGAACAAGCCGTGGGTTCAGTTGGGCTTTTGGACAAAATTGATTCCCGGCCGGCGCAACTAAGCGGTGGAGAATGTCAGCGGACAGCCATTGCCCGAGCGATTGTACATAAACCTGCTTTAATATTGGCAGATGAGCCAACCGCCAATCTGGATTCTGAAAATTCCCATCAGATTATGAAAATCATGGGGAGGCTGAACAATGAAATGGATACATCTTTTGTTTTTGCAACCCACGATGAAAAGATTATGGGATACCTTCGCCGTATCGTGCATTTGGACGATGGTCAGATTGCAAAGGATGAATTGATTGAAAATCCCCAATTTGGTGAACAGTCATGATGTTTAAGATTGCTATTAAAAATCTTCTCGGCGCCGGACTGCGCACCTGGCTTAATGTCTTTGTTACCGCAATTTCATTTTTCATGATTATCTTCATATCCGCGATGTACGACGGCATGCGGGAACACGCTATGCAGGTTTCCATTGATACTGAGATTGCCGGCGGCGCGTACTGGCATCCGGAATATGATCCTATGGATCCCATGACTTTTGAAGATGCGCATTCTGTATTGCCGGATGCAGTCATGGCGCTTGTAGATCAGAAAAAAGCCGTTTCGGTATTAGTCAGTCAGGCTTCCATCTATCCCAATGGTCGCATTATGCCCGTTATTATGAAGGGAATTTCGTCCGAGCAAACGATTGTCAACATGCCCACGCAAATGCTGGTCGTTGACGATGAAACCACTATCCCGGTGATGATTGGGACCGGCATGGCAAAAGACGCGAAACTAAAAGTAGGAGATTCTTTCACTATACGCTGGTTGGATGCTGATCGTACTTATGATGCCGATGAAGGAACAATCGTTCACATTATGGAAACGGAGAATTTTAAACTGGATCTGAATCACATTTGGGTGCCGCTGGCCAAAGCTCAATCCATGCTGGCGATGGAAAATGAAGCAACGTATGTCACATTCGCAAAAGATGTTTTACCGTCAGAGGGGAATGGCACCTGGATTCACCGGGATATCCATTATTTGGTTCGGGATATGGAAGCCATGATTGAGGCGGACGAACCCAATGCGGCTATTATGTATATCATACTGCTTGCCTTGGCGGCTATGGGGATTTTTAATGCACAGGTATTATCCATTTTTCGCCGTGGGAAAGAAATCGGTACCCTCATGGCTCTGGGAATGGCAAGGTCAAGGGTCGTGGGACTTTTTACATTGGAGGGAGGGCTCAATGCCGTTTTGGCGGCTATCATGACGGTAATTCTTTTCGGGCCCATACTTTGGTATTTTAATACCTACGGCATCTACATGGGGATTGATTACTCTGAAGGGCAAATGGGCTTAATTATTGCGAAGCGCCTTATTCCGGTTTATTCTGTCGGGCTAGTTTTGACAACAACATTTGTTGTATCTATTATTGTACTTATTGTGAGTTATATGCCGTCACGCCGAATCGCCAAAATGAGGCCCACCGATGCATTGCGAGGGAAAACGGCGGTATGATTGGGTTCTTGATCAAAGGAATAATCCGTGACCGCACAAGAAGTTTCTTCCCGGTTCTGGTAGTTACACTGACGGTGGCGATGATTATTTTCTTTCAGGGTTTTCTGACCGGTATCATGAATAGCATGTTTCTTGATTCAGCAGTGGTTTCCACGGGCCACGTAAAGGTCATGACAAGAGCCTATAAAGAAGATAGCCAACTTCTCCCGAATGACTTGGCTCTTTTGGATACAGACCAAATCATTAATGAATTACAAAAGGATTATCCGGACTATTTCTGGACGCCCCGGATAACGTTTGGTGGATTATTGGATGTGCCCGACGAGAAGGGCGAAACTCGCGCACAAGGTCCGGTTTATGCTTTGGGCGTCGATTTTCTTTCAACGGATTCTCGCCAATTTGAGATATGGAAACTTGATAATCGTTTGGCAAATGGGCGTTTGCCGGAAGTTCCCGAGGAGGTGTTGCTTAGCACTACGTTGGCAAATCGGCTCGATCTATCTTTGGGCGAAACGGTGACCTTAATAGGCTCCACCATGTACAATGCTTTTACCACCTACAACTTTACGGTTGTCGGCACTTTTAAACTGAACTTGGGCCCGGTGGATAAACAAATGATGCTGGTGGATATCGAGGGGGCTAGGATGGCACTGGATATGAAAAGCGCTGCTTCAGAGATTTTGGGTTTTACTGAAACACTCCTATATGAGGACAAGGCGACAGTTGCGTTGCGCAAACGATATAACGAAAACCATGGCGCCAGCGCTGATATTTTCAGCCCGACTATGATGGCACTGCGAGACGCGAATCAAATGGGCACCATGGTGGATTTCAGTAATGCAGCTATAGTTATTATGTTGGCCGTATTCTTGGTTATTGTCATGATAGTTTTGTGGAATATGGGACTTATGAATGGTCTGCGCCGCTATGGTGAGATCGGCATGCGGCTTGCCATGGGCGAATCAAAAGGCCAAGTCTATCGATCCATGATCGTAGAATCGGTAATCATCGGCTTCATCGGAACGGTGCTCGGCACAGCCATGGGGCTCGGAATTACCTATTATATGCAGGAAGTGGGCTTGGATTACTCGTCAGCGATGGAAGGACTGACCTCAACAGATATTATTATGTCCAATGTTTTCTATGCTCAAGTGACTCCGGAACTTTATTATATCGGTTTTATACCCGGCGTTTTGGCCACCGTTTTGGGAACCATGATGGCGGGACGCGCTATCTATAAACGAGAAATGGCGCAGCTTTTTAAGGAATTAGAGGCTTAGCGTTGGTTAGGAACAAGGATTGGGAATTATGAAAATGAGACGAACGATGGTATTCCTTATATTAGCCTTTGCCATTGGTCAAGACGGTGCAATATCTGTGCAGGAAATTATTCAGGCAATGGATAACAATCTGAATGCAAAAAGCCGTGTCATAACAAGTAAAATGGTTGTGCATGGCAGGAGGTCAAGCCGCACCATTGAATCAAAAAATTGGGTTGTGGGAACGAACCTGGCCTTTACGGAATATCTTTCGCCGCCGCGGGAAGCGGGGACCAAAATGCTGAAATTAGATGATAAGCTCTGGACGTATTCTCCCCAAACAGATCGTGTGATACAAATTTCCGGACATATGCTGCGCCAGTCGGTGATGGGTTCAGACATGTCTTATAACGATATGATGGAGGACCGTCCGCTCACCGATCTCTACGACGCTACTTTGGAAGGATCGGTTGAAATTGATGGGCGCGATCATTGGATTTTATTTCTGGAAGCGAAGGTGAAAGGATTGTCTTATCCAAAGCGCCGGGCCTGGATTGATAAGGAATGGTTTCTGCCGATGAAGGAGGAACTGTACGCAAAAAGTGGTAAATTGCTGAAAACATCCACAATGGACGGTATCAAAAAAGTACAAGACAGATGGTTCCCTTCACGGTTCATTTTTAGAGATGAGCTCAAACGAAACAGCAAAGGGACAGAGTGGGTGATTAATGAGATCGAGTTTAATGCAGAAATTCCCGAAGGGCGTTTTTCAAAGGCACGACTGAGAAAGTAGGAAGCACGCATGATGAGCATAAGAAAAACAATGATAACGGTAGTTGTAGCAATTTCTGTTATTACCCAAACCGCTTTTGCTGATATTTTAAGGCTGAAGGATGGAACAGAAATAAAAGGAACCTTTGTTAAATATAATTACATTTTTGGTGAAGTAGTTTTTCGAACATCTAAAGGGCAAGTCCTTACTTTAGGGATATCGCCTGAGATTACAATCATTCAGGAATTAACCAGCGATACTGGAGATCCGATCATAGATATAGGGAATGCCTATCGAATACGAAATATTGCTATTTTTACTTTATTCGGATTTGCTGTTGCCGGCTCTATGTTTTATGTCGGTGCGGGAAGCAGGCGAGATGAGGGCAAAGAGCCGGGGCCGCCCGCTCCGATAGATTAGGTAAATTAAGAGATATTAATTAACTATATCCGCTAACAAATGAATTGATTATTATAGATTCTCTGACGAGAATAGACTCGAAAAGTACTGGTAAAAAAAAGAATAAAAATGTGTTGTAGAGCACATTATTAGTTATTTAATATAGTAGAATGTAGTTAGCCCCCTTTGGGGAAGCTACGTGCAAGGAGAATTAATCATTCTTATTAACAAACAATGAGGAAACCATGAAGAAACAATTATCTTTAGTACTTGCATTCATGTTGCCCCTGTATCTCGTTGCCCAAGGCGGGTCAATCACCGGTGTGGTGACGACCGACGACGGCAGTGCGTTGGCAGGAGCAAATGTGCAGGTCCTGGGGACCAATCTGGGGTCCGTCACAGGTGATGACGGTACCTTCGATATAGCCGTTCCAGGAGCAGGCCCGTTTACGGTTCGCGCTTCTTATATCGGTTATGAATCCCAGGAATTGTCCGCAAGCGCTGGCGAAAGTGTAACATTTTCGCTTAGTGAGGACGTCCTGCAATTGGGTGAAGTTCTTGTAACCGGCCGTGGATCCATGGCGCGCAGTGAAATTGGCGTGTCTGTTGAATCCGTGGAAGGTGAAGAACTGGTAAATAGTGGTGAGTCTAATTTTATTTCCAGCCTCGCAGCTAAAACCGCTGGTGTGGAAATTACTACAACGACAGGCGAGCCCGGCTCTGGTTCTTATATCAGAATCCGTGGTGCGAATTCCATCTCTGGTGGACAGCAGCCGCTGATCGTTTTGGACGGCACACCAATTGACAACTCAACCTATGGAAACTCTCTGGGTTACTATGGTGCCGGTGATGGTGCAACATCCCAGAATCGCGCATTCGATATAAACCCAGCTGACATTCAGTCCGTTGAGATTCTAAAAGGTGCTGCAGCGGCATCCATCTATGGAACCAAAGCGAAAAACGGCGTTGTCCTGATTCGGACTAAATCCGGTGTATCCGGGCAGCAGCGTATTAGCTATAGGTTCTCAAAGAGTTATGACGATGTCACACAGCAACCCGAGTTGAACCAAAGGTTTGGTCAAGGTATTTATGGAAGCACTGGAACAGGTTCCACAAGTTGGGGCCCGCTCTTGTCCGACCTAACGCTTACCGACAACCATAATGTGAACCCATACACAGGTGATTCGCTTGCTTTCAACGCAGATTCGCCCTATGCATACATGCGGAATGGTAAAACATATAACCATACGTCTGATATCTTTACCACGGGAAGCAAAACGGAACACAATATCAGTATTTCCGGTGGTACAGGCCGTACGACTTATTACCTGTCATTTGGTGATCTTGATCACCAGGGATTTTTCATAGGTCCCAATAGTTGGTCCAAGCGCCGTACCGCTCGTGTAAAAACGACGCACTGGTTTACTGATAATCTATCTGCATCCGGTAATATTGCTTACAGTAAGGTAAACAACAGCGGCATTCAGATGGGATCAAACTTGAGCGGACTGCTTCTGGGTAACTACAGAACCCCGCCAAATTTTGATAACTCTGTATATATTGACCCTAATTCAGGCTATCACCGTTCATATAGGGACCAGGATGGTTCCGTGTTAAGGTCCGGCCGTGGATATGATAACCCGTACTTTACACTAAACAGTCAAACCAACACATCTGATGTTGATCGCCTGTTCGGTAATCTGGAAACCAATTATAAAGTGGCAGACGGAATCAACGTTTTGTATCGGTATGGATTTGATACATACACGGACTTCCGCCGTATTTCACTTCCACCGTCAACGGGTGAATTCCCGGACGGAATGGTAGATGTTCATAAACTGCGCACTCACATGACAGACCACGTGATTCAGATGACAATGAAAAAACAACTGACTCCCGGCCTGAAATTGAATGTGGTTGCAGGACAGAACCTGAATCTGGAAGATTATGAGCGGACCTATATCGTTGGTGAAAATATGAATGTTGTCGGCTTTACGCAGCTTGATAACACCATTGATTATTCACCGGACGAATACAACTCAGAAGTTGTTACCGCATCAACCTATTTCAACGCCACATTCGGCTTGAATGAATTTCTGTTTGTGACAGTGGGTATGAACCGAGACGGTTCTTCCACCTTTGGTTCAGCGAACCGTTTCGCAACTTTCCCGCGTTTCAGTTCTTCTTTGAACCTGTCCAAACTGGTAAGCCTACCCATGGTTGACAATGCAATTCTTCGTGTTGCGTGGGGACAAGCTGGTTCAACGCCTGGCCCGTATTATATGACCGACATATTTTCATCCGGTTCTGTAAGCGACGGCTGGGGCCCGGAACTGACCTATACCTATGACGGTAACGGCGGTTTCACAACCTCAAGTACGCAGGCGAACTCAGAAATTAAACCTGAGATAGCAACAGAACTTGAGATGGGAATTGACCTTGCTTTGTTAAACAACAAGGTTACTCTTGAGCTCACCAGTTATGACATTAAAACCGAAGACGCAATCCTGAACCAGCCGCTTGCTCCAAGTACTGGCTACGGCGGAAAGCTTGCCAACTCGGCTAAAATGGAAAACAAAGGTATCGAAGCCGTTCTTGGTGTTCGCGTTCTTGACACAAAGGATCTTTCCTTTGATGTTGATTTCAAATATGCGGCCAACGAGAATAAGGTTACTGACATTGCCGGCGCTGAATACATTGGCATTGGCGGTTTTTCTAGCGCGTTTCAAGTTGCTATGGAAGGCAAAGCCTTTGGTGTAATGCGAGGTGGACAATGGGCAGTTAACGATACAACCGGCGCATATATCCTAGATGCAAACGGTTTTCTCACAGAAAGCGGTGAAGTTGGAATCGTTGGCGATCCGAACCCGGATTGGGTAGGAAGCCTTCGCATGACAGCAAACCTAAAGAAGACCCTCCGTGTATCGGCGCTGTTTGATTTCAAACAAGGCGGCGATATCTGGAACGGAACTAGAGGAGCGCTATCGTATTTTGGCGCTCACGGCACAACAGACGTGATTACAACAATCGATACTTCTGTAACCGGCTCCGTTAAAGATTACCTCGGATACGATGTTTGGGATAGTCCGTATAGCTGGGGCAAATGGAATAGCGATGGTACGTATTCTTTCCGTGGTGACTTAGAGAACTATGGTGGGGGTAATGTTGCTGTGAATGATGTTTCACGCTGGTATGGTCCATACAGTGGATTTACCGGTCCGTCCGAACAATTCATAGAAGACGGAAGTTACATCAAGCTCCGTGAGCTCTCTTTCACGTACACGCACACCGGCGCGCTTGCCACACAGTTTGGCTTAGGCAGCGTTGAGTTGGGTGTAACGATGAGAAATCTTAAAACATGGACCGATTACTCAGGTGTTGATCCGGAAACAAACCTTTCCGGAACAAGTAGCACGAGAGGTAATGATTATTTTAACATGCCTCACACCAAGTCCACAATCATCACGCTCGGCGTGACGTTATAAGGAAGGGGTGAGAATAATGAAAGCAATTACAATGAATTGGATTAAAAACACCGGTCTCGTACTTCTTTTTCCGGCTTTGATCTTTGTATCAGGCTGTGAAAGTGAGTTGGAAGGCTTTGAAGATAATCCCAATGCTGCTACATCCGTGAGCATCGATCAGCTTTTTACTGCAACGCAGGTGAAAACCTTCTTTTTGCATGAAAGCTACATCGCAAGAAGTGCTTGCATTTGGATGGAACAGATGATGGGAACCGACAGGCAGTATTCGTCTCTGGCGGCCTATTCTATTACAGAAAGCGATCACAGCACTGAATGGAATATGGTTTACCTTGGCGGCGGGCTTGTGGATATTCAGAAAATCCAGGCTCTCTGTGATGATGCCTCCACACCTCAAGGCGCCCACTACAAGGGAATGGCCCAGGTGGTGGAAGCTCTGATGATGCACTATGTCGCCGCTTTTTGGGGCGATGCACCTTATTCAGAAGCTGCTGGTACAGCAACAGAACCTGCATTGGATGATCAGGCAGCACTCTATGCCTCATTGCAGACTCTATTGGATGATGCCATCACTAATCTTGGCAACTCCACAGCAGGAACGCTACCGGAGAACGATATGATCTTCGGCGGTGATGCCGCAAAATGGATTGCTGCAGCGTATACGCTGAAAGCGCGTCTGTATATGCACTGGGTAGAAGGTGACGGAGCCGCAACAACAAATGCTGCTCTTGCCAAAGCTGCTGCTGCAAACGGAATTGCAGCCGCTTCTGGTACTGCGAAGACGTATCATACGAGCGTAGCAACTGAAACCACTTGCTGGTATCAGTTCTACATCTCCCGTGATTCCTACATGACGGCTGGGGCGACGCTTGTGAACCTACTGAAGGCGAACAACGATCCCCGCGAAACCATGTATTATGGAAATGCTACCACAGGTGATACTGTTAAAGGAGCCGCACGCGGCGAGAACTATGATGGACATTCATACCTGAGCAGCACCTATTTTGGTGGTGATGCCAGTATTGATATCCTCAGCTATGAAGAGAATCTTCTTATTCTGGCTGAAGCTGAATATCTGCTTGGCAACGAAGCAACTGCGCTTGGATATTTAAATTCAGCGCGGGATGCTGCCGAAACCAAGTGGTCAATGTCAGCGGATACGCTGGGCAACTCAACCTCTACTGGTGCAACCCTCATGGGTGAAATCAGTGAAGAAAAGTATATTGCACTTTTCTTGAATTCAGAGGTTTGGAATGACTGGAAGCGTAACTGCTATCCTGCACTTTCCACCAACTCGGGTGTACCCGGCAGGTTCTATTATTCGGATGATGAAAGGAATGCAAATTCAAATATTCCAATTCCGGACAATCAACCCGCACGGAACGATAATGATCCGAATGCCTGTAGTTAAGCTGATTTAATCAGTTACATTAAAAAAGCCCCCGGTTCCGGGGGCTTTTTTATTACAAGAAGGTTTTTTGCAGATTAGCGAAATATATTTACAAGAAGAGGATAAAGTGTTTCATAGGGGAATCCTTGACCTAAATAGTATTCGCCGTCAGCGTCCTGCAGGATCAATTCCCAGTGCAAATGTGCACCGGTGCGCTTTCCCTCAGTTGCGTCTTTAATGCCGCTGTTTCCGGATAATCCTATTTCTTGTCCTTTGTCAATATAAACTCCGGGTATTACGTTTGGATTGACATGAGACAAGTGTGCATAAATGGAAACGGCTCTGTAACCAGGGACAAGAGTGAACCCATGATCTATAAAAACAGCCTGACCAAGCAGAATATGGTTAAAAATATCTGATGGCGTATGACCTGTTTTATGCGCTGTTTTCAGAAGTTTTGTCCTGAATTCAGCCGGAACCTCGGTATAACCGTGATCAGCCCGAATTACGGTGCCTCCCGCAACGGGTTTTACTGGAGTTCCCCAGTCTACCCAAAAATCAATCCCGCGATGAATTCCGTTCCTATAATTACGAGGTGCATTGGGAAGTAGGTTTGCTTGATTTGGAACAGGGAAATCTTCGCATGGTAGAGACAAAGAAAGAGACTCTACATCTTTTATAACTGGCGGATTTTCATTATTGGAAAACAAGGGTTCAATGGGAACATCCTGAAGCCGGCGGTAGGATTGAACAATATGATCTATGACTTGGATTATTCTGGATGTATCAATTTCAAATTCAATCACAGCAAACTTATCAGAAAATTTGGTATTGGATATGGTGTACTGAAAAGCGCTGGGTTGAAGTCTTTCCAGCACGTTTGAAACTACGTTTGATTTTAACGAATCATCTATAGAAGGCGGAATCCATTGATTTAGAAGAGAAGCTTGCGCGCCGGAGGATAATGTATCCAATATGGCCTGACGAATGGATGCTTCATGTGGAAGAGTAAGAACTGCCCTCAGCCCATCATTGAATATTTCAAGCTTTGCTTCTTGTGGTGGTATGTGCTCGGGACTCGGCGGCGGGACGGCACAGCTCAGAATTAATAACAGAGCCGGAAAAAAGAATGGGTAACCTTGCAGGCGCAGAGCCCGCATTAGGTACTCAAATGATCTAGCAGAACATTCAAAGCGGATTGAAAAACACTATCCGGATGCTCTTCAATATTGCGAATACAAATATCAGAAAAAATGGAAGATTCCGATACCAATGAATAGGGTTTTTGTAGGGTGATTTCTACTACAGGAATCTGGATTATATCTAAGGCTTCTTTGAGAGAATATTCGTACTGCGCCCATGCCATTGGCGCAAACAGGATGCCATCTGCCCAATTTTTGTTTCTCTGTAAAAAATTCAACGCTTTATATGCTTTTCCGGTTTGCAGGATTTTTATTTCAACCTCTTTTTCTCGGCATTCTTTTTTTAATGTGCTGTTCAGTTTATCCAGCGTGATTCGGTCGCCGGTTTTGGCGGAACGAACGCCAATCAAATTTATATTTGGACCTTGTAGAACAAGAACTTTCATCTTAATGGAATAATGTGTCCAAGCATATAGCCAATTATAATTCCGATTAATAATGCAAGTGTAAGAATTCGTGTTTTTGTGAATTCGGAAGTATATCCCTTTTTTATTGCGACGGCACCCACAAAATATCCGAGAGCATTAATCAACCAGAAAAAGGGAATTGTTAAAACTTTGATGATGATGGGACCAATAAAGGGAACGGCTGCTATCAGCCCACCCAAACCAACAAATGCCTGTGTGAATACACCGAGCAAAATGGTAATGAAAACTATAATTTTTTCATCAATTCCAAGTATCAAGGAAATTATGATGACCAGTCCAATGCCTGCCCAAATCCATAAATGCCTATGATATGCTTTTAGCATAGATATCCAATTGGAGCCTGATGGTTGTTTTTCTTGATGTTCCATATCTTTGACAATTAGCCTTGTCCGAATCTAATGCATTTCAGGAATAGTTAGGACGGCTACCTACTTCCACTTGAATCTTCCAATCAGACCCATTAGGCCAATAATCGGAATATAAAGAGGCTGTAAAGCGTTCCAGAAAACAAATGTAATCGGCGGGACTTGAATCCCAAATCGACGTGCTCCTGAAAAAATCACCATTGCTTCAAAAATAAACTTTATTCCAAATGCCAATGGAATCCATTGTACGGCGACCGCAGAAAAGATCCCCGCTAATATTCCGATATTTGCAAGGAATCCGGACAATAAGAAGATAAAAAATGTAGGGCGCGATGAGAATGAAGGTTTTGAATTTGACGACCACCTTACGCGCTGGCTGATAAAAGATTTAATAGTTGGAGATGGTTTTGTATGGGAATAACTGTTTTGATCAGTATTAAATACGGCTGGGGCGATATTGGAAATAGCCTGAACCAAATACATATCATCACCGGAAACCAAGTGAGCGACAGGTTTAAATCCGTCAATATTTTCAAACAGAACTCGTTTATATCCTAAGTTTTGGCCGGAACCAGACCAACCCATTCCCCAGCCCAATACTCCGGCATTTGCCGACATTATTCCTAAAAAGTCAACAAATTGATATCGGTCAAAAAATCCTTCATTGGTAAAATCTACAGTGGACAATCCTACCACTATCCCCGCCCCGGACGAAAGAGCATCCACCATACTTCGCGCCCATCCATTATGGATTCGGCAGTCCGCATCAGTCGTAAGAATAATTTCTCCGCGGGATTCTTGTATTGCTTTAGATAATGCATATTTTTTTGGAGTCATCTCAGGATTGAGTTCTGCTATTTGCACTCCTGTAAATCGGCTGTCCTGATTTTGCTTTTTTTGAATAATGATCCACGTATCGTCCTCCGACCTGTCATCGGCAATGATAAACTCAATTTTATCATTCGGATAATCTTGAAGACCTAGGTCGTCTAACAAAGCAGGCAGTGATTTTTCTTCATTTCTTGCGGCGACTATCACGGATACAAATGGTAGAGGTTCCTGTACTTGAGGATATTTTTTAAGCCGGAAAATCCCAACAATAAAATAAAAAGTAAAAAGAATATAAAGTGCAAATCCGCTAATGAGCACCCAATGTACGGTAAGCATTACAGAACGAGAAAGTACGATGCAATCAGGAAATAGAGAGACACTCCGAGGATATCAATGCTCGTAGTGACGAAGGGTCCGGTTGCAACGGCAGGATCAATATCAAGTTTATGCAGTAACAGTGGGACGCAGGCGCCAATTGTAGTGGCAATCAGCATTGAAACACAAATACTGGATCCCACAACAATCCCCAAAGATGGAGAAGCGTCCATAAATCGTGCGAGGGCGAAGAGCCCAAGCATAAGTCCATACAGCACACCCAAAATGAGACCAACGCGGATTTCCTTAAATAACAGCTTGGCCATATTTTCAATATCTACTCGGCCGGTTGCCAACCCGCGAACGATAATGGTGGAAGATTGGGTACCGATATTTCCACCCATTCCAATGATAACAGGAATAAACGCAGCCAAGGCAATTGTAGATTTGAGAACATCTTCAAATATTCCAATGATAGAAACGGCAAGAATCCCGCCTACCCAACTAGCCAAGAGCCACGGCAGACGTGTACGCGCATTTTCCCATGAAGATTTCAACAGGATTTCCCGATCTTTACCGGCACCTGCCATTTGCAGAAAGTCTTCGGTTGCTTCTTCGCGGATAACATCCACAACATCATCCACCGTTACAATCCCAAGCAATACACCATCGGCATCTACTACGGGAACCGCGAGATAATTGTACTGAGAAACTATCGTAGCAACTTCTTCCTGATCTGTATCCGGGCGAACTGTGTGAACATTTTTTGACATGATATCCTTCAATGTGGTGCTGCCCGGCGTGGTGACCAAATCCCTCAGGGAAACAACACCGGCGAGACAATTATCATCATCTGCTACGTACAGATAAAAAACCATTTCAGCTGATTTCTGCTTCTGAATGGTGGAAATAGCTTCCCGGGCCGTAATGTCCATATGAAGCATAAAAACATCCGTCGCCATTAGGCTTCCGGCACTATCCTCCGGGTATGCCATAATCTCTTCGAGCTCTTCTTTTTCATCTACTTGAAGCAAATTTAGAGTGGCTTCTGCCTGACCCTCTTCTAGTAAACCCAACAGATCTGCTTGATCATTCGGGCTGATTTCCTGCAATAATTCAGCTATTCTCTGAGGACCTTCATTGGATAAAATTTGGGAAACGATAGACTCATCAAGCTCTGAAAGGAATTCACCGGTATGTTCAGAGGGTTTCATTAATCCAAAGAGAATATCCTGCTCATCTTCGTTGAATTGCCTATAAACGAGCGCAAGATCCGCCGGGTGTGTTTTTTCAAGCAGTTTGATCAGATTTGTTCTGGCATGACGCCTTAGCAATCTCCGGAACGTATTTTTTAAGAGCTTTATTTCGTGTTCGAATAATACTTTTTTCATGACAGCGGGTCCGGCGTTTTGATTAATTGTTTAAACCCGAAGAAGAGCAGAATTACCGCAGGTACCAAAAATAGCGGAGACACGTGTCCGCGCCAGAGGTAAATAGGATTCACAGAATCTTTGGCCATGAAAAAGAAGAGTGCAAGCCCATTATTTAGTGCGTGGAGTATAATCCCGGGGAATATTGATCCCGTCTTCCATGCAAGATATCCTAGCACAACCCCGAGCAGATAAATCTGAATAGCCCAAAAAGGGTTCATGTGCACCAATGTGAAAAACAGGCTTGTCACCATAATTGCCCGCGTCGGGTCCTGCCACTTTTCTTCCAGAAATTTTTGCAGAAATCCTCGAAAAATCATTTCCTCCAACACCGGCGCCACACCTGCAATAGTAATAATACTGATGATGGCAAATCCCGTTGAATCCAAGTTTAACAAAGCGTCCATATTTGCAAATATTTCAGGCATGGGAAGCAAGGCGTTTACAATGCGATCCAATTCATCAACAAACACAATCAATCCTGCCGATATCATAAATGCAGTGACAGCGACGGTAGTTGAAATAGATCGTATTCTGAAACGATATACGAGCGACTCTTTTCGAAACGCTAAAAAAAGTGCAATGGGGACAATCATAAATCCCTGCCCAATGAGCAGGGAAAGAGAAGTAAAAATCTTCTGATTAGCCTCTTCTGCATAGACAGAACCTGCTGCCACGATTGCCACGCTGATAAACATGGAAAGCAGTACGGATAGTATAATGACGCTGAAAACGCGCCCGACTGTGAGGGTCCGATTCATGGTTTTCTGGTTCTGAATTAAGCATAAGCGTGAAAGTTAAGGGATTCGCCGTGAAATAAGAAATGATTACATTTTTCTGTTGCAGAGCGATGATAAGATAATCCCCGCTGCCGCGGCCACGTTTAGAGATTCTCCTTCCCCCAATTTGGGAATGGAAATTGTTTTATACTGTTCCGCTAGGATTTCGTTTGAGATTCCTCTCGCCTCTCCACCCAAAACCAGAACCCATGGATTGGAAATCGGCCCAACCGTATGGATGCTTTCTCCATTGGTATCGGCAGCCAGAATTTCTTTCGCACATTGGCTAAGCCATGATAAAGGCGTGTTGATATAAAAATTGCAGTAGAAGTGAGCGCCCATTCCAGCCCGAACCGTTTTAGGATTATACGGATCAGTGCAGGTTTCTGATAATACAATATGATTAACCCCAAACCAGGTGGCGGCTCGAGCAATCGTTCCCAAATTCCCCGGATCGCTTATACATTCCAGATAAATACAATTTTCATTATTCTGAATAAAGGAAAGGTCTTTTTCTGGAATACCGCACAATGCCAAAACTCCTGAAGGCGAAACGGTGTTTGAGATTTTTCGAGCTAAGCGCTCATCAACATTTTCAATTGGAATCTTGCGATCATTTGCCGCCGATATCATGTCTGCATCCAATTCAGAGTCGGAATATAGCTTCAGAATATCCGCGCCTGCCGTAAGCGCCTCTGCTACAATTCGCTTACCCTCAATCAGGAATTGTTTATGCTCGTCCCTGTATTTTTTTACCTGAAGAGACGTAAGCCTCTTTACTTCTTTTTCATTCATTTTCTATAATCAAGCGGAGGATCGCGATCGCCCAACAAAGGATAATATTCAAAATTAGGTCCACGCCGTTCGTTAAGATCTTTCCAGGCGTCTTGTATGACAGCTGGATTTTGATAGAGGTGTACTGCGCTTAGTGCAAGCGCCTTTGCGGCATTAATCATTCCTTTATGCCCAATGCTCATCCCACCGCAGGCAACTGCCTGCCATGAATGTGCTGGCGTACCCGGCGCCCATGTTGCCGTTCGCAATCCGGCAGTCGGCACAACCCACGATACTCCGCCAACATCGGTGGAACCTCGACCGGTTTTTTCTTCAAAAGGCTGTATCTCTTTTTCACTGCCCAATTCACGCCGTGGATTGTCCAAAGTCGCCCTTATAGATTTGGCAAATAGGGTTTCCTCGTCAGAATAATGCACGCCTCCAACTTGAGTTAATTTTTCCAGTACAACATTAGCTAAAGTGTGATTAGGCAGTAACGGACGATTCCCATGCATAACTTCGTATTGAAGAGAAGTTTCAGTCCCGATGGCCGCAGCTTCGGCTGTTTTAATGACTCTGTCCCAAATTTTTTCCATTTCTTCTACTTGGGGATGCCTTACATAATAATATACTTCCGCATTTTCGGGAACGATGTTGGGCGCATCTCCTCCTTTGGTAATGATATAATGTATCCGGGCAGGCTCCGGCAAATGCTCCCGCATAAGATTCACCATAAAGTTCATACTTTCAACGGCGTCCAAGGCTGACCTTCCCATTTCAGGTGCACCCGCAGCATGAGCTGCCCGGCCTTTAAAGCGAAATTTTGCAGATTTGTTGGCAAGGGAAGACGAAGGACTTGCATCGTTTCGGTCGGAGGGGTGCCAGTGCAAAACAGCATCCACATCGTTAAAGAGCCCCGAGCGCACCATGTACACTTTTCCCGATCCGCCCTCTTCTGCGGGTGTGCCGTACAGACGAACGGTTCCGCTCGCCCCGGTTTCCTTCATCCAGTTTTTTACTGCAACAGCGGCGGCGATAGAGCCGGCTCCAAACAAATGATGTCCGCAGGCATGTCCGGGCATCTCTTCTTTTATCGGAAGCCTCTCCGGTTGTGCCGATTGTGATAATCCTGGCAGTGCGTCCATTTCTGCTAAAATGGCGATAACCGGCTTTCCTGAGCCATAACTGGCAATAAAAGCCGTGGGAATATCTGCTACACCGGCATCAATTGAAAAGCCTTCATCCCGAAGATGGGTTTGCATGAGTTCTGTCGTCTTCTCTTCCTGATATCCAACTTCAGCCCAACTCCAGATTGTGTAGGACATAGTGGCATATTTTTCAGCTTTTCCGTCCAAAAATTGTAAAACAGTATCTTCTGCCATCCCCAAATGGAATGACATAAATATCATTGCAGCTCTTGTAATTGACCTCTGTATAAGCATGGTATTATCCTTTATTTGGGTTGTGTGTAAACAATCTTTCCGTTCACAATCGTGAACAAAACATCGGTTGTTAAAATTTCCGCACCAGAAAGAGACTCTATTGGATGAGACAGTACGGTAAAATCCGCAAAAAACCCCGCTTCAATTTTCCCCAACCGATGCTCCTGGAATGACGCAAATGCCGGCCATTCTGTAAATGCTGAAATAACCTGCTGCATTGTCATGCGTTCTTCAGGCGCCCATCCTTGTTTCGGATTGCCGGATTTATCTTGTCGTGTAACAGCGGCATAAATTCCTGCAATAGGATCCGGATGTTCAATCGGTGCGTCGGATCCGGCGGGAATCATAGATCCTGCCCGTATCAAGGACTGCCACGCATATG
The DNA here is from genome assembly GCA_014239435.1 of Fidelibacterota bacterium. Classification (GTDB taxonomy): domain Bacteria; phylum Fidelibacterota; class Marinisomatia; order Marinisomatales; family TCS55; genus JAAZYX01. The sequence goes on along the minus strand of JAAZYX010000032.1, from coordinate 15,385 downwards.
CGCCTTTAATCCGGTGAGAGCCGAGACGTTCTTCTGCCCAAGGCATATCGCTGGTGCAATGTGTCGGCTGCATGGATGGAATCACTCCCAAACGGCTGAACCGTGGGATATCATCCGGATGAAGAATCTGTGCATGCTCAATTCTGTTCCGCAAGTGTGGATTTCCGTGAGCTTCGAAAATATCCAAGGCTGTTCTGTTTGCCCGGTCTCCAATGCAGTGAATATTTGCCTGAAAACCGGCAAAATTTATCTCGCGTACCTTTGCGATAACAGAATCTGGGTTTGTAAGAAATAATCCCATGTTGCCGCCATCATCGGAATAGGGCTCAAGCAATGCAGCTCCACGAGAACCTAGCGCCCCATCGAAATAAATTTTTACAGATTTAAATTGAAGAAAATCACCGCTCTCAAAACCAGATTTCAAAAAGGGTTTCACCAATCCCGGATTATCATCCAGCATGGCATAGACACGAATATTCAACAAACCGTCATCCCGCAATTGTTTTAATGCGCTGACAACTGTGACACCAACGCCCGGCTCATGAATCGCTGTAATTCCCAGGCTGTGAAGCAATGTCTGAGATTTGAGTATGTGCCTTTTTTTATCTTCTATCCCGTCTTTTGGAATATGGGACGAAATAAGATCCACAGCATTATCAATCATAATACCGGTAGGCTCACCATGAGAGTCTTTTAGGATTCTCCCGCCTTTTGGGTCAGAGCTTTCTGATGTAATTCCTGCAATGTCCAATGCTTTGGAATTGACCCACGCGGCATGTCCGTCTATTCTCCGCAGAAAGACAGGTAAATCCGGTACAACTGCATCCAGCATATTTTTATCCGGGAACTGCTTTATTTCCCAATCATTTTGATCCCATCCTCTGCCTGTAATCCAATCCTCGGAATTTGAAATATCGTCATCCAATATTGTCAGGATTTCTTCCGGGCTTGTTGTGCCGACAAGATTGAGCTGTTCTAAAGATTTCCCAAGACCGGCTAAATGCAGATGCGCATCCGTAAATCCCGGATAAATAAATCCCCCCTGTAAATCGATTACTGAGTCAGGATCGGACACCGCATCATCCTCAATAGAGAGAATTTTTCCATTCTGCACAAAAATCCCATTTGCATTCGGATTCTCGTAAATGGTGCAATTTTTATAGAGGATTATTGGTTGCGCCGATAACATCATCATGTTGAGAAGAATTATTACATGTTTCATGTTTTTGTTTCATTTAAGTCGAAGAGGTGACAATTCCTTTGATTGGTTGAATGAACCCCGGTAATTTCAGAACTTATCATCAAAAGAAAAAAAGTTTCTTATGTCTAAAGGAGTCACCCCGCAAAGCAAAGATTATGCCGCCTGGTATACTGATGTTGTCATCAAAACCGGGCTTGCAGATTATGGTCCCGTAAAGGGAACTATGGTGATTAGGCCGTATGGGTTTTCTCTCTGGGAACACATTAAGCAATCTCTGGATGATATGCTTGTGTCTTCCGGGCATCAAAATGCCTATTTTCCATTATTCATTCCCAAATCATTTTTAGCGAAGGAAGCGAAGCATATAGAAGGCTTTGCGAAGGAATGTGCTATTGTAACGCACACCCGCCTCAAAACAGACGGCAATGAATTGGTTGTAGATCCGGGTTCTAAGCTCGAAGAAGAGGTTATCGTCAGACCCACATCAGAAACTGTCATTTGGTCAATGTATAAAAAATGGATTCAATCCTACCGTGATCTACCAATTTTAATCAATCAATGGGCGAACATTGTTCGGTGGGAAATGCGAACTCGGCTGTTTCTTCGAACCACAGAATTCCTTTGGCAGGAAGGACACACCGCCCACGCCACGGCTGAAGAAGCAGAAGCGGAAACTCTGAAAATTCTTGAAATTTATCGGCAACTAGCAGAGGATTATTTGGCAGTACCTGTGCTTACGGGAATCAAAACGGACTCAGAAAAATTTGCAGGAGCAGAAAGAACATACTGCATCGAAGCAATGATGGGTGACAAGCGCGCATTGCAGGCAGGAACATCTCATAATTTGGGACAAAATTTCGCGAAAGCTTTTGATGTCACCTTTCAGACAAAAGACAATCAAGAAGAATTGGTATTCGCAACGAGCTGGGGCGTAAGCACCCGACTCGTGGGCGCCGTCATTATGGCGCACGGAGACGATAAGGGACTTCGGATTCCGCCCAAAATTGCGCCGGTGCAACTTGTTATTATTCCAATCGCCAAGACGGATGAAGAAAAATCTAAGGTGCATGATTTTATCAGCCCCATCGCTTCGAAGCTGTCAGACGCAGGCGTTCGGGTGGAGATTGACAAGAGAGACGAGAGCCCCGGATTCAAGTTTAACGACTGGGAAATGAAAGGTGTACCGCTCAGGATGGAAGTTGGGCCGAGAGATATTGCGGATGGGAAAGTTATTTTAGCTCGCCGAGATACCAGTGAAAAATCGTCTATCACAGCAGAAGAAGTGTCACCGGTTGTTTCTAAACTTCTTGATGAGATTCAGCAAAATCTATTTGAACAGGCACAGTCTTTCCGGGAAACACATACCAAAAAGATAGAGTCGTATGATGAGTTTAAATTATTTATGAATGAAAATAGCGGCTTTGCCCAATGCGGCTGGGATGGTACAGATGAAACAGAGCAAGCTATCAAAGCTGAAACGAAAGCAACAATTCGATGTATTCCGCTTTCTGAAAATTCAAAAGGATTAAAGTGTATTTATACCGGGAAACCCGCAAAGCATGAAGCCATATTTGCCAAAGCATATTGATTGTTAGTCTCAATTGGTTTTTGCTTAGCAGAATCCATTCATGATAGTATCCACTCACGCAGTTGTATTAAAGCGCTTCCCTTATGGCGATACGAGTATCATTGCAAGATGCTTCACAAAGGAGTATGGGAAAATCAGCGTAATTGCTCGCGGTGCACGTACAAAAAAATCTACAACATCTGCACATTTACAGCCGCTTTCTTATCTGGATTTGATGTTTTATCATAAACCAAACAGGGACCTCCACACCATTTCAAAAACGGGTTTTGCCGAAAGATGGCCTATGATTCAGGAGGATATGAAAAAAATATCCTATGGAATGGCTATTCTTGAATTAACAGATAAAACACTTATAACCGAAGATCCTCATGCCGATCTTTTTGAAGAATTAATACACGTTTTAACAATGGTGAACACCCAACCCCACCGACTCAATATGGTTTTCTGGTATTACCAATTAAAGCTTCTGGAATATTTAGGGTTTCGCCCGGACCTTGAAGCGGACGCATTTATTCAATCCACATCTTCGGGATTGGCAAAATCTGATAATGCATTGAAGATAGTTACCTTTTTGCAATCAGCAGATATTTCAGCGAGTAATTTTATAAATAAAATTGAATCTTTCCCGCTTGCTCCAAAAGACCGGAAAGCGATAAGTAAATATATATCCACACATTTCCGCATCCATTTTGAGGATATGGGAGAATTAAAGGCGCTAAAAGTTATGCGGCAGATTGTCTAGTAAAATGAACGGTGAAATTATCAGAGGAATATTGCGACATTCTGAATCGGGAACATTTGTGGAATCCTCGAGCGGCGAGCCCTTTTTTAAGGATAGGCTCATATGGGATGGATATACAACTCACTGGGCTGATAAGCCTGTTTTCGTACGTGAACTTCCTCAAAAAGATTATACACGAGAAGAGCCGATTATTATCATGTGGCCGGATGAGCCGAAGCTTTCGGAACCTGTAGTTGATTTGTATTACAATGAACGTCTTGTCAAATACAGAACATCTACTTTTGGGCACAATGCCATCAGCGTAAATGGTGAAATATTCAATTTTTCACATTTGCTGAATGAAAATGAAGTTATCACGCAGGAAGAATATTTTTACCGCCCGGCTCTTGGAGAATTTGGCCCGTCACCCAAAAGTGGGAAATTTGAGATGAATGTGGACGGCAGGGATTATTATGACAAATTTGGCAGGAACTTCATGCGAACGATTCATGTATTGAGACTGACCGGCCTGGATACTGACAGGCTTGCGGGAATTTATCACCGCGAACTTGAAACCATACATGCTACACCTGTGAATCCCAAACACCCGGAAGAATATAAAGACTTCCATTTCAAGAATCGAAGTTGCGCAACCATCATTAAAGATGGAATTATTGAGTACGGTATTGAGAATATATCGGGATACTTGCCGCGAGACTTTTTTGTGAGTACAATTTATGCTGCTCTTTTATCGAAGGATAAACTCGGAATTGGTATTGAACTTATTACCATGCCGCAGATGATAGTTCCCGAGGCAGCCCCGTCCGCGATGACACCCTTGTTTAATCCTATGAACAGGATTAAACTAAAAAAATTATCAAAAATGCTTCCGTGATGCGCTACCAATTTCAATCTGAATATGGGAATATTCCCTTTAAGCCAAGGCTGTTTACGGATGCAATCAAAACGCTGATTGTTATAAACTTCGGCTTGTGGGTTTTGTCGACACTTGGAGAAAATCAAATTGACTTAAGTGTCATTTTTGGATTATCCCCTGAAACGGTTTGGCCAAAAATCTGGCAGCCGATTACTTATATGTTTATTCACGGAGGATTTTGGCATGTTGCTATAAACATGTTTGTTCTGTGGATGTTTGGCTCAGAAATGGAAACTATTTGGGGCCGTCAGGAATTCCTCAAATATTATTTTCTAACGGGAATAGGTTCAGGGTTGGTTTGGCTATTGGTGAATGCAGGCAGTTCTTCAATAATTCTTATAGGAGCCAGCGGCGCTGTATACGGCGTTTTGCTCGCCTACGGACTGATGTTCCCCAATCGAACGGTGCTTCTGTATTTTATCATACCGGTGAAAGTGAAATGGCTTGTTATCTTTCTGGGAGTGGTTGCTTTTTTATCTTCTATGACAAGCACTACTAATATCAGCCATTTGGCACATTTGTCCGGAATGGTTATTGGTTATGTCTACTTAAAATATGCTCACCATTGGAAGGGAGTATCTGTGCAATTCCGGCGGAAAGTTGTTAATATTAAATCACAGGTAGAGGAGCGGAAAGAACAGCGCAAAATCATGCTGAGGCAAGAAATGAACCAAATTCTCGATAAAATGAATAAATCCGGATACGGTGGATTGAGTGATTACGATAAAGAAAGACTGCAGGAAATCAGCAAACTGTTTGCCGAAGAAGAGAAAAAAGATTGAACCCTTGCCGAACCCTTCAGCAATAGACTAACTTTACCAATTCTAATAAAGTATAATATGGAGCAGGAATGGATTTTGGAACAGCAATAGGACTCTTATCCGGTATTGGTATCATTGCGGTTGGCGTACTTCGCGCCGGCGGTGAACTTTACTGGTTTTATAACTTTAATTCGGTATTAATCGTTTTTGGCGGAACACTTGCAGCTACTCTTGTAAACTATCCACTGAAAAATATATTGGGCTTGTTTACTGTATTTAAAAATGTATTCAAGGCTGATGACCACAATTATCTCGGCACCATTACCGCTTTAGTTGAAAAAGGTGAAAAAGCGCGGAAGAATGGTGTTCTTTCCTTAGAAGCGGATTTGCCGTCCATTGAGGATCATTTTTTAAAGAGCGGTATTGAGCTTGCCATCAATGAGCGGGATCCCGGGCGGCTTAGAAATTATCTGAATCTTGAGATGAATAATATCCGAAGGCGTCACAAAATGGGGCAGGAAATCTTTTTCTACATGGGCGCGTATGCTCCTGCTTTTGGTATGCTGGGAACGGTAATGGGACTCATTGTTATGATGAATAATTTTTCCGGTACGGGCGGACAAGTAGACAGCATGAATTTTGATGTTGCACAAAAATTCGCGGAATTGCTTGGGGGAATGGGCCTTGCACTCATTACCACTTTTTACGGAGTGCTTTTGGCGAATCTTCTCTTTTTACCCATTGGCGGAAAGCTGACGCGAAAATCTCAGGAAGAGCTTATGCTCAAAAACATTGTTGTTGAGGGTATTATCAGTATTCACAGCAAAGAACATCCCATATTAATGCGTGAAAAACTGATGACTTTTGTACCCAGATCTATCAGGGAAGAAGAAGAGTAATAATGGCCGCCGGCGAATATGGAATGACGGCTCAGGAAACTAGGGCGAAAAGTACAGCTTGGGCTATTACCTACGCCGACCTTGTTACATTATTGCTGACTTTTTTTATTTTATTGCTCGTCATTCTTAATGATGCTGAGAAGCATATAGACAGAGTCATCAATCTGCTGCTGGATGAAACCTACATTGAGCTCAAAGAAAATGTTGAATCATCCTATGTTTCTGTTGATAGAGTAACAAAGGGTGTAAAAATTACAATGGCAAGCGGGAGGCTTTTTCAGTCAATGGACGACGAAGTTCAATCGATTGTATATCCGCTTTTAAGACAGATTGGCGGCATCATTCGGGTGTCTAAAGTATTAAATGTGTATGAAGATGAACGATATGTAAAACTGCTGTCAGCTATCGAAAATCGAGGCGGCTATCTGAATGTTGAAATCCGATGCGAAGGACATACAGATGATTTACAGCTTCCGATGCACGCAAAGTTTAAGTCAAACTGGGACCTCTCTACTTCACGCGCTTTAAATATTGTAAAACTGCTCAGCGATTTTTCACGCATCCCTGAAAATAAATTTTCTGCTATGGGATATGGCGAATTTCGTCCGGCAGTTGAAATTGACGGGATGCAAAAAGAAAACGGTGAACTTGCGGATGCCCGTGCCAAAAACAGGCGCGTTGAGATTTATCTGGATGCGTTTATAAAAACAAATACACTTACGCTTTAACAATGCAGTGGAATAAAACTGTTTTTATTTTTGTCGCATTTATCATGTTTTTGAATGGGCAGGAGACGGAAGTCATTAAAAAGACACCCATTTATCCTACACCCCGAGCGGATAAAAAATCCGCGTCCGGTCAGCTGTATCCTGGGGCGAAAGTTGTGAAGCTGAAAAAGTATCGTTCCGGAAAATTCATTAAAGCAACGCTGGAATTTTACATTCCGATTGAATCCCTGGAAGAAGGCCGGGTTGCGCTTGCCATCGGAGAAGAGCAATCAGCGGATAATGCTAAGTATAAATTGATGAGTGTAGACAAAAATGGAAAACGCATCAAACTAAAGTTAAAAGTAACGAATATACACGGATCCAAGGAACTCGATTTTTCCGCTATGGCGCTAATAAAATTGAAATCTTCAGGTGATAAAAAAGGCGAATTAAATCCGTTTGAGGGGAAAAATCAGGGGCTCGCTATTATTCAGCCAAAGAAATCGGTAATGGCTGAATTGATTTACGATTTTACGTCTAAACCGAAAGGTGTTGAATTGATGTGTACCGGAAAGCTCGGAGGTGATAGAGTTTATTTTTCCTTGGGGTTTTAAGACCCCGAATCCTTTTCGATTACTTTAAAAACTTTTTCACCTTTCTTTGCCATCCTAAACTTTTCCCGGGCAAGCTGTTCGATATAATCATAATCGGTTTCCAGCCTGTGTTTCTCGCCCTCTAATTCAATCCTTTTTTCTCGAAGCGAATTAATGTGTGCCTGTATTTCTGAGCGCTCATTCCGAAGATGATATAACTGTAATAATCCATGGTCGCCAAAGATAAAAATAATGATGAGAGCAATGCCTCCGAGGATGAGAAACGAACGAATGATTTTACGCTGGAGATCTGCTGCGGATTTATTTCCTCTAGGCTGTTTCCTTTTCGGACGCTTTCTCATGATCTCCCTAACACCTCTGTTCCGGGAAAAGCAGCACTGGCCCCAAGTTCTTCCTCGATCCGAATCAGTTGATTATATTTTGCCGTCCTGTCAGTCCGGGATGCAGAACCCGTTTTTATTTGTCCGGCGCCAACCGCAACAGCAACGTCGGCGATGGTGGTATCTTCCGTTTCTCCTGAGCGATGGGAAATGACGGTACCAAACCCGGCACTTTGTGCCTGTTTAATTACATTTAGAGTTTCTGTCAGCGTGCCGATCTGGTTTAATTTGATTAAAATTGCGTTCATGGATTTTTCATCTATCGCTCGCTTAAGATGCTTCGGATTTGTCACGGTAAGGTCGTCCCCGACAACTTGGATTTTCTTCCCTAATTCCTGAGTTAAGAGTGCCCAGCCGCTCCAATCATTTTCGGCCAAACCGTCTTCAACTGAAATAATGGGATATTGTGAGATGAGTTTGCTGAGATAGACAACCATTTCTTCGGAAGTAAGCGATCTGTTTTCCGACGTTAAATGATATTTACCATCTTTACAAATTTCACTGGCAGCGACATCCAATGCCAAGGATACATCTGAATGTCCGGCTTTTTCTGCAGCTTCTAAAATGATATCCACCGCTTCAGCATTGGATCTGAGGTTTGGTGCAAATCCCCCCTCATCCCCGACCGAAGTATTTAATCCCTGCGATTTTAAGACAGATTTTAAATGATGGAAAATTTCGGTACCGCATTGCAATGCTTCTGAAAAAGATTGAGCGCCAACAGGGAAAACCATGAATTCCTGAATATCCACATTATTATCGGCATGCGATCCGCCGTTTAAAATATTCATCATGGGAATAGGAAGAATCAATGTGTTGTCGGATTGTAAATGGATAAATAAAGATACGCCCTTGCTAACCGCGGCGGCTTTCGCCGATGCGATAGAAACGCCTAAAATTGCGTTGGCACCAAGATTTGATTTATTTTCAGTACCGTCTGCTTCTAAAAGTGCTGCATCCAGAGCGGACTGATTATTGGGATTGCGCCCGATTGCTACTTTTGATAAATGGGATTCAATATTTTGTACGGCAATATCCACGCTTTTTCCCAAATATTTTTTTGGATTCCCATCCCGAAGTTCAACTGCTTCGTGTGTGCCGGTAGAAGCGCCGGATGGAACACCAGCGCGCCCCAGAGATCCGTCGGATAAAATTACATCCACTTCTACGGTCGGATTTCCCCGTGAATCTAGGATGGATCGTGCCTTAACAGTTTGAATATGGATTTCTGTCATTGTTTGCTTCAAGTGAAGTTATCAAATTAATGGGGCTGTTCCCGAGATACAAGACAGATTGAAACAACCATTTGTTTGTGGAACCGACTGCCGGTAATTTTAGTTTCATTTCAAATAAATAATGAATATCGAACCATACCACGAGAGGGACGCGGAGTCGTGGGATAATTTTATCCCGGAATCCAATAATGGCACATTGTTCCATTTACGGAAGTTTTTAAGGTATCATCCAGCTGACCGCTTCAAAGATCAAAGTTTGGTGTTTTTGAAAAAAGGAAGCCCTATAGCACTATTGCCTGCCGCCGATGTTCAAACAGATTCCGGGCGATTGCTCGTCTCGCATCCGGGATCTTCTATGGGATCATTGGTGGTACCAAGCGGACTAGCATTTGCGGATGCTGAAGAAATTTCCAAAGCACTTATTGCATACGCTCGGTCAGCCGGATTTGATGGCATTCGGCTCACGCTTCCCCCAATGATTTATCTTAATAGCCCCTCCGAGTACATGAACTTTTGCCTCATGTCAAATGGGTTTGAGTATATTCAGAGAAATGTAACAAGTGTTATTGAATTAGCAGCATCTGAAGCGTTAATCCTTAAGCAGTTCAAACCCACCCATAGAACAGCCGTGCGGAAGGCAGAAAAATCCGGTGTGAAGATTCGGCAAAGCACTGATTGGGATGCATTTTACGCAATCCTCGAAAAAAACCTTAGCATCCGGCACGATGTTTCGCCAACACACTCACTCAAAGAATTAAAAACCCTCGCGGAAATTTTCTCTGATAAAATTGTTTTATTCGGCGCATACTTGGGCGAAGACTTGATAGCCGGCGTGGTCAATTTTATAGTAAAGGAAGAAGTGGCGCTCGCGTTTTATATCAGCCACGATGAATCCTTTCAGGAACATAGGCCAATTAATTTGCTGTTTTATTCCATCTTTAGCTGGGCGATTCAAAATGGAATTCGAACTTTTGATTTTGGGACGTTTACCGTCGATGGTGAGCCCAACAGGGGATTGGCCCGGTTTAAGGAAAACTTCGGTGCCAGCGGTGTCTTCCGCGATACGATTCAAATTTTGTTTTCTTCATAGGTCGGGGTTGTTTTGTGTCTATAAAAATTTTAGGTAAACAGTCGCTAACGTACGGCATTGGGCATATTATGTCCCGGCTGGTCACTTTTTTGCTGCTTCCGCTTTATACAAATGTGTTTACACAGGAAGAGTATGGAATTGTATCGCTCGCTTACGCCTTTATTGGATTCGCTCTCATTTTTTACCGATATGGAATGGATTCTACCCTGATGAAATTTTATGTTCAGTCCAATGATAAAAAAGAATCTGAATCGTATTTATCAACTGTTGTAGTCTTACAGGCACTTACAGCACTTAGCTTTTCAGGATTGGTGTATGTTTTTCGTGCTTCTATAGGTCCGGTAATTCTAAGTGTACATGAACCTGACTTCATTGCACTCATTGCGGGAATCCTGTTTTTTGACTGCCTTTGGAATATATCTACATTAGTACTGCGAGCCGAAGGGAAGCCGTGGGTGTTTGTCGGGGTGAATTTCGCCAATGTATTGCTGACGCTCGGGCTTAATTACTATTTTGTTGTTCACATGGGTTCTGGTATAAAAGGTGTGTTGGCTGGGAATTTAATTGCTTCCGGGACCATGCTGTTTGTGACATTCCCCATTATCCTTCGGCGATTATCTTTTAAAGGAATTCACGGTGAAAATTTTTCGAAGGTCATCAAGTTTGGTCTTCCATTTTTACCCGCAGGATTTTTTACGATGATAATGGAATTAGCCGATAGATATCTTCTGGAATACATGACCGATATTGAAACGGTAGGATTGTATTCTGCCGGCTATAAACTTGGAATGTTTGGGCTACTTTTGGTGATGGGTTTCAACATGGGTTGGACTCCGTATTTTCTTCGGAGGGGAAAAGAAGAAGGCGCTGAAAATGATTTTGCCCGCGCTACAAAATATTTTTTAGGGATATCCGGTATTTTTATGGTGATTCTGACAATTTGGGTGAACGATTTAATCCATCTGAAAATCGGCGGCATATCGATTATAGGAGAATCATTCTGGGAGAGTACAGAAATCATTCCCATTATCCTGCTTGGTTACTATTTTTTCGGGTTTTATGTACTACAGCTTCCGGGAATTTATCTAAAAGATAAAACCAAATGGGTACCGGTATTTCGCGCAGTAGGCGCCGGCTCTAATATAGTTCTTAATGTTGCACTCATTCCTGAATATGGCGCATTGGGCGCTGCGTGGGCGACTGCAATTGCTCATCTTATCATGGCATGGGTTATTTACCTGAAATCAAAAGCTGTCTATCCTGTTGCTGTGAATTTTACAGGATTAGCGCTCCCCGTGATCTTTATGGCTGGGATTTTTTGGCTGCCGGAATCATTCATATTAAAAATAGTGATTACATTTTTATTCCCGGCTGCGTGGTTGCTTTTGGTTGCGGATCAAAATGATCGGAAGCTATTGTTTGGAAAAAATCAATGATAGCAGTTGTTTCCTGCGGGCACAGGCCCGATGATGAGCGGATTTATCATCGGCAAATTAAATCGTTGCTGAAGTCTGGCGAAAAGATATGTTATTTTACACGTTTCGATGGAGATTTAAATCTGACAGAAAATGGGCTCATTCATGAAAATGTTTCTCGGGCAGGAAATTCTGTTAATACATTTTCAAAACTAGTTGAAATAGCGCTTATTCAAAATATCCCGGAAGTAATACATATTCATGAATTTGAACTGCTTCCAATGGCCAGAAGGGTGAAAAAATTAACACAGGCGAAAATTCTTTATGATGTTCATGACACATTAAAAGCTATGTGGGATACAGTTTCATCCCGAAGGGGCATATCAAAAAAAATTGTGAATACCGGATTGGCCATTTATGAAAAACTCCATTTGAAATATGTGGATCATGTGATTCTTGCGAACCATCCTTTTGAAACAAGTGTGTATGAAATCGCCGGTTATCCGACAACAATAGTTCCGAATTTTCCCCTGCTTTCATGTATTAGGAAACCCAATGAGCCCACCCTATCGAATAAAATTTTGTATCAGGGATTGTTGAGTAAAGATAGAGGAATTGAAGTTTTGATTGATGCATTTGGTTTGATCCTTAAAAGCCATCCAGATGCCGAACTGATATTGCTAGGGCCGGCTAAAACCGAACAATACAGAAATTGTTTAGAAAAAATTATTTCGGAAAAATCGAACCAGATTCGCTTAATAAGCGATGTCCCTCATTCTGATGTGTGGAGTTTTATGGCCGAGGCTAAAATAGGCGTTATTCCTTCTCTGGATTCACCCCGAGTTCAGAGTGACACGCCGACAAAATTATTTGAATATATGGCTTCAAACTGTGCAGTGGTAGCCACCGACCTGAAGCCGGTTAGATATCACTCGGGCGAAAGTGTATTGTATGTTATCCCCAATGATGCAACCGATCTTGCGGAAAAAATCATTTCTGTATTGGATTCTAAGAGTTTGTATGTAAGGTTAACGCAACAATCCCAAAATTTAATTACAGAAAAATATAATTGGGAGAGAGTTGAGAATACTTTTCTTGGCGTCATTGAGAATTTAAAAGCATGAACATCTTATACATTTCCCCGGAAAATACCGTGGGAACATTGAGCCTATGGAAAAAAGCGCACGAAGCCAGAGGCAACACGTGCACCTTTGTGACCCTTTATCCGGCATGGGGAGAATATGATTCCGGCATCTGTTTAAACCTTCCATTGGTGGCATCAAATAAATGGTATATGGAAGGTCGTCATAAATATTATAAAAAAGTGCGGGGCGGTGCGGGAGATTATGAAGAACGGAAAGGATACCCTCCAACGTGGGCACCAAATTCAGGATTGGAAAAATTGTATTTTAAATTCCGCGACTGGCTTTGGCAGCATAAAGTGGAAGAGCTCATCGCAAGCGAAAGGCTGATGGAATATGATATTCTGCACTTGGAATGGGGCCTCGAATTTTACAGGGATGGCCGTTTTGTGAAAAAGGCATCCGAAAAAGGTATCCCGATTGTATGTACGTATCACGGTCAAGATTTGCGAACTCGAGGTGTTATTCCCACTATAGACCAAATGAGCAATCTTAATCTGACAAGTGAATTGGATTTGCTCAAGAAACACCCCGATATCCACTACCTTTTCCTACCGTTTGATACATCTGCATACCAACCGAAAATGGAATTAGGTGATCCATTAAAAATTTGCCATGCCCCGACAAACAGACATTATAAAGGCAGCGAAAGTATCATCCCAATTTGCAGGCAGCTTGAACAGGAGGAAGGAATAGAATTTGTATTGCTAGAAAACCTCCCAAATGATACGGTGCTAAAAGAAAAACAATCTTGTGATATTTTGATTGATCAGGTACATAACAGAGGCGGCTGGGGATATGGAATGAATTCCGTCGAGGGATTATCTATGGGTCTATGTTGTGTTACAGAATTGGTACCGGAATATGTTCAATTTATTCCAGACCACCCTTTTGTTAATGTTACCGCTGACTCACTTTATGGTACGCTAAAAGGTTTACTGCAAAACCCTCAAAAAATACTGGAGTATAAAAAACAAGGGATTGGCTGGGTTAAGAAGTACCACGACTTACATCAAACCGCAGATACCCTATATGATTATTATGATGAGCGAGGCTGGACTAGATGAGCGAAATAATCTATTCTGTCATAATCCCATGCTATAATGTTCAGGATAAAATTGTTAATTGCTTGCAAAGTGTACTCAGCCAATCTATTCACAGTGACAATTATGAAGTAATTGTTGTGGATGACGGATCGACGGATAGTACAAACGCTCGGATAATGGAATTTACTGATTTTACGAACGTAGTTATTCGATCACTTGCAAAGAACAGCGGGTTATCATCAGCAAGAAATGTTGGAATTCGATTAGCAAAAGGATCCATCTTATGTTTTCTTGATAGTGATATGACGGTTGAGCCAACTTGGTTGCAACAATTTCAAACACGCCTTGAAGATAAAAATATAGTCGGTATCATCGGAGATTGTAAACTGCCTAAGGATGTAAAACCCAATAAACTTGATCATTATTTTTATTCACCAATTCGAGGAGCGCGACAATTCAGCGAAGAAGAAGCATTGGGATTTCAATGGTTTCTGTTTAACAATACAGCTGTAAGAAAATTTGCTATTGATGCAGTAGGGGGTTTTAATGAGGATTTTATCTCGTACGGCGGAGAAGATACCGAACTCGCAATCCGCATTTGGGAATCATTTCCAAATGGATTGAGATACTCATCTAAAGCAGTCAGCGAGCACCATCATCAGCGCAGTCTTTCAGAGTTTTGTGAAACAATTGAAAATTATGGAAAAACCAATTTCCCTCGTCTAATAAAGGCTTATCCAAAGTATAAAAAACAACTGGGGTCAGACTGGGTAAATTCTCTTAAAGGCTACATCGTTTTTAATCCCATTCTTGGGAATTTTGTATTGATTTTTAATAGCATTTTTAATAGCTATGTTTTGGTACGATATCAAGTTATCTATAGTGTGGTTAAAGGTGCAAGAAAATCACTTTGATTCGCAATGTGTGCTTATTTTCTCGACGAGTAAATAATTATTTAATACCACAGATTTATACGGAAATGACAGTACTAAGAATAATATTGATTATTTTCTAAAAGGCCTTAAATTTGCACGAAGGGTAATAATAGCCCAATGATGCACGAACCACATACCATCATAATACCACATATCATCATAATAAAGAACGGGGACGGGATAGCTGTCCCCGTTTCACATTAACCAACCAAGGAGGAACAACATGGCTGATGTCAGTTCAACCGTAAACAGTGTAGTAGGTGGAGTTGTAAGTCTGGTAAAAGGGCTTGTAGTTCTGTTCGTTTTTGCGAACATCATCTACCCGACCGGGTTTGATCCCGTTGGCGGAATCATAGACCTCGTGGGAGCATTCCTAGATGGAGGCTTCGCCGGTCTATTGGCACTGTTACTTCTTGTTTCATTCCTATAATCATCAGGATAGTTCACTGGGCTCCGTGTGGGGCCCAGTATCCTGAGCAATCCCTTAGGAGGAATACATGAAGAACGCCTTTAACACCATCACTGGGTGGATTAGTGATATCACTGATCTACTGAGTAAGCTGCTAGTCCTCGGAATAATCATCGGAATTTTATTTAATGATTTCTTCGGGGTCATTGGCGGAATTGGCGCTGTTATGGCCCAATTCGGTGATGCAGGGCTGGCAGGATTGCTAGCGCTAGTCCTGATTGTGACCTGGTATAACAAGTAATTTT
>JAAZYX010000030.1 GCA_014239435.1 Fidelibacterota bacterium | reverse complement strand
TATTTTGTCATGCGATGCCAAAGCAAGCGATGTAAAGAGGATGAGGATTGATAGGAATTTATTCATATTAGTTTTTTTCTAATGTCCATGTTAGCGGATTATTCCGGATGTATTCGGCGCATTTATCATAATCCGCATCATTTCGTAAAATATGTTCATAATAATTTCTTTGCCAAAAACGCTCGCCCGCATTATTCCGAAGGTGGTTAATTTCCTTTGCGGTCTGCATTTTATATTCCCCGACAATCATAGGAATCAGCATTGTCCTGCGTTCTTTCATTCCGGTTTTTAATTGTCTCGGTAGGGGTAATTCATGAATTACCCCTACCGTTTTATCATCCGGGGAATAAATTTCAATAATTGCGTGTACATGGTTTGGCATCACAATAAAATGATGTATAGCCGTATTCTCATGCCGGTGTGGAATTGACTTCAATTTTTGTTCCGCTAGTTTTCCATATCTATTCAAAACCATAGTTCCATTTACAACACGGCCAAAAATACACTTTTTATTTTGAACACAAATCGTAACAAAATATGCGCCGGGATTAGAATAATCAAAACCCTTCAGCCGAATAGAACGGCGCCCCTTTGGATTACGTGTTTCTGCTGCCTTATGCATCATATTACGGCACAGTCGGTAATCCTGGCGGGTCGCTAATATCATTGGATCCGCCACCGCCGCCTCCGGAACCGCCGCCATCATCTGCTGCTGCATCGCCGCCGCCCATGGCCGCTGCCGCTCCGCCGCCGGCTACACCGAGGCCAATGAGGCCGTAGAGCATCCAGTTGGTGCCTTTTTCTTCTGCAACTATAGGAATGGCATCAGGATTAGAAAGCTTTTGTTTTTCAATGAGCGCCTGAGGCGGTGTAAGCCCAACAAGCTCCCACGCTAAAACTTCAATTTCTGTAATGAGTCCGTCCACTTTCCCGGAATATGTTTTTGATACTGCCCGAATGGTTGCTCCCGTTCCTACAGAAAATATTTTTGCGTCAATTGTATAGGTATCGCCGAGCTTCCCGAATGAGCCGGATACCATGTTTTGCACCCCGAGCAAAGCACCCACTTCAGCGGCGCATTCCGCACTGGTACATCCGCTCTGCTGAAATCCCTGCTCTTCCAAAATTTCGTTCATCTGATTCCGCTCAACAAGAATAACAGCATCTGTTTTCGCCAATTCTGTCATCAGTCGGTCGGTAAGCGTCGCCGCTTCCATCGCGTTAATGCCTCTGCCGTCAAAGTCCAACAGCGCTAAGGTTGTTTTCCCTTCGGAAAGCATGCCGGCAGTTTCATCATTTAGTGTGGAATATGTCTTGGCTTCGTTTTGGGCGCAGACATTTCCCGTCGCCAATATGGCGATAATTACGAGGATACTTGGATTAATTTTCCTCAGTGAATACATATAGCTTCCCCTTCTCCATTAGTAGGTTGCAGACAATCTACAAAAAAAAGATACTGAAACACATGTGATTCAGACAACATTTTCAGAAGAAAGCTTGGGTGAGCGAAAAGTACGGGCAATTCATGAATTGCCCTGCAATGGAAATGATTACTGGCTCTTTCAGTCCACAATTACAGAACAGAAATATTATTGGGAGAAACTCAAAATCCCGCACCATTGAAAAACCCAAAAACAATGCTACATTCTCCGCCCAGATGAAATGCTGTACAACCATACTATTTATTCTGGCGCTTGCCGGATGTTCTTCAGATCCTCTGGAAATTCAAATTGTAGATCCTGAAGATATTGTATCTCAAGCGTCAAAGCATAAAGGTACCGACGCTGTTCTTATCAATTTTTGGGCTACGTGGTGCAAGCCGTGCGTGGATGAATTTCCCGATATTGTTGCGCTGGATGAACAGTACAGACACACAGGATTCAAAACGTATTTTGTGAGTCTCGATTTTTTTGACGATGCATCCGCGCTCATTGAATTTCTCGAAAACCACGGAGTCGAAGGTGTCACCTTTAAAGCGAACGATTCCGATCCAAACACCTTTATTAATGCCATGCATCCAAATTGGTCGGGAGCGATACCATTTACAATCGTCTATGGAAAAAAGAGCGGGAAAGTGGTAGATTATTGGGAAGGTCAGCGTGACAAAGCGTTTTTTGAACATGCCATTATAAAAGCACTTAACTCGTAAAGGAATCATCATGAAAAAACTGACGTTACTTCCCCTTATTCTGCTTACCGGAATGTTGTTTGCAGAGGAACTTTCGCTTGGATCACCCCTTCCGCTAGCCGATGTAAAAATGCGCGACATCAGCGGAAAGTCTCTTTCAATGAATGATGCCAAAGGAAAAGAAGGGCTGCTTGTTATTTTTTCATGCAATACCTGTCCGTGGGTGGTGGCGTGGGAAGACCGTTATGTAAGCCTTTCGAAAGAATTCACACCAAAAGGATTTGGCATCATCGCTGTTAATTCCAATGAATCATTCTTCGACGGTGTAGACAGTTTTGAAGCAATGCAGGAACACGCCAAAGAAAACGGATATAATTTTTATTATACCGTGGATGAAAAGTCGCAAATGGCAAAAGCGTTCGGCGCCACCCGGACGCCGCATATTTTTCTTTTCGATAAAACGGGAAAGCTCGTGTACCGCGGCGCCATTGACGATAATGCCAAGGACGCAGAAAAGGTGGAAAAAACATATCTCGCGGATGCGATGAATTCCATACTGGCCGGAGAGCCCATTGCCGAGGCATCCACAAAGGCATTCGGCTGCACGATCAAATTTGCGAAGAATTAGCATGGTGCGAACTTTTTCTGCGACAGCGGTATTTGGACTGCTTTTCTTTTCCAATCTCTTCGGCCACTGTCAAGTGCCGTGCGGAATCTATGATGATGCGCTTCGGATTGTTCAAATTCGGGAAGACATTAGCACCATCCAAAAAGCCATGACCGAAATAACAGCCCTCGCTACTGACAATTCCGCCTTGGCGCAAAATCAATCTGTACGATGGATTAACACCAAGGAAGAACACGCGAACCGGATTCAGGAAACGGTGACAGCGTACTTCTTGACTCAGCGCATTAAATCTTCGGACAAAGGTGAAGCGGGTTACAACGACTATGTTAATAAAACATTACTGCTTCACCAAATGCTGGTATCTGCCATGAAATGCAAACAAACGGTGGATGCTAAACATGTATCCTATTTACAGGACTTGACGAATCAATTTATAGATGTATATTTCGACCAACACGGCAGGAAACATTTGAAAGATTTGAGCGAATAGCTTCCTCCGCCCCTTCTACATACCAATAAGCGGGGAAGAAAACTGCGGGCAAAAACACTAAAAGCCGTTCCATTATTTGAGGCGGCTTTTTGATTTATAAGATGTGTCTCGTTTAGATTGAAGGCAGACTAAACTGCGTCTGAAAGACTGGCGAAATTGAATTCAGATGCGTGCATCGCCGGTACCAGCGATCCGCCTACGCGAACCGATTTTGACATGTTTTCTACTTTATTTAATACTGCCATCGGGCTTTCGTTGAAACGAAAATTTTTAACGGCATGTTTGATCTTTCCGTTTTCCACTAAAAAGGTACCATCGCGGGTAAGGCCCGTCATGAGAATGGTCTGCGGATCCACAAAACGGATATACCAAAGACGTGTTACGAGTACGGCCTTTTCTGCTCCCCGAATTAAATCTTCCACCGATCCCGATCCGCCTTCAATCACCATATTAGATGGAAATCCCGTTGCTTCTACATTGTTTTTATGCGCCCAGTATCGGTCGTAATACAAATTTTTCAAAATGCCATTTTCAATCCAAGGGATTTCCTGTGCCGGCAAACCGTTCCCGCCAAATGGAAACCCGAGTAATTCCGGATGTGTCGGCTGGCTTCGAACGGTAATATTTGCTCCGGACACTTTTTCACCCAGTTTGTTTCCGCCGCCTTTTTTGGAATAAAAACTTCGGCCTTCATCGGCAGTCCGTGCGCTCATGGCATAGGCGGCAAACCGCATAAAATCCGCAACGGCTTGCGGCTCTAAAATCACAGGATATATTCCGGGTTCAAGCGTCTGCGCATCCGCGGAATGTTTTGATTTCCACACGGCTCTTTTTCCGGCATCACCGCAATCCACCTTGCGAATATCCCGGGAACTATCACCGGCCCAGCCGGAACCTTT
This sequence comes from Fidelibacterota bacterium, assembly GCA_014239435.1. GTDB lineage: Bacteria > Fidelibacterota > Marinisomatia > Marinisomatales > TCS55 > JAAZYX01. The sequence goes on along the minus strand of JAAZYX010000030.1, from coordinate 25,513 downwards.
TCCATCTTTTGTCCGAATGGTATTACTGAAAGACGCATTCGTACTTTCGCTGTGAGCGAACAATTCGTTGGAATTCCCCACGGCGCTAAAGGAGTGGTCGTGTTCCAAAAATCCTGCACTGATAAGATCATTCCTGCGGGCGGGCCTCAACGCGGCTTCGGTACCTTTCACCCGCGATCTCGCACTTGCGCCTGCTGTATTCCGGCTGAAGGCTTTAATCGGTAAATAAGTCTGCGGTCCAAGTTCGGGAACATACTCCGAATCTTCCGGCGCAAAACGAGCGGCTTCTTCCGTCTTCTCTACCAGCGTCTCAAGCGACGCATCATCTGTTTGATTTACACTCATAGAAGCATGGCGTTTCCCAAATGCGGTTCTTAAAGTAATGGACAGCGTGTCTTCATCGCCGCTGGTCGTGATGGCATTCAAGGCAAATCGGGTGTTGCCTGCCCGCCCTCCGGAAAGGTTGACTCGAGCCTCATCGGCTGTCGTCATGGATAAAATTTTATCAATGAGTGCGCGGGAATCTGATTTGTTCAGAATCATATCGTTTTCCCGGTATTGATCACATTGACTTTCCTGAACCGTGCCGGCGGACAGCCGTGTGAAACGGCATTGCTTTGTCCCGGCTGACCTTTTCCATCGTAGTAGGATCCGCCCATTTTCCAAAAGCGTTCATCGCAAATGGCATCACAGGAATTCCAAAATTCTTTTGTGTTCGCCTGATACGCCACATCTTTCAGCATGTGCGTGATTTTCCCATTTTTGATTTCGTGGAAGGTTTGTCCGCTGAATTGAAAATTGTACCGTTGCTGATCGATAGAATAGCTCGCCCGGCCGGTGATGTAAATGCCGTCTTTTGTATCGGCAATCAAGTCATCCGGACTGAGAGTTTCCTTGCCGGGATCAAGATGGATATTCGGCATCCGCTGAAATGGAATAGAACTCCAGCTGTCGCCGTAGCATGTACCGTACGATTCGGTAACTTCCGGAAGTCCTGCTTCCTTTCTGGCATTTTGATATTCCGGCCAGAGCACTTGATCCCGCGTAGTTTGGTAATCAATAAACATACCGTCTTTTACCAAATACCATTCCTTAGTTTTTTCACCGTCATCATCATAGCCAACGGATGCAAGTCCGCCTTTAATGGTTTTATCCGCAGCAAAATTCACAATATCGGAACCGAGTTTCAGCTTGCCCATTTTGTCAACGGTCAAAAAGCTCGTTCCCGCATAATTTGCCTCGTATCCGAGAGCTCTGTCCAGTTCGGTTGGATGACCGATGGATTCATGAATCGTGAGCCAGAGATTTGTAGAATCAAGAATGATGTCCTTTTTGCCGGGATCCACAGATTTAGCCGATAATTTTTCCACTGCCTGCTCTGCAATTTTTGGGGCAAGCGCAACCATTTCATTTTCTTCAACAAATTCGTAGCCGCTTCCCATAGGATAAATTTCCGACGTGCCGGTTTCAAATTCGCCTTTGTCTCTGTCCACCGCCGTGACGGTAAACTGCGGCCAAATGCGATAGGTGTCCTGATCCAAATACGTCCCTTCCGTGGATGCAAAATATTTCCGTTCGTTCATAATCAACATAAATGAATTGCAAAAAGATGCGCCTTTAATGTTGAGCGCTTCTTCGTTCACTTTCAGTAGAAGATTAATTTTTTCTTCCAGGGGAACCGAAAACGGATCCTTTTTAATGGGCGTTTTCCAAGTGTCTTCGTAGGATTTTACAGGAGCGAGCATCACCGGTTTTAATTGAATTACACGGTTCGCCTTTGCGATATCCACCGCACGCTTTGTTACTTTGGCGATTTCATTTTTGTCCACAATATGGCTTGATGCAAATCCCCAAGTTCCGTTTACCAAAACACGCACGCCAAAACCGAAACTTTCGCCATTGGAAACAGATTGGACTCTTTCCTCGCGGGTGCGGATGTTTTGCGTGCGGTGATTTGAAATCCGAATATCAGCGTATTCAGCGCCCGCGGACCGGGCGGCATCCAGAGCTATATCCTGAAGGTCTTTCACGAAATTATTCCTTCAGAATGAAGGTCAAGCATTCTGGCCTCTGTCCACTTCCGAGGCATTCTGAATCTTTCGATATCGTCAGCCACCTGCTCAAAGAGCATATGGTTGTAATGGGATTCCCCATCAGTTGCTGTATCGAACGAGTTGCCCCGGAGTGGATAATAGAGGTCTGCTGTAGAAGCCGGTTTGGTAATTTCTTTTTTGGAAGTAAGTGCTTTCGCAAATGGAAATATGGCCGCGGCGCAGGCACTAAAAAATGATAGTTTGAGAAATGTACGGCGATTCATTGCGATAAGTTTAATCTTCCCGGACGAATCTTAAAAGGGATTGATCATAGTTAAGCGAGCATAATAGCTTGGTTTTTTTCCGTCCTGCCAATCGCTGACTGGCTGCGCTTCACCTATTCCGAAAATAAATATGGGTATTGGGCCGGCCTGTAGAGCGACTTTCAATTCGTATCCTACGGTTGTGATCCAATCAGGCTGTGTGTCCACCCACGCATTTCCGAAATCCGTAAATACGGCGGCCGTCATGGATCCGGCAGTAAATCCAAGGACATTAATCGGCAGTGCCTGAATAAACGGAATCCTGTATTCTGCCGTTCCAAACATCAGTTTATTTCCCATCCGTACCTCGTTCGAGCCGCGGATATTGTGCGTCTCAGGGAATGAAACCGACCCTCCTAACAAACTTGTGATTAGTCCGGGAACGTAGATAGAATTATCCTTTGTCAGTGCAAGCGTATCCTGTGCGGGAGGATCTCCAAACAATGCCATCCCTTTCGCACGAATAAAAAGGGCCGTTGGGCCGAGCGGTACATTAACAAAAGCGTCCAATGTAACTCGCTGGTAATCAAAATCACTTTGAAGCGCCTTGTTGGCGATGTCTAGCTGCGTTAAGAGTCCAAATCCCTGCTTCGGCAGAAAAGTATTCGAAGCATCCGGCCTGCGGTTTAGCCAAACATACTGCAGGGAAACAAGGCCCTCTTTCCCGCTTTCAGGCGAGGGCAAATCTGTAAATCCAAATGCGGATGTCTGCAGAATTTCACCTGTTTCAAGATCGAGGCTGTCTCCAATGGCCGCCTGCCTGTTGTGCATTTCAAGGTTAATGCCGAAGAAATGAGATGAACTCATGTTGTCACCAAAATTGTATGGAACAGTCATATTAAAAACCAGCCCGTCCAATGTTTCCTCAAGACCCGATTTGCTTTCGTCGTATCCCCGAATATTCCACCGAAAATTGTGGTTGTAAACAAGGGACCACACCGGTCCGTGTTCCGCATTGATGTAGGCAAGTCCAAACTGTGGGGATTTCCGGTAATCATAGAGTCCAACTCCCTGGAACATATGTCTTCCGGTTCCATCAGTAAATGATGTAAGTCCTAAACCAGACCCATCCGGAAATGGCATCGCAAAACTCATGAAATGTTTGATATTTTTGTAAAACTTGTAAGGCTTATTGCTGTTGATGGTTGGCGGTATTTCCACATCCACTTCATCTAATACAATCGGCGGCATGGTGGTGCGCCAGCGTGTGAACTCATCTCTCATGGTGAGCGGAGCTGTGGTGCTTTCGCGGGAGGGATCTATTTCTATAACGCGATTGGAGTCCACGTCGCCAATGGTTCGAGCAAATATCTTATCGCCGCCGGGTACCCACTGCACGCCCCAAAGCGCATCCGCTACATCCGTATTCTGAATCTGTTTCCCGCTCGAAAGATCAACCGTATGCAGGTTTGGCGTAGATCCGCGGTGAGATGTAAACGTGATTTTTTTGCCGTCCGGATGCCAGATCGGAAGATAATCCACGGCAAAGTTTTCCGTAACTCTGCTCATTTCGCCGGAAGCGATGGTATGAATATAAATATCCATATTCCCGTCCGGACCTGCCTTTGCCATGGCGATGGATTTCCCATCCGGCGACCAGGCAAGCGACATTATTTGAGTGTTGTCATTAAATGCTGTCAGCTTTTTTTGACCGCTTCCGTCCGCATTAATGGTGTACAAATTGCTGATACTGTTTTGATGCGCAACAAATGCAATTTTATCTCCAGTAGGAGACCATGCCGGATGGCTTGCCCTCTGTGATTGGGTAATCCACCGGCTTTCACCTGTTTCTATGTTCATCACCTTCACATCCCAAACTATGGACTGGTGATCTCCAAAGTGATATTTCGCGTACGCCAGTTCTTTGCTGTCCGGGGACCAGCTCATTGCATCGTGAAAATTGCCAAAATCCACTTCTTCTTTATCGTAAGTCGGCTTGGGCTTTGCGTCCGTCTCCGAAGTGTCTTCATCGCTGCCGAAGAAATTTGCAAAGAAATTGTCCATCCCCGAAGAATCCGGTGTTGTGGTGTCCCTCGTTGCAATAACCAGAGAATAATCGTACTGCCCCTCTTTGTCCTTACCTGTAATTGCGATGCGGAGGCTATCGGGCGAATACGCAAATCCCGCTGCACGGTCAAATGGCAGAGCGGTAACGGTGCCTGTTTCATCAAGTGATTCTTTTTGGCTTCGATATCCGTAATAATAGGTATTCATGTGCCGGCGCCAATCTTCTTCGAATTGTCCCAATTCCACACCCGTAGCTTTTTTAAACCCTTCTTCAAAATCAAACATTTTCCAATCATTTCTATAATGAAGGGTTTTTGCAATCGTTGAATCGCCAAATCTATCGGACCAGTATTTCATTTTGGAAAAACCGTCATGATGTGGATCCATGGAACCCATCTTGTTGGTCATGACGTGGTATTTATGAGCAATATCTGCGCGCCAAGGCCGCCAGCGTTCGGTATAATATTCCGCAGAACCTTCCACAAACCAGCCGGGCATACCTGAAAAAATAAACGAGCCAAAGGGTTCCGGAAGCCAAGACCTTGCGCCATGAAGCAAAACAATATGCTGCAGTTCATGTGACACAACCTGAAACAGCCACTTATCATCTTCCAGCCAAAGAGCCGCATCATTCTGATCCACCCAGATAAAGGTTTGATACGTCCACAATGCATATCCATTCATTATCTCATCCTGTGTGGTAAAAATAATATCAATCCTCGGAATCGTATCCATATCAAGCTGTTCTAATAGCAGCGGCCACACCTGCTCTGCGATGGATGCGCCGCGCTCGGCGATGTCTTCAATTCCATTATGATAATGCACATTGTAATGATCTGTCTCGAGGGTGAACCAATCCAACTCTGAGTGGGATCGGCCCGTCATTTGCCACGGCCCCTGAGCGCTTAGGCTTGCGATCGTAAACAGGCAAAAAATGATATTTGTAAAATGTTTCATGAAGATGTTCCTTTGTGTTTGATTAATTGATTGGTTGTAATAAAAGTGATGCGCCGGCGTTTTCATCATCCGTAGCACAGGTCAGTCTTCCGTTTTCCAGCGTGATTGCTTCGATCTTGTGACCTTTATAAATCTTGAAAGGTTGTCCGATATTTTTAGGAATAAATTGAATGGTTCGGCCATTTTGCTTAAACAGTCCCAACCGATAAACGGCACTGTCAAACGGGCCGTCGTCTCCGGGATCTGATGCGGAGGAAACCCAGCATGTTCCGTCTTTGGTGATGTCCATATCTGACAAATGCCGAACATCATTTTTGGGGAATGATACAGAAAATGAATGGGATCCGGCGGGTTCAACTTTTGAATTGTAAACATTCAGCCGGCCCCAATACAGTGTTGCAGGAAACTGATTTTTTCCCCGGTCTCCCCACGCTATCCACAGGTTTCCGCCAATGGTGAAGATGGCAATCCCCTCGAGATTCATTGGCTTTTTTATTCCCGGAATTTGAAATTCCTTTTTAAGGGTTACACTATTATTTCGCGGGTTGTAACGAAGCTGATAACATTTTCCTGAGCTTTCCATGGCAATGAATTGGTTGGGCTTCCCGGGGAAAATATCAAGTGCTTCCAAGTCAAACGGAAGTGAAGCTGTGGGCCAATCCAATGGCATATAGGTATTATCATCGGAAACAATTCCAATTCTGGCTTGGCCATCCCGTTTGTTATCGTGAACCACCACCATTCCTTTACTCAATTGGCCAATGCCGCTCATAGAAAATTCCCTTTCCGAACTTATTAAATTCCAGTCTTTGGAATCCTGCGGAATGAGCAATGAGAAAAAACCTATAAGGAAAAATGAATATGGCTGGATTTTGCAGATTATAAACTGGCGGGATTTATTCAAAATTTTGACCCCATTGTATTTCCCATGTAACAGGGGAAAAGAAAAAAGGGGTAATCCGAATTGACAAAATTTTTAATATCATACGATTAACTGTCTCTTGAACAATAATTAATTAAGGACCATCAAATCTTTGGTCGTCCGATTCATCACTTCGCACCGGTCTTTATTAATAATAACATCGTCTTCAATTCTAACGCCTCCCCAGTCCGCGAAATACACGCCGGGCTCAATGGTCATTACATTATTTTCTTCCAAAATTTCATCGCTAAGCTGACTGAACCTTGGCCACGTATGAATCTCAAGGCCGATTCCATGTCCGGTACCGTGAATGAAATATTCGCCGAAGCCCATTTCATTAATATAATCTCTGCAGGCAGAATCAACATCTTTGCACGGCACGCCGGCTTTGGCGACATTCAAACCGCGCTGCTGCGATTCCTTTACTAATGCATACACTTCATGGTGCCGTTCTGAGGCCTCTCCCACGACCGGAGTGCGCGTCATATCTGCGTGGTATCCGGCATATTTCGCTGCAGCATCAATGACAATAAAATCGCCTTTTTCAAAGGGGCGTTCCGAAGGCTGTGCATGCGGCAATGCTCCGTTTGGGCCGCCCGCTACAATAGGTGGATATGCTTCTCCGTCACCATGCTCCAAATAAAATGCTGATAATGTATTCGCCACCTGTTTTTCCGTTGTGCCCACTTTGAGCATCGGAAGAATTTTTTCATAGGCTTCATCCGTTATTTCTACCGCGGTGCGTAACGCTTCAATTTCTATATCATCTTTCACAGCCGCTAATTTTTCCAAAACCAATGATGTTCCCTGCCATTTTGTTTTTGGAAGCAGGCTCTGCATCGTATCAAACTCACTTACCGTCACCCTGTCTTTTTCAAATGCAAGGCTCAGTCCGTTAGGGATTAGGCCGTCAATCTGAGCTGTTTCAAAGTGATTATGCGTTCCAATGTGAATGGCGCACCCTTTTACTTCCTGACTTGCCTGCTCGGCATAACGGCCATCCGATAAAAAATAGCTTCCGTTTGGCGTAACCAGACAAGAACCGGCTGAGCCGGTAAATCCGCAAATATATCGGACATTCGGTAAATGAGTGATGAACATACCATCCAGTCCTTCGGTGGACAGAATTGATTTTAGTGAGTCCTGTCTTCGGATAAAATGAGACTCACTCATTCGTTTCCTCCTGAATAGCAATGCGTTCTTTTGTGATTCGTTCCAAATCCTCTCCCTTTGCTTCGAGCATATTCAAAACTTCCAATGCTTGCTCGCCCAATCCCTGATTTCTAAGAATGGCAACCATGGTAAATGTAGCGAGGCGGGGGCTTACGGTAAACAACCCTGACTGTGTTGGTTTTGGTGGTGCAGCAACTCGTTCCGGTGCCGTTTCGGGTTCAACTTGTTTTGGTTTTTCCGGCGTAAAAGATGGGTCTTTTTCTTCGAAATATTGCAGCGCTTCTTCTTGATTCGGATTCAAACTATGGACAGTTTTCCAAGCGCGGGTAAGGGTGCCGCCTGCTCTACCGAGTTCTGTTTGCAATTCTGCCAATGCAATTGCCGCGTTTAAATGATCGGGGCATTCCTTTAAAACCGCCTTAAAACCTTTTTCAGATGCTTCTGTATGCCCTTCTGCTCGATCCACCTCCGCCAAAATAAACAATCCGTCTGGTTGGGCGGGATACTGTTTTAAACCAATGTCGCAGACCTTTCGGGATCGAACTGTATCGCCATCCTGCAAATACACATCCGCTAAAACCGGAAATAGAACTGTGTCAAAATGATCTGCGAAATACAGTTCTAATTCTGTTTTGCTGGCAAGGTTCATCGTCGGTTTTCGGCTACCCATCCGGAAATATAATCAATCGTTTCCTGAACGGGAGTGCCGGGGCCGAATAGAATACCAACACCAATCTCAGACAAAGATTGTCTGTCCTTTTTGGGGATAATTCCGCCACCGGTGAGCAGAACATCCTTCATTCCTTTTTCCTGCATAAGAGTGAATACATTGGGGAAAATAGTCATGTGCGCATTGTTCATGCTGGATAAAGCAATCACATCGGCATCTTCCTGCAAGGCAGCGGAAACAATCATTTCAGGTGTTTGTCTTAGACCTAAATAAATAACTTCCATTCCGGCATCGCGATAGGCAGCTGCGAGAACCTTAATTCCGCGGTCGTGCCCGTCCAATCCCGGCTTAGCCATTAGTATCCGTATTTTTCGTTCCATAGAGTAAAATTACAACCCGTTGCTCAAACAATCACGCCGTTAGAATTTTTCACTGTTTGCTGTCCAGTACAAATGTAACAGGACCGTCATTCACAAGTTCAACTTCCATCATTGCACCAAATTCGCCGGATGCAACCGGCACACCTTCTTTTTTCAATCCTTCTATAAAATATTCATAAAGTTTTTTCCCGATTTCCGGCGGTGCCGCATGAATAAAACTTGGGCGGCGGCCTTTTTGAGTATCACCGCACAGCGTGAATTGGCTTATGACAAGAGCGGAACCATTTACATCTTTAATGGAAAGATTCATTTTTTCTTTTTCATCATTAAAGATTCGGAGGCCGCAAATTTTTTGGGTGAGAAAATCTGCATCGGTTTCTAAATCATCCTTCCGGACTCCCAAGAGAATCACAAGTCCGTAATCAATGGAACCTAAAACGTTTTCGGAAACTGTTACTGTTCCGCGGGAGCATCTTTGAATAACAGCTTTCATGAACCAAACTTTTTACTCAACCCAGATATTCGATTTACCGTACAAATCACGAAGCTTTTCGAGGTATTCCCTGCTGGATGAAACTTTTATATTGTGCGCGAACACTTTTTGCTTTCGTCCGTCTTTTCCCATAAGGTGAAAAACGAGACCGCATTTGCCCTGGTAATTGGAAGATAAATCAAACAGCGCGTCCACGTCATCGGGTCTCATTTGTTCTGTTTCTACACGAATGTTCACTCGCTTAGAAAAATAATCCCTGGCGGTCTCAATGGGGATTAACTCATCCGCAATCAGTTTTAAGTCGCTGAAATCCGATTTATCCGTGGGCCTACCGGATATGATGATAATTTTATCTTTTATAATTAATTCTTTGTAGCGCTCAAACGTATCCGCGAAGACAAGTATTTCTACGTGCCCTCCAATGCATTCAAGCTGAAAAAATGCCATTTGCCGATTTTTCTTATCGAAATGTTTTTTGATATCGCCGACCATTCCGCCGAGTCGGATTTTTTCCTGAGGGGCATTTTCTGTCTCGTCAGAAAAATCGAAGGTACTGATATCTTCAAGGTCAGCAGCATATTTCAGCAAAGGATGGCCGGATACATACATACCTGTTACTTCTTTTTCGAATTCAAGCCGATCGCTTTCAGTCCATTTTTCCTTTTTCGGGATTTCCGGAACTAACGTGGTTGTACCATCGCTTGCCCCACCTCCAAAAAGATCCACCTGTTTCCTGCGCTTATTATCCTGAACCTGCTGGCCGTACCTCAATGCAAGGTCAATCCCGGAATATTTTGTAGCACGATTGCCATTTAAAGAATCCATAGCGCCAGACTTAATAAGGCTTTCCAGCACTTTTTTGTTTATGCTCCCAAGATCCACTCCCGTACAAAAATCAAACAATGATGAAAAAAGTTTATTTTCAGTCCGTCCTATTAAAATATTTTCCAATGCTTTAGAACCAACATTCTTAATAGCATTCAGACCGAACGCAATGGTCTTCTTATCCACCGGCTTGAAGTGAATTTCGGACACGTTAATATCAGGAGGGTCCACTTTAATTCCGAGCTTTCTGCATTCATTGATGAGAATGACTACACGGTCGGGTTTCCCCATTTCACTCGTGAGGTTTGCTGCCATGAATTCAGCGGGATGGTGTGCTTTCAGCCATGCTGTTTGATACGCAATAATGGCGTATGCCGTGGAATGACTTTTGTTAAATCCGTACTGAGCAAATTTCTCTATTAAACTGTAAATCTCTTCGGCATCTTTCTTTTCAAATCCGTTATCCCGAGCGCCAGAAATAAATTTCACTTTCTGCTCTTTCATAAGACTCTTGATTTTCTTTCCCATAGCACGGCGCATAATATCCGCCTCAGCTAGAGAATAGCCGGCAATTTCATTTGCGATCTGCATCACCTGTTCCTGATATACAATAATGCCGTATGTTTCCTCGAGGATGGGTTCAAGCTTTGGGTGCAAATAGCTAATGTCTTTTTTCCCGTGCTTGCGCTTGATAAAATCGTCAATATTTTGCATCGGGCCCGGTCGGTACAATGCATTCATTGCGATAAGATCCTCAATTTGCGTCGGCTTCAGTTTCTTTAAAAATTCCCGCATACCGGAAGACTCAAACTGAAATACACCGATGGTCAATCCTTTTGCAAAGAGTTTATACACTTTTGGATCGTCAAGAGGAAGTTTATCAATATTAATATTTTCACCTTTATCTTTGATGAGCTTTACTGCCTGCTCGATAACGGTCAGATTCCTGAGGCCCAGAAAATCCATTTTCAACAGACCAAGTGATTCAAGGCCTTTCATGTCATATTGAGATGTAATATCGCCTTGTGGTGATTTGTAAAGCGGGACAAAATCCGTTAATTCCCCCGGGGCGATTACAACGCCCGCCGCATGAGTAGAGGCGTGCCGGTTCATTCCTTCCAGCACAAGCGAGTGCTCGATCACCTCTTTGTAATCACCTTCAGCGGCATCTTTTAATTCCTGACTCTTTTCAATGGCGCCACCAAGCGTAACGCCAGGCCCGAACGGTATCATTTTTGCCAATTTGTCCATATCTCCATAGGATCGCCCCAGAACACGCCCGACATCCCGAACAACCTGTCTCGCCTTTAATTTCCCGAATGTAATAATTTGTGTGACAGAATTCTCACCATATTGATTTCGGATGTAGTCAATAACTTCGCCGCGGCGCTCGACACAAAAATCAATATCTATATCTGGCAGACTCGTTCGTTCCGGATTCAAAAACCGTTCAAATAGCAGATTATATCGAATAGGGTCAACCGTGGTAATACCCAGTGCAAAGGCAACAATGCTTCCGGCGGCGGATCCGCGTCCGGGGCCAACCGGCACACCGGTATTTTTAGCATATTTCACAAAATCCATGGTAATTAAAAAATATCCGGCAAAACCCATTTTTTTAATGACAGTCAATTCATGATCCAGCCTGAGTTGAAGCGAAGGAGTCATTTTACCATACAGTTTTTTCATGCCATTGTATGCTACAGTTCGCAAATAATCATCCGGATCGGGAGACGTCCCGTTTTCGGGAATCGGAAAATGCGGAAGGTGATACTGTCCTAACGGAATGCTGATGTCAATACTCTCCGCAATCCGACGCGTATTTTCTATGGCACCCGGGACATGTTTAAACATTTTGTGCATTTCATCCTGAGTCTTAAAATAAAATTCAGAGGTCGCATAACGAAGGCGGTTGGGGTCATTCCTCTCTTTTCCCGTTCCAAGACAAAGATGAATATCATGCGCCTGCCAATGTTCTTTCCGAGCATAGTGCGCATCATTGGTCGCAACCAAAGGCAAGTCTAATTCTTTCGCAAGCTTCACCATATTCTCAACATTAGCCGATTCTTCTTCAATGCCATGGTTCTGCACTTCTAAATAATAACGGCCGGGGAACATTTCGGCAAATTGCAGTGCGGTTGCTTTGGCGCCTTCCCAATCGCCTTTCAGCATCTTTTCAGGCACCTCACCTTTCAGGCATCCGGAACAGCAAATAATCCCTTCACTGTGCTGCTTTAATAGGTCCATATCTATCCGCGGGCGGTAATAAAACCCTTCAAGATATCCATGCGTTACGAGTTTCATCAAGTTTTTATAGCCGGTGTAATTTTGTGCCAGCAGCAGTAAATGGTTGTTCCCCCAGCCACCTTCGGCTTTCGGCTTCTTATCAAATCGGCTTCCCTGCGCTACGTAAATCTCGCACCCAATAATAGGGTTGATGCCGGACTCACCTGCTTTCTGGTAAAAAGCAATTGTGCTGAACATATTGCCGTGTTCAGTCAGCGCAACAGAATCCATCCCTAAATCATCAATGGTATTTATGAGTGTGGATACTGTTTGGGCGCCATCCAGCAGACTGTAATCAGAATGGTTGTGAAGATGTACGAATTCAGATGCCATACAACATTCCGAAATACAAAGCTGTTAGGCCCATAATGGTGCTAAATTTTAAAATCTGCGCGGATCGAATTGCGGTTGAAATGGTGGGATTTTTCACAAGTAAAACTACGGAGATCATCATTGGAATCTCAACGCCGAAAACAAGAATTATGAGGTACAGATTTCCATAGAGCCCAAACCGGTATGGCAAGAGCGCTCCAAGTCCGGTAATCATGGCTAGAAAGACAGCAAGTGTCACAGACGCACGCAAACCTGCAACAATCGGGAAGGTGCGCATAGACGCTTTTCCATCTCCTTCCATATCGGCAATATCCTTTACCAATTCTCGTATTAATGTCAGACCGAAAGCGAGAGCAGCCGGCACTATCATATGTTGAACACCGTTAAACACAAATCCGCTGAATAAAAAAGTAAAACCCAGCAGCATTGCGACAACGATGTTCCCGATAAGAGGAAGTTTTTTTAATCGAAGACTGTAAAGGATCAATAGCGGGAGAGCTATTCCTATAGATACCAGTTTAGCTTCGAAGGAAAGGAACATTGCTGTTATAGTTCCAATCGAAAACATAATTACAATCATGATAAGTGCTGTATTCAGATTTACAGCGCCGGTACTCAGCGGGCGATTCGGGCGATTCACCGCATCGGTTTCCCGATCCATGTAATCGTTCAATACGTTTGCAGCAGCATTGTACGAAAGCACAACTATAATAGCCGAAAAAATCAGCGCCATCTCTCCAATGGAGCCAAGTACATGCGCGAGCATTAAAACCGTAAGAGCGGATATGCCGAGATTTAATGGACGGAGCAACTTGAAATGCGCGCTGAATTTATCCACGATACTGCACTTTCAATATTCTCTGGTCTCCATTGAAATCTTTTACAAAATCAAGATTATGGAATTCCGGTTTATTAAATATTTCAAATACCTTTTTACTGTGCTCTCCTCCGCCAACCTCAAGAATCATCCATCCTTCCGGGACGAGAAGCTTGGGTGCTATTGTCGCAAATTTTTGGTAAAACATTAAACCGTCAGCGTCATCCGTTAATGCTGATTTAGGCTCAAAATATTTCACATCCTCCATCAGCGTATTCATTTCATCAGAAGCAATGTATGGCGGGTTTGATACGATTATTTGAAATAATCCTTGGGGATTATCCTTTAAGATATCCAAGCGGTAAAATGTAAGATTCTTGCAGCCATAATTGATTTTATTTTTTTCTGCTACGGCAAGAGCATCTGTGGATATATCCACTCCCTTGATGATAGAATCGGGGTTATCTATTGCCAGCGTAATGGATATATTCCCGGACCCAGAACCAATGTCTAAAATATTCGGTCGTACAAATGAGCGCACGATTGGGATTGCTGCATCTATGAGCCGTTCTGTCTCTGGCCTCGGAATCAAAACAGAAGGATTTACGATAAATGTTCTCCCGTAAAATTCTGTTTCACCTACAATGTATTGTGGAGGTTCGCCTAATATTCTTCTATTGACGAATTCTTGGAAATCGGCGCATTCCTGATTAGATAAAGTCTTTTCGGAATTCGTAAACAAGTCCGACCTAGAACACCGCAGCAAAGACATCATCAGCCATTCCGCATCGATATCAGGATTGTTTACCTGTTCCGCACGAAAGGCAGCTTTCGCATCCTTCAATAACGCTCCGACTCTTGCTGGGCTGACTAGAACAGCTGAGCCGGCGTTCATTTTATGCGGACTCCAGCAAAGTTTGCTGTTCGGCTAATTGTAGCTGTTCGATCATTTCAAACAAGTCACCGTCTAAATTGTCTTCCAATCTGTATGTGGTATAATTAATTCTATGATCAGTGATTCTCCCTTGGGGAAAATTGTATGTTCTAATTTTTGCTGAGCGGTCACCCGTCGAAACCATTGATTTCCTTTCCACTGCCCGCTCCTGAGCTTGGCGTTCCTGTTCTGCAGCAAGAAGCCTCGAGCGCAACACTTTTAGCGCTGCCGATTTATTCTTATGCTGAGATTTTTCATCTTGACAGGTTACAACCAGCCCGGTAGGAAGATGGGTAATACGGATAGCAGATTCTGTTTTGTTTACATGCTGACCGCCGGCACCGCTAGCGCGATAAGTATCGATTTTTAAATCTTGGTCCAACACCTCAATATCCACCTCTTCTGCTTCCGGGAGAACAGCAACTGTAGCTGCAGATGTATGCACTCTACCTTGAGTTTCTGTCTCAGGAACTCTTTGTACTCTATGTACCCCTGATTCAAATTTCATCAAACCATAGCATCCTTCTCCCTTTAAAGAAAATGTAATTTCCTTTAATCCGCCAATACCGGTTTCATTAGCAGAAATCGCTTCTTTTGTCCATTTGTTTCTTTCTGCAAACCTCTCATACATCCGAAATAAATCCGCTGCGAAAAGCCCTGCTTCATCACCGCCAGTCCCGGCTCGAATTTCAATGATGGTATTCCGGTCCTCATTTGGATCTTTCGGAAGCAACATTACTTTCAATGATTCTTCCAACTCGGCTTTCTTTTCCTGGAGTTCTTTCAGCTCTTCCTGAGCAATGGATTTTAATTCCTCATCTTTTCCGTTAAGAATTTCGAGATCATCCTTTACCTGATTGCACACAGAAAGGAAAATCCTCCCTTCAGATACAACTGGGGCCAAATGCCGGTGCTCACGGGCAATGTCCTTTAATGTATCTGAATTAGAAATGACGGCTTGATCTGCCATCATATGCTCCAATTCTTCGTACCGGGCAATGACGGATTGTATTTTATCTTCCATCTTAAAATTTTAGAGTATAATCCCCTCCACAAATAAAAATGACCTTTGGCTTTCGGCATTCGAAAGCGCAAAGGTCATTTTTGATGGTTGGGTTACTGAGTTTTTTTACCGTATTTCTTTTGGAATTTCTCAATACGTCCTGCCGTATCAACCAGCTTCTGTTTGCCAGTAAAAAACGGATGGCATACTGAGCAAATTTCAATCCGCTGATCGCCAATCGTACTGTACACTTCAAACGTGTGCCCGCAGGCGCAATGAACGGACCCCATTTTATAATCCGGATGTATGTCTGATTTCATGATTTCCTCCTGTCAATTCAGTTTTTGTAATGCTGTTTTAATTCTTTCCATGCCGTCTTTAATTGTATCCGAATCGGTCGCAAATGAAATTCGGATATGCCCTTGAGCCCCAAAACCATCTCCCGGCACCGTTACGACGCGCGCAGTTTCCAATAAATAATCACATAAATCAAATGAATCATGGATCGATTTTAATTCCGTCTTCATACCAAGATAATGCGAAAAATCGGGAAAAACATAAAAAGCGCCTTTGGGTTCTACGCAGGTTACATGCGGTATATCTTTTAAGAGTCCCAAAATAAGGTCCCGGCGGCGTTGAAAAGTTTCTCGCATTACAACAACAGCCGATTGGTCTCCGTTCAACGCTTCGGTGGCTGCTTTTTGCCCGATTGAATTTGCGCAGGATGTTGCTTGCCCTTGAATTTTTGACATCGCCTTTATGATGGTCTCATTACCGGCTGAGTATCCAATTCTCCATCCTGTCATCGCATATGTCTTAGAAAGACTCATACAGGTAAGCACTTCAACATTGTATTTATTTAGGGTTTGTGTGCTGGTGAAGTCTCCGTCAAAAATAAGCCTTTCATAACATTCGTCTGATATCACTATCCATCCATTTTCTGATGCCAGCTTCAGCAGTTTGTCCACTGCTTCATTAGACCAAACTCCGCCAGTAGGATTGGATGGGGAATTGATAATCACGCCTTTAATCTTTTCGCTTATTTTTGATTCTAGATCATCAAAATCCGGCTCAAACTGCTTTTCGGGGTTTGTACTTACAATGATAGGTTCGGCTTCTGAAAGTGTTACAAATTCGGGGAAGGATACCCAGTAAGGCGAAAAAACAATCACTTGGTCGCCCGATTGAAAAAGTGCCTGACAGGCAAGGTACAGACTCTGTTTTTCACCATTGGAAACTAAAATCTGATTTGTAGAATACTCCAGATTGTTTTCCCGTTTCAACTTTGTGCAGATAGCTTCTCTAAGATCAATCATTCCGGCGCCGGAAGTGTATTTGGTAAATCCGTCATCCATTGCTTTTTTCGCCGCCGTGCGGATATTCTCTGGTGTATTGAAATCCGGTTCTCCGACACTAAAATTAACAATATCAATCCCCTGAGCACGAAGTTCAGCGGCTTTAGATGTCATTTCAAGGGTAAACGACGGCTTAACGCGGTCAACCCGATCCGCCAGCGAAAAAGGATGTGGCATATTTATAGATTATGCTGTTTCTTATGATAGGCGTCAGAGTTGAATTTTTCATCTCCGCTACTAGTTTTTTTATCTGGCGCAGATTTGCGGACGGATGGTTTTCTCCTTTTGGGTTTTGCCGACTTCTTGGATAAATATTCATCTTCAACAACATCAAATTCTTCCGTTAACACCTTTTTAGTCTTTTTTATGGGCTTTGCTTTGGGCTTCGGCTTTTTTCGTGCTGAGCGGGGTCGAGGTTGGGGTACTTCATCCAAATTGACAACCTCAATCTCCGATTCCATTACCATGTCTTTCATTTCTGGAAGCGGTTCGCCGACTTGTTCCATTTCTTTTTCATTATACTGAAACATGTCAGGATTAAACAATCCAAACACTGCGCCATATCCTCTGGTAATTCCATTTCCAATGCCCATATAATTCGGAAGTAAAAAGTTGGTTCTGAATTCACCAGTGAATGCACCCCATCCGGTTTCATCGACCGGTTTAGGGAATAATGAATTTAGCGCTACTTTTGTAAATAGGTTTTCTTCCAGCTTGACATCCATTTCCCGTGCCAGAAAAACAATATTCTGTCCCAAAAGACGATTAAGGTAATGGACACGTTCCGGCGCATTAGGTAGAAAACGATAGCGCCCTCCAGTGGTTTGATTTAGGGCCACCCAAGGAGTGATAAATCGATAACGAATCAGACGTTCTATCGGTTGAAAATGATCATCATGTATTTCATTTTCTGAATCCTTAACCTCAAATGTGATATTGCCGAAGTCCAAATCTTTCATTTTTTCGACAACGGATAAAATCGGGTCTACACCTTCTTTTATTCCGACGAGATAAATTTGCTCATTCAGGATTTTTACCTGAACACGCGGATATAAAAACCGATCCCGGTATTGCCCATTCAGCATAGGAACGATTTCCTCATCCGGAAAAGTTTCCATAATCACGCCCTTAACCTGATAGGGTGTCTTTCGTACGGGTTTGTCTGTGCCCAACCGCGCGGTTACCGTGCGGATACCTGCTGTATTAGAATCCATGTTTATACCTCATTATTAGCTTGCTACACTAAGATAATAAGCCAATTTACGTTTACTGACTCATAGTATCCAAAAATTCTTCGTTGGTTTTGCTTCGTCTAACACGTTCCTGTAAAAATTCCATTGCCTCAACAACAGTCATTTCATTCATAAGTTTTCGAAGTATCCACATGCGTGATAATACTTTCTTGTCGAGTAACAATTCTTCTTTTCGTGTCCCGGATTTAATCAGGTCAAATGATGGAAAAATTCGCCTGTCAGACAAGCGTCTGTCCAGGACCAATTCCATGTTTCCTGTTCCTTTAAATTCCTCGAAGATGACTTCATCCATCCGACTTCCTGTATCAATCAGTGCCGTCGCAACGATTGTCAGCGAACCTTTTTCCTCTGTATTCCGTGCCGATCCAAAAAACTGTTTTGGTTTTTTAAGGGCATTCGCATCTACTCCGCCGGATAAAATTTTTCCGCTATGAGGAATGACGGCATTATGGGCTCTCGCAAGCCGTGTGAGGCTGTCTAGAAGAATAACAACATCATGGCCGTATTCTACCATTCGCCTTGCCTTTTGAAGGGCCATATCCGCTACGGCAACGTGCCTCTCCGGCGGTTCATCAAAGGTAGAACTGACCACTTCTGCGTTTACATGCCGTTTCATATCGGTAACTTCTTCCGGCCGTTCATCAATCAGAAGTATGAGCATTTTGGTTTCAGGATGGTTTGCCAGAATCGCATTAGCGATTTTCTGAAGTAATATTGTTTTCCCCGTTTTCGGTTGGGCGACAATCAAACCTCTTTGCCCTTTCCCCAATGGAGCAATTAAATCCATAATCCGCATAGATAAATTCTTTGGTTCATGCTCAAGGTTAAATTTTTCCTCCGGATAAAGCGGAGTTAGATTATCAAAAAGGATGGTCCGCTTTACTTTTTCAACAGCCTCGTCATTTACCACATCCACTTTAAGCATGGCATAGAACCGCTCTTTTGCTTTTGGCGGGCGGATTTCACCGGATACTTCGTGTCCTGTGCGCAATCCAAACCGCTTTATTTGAGAGGGGCTTACATAAATATCATCCGGCCCGGGAAGATAGTTAAAATCCGGGCTTCGTAAAAATCCATATCCCTCGTTCAAAACTTCTAATACACCGCGTGCGGTTACTCCGCCGTCTTTCTCCTTTTGCGCGGCTAAAATTTGGACAATCAGCTCTTGCTTATTCAGGCCTGATAAATCCTGAATTTCAAGCTTGCTCGCCAAATCTGTCAGGTCATTGATGTTTAACGCCTGTAATTCATTAACATTCATATATTACATACCTTTTGAGTTTTTGTTGGGTCTTCTATAGAAAACAGCTCCCGCGAGGATCAATTTTGGGAGAGCACACTAATAGTAAAATTACACTATTTTGCCTCTTTCCCAAAAGAAAAATCAAATACATTATATAAGTCCCCGGCAACATAATGTGATCCAAAAACCAATAGACATTGGTTTGCATCCACAAGGGTTATTCCATTATTTATTGCGGATTGGAAATCTCTCATTTCTGTCGCATCAATATTGTTTTTCGATAATTGATTTTGCAATTCGCCGGCTGTATATAAACCCATCGCAGGAATACTGGTTGTTATTAATGTGTGAAATCGGGTTTGAATCCTATCTGAAATTTGACAAATATTTTTTCCCTCTTTCAAGACCATAACTCCAATGGGGCGCTTTTTGTATAATAATTCAATTGTTCTAAGCGTTGCATCAATACTTTGGGGATTGTGAGCTACATCGTAAAAGCAGTCAGGATTTGTGAAAATCTTTTCCATTCTTCCCGGCCAAATAGCATTTTTAAGTCCTGTTTTAATGGTGTCTTTTCCTAATTCAGAATCAAATGAAAGAACCGTTTCGATTGCAAGTACCGCATTTTCACATTGATGCTTGCCAAGCAGGGGCACAGCGTAACGTTCATTCCGGTAGAAAAAATGATTTACTCCAGATTCTACATTGTTATCAGAAATTGTGTCCGGGACAATAAGCGGTGCGGTTTTTACCGAACACATTTTTCGAATCACATCCATTACGCCTTCATTCTGTTGCGAAACAATTACCGGTGTGCGATGTTTGATAATTCCTGCTTTTTCATAAGCGATTTCCTCAAGAGTTTCGCCTAGAATATTACTGTGATCCATGCCAATTGAAGCAATGGCACTCACATCCGGCAATAGAACATTGGTGGAGTCTAATCTCCCTCCCATACCCGTTTCCACTACTGCAACATCAACATTATTGTTATTAAAATGCCAAAATGCCATTGCTGTTGTGGTCTCGAAAAATGTGGAATCAATACTGGATATATCTTCCTTGAATTCGAGAATGAAGGATGCAATCTGCTCGTTAGAAATAAGGTCTCCGTTGATAGAAATTCTTTCATTAAAATCAATCAAATGAGGCGATGTATATAATCCTGTTTTATATCCTGCCTCATGCAAAATGGATGCAATATATTTTGCCGTTGAGCCTTTCCCATTCGTCCCAGAAATATGAATTGAACGAAATTTTTCATGAGGATTCCCACAGGACTCAAGCAGCTTTTCTGTATGATCCAGCCCCAGCTTAATCCCAAAGCGTTGTAGCCCATATAAATAATCTAAGAGGGATTGAATATCAGGGGAGGTCGACGGTAGAGACATGCTCTATGGGAGATCCAAGAAATTGCCGAGCAAGCATTTCAAAACGAAGTGGGACATCAGTGACAAAACACTCCAGCTTACCGGAAGCAGTTATTTCTGTGCTAAGGTTGTTTTTATCTAAAATACGTTTCACTTCTGCAGCGACCGCTTCTGCAGAATCAACCAATATGGTTCCGTCATTTGCGGCGGATTGAATAATATCCTTTAGCAGCGGATAATGTGTGCAGCCTAAAATGATGGTGTCGACCTGTTCAGCATTCATTCCCTTTAAATACGTTGCGGCAGCAAGCTTAGGAACATCACCCGTAATCCACCCTTCTTCCACAAGGGGGACGAATAACGGGCACGGCTGATTCAACACAATAACATTTTCATTTTTCAGCTTTAAAGCCTTTTGATATGCATCAGATTGAATTGTAGCCACCGTTCCAATTATACCAATATACCCATTTTGTGATTTATCAATTGCCATGTTAACCCCAGGCTCAATCACGCCGATAACGGGAATCTTAAACGTATCCTGCAACATATCCAACGCTTGAGAAGAAGCGGTATTGCAGGCAACTACAATTGCCTTACAGCCCTTTTCAGATAGAAACGTGCTTATTTGGGTTGAGTATGATTCAATCAGTTTTTTGCTTTTGTTCCCGTACGGTACGCGCGCAGTGTCTCCTAAATACAATATAGACTCAGATGGTAAAAGATATTGTAACGATTTTACAACAGTTAGGCCGCCAAGCCCTGAATCAAAAACACCGATGGGACGATTATCCGCCATTATTATCCTTCTGCTAAAACTTTCTCTCTGGATTTTTTAAATTGAAGAATTGCAGAATAAATGCCTTGAGCGATTTTTTGCCTGTATTCTGATTTTTTCATATTTTTTTCTTCAACTGAGTTTGATAGGAATCCTGTTTCAATTAACACATTTGGCATGCTTGCACCTATTAATACATAAAACCCCGCTTGTTTCACTCCGCGATTCGGCGAGGACAATCTATTATCCAACTCAGATTGAATAAAAGATGCTAAATCTTCGCTTTCCTTTAAAAACATGCTTTGTGCCATCGTCGCCATAATCAAGCTTTCGCCGGAGAGGCCTTTAAACTTGTTCCCGGTTTTGCCTTCTAGTTTTATTACAGCATTTTCTCGTGATGCAACAGCAATAGCATCGTCTGTTTTCCCCGGACGAAGCAGATACGTCTCAAATCCGCGGACACGCCGGTTTGGGTTTGCGTTAACATGGATGCTGACGAATATTTTCCCATTTGCTTTATTTGCTATCTGAGTTCTCTTTTCTAATGGGACAAAAATATCTTCATCCCTCGTTAGCACAACGTGAACCCGTGTATTTTTTTCGAGCATGAGGGCTACTCGTTTAGCGATATCTAACGTTATATCTTTTTCTTTCGTTCCTTTACGGCCAACAGTTCCTCCATCTTTTCCGCCATGGCCTGCATCGAGAACTACTGTGTCAAGACGCCATCTATCCCTAACATCTTTAATCCTGTCCGCACTTTTAGATAATGGCGTCCGAAGGGTAATGACAATTTCGGTGGGATTATTCCCCTGATATACTTCGTGGCCATCTATTTGGGAGCGAAGATTGAAAGCCAACTGAACAGATTCATTGAGCTGATCCACTGTAACATGCCGTATCACACCACGCGTTTCACTTCGAATGATTTCAGCGCTATCGACCAAGCCGCCAGACACGGTTAGATAAAACCATCCGTTATCGTGCACAAAAGAGCTGATGTTTTTATCGGGAAACCGTTCTCTCGTGTGTATGCGAAGAATGGTTCCATTCGCCTTTTCATCGATGGTTAAGCCTGTAATATTGAAATCGACCTTATCGATGTCTAATATTTCTTTCCTCGCATCGTAGATAATCCTCGGCATTATCGTATGGCGCAATATCATAAAAAAGGGTTCCGCGGGCACATACAAATCGTCTCCTTCAATCCGAACGGGAGTGGGAAGATGATATACAATTTCATTAATGATTATAAAACTGGTCTTCCCCGAAATTTTTATCCTATGGTCCATAATGTACAGCACCATTTTATTCCGTTCTGTATTCAGGAAAGGATCGCGCATTCCCATCATGCGGGAAATGTCCCGGGATGACACATAGGTGCCGGGGCCTGCTACCAAGGTTCGCAATTCATCCTCAGTCTGATTGATGCGATTCAGCACCCGAATAGATGCCAGCCCAGATGATTGGATCAATAATGCGGTTACAATAAAGGGTAAAATTCGGAAAATCATTGGAATGAAATTATCGGTCAAACCTACACAGCGCAAGGAGTCATATTAAACCGCTGCCCTTATGAAAACACCGGCAGATGATGAAGGTTTGTCTAAAGGTGAATTTTCTTCCCATTTTATTCGATAGCGGATTCCGCTATACCATCCGCGCTTAGTATTATATACAAGTTTTAACCCAAACGAAGATGCGTCTTTTGAATACATAGTCGATCTCATTTCACCGGGAAGATTTACATCCCAGAAATAAATTCGGGAATCATAATCTTCCACTTTTGCGGACACCCATTCCAATTCAATTGCCCAATGCCTAAAATCAAACCAAATACGAGTAGCAGCGCCTTTACCCACTACAACTGCTTCTTCATTGCCTGCTATGGTTTCCTGAATCTGGAAGCGAAGCTTTAGAATAGAGCTGACTTTGTAATCGTATACACATTTAAACGTTTGCCTGCTGTTATAATAATTTCCCAGGTAAGGATTGAAAGCAGGATCGCCTTCAACTGTTTTTCTTTCGGTGGACCATTGAATCCGGGTTTTCATATGCTTTCGCTTCAGAATCCATCTGATACCGGATTCAAATCCATTTACCGGTGAAACAAATTCATTATCAGATTTTATTCTACCATACAGATCCCCATACAGAACAATTGTATTTTGAGGCCATCCAAACTTAATGGATTGAAAAACACCGCGTTCACCCTCATCCCTCGAAGACCATTCAGAAACGGGGTTCGCCCTAAAAGCTTCAAATCCATTGCTGTAATAACGTCCATGTATCAAATATCTGAACTGCTTAAAACTGATTCCATACCCGGCAATTGCCCCATAGCTGTTTTGAAATCCATGTGCTACTTCCGTGAAAAAATGTGATAGGTTTAATTTTTTTGAGAAATAAATCGATCCGGACTGGCGGTGAAGGCTTGCATCATTCCCAGTCCATGAGACCCCGGAGAACACGGCGCCGGAAGAGAAATTTTCAGATTTTGCATCCCAAACAGCCGTGAAGGACGATTCGTTTAGTTTGGAAGAACTTATTTGAGTTAGCAGGTGATTTCCCGTTTCATTGACCTTAATCATTCCTGTAGAATCCATGGTGCCGTCCCAAGAATTTTGCCCTAATGAAACAGTCCATTTCCCAAATGGAGAATCAATTGTGAATCCCGTACCTCTGGTTTTCCAAAATTCATGCGAGGAACGATACGGCTTCAAACCAGATCCGATCCTTTGAAGGGATGATAATACATCAAATCCTCTTCGTGTGGGTGAATTGCGCCAAGAAGATAGGCCATACCCTGCTAAAACCTGGTGGTCACCAACAATCCACCGAATAGATCCGGAGTGTTTTTCAATATAAAAAGAAGCATAATCCATTACATTTCTCTCGCCAGGATCTCGTTCCAGAAGAAATCCAACATGGGTCTCTGCTATATCCATTACCCCCTTCCATCTGTAACGGATATCATCAGAAAGAGTCATCATTTGCTCAAGATGCATACTGCGGACAAAATCAATTTCAGAAGCATTAATTAATTTTAGAATGGATGTCAGGTCAGGTGAAATGTCCTTATTATTTAAAATTTCGACGGGGTTGTTGAATGTAGAATAAATTGCCAAAAGGCTCACATCTTCTTGCGAAAAAATGGAAGCTCTTGAAAGGTTTAATAAATTTAATTGACTGAGCCCTTTGCCATTAAGCAATGCGTCATCCAGAATGAGTAAGTCTTCCTCCGGGATGGGGTCCTCTTCATCGCGGTCAAATACATTTGCAATATCTGAAATGGATTGCGACTGAAGGGCGGGGCTAGTCAGCAGCGTAACCCATGCCAAACCAATGAGAAAGGCCAAGCGTAGGGTGCGTAGAGGCTCCATAATGAAGTCCTAAGTTTTGTAAATAAATTGAAATTCCGGCAGTTCCTTGTCCGGGATTGGATACAAATCCGCCTAAAAGGCTCATCCAAGGGAACACTTTAAATTCAGTCCCGAATTTAAATCTGCCTGTATATTCTGTATCCTGTTCCCAGCCGAAGACGGTCATAAATTTATCAGAAGGCATAATGGATACACCTGTATGAATAATTTGTGGAAGCGGATCTTTTGACAATCCTATTGATGGTGCGTTAAAGTTTTGAAGCGACCCTGACCAGGTAAAATTTTCATTAATGTGCATTTGCCATGAAGCTGTAATGCCAATTGCCGCGGCAGAACCATAATTTTTAATCCTTAAACTGTATCCTGCTAAACTTATGCCAAGATTAATTCTATCCTTTATAGTCTTTCCCGCAGCTAAATAGGTTATGGACTCACTATAAATAGAATTCCCAAATTGCGAAATACCAATATCTGTTCCGATAGCAAATAACGAAAATTTTGCATTGACAGATTGGTGACCCAAATCTTTTATGCCAAATCTATTCCCCCATAAAATTGAACCTCCTATCGAATGCTGCCCGGCAAGTGACGATGGGAATCGTAATCCGTTGCAGACTTTGCTGTTTGGATTGAGAACAAAATCCCCCATGCCGATTGAATTTGGGGAACTGGGAAAATGATCAAACGCCGCATGAATTGGCGCAAAGATAATTATTAAAACTGGTAAGACGGACCGAATAAATCGGCAGAAGGTGGACATAATTGCCCGGCGAGGTGCAAATAATAAACTAATGTGCCCCGCATTTGCGAGGCACAAAAGCGTATTTACCTGATAAAATTACTTGTTATACCAGGTCACAATCAGGACTAGCGCTAGCAATCCTGCCAGCCCTGCATCACCGAATTGGGCCATAACAGCGCCAATTCCGCCAATGACCCCGAAGAAATCATTAAATAAAATTCCGATGATTATTC
>JAAZYX010000023.1 GCA_014239435.1 Fidelibacterota bacterium | reverse complement strand
TGTTTCGAATACACTTTTGATTGAAAACAATATCCGCCGCATAGCCATATTGGAAGAAATGGCCCAGCGCATCTACAAAGAATGGTTTGTGGATTTCAAATACCCAGGCCATGAAAACGACACAATGGTAGACAGCGAATTGGGCATGATTCCCGAGGGGTGGGAAGTGAAGAGTATAGGAAAAATATTAACTAGCCTGGAATCGGGTTCACGACCAAAAGGTGGTATTGATCCTAATGAAACAGAGATACCAAGTATTGGAGCAGAGAATATTCTTGGGCTTGGAAAATATGATTATTCAAAAGAAAAATATATTAACCGTGAATTCTTTGAAAAAATGAGAAAAGGACATGTAAAAAGTTGTGATGTTTTATTATATAAAGATGGTGCAAAACTTGGCAGAAAATCAATGTTTATGGATGATTTTCCACACAATGAATGTTGTATCAATGAGCATGTATTTATTCTTCGGTCAAATGAAATTATTAGTCAGGCATATTTATTCTTTTGGCTTGATTTACCAAGTGTAACAAGAGATATCATCAATCTAAACTCAAATGCAGCACAACCAGGAATTAATCAAAAAGGAGTTAAAGGATTATCAATATTAGTTGCTGATAATAATTCATTAAATAGATTTGATGAAATTGCCAAACCTATTTTATCAGAATTATTTTGCTTGGCAAAAAAGAACAATATACTGCGAAAAACAAGGGACCTGCTCTTACCCAAACTCATTTCCGGGAAGGTAGATGTGTCGGAACTCAATATAAACTTTGGAGAATCATAACTATGAAAGCCACTGAAGTTAGTTATTTAAAATTTTTAGAAGGCACCAAACAGTTTGTCGTCCCTATTTATCAGCGTACATACAGTTGGACTACAAAAGAGTGCAACCAGCTTTGGAAAGATATTGTGAATGTTTCTCAAAAAGATGAAATCCCTGCCCATTTTATCGGGTCAATTGTTTATATCGAAAAAGGCATCTATCAAGTTGCGGCTGTATCACAATTGTTGGTTATTGATGGACAGCAAAGGTTAACAACTTTGTCTCTACTGCTTTCTGCTGTTGCAGATGCCATAGAAGACGATGAGAGCATTGGCGGTATGACCAATTCCAAAATCAAGAACTATTATTTATTCAACAGTGAAGAAACGGATGATTTATTCTTTAAACTTCGATTGACCCGAAGCGATAAAGAGACTTTTTGGAATCTGCTAAAAAACAATGACCTGCCCCCACAACACTCTTTTCGGATTCAGGAAAATTATCAGTTTTTTGCAGATAAAATTGCTAAAAGTAAAATCTCTCTTGAACAGCTCATAAAGGGATTGCGTAAGCTGGTAATAGTAGATATATCCCTGGATCGGGATCATGATAATCCCCAACTGATATTTGAAAGCCTAAACTCAACCGGATTGGATCTTTCCCAGGCAGACTTAATCCGAAATTACATTTTAATGGGTCTTGATCCGGAAGAACAAAAGCACCTGTACGAATCCTATTGGTATATGATGGAACAGGATTTTGGCCAAGCCAATTATACCAAGCATTTTGATCGCTTCATGCGAGATTATTTGACTTTGAAGTCCAGCGCAGGAACCATACCAACACTGGCTTTGGTCTATGATGCATTTAAGAGCTATTCTAGCCAGAATGGCGTACCCATTGAAGAGATAGTCCAAGATATTCATCATTATTCAAAGCATTTCACAAAGTTGATGCTACAAAAAGAAGATGATCCGGTAATTCGCATAGTACTGCATGATATTGATACATTGAAGTATGATGTCCCTTATCCGTTTTTAATGGAAGTATTTGAAGACTATGAAAATAATTTATTAGATAAGTCGGAATTAATTGAGATCTTACTATTGGTTGAGAGTTATTTATTTAGGCGTGCAATCTGTGGTATTCCCACCAATTCAATGAATAAGACATTTGCTACTTTTTCAAAATCCATCTTGGATAAAGAGAATTATTTGGAAAGTGTAAAAGCAAAATTTCTACTACTAGATTCCTACAGAAGATTTCCAAACGATGAAGAGTTCAAACAGGCTTTCTTAACCAAAGATGTTTACAATTTCAGACCCAGGAATTATCTCTTACGGAAGCTAGAAAACTATAAACGGAAAGAACCAGTGCAGGTGGATGATTATACCATTGAACATATTATGCCCCAAAATGAGAATTTGTCGGATGAGTGGAAACGAGACCTCGGAGAAAATTGGCAATCGGTTCAGGCAACCTACTTACATACACTTGGAAACTTGACACTTACAGGATACAATTCTGAATTGAGTGATAGGCCATTTTTAGAAAAAAGAGATATGGATGGTGGTTTTTCTGATAGCCCAATTCGATTAAACAGGGATTTGGCCAACCTATCAGTTTGGAATGAAGATGCAATTGTGCATCGTATTCATAATTTAGCAAATAAAGCAGTCCAGATTTGGAACATGCCCCAACTCGAAGTAGATAGGTTAGAGGTTTACAGGAAAGAACCTAAAAAGTCTGAAAAGACCATCTACACCATTGATAACCATAGTGAATATTTGCAAGGTGAAATATTAGACTTATTCAATTTACTGCGGCGGCGCATATTGAATTTGGATCCTATGGTTAAGGAAGAATTCAAAAAATTATACATTGCCTATAAAACATCAACAAATTTTGTGGATGTTGTACCACAAAGAGCCAGGTTGCGATTATCATTGAATATGGCATTTGATGAAATAAATGATCCAAAAGGAAATTGTAAGAATATCACCAATTTGGGCCGTTGGGGAAATGGAGATGTTGAAGTAGGGTTAGCAGAACCCGGTCAATTGGACTATATAATGTTCTTAATTCAGCAGTCATTTGATATGCACAGTGAGGATATTGGATGACACGAGAAGATATTCTGAAGGCACTTGAGTATGTGAAGCCCAATACGGAAGAAGAACTGGAGTTGGCGTCTATGCTTGTCTTTGATGAACTGGGCTGGGATATCATTTATGCAGAACACGAAATAGACGGCGACCCTACCATCCTGGGGAGAAATCACCACGGCGAAGTGGTTTTGGAGCGTTATCTTTTTAATGCCATTAAATCTTTGAATCCTGATTTGCCGGACGAAGCATTTCAATTGGCAAAAGATGAATTGGTTCGGGATCGGTCCACCATGTCTCTGGCAAAAGCCAATCAGCAGATTTATGCATTGTTCAAAGACGGCGTTAAAGTATCCTTCCGAGACAATAATGGCATCCAGCAGAATGAGAAAGTTCAGCTCATCAACTGGACAGAACCACATCAAAACCATTTTCTATTGGTGAGCCAAATGTGGGTTGCCGGCGAAATGCATAAAAAACGCCCCGATCTCATCGGGTTTATCAACGGCATTCCCCTGCTCTTTGTGGAATTGAAGAATCCCGATAAAAATATCAAACACGCTTACGATGAGAATCTGCGGGATTACAAAGATACCATTCCCCATTTGCTCTGGTATAACGGCATTGTGCTGCTTTCCAATGGCCGAGATGCGAAAGCCGGCAGCGTTACGGCGGAGTGGGAGCATTTCGCCGATTGGAAAAAGATTAATGATGAAGGTGAAACGGGTGTTATTGATTTGGATACGCTCATTCGTGCCACCTGCCCGAAAGAACGGCTTACGGATATTGTAGAAAATTTTACGCTCTTTATGAAAGTGCCCGGCGGATTGGTGAAAATGGTATCCAAGAATCATCAGTTCCTTGGCGTTAACAACGCCATCGAAGCCGTGAGTAAAGCGAAAGAATCAGAAGGACGGCTGGGAGTATTTTGGCATACGCAAGGATCAGGAAAAAGCGCATCCATGATATTCTTTAGCCAAAAGGTATTGCGGAAAATTCCCGGGAATTGGACCTTTGTGATTATTACAGACCGAACAGAATTAGATGGTCAGATTTATGAAACATTTCAGGATTCCGGCGCTGTTACTGAAGAGAAAGTCCAGGCAGACAGTACAAAGCATTTACGACAGTTACTCACGGAAGATCACCGATATATCTTTACGCTGATTCACAAATTCCGCACAGACAATGGGGAAACACATCCGGTTTTATCCAATCGGGACGACATTATTATTATCACCGATGAAGCCCACCGCAGCCAATATGATGTGATGGCGCAAAATATGCGGGATGCTCTGCCCAATGCATCTTTCCTTGGATTTACGGGAACGCCGCTCATCCATGGCGAAGAGCAGAAAACCCGGGAAGTCTTCGGTGAATATGTGAGTGTGTATAATTTTAAGCAGTCCATAGATGATAAAGCCACCGTTCCGCTTTACTACGAAAATCGTCTGCCGGAAGTGCATCTAAATGCTTATGGCGAAGAATGTCTCAATAATGAAATGACGACGATTATTGATGAAGCCATGCTGGATGAATCCCAAGAAAAGAAATTAGAACGGTATTTTAGCAGGATGTATCATATCGTCACTCGGGACGACCGATTGGATAAAGTGGCGACTGATATTGTAGCGCATTTTATGGGTCGGGGACATTTGGGCAAAGCCATGGTGGTTGCCATTGATAAAGCCACAGCGGTTAAATTGTATGATAAAGTTCAGATTCAGTGGAAGGCTAAAATCAATTCACTTAAAACACAAATTCCCAAAACGCTTGGTAATGAATTGGAAGTATTGACGAATACAATTTCTTACATGGAAGAAACAGACATGGCGGTAATGGTGTCTTCCGGTCAAAATGAGATTGATGATTTACGGAAAAAAGGTGTAGATATAAAGCCCCACCGGAAACGAATCGTTGAAGAAGAATTGGATGTAAAATTCAAAGATGCGGACGATCCATTTCGGATTGTGTTCGTTTGCGCCATGTGGATGACCGGATTTGATGTGCCGTCTTGTTCTACGATTTATTTAGATAAACCATTGAGAAATCACACGCTTATGCAAACCATTGCCAGAGCCAATCGCGTTTTTCCCGATAAACCCAATGGATTAATTGTGGATTATGTGGGCATTTTCAGGAATTTGGAAAAAGCCTTATCCGTTTATGCTGATCCGGGAAAAGACCAAGGTGATATGCCGATTAAAGATAAAGATGAGATTAAATCTTTACTCAAAACGGCTATTGATGAAACGGTAGAATTTGCCAATTCAAAAAATGTGGATTTGGTTGCCATTCGGGATACAAAAGATGTATTTGAGCGAACCGCCATGAAAGAAGATGCGGTGGATAATTTGATTGAGCATAAAAAAGAATTCAGGCGTTTGGCGGATCAAGTTACGCTTCTTTACAAAGCTTATCTTCCTGATCCCATCGAACAAGATGTGGGACAACTGGCTTATCTTATCCGGAAAATAGTCAAACAAATGATTGATATTTCAGAACCGGTGGATATTTCGTATGTGACTAAAAAAGTGGATCAACTATTGGATGAATGTGTGGAAGGATACGCCATTCATGAACCAAAAGCTGGAAGCCATATATATGATTTATCCCAAGTGGATTTTGATGCGCTGAAAAAGAAATATGAAAAAGGCCGAAAGCGTATTGAATTAGACCGTTTCAAAAGTCTGATTGAAAAGAAATTGGATTCACTTATTGCCAAGAATAAATCACGAATGGATTTCCATAAACGATATAAACAAATGATTGAAGAATATTTAAGCGGATCAGCAAATTTGGATGAACTCTTTGAGAATCTGGTCAAGTTCAGTCAAGAGCTCAATCATGAAGAACAGCGTCATATTAGAGAAGAATTAGAGAATGAAGAAGAATTAGCCGTTTTTGATTTACTCACCAAACCAAATATGAATCTGAATAAAAAAGAGACCAAGCAAGTCAAAGCCATCGCCCGAAAATTATTAAAAACACTTCAAACAGAAAAAATGGTGTTAGACTGGAAAAAGAAACAGCAAACCCGCGCCGGTGTAAAAGTCGCCATCGAAGAAGTATTAGACGGATTGCCCGAAGTCTATTCTAAAGATGTGTTTGATGGGAAATGTGCGGCTGTGTATGATTATGTTTGGGAAATGGAAGTATTGAACCAATCAGAATAATGAAAAACATCATCATCATAGCAGTCATCGGTTTCTTGGGGATTTATTTATATAAAATATTTAATACCGGCAGCAGCGCTGTGCAGTCCATTGATTCCGCTTCTGGCGCGGAACTCTACGGAAACGCGGATGTCGTCTTTCTGGATGTCAGAACGGTGGAGGAGCACCGCGCCAAGGCAATCCCCGGCAGTCAGCTCATTCCGGTTCAAGAACTAGAATCCCGCGTGGACGAACTTCAGCCGGTGAAAGATAAAAAGATTGTTGTGTACTGCCGCAGCGGCAACCGATCCGGCACGGCGGCGGATATTTTGCAAAAGCACGGATTTAATGTTGTCAATCTTTCCGGCGGAATGCTGCAGTGGGGCGGTCCTTCGGAAACCGGTGAGTAAGCGGAAAGATTTTTTCCTCTATTATTTTTGTTAGCGCTTCTTGGTGTTCATTGCTTATACCGGTGTATGTGAAACAAATCAATCAATACAATATGAGCAGCTTTCGCCGATAATGAAATCTTCGCTAAGCTGTTCCTCCGGTGTCAGCGGTTCCCGGCAGGCAAAACACACCACCGTATTGGTTTCTTCCAATTGAGGATTCACGGCAACTCGTCTGTCAAACACAAAACAGTCTCCGTCCCAATGGTCACCGCCGACTTCTTCGAAATATCCCAGAATGCCGCCTTTAAGCTGGCGTACGTCCGAGAATCCTTCATTGAGCATTAGCTGCGAAGCCTTTTCGCATCGGATCCCACCGGTACAAAACATGACAACAGGTTTATCTTTATTCAGCTTAGAATTCTGTATTTCTTTCGGTATTCCGCGAAATGTGGATAGACCTAAATTTACGGATTTGGTAAAAGTACCCAGTCGTATTTCATAATCATTGCGGGTATCTAAGACCGTAATGTCGCGGCCTTCATCGAGCCATTGCCTGAATTCGGCAGGAGAGATTCCGGGAGCGGTCGACTCCTCGGGTTTGATTTCATCGAGTCCCATTGAGATTATTTCTTTCTTAAGGCGTACGTACATCTTTCGAAATGCACGTTCTGCGCTGTAGGATATTTTCAGCGGAATATCAATGAACCGTTCATCTTTTTCCAGGAAATCCACAAATCCGTCAATGGCGTCCTGCGTGCCTGACAAGAAAAAATTAATGCCTTCCATGCTCAGAAGGATAGTGCCAAGCAGTTCGAGCTCTTTGCAAGTATTTCGGAACGGCTCTCGCAAAGCATCTCGATCATCGAGAGCGGCAAAGCGGTATCCGGCGATATTGACAAATGGTGCGTCCATGATGCTTGAAAGTTAAATAGTTTGTCATTGGATCGGGAAAGGTTCTTTTGATTTTTGAGTGATTTGCAAGATCAAACCCCAAAAAATGAATAATAAATAATATGGTGTCATTTACCTGTAATAGACTACATTCCGCCGCTTTTACAGGAAGATTTCATTCCGGTAAAAGGATTTAGTTAAACAAGAAAGAAACAAAGGTAGAAAATGAGTGAAGTAAAAGAAGGAACCGTAAAATGGTTCAACGACAAGAAGGGCTTTGGTTTTATCTCTCCGTCAGACGGCGGGAAAGACTTATTTGTTCATATGAGCAATATCGTCATGGAAGGCTTTAAAACCCTTTCTGACGGACAAGCTGTTGAATATACTGAGGGCACCGGGGAAAAAGGTCCCTTGGCGGAAAACGTCACCCCTCAGTAACTATCTTTCGGTATCGGGATTTTTCCCGTCCGAATTATAAGATAGTGTCCTTTGCGGCTCCCCGATTTCGGGGGGCCGCTTTGTTTTTAAGCTGGATTTGATTTTTTACACCAAATTGGTAATTATTTTTCGCACAATATTCACTGTTCCTTTGCTTTAATAAATGCAGAGTCCTACAGTAATTTCAAGATAGAATGATTACCATACCGGAATCAGATCAAGATTTGCTTAAAGACTGCAGGGTGGACACATTTAGATCCAGCGGTAAGGGCGGCCAGCACGTGAATAAAACCGAGAGTGCGGTTCGTCTTACGCATCATCCCTCGGGGATTGTAGTTACCTGTCAGGATGAGCGCAGCCAGCACAGAAATAAAGGGATTGCCCTACAGCGACTGCGCGATAAATTGGCGCAACTGAACCGAAATCCGAAGAAACGAGTTCCGACTCGCGCCACAAAAGCATCAAAGGAAAGACGAATTAAAGACAAAAAGAAGCAGTCGGAGAAGAAGACACTCCGAAAAAAACCGGATCGGGATTAAGGATAAGTGATTATTACACACCCCTTCGATTGCATCGAATCCCCTCTCAAGAGGGGATTTTTGTTTGGTTTTTTTTAATTCCCTCTACAGAGGGGTGGGTTCCGGATAATGCCGGAAGACGGGGTGTGTCATGAAAGGTTTACCCAATTGGCAAGCGCAAGATTAAGAGTATAACTTTAGGCTCACATCCTGATGAAAAAAATCACCGTCATCTCTATCGGTCTCGCCGTTGTCATTACGATAATGGTGGTCCGAACTCTTTTCATTGCAGGGGAATTCAAAACGATTGAACCTCACTTTGAAGGAACCTGTATTTCGATTGAAGGCGCAGTCGGCGCGGAGGATATTACCATTCTTTCGGACGGAACCGCTCTCATATCATCCGATGACCGACGAAAAACTCTTATCGGAACGCCGGTGCAGGGAGCAATATTTTCGTATCAATTGAACGATTTAGAACCGATATTAATCAACCTTACGTCCGGATTGGATTTTGAATTTCATCCTCACGGTATTTCCGCATTCGAACATGAAAACGGTGCCGTCAGCATTGCGGTCGTTAATCACACAACAAATCGGCATTTCATTGAACTGTTCGATTTGCAGGATGACACACTGCTGCACCGCCGCTCTATTTCCGATCCGCTTATGATCAGTCCGAATGATGTTGTATTGCTGGATGCTGACAGGTTTTATGTCACCAATGATCACGGTACTTCCTCTGAATTTGGGCGAACGCTTGAAGAGTATTTACTGTTAGAACGATCTAATGTGCTCTATTATAACGGGCAGAAATTTTCAGTCGCCGCCACAGATATGGGTTATGCCAACGGAATTAATATCAGCCGGGATGGGGAAACGATGTATGTAGCCGAAACTGTTGGAAGAAGACTGTCATTATTTTCCAGAGATTCGAACACGAATGAGCTCAATGTATCCCGGACGATACATTTTAATTCCGGAGTGGATAATATAGAACTCGATGCAGATGGAAATCTTTTGATCGGATCGCATCCGAAAATGTTAGCGTTTACACGACATGCAAAAGATGCGGAAAAATTATCTCCGTCTCAGGTGTTCAGAGTTTCGGTTCTTTCGGGAAAAAAGGATTTTATAGAAGAAATTTATCTGAATAATGGAAATGAATTGTCTGGCTCAAGTGTCGCAGCGATTTACGGACAGGCGCTTTTAATTGGGTCCGTATTGGAACCGCATTTTTTGCGGTGTGACTTTTAATTACAAAAGGAAAGCATTACAGTCATTTTGGTCCGCCGGCGTATCCCTCAGAATAACATTTATATGATAATTGTGTAGTCGAGTGTCAGCTCTTCAACCCGATTTCACTCAATCGCTCTTCAAGATAACTTCCCGCAGTGTGTGCATCGGAAAGTGCGACATCATCCCGCGGATGCAGAAAGAGCGGCATAGAATATCTGGGGCCATTGGAAATTGCGCCGCCGGGATTTATCACCTGATGCGTAGTGGACGGAAAATATCTGTCTGACACCATTTGCAGCATATCGCCCGTATTCACCACAATCGTTCCGGGATCGCATTCTACATCATGCCAGCTACCGTTGAGGTCCAGCACCTGAAGTCCGGGTTCGGTACCGGCAACCAGCAGTGTAATTAAATTTATGTCCTCATGTGCGGCGGCGCGAATGGCGCCTGCTTCTTCATCTCCGGTCAGCGCAGGGTAGTGGATAATCCGAAGCAAATTCCGTTCGCTTCCCGAAAGCATATCCGGCAAAGGAACGGAAAAGCCATTCCGGATTTCATCCGGCGTATTATCCTGAATCCACTCCAATAATTCGGACGTGAGCGATACAAGATTATCGTAAAGCGTCCGTGTGCTTCCGCCCATCTCACTTGGCCAGCGTCCCCACGGATACAGATGGTAGAATTCCTTTAAATCTTTTTGTGCCGATCCTTTTGCATTTTCGGTCCCAAATGGAAAAAATCCATCCTGTTTTTCCGGATCAAACCGGTAATTGAATTTTACTTCATCAGCAAAAAATCCTTGCCAGTCAGCATACACGGATTCAATTAAGGCCGCCTGAATCGGATGGCTGCTGAGGACGGCAAAACCCGTTTCTTTCAACGATCTTGTAAATTGCGCCGGCGCTTCCCGGTCGCCATACTTAACGGTTAATATATTTTTACTCATTGTTCGGATTCTCAGAAGCCATCCCAAAGGATGATTTGATCGCGTTCAGCATTTCAGACTCCGATGAAAGCACCATGCCATCTGCTTCTGCAATAGATTCGAGCTTAGGATACACTTTGGATGAGAGATCGTCATCTGAATAATGGGATTTCAACGCCGTGCAAATTTCTGATGCGTACTGCATCCGTTCCATGGAATTCTGTTCCAGAATTTTTTGCGAAGCGGATTGCAGAATATCCACCGCACGTTCAGGATTGTGATCCGGGAAAAGATCGCTGAGAGTGTCCGCCCATGCTTCGCGCTCTTCAAAATCCATTCGGCCGTCCGCCAGTTCGAGGCAGGTAATCAGATGCGTGAGAAGTTCGAGCGGTGTCATGGTGTCAAGTGATTGGTTTCCATCATTGGGTGTCATGGCAATTCCTTTACGATTTTTGGTGGGTCCATTCGTCGGGTGTAAATGTTTTCATACTGAAAGCGTGAATCTCGTTTTGCATGAGATTTCCAAGAGCGCTGTACACCATTTTATGGCGGTCCAGCAGTTTCAGTCCATCAAAATTTTGAGATACAATGATGGCGGTAACATGCGCGCCGCCGTTCCGGCCGGGATGGTGCTCGTGCCCGGCGGTGTCATCTTGATACCCGAAATGATCAACGGACATTGCTGATTTTAATTTTTCTTTTACGTATGCTTCTAGAGTCATGGATTTCGCCTTGGTTTACCCTAAATTAGGGCGGTATGGATCAAACATCAAACTTCCACCTTACGGATGAGGACAAAGTTAAGTACCTCGAACAGATCGATAAAATCGATTTAACAATCGTGCCGCATCTTATTCGCAAACTTCCCGAAAAGCTTGAAGATCTTTTGATGCGCCCGGAAATCAATACTATTGAGGCTGAATTGATTCGGGATGTTTCAAAACTCATTTTCGTTCTCGAAGCCATTGACAATATTTCAGAAAATCTTGCGCGGAAAATTGCTTTTTCACTGACATATTTTTTAGAAGAAGAAGATGAAATTCCGGATTCCATTCCGGATATTGGATTGCTGGACGATGCGGTGGTTGTAAGGTGGATAGTGGATGATATTATGATGAATCATCCCGATTATTTTAAAGCTTAGGAAAATTCTTCTTCAGAAAACTGCCATTGGCAGGACGGACACCACCATGGTTTTCCGTAATAATCCGGACGGTCTTCATTCAACTGCATTGCAATTTCGCATTTTGGGCAGTTGCGCTCAGCGCCGTCTTCCGGCCAAACATAATCCGGTTTGAATTTCAGCGGATCGTCAAATGTTCTAATGTCATCCATGGTTGAATTTACGCATCAAATTGCCGTAGGGCACAAGCGCTACTTTTGGTTTAGCCTCCGGCAGATGTCCACAAAAGATAGGACACAATTCCTAAAACAGCATAACCGACAAATCCGGTAATTTCCTGTTCCTGGCGGATGGCCTCTATCCGAGTGGCCTGAAAATCAAAATACAGCATAACGTTTATGGTATCCCCTTCAGTGACATATACTTTTTTGAAGGAATCCACGAGTCTGTCTTTGGTAAAGGCATCCAGACCGCGGGATGGGAAAAGGCTGACTTCATGTTTTCCCGGTAGAACCGGAATAGGATGATTGACCGGAGAATGGCCGATAAAAACACCGTCAATAAATACGGGAGTGCCAAGGGTGTCGGCATTTATTTTGATGTAGCCGGCAGGAGAATCCTCACTCGCTTCTGCAGGAGGAGGTTGAATGTACAGCGGCTGTTCTTCCACGGGAGAGTCGGCGAAGAAGGACATCATGAATGAAATCAATAATCCCATAATGGTCTCCGCAAAATTATAGAGCATCGATTCAGGATTCAATGAGTTAATTGATTGGAATTGCCGTCAGAAAATCAGAATTTTCGACCCGATGATAGGCCTAAAAATATCCATTAGACAGGCGATCTGGCCTATGCTGTGTATCCTGCTTTTTTCCGGTTGCGCCTATTTCAATACCTTTTATAATGCTCAGCAGTATTATAAAGCTGCCGAAAAAATCCGGTTGGAAAAATTTGGACAATCGCTTCCTTCCAGCGGAATTGATGCTTACATGAATGCGATAAAAAAATCGGCAATCGTCATTGAGAAATATCCGGATTCCCGCTTTCGAAAACCGGCAATCATCCTCATGGCAAAAAGCCGATTTCACATTGGAGAATACAATCAGTCTCAGCAATTATTTTTGCAAATACGAGGTAAGTATCCGGAAGAAAAATCTGAGGCGGAATATTGGCTGAGCCTGTGCAAATGGAAAAAGGGGAAACTGCAGCCGGCACTTATGGAATTGCGCGGCCAGTTGAAAGAAACAGATGATGACGCATTAAAAGCGCGGATTTATTTTTCGCTGGCGGATATCCATCTTGAGACAAAACAGAACGACGAGGCAATGGATTATTTGGTATTGGGCGCTGAACATATGGACAATCCGAATGAACGAGCCGAAATTTACTTCCGCATTGCTGATCTTGCGATGGCATCGGAAGATTATGATATGGCAATCGAGGCAAGCAAAAATGTCATTCGAAATTCACTTACACCCAAACGCGTGGAAGATGCCAACCTGAAATTGGTCAAAATCTACCGAACGACTGAGGACTGGGATGAAGTATCCGATTTAATAAAAAAATTGCTCGGAGATGAATCCTTCAAAAGCATCTGGGGAAAACTTGAATTGGAACTCGCAAAATTGGATCTTGCGAATGGAAACATGGAAAGCGCCATGTCTCGGCTAAACGGCGTAGCTGCCGATTATTCACGGACAGAAACATCTGCTGAGGCATACTTTATGCTCGGAGAAACAGCATTATTTACCCACCATGATTTTGAAAGCGCGCTGAAATCCTACACACAAACATCTAAGGAATTCGGGAATACACCCTTTAAAAAAAGAGCTCAAGTGAAGGAAAGGGAAATCAATTCATTTCTCGCTTCTTTGAGAACCATTGCTTCAATCCGTGCATCGGCTGCGCTGCCCGATACTGCAGAATCGGATTCCGTGAAAGTGATCAAGGAAGATTCTTTTGGCATTTCAGCCTATCCTTCAGCGCTGTATAATGTTGGCGAACTGTGGGCATTTCATTTTGAAAATTCTGATTCTGCTGTTCCGTATTTTCAGGAAATCTCGGATTCGCTTGAAGCATCAGAGTTGATGCCGAAAGCGATGTACACGCTCGTATTTCTACTAAAAGAGGCAGGAAAAGATGCTGAAGCGGACGCGTATAAGGAATCCATTTTGTCTGAGTATCCTAAAAGCGATTATGCGGACGGTATTCGGAAATCTTACGGAATTGAACACAAACCCGATCCGAATCATCTGCAATTGCTTAAGGCGGAATCTTTGATGATGCATGATGCGAAAAAAGCGATTAGTACTTACATGACCATTACGGACTCGGATTCAACGGAGGAGTTTGGTTTGAAGGCGGCGTACGCTCTAGCGCATTATTACGATATTTCGGCAGTGGAACCGGACAGCGCCATCAAATATTATCAATGGATGGAAACACGATTCCCGAATAGCGAATCTTATTTGCAGATCAGTCAGCGCTACCAGACGATGGTGCGCTTGATGGCATCCATGCAGCAGGATACGGTGAAAACAGATGATCGTGATTGAAAACGCCTCTGTAATCACCAATACTGAAATTGCATCGGGAATTTGGCAACTTGAGGTGGAATCTCCCCAAATCTGCTCGGAATACGCGGGTCCCGGACAATTTATCAGTTTGCTCACGGATAATGGCTGGGAACATCCGCTTCGGCGTCCGATGAGTATTGCCGGCGTAAACGGCAGTCAGCTTACTATTATTTACAAGATTTTTGGTGATGTTACCATACTCCTTTCGCAGATGAAAAAAGGCGATTTACTCAATTTTTTGGGTCCGGTTGGAAATACATTTTCCGGTTGGGATAATGCTGATGTAAATCCAATTTTGATCGGAGGCGGCGTAGGACTTGCACCCATATTAAATTTGAAAAAGGCCTGCGATGATAACAATAGAGATGCGGCAATTATTATCGGTGCAAGGACTGGCTCTGAGCACAGTATGAAACACGATCCTGACAATAGCATTTTTTTGACAACTGACGACGGAAGCGTGGGCGAGAAGGGAACCGTTATGCCCGTGCTGGAACGCCTTGCGAATGATATGAAAAATGTAATGCTGTTTGCCTGCGGACCGGAACCCATGTTGAAAGCGGTTCAGTCCTTTGCGGTTTCAGCCGGAATTCTGACTCAGCTTTCAGTAGAAAGCTATATGGCGTGCGGAATAGGATTGTGTCAGGGATGCGCCATTGAA
Organism: Fidelibacterota bacterium; assembly: GCA_014239435.1. Classification (GTDB taxonomy): domain Bacteria; phylum Fidelibacterota; class Marinisomatia; order Marinisomatales; family TCS55; genus JAAZYX01. The sequence continues at coordinate 2,631 of JAAZYX010000023.1, read as the reverse complement.
ACGCCGAACACCAACGGTTCCAAACACAGCTATCATGAACAATTTTCTCTTGTTTGTATGGACGGTCCAGTTTATCCAGCATCGGAGGTAACGTTTGCCTGATTTAACGACGAGCATCGGCAATACAACTTTTCAAAACCCGGTTTTTGTGGCGTCGGGAACGTTTGGCTACGGACTGGAAAATCCCGATCTCGTGGATGTTTCTAAATTTGGTGCCATCGTGACGAAGTCCATTACACGGCATCCGAGGGAAGGAAATCCGCCGCCGCGCATTGTGGAAACGCCTTCGGGAATGATCAATTCCATCGGGCTTGCCAATATCGGCGTGGAGAAATATGTCAGGGAAATGGTTCCGAATTACGAAAAAATCGGCGTTCCAATCATCATGAATATAGCGGGATCCGTGGAAGAGGAATATTGCGAGATATTAGATATAGTTGAATCAGTATCTTCAAATATTGTTGGATATGAAATAAACATCTCATGTCCTAATGTAAAAGAGGGCGGCATAGAATTTGGGGTAGATCCTTTGCTCACAGAAGCGCTGACATCTGCATTGCGGAAGCGGACGGAAAAATTGCTCATCCTGAAACTGAGTCCGAATGTAACCGACATTCGCGTTATCGCAAACGCTGCGGTAAACGGAGGCGCGGATTCTGTATCCGCCATCAATACGGTGTATGGAATGAGTATTGACTCGATGGCGCGTAAATCTGAAATCTATACTACATACGGCGGACTGTCAGGACCCGCAATCAAGCCGATAGGACTTGCCTGTGTGCACAAGGTTTTTAACGCGGTGGATTGTCCCATAATTGGTATCGGCGGTATTACCGATTCTGCCGATGCCATTGAATATCTGCTTGCCGGAGCCTCTGCGATTCAGGTCGGAACTGCCAATTATCGAAATCCTGCCGCAGGTTTATCTATAGTTGAAGGTATGGAATCTTATTGCTCAAAACATAAAATATCACATATCACAGATTTGATCGGAAAAGTCAAAACGCATGAGTAATACATTAATCTCTGTATTTATACTCGTGATTTTGATGGTGAATTCTTGTTCAAATGCGCCGCGCTATCGCGGATCGGGACCGCGCCCGAAATCTAAATCACTGAGCACCAAAGCTGTAAAACATCAAAAGACGATGACCGGAATCAGTTCGTATTACGCTGAGGATTTCCACGGCAAACTAACGGCAAACGGCGAAATTTACGATATGTATGGACTGACCGCAGCGCACAAGACTTTGCCTCTGAATACGATTGTACGCGTCACCAACGTAGATAACAATAAATCGCTTATTCTTCGTATCAACGACCGCGGACCTTATGTGAAGGGTCGGATTCTGGATTGTTCCTACGGCGCAGCGTTAAAGCTTGGGTTTGTGGCTAAGGGAACGACCAAAGTCAAAATCGAGGTTATCGAATTCGGTGACAATAAATATATGAAGCATAAGAAAAGTTAGCATTGTGAAATATTACGTATTTGTCAATCCACAGGGCGGCGTTAAAAAGGGCCCCGGAATTCTGCGGGATGTTCGCCCCGTGTTTAATGCGGCCAACGCAGAACTTACGGTCATTGAAACAGAATATGCAGGCCACGGCAGGGCATTGGCTAAATCGCTCAATTTTGACGGTTACGACGGACTTTGCGCTGTCGGCGGTGACGGCACCATGCACGAAATCATCAACGGACTTATGAGCCGCGAAGACGGAAGAAAAATTCCCATCGGACTCATTACCGGCGGCACGGGTAATTCTTTTATGCATGACGTGGACTGTCTCGACCCGAAGCAGGCAGTGAAACGGATTTTGACGAATCGCAAACGTGCCATTGATATTATGAGAGTGGATGGGGACGGTGAAATTTTATATGCCTTTAATATCGTGGGATGGGGCATGCCGACGGATATTAACGAAATTGCAGAAAAACTCAGATGGCTCGGCGGTCAGCGGTACAATGTGGCTTCGCTTATCGAAATCCTGCGGTTCCGCCAACGCTTGGCGACTTTGGTGATTGAAGGAAACAGGACGGTTGGCGATTTTGGATTTATCATTGGCTGCAACACAATCCATACCGGGAAGGGGATGAAAATGGCGCCACTCGCGCAACTGAATGACGGATTCATTGATCTCATCGTCGCGCATAAATCCAGCAGAATGAAACTGTTTCGCATGTTTCCCAAAGTATTTTCAGGTGGGCATATCGGCGATCCGATTGTGGAATATCACCAAGTGAAGGAATTCTCAATCATTCCGAAAGAACCGCATACGCTCAATATCGACGGCGAAATCATCGGCAATACACCGATTCATGTTAAAGTAATTTCTAATGAAATTGAAGTCTTGGTGTAACCTGAGAAAGTTTGGCCTTTAGCATTTATACATTGTGTAGTATCATTATAGTATCATTATAGTATCATAATTTAATGCCAAGAAAAATCCGCCAATTGATCAAACAAAATATTAAAGCTTCTCAGAAATGAAAGAAAGTAAACAATACTTAACAATCGTTGAATGGTCACAGGAGGATCAGTGTTTTGTTGGCTCTGTTCCAGGTTGGATAGGTCCATGTTGTCACGGAGATGATGAGGCTGAAGTATATAAAAAATTATGTCAAATCCTTGA
>JAAZYX010000029.1 GCA_014239435.1 Fidelibacterota bacterium | reverse complement strand
CACTACCCCCAATGGTGAACGAATTAATTTGTTTTGAGATTGATCACTATTCAACTCGGATTCAAATTGAAACGCAAGCCCGAATTCCGCAAAGAAACGAAAGTTGGAAACCGCACGAGGAATATCAACGGATTTGGCCAGAGAAATAGGTTTACCTGTATCTCGTGATTCATATTCAGCAAATTCATCTAACCGAGATTCAATGCCGTCGGCAATCTTGTTTAAATAGCCTGCTCTTTCTTCAACGGAAATTCCTGACCAAAACTTAAAAGCAGATTGCGCAGATTGGTAAGCATTTTCAACATCATTAGAATTGGAATCAGCAACATTAGAATATATCAACCCGGTTGCCGGTTCATAAACATCCAAATACTGATTGGAGTTTGGTGGGACGAATTCGCCATTAATAAAATTGTTAATTGAAATCATTCAATAAATTCCAACTTAATATCCACCGCAGAAGCCTGTGTCGTTATGGCGCTCATGGAAACGGCATCAATTCCTGTCCAAGCATAGGATTCCAATGTATCATAATTGATTCCGCCGCTGGCTTCGACAAAGATTGTTTCACCATTTGGATGACTACGAATAATAGTGACTGCATCTTGCACAAGTTTAGGGCTCATATTATCCAAAAGGAAACCATCCACATCCATGTCCAATCCTTCTCGGAGTTGATTCAGTGTATCCACTTCCAATTCGATGGGCAGATTATTCCTGTTTTGTTCACGAGATAATTCGACGGCTGCTTTTACACTTCCAGCAACTTGAAGGTGATTATCTTTAATTAAAATTCCTGATGAAAGGTCTAAACGATGATTCCATCCCCCACCAACTGAAACAGCATATTTTTCAAATAATCGAAGTCCCGGTGTGGTTTTTCGTGTATCCATGACTTTAAAATTATTCGGCAAATTCAAATCACAATATTTTTTTGTTTCGGTACTGATACCGCAAAGCCGTTGGATCAAATTCAAAGAAACGCGTTCATAGGTAAGGATATCACCGGAAAATCCTGTAATAGTTGCCAATGTTACTCCCGAATTCACCTGCTGTCCGTCTTCAATTTTAATTCCAATTTTGCAGGATTCTGGGAAGCAATAAGGTATGACGGATGACCCACAAAAGACAAAATCCTCGCCAGAATTTATTTGTGCCATAACAGGCGTGGATGCGGTAATAATAGCTTCAGTGGTTATGTCTCCATTGGGGATATCTTCTTCCATAAAATGAGCAATCTGTTCGCGAACCCAATCCGGATTCAAGGATGTTTTTTGCTCATATTCGATACGTTTTTTCATTAGGCACCAAAACGTCCACCATCCACTGAAACATCGTGACCATTTATATAGCTAGAGCCGTCAGAAGCTAGAAATGCCACTACAGATGCAATTTCTTCCGGTTTTCCCAACCTTTTCAAAGACGTATTATTCTTCCAGATTTCGTTAATGTGTTCCGTTGTAACACCCATGGTTTTTGCCTTCGATTCTGCTAAGGATTGAAGTCGGTTTGTTGCAGTATAACCGGGGAGTACATTATTGACGGTTATACCGAATTCACCCAACTCAAGCGCCAGTGTTTTG
>JAAZYX010000025.1 GCA_014239435.1 Fidelibacterota bacterium | reverse complement strand
TCACGCGGCGTTGCTGCGTCAGACTTTCGTCCATTGCGCAAAATTCCCCACTGCTGCCTCCCGTAGGAGTCTGGGCCGTATCTCAATCCCAGTGTGGCTGATCATCCTCTCAAATCAGCTATCGATCATCGCCTTGGTAAGCCGTTACCTTACCAACAAGCTAATCGAACGCAGGCCCATCTTAAAGTACGAGCCGAAGCCCGCTTTAACAACAATACCCCTAAGGGTCCGCTGCATTATTTGGTTTTAGCTCCGCTTTCGCGGGGTTATCCCAATCTCTAAGGCAGGTTGCCTACGCGTTACTCACCCGTTCGCCAGTTTAATAATTTCCCGAAGGAAACGTTCTCCTTGACTTGCATGTGTTAAGCACGCCGCCAGCGTTCGTCCTGAGCCAGGATCAAACTCTCCATTGTACGTTTGATTCTGTGTTATCGCTCAAAAGGTTTTCTGGACCACGCATACCGAATTGTCAAAAAACGCGCGATAAGCTCGCGCAAAGCCCGCAAAGTTAGGTTTCTAAAAACGCCAAGACAACAACTATATTAAGATTTTTTTACTGTCGGCGAACTGCTAATATAAAGTGAAAATTTTATACGGGGTTATAAGCCAATTGGCATTAAGGCTTCATTACTAACTCCGGCTCCGGAAAATCCATAAAATCCGTGATTGAGTTTTTAGCCGAAACCTTAGAAACAAAATCTTTTACAAGACGAAGATTAGCCTCGTCCACGTCATGAATCGTTTTCCAGATACTGCCTATATATATGCCTAATCCGAGCACAAGAGGCGGAACCAGCAATTTTGTATTATTTGTTTTAACATCCAAATTGGATGGAATCGAAAAATTCTCAGGGCTTGAATACGATCCGCTCTCTGTTTTTAATCCACCGCTTTGCGGAATAATAATCTCACGCTTTGCAGTAAATCCCAGTCCACCTGATTGTGATAACTCTGGAACCATATTCATTGCAGAATAAAGGACAAGCGTAGAAATCAAAGATCCCGATGCTGCATCCCATTGTTTCAAATACGCATGACCTCCGCCTGGAACCAAAGCTGCCGCGAGCGATATCCATCGGTTTTTCGGCTTCACTGCAGCCGCATTATCCACGGCCTGAAATACCGGTGCGAGCAAATCACTGTAATGCTGATGATCAAATTTTTCCTCTGCCGCAAGAAACGACTGACGTGCCGACATCCAATCCAGTTTGTGGAAAAACGCATAGCCTCGAAAGGTTAAATCATACGGATCTTCGGACTCTTCCGTCTCAGCCAAAATTCGATCGTAATCACCGTCCAATAAAGAAAGAGATTGCATCTTGTATTCGGCCGCCTTGAACTCCACTGAATTGGAATCCGCCTCAGCCAGCACTCGCTCGTAATAGGTTCGCGCTAACCCTGAGTTAAAAGCGTTTTCATAACTTTGTCCGATCCGGTAATAAATGGACGGTTCTAAAGGATCACCCGGATACCGGTAGAGAAATTGGAAATACGCCAAAAGGGCTCTGTCATGAAATCCTTCTTCCGTAAGAAAATCACAAAAAGAAAGCAGTTCCTGCTTTTGGAATAATGTGTAATCCTGCCATTCCTTTTTGATATCATCGGTATGGCGGTACGGCTGGTCTTGGGCAACTAGCCCCGCAGCCAAAACACCTATGAATAGGATTGTGTTTCTTTCCATAAAAAAATTCCCCTACCTCGAAGGGCAGGGGAATTTAGAAAGCTTGGGGATAAGTCTAAACGAATTAAGAAAATAAATTTATTCATCCATATTGGAATTTATGATCATTCCCTTCAATCAATTGCGCCTGATTCGTACCAAGTACACTGTGTTTTATACCTACTACGTTTATAGGAGTTTGATTTACATCGCTTGAATCATAAATCCAGAATTTAGAAGATACCTGATTAACTAATAATTTTTGGTGGGTCGTATCAATATTTCTAGACTCATTATAATTTTCTGGTACATATTTTTTCTGCCTTATGCTATCAGTATTAGTTGACCTATTATTATTGACGGGGAATACATTTTCAGTTTTTCTTTTTTCATAATTTAAATTTTCCTCAATATAACTTATTTTATATTTCAGGTTTTTCTTTAATAATCTAATCTCATTTGTTACACTTTCCGGGGCAGTCTTATTTTTTTGATCTTGTAAAACAGAATTTATAGATTTCATTAATTCGTTTATTTTATTCTTAGTCCAACCATCATTCTGTAGAATTTTATTATACTCAGAAAGGGTGAAATTTTGATTATCCTTTATTTTATTTTGCAAATCATCATAAACAATTGCAATTCGTTTTAATTCGTTAACATAATACATTAACTCTTGCCATTTATATTCCACATAAAAAAATAATTTCCAAGGTGTTTCAACTAAATCCCCTACTTGATTCATGATCCAAATTTTAGTGTCAATTTTAAATCCTCGTTTAACCTTTGGAAAATTTTCAAAAATAATTTCCCCTATTTCATTCTTCGTATGGGTAATTTCTAATGAAATTATTCTTTTATTCCCTTCCGAAAATTATTTAATGTTTTCTATCCCAGAATTGTAAATAATATTTATGGCAATTTGATCAGAAAGATTTTGAAAAATTATATCAAGTTTTCCAGAGAAATCTTTCGATATACACGAAATAGAACTTCTTAAGAAAATTTTCTCATTGCCTGCGAAATTTTCACTACTGCTATCTAATTTTCTGCTAAACCTAAATGATTTAACATATTTTAAAACAGGACCTCTGAAATGGGGGTTAATGCCGTGAAACGGAAAATCAATTTTCGGTTGACTCCATACACCGGACATAGTGAATAAAAATAAATGAAGAAAAAATAACAGGTGCTTTTGATTGAGTTTACCCATTCTCCTACACGTTTTTAACTGGGGAAGCCTCCTTACCACTCCAATCGTTTTTGAATTGAAATGGACATAATCAATGGAATTACTACCGCAGCAATATCATTTTCTTTCTTGCGGTAAAATCATTCGCTTTCAGCTCATAAAAATACATCCCTGACGCCGCTGCCTTCCCGTAGGTATCCAGCCCGTTCCATTCTACGCGGAACCGTCCGGCATCAGCGGAACCATTATAAAGTTCAGCAACCCTGTGTCCGAGCAGATTGTAAACGGTAAGTTTCACATCATTCTGGCTCTGTGGAAAATCAAAGGAAATCAGTGTTGTTGGATTGAAAGGATTCGGATAATTCTGATCCAGCGCAAAAGCTTTCGGTATGCCGCCTAACTCTGCGATAGAAAGAAAATCAGAGCTGAAGGAAGTCATAGTGTTTGTATCGGGATAACTGCAGACCACATTCAGAAGGCTGTTGTCATTTGACGTGCCAGGAACATTCGGCATGCCCATTCCAAAACCAATATTATCCGGAAGCGCTGACTGTCCGCTCGGCAAACCAAACGTAATGGAAAACAATTCACCTTCCGTTCCGTCGCCTTGCGTTTGAACTTGACTGGTGTTGTAGGCGAGAATTTTTACGTAGCCGCCCATGTCATTCGCAATCAGCTGCATCGCCGAGGAACTGGCGGTGCTGCCATCTGAATTTTCCAGATTGGTTAATTTGGCACCTTTGGAATACAACTGTGATGTCCAGCTTCCGTTGCCGTCCCAATCGGTAAAATCTTCTCCTGTATCATAACTATCATCGCCATCGGCATCCACAAATGGTTCGCTCATGCTGTTGGAAATAAGAGCGCCTTGATCATGATAAATGTTAATCTCAATGCCGCGAATCGGTTCATTATCTGTAACGAGGACTTTGATAGTAACCGCATTTTCATTCCCCGAAAGGGTTGATTCAAATACAACGCAGGCGCAAAGCCCGGTTGCGATGGTATCTCCGTAGGTCGGATTTTCCATCATGCCGCCGGTGCCGTCCGGTACTTGAGTTCGGTTGTCAAGATGATAGGCAGAATCTGGCGGGCAATCTTGGGCGGTGCTGACCTGCAAAGTGAAGGCCAATGCGATAAGTAAACTGGTTTGAGATTTGATATTCATATGATTTTTCTCCAAAACAAAAGTTACTCGTTTTTATTCATGAAATTCAAGTGCATCCTTATTTCATTAGGACCAATTTTTGGGATCGGATTTGTCCGTTGAATTTAATCAGAATGATATACACTCCTGAGGGTGATGCTAACCCAATCTTATCCGTTCCATTCCACGTAATGCTGTGATTTCCAGGTTGAATGATTTCATTTACCAATACAGAAACTTCTTTCCCGTTCAAATCATAGACAGATGCTTTCAGCATTCCGGTTTCAGGAATGCCTACATTTACATGTGTTACAGGATTAAACGGGTTTGGATAATTGGCTCCAACCGAAAAGACCGTCGGAACTAATTCTTCTGATTCAACCGCTACATTCTGGCTTACCGTAAAAGTTAAGGAGGACAAATTTGATACGCTGACTTCCATATCTTTTTCGGATGCGACGCCCCAATAAACAGTTTGATTATCAACATAACCAAAGGCATCTAGTAATTCCTGATAACTGAGTGAAAGAGTTCCGCCGGTGACTTCCTCCTTTATATATAAAGGAGTAATATTCGCGGATGAAGATGAAAAATAAAATGTGTACGTCACTCCGGATGTTTCGCCTGACCAGCTGAAATCAATAGCATCATCATCGTTGTCCAACGTTTGGCTTGCACCGGCAGATGGGCTACTAGGTGATACGGCAGTCGGAAAAGTAATATCAGATCCAAGATAGTCCAGCACCTTTGTTACTATTTCTGACGCTTCCATAAAACTGGCATTCGTGGCAGACACCTTATCTATACTGAAGGATGCCAGTACTGCTTGATAATCCGGTGATGAATATCTCAAAATTCCGCCGTGATCATCATCTCCATTAATATAAAAGGAAATGCTGCTTCGCGGATCCCCCATCGCGGCAACAGAATCCACGCCGGAAGCATCCGCTGTAACCAGCGCCCAGTTTGAGGAACTGACTCCAAGCGGATCGCCTGAAACACCTTTCAACCAGGATGTTGAGCGAGTGCCACCAAAATGCATATTCAAATAATCGTCCAACAAATCTGTACCGCTTAACTGCTGCGCCAAATGATCGCCCACCAGAAATAATGATTTACCGGCATCCAAAAATCCCTTGATTGCGCTGCGTTCTGCCTGCGATAACGCACTGGAACTCACCGTACCTGTATTCCAAATAACAATATTCCGGGAATTCATATTCATCGAAGTAATGGTGCTAGATGCTCTATCCTTTATTTCGTAAGAAGCGGCCAGGGCATCCAAAGCTTCCACAATCGCTTCTTCAGTGCTGCCGCTGTTATCATCATCCACCAGCAAAATGCCGGGAAGGCCTACATTCATAGACCAATTTTCCGTTACGTAATTTGTACTTCCCGAACTCAGGCTGATGCTGAAATCAATGACCCCAGACTCTGCATCTGAATTAATGGAAATTTCAAATGGATCGCTTGCGTTCGAAGCTGACCCATTGGTAGCAATATAGCTGTAAGTCGAAGTTGCGTCGGTGATACTTACATCTGAACTTGTTGTCGAAAGAGTCGCCGTTGCATTATAAACCGGATTCCCATAATTCTGAAAGGATACCGTCAAACTTACCGTTTCGCCTGGATCAGGATAATTATCGCTACCGGTTACCGTTGATGTGGCTGTTCCCAACAGGACCAATGTTGTAACCGGTGTTACATTTAAAATATACTGCGCATTGGATCCCGTAGTATTCAATACAGTCGGGTTTATGGTTACACCGCTGTAGCCGCCCCAATCATTCAAGACATATAAAGCATCTCCATTTGCATCAATGGAAATTTCTGTCCCGTCATAACTGCTTCCGGTTCGTGTATAAATCTGCAAATGCCAATTTCTGCTTGCGTCACCATCAAATTCTATCAATAGATGTCCGGAACTCCCGCTGCGGTTTACGCGAACATAATTGGTTCCCAAATGGTCCGGTAGGTAATCGGTGCTGGGCGTAAAATTGGTTATTTGATTCGTGTAAGTGCCGGCATGCGAAGCGGCAGTAAAATTACTTGCTTCGGCATACTGTCCTCCCTCATAGGTTCCGTTTGCTCTGCTCCCGGTGAAATAATTCCAGGCACAAAATTTCGGGAATTCTTCTGTCACGGAAGAATTGTTATCTCCCAGAAATGAGTTTGCTGCAGAAACAGCATTCCCGATAGGTTTTTCCCAAATATTTTTCATAGCATTTGCGCCAAAATTCTCTTCTAAGTAAAATGTCCAGAGAACAGAGCCATACTGGTACAGCTCTCCGCTGATAAATGTATCTAGACTGTAATGAGGCTTATTTTGAAACGCGCCTTCGTATCCTTCATATCCATCCAAAGAATCGTATATTTTTTCTTCAATCCACATGGAGGACGCTTCCTTAAACCAGGAACTGGATACGGAATAAGAATGCTGAACGAGATGAAACAATTCATGGCATCCGGTGAGTTTATTGTACCTGTCGGTCAGACTGTTGTCCATCCAAATCTGATGATAGGAATTTCCCGGAACATACCCATAGACACCACTCAAATTTTCTACCGTAACATAAAACTGGGAATTCCCGGTATAGTCCAGCGGATTGTGCCAGCTGTTGGTCGTTACCCAACCGATAGCGTCATCAAAATAGTCTCCCATATCTTCAATGTAATCCGGCGTTCCATTGTTATTTCCATCGTAAGTAGAGGGTGCATCGGAACCACTGGTGGAATACGATATCCGAAACAGTCCACCGGCAGATGTATAGATTACCCTATTGGTTCTGCTTGACAAATTGGATGGATTTACAAGCTTATTTTGAAGATCAAACGGAAGTTCATCGAGACGATCCATTGCCTCTTGATGAAATGGAAGTCCGCATTTTAACGGAGTGGCATCAGCGACTTGATATTTTTCCGGGAGTGTTTCATTGAAGAAAACTGAACGTGCCCTCAGCTCTACTGCTTCCAATTCTGTAATCAGACCTTTTTCAAGGTCCGCCTGAATTAAGAAAACTGGATGCTCCGCCGCGAGAATTCCCGCGGCGAAAACAACCAGTATTATATGTCTAAATCCTGTCATGTTTCATTCCGAGATTAAAATTGTATGAACATTTATTTTTTCATACCCCTCTTCGCTTCTCCCCTATTAAAGAGGAGAAAACACAATGGGGTCATACAATTTGATTTTAACAACATCTATGAAAATCACACCTATTTAAGCATGAGCATTTTGCTCACGTCATGGAACAATTCTGCACCGGTTACCGGATCAACTGCAGTGACTTCATAAAAGTACACACCGGTCGGCATTTTTTCGCCGATAGTATTGTTTCCGTTCCATACAGCAGAATGCATTCCCGGATTCATTACCGAAGATCCAAGACTCCGGACTTCATGCCCAAGTAAATCCACGATGCGAACCGAAACAATCGAACGGTTGGCAATCTCAAACTGAATCTTGGTTTCCGGGTTAAACGGATTCGGATAATTCTGATGCAGGCTGTAGCCTTCTGCATTTACAGGTTCATCCACAGCGAGTGCAGTTAATCCTGATGCGTCAATTGTAAGTGCCATGGTAGATGAAACCTGTTCCTCAGTTCCGTCTGTTGCTACCGCAGCCCACGTTCCCGTTACCGTATTTCCAACGCCCGCAAAGGCACCCAATTCCGCATACGAAACGCTTATGGTATTCACTGTCGTCTTTTCCATCGCCGGAACGGTAAATCCATCAAGGCCGCCTGCAAATTCAAGTCGAAGTGCAATCATATCGCCATCCGGATCTGTAACATTTCCGGCGCTCAGAAAAAAGGATTGAGAGTCAGTGCTATAATTGGCATCCGTAATGGTAATTGTGGAACCAGCCGCCGGAGTTACAGGCGTCGGGGCCGCCGTCGGGCCTCCGGTTCCTACGAGCCAACCATGTGCATCAGTCAGCAAGTTGGTAAAATCTGCCCAACTGTTTCCGGATCCTGCTTCAATCGGGAAAGAGAAATACACCGTTTTATAGGGCGCAACGGTTCCCAAATCGTAGTTGGAAACACCTGTTGCTTCGTAGCTAGTCCCACCGGTAAAAACCTTTACCGCATTCCCACCGGTTTTGGCTGTCTGGAAATCTCCCCAGTTCGGCCAGCCGACCGACTCGAAGTCAATAATATACGGACTCGAAACCCAATCGTTTGTGATGTCGTTTCCTGTAACACCTGTCATCTGAATATCACCATATCCACCATTTGCGGCATCGCCATCATTATCAGGGTCATTTACATAACTTCCTAGACCGAGATAATCATAAGCAAAATCACCTGCGCTAAAGGTACCCGATGCTCCTAAACCGGCAGCAAAAAAGTAATCCTGATCGGAATACAGGAGGCGCCCGCCTCGGTCTAAAAATTCTGCATACCCGTTTTCGTCCGTACCGATAGCAGCCATGGATGATCCGCCCCAGCCATGTTTCACAATTGTTTTAAACGTAGAATGGTTGACTACCGAACTGTCAATGCCGTCGCGGTCTGCCACATTCCAGATATAGTAGCGTGTAAATTCACTACCGCTTAGAACAGAATTAAGTCCTGTGCCGGAAGTATAAAGACCAATAGTATCAATGGTACCATCCTGAATGACGAGGGTCATTTGGGTTGATATCGGCGAGGTTACACGAACATAGGACCCGATATTCCCGGAATTACCGCGGCCGGTTGCATCTTCTGCATATACCTGATAACTGAGCGTGTCGCCAACTTCGATGCTGACATCTACATAATAACGGCCTGCGGTATTGGCATCAGCCATCATTGCGGCCTTACTGCTCGTACTTCCATCCACATCCGCTACAGTTGTGAACAGTGTACAAACAAAAGCATCACCGTCAAGATCTACAACGTCCGCCCACACACGGCGAGTTTCAGCAAATGTATCGCTGAATTGTGCCTGTTTTTCGATAATCGGCGGCACGGCGTCGTACTGGACCACAATCTGCATCATGTGGTTTTTATAAAGTGAGTTGTCAGCTGATGAAATAATCCGATACCATCCGGAAGGGTCTGCGATAGAATGCAATGTTGAATAACTCGGGCAATTCCCTTCATCAGATGTTGCATGAAAAATGCCGTCTTGATAAATAGAGGCAGGACTTGCCGAGTTTCCGCTCGTGGCTGTATAGCCGGCCCAGATATAAATCTCATCGTTAGGTGAATCCATTGCTGTTGCAGTTACTTCAATTCCGCTTCCAAAAATGGAAACAAAATCAACAACATTCCAGCCGGTTCCCGTGGAAGCCAGCCAAGGTTCCCAATCGCCGTCCTGTGTAAAATGATTGGCGGGGACACTCGTCGTAAACGTAGCCGGGACACTGAAAGGTGTAATAGCAGTAATTGTTGCGGGAATAGCAGGATCACCAACTTCCGTATCATTCGGAAAAGCATACCAGCCCGTTTCATACACACCGTCGCCGTCGTCATCCACCCACTGAATTGCGGGTCCCTGCAGCCAAGCCTCGGCAGCACCGCCGGTATGAATCATTGCGTGAATTTCGTTAATGATACCGTCCGTCAGCAAATGATACCGCATTATAACGGAATCGGTACCGGTACTTTGGTATCCTCCAATAAAATCATCATAACTTTCTACTGCACTCGGTGTATCGTACAATGAAATGGTATCATAAACAGCGCGGTTGTTTCTCGCATCTGTACTAACACCCAATCTGTGCGTCCAAAAGCCTTCTTTTAGCGTTAGAGTGTTTTCGCCTCTTTTTATCACATCCCAGTTTTGTTCCTTTTTAAATACAGGTTTTTCCGCAGCAAAGGAAATGCTGATGATCATTACTGAGATTAATAGTGTGTTAACCACTGTTTTCATGATGGTCTCCTCTTTATTGTGTTTTTAAAGCTGGAATTGGACCCCGACCGAGTGAATAGGCTCGAGATATCGGTGGTCTTCAAATCCATAAAAAAGTTTTGTTTTCTGTCTAAATACGGGCTCGAGGTTAACCCCAAACCCTCCAGAAAATCCACGCATATTGCCGTTGAGCTGTGTATCGCTCGGGTCATCAAATCTCAGAGAATTCAGGTTCCCGTGGCCAGCCGTCAGAATAATAAAATTTTTGATATTCAATTCCAGGCCTGCGGAAGAAAATTCTGCTTGGTCTACGATATTTCGAATCGCAAGACTTGTTGTCAATTTGCTCCCGAGAGGCAGCACGAAATCCATGCTGAAGCCAAGCTCAAAACTAATCGGAAGCTGGTAGTCTTCCGACACCACTTCAATTTTCACGTCCTCTTCCTCAAAGTCGCTATCGCCAAGTTTAACCTGATTCTGAAGGTTTTCTCCTGTGTAACGCATATCTTTTCCGAAATTTCTAAGGGCGAACCCAATCACCAGATTGTTGATAAGACCGGTGTTATACAATGCACCGATATCGAAAACTACATTCGTTGCGCTGAGTTTATCTATGGTCTGGATCACATATTTCGCAGTCCATCCACCGCTGAATTTGTCGGTAAATTTCCTGCCAAAGGACATATGAAGCGCAAAATCGTTTGCTGTAAACATCCGCCCGGTACCGAGAGGCTCACTTTCAGTTGTTTCTTCCATTTCGCCTGAAAATAAACCAATCATTCCTACAGAAATTGTTCCAAATGATGTTCGGTAGGCTGCGGAAAATTGTTCGAAACCCATGTCCACAAAATAATCCGAATGCGATGCGATTGCGTTAAAGCCGGTCAACGTTGCAATACTGGCAGGATTGTAATGCACCGCTTCCAATAGTCCCCCACGAGCTACCATTGTTCCGCCTAATCCTGCGGCGCGGGGAAAGGAATTGATTTGCAAGAATTTTGCCCCTGCGCTGCCCTGCCCACCAAAAAGGAATGACGAGAATAATAATAATAGAAATGTTTTAAAAATATTTATCATGGCCCCAGCACAATTGCAAATTTTCCTTCTTTTGTTACCGTCTCGCCAAAGAGTTTCCCTTCAAGATGGAACAAATACAGTCCGCTGGCAACCTTAAGTCCTTCGAAATTCCGAAGATCCCAGGCCAGAGTCCCTTCTTCATCTTTAATCTCATTGTCGCCTACAATATTATCTTTTTTCAGTGTTGCGACCCATTCTCCGGCGACATTAAAAATTCTGATCGTGCATTCGGAAGGCAGATGGCGAAAATCGATCCGTTGGTTAAACCTATTATGATCCCATGCCGCTCGTATGATGTATGGATTGGGCACAACACGAATGTCATCCAGAGTAGCTGTTTCAAGGGTGTCCAGCATATTCACGGTATAAAACCTGAAAATATCTTCTTCGGTCAGCGGGCGGGAAGTCCGAACAAAAAGTGTATCGGGATTGCTTTCGCTAATGCTTGCCGGGGCGTCCAATACCGATCCACCGGTGATGTTATCATCGTACGGCTCAAAATTCACAGCAAAGCTGTACGGGCTTACAGCCGTATCCGCATGTGCGTCGCGCGTTAAAACATTGTACTTATTTGCTGTATTGGCCGTTGCCGTATCGGTGTCCCACCACAGATATTCTTTCACCAAAATTTTCGAAGGGTTAAATGACGAAACCGCCTCACCCAAAGTCTGGTTGGTTGCCTGCATCGGTACTCTTTGGGAAGCGTAATCCGCGTTCCCGATTTTGATTTGGTAATTTGCCCAAGCCGATGTCGGGGCGCTCGCGGAATCGGATACTCCGAAAAAGGTCATATAATAATCGTAAGGCTCAAGGCTGCCTTCCGTAACAGTAAACCGGAAAAGATCAGCCGTGGTTGCGCCCAAGTTCCAGTACACTGAATCCACTTCGAGCGACGGATTGGTTACCATGAAAATAAAACCATGATCGGCAACATTGTCGCCGGTATCAATGGTCGCAATATAATAAATGCCGCCCGGACTGAGCGATCCGGTATATTCAAGGGTAGATGAAGTTTTCAGTACGGTCGGATTATACTGGTAATCCACACTCACATTTCCTGTGCTCAGGTTTGCGGATGCCGCCGCATCCAGATCAATCGTGGCTCGCCCGTAATGGATCGTTCCCTTTACTGTGTCAGAACCGACAATTCCCTGAATCACGCCGTTGCCCTGATCGGTTAACGTTGTACTTCCGACGGTGAGCAACACGGTTCCCGGTACCAGAATGCCATCCGGAAGATTGTCACCTTCCAAAATATCCCCATCGCCATCGGTGTCTCGGCCGCCAATTAGTAACGTATCTTTGTAAGCAGTGCCGGAATTCAGACTCGCCAGAAGTTCATCTGCAATGCCGATATTTGCTTCGCTGGAATCGGTCAACAGCCCATAGTCCGCTTTGCTGGATTCATCAAACGGGTCTGACTTGTAAAAATTGATCCTGTACGAATGCCCCTTCAGATTTCCGTAATCCGTTATGGCTTTCAAGAACTGGCTCGTGGACGGCCCTTCTTTTGTATAATCAGAAATTTTCGGCGCACCCGCAAGTTCCAACGGCATGTGCTGCGGCATCACCGTCACCATATTCTGGTAAATGCTGCTTTCGAGTGATGGGATTCCGAGCGTCGGCTCACCAACGTCAAAGGATGTAACAGAATAATAGTAAGTCAAACCATCCACAAGGCCTTCATCAAGATAAACATATTCGAGGCCGGATTGATCGCCGACATCATCCGCTGCAAATGATTGAATTGTGAATACGTCCCCTTCCTGAGGATTTAAGCTTTGTTGCGCTTTTTCGGTGTCGCTGATGGTTCCGTCAAGATCAAGATCTTTGTATTCTCCTTTGGATATCTGCACGAAAAAGCCATCCAGATAAATGTAGTATCCGGGACGATAGACGTCAATATCGGTCAGCATACCGCCGGTTGCTTTTTTCGAAGAGGTATCATAAGCCGAATAAGTTCTAAACCCTTCGCCTGTTGACATCGCCGCCAAATTCGGCTGTACGAGTGTTCGGTTGGTGACATTGTACATAACCATTTTCAGCGTATCCGCTTCGGAAGCTCCGCCGGTATCAATGGTTCCAGTGACAAATTCTATGGTGTATTCGCCTTCCTTAAATCTGTCAGAAATCGCGTCAATGGACGATTGAGATGAAATATCGCCTTCGCCCAGCGGGCCGTAAAATTCGCCGATTGCGTTAGAAGATCCGGTTGTATAGGACATGGTTCCGGACCATTCCGAACTGTCACCTTCTACATCGTATTCTGCCAACTCCGTCCAATCACCCTGAAGCCCGGTGGAGGATCGGTACACGCGGAAACCCGCAAAATCTTTTTTTCCGGTAAAGGGATCTTTGACTGTTTCGGGAAACGTGTCCCAAGATAAATAGACTGCTTGATGCGCCGGCTGTGCCGTGAGTCCCGGGGACGGCGGTGCTTCTGCGCCAATATACCCTGAGTCAAATTTGTCAATCGCCGCCTGCGTGTTTTCCTTGAGATCCGCTAGCGAAGAACCCGCAACCAACGCAATCGTAATACTAATGGTTTCGCCCGGCTGCATTTGAATCACCGGTCCGCTGGTAGCAAGCTGACGTACATCCTGCGGCTCTTCGTACACTTCAAAACTATCCGTTAAAGAGAGTTGAAAATATTTTAGATGATCCACCTCGCTGTCATCCACATCACCGGGATGCCCTTCACTCTGCCCGAGATCAGACCGAATCCAGGTTTGAAATCCGGTTAAGCCGATTTCCCAATCGTCCAGCTCATTTCCGGAAGGGGGAATTCCGTTATCTGGATCACCAACTGAATCCACGGGCGTTTCTACATACACAGAGCCAAGATAACCCGCAGGCGAAACCCAGCCGGTTTCTTCCAAGTCAGAATCGTAGGTATATCCAAGGTTTAAACTTCTATCAAATCCAATGAGATCATCGTTGTAATAGCCAACGTCGTTGTCCATGAAATAACCGACATATACACTGTCCAGCACGAAGTCATTCATGTTGGTAATTTTGTAATTGATATAGAGATAATCGTCCGTCACCCAACTGTAGGTCCGCTGTTCGATCTTTACTCCGAGTGCTCGTTCATCGTATCCGCCTGACCACAGAAAATTTCCATATCGTTCTGAAATATAATCTCCGAAGACGGCATAGGTATCTTCATCCGAAACAATATCTCCGTGCACCACGCCGTTTTCATCCATCCGAAACGGATCAAGCAGTACGCGATTTGAATCTAAGCCGGTAGCTGTTTTCAGGAATTCTCTCCGACGCGCATTGATCGGTTCGTATTCTAGGCGGTAAAGCGTATCCACCTCATCGTCCGGAGAATAGTAATCCCCAACATTCGGTACATAAAACGACCACGGATCCTGAAAGGATTCCATCGCTTTGTTTTTCTGACCGAACAAAGATTCGCCAATATTGACATCATCTTTTAAATCATTTTGCGCATTAATAGTTTGGTCGGACTGCCAGAGTTTAGAAATGGCACTCATTTCTGAATAATAGGCGCAGGCTGCAACCCTTACATTTTCGATGGTTACGCTTCCCACCGTAATGGATTTGTCTTCCGGCGCAGTAAACTGATCTGATTTTGCGCCAATCCACAATCCCGATCCCCACGTATAAAACTGTTCGGTTCCTTTGGGAAATTCTGCGGTACGGCCATTGTAATATCCAAAACCGGACGGCCAAAGACCGTCGTATCCATCCCAGCCCGGTGGCGGTTCAAAGATGCCGTTTTGTCCGGTGTTGCTGATGGTGTACGTGGTTAAAAATCCGGCGCCTGCCCACGACAGCATAATTTCCGGAACAATGTCTAAATCTGTTCCGCGGTTCAGCGATGGGAATGCTTCGGAATGCAGTTCTGCCTGATACGGCGGACGCGCCAAAAGTACCCCGAGTACCGAGCAGATAAATAGAGCTGTCTTAACCTGTTTCATATGCATCAAAATTAGATTATTGTGTTAGAACCTGAAGGTAATTCCCATCCGCACAATGCGCGGGCTGGAATAATTATATGGGCTGTTCAAAAGGCTTCTCCAGAGCGAAAGGTGCGCTGCGTATGCTTCTTCTGCGCTTCGCATCACTTCGCCCGTTACAGGATTTTCATAACCGATATAACGTCTGTATAAACTATGCTCAAATGTTGGCGGTTTTCCATTCGTGTCCGGTTCACCGCTGAAGGGATACACATACGCAATATTTTGCCAATCAAAGAGATTCCGGATATCCACATAAAAACTGATTGGACCAAGATATTTACGAATGACCAGATCTAAATCTCGAGTTGGAGGCATTCTCTTGGAACCCAGCTCCATGGCTTTCCCATAATTGTCTTCCGGCGTGTAAGCACGTCCGGTGGCAAAATTCGCTTGAACATTGAAATCCCAGTTTCCGATGAACATTGATCGAAGACCCTTCCCCACCGGCGGAATGTAATAGCCGATATTGGCCTTGAGCGTGTGCGTAATGTCAAATTCGAGTGGATATTCTTTTGTGGGAAGCGGACGGTCCGCGTCGAAAATGTAGAGATAATAATATTCACGGCTACTGGAACCGGTGCCTTTTGCAGTTAGGTAATTGTATTCAATATCTCCATATAAATTATAAAAACGGTTGAAACGAAGTTTTACATCCACTCCCTTAATCTTCGCAAAATCTTCCATTTCCGTCAGCGTTACGGTTGCTATTTGGCCGTCAATCATGGTGCTGTAAATCCGCTTGGCTTCGGCGTTGATCACATCTTTGTAAAATGCGCTGAGCTCAATACCAATTTTTTCTGAAAATTTGTGAACCATTCCCACCTGATATTGAATTGTTTTTTCGGGTTCAACATCGGGGTTTCCGATAATCGGAAGTCCGGCGGCGGGATCCACAATGCCCTGATATACATCGCCGTATTCCGGCTTCTGGAAAAAGTATCCGTAATTACAGTAAATGGATGTCATGTCCGACGCGCTAAAATTCAGGCTGAAACGCGGACTGATTTGATCTTTTGTCGTCGGATTAAAATATTTGATTTCACCTTCATCCAGCAATTGCACCTGATCCACCGCTTTCGCATTCGGCTTGAACCGATCCCAGCGAAGCCCGAACGATGCTACAAAATCTTCATGTTCAAATTGGTTTTCGGCAAATGCCGCCACCGTAAGCGGTCTATAATCGTCGCTGCCGGCTTTGTATTCGTACAGATCAAAATACGGATTCTGATTTGCGAATTGAATATCCATTACCATCATTTGGTTGGTTGTGGCGTTTAATCCAAATTTGAAATTATTCCTGAGTGACCACTGTGTATTTAGTAAAAATTCTGCCGTTCGGTTGATAGTACGCTGAATGTGCTGGCGCGGCCTTCCCGGACCGTAGGTAAATACATTAAACAGATCGCGGTCCCAGTAATAGCCGTTGTGAAAATCGGAATCGTAATCGTATAAATCGTATTTCAGTTGGAAATCTTCGTCCCCGGTGAGGTAAGAATAAAATTCCCTGTGGTCAAATTCCTTGAGCGTTGCCGATGAATCTGAGATATCGTAAAAATAAGATGACGTATCCTGATTGGATGGAATGTACCAGCGATGTGCGTCGTGCCAGCGTTCGTTGTACGCCTGCATTCTGTAAAATTCAGATTCCCAGGTACCCGAGGCTACGTTGAAGAAATCCTTTTCCTTAAAGTAATAATAATAGAAAGCCTGATATTCATTTGAGAGAGACGCAAGGCTCACCGGACTGCTTGAGGATCCTCCGACGAGTTCATCATAGGTCAAATATTCTTCTGAAAAAACCGGCAGTCCGTTTTCGTCTGTAATGGGTTGCCATTCCCGGGAACGCGGATCGTACCATCCCTGTCCTTCCGCATATTCCACCCAATCGAGCCGAGTCGAAATGTAATTGAAATCTTTGTAAGACGTATTATTCCCTGAACCGTAATCCGTGAACGGTTCGTGGTAGCTAACATTCAGCCGCCAGCTGGTATTTTTTCCAAGCATACTCTGCATTAAGAGGCTAACACGCTGACTGCCCGACACCGTTTTATAATAATCCTGAAGCCAGTTTCCATTGCTGATTCCGTGGGAATAACTGTACCGTTCGCTTCTATCGAAGTTGGCAGATACAGTTGCATTGAATGAAGAATGCTTTGGCGAAAAGGTCAGCTTAAAGGTTCCCTGCGGGGATGAATAACTGGAATGATCGAGTTTTTCAGAGCGAACGTATGCCTGATCTCCCTGCATGTAAGTGCCGTTAATATAGAAGGACATGATTCCTTTGAAAAATGGAACCGGACCCCCGAGACTGAAATTAGATCTGGAATAACCGTTGTTCAGACCGCCTTCGGGCATCAGTCCATCGCCTTCATGCTCAAAGGAACCGTTGTAGGTTTCTTTACTCCCCGATTTAGTTACAATGCTTACCACGCCTGACATGGCTTCGCCGTATTCCACAGAAAATCCGCCTTTGGTAATGACGATACTTTCAATGGCTTCATTGTCAATTTCCACGCCCTGTGATCGGTCAACGGGATCGTTGGTCATAACGCCGTCCACAAAAAAGGCCACTTCGCCGGAACGTCCGCCGCGCAAGTGAATGCCGCTCGAACGTCCTGCTTCTACCTCCACTACACCGCCGGTATTCGCAAGCAGTTCGGTAAAATTGGAAACCGGCATTTTCTGCATGTCTTCACCGGAAATTACAATCTTGGATGTGGTTGTTTTCACTGTCACCACATCTTGTTCCCGCTGAGCAATAACATCCACAGCCGCAATGCCGACAGCTTCCATGTTGAGTTTAAAATTGAGATTGACAGTAAGACCCGGAACAATCTTTACATCCCGAACAGTGTAAGTTGCATAGCCGATGTAGGACACTTGCATATCGTACGAGCCGGCGGGAATATTGGGAATAACAAATTGACCGTTAATGTCGGTCATGGCGCCTCGGCCGGCTTCTACCGGAAGCACAAGCGCATTCGCACCAATGAGCGGGTCGCCGGTTTCACCGTCGGAAACCGTTCCTCTAATCTTTCCTGCAATACGGTCTGACTGACCGAGGGCAGTGCCCATCAGGATGAGGGAAAGGATTGAAATCCGAGTTGTTTTATGCATTATCATTGTGCGGGAAGTGTTAATAAAAAAGCTGAATACAGCTCGGGATAATACTTTAGCGCAGGCAGAATTTCAAGCGGTGAAAAAGGCCGGGAAATCAGGCGGATTTGCGCAGGTAGCGGTAGGTCGGAAGTTTCTTTCCCGTAATAACGTTTTTGGTGATGATCACCGTCGAGACAGGCTCTCCACCGTCCCCGTGCGCCAGTTCCGGCAGGCGGTACATCAAATCCATCATTGCGTTTTCCATCACAGACCGTAAGCCTCTCGCACCGGAATTTAGTTTTTTCGCCCGTCGAATGACTTCCTGCAGAGCGGATTTTCGAAACACCAATTCAATCCCTTCCATCTGAAAGAGCTTTTGATATTGTTTCACAAGAGAATTCCTGGGTTCCAAAAGTACACGCATCAACGCATCCTCGCTTAAATCATGCAGTGCCGTAACCACCGGCAGCCGCCCAACGAGCTCGGGAATGATGCCGTACTTCATAAAATCTTCCGACTGCACATGCGAAAAGACATTCGGTCCCACGGAATCTGCAGAAGAAGCTGTTCCGCCAAAACCGATTTTTCCCTTTCCGAGACGCTGGGAAATAATATCTTCCAATCCATCATAAGAACCTCCGCAAATGAACAGAATATTTTTGGTGTCCATCGGAATCAAACTTTGTTCGGGATGCTTGCGTCCGCCTTTGGGTGGTACGTGCGCCACGGTGCCTTCCAGTATTTTGAGCAGCGCTTGCTGAACACCTTCGCCGGAAACATCTCTTGTAATGGACGGGCTTGAGGATTTTCGTCCGATCTTGTCAATTTCATCCAGATAAATGATGCCTTTTTCCGCCGCACCTACATTGTAATTGGCTACCTGAAGAAGTCTAACCAAAATATTTTCGACATCCTCTCCCACGTAGCCGGCTTCCGTAAGCGACGTCGCATCTGCGATGGCAAACGGCACAGAAAGGTATTTCGCAAGTGTCCGGGCGATCAGCGTTTTTCCGGTTCCCGTTGGTCCCATCATCAGAATGTTGCTTTTTTCAAGCTCTACATCATCATCTGTTTCATTGTGAAGAATGCGTTTGTAATGCGTATATACCGCAACGGCAACACCGCGTTTCGCCTCTTCCTGCTCGATAACGTAGCGATCCAGAAAAGATTTTATTTCGGAGGGTTTATGAAGGGAGAATGAAAAAGGCTGAACGTCGTTAGTGAGAGGCTGATTCGGACGTTCCACTATGGTTATTTCCGGCTATCCAAAATCGTGTCAATAATGCCGTACTTTTTCGCTTCCTTGGCATTCATGAAAAAATTTCTATCCGAATCCGCTTCAATTTTTTTCAGGGATTGCCCGGTACTTTTTGCCATCAGCGAATTCATCATTTTCTTAACACGAAGAATTTCATCCGCCTGAATTTTGATATCGGACGCCTGTCCTTCGGCGCCGCCCATCGGCTGATGAATCATAATGCGTGAATTCGGAAGCGCAGAGCGTTTTCCTTTTTTTCCGCCGGCGAGCAAAAAGGCACCCATGCTGGCGGCCTGCCCCATGCAGATGGTAGCCACATCCGGTTTGATGTACTGCATTGTGTCGTAAATCCCCATCCCGGATGAAATGATTCCGCCGGGAGAATTGATATAAAGGTATATGTCCTTTTTTGCATCTTCTGCTTCGAGAAAAAGCAGCTGCGCAATCAGCAGCGAGGAAACATGGTCATCAATCGGAGTGCCGAGAAATACAATCCTCTCTTTTAAGAGACGGCTGTAAATATCGTAAGCGCGTTCGGTCCGACCGGACTGCTCTACGACCATTGGCACCAATTGAGAAATAATATCTTTACTCATTTACTCTCCCGTCTCCGATGCACTTTCACGGAGTGTTTTTGTAGGTACATGCACTTCCTTAATCTTGGCAAATTCTCGGATATAGTCCAGAATTTTCTTTTCCATCAAATCGTCTTCAATTCGCTGCCGATTGCTGGGTTTTTTGTAATACTGCTGCAGTTCCTTTTTATGGTCAGGATTTCGCTCAATAGCTTCGGCAAGATTCTGATCAAGTTCTTCTTTTTTAACTTCAAAACTCTGATCATTAATAAGCGCTTTCCGAATTAAAAACCATTGCAAATTCCGCTCGGCGATGGGCCGGTACATTTCCCGGACTTTTTCCTCGTCGAGATCCCGGTTGGCTTCGCCTTTGAGTTCGTTTACCATGTGGTCCAAATACGAATCAACCATGGACGGAGGATACTCCGTTTTCACTTTTTCTATCAGCGCATCAGACAAGGTTCGGTCCAATTCTTCATTGCTACGGCGTTCATAATTCTGTTCGATTTTTTCCCGGACATTTGCCTGAAATTTTTCAATGCTATCGCAATCGGGGTCAATGCTTTTGGCAAATTCAAGAGTGACCTCCGGTAAAACCTGACGTTCCACATTGAGCACCTTGAGTTCAAACGGCGCGCTTGATCCGGATGCGTCTATGGGTACGGTTACGCGAATGGTGTCATCCGCTTTTGCGCCAAGCACTTTGGATTCATTATCGCCGGTGAATGGATCTTCGCCAACTTTCAAAAATCGTTGATCGAGTTTTTCGCCAATAATCGGAAGTCCGGACTCATCCAGCTTTTGAAAGTCAGCAATAACAAAATCGCCTGTCTTCGCGCCGTCCTCCACCGTCTTCACTTCCATTTTGGATTTTCTGAGTTCATCCATTGCGGCATTTAAATCTTCTTCATCCGAATCGTATATCTTTTTTTCAACCTTGAAACTGTGCCACCGAAGTTTCGGAAGCTTTATTTCTGGTTCCACCTCCGCTTTTGTGGTAAAGGACAATGGTTTCTCAAAGCTAAAATCAATGTCATCCACTGTCGCGCGATTTACCGGCACAATTTTTTCCTGATGAAGCGCCTTTAAATAGTAGTCGTTAATTTGGGAATCAATAAAGTGCGCTTCAATGTCGCCCAAGTACATTTTCATGAGTTTTTTGACCGGCACTTTTCCGGGGCGGAACCCCGGCATTTTGATGCGTTTGCCGAAGGATTTTACCGCTTTATTAAAATCGGGCTCGAGTTCTTCCCACGGAACGTGAATCTTGAGTTCGCGGGTAAAGCTATTGGGGGATGTTACATTAACCTGCATATTTCTCTTTCTTAAAAGGGCGGGGAATTTAAGACCAATCGCCTAAGGCGCTACACCATAATCCACCAGCAGTTGGCTTCCGCGGTGCATATAAAACATTCCAACCATTTGGATAATATGAAAAATGTCATTGTGGTTAAAATGCTGATGGAGGGAAAAACCGCTGACCTGCACGCCGGCGCCTAAAAACATGATGAAAATTCCCATCGCAACGTGTCCCGTACCCGGACTGCCGATTCCAAAATGGCTGTACAGCATCACTGCAAACACGAATCCCATTGCGGGCGCAAAAAATTTGACCACATTTAAAAATGAATCCTCTTTCAGTATGACGAAAAGATACGCGCCGAGAAATGCAATCGGAATCCAAATGAGCCAGCGCACCGCATCAAATGAAAAGCTGTGGTGGAAGGCGCCCATCAGAAAAAAGACACTCGTAAATCCCACCGGAATGATCGCAGCTTTCCAGATTAATTGCCGAGACGCATCGGAAAAATGCGGGCCGATGCCGTGCGACACAGCGCCCATAAATGCCCCGATCCCCATCATATAAAATGCCCAACCCCAGTGCCAGTGAATATTCATGAAACGAATGCCGTGCCATGCATGCAATTCCCGGGCGATATAAATGGCAAACGCCGCAATCATCAAATCCGTAACGGCTGTCATCGGTTCGTAAATCAACGGTTTGGTCATGGCCGCATGATATCCACAACCAACAGAGCTACATCAAAAATGGTAATATTTTCGTCACTATTGATATCCGCGGCATTGTCAAAACAAAATCCTCTAGATTCACCTGACGCTGCCTGATCGGCGATTAAAAATACATCAAAAATGTCCACATTCCCGTCCCGGTTTACATCGCCGGAAATCCAGTCTGAGCACATCGGTTCTACCACGCCTTTTGCCGGAACCTTTATCGCAATGCAGTGAATCGCGCCATTGGATGTGATAATGTCGTTGCAGTCAAATCCGATTGCTTCATATCCCGGAGCAATCGCTTCGTATTGATCCAGAACTTGCTGATCGGTGCTGAAGCCATATACTGGAACGAAAATCTTTTTATTCACAATCAGCGAATTGATGTAGGTGTAGGTAACGCCTCCTGAGTACGGCGGCATCAGCATCCGCTCGATGGTGTAAGGCCTCCCGGCGCCGTTGGTCTCGGCGGCAAGTTGCGTTGCAACGCCGTTGGTAATTGCGTAATTATTCCCTGCGGCGGTAGAGGCAGACGCGTATTCGCCTACGATAATGGTCGTGTCATTCAGGATCTTTACAAACATATCCACGTGCCCGGTACCGTCATATTCCAAGTGCGAAACCACAATCACCTTGTGAACACCAAAATAATTCAGCATGGTTTCCTCGAGTTCCGCCTGCGTGAGTGTCGG
The DNA here is from genome assembly GCA_014239435.1 of Fidelibacterota bacterium. Lineage (GTDB taxonomy): Bacteria > Fidelibacterota > Marinisomatia > Marinisomatales > TCS55 > JAAZYX01. The sequence goes on along the minus strand of JAAZYX010000025.1, from coordinate 108,684 downwards.
ATCAAAACCTTCGCTTGCGTCAAAAATAATATCCGATACGAGAACGGCACCTTTTCCATCCAAAAGCATGTTGCCGCCGGCTTGGGTTAGATCCGTTCCGAAAAAATCCGTATTGTACAATCCGGCGAACGTTTCAGGGAATGCATCATCCAATGGGCGAGGACGGTTGTACACCAAATCAATCACGGCGAGATCACCAAGTTCATCGTAAATCCACCACGGACCGTAATCGCGAATCCAGACGGAGTTAGACGGTACCGTCTGAAAAGAAATGTTGCTCATATTAGCGCCGCTGGACGACAATGTTGCATACACCGAATTTTCTTCCGTTGTGCCGTTTACGATCACCCAAGCAGTATCTTCTTCCGCCACTTCTTTTATGAGCTGAGTAAGAAGGGTCGGAAATCCGCGCCATGAAAAAATGATTCCCGAAACGGAATCAAATTCTGCCGGTGCGAATTGGATGTACTGAGGCGGATCGGTAACTTGGCGATTTAATCCGATTTGATCTAACTGCAGACGTTCGGTGTCTGTGAGATTGTGTGGCAAAATTTGGGCGTCCAAACCGGAAGCGAAAATAATGAGTGTGAAAAAAATTCTACGCATACTGTGGAAGAATTTACACTAAATGATAAAAGTAGGGTGCGGTATCTGTGTTTTCTCTGGATTCCGAATCAAGTTCGGAATGACAGCTTGGGTGGTTCGGAATGACAGATTGGGTGGTTCGGAATGACAGATTGGGTGGTTTCGAATGACAGAAAATCTTGGGACTCTATACTACTTCTCTTACCCTTCTATTTGTCATTCCGGCGAATGCCGGAATCCAGTTTAAAATGACAGTGAGACTATCGAATATCATCGAGCAAGGATGCTCGATGCACAAAAAACAGTTTAAGGGAATCAATCTTTACTTTTTCTCTGTCCCGCAGTAAATACACTCGGAACCTACCTGTACCTTAAATCCGCATTCAGGGCAATCCCACTCCTCGGTATCTAAATCTGAGTACGTGTCCTCTTTTCGGTTTCGGTTGGCAATCAGCATGGATACGCCAACGGCACCGGTGACAAGAAGAAAAAAGGTTATGAGGTAAATGCCCATAGCTGTATCAGAAAATTAATCAGATTGAGTAAATGAACCGTCATACAAATACGGCAAAGGACTTTCAGTTTAATCAACCCGTAGGTTAATACCATTCCCGCAAAAACTGTAATAATGGAAATGAACAACGGAAGGATTGGATTTACATGTCCGTGGGCCGTGAGCACAAGCAGAATTGCATAGGCCGGAAAAAAGACAATACCGACTGCAGCGTTTGGCCGTCCGAAGATTTTCCCAAAAGGCGTTTCAACAATGGATGTGCAGTGCGATGATTCCATTCTCAAGAATGACGGAATCCACCAAGGGTGCTTTTGGAATTCTCCTGAATACACACCGTGGAAATAAAATGAAAGAGCCCCGCCGGCGAATGCCAACAGGGCTCCTGAAAAATACGGAATCATGTGCGGATTATTGTTTTAATCGGTACACACAGCCTTCCACGGTTGAAAGGAATTTAATCACCTGCGTTTGGGTATTAAACATCATATCCATCGGTTCATAGGTATCCACGGGATAAAAGTACGCATCGTATTCCCGCAAAAAATTGGCTTCCAGCTTTACGATCATATCGCGCAAAACCTGCTTTGGCAATTCTTTGGATCGAAGAAAATTGATTTGAAGGTTTAGCTGTCCTTCGGACGTCATATGAAAAATCGGCAGCAAACCGACATCGGAGCTTGCCCGAAAAGTCAGTGTACCGTGATCGTCGCCTCTTCCCCACGTGATTTCTTCTGCGTGCTTTTCGGAAAAGGTGATGACCTGTACACCGATTTTTGCGACTTCGCGGCTACACTTATCCCGCATATCGTCAATAAATTTATTTTTTGTCCACTTTGGCATGTTATTTCCCCGGATGAAATTTGTGTAATGCGAATTAAAATGAAGCTGGAATTTAAGGTGATTTATCTGCTAGAAAAAAGCGCAGAATTGCATTCCGCATTTTTATGCTGAAAAATCCCGCTTTTGAGCAGGATTTTCCAGCAATTACCTTTGAGAGGATCGCTTAAAAACCTTTTACCTTACCGGCGCGGTTATACAGCTGAAAGACACTGTGCCAACCGATCGCGACAACAAGTACAAGCACCAGCCAATTGGTGGATTCCGTTATTCCGAAATTCCCGCCGGCAAATATTGTTGTATGCTGGTTTATCATTGTCCAAAAGAGTGGAACCGACATATAAGTATTGTGTTTGGATCGAAGTCCCGCGAGAGCCACGAGGGATCCATCCGGCGCTTCGCCATTTTTGATAGCCGTAATAATCTTCTGCTGAGCGGGCCAAATACGGAACCACACGTTAAATGCCATAAACGTACCAAACATACTACCGATATGAATGTTAAAAGCCCTGTAATCAAATCCGGCGCAGAATTTCATGCAGTACACCAATCCGGCAACCAATCCAAAACTGACAATGGTAATGACGCGGACATTGGAAGCCAATCCGCTTTTGTACATAAAATCATATACAAACACACTCAAAAATACCATAAGCAGCATTCCGTGCGCCCACGGCGTTACTTCTGTCCCTTCGGCAAACATCATATTTCCAACGGATTCTCCCATGGAAAGGCTTCCCTGCCAAAAAACTACATACAGCAACACCACGCCTGTAATCCACGTCCACGCAGCGCCCCAGCGAAAAAAGTATAGTGCGCGAGGCATGAGCTCGGGTATAACCTTTTTCTTGGTATCTCCGTCCATCGTGGCGGCAAATTGTCCATTTACAAAATTGAAAAAATAAAGCAAACCAATCCAAAGTACTCCGGCTAAAATATGCAGCCATTTGAAGATGGCATGCAGTAATCCTGTAATTGCTGAATCCATGGTGTTCTCCTTAATTCATTATCGTTTCAAAGCGTGAAAATTACCAACCTAACTGCTGATTGTCTAACGCTTCTGCGAGGATTTTATACTCCGCGCAAAAGAAATGCTTGCGCAACGCGGTCAATCGCTACCATGTACGCCGCAGATCGAAGCGATATTTTTTTCTCATCGGAAAGAGATGCAACTTCCTGAAACGCCTTTACCATTTTTCGTTCGAGTTTTTCATTCACTTCGTCTTCTTCCCATCGAAACTGCTGGAGGTTCTGCACCCATTCAAAATAGGATACGGTTACGCCTCCCGCGTTGGTGAGAATATCCGGAACAACATGAATGCCTTTCTGAAACAGTTCCTCGCTTGCCGGCGGTGTGGTTGGGCTATTTGCTGCCTCAATCACAAATTTACATTTGATATCATTCACATTCATTTTATGAATAACGCCGCCGAGTGCAGCCGGAATCAGGAAGTCCACTTTTAACGCGAGCAGCTCTTCATTCGTGATTGCTTTCCCCTGTCCGCATCCTTTAATCATGCGGTTTTCATACGCATAATCAAACAGTGCTTTCGTATCAAAGCCGTCCGGTTCATGGAGTCCGCCGTGCACGTCGCTTGCTGCAATGAGTTTGCATCCCATTTCACCGAGAAATTTTCCGGCATACGATCCAACATTCCCGAATCCCTGAATCGCCACGGTAGCGCCTTCGAGGTCCACGCCGAATTTTGATGCAGTCTCGCGAACTGTAATGGCGGTTCCTTTTCCTGTTGCTGCCTCCCGCCCGAGCGATCCGCCTAGATCAATCGGTTTTCCGGTAACAATTCCCGGAGTGTGTCCGTGAAGCTGACCGTATTCATCCATGAACCATGCCATCACCTGTGCATTGGTGTTTACGTCCGGAGCGGGAATATCCTTATTCGGGCCAATCACGGGATCAATCCCGCGAAAAAATCTTCGAGAAAGACGCTCGAGCTCGCGTTCGCTGTATCCAGACGGATCAATTGCAATTCCGCCTTTCCCTCCCCCGTAAGGAATATCCACAAGTGCAGTTTTCCAAGTCATCAGCGCAGCAAGAGACCGAACTTCATCCAAATCCACTTCATGATGATACCGGATACCGCCTTTAAACGGCCCGCGGGAATTGTTGTGCTGAACTCGAAATCCCTGAAAACTTTCAATCGTTCCATCATCTTTTCTTAATGGAACTTCAACGGATAATTCTCTGTCGGGCATTTTGAGCGACGTCTTCAAATTTTCATCCAGCCCCAGCAATTCTGCTGCACGGTCAAACTGATCAATGCAGGATTTCAAATTGTTCACTTTTACACTCATCGATTTCTCCTCTTATATTATTGCTTTACGATTAATACCGGGCAACTGCACAATTTAAGAATTTTCAGCGGTTTGCTACCTCTGAAAAATTTTGCAAGCGGACTCTTTTGCGACGCGCCCATAACTATAATATGATTGTCCGATGCTTCTGATACAACCTTTTCGGCAAAGGATCCCGACTCGATTTTAACAGTGTGTTTGGTTCTGCTTCTCCGCATGATTTTTTCCGCCCAATCAGCCGATGCCCTATTGTCATCTCCGAACATGTTGGATTCTGTTACTGTCAGCATATCCACTCCCAATTCAAATGCCTGCGCGACGCGAACCCCAAACTTGACTGCCTTTCGCGTATTTGGTGCCTCATTCACGGCAAGCAGTACACGGTAATCCTGATCGGGATTGTATTCATTCACAACAAAAATGGAACTGTCAATATATTGAATGAGATCGTGCGCCATACGCCGCTTCCGGCTTCCGCCGATGATGGTAACATCAATATTGCTCCGGCTGACCTCATCCCGCAATTGGGAAATAATGTCACCGTAGCGCAGGATCAAATCAAGATTATCCGAACGGGATCCTTCCAAATGCAACTCACAGCGGTCGTCGTCTGTTTGGACGATTCTGTTTTCACCGAAACCCTCATCCACCACCTCATCCGACAAATAATCATTTTCCGCGAGAAAATCCCATGCCCATCCCAATACATCCACACCGGGACGGTCCACATCCCATTTATCCAGATTTTCCTGGGCGAGCCTGACTTCGCTTGCGCTGAATGCGCCGATCTTTTCGCCCACGTATGCGATGGTAACATTCGCGCCGAATGCACGCGCCACGCGCATTCCAAGCTTCAGGGTCGGACCCGAATATTCTTTGCTTCCTATGGCGATTAAGAAATTCATCTCAGCAGCGGCCAGTAAAAGGTTGAGACCAGAAACAACAGCATCACAGACAGTAAAAACAGTTTCCAACCGGCCTTCAAATAATCACGTGATGTGACCAAGCCGGTGGAATGTATAATCATACATGTAGGCGACGCTACAATTGTTAGGTATGCAAATGCGGAAGCAATCGATGTTGCAATTCCGAAAATTACAGGGTCGCCGCCCATATTCAGCACAATCGGTCCAATGACAGCAACTGTTGCGGCATTACTCAATAAATTCGTCAAGATTCCTGTTAGCACTACCGATACAAACCAGCGAACAGCAACAACGTCCTGAAAAATAAACTCAAGCGATGTCAGCGTCAGTTCAGCCACCCAAAAGGCTGCGCCCGTTTCCTTCATTTGGATGCCCAGCGAAATGGCAGCGCCAAACAAAATAATCACGCCCCAATTCGTATTGCGGTTGATGTCCTTCCAGTCAATCAGCCCAAATGCAAGATACAGGAAAACACCGGTAAGCGCTACGATGCCGAGGCCGATCATGGGGCTTAAGAATATCCATCCGAGGAAGACGAGGAAAAAAACAAAGATCGCCATCCATTGGTTTCCTGTCAGTTTTCCTGCGCGGGCGACTTCAACTTTTAGTTTTCTGACCGCTGAATCCATAATTTTTTGCTTCGGCTTAAAGGTGATCCACAATACAGATGCAGCGATTGGGATTTCAATCAAAAGCATCGGATAGGCGAATTTCATCCAGTCCAAATACGATATTTCCGCCAACCCGAATTCAGACAAATATCCGATCATGATCACATTTCTTCCGCCTCCAGAGGGTGTGCCGATTGATCCCATCGCGCAGCCGTATGCAATCGAAAACAAAAGCAACGTGGACAGACGCGTGGCTTTCCCTGTATCCAATCCAGCGTTGCGGATGAGCGCCAGCGCCACCGGCAGCATCATGGCGGCAACGGTGTGCTCACCGATAAAAGACGCGAGGATCGCCGAAAACATTACAAATCCCAGCACGATCCGCCATGTCTTGTTTCCGGTAACAGAAATAATACCGAGCGCCAGCCGTTTGTCCAATCCCTGGCTCACGATTGCCACCGCAAGCATCAGCGATCCCATAATAAAAAATACAGCGTCGCTCATAAAAGAGGATGCCACACCGTCCGGAGAATCCACGCCGAGAATCACTTCCATTATCAGGATTAGGATGGCAACAGCGGGAAGCGGTATGGATTCGCTGATAATGAGGATAACCACCGTAACAACGATTATAAGCGTTCGGTGCCCTTCCGGAGAAAGCCCTTCCGGAGAGGGTACATAAAATAAGATAATACTCAGCCCGAAGGCCAGAATGAGCCACTTTTTTCGGGTGACCCAATACAGGATATTTGTCAGCGCTTTATGTGAAAAGCCTAACATGATTATATCAAATCGTTCGTGCTATTCTCCAAAATCCAGCTTATCAATCCTGCGTTGGTGACGGCCGCCTTCAAAGGGTTCATCCAGCCACATTTCAATGACATCCACTATGTCGGATTCGGTCATGAAGCGGGCACCGAGAGAAAGGATATTCGCATTATTATGCTCTCGGGAAAGTTTCACAATGTCATCTGGACCGTTGTAAAACACAGCCGCGCGGACACCTTTAATTCGGTTTGCAGCCATTGCTTCTCCCTGCCCGCTGCCGCCCAAAATGATTCCTCTGGATTCAACATCAGCCGCAACTGCTTTTGCGCAGGGAAAAATGAAATCAGGATAATCATCTTCCGCATCATATTCATGCGCACCATGATCCGTAACGTCGTGACCTTTTTCCAGCAAATATGCTTGAATCACATTTTTCAATTCCAATCCGGCATGGTCTGTAGCTACATGTATTTTCATTTTTATTAAGTGTTAAAGTGCCATTGCGTTATAATAGTTTTTCAAGATGATCTCTAATTTTTTGTTCAACGTGCTTCGAAGTGAATCCAAATGCTTCCGCTAAATCTTTATTTGGTGCAGACGCACCAAAATGATCAATTCCGATCGCAAGGCCTGCCGGACCGATAAACTTTTCCCATCCAAGGGTTGTTCCTGCTTCCATCGAAATTTTCATACAGCCTCGTTCCGGGATAACGGAATCGCGGTACGCTTTATCCTGTTCAAAAAACAATTCCCAGCACGGGAGACTGACAACCCGGATATTTTTATCATTCATATTCCCCGCAGTTTCCATCGCTAAGGATACCTCCGAACCGGTGGCAATGAAAACAAGTTCCGGATTGCCTTCGCAATCCATGACAATGTATCCTCCTTTTGCAACGCCGTTGCGGACCTCAGACATATCAAAATCCAGCACCGGAACACCCTGCCGAGTTAAGAGCATCGCAGAAGGTGCTTCTGTTTCTCTCACAGCCAATTCAAAACAGACGGCAGTTTCCTTCGCATCCGCGGGACGGAAGACTTTGAAATTCGGAATTACGCGCAGGGCCATCGCATGCTCAATCGGCTGATGCGTCGGGCCGTCCTCACCTACAAAAAAGGAATCATGAGTAAATTCATGAATCGTGCGCGCGTTCTGAATCGCACCCAGCCGAAGCGCAGGACGCGAATAATCTGCGAACACCAAAAAGGTGCCGCCAAAAGGGATGATTCCGCCGTGCAACGTCATGCCGTTCATCAGCGCGGCCATCGGGAATTCCCGCACTCCAAAAGCAAAATTACGTCCGGAAGGGTTATCCTTTAAAAAATCACCGTACGTCTTCGCGAAATTTCCGGTGTAATTGGACGGCTCAAGATCTGCGGATCCGCCAACAAGATGCGGAAGCTGCTCTGCAAATTTATCCAACGTAAATCCAAATGCTTTTCTAGTTGCAATACTATTCCCAGCTTCAAATTCGGGATAAATAAATTTTGGCAGATTATCTTCAACTGCCAGATTCCACAAAGAATTAAATTCAGAATCATTTTTTGCCGACGCTAGATTTTCTGACCAACCGTGGACCAATTCAGCCAAATCTGAAAACCGTTCCCGAAAATGGGAAATACACTCATCCGGCACATAAAACGCTTCCGGAGGCAATCCCAGTTTATTTTTGGTCGCGTCAATTTCATCCTGCGGAAGCGGTGCGCCGTGCGTTTCATGGTCGCCTTCCATGGTGGCACTACCTTTTGCCATTGTAGTGTTCCCAATGATGAGCGTCGGCTTATCCATCACTTGGCCTTTTTCAATCGCATCACGGATGGCAGAATGGTCATGGCCGTCAATCTCAATAACCTGCCATTGCATAGCTTCAAAAACAGCGGCGACATTTGTGGAATCCGATCTGCCTGTTTTTCCGGAAATTTGCGCTTCATTAGAATCGTAAAACATGATGAGCTTTGAAAGTCCCCAATGCCCGGCAAGCGCGGCGGCACCCAATGAAACCGGTTCCTGAAGATCGCCGTCACTGCAGAGAATATAGGTAAAGTGTCCCAAGAGTTCATCCGCTTGATCCGAATGTTTTTTGAACATTTCCCGGACGATAGTCTCAGCGACCGCCATTCCTGTACCCATGCAAACGCCCTGCCCCAACGGACCTGTTGTTGCTTCCACTCCTTTAATTTCCACCTCGGGATGGCCGGGAGTATGACTGTGAAGCTTCCGGAATTTCTGAATTTCTTCCATGGGCATCCAGCCTATAAAATGCAAAAGTGCGTATTGAAGCATGGACTCATGACCGGCCGATAGAACAAATCGGTCTCGGTTGAACCATTGGTCATTATCGGGATCAAAGTTCAGATAATCTTTGAAAAGGATACATGCAAAATCGGCGGAGGAAAGCGGGCCGCCGGAATGTCCTGAATTGGCCTTGCGTACCGCATCCAAAATCAATCCCTTCATCACGCTAAGTGTAAATTGATCTTTCTCATCCGAAGCCCATTCCTGAAAAGTATCGAGTTCTTTATAGGTTCTCATGGATTTCCAATCCTGTAAAACGATTTGATGGTTTCAATGGGATTTTCTGACTCAAACACTTCCGATCCGGCCACAAGAACGTCCGCTCCGGCGTCCAGCACTTCCTTTGCGTTATGAAGTTTTACGCCTCCATCCACAACCAGAGTAACACGGTCAGACAATCCGCGCTCATTCAACCTTTTTCGCAATTTCTGAATGCGTTCTGCCGATCCATTAACAAATCCCTGTCCGCCAAATCCCGGCTCTACACTCATGACGAGCAAAATGTCAATCAAGTCCAAGAAAGGTTCAATTTCAGATAAAGGAGTGGCGGGTTTAATAGAAAGACCAGCATCTTTTCCGGCTGCGTGGATTAAATCAATTACCGCTTTGGGATTATCCGACGCCTCTATATGAAAAGTAATTCCGTCTGCGCCGGCGTCGGCAAATGATTCTACCAATTTTTCAGGTTCGACAACCATCATATGGACATCAAAATATTGGCTGGAATGCGGTCTGAGTTTTTTAACAATCGGCGGACCGAGCGTTAGATTCGGAACAAACTGGTTGTCCATCACATCAATGTGAATCCAATGTGCGCCGCCTTCTTCACAGATTTTTAAGGCGGACCGCAGATCAGAAAAATCTGCCGATAAAATTGAGGGAGCAAGTTTGAATTCGGAGGCCATACAGGGATTAAAGTTAGGTTTTGGGCGGACGTATTATCAATGGAGAATCACAGCTTTTCTGCAATCAGCTTTTTCGCAAGTGTAAGATCAATAGGTTCATCACCGGAAGCCCTCGACACAGCCTCAATAATTTGTTTCTGAATGTTCCCTTTACGCTGTACTTCGGAATAGGGAATCCTGTGAAAGGATACCATCGAATATCGCGGAATAAATTCTTCTGAAAACTCAGATTCTAATATTTTTTCTATTTTTCGAAGATTCAGATATTCAGGGTCGGCAACCTTATCCCGCATTTCAATGTAGTTTTCCAAGGCCATATCGGCAATGGCATCGGCATCCGATTTCCTATATTCAGAAAATTCCTTACACGCGGATTCGATATTATTTCCTTTTTCAAATAATGTATTCAAAACAGTACAATCCTCAAACGCTGCGTTCATTCCCTGACCGAAAAATGGAACAATCGCATGGGCAGCATCGCCGATGAGGATCGAATGTTCATTTGCCTGCCACGGCGAGCATCGGACCGTCCCCAAGTTGCCGACCGGATTCGCATTCCAGTCATCGGATAGATTCGGTATGAGTGGAATTGCATCGGGAAATTCTACCGAAAACCACTCCAGAATGTCCGGTGCTTCTTTAAGCGATTCAAAACTTGGATTCCCTGACTGGGGTAAAAATAAAGTACAGGTAAACGATTTGTCCAAGTTTGGGAGGGCAATCAGCATAAAGGATTTCCGCGGCCAGATATGGAGCACATTTGATTCCAGCGCAAAATCGCCGCTGTCATTTTGGGGAATGGCCAATTCCTTGTACCCATGGCCAAGCGGCTCAAAATCAAATTGAACCATTCCTGATTTTTCCATGGATTCCCTGACCGATGATCCGGCGCCATCTGCACCTATCAGAAATTGAAATTCAATTTCTTCTGCATGCCCATTTTTTTCTATGGTAACGGTTTGCCGATCCAAATCTGCACCAAGACATTTTGCATTAAAACGAATGGATACCGTTTCCATCGCTTCTGCTTTTGACAATAAAACCCGATTTAATTCCGCTCTTGAAATCGAATAGATCACTTCCGATTCGTCTTTTCCATAAGGCTGAAAATCCAGCGAAGAATCTTTGCGGTGAATCATTCTTCCTTTCATCGGAATAACCATCTTTTTGATCGCATCGCCAAGCCCGATATTTTCCAACGCATACAGGCCTCTCCTTGATAAAGCAAGATTAATGGATCGCCCGGCAGGGATGTTGGTATTCCTGATGTCCGGCCGACGTTCAAAGAGATCAACGGAAAACCCGTGCTGCGCCAAATAAACCGAAACGAGCGGACCTGTTAATCCCGCGCCAATTACCGTTATGGTTGTGTTTGAATTCTCCAACAGATTTATAGATTACATCAGCGATTTAAGTTTAGAAACGAAATCCCAGACTTCCGCAAAAGTATTGTACAAAGGTTTAGGCGCAACCCTAATTACACGGGGTTCTCTCCAGTCAACAATGAATCCATCTTTTCTCAAGGAATCAAAAATTTCCCGTGCGTTTTCCGGAATGGAAATGGATAACTGGCATCCGCGTTCCGATGCTTTTGATGATGTAATAATTTCAATTTCCGGTGTCAATTCATTCAATAGGTATTCAAGATATCCGGTTAATTTTTTGCTTTTTTCGCGCAATGCTTCCATACCTGCGGCATCTATTATTTCCATAGATGCTATCAAAGATGCCATTGAAAATATCGGCGGATTGCTGATTTGCCATCCTTCCGCTCCACTGATTGGCGTAAAATTCGGTTCCATTAAAAAACGTGTTTCCTTATTCTGACCCCACCATCCGGTAAACCTGCTGCCGGTAAATCCAGCATACTTCTCATGAATGAAAATGCCTCCCGGACATCCCGGTCCGCCGCAGAGATATTTGTAAGAACACCATGCTGCGAAATCCACATCCCAATCGTGTAGTTTCAATACAATATTTCCAGCGCCGTGAGCGAGATCATATCCAACCATTGCTCCAATGTCATGCGCTGTTTTGGCAATCGCTTCCAAATCAAACAGGTGTCCCGTGTAGTAATTCACACCGCCAAGCATCACCAATGCAATAGAATCACCGCCCGCTTTCAGCGTGGATTCAATATCGTCTGTTCTGATGATATGTTCACCATCTCTTGGTGCCAATTCAATCAGCGCATCCTTTGGGTCAAGCCCGTGGAAAATTATATGAGACTCTACCGCGTACTGGTCGGATGGAAATGCGCCTTTTTCGATGACAATTTTATATCGGGATTTTGTCGGCTGATAAAAAGAAACCATCAGAAAATGAAGATTCACTGTGAGGGCATTCATGACTACCACTTCTTCCGATTTGGCGCCTACGAGTCTTGCCGTTGATTCGGTCAGGTTTTCATGAAAAGGCCGCCAGCGGTCATGCCCGAGAACACCTTTTTCAGCCCAAGCCTGCATTTCAATATGAACAAATTCTGACGCCGTTTTTGGCGAAAGCCCCAAGGAATTCCCGCAAAAATACACGACTGGTTTTCCATTATCTTTTAAAGGAATTGAAAATTTATCTCGTAGATGTGCAAGCGGATCAGCGGCGTCACATGCTAAGGCAAAGGATTGATCTGCAGTATAAATCATAGAGTCTCCATCGGATAAAGAATCGGGCGGCTTGGCGCGGAATCCAATGCAAATCCGGCAATCTGCAAATTCAGAAAATAGCTTCCGTCGCTGATTTCATCGGGAATAAAAATCATTTCTGTAATCGTTCTTTGGGAAGGGTTTGTATTATTCAATGTGTGCTTTCCCTGTTCCACATCCCAAAATTCATGGTGCCCTTTTAATTTCCCTTCGTCCTGCGCTCTGTCAATGGATGGAAGGTCAACTAACACATGATCCGTTCCTTTGCTCTTGATGTATGAAATAGCATCCCGTGTTATGTATGGCGGAATGTCATCGGGTGCATATGTTTTGTATTTTTTTTCCGGCGGATTGGGAAGTGTTCGAATAATCAGCGCATTCCAAAATTCGGATGCATCGGTTTTCCAGTGACTCTGAATAAGCGATTCACTAATAACGAAATCATCTGAGCTTGAATCTGTTTCCGGGCTTACCGTAATGACCGTCGCCGGAATCATAATATCCGGAAGAATATCGCTGATGCAAATATTTTCATTTACAATATGGCCGACACATTCCGTGTGGGTACCGTTGCATTGCGGTGTAAAATGAACGGTCTGAAAATTACATCCGCCACCTCTCATCGTATCGCCAACAACATTTTCATTTTCATAGGCAATTGCGGTTGCCTTTTCCACTCCGAAAAAATTCGGTTGTGATCCGTTGAAATCAAGGGAAATTCCAATATCCAATGACTGATCCGTCAAAATCCGATAGGATTTATTTCCCAATTCAACTGAAACATTCATGCAATAAATCCGTCCGAAGAAATTCCCAGCCAATCAAATGCATTAGACCCGAAAATTTTATGTTTCGTTTCGTCGGAGATTGCGTCAATGGACCGTAGCAATTCGCCCGGCACATCTTCTCCAAGCGGGAATGGATAATCGGAACCCAGCATAATATTATTTCCGCCAACTTTTTTTAGGAGAAACTCAAATGCATCCGCATCATGAACCAGAGAATCCACCCAAAATTTTCCCAAATAATCTACCGGATCAACGGCATTATCAACAGCGCATAAATCAGGCCGGACCTTAAATCCGTGGCTCACTCTTCCCGCAGTCGCCGGGAACGATCCGCCGCCATGCGCAAATGCAACCCTGAGATTTGGAAGTTTTTCCAGCACTCCGGAAAAGATAAGTGAACAAATTGCGCGGCTGGTTTCCGCCGGCATCCCTACAAGCCACGGAAGCCAATACTGCTGCATTTCCTCTTCTGCCATCATGTCCCACGGATGAATAAAAATAGCAGCTCCCAAATCTGACGCTGCTTCAAAAACAGGAAACAATGAAGGATTGCTTAAATTTTTTCCATTTATATTGGTGCCGATTTGAATTCCCGGAAGCTGTAAATCGCCTACGCATCTTTCCAATTCCTGAATCGCAAAATCCGTATCCTGCATGGGAAGAGTCCCGAGTCCGACAAATCTGTTTGGCGTTGTAGAAACAACTGCTTGTAGGTCATCATTCAGGAGGCGGGATAAATCGAGAGCATCTTTTGCTTGGGCCCAATAGCTGAACATGACAGGCACCGTGGACAACACCTGTACATCCACACCTTTTTTGTCACATTCTTCCAATCGGAAAGACGCATCCCACAAATTAGGTTCCACTTCCCGAAAAACATGTCCATCCCGAATCAATCTGGCTTTGTCATTTCCGAAATGATCTATCTGCACCCAGCCGTCATACCCATATCGATCTTTTAAATCCGGCCACGTTTCCGGCAGGATATGCGTGTGAATGTCAACCGTGAGCATTTAAAGAATCAGTTGGACGGATGCTGGACTTCACCGCATTCTTTACATGTCCGGTGATCCATATTATCCCAAAACCTGTCAAAAATAGGCGGAAGCTGAGCCACGATATCGTTAACCCACAGAAATTCTTCATATAATAGATTTCCGCATTCTTCGCAATACCATTGGAATCCATCCAATTCGTCTTCTTTCCTGGTGCGTTCGATTACAAGACCAACGGTATTTTCAAATCGCTGAGGCGAATGCGGCGTTTTAGGAGGCAGTAGAAAAATTTCGCCTTCCTTAATAGGAATATCTTTGAATGCGTCACCATCCTTGATTTTCAAAAGCATATCACCTTCAACCTGATAAAAGAATTCTTCCCCTAAATCGTAATGATAATCTTTGCGGGAATTCGGGCCTCCGACAACCATAATGATAAATTCAGCATCCTCATACACACATTTATTCCCAACCGGCGGTTTCAACAAATCCCGATTTTCGTCAATCCATTGCTTAAAATTAATGGGTGGCAGTAAAGACATATTATGATCCTTCCACTGGGTTGATAATAGCAATGCATTTCAATTCAATGGCAATCGGAGTCGGAAGTGCTGTCACTTCCACCGTAGTCCGCGCCGGCTGGTCTTCCTTGAAATACATTTTGTAAATCGTGTTAAATGTTCCGAAATCATCTTTCATATTTGTGAGAAAGGCAGTCACATCTACAACATTTTCCATGCTTGTTCCGGCATCTTCCAGAATCATTTTTATATTTGTCAACACGGAATGAGCCTGTTCCTCAAAATTGTAGGATGCGATGGAACCGTCCGCATTCAATTCGACTCCCGGAATGGAATCCGATCCTTTTTGGCGCGGACCCGCTCCGGATACAAATAGAAAATTCCCAACTTGTTTTGCGTGCGGATAGGGCCCGACAGGATCCGGTGCATTTTTTGAAAATATGGATTTTTTCTTCATTTATTTAATACACACATTTTTTGCTTCTGTAAAAAACCGCAATGCTTCCACGCCGCCTTCACGTCCAAGGCCGGATTGCTTCATTCCCCCAAACGGTGTTCGCAAATCCCGAACCATCCAGCAATTCAGCCATATCACGCCTGCATCAATCTTGCCGGCAACCCGCTGTGCTTTTTCTGAATCATCTGTCCAAATAGATGCTGACAAACCATAATCGGTTGCATTCGCCATGCCGATTGCTTCGGCTTCAGATTCAAACGGTATCAAACTTACCACCGGTCCAAAAATTTCTTCCTGATTTGTTCTACAATCCACGCCCAATCCTTCTATAATGGTCGGCTGAATGAACCAGCCGTTTTCACACCGGCCGTTTATCTCAGCAGGGGTTCCGCCTGCCAAGATAGTTCCGCCTTCTTTTTTCGCAAGACCTATGTATTTCATAATCTTGTTAAAATGCGCCTCAGAAACAACAGCGCTGAGCTGAGAATCATCCCGTTTAGGATCACCAACCTCGAGCTGTTTGGTTCGCTGAATAAATTCATCTTTAAACGAATTAAACAGCGGTTTTTCAATAAGAATTCTGGAACCGCATAAACAAATTTGTCCCTGATTTGAAAAGGATGATCGAAGTGTTGTTTCCATCATTTTCTCAAAATCGCAATCTGCAAAAATTATATTCGGATTTTTTCCTCCCAATTCTAAGGACAGTTTTTTGAACGACGGCGCGGCCGTTTTGCTAATAGCTTTGCCTGTTTCGGTTCCTCCCGTAAATGAAATTGCTTTTATGTCCGGATGCTCTGTGATGGCGGCACCTGCAAATTTCCCTTCGCCGTGGATTATATTTAATACGCCATCCGGCAAACCGGCCTGTTTGCAGATTCTTCCAAGTTCATTTGCCGTGTAAGGCGTGAGTTCCGAGGGTTTTCCGATAACGCAGTTTCCGGTGACGATCGCCGGTGCGATTTTCCATGAAAAAAGATACAGCGGTAGATTCCATGGAGAAATACATCCAACCACTCCAAGCGGATTCAAATGAATGGTATTTTCGCCGAATTCCTCTGAAGAAAACGTGTCTCCCTTAAATTCCATTACGGCATCGGCAAATACGCGAAAATTGGTCATGGCTCTCGGAATATCTACGGAATGCGCCAGCCATATCGGCTTCCCATTATCGCGGGATTCATATTCCGCAAGTTGATCCAGCTCAGCCTCAATCCCATCGGCGATTGCATGCAGAATTTCTGAGCGGCTTTCTTTAGACGTTTCCGCCCATTCCGGAAATGCAATTTTCGCGGCTTGTACTGCAAGATCAACGTCTTCTTTCCCCGAAGATGCCGCTTCGCAATACACCTTTCCTGTTGCTGGCTCGAACACATCAAGATAGGTTCCGCCCACCGGTTCCAGCCATTCGCCATTAATAAAATTGTTGATGCGTTCCATCAATGAAAATCCATCGAAATGTCAAGGGGTGACGATCCGAACGTCAAAGAACTCATGGAAACGGCGTCAATTCCTGTCGCGGCAAATTCTTCTATCGTTTCGGGATTGATCCCTCCGCTGGCTTCTAAAAAAATGGATTGCCCTTTATCGCGGCGGCGAACAATTGAGACAGCGTGTTTCACAGTTTCTGGATTCATATTGTCCAGTAAAAATGCCGTTATTCCTAAATCCAATCCTGCCTGCAATTGTTCAATTGTATCCACTTCCAATTCAATCCATGAACCGTTTGAAAGGGAAGCCTTTGCTTGGCTTACGGCATTTTCCAAACTTCCGGCTGATTGTATATGGTTGTCTTTTATCAAGATTCCGGTGGATAAATCCAGACGGTGATTGGCAGCGCCGCCAACGGCTACGGCATATTTTTCGAACATCCGAAGTCCGGGAGTTGTCTTGCGTGTGTCCAATACTTTGAACCCTTCCGGAATGTTTTTTGATATGATGGATCTTGCATGCGCGGCAATGCCGCATAAATGCTGAATCAAATTCAGCGCCAGTCGTTCATTGGCCAATAAAGCATCTGTCGGGCCGGCGATATGCGCAAGGGTCATTCCCACCGTCAATTCCATACCATCCGATACCGATAAATCAACACGACACGTTTCCGGAAAACAATACGGCAAAACATCTACACCGCAAAAAATCCCATCTGATTTCGAAATTATGTCAGCAGATCCGTTTCCCGATGTTACCGTTAGCGTGGTTGTTAAATCGCCGTTGGTAAAATCTTCTGCTCGAAATTCTGAAATTTTCCCAAGAACGTACGCAGGATCTAAATGGGAAATCTGAGGATAAGCATGCACAGATTTGCTCACGTCCGGCCTCCATCAACCGCAATACTTGTCCCGGAAATATAAGATGCTGCACCCGAGGCAAGAAACGCTATCAGGTTTGCCTGTTCCACAGGTTTCGCCAACCTCCCAAGCGGAACGCCGGCAATCATAGCGTTGCGGACATCATCTTCTGAAATATTTTGATCTTTTGCTCTGGATGATATGAGCGATGTGAGTCTGTCTGTATCGGTGTATCCCGGCAAAACATTATTTACGGTAATGCCGGCAGCGCCAACATCCATCGCCAGCGAGCGCGCCCAATTGGCAACCGCCGCGCGAATGGTATTCGAAACTCCCAAGCCTTGTATGGGTTTTTTCACAGAAGTGGAAATGATATTAATGATTCTCCCATAATTTGATTGAACCATTCCCGGTATAACCTGCTGAGTTAAAATCTGATTGCAGGCAATGTGGCGTGAAAATGCCGTCATAAAATCTTCCGGTGATGCATCCAGTAATATCCCGGAAGGCGGTCCGCCAGAATTGTTCACAAGAATGTGAAAGGTGCTTCCATTTTCTATGACATCACCAACGGCTGTTTTTACAACTTCAGGATCATCAAAATCCGCACATAAATTGGTGTGTCCATCGCCGGGTAATTCCTGAACAACTGCGTCTAGTTTTTCTTGATTTCGTGCAAAAAGAGTAACCAGCGCTCCGCATTCCGCCAACTTGACAGCGGTTGCTTTTCCGATCCCCGATGTACTACCGCAGACAAGCGCAGTTTTTCCTTTAAGAGATAATTCCAATTCAGGACTCATCCGATTCAGGTGAATAATAAAATCCGAGATTCTTTACGATATTTTCCGGTAAATCAGGTAAGGCAGATCGGGGAATCAAATACGTTGACAGGTTAGCAAAATCAGTAAATACCTTATGTGTTTCAGCTGCTTTTGATAAATAAACATTGCCCGTTGTGCCGCCTGTTCCGATTTTGGTTCCAATCATTCGCTGTGCCAATAAAGCATGTTGCTGGCGCCAAGCCGTCAATGATTCGTCCAAATCGATTAACTTGGATAAAAATTTAAAGGGTAAATGCAAAATCGGATGATCCCTGTACAGAAAAATCAGTAATGCCGCTTGAGTCGCTTTGTGAGATAATCTCCTGTGCCCTTCACGAACGAGCACATGATGTGCATCTTCATTCAAAATCGCTTCAAAATTTGCTTCCGTAGACGCATACTCCTTAAGGTGGAATGTTTTTTCATCTGCGGATAAATTCGGATTTTCCGAAATGTGTCTTTTATCCTCAGCGAGCATGTTATTTACGGCTTCGCTGTATTGATCCCAGAAGAAGAAATTCTTAAACTCGAGGAATGGCGTTCGCTCCAGCCATGCTTCCACAAGCTTAAATAAGGAAGGCTCTTTTTCAGTTTTGGTTACTTCTGAGGCATCGGGTTTCGCTAACGGCATTTTATAGGAACTGCTTCCGTATTTCAGGCGCATGTTTTCATCCAATCCCAATTTATTTTCAATCATCCTGAATTGAACACTTTGAAAGCCTGACGCAGGAAAAAGTAAATCGCGAAACTCTAGAAAATTAAGAGCGGTCATTGTCTCCAACAATCTAATCTGGCGGATGGACAATTGCTGAATTTCTAATATTCTGTTTAAAGATTCGACTCCGCGGCCGATGTTGGATTCATCCACTTCCTTTTCACGAAATAACTTTAGAATAAAATCGAGTTCGTGCAAAAACAGTTTAAACCAAAGTTCATATACTTGATGAACAATTATAAACAAAGTTTCGTCATGAGCTTCTTTTCCCAGTTCTTTGCTTCTCGGCGACTGACTGGACAGCAGTTCATCTAGTTTGAGGTAATCTTTATAATAAAGCGATTTAGAATCTTTTTTCATGTAAACACCTTGGTTTGATCTTGTGAATATGAAGAGAAATTAAGATAGTTGGGTGGACATTTTCAGGATAGGTTCATATTTCCCGATTGAAAAGTTCTACCCACTTCGGGAAATTGATGTAAATTCGCATCCTTTCTACCGGAATCATGTCAGATAAAAACCCCAAAGACCGCTTTTATTACAATCTTGACTTTCTGAGCAGCCCCGATGCCAGATCTATTCGGATTATGACCGAGTTTTACGGACCGTTTCATTTATTCCGTCAAAACCGCATCGCTGATACCGTTGTATTTTTTGGTTCTGCCAGGATTCAATCCCAAGAAGACGCCCAAGCCGCACTTGACAAAGCGCCAAAAAATTTATCGAAGGAAAAGAGAATACGATTAAACCGTATTCTCGACATGAGCAGGTATTATGAAGATGCCCGGTTACTGGCCAATAAAATGACTGTTTGGAGTAAGGGATTAAAACTCAAAAATAAACGTTTTATTATCGCTTCTGGAGGCGGACCGGGAATTATGGAAGCGGCAAATCGCGGCGCGAGTGAAGCGAAAGGAATTTCGGTCGGGCTTACCATTTCACTCCCAAGAGAAGACTCGGGCAACGAATATATTTCGGAAGATTTGGATATCAAGTTTCATTATTTCTTTATGAGAAAATTCTGGTTTTTGTATCTTGCAAAAGCATTGGTCGTTTTCCCGGGAGGTTTCGGTACATTGGATGAACTCATGGAATTGCTTACGCTAATCCAAACGGATAAAATCATTAAAAAAATTCCAATCGTTCTCTATGATTCCACTTTTTGGAATAATGTTATTAACTGGGATTATCTTGTAGAGGCTGGCACCATTTCAAAATCGTATTTATCATTATTCAAAACATGCGATTCCGTGGATCAGGCGTATAAATACCTAACGCGGCATATTACCAAGCACCAATTGAAAGGACCAAATTTTTGAAACACCTAATTCTTCTTTTTCTTTTCATTTCAATTTCTTCAGCACAAATCGAACCGGTTAAAGGACTTCGGGAAAATCCGCCTCGTGTCTGGTTTTTGAAAAATGCTGTTATCCATACAGAACCGGGAAATACTATTGAAAACGGCTCTGTACTTCTTAGAGATGGAATCATTCAGGCAGTCGGCGCAAGCATGGCAGTCCCAAGCGATGCCACTATTTTAGATCTTGAGGGATCGCATTTGTATCCGGGTTTTATTGAAAGTTGGCTTCCGGTAGTAAGTCCCATTGTAGAGGAAGAAAATGAGGATATACGAGCGCATTGGAATCCAAAAGTTCGAGCCGAACGGAATCCGATTGATTATTTTCACCCGGAAAAAGACGATGTCAGAGCATTGCACAAACTCGGTTTTACATCCGCTCAACTTGTTCCCGAAGAGGGAATTTTTAGAGGACAAACGTCGCTGGTACAATTAGATGCAGATCCTGTAGGTATTCGGAATGCGATAAGTCAGGTGGTTGCCTTTGAATACGGCGGTTGGGGCGACCCGAATCCGCCTAATTCTCTTCTTGGCTGCATTGCCTTAATTCGGCAAACATTTTTAGATACGGACTGGTACCAAAAATCTGTAAAAGTTCTGGAAGAACATCCTCAGGGAAATGAGCCAATTTCGGAAAATCTTACCTTAGCATCTCTTTCGGAAGCAAGTACCCAAAAACAGCCCTTTCTTTTTTGGGCAACGGATGAAAATTATACTCTGAGAGCCATGGATATTGCTGATGAATTCGAATTAAACCTTTGGCTGAAAGGATCGGGATACGAATACAGACGATTGGCAGAAATAACCGACCGGAATCCTTTCATTATTTTACCCATTGATTTTCCGGGGAAACCGGATGTTGCACATCCATACCGCGCTCTGCAATATTCTACGGCACAGCTGCGGCATTGGGATATGGCGCCTGATAATTACAAAAAATTAAGGGATGAAAAGGTATCCATCGCTCTTACCTCCGCCGAATTGAAATCTAAGAAGGATTTTAGACAGCATCTTTTTAGGATGATAGAACGCGGTGCGGCTAAACAGGATTTACTTGCTTCGTTAACAACAGTCCCGGCGGAACGCATGGGAGTAAGCGATCAGATTGGGAAAATTGAAAAAGGTTTCTTAGGTAATCTTGTGGTGGTTGACGGTGATTATTTTGATCCGGATGCTGATGTAAGAGCTGTATGGATTCGCGGACGAGAAATTCCATTAAATCCGAAGCCAGCATCTTTCCTTGCCGGCGATTGGGCAATTATTCTTGAAAATGACTCACTTCGGTTTAGAGTGAGCGGCAATCCGGGAGACCAATCCGGAGAAATTCAGGTGGATTCTTCGACGTGGAAAAAGGTCCATAAATTGGTACTCGATGATTCCCGCCTCTCCTTTACGATTGATCTTGATTTTCTGAACCGCCCCGGAATGTATAGAATGGCAGGTCACATGTCCGGTGAAAAAATTTCAGGACAGATGTATGATCCTTCCGGAATGATGCTGCCTTTTTCCGGAATCAAAATTTCTGAGCCTGAAATAACGGAAGAAGAATCGGCTGATCCTGAATTGCCGAGTTCGCTGACAACCGTTTTCCCGGAAGGCGCTTATGGATTAGAAACATCACCCGAGGCGCCGCAGAAAATTTTCATCAATGATGCAACACTTTGGACCTGCGCCAAAGATGGAATGCTTAAAGATTTTGACATGCTTGTTGAAAATGGGAAAATTGTTCGGATAGCTCAGGATATGACGGTTCCTGCGGGAAGTGTTCATATTATTGAGGGAAAAGGGAAACATGTAACGCCCGGCCTTATTGACTGTCACAGCCACATGGCGGGGCTATCAATTAATGAAGGCACTCAGGCTATTACCGCCGAAGTACGGATGCGGGATGTTGTTGATCCAGATGATATCGCATTGTACAGAGCTCTCGCCGGCGGACTTACCACCATGAATCTGCTTCACGGTTCGGCAAATCCAATCGGTGGGCAAAATGCCGTTTTAAAATTACGCTGGGGACAAAACGCAAAAGGATTGATGTTTGATAAAGCGCCACAGGGAATCAAATTTGCATTGGGAGAAAATGTTAAACGATCCAACTGGGACGATCCTACAAATCGATATCCCAAAACAAGAATGGGTGTTGAACAAATTATTCTCGACGGATTCAAATCCGCAGTGGATTATAAACAGCGATGGGCCACATATCACAAAGACAGCAAAACTCGGCGTTCAAAACTTCCACCGCGAATAGACCTTGAGCTCGAAGCGCTGGTCGAAATAATGGAAGGCGACAGACTGCTCCACTGCCATTCGTATCGGCAGGATGAAATTATGATGTTGACTCGTATCGCGGAAAAATTTGGGTTTACCATCGCCACATTTCAGCACGTTCTCGAAGGATACAAAGTGGCCGAGCGGCTGGAAGAACATGGCGCCGGTGCTTCCACTTTTTCGGATTGGTGGGCGTATAAATTCGAAGTGATTGATGCCATTCCCTTTAATGGCGCCCTCATGGAAAATGTAGGCGTAAATGTTTCCTTTAATTCTGACAGCGATGAGTTGGCACGTAGGATGAATACAGAAGGCGCCAAAGGAGTGAAATACGGTGGATTATCAGAAGAAGACGCACTCAATCTTGTTACCATCAATCCCGCTCGTCAGCTGAAAATTGACACATGGGTCGGCTCGCTTGAAGCAGGAAAAGACGCTGATTTTGTTGTCTGGAACGGGCATCCTCTTTCTACTTACACTTCCTGCGATGAAACATGGATTGAAGGAAAAAAGTATTTTTCAAAAGAGAAGGATATTCATCTCCGAGCACGAGATTCGAATATCCGAAACACATTGGTTCAGAAAATCCTTCAGGATTCAAAATCAACGTCAGGAAACACAGAACCTGAAACAGAAGAATCTGAACCTTATTCATGCACTCTTCATGATGAGGTGGTACGATGAATTCCATTAAACACACCATTCTATTTATTGTTTTATTTTCCACCGTTCAGCTTTCCGGATCCGATCAAATCCCGGCGCCCGTGCAGGACCATCCTATTTTGTTGAAAGGCGGGATCGTTCATACAATTTCCGGTGATATTCTATCAAACTTTGATTTGCTTTTGGTCAACGGGAAAATTCTAAAAATTGAAAAAAATATTGTTCCCGCGCCGGATATGGAAGTCATTCGAGTTGGAGGAAAGCATATTTTTCCCGGTTTTGTTGCCGGCATCAGCACCATTGGATTAACAGAAGTATCCGCCGTTCGCGCTTCAGTAGACTATGCAGAAACCGGGAGTCTCAATCCAAATGTCCGCGCCAATGTTGCGTATAATCCAGATTCTGAGCTCATTCCCGTTGCGCGATCCAATGGTGTACTTACTGCAAATGTTACTCCGCAATCAGGCTTAATTCCCGGACAATCTTCTCTAATGATGCTGGATGGATGGACCTGGGAAAATGCGACTATCAATCATCCGACCGCTCTTCATATTAATTGGCCCTCCATGAGGATTGATACCGGCAAAGACGCCAAACGTGAGGATGCACAAATTGAGGAGCGGCAGAAAAAACTAAAGCATTTAGATAAGCTTATAGTTGATGCCCGAGCTTATGCAAAGATTCATCGGAATCCGAACAAACAAAAGTCCCGTAAACATGATCATGATCTCAGGTTTGAAAGTATGATTCCATTTGTATTGGGTGAAAAACCCGTTTTTATTCGCGCAAATGATATCCGACAAATCGAAGCAGCGGTGCATTGGGCGGACCGTATGGAACTCGATGCTGTTATTGTAGGAGGCAAAGATGCGTGGCGGACGGTTGATCTGTTAAAACAGAAAAATGTTTCGGTCATTCTTGAAAGTATTTTGTCATTGCCGTCTAGAAGGTTTGAAGATTATGATCAGCCGTTTAAAACACCTTATATGCTGTACAGCGCCGGAGTGGATTTTTCCATCGGGGGCGGCGGGAGGTACGGCGCGGCTTTTCAGCGAAATTTACCGTATCACGCTGCGATGGCAGCTGCCTTCGGACTTCCGGTTAATGAAGCACTTAAATCCATTACACTTACCGCAGCGAGAATACTGGGCGTTGGAAATCGGCTCGGTTCCATCGAAATCGGAAAAGACGCAACCTTGTTCATTGCTGACGGTGATCCCTTGGATATCAGAACACAAATTCTTCAATGTTTTATCCAAGGGAAGAAAATCGATATGTCCGACCGGCATAAAATGCTTTACGAAAAATATCGTAAAAAATATCAGCAGCTTGATATCCTGAAATAACAAGCAATCTTGGTTTAATCGCGTGAAACCTGCACCCAATCCATCGTTGGCTGAATTGGAATTAACCAGTCGGGATTTGGCCGTTTTACACACAAAAGATGTCGATTTCAACAAGACCATATCTCTTCCTTCCGATGAACATTTTGATCTTTTTTCGATAAAAAACACCGTTCTTCAAAAACACAGGAGCTGGAGACATAAACGAACCAAAGTTATCGCATCCTTTATCCGAGAGTGTTTAAAACATATTCCCGAGAAAATTAATGTTGATTTGCTTATCAATGTTCATGATAAATATGACGGTGAATTTTCTAACTACCCTGTGCTAGCCTTTGGGAAAAGCGTAAGCAATCATCCTGAAATTATTCAAATACCATCGCTTTACCTATTGGACGGAACGGTTAGCCGACGATGCAAAAAAACAGAAAGAGTTGATCCGCCATTCAATCTAAAAAGAGGGAAAGTTTGCTTTTACGGCGCCAGTACTGGTGATCTAAATACGGATAATAATCAGCGAGTAACAGCAGCGCTCTGGGCTAAAGATAAAAAAAATATGGTCATCAAAATTACGAATTGGTGTCAGGGCGCCAATACGGATCTTATTGCTAAAGGATTGGAAAATCAAATTCCCCTCATTACAGAAAAAACAAAATCTATACGGCGGCAGCTTCTGTACAAATACTTGTTGAACATTGATGGAAACTCAACATCATGGGATCGGTTTGTTTGGCAGCTTTATTCAAACAGTTTATCTCTAAAACTTGAATCTCCTCAGACCGAATTTTGGTATCCGCTATTGGAAGACGGGTACAATTATGTTTCTGTAACTCTCGATACTTTAGAAGAGGTGATAACACATTATAAAGAAAATAAAAATGCCGCCATTACAATTAATCACCACTCACGATCGCTGGTAGCGAATTGCTTATTAAATCCCGATTTTCTGAAATCTTATATGACACATGTTTTAATTCAATTGTCCGATAAATTTTCTAATTAATATTTCTCAGATTGATGAATCACTGCCCTTGGTCGCTGGCTAATCCTATCATGAAGGAATATCATGACTTAGAATGGGGTGTGCCGATTTTTGATGACAAAAAACTGTTCGAATTTCTGGTACTAGATGCATTCCAAGCTGGGTTGAGCTGGGCAATCATATTAAAAAAACGGGAAACAATGCGATCAGCTTTCGACGGATTTGATCCTCAAATAATATCAGAATACAGCACAGAAAAAATAGAAGCATTATTGACGGATTCCGGGATCATTCGAAATCGCCTGAAGGTGAATGCTTCCGTAAAAAATGCGGCGTCATTCCTGAAAATTCAAAAAATCCACGGATCCTTTTCAGATTACATTTGGCAATTTACAGATCAGAAAACAATCGTGAATTCGTGGAAAGTGGAAAACCAAATTCCGGTTTCCACTTCAGAATCAGATGCGATGAGTGAACAGTTGAAATCAGATGGATTTTCCTTTGTTGGTTCCACCATTTGCTATGCATTCATGCAGGCAGCGGGGATGGTCAATGATCATCTGATCTCCTGTTTCCGATATTCAGAATTGACAGAAGTCCTCTAAATTCAAAAAGATTGGTTTCCCGACCTTCTACCATTATTGTTTTTGTACCACTTACTGGGAAAGTTCAGCATATTTGAATTTTACAATACCGGCACTATACTCTTCAAAATACAGTTTGTACACTTTATGGGTTGCAAGTATATATGCAAAATATGTGGATGTAGATGTGCTGACCGTGTGAGTTGTGAAACTGTAATTCAATATTTCCTGAGTGCCTCCGTATCCAACCAAACTTGTGCTGGAGCTGTATGCAGATGAACTCGGCCCGGTGGTAATATCGCTGAATGCATTCACTGTATCCACTGCGACCATCACTTTTGTACTGTCGAGTACGATGCTCGGCATATAATAATTCCCCACGGCTATATTTTGCAGAGATAGATGCCAACTGGCTGTATCCTCTGATTCCGAGGTAAAATTGTAATAATACGATCCGTCATCTAAGTCGCCAGTAATAACCTCAATTACTGTTAAGGTCACCGAATCATCATCTTTAGTATCTTCGCAGGCGACACACAATAAGAGCATCATCATTAAAACGAGTTGGGTAAGGTTTTTCATAAATTATTCTCCTGTTATTTTTGTTGAAATTTCTATGTACATGGCTCTACCGATAAAGGGTCCGTATCGGTCGTGCGTATAATCACCGGCATTTCGAATCCCGAATCCCAAGCTCAATTGTTTCCAAATATTCACTTTTGCATTCATGTCTATAATAGTGGAAGCGGCCAAGGATTGACCGGCTTTTTCGTATTCTCCTGTTTCCGGATTATAATCTTCAGGCATGTATGCGCCCACCCATTTTGCTCTAAGCGCTGCAGACCATAACCGTTTTGGGCTTTTATAGCTTATCCGCCCATATCCCGAAAGCGGCTGTGTATTTGGGATGAGGATACCGCTGTTGTCACGATTGTCCACAATGTTAAATCCCCAAGATGAAAGCCACGTATTTGATATTATCCAACGACCCTGCAATTCCAATCCTCGGTAAGTTGCTTGTTCAATATTTCGGTAACTTAATAGTCCCGCCTCAATCGAATAATCCTCAATCAGATTTTGAAAATTAGTAACATAAAGCATTACGCTGACTTGGTACTTTGCAGGATGGTAATATTCGACACCCGCCGTAAATCCATTTGAGAGCTCAGGCTTGAGTTTAGCATTCCCTAAAACACGATACCCAAATTGAACATGGTTCCAGTCTATGAACCTTTCCATAAATGACGGTGAGCGGAATCCTTTTCCCCACGTTGTCCGAGCTTTCCATCGGTCCGTAATTGAGTACATAAACCCAATTCTTGGGCTTAGAACAACATCGTATTCAGAATAATGGTCCAGCCGTATTCCACTGACAACATTGAGCGCATTCCAAAGATAAAAATCGTACTGGCCAAATAGACTTACTGCTGTCACGCTTTGGGTACCATTTTGGACACGGTCACTTGTGTAAGAAGCGGATGATCCTTCGAATCCGGCATTCAATTCGCCAGAATTAAATTTTTTCTGAATCATGCTCTCGTATTCCATGTTGCTTTCTTCGGTTACATCATCCGTGACCAAATCTCCCCATGGCCGTTCCTGCACATAAGTCCTCCGGTACATGTTGTGATTAACGGTATGGCTCAAATTCCATCCATTGCTAAAACTCAATCGATGATTCAGTAATGCAGTATTTCTACTAATGCGAGTAGATGTATTCATTAAAGAGGATGTTCCATTTTCTGCATGGCTGTAAACCATATCTTTTAACCGAAAGGAATGCCGGTTTGATGGTTGCCACTCCAAATCAATAGTCCCTGAATATTTACTAATGTCGTCAGCGTCGATTTGTTGAATGGTTTTATCCGTTTCGATAAAATCTACATCAGCACTGAAATTTGCAGTTACAGATCCTAACGTCTTTCCCGTATTGAATTGCAGACTTTCAGATCCATGATTTATGCCATCCGCTTTCAATTTATTTTCCGTTCCGTTGTAACGAATATTGAAAGACATGTGATTGCCACTGCTCTTGCTGTTGGTAATGATATTAATTGCCCCCGCCATTGCTTCGCTTCCGTAAAGCGATGAATTCGGACCTTTAATAATTTCAATTTTTTTAATTTGGCTTGTAGGAACCTGGTCCAAAGATACGTGATTGTTGAATTTCCCTGTAATCGGCTGGCCGTCCACCAAGATTAGAATATACCGAGAGTCCATTCCGAGAATATTCAGCATAGAACCACCGTCTACAGATGTTTGCAGGCTGACACCGGAATAACTGTTTAGCAAGTCTTGCACATGCAATGCACCCGAATCCTCTATATCCTGCCGAGAAATAACCTCCGTTGCCACCGGCACATCTCTGTGGAGTTTTTGCGTTCGTGTGCTTGTAACAACAATATCATCCATCTCAAAAAACATTTCATCCAGTTTAATAACCACAACTTCCGAATTATCGTTAAGGGAAATTGTTTTATCGGCGTAACCGATATGGGAAACGGTCAGGAATACATTGTTCCCGTTTTCATAATTAAGACTGAAGTTTCCATTCAGGGATGTGGCCGTACCTGCGCTTTGTTTTTTGATGTATACATTAACATTTGGGATTGGAATGTTTGTAGCAGCATCTACCACAGTTCCGTTAATTGTTTGAGTTGGATCGACATTAGCAAATATGGATCCTGCAAAAATAAGGATGAAAAATCTTTGCTTCATTTTTGGGTCGGGTCCGTAATGAGTTGATTTAAGAGTTCTTCCACTTCCTTTTCCGAAACTGGTTTATTTTTATCTCCCATCAGGACAAGACCCATAAACAATCCACCCATTGCCTTAAATAATAACTGGGGATCTAGTTTCGGAAATTCACCCGCTTTTATTCCGTCCTCTAATAATCCTTGAATTGTGCCATAGAGACGATGCTGATACCGTCGCCAAGGTTCTTCTTCAAAAGCAATTGCTTTCGGGGCATTGAACAGAAATTCAAACAGTCCCGGACGTTCTTTTGTATTTTCAGCGATTTTGAGCAAAACATTTATGAACGTTTGCCTTGGACCTTCTCCGCCAGCAATAATCGGTTCAAGGCTTGACCATAGTGACATCCATCCATTTTCTAAAATCGCTGCAAAGACTTCCTCCTTTGAATGGAAATAGTAATAAAGCGTTGCTTTTCCAAATCCGGATTGAGCTGCAATTTCATCCATAGTTGCACCATCAAATCCTTTAGATTTGAACACTTCAAGCGCTCCGGACAGGATTCGATCCTGACGCATTTTTCTTTCTTCAATTTGTCGTTCAGATACCATTATTCTATATTTCGACTGAGCAGTCGAAACTAACATTCACATCAAATATAGTGCAAAGGAATTAGTGGAATTATAGAGGTACTATTTGGCAGATGAATTTGCCCGACGCCAGGCGAATGCGAGGACGAGAACCGCAGTAAACCAAGCGCCGACTTCTGCGTAACTCGGATCTCCGTTCCAACCGAACAATCCTTTTGCAATGGCGCCTATGGACCCTTTATCATGGAAAGCGGGATAAGAACCGTCCGAAAACTTTGGAGGATTTACATCCCAAATCCTGCCCGTATCCGGGATAATTCCTGCGGATTCAAGTTCGTGAAATCCGTACGCCACCATGCCGGCGGCGACAAAAATGAGCAACACAGAACTGACATTGAAAAAAGTTTTTAGCGGCACTCTTTGTCCCTGGATAAAAATAAGGTAACCGATGCCCAAAGCACCCGCTGCGCCGGCAAGAGAACTTAACAATGACACGCTCCCTTGATTAATCATTACACCATATAGGAATAATACCGTTTCTATTCCCTCTCGAAAAACCGCAATAAAAGCGAGTGTAAAAATTCCCCATCCAACACCGCTGGATTGCTCCAATGTTTTTTCGGCTTTCCCTTCTAACTCAACTGCTATATTACTGTTTTTGGCCATCCAAACAATCATTGTCCCCAAAACTATTGCTGCTGTAAGCATGGCAACACCTTCAAATATTTTTTCAGCACTACTGGATAATCCACCGGCGATATTCTGAACAAGAATCGATGCTATTAGCGATAGAAATAGCGCGGCCCCAACGCCCTGCCATATCCGAGGAATCAATTCTTTTCTTTGGGTTTTGCTTAGATAAGTGAGAAGAATCCCAACAATAAGGACTGCTTCCAGCGTTTCCCGAAAAATGATTAACAGTTCAGCCATGTGTAATGCAAATCAGAATGGGGTAAACTCAATATGAAAAAGTGATTCCCGCCATCGCCGATCTCGGCATGCTTGGCCTTACGCCAGCAGGTCTGGAAGCTACAATTCCCTGAGTATTTAAGACATTATTGATGGTAAAAAACAAATCGGCTTTTTTAGAAATCTTATATTTTCCAGAGAAATCGACAAAAGACAATGCGTCTGTTTTCTCAGTTTCAAGTAAATCACCTTCACCGGCAACTGTCCTCATTGAACTCACATGACGGAAACGTAAATACATATTCCAATTATTCTTGACTAATCCAACTTCAGAAAACATTTGATGACGCGGTATATAGGGAAGTTCTTCTCCCCTTTCAACCGTACCCCATGCTTCAAATCCGCTTTCGAAACTTGTCATAAATTGTGTTGTTGTAAACGTATAATTAAGAGAAAACGGTAGCCATACAGAACCAAAATTCATCTTATAAGAAGCAGATAATTCGGTTCCGTCCACATTGACTTTCCCCGCATTAAACTGGTCATAAGTGCCATCACCTGAGAATTGAGTATCATCTCCAAGAAGATTCGAATATCGTGTATGAAATGCAAGCGCCTCAAAACGAACGAAGCCATATCGATAGCGTCCGCCCCATTCTATATTTATACTTTCTTCCGCCATTACATCATCATGCTCATCCACACCGGGACCCGGAGGTGAAAAGCCTTTATGCACACCTGCCAACATCTGTATAGTTGGATGCACATTGTAAACCAATCCGATTCCCGGAACCACGGCCTGAAGAGATTTCTTTTTGAGTGCAGGATCAAGAGTTCTGTCCGGATCGTTCCAAGATATATTTCCGCCTTCTGCATCTCCGGACCAATCATACCGCTTTACTTCTATTTCTTCAAACCGGACTCCCGCAGTCATTGTCACATTTCGTAAAGATATCTCATCCTCTAAAAAATACGACATTGCTTCTGCTTCATACAGTCGGTTATTCTTACTGCCCGTTCCCCAAATGCCTTCTGTGGTCATCATTAATTTTCCGGACGTCATTCCATATTTATCTATTTTTTGAAATCGGTCCATTTCATCTGTGTGGATACGAATCCCAGCTAATAAGCTGTGATATGTACCTAAAAAGCTAAATCGGTTTGCCGTAACAATTTGTAGGCCGACCGACTCATACATTCTATTGTTGGCTTTGATTTGGTAATCATCATTATCCGAATTGTCGGCATTTAACAGTGCATATTGGCTATGACTGTTGCCTTCTTTCAGGATGGAAGATATTCCGCTTCCGCCTACTTTTGACAGCTTGTACCAGTTTCGGTCAAAATCATTTTTGTATAATGCTGCTGTTATATCCATGGATGTAAAAGGTTTGATGACAGCTGTCAATACATTTTGTTTATGATAACCAATCATTTGATCAAGCGAAGAAGCAGCATATCGATTGAATGGATCCTGAGTGAAATCAGTACGAGTTAATCCAAGGTAGGTTTCATGACTGATTTCATTCGTTTCAGAAAATTTGTACTCAATAGCAGCGGGAATTAAAAATCCTTCCGGAGTATTAAACCTCCCCTTAAACAGGTAATCCTGCTTATCAAATCCAGTGGGAAGGTTTGAATTTTCGATATGCTTAAATCCACTGGTTTTAGAACCGAATGATTCAAAAAGATACCCAAAGGTTTCTCCGGAATTCCCGAGTTGAACATGGTTTTTTCCCGATTCCCATTGTCCACTTTCAATTTGAGTCTTTATTGTAAATGCTTTCGGAATGGATGTGGAAATATAATTCAATGCACCGCCAGTTGTATTGGGTCCATATTTTATTTGAGAAGATCCCTTTCGAATTTCGATGGATTCCATTCTTCCTGCAGAAGGTGAGTAATAAGCTGCGGGAGATGCGTAAGGTGCGGGAGCAATCGGAATGCCATCTTCCATCACGTTTATTTTTGAACTGCGTTCAACACCGGTACCGCGCATCCCGATATTCGGCCTAAGTCCATATCCATCTTCTTCCTGAACATAAACACCCGGAACTCGGGCAATAATTTTGTGAATGTCCGTATCATTGAATTTTGCTAAGTCTCTTTTTGAAATGGACGATGCTGCGCCGGGAAGCCGTAAAAAAGATTGAGACAATCCCACCAAACTTGCTCTGTCTTTTATCACATTGACAGGATCTAATTCTATTACACCTTTCTCCATTTCGAGCAGTAGCTGTATCGGATCGCTGTCTCTCTTGATTGTAACCGGGATTTCAGCCTTCTCATACCCCATTGCAGTGACTATAAATGTATACGAACCGGGACTAAGATCATCAATTGCAAATGAACCATATTCATTGGATGCAGATCCCATATCCGTTCCTTTAATACTTACATTGGCGGAAGCAATGGGAACTTGAGTTGCCTGTTCAAGAACTAATCCCTGAATTAAAGGCTCCGCAAATGAAATTGACAAAAGGCAGAATACTGAATAATATTTTTTCATTATATAAATTTTTTCTAAGTAATGAACTGAAGGTGAAGCAATAATCGCAAATGAGACCAAGTCTCATTAACAATTTTAATATAATATCCATCTCGAATCAAATCTTTTTTTAATATTATTTTGTTTCTTAAATGTAGAAATTATAACTTAAACCGACCGGTAGGTATATATTATGAATATTTCACAACAACAGATAAGAAAAGAACAAATTTTAAGTGCTGCCTTGGAAGTCATTGTGCAAAAAGGTTACGAAAAAAGCAGAATGGATGACATTGTTCAAGTATCCAATCTCAGTAAGGGAGCAATTTATTGGTATTATAAGTCTAAAAAGGACGTATACCTCTCCCTTGTCAATCTTTGGGTGAATCGCTACAGTGCGGTTTTAAACCACATGAATGCAGATGAAAAACCGGCAAGTCAGCAACTTCAGGATCTGTTTCAATATTTTATCAATCAATATGAAAATGACCCCAATGTCTTTAAGGCACTCTTAGAGTTTTGGTCTATGGCAGGGCGAGATGCCGATTTCAAACAAAAAGTGAATCGGGTTTATAATGAATTTTTAGAATTAATTAAAGGAATTCTTACCAACGGAGTGAAATCCGGAGAATTCAAATCAATTGATATTGATATTGCTGCGCTGTCTATCATGGTCAATATAGAAGGCATTATGTGGTTTACAATCTTTGAAGCAGGCGACATCGATGCACGGAGCTACATCAATACTATTTCAAATTTCATTTTATCGGGACTCACACTATCAACATCAGGAGGCAGCAATGGCTGACCCAGTAATAGACATAAAAACAGGTGGACGGTTTCTTGTAGAACCCATTGGAAGTAAAAAAGTATTCTCCAGAGAATTTTTCTCCGAGGATCATAGGGCTATTCAGGAAATGATGGAGGAATTTTCACAGGATCGAATTTTACCCAATGTCGAAGCCATAGATAAACATGATAAAGAACTCAGTCATTCCCTCCTAAAAGAGATGGGGGAATTGGGCCTTCTTGGTACCGACACTCCAGAAGAATACGGTGGAACCGATATGGATAAAATCACTGCCGCCATCATAGTTGAAGGAATCGCAACTGGGGGATCCGGTTCATTTGGAACAACTTTTTCTGTACAGACCGGTATCGGAAGCCTTCCCATTATTTGGTTTGGCACAGCAGAGCAAAAAGAAAAATATTTACCAAAATTAGTCTCTGGAGAGTGGATTGGAGCATACGCACTGACCGAACCATCCGCTGGAAGTGATGCCACTTCCGGCAAAACAACAGCCTTTCTTTCTGATGATGAAAAATACTATACCCTTAACGGTGAAAAATGTTTTTGCTCCAATGGCGGATGGGCGGATGTTTTTATTGTATTTGCCCAAGTAGCGGGTGACAAATTTTCAGCTTTTATTGTAGATTTAGACACACCCGGGCTCGAAATTGGACCGGAGGAAAAGAAACTGGGGATGAAAGGATCATCCACCACTTCGCTGATTTTTAAGGATGCTAAAATTCCAGCAGAAAACCTGCTATATAAAATAGGCAAAGGCGCGACCATTGCATACAATGTCCTGAACATTGGCCGATTTAAGCTTGCTGCCGCCGAACTTGGCGGATGCAAACTTGTCATTGAAAGATCCTCTCAGTACGCACTCGAACGCCGGCAATTCGGACAATCTATCGCTCAGTTTGATACCATTAAAGGAATGGTTGCAGACATGACCATTCAAACATACGCCAGCGATAGCATGATTTACAGAACGATTGGCCTTATAGATGAAGCGGTAAATGCATTGGACAAATCGGATCCGGATTATTCTGAACAGTTAGGCAAAGCCATGGAAAAATTTGCAGTAGAAACTTCTATGGCGAAAATTTTCGGAAGCGAGACAGGCGCAAAAGTAACAGATATGGGACTTCAGATTTACGGCGGATATGGATTTATCGAGGAATATCCTCTCGCGCGGCAATACAGGGATAATCGCATTCAGAGAATATGGGAAGGGACAAATGAAATTAATCGATTGATTATCACGGGGTTTATGATGAAAAAAGCATTGATGGAAGAGCTCTCTTTAAGGGAATTCATGGAAGATCTGGATTCATTTTTGTCACGTGACTTTGGTGATACTATTGTAGAAACGCTCGGAGACGAAGCAAAAGCAATTGAAACAGTAAAACGATTAACCGCGCTCGTATTCCATGAATCTTTATGCGAATATGGTCAGGATTTAAAACATGAACAGCAGCTGGGAAACCTGATTGCAGATATGTTTACGCTCGTTTATACCGCTGAAGCAACGGTCTGCCGCGTGAGCCAATCCATTGGGTCAAACGGTCAAATAACTATACCAATTGAAATCGCGAAAGTGTTTACAGCCGAAACTTACCAAAATATACAAGTCATGGTTCAGACAGCATTCAACCGCATTTTTAAAGGCAGTGTTCCCAAGCGTATCAGTGAAATTGTCTCACAACTTGAAAAATGTTTGGATACGGATATTGATACTATAGACCTCAAACAAAATATCGCAGAATATATTTATAAAGAAAAAAGATACCCTTTTTAGGAGAATAGAATGAATGTAATGAAAAAATGTCGATCAAAAAGAACAAACCTGCCAAAAAAACCAACGGAAATGGATGGGATGAACATTGATCGGTTTTTAATAAATAGAGAAATGCGCCAGAAAAAATATCGGAGTTTAAAATGAGTGAATCTGTAATTATTGATGCAGTCCGATCACCAATAGGATTAAAAAATGGACAAATGATCGGCATTCGTCCGGATGATCTTTCGGCTCAAGTTGTAAAAGGATTGATGACAAGAAATCCCAATGTCCCATTAACAGATATTGAGGACTTGGTCCTAGGATGCGCATTCCCTGAAGGACCGCAAGGTATGCTGATGGCACGCGGTGTTGGTATCCTTGCAGGCCTCCCAACCGAATCGGGCGGTAGCGTGGTAAATCGCTTTTGCGGATCATCTATGGATGCTGTACACCAAATAAGCGCGCGAATTGAAGCCGGTGATTTGGAAGTCGGGATTGCCGCTGGAGTGGAAGATATGTTTTCAGTCCCGATGGGTGGATTTACACCGGACTTCAATCCTGAATTGGCTGAACAAGAATATTATATCGGCATGGGCGAAACGGCGGAAACACTCGCAAAAGAGGGGAACATCAGTAGAGATGAGCAAGAATCCTTTTCGGTGACGTCCCATGAAAAAGCGCTAAAAGCAGCATCCGAGGGAAAATTTGAAAATGAGATTATTCCTATTGATATGTATGGAGAAGGAACAGTCGAAGCTGATGAAGGTCCGAGAAAACCTGATCTCGAAAAAATCAAAAGCCTTGGGCCAGCCTTTATAGAAGACGGATCTATCACGCCGGCAACAAGCAGTCCAATTTCTGTTGGCGCCGCTGCCCTTCTTATCACCAGCAGAGAATATGCAGAAAAAAATAATCTGGAAATTCGGGCAGCAATTGAAAGCCGAGGAGTTGCCGGCGTAGACTGGAAGCGGATGGGAATCGGGCCTATCCCTGCAACCGAAAAAGCGCTAAACAATGCCGGACTAAAGATTGAAAACATTGACGCTATCGAATTAAATGAAGCATTTGCGGCTCAATCACTGTATGTCATACAAAGGGCTGGCTGGGATTCTGAAAAGATTAATTTAAACGGCGGTGCCATCGCACTCGGACATCCGCTCGGGGCATCCGGATCTAGAATTATTGCGACGCTCATTAATGTAATGGAACAAAATGATTTTCACACTGGTCTTGCTACAATGTGCATCGGTACCGGCCAGGGAATCGCAACCATTCTCAAAAGATAACATGAAATTCAAATTGAAAGAACCCATCAGCGGCGGCATCCATATACTTGGATCCATATTTGCTGTTTTGGCAGGATATCTGCTCCTATCTGAATCTATTGATCCTGTAAAACCTTGGCACATAGCAGGATTTTCAGTGTTTTGTTCGGGGACCTTCCTTCTCTATACAGCAAGTACTCTTTACCATTGGCTTCCTGTTTCAAAAAAAGCAGAAGCCATTTTACAAAAATTGGATCATTCGATGATTTATGTATTAATTGCATCAACCTATACTCCTATTTGCCTGATTCCATTAAGAGGGATTTGGGGCTGGAGTTTGTTTGGAGTGGTGTGGGGACTGGCGCTTTTTGGAATCTTATTACGGATTTTTTACAACGATTTACCCAACTGGTTTTCCACCACTCTATACATATTTATGGGATGGATGTCTGTTATAGCTATTTGGCCGATGATTCAAATTCTTCAAATCGGTGCACTTGTTTGGATATTTATTGGAGGAATATTTTATTCGATTGGTGTCGTGGTATATGCGCTAAATAAACCGAATCCAATACCAAATGTTTTTGGCGCTCATGAAATTTGGCACATATTTGTTCTGTGCGGAACACTGTCACATTTTTGGGTGATGTATAATTATGTTACCTTATTTGATTAACACTTAAATAGTTGAGGAATTATGTCTAATAAAATTGAAAAAGTAGCTGTATTGGGTGCCGGTGTAATGGGCGCTCAACTTGCTGGTCATTTCGCAAATGCCGGCATACCGTCTCTCCTGTTTGATATTTCCCAGGAACTGGCAGAAAACGGGATGAAATCATTAACAAAGCTCAATCCCGCGCCTCTGTTCAATCCGAAAAATGCAGACCTTATCGAAGCCTGTAATTATGATGAGCATATTGAACGTATCGGAGAAGCGGATTGGATTCTGGAAGCGGTGGCAGAACGGTTAGACATTAAGCATAAGGTATATCAGAGTATTGTACCTCAGTTGAAATCATCAGCCATTTTAACCTCCAATACATCAGGCATTCCTTTGGCTGACCTTGCCACCGTACTTCCAGATGATGTAAAAAGTCGATTTATGATAACACATTTTTTCAATCCTCCGCGGTACATGCATTTGCTGGAATTGGTACAATCTGAATACACGGCTAATGCAGTCTATAACACCATTAAAGACTTCGGAAAAAATCAACTTGGAAAGGGAATTGTCCACGCAAAGGATACACCCAATTTTATCGGAAACAGGATTGGTGTTTACGGCATGATGCTTACCATACACACTGCCATCAAACATGGACTAACGGTAGAAGAAGTGGATAAACTAACAGGAACCATAGTCGGCCGTCCGAAAAGTGCTACGTTCAGAACTTCTGATATAGTCGGGCTTGACACAATGGCGCATGTTTCTCAAACAACCTATGACTTAGCTGAAAACGATGAAGAACGGGATATGTTTAAAATTCCGGACATATTGCAAACACTCGTAGATGACGGACGGCTTGGTCAAAAAACGAAAGCAGGTTTTTACCAAAAAACTGAGGATGGGATTCTATCTGTAAACTTGAAAACCGGTGAATATGGCCCGCAGAAAAAAGTACGGTTTGATGGTTTTCGCCTCGCGAAAGAAAGAACGTCCGCCGGTGAAAAAATTAAAGCATTAACAATGAGCGATGATAAAGCAGGAAAATTTTTCTGGGAAGTATTGGCAGGATCTCTCATTTACACTGCTAACCGAATTCCGGAAATCAGCGATGATATCCTCAACGTTGATAATGCTATGCAGTGGGGATTTGGCTGGGAAATGGGGCCATTCGAAACGTGGGATGCCATTGGTGTGGAAACTTCAGTTCGAAGAATGCAAGACGAAGGCAGAAAAGTTCCTCAATGGATTGTGGACATGCTCAACGCCGGACATAAATCATTTTATGGAATTAAAAATGGCACAAAAACCATGTACGATATTCAATCCAAGAATTCGGTCCCAATACACGAAATCGAGAAAACGATATCGCTCGCTTTAAAAAAATCCAATGGTTCGATTATTAAGCGTGACTGGAGCGCCAGTTTAATTGATCTTGGCGATGGTGTATTGAATGTGGAATTCCATTCCGCCCTTCAGCCTGTGCTTAATCCCATAGACGGTTCCATAATTGGGGCACTCAATGATGGGTTGGATCTTGTTGAATCCGGAAAATTCAATGCAATGACGATAGGGCATCAGGGACAGAATTTTTGTGCAGGCGCAAATCTTGCATTAATTCTGGAACTATGTGAATCAAAAAATTGGGACGCACTTGAACTAGCAGTAAAAACCATGCAGGATACCACACAGAGAATTCGCTTTTCCAAAGGACCGGTTGTAGCCGCTCCCTTTAACCTTACGCTTGGAGGGGGTGTAGAAATTGCCGCGCCGGCAGCGCACCGTGTGGCCTCCGCAGAATTATATATGGGGCTTGTTGAGCCAGGAGTTGGGCTTGTTCCAGGCGCAGGCGGGAATCTTCGAATAATTCTCAATTTGCTCGGCCAAAGCTCATCCAGAATAGGAGGATTTCAAAAAGTCCAAAAAGCTTTCGAGAATGTTGGATTCGCGAAGGTATCGTTTAGCGCAGCTCAGGCTGTAAAAATCGGTTATCTGCTGGAAACTGATACTATCGTCATGAACAGAGATCATCTGATTTCTACTGCGAAAGAAAAAGCTATTGAACTTGCTGATGGTTATGTGCCGCCGGTTTTCAGAGATGATTTGAAATTGCCGGGAGCAGGCGGGCGCACCGCAATGGTGACAGGATTGAAAGGGTTTAAACTTCAGGGGAAAATTTCTGCTCATGATGAATTAATCGGTCAGAAACTTGCTTTCATTTTAACCGGCGGTAGCAAAGCTGGGCTCACCAAATCTGTAGATGAACAATATCTTCTTGATATTGAAAGAGAAGCATTCATTTCCCTTGCGGGAGAAGAAAAAACACAAGACAGGATTCGGCATATGCTCAAAACCGGGAAGCCGCTCCGGAACTAATACCTTCATAATTTATTTTCACACGTTTTACTGATATTTCTCTTTAATCTCTCAGTCTAAATTCATTCTTTTATGAATACGATTCGAGACCTGAAAACAACTCCACGCTGGATTGACTGGGCGAAGACGATTGCAATCTTCGCTATTCTATATTGTTTTTTGGTTTCCATAGGCATGATTGGATCGGGTTTCAAGGGACTGGGGCGCGGGTTCGCAGAAGAACTCATCCAAAGTGAAGCTGGTCCGCTGATTGGATTATTTATAGGAATCCTTGTTACGAGCTTGATTCAAAGCTCTTCCACCACAACATCGCTCGTCGTAGGAATGGTGGCTGCAGGCACCTTTGGTGATGATCCAAGGATAGCTGTCGCGGCAGCAATACCTTACATAATGGGAGCAAACATTGGTACCAGTATCACAAACACGATTGTTGCTCTTGGACATATAGTAAATAAAAACGAATTCCGTCGGGCGTTTGCCGCCTCAATTATCCATGATTTTTTCAATGTATTAGTAGTGATAATTCTGTTTCCACTTCAGTTTAGTTTTGGGCTTATCAGTAAAAGCGCCAATTGGTTGGCAGAATTGCTGGTAGGCGCCGAATCACTCACCTTCAAGAGTCCTGTAAAATTGCTTACTAAACCGGCAGTAATTGCTGTTGAGGACCTATCTAAAATGCAAGATATTATTGATCACAATTGGTTGCTGCTGATTGTGGCATTCGCCATTTTATTCTTCTCGCTCAAATATCTAACAAAACTTATTCGCAGCCTGCTAATGGATCGCCTCGAAGCATTTTTTGACACACACATATTTAAAACAGCAGTTCGAGCCATGTTTTTCGGAATATTTATCACCATTATGGTACAAAGCAGTTCCATCACGACTTCCCTAGTCATCCCGCTTGCGGGCGCAGGTGTACTGAACTTGAGACAGATATTCCCCTATACACTTGGTGCAAATATCGGAACAACCGTTACTGCACTTCTTGCAAGTTTAGTGTCGGGAACCCTCGCGCCATTGGCTGTAGCTTTTGGGCATCTTGTGTTTAATATTTACGGAATTCTAATTATTTGGCCGGTTAAAAATATTCGGGATATTCCTTTGAGGCTTTCGCAGTGGTTTGCTGAATTGGCTATTCAAAACAGAATTATTCCCATCATTTACATTTTGGTAGTGTTTTTCATCATCCCCTTGGGGTTAATTTTCTTAGTGAGGTAAATCATGGCAATATTCAGAGATGTAATCAACTTATGGAAAAAAGAAGATCTGCTT
Source organism: Fidelibacterota bacterium (assembly GCA_014239435.1). Classification (GTDB taxonomy): domain Bacteria; phylum Fidelibacterota; class Marinisomatia; order Marinisomatales; family TCS55; genus JAAZYX01. Next base: position 67,668 of record JAAZYX010000025.1, on the reverse strand, counting down.
TCCCAGGCGTGGAACCGGTCTTACGAAATGCTGGGGCTTTCGCATGAAATATTCAAACAGGCTGTACGATTTCTTGGCAGCGGGGAAAATATTGAAACGCTGAAAGCTCTAAAAAAACGAGATCAGGAAATCAATGAATTTCAGAGAGAAGTCCGCCGTAAGGTGCTCACCCACTATGCGGTGGATCAAAACACGACTGATATGGCTGATGGGTTAATTTTAATTAATATGGTTGTGGATATTGAGAGAATTGGTGATTATTGTAAAAATATTCTGGATCTTGCCATCAATCATCCATCTAGTATTGTCACAGGCGAAGTTTCGAATGATCTCAAACTCGTTGAAGATGAAGTGCAGACACGTTTCCAAAAAACATTACAAGCATTGCACACACAAGATGCAGATATAGCTATATCGCTCATGGAAGGCTACCGAGAGCAAATGACGGGTAAATCAGATGAAATTGTAAATGCTGTGCTTAAAGGTGATTTGGAATTTGGCGGGCATTCTAGGACTGCCGCGATTACACTTTACGCACGTTACTTAAAAAGAATCGGTGCCCACCTAAAAAATATTACCACAACCCTGGTAAATCCTTTCGATTCAATCGGATATAAAAAATAATTCTGTTTTCGTTCTGATTTCGGTTAGTGAATGTTTCTAATGTATTAACCGAAATCCTAAGCTAATTACGCGGAAGCCTTTTCAGATTTTTTTCGTGAAACAAATTTTGACTTATTCCTGAATCCACCGATAATTCAGAAAAGGTAACTTCGGTAGTATGTCTTTTCTGTACATCTTCAACAAATATTCGTTCCATAACATGATAATTTTTCAATTCAGTGAATGAAAAACTCTTTTTCTTTTTCAGGTCTCCTCGCTTGTCAAACGACTCTTCTTTTAACCCAAGCAGCGTATCCTTTTTAATCCATGATACATGTTTGGAATACGATGACTTTGCTTCCGATTTGGGTGTGATTTCCAATACATAACACTCATGGCCATTTACAGTTTCATCATCCAATCTATTGTAACTATTTTCGTCTAAATTGCGACTGGTGAGATCTTCATAACTCAGATCAGATCCCATAAATGAATCGCCCTTTTTGGTTGAAGCGATTCGACGCACCTTTTTAAATGCAGGAAGCCACATCCGCATTTCGTCATCTTTACCGTCATGCTCAATTTTTAAAAAGGAAACACCTTTATCATCCGCAGGAGCGAGGAACCAAATAATTTGTTTCTCACCTCCATTCATAGACTTGGATAGCATTGAGCTGGTTCTTGTTTTACCTTTTTTATTGGTTAAGACCATCGTGGTTTTGCTGATCATATCTCCGGGTTGAACCTTTTCATCAATCATTTTTGCGATTTCGTAGCCAGTTTGTGCAGCGAGGTTCGTTATGAGAAAAATAATTAATAATCCTTTGTTCATTTCACACCTTCCTTTCAACTAATTTTTTCTTCAGTAATTCCGCCAATGCAGATAAAACTGTCAGTGTACCAAGCGATGTTGATACCATGGCAAAAACCATAAGACCGCCAATGTATTGGATAGGAACAAATGCTGAGAATAATAATGCGCCAAATCCCATATTAGAAGCTGCATCTAAAATAATGGGGTACCCAACATCATCCACCACTTCCCTACTCAATTTTGATTGATCAATCGTTCTGGAAAGTCTACGAAATTGCGCGATATAATGAATAGCGAAATCGACACCTACACCAATAATAATAGACGATAATATTGCCGTTATATGGCTGAGTTCAATTCCGAAATATCCCATGAATCCAAAATTGATGATAACCGCTGATGTTAAAGGGATTACGGCAAGACTTCCCCATAGAATCCGTTTAAAAAATACCGATGCAATCACTCCAATAATTACCAATGAAAATATGATACTAAAAATGGTAGATCGAATTATTAAAATAATTAAATCCCTAAAAACCACCATCATTCCCGTAACATCAATTTTGTTAGATGGATCAATTGTTTTAGTTATAAACGCTTCACAAGCTTTATTAAACTCGAAAATCTCGTCAGTTGACATCATTTTGCTGAATGCTGTAATAAGTCCTATTCTGTAGTCATAGTCGATCATGGTTGAAAAATCTTCAGGGTCGCCTGACATGGAGTACATTGTAAATAAATTGTTAACCTTTTCCCGAGATTTCGGGATGGTTTTAAAGGCTGGATCATCATCCATTAATGTTCGGTGCATTTGCTCCACGACATTTGCGATTGAAAAACTGGTCGAAATTTTATCTTTGGACTCCATGAATTCTTGAATATCCGCCATGTCATTTAAGGTTTCAGGATTTTTCATATCTCCTTCGATGCGAACTCTGATATCTACCGTCCCGGTCATTTTTTCATCCATAAAATCCATGCTGTCGCGAATCTCTGTTCCGGGACGGAAAAATTTCGCCATATTGACATCGACAGATACTTTAAATAATCCAAATAATCCAATCATTACAATCAGCAATCCTGTGGAAAAAACATATTTTGGATGCGTTAGCACAACATTTCCCAGTTTTGCTATTACCTTCTCAAATATACTTTTTGACGTGAATGCCTTTGAATTGGGATTCCATTTTTTGAGTGAAATAACGGCAGGAAGCAGCGTCGAGCTCAATACCCAAGCCCACAAAATTCCAAAACTAATCGTTATTCCATATCCGATTAAAGGTTCCAATGGTGAGGTCGTCATCGATAAGAATGCTGCCACGGTAGTAATACTCGTCAAAAAGATCGGAATCAGCAATGAATCCATTGTTGCAGAAAGTGAAGATGTTTGATTTTTTCGCAACCTCATTTCCTTGAAAAATTTTGTCATTACATGCACACCGTCAGAATTAGCAATCGTGAGTAAAATGATCGGCATTGATGTATTCGCCAAGGTAAACAAAAATTTGTCCGAACCCGTTATTTGAAGCATCCAGCCCATAAATCCCAAAGTAGAAATCAGTGATAAAATAATGACCATCATCACCATGCCGACAGCGGGAAAACTGCGGAGGTTTGCCAAAAGGACTAAAATCATGATGAGCAAACCAGCCTGCATCAATCCCTGAACATCCTCCCGTATCAACGACGGCATTACACCTGTTACATAGGCATTTCCTCCAAAATGAATATCATATCCCTGCAATACTCGATCAGTGATTTCTTTTACTTCAATTGCAAAGCCATCTAACCCGGTGCTTTCGTACGGCTGGACCATAAGAAAAAGGTAATCATTTTCATCGCTTGCCATCCGTTTCCGGATTGATGGATTTTTGTCTAAATATCGTTTGATATTGTCTGCTTCTATTTGAGTGACATTTCTCCCCGCCTGTAAATCTTCGATACTTAGGAATCCATCGTCACTTTCCATGCGGGAAGCGGTTGAAATGCTCGTTAAATCTTCTACCTTTTGAGAATGCCCGAGTTCTACCGACAAATCCCATAAGAGCCCTAACGCTTTAGGATTAAACACGTCATCTCCGTCATTTCCAAAGGCGATAAAAATAATTTCCGTACTGCCAAATTCTTCCTGAACAGCATCCCAGGAAATACGGGAATCGAGATTTTTGGGAATCATTTTCATCAAATCATCATCAATGGTGAAAAAACGCAGCCCAAGCGCAATAAAGGTAGTTGCAAATAAACTCAGAGCAATTGTGAGGAAGGGGCGATCAATGCCTTGCCGGATAATCCAGGCCCGAATGGGATGAGAAGAATAATTAGACAGTATGTTTTGCATGATATTCCTGAATAGCTTCTAATCCTTTTGGTGAAAAAATCCCTCTAGCAACCACTTGAACAAACCCTCGAATAGTTTCTCTAATCGGTAAATCGTTTTTCAAGAAAAATTCAGGTTGAAACGTTGAGTTGATTATGTTGATATAAACTATAGCAACAGATTTCATATTTATATCATCCCGAGCTAATCCCTGATCCTGTGCATTTTTTAAAATGGTAAAAAATTCATCCTGATGGCTCAGGCGAAATGATTCAACTTCTTTCCATATTTCAGGGTAAAGGGATTTTAATTCTACCAATCGATGTACCGGAGTCCTGCCGGCAAATTTGGATATGTTCTCCATAATCTTAATAAATTGAACCGCGGGATTGGGTTCTTCAGTCATCACTTTTTCAAAAACAGAATTGATGTGATTAAATACAAAATGTATAATGGACCTTATTAGCTTTTCCTTTGTTGGGAAATATTTATAAATGGTTTTTTTGCTCATGGCTAAATTTTTCGCCAATGCTTCTACCGTAAATGCTCGGACGCCGGTTTGAGAGACCGACTCGAATCCTTCTTCTAATATTTGGTTTATTTGGGGTTTATCTTCCATGGTATTCGGAAACGTTTTTCGTATATATCGTTTCCAATATTAAAATAAACCGATTACAATAAAAAGGGATTTTCGTTACGGATTCAGAATAATCTGAACAATAAGCGCGACGTCAAATACATTTACAATTCCGTCGCCATTCATGTCCGCGGGAGGAGTGTCCGGTTCCAGATTCATAAACATATCGGAAGCGTGCAAAACATCATAAATATTAATCTCACCGTCAAAATTGATATCCCCCAGAGTATATTCAGGGAAAGTTCCGGCGCTGCCTAGATAATTCATACTGTATTTTTGTGCTCTTGCAATCATCAGGTTATTTCCAGGGTGCGTATAATCCCAAACTGTGCTACCTGTGCTTGTTACTTCTAACATTCTATGGTCATCCGCAACAGTAATTAGGGTATTCCCATTTGGAAGCCGGAACGCTCCGGATTGTACATTCGAATGAAAATTCCCGATATGTGTCCACGTTGGACTGGAAGGTCCGAAGGCTGCCCCAGCCCCAATCGTATAATTTCCATTTGCATCCATGGGAGGAATTATTTCATGCACCGCTGATTCATTAACGATTATAACACCATCTCCTATCTCATAGTTGTTATTAAATAAGAGAAGGTTTCCCTCTCCGGGATATCCTTCCGGAATCCAATTGACGCCGTGCTGACCGTTTAGCTGCTGGTCAGAAGCAGTTCCCCTATCATACACTTGAGGATTTCCCCAACGGTATAAGATATCTCCGCCTTTCTCTGAGTTTCCGCCGGAATGGCTAGCGGCTTCCGCTGTGGTTGTACTGTGGTCAATAATGAATATCTCATTATGATGTCTTGCTGAAATCACGATTTGATCGAGATTGGCATTATAATCAATCGCATTGAAATGCTTCCAGTCTGCATTGGATCCGCCTGGCCCCTGATTGCTCCCAACATTGCCATAATTAATATCAAATAATTCCGGGTGTTCAGACACAACACCATAATTGGGATAAGAACTGCTCACATCCTGAACTAAGTGATCCCACAAATGCCACTCCCAAACGACATTTGCCTCGTTTGTACCGATAGGCTGTAATTCTAAAATTGCTTCCGACCACATTTCATTTAGGGAATTTTCAATGGTCTGTCTCCCCATCGCAAATGCTTCAGCAGCAGTTTTCCTCTCCCACGCTATTACCAGAACATTTCCGTTAGGCAGCGGCTGAATATCGTGGTGATGCTGGTAATTCTGATTGGCCACCGTATAGTTCCATAAAACGTTACTGTCCCAATCCATTATTAAAATGCCCCCTCCTGTTCCACCCGCCACCATTGTCGGATTTTGAACTCGGTATGGATAGAAAATGGTGCTGTCAGGCAAAAGATACGGCATACTTGCTGCACCTCGCGTGTATGTCCATTGGTTAATAATATTTAACTGATTGTCAATCAAATAGGAATCGCCCCCTATGGAGCTCCCCGGACCGGTGCCTACGGGGCTGTAGATTGTAATTCCGTCATAAGTCTGGGTTTGTCCAAGAGAAAAGGCGAGTGTGATGTAAAGTAAGGATTTATATAATCTCATTGTTCAATAATGGTTCGGCAGACCTTAAGTTTATATCTTCATTGTGCTTAACTCATTGACCGCTATTGCGTCAATAGGTTAATTCCCAATCCGGAAAGTACAGAAAAATTAACATAAATAATTCTATGAGAAATACGACGTGAGCATGCGCACATCTTTGCAAATCTACACAACAATTGGCAGAACATTCGGCACTTGGATTGGTCCGATTTTTTCCGGGATTTTGATTGGTCTCTTGAGATTGTCCGTCCGATTCGGCATGTTTCTCGATTGCCTGTTTTATCCATCTCTTAGGAAAATGAAACCTATTAATCCTCTCGTGATAGTAGGCAACCCAAGAAGCGGAACCACTTTCCTGCACCGATTCCTTATTAAGAGTGGCCTTGGGGTTGGATCCGAACTTTGGCACATGGTTTATCCTTCGATAACACTGCAAAAATTTGTAAAGCCAATTCTACCTCTTTTGGAAAAAATCAGTCCCGCGCGGCATCATTCTACTGTAGCACATGAAACCAGTTTAACATCCGTCGAGACAGACGATGTTTCCCTTTTATTTAGATATTTAGACGGATTCTTTTTATACGGTTTTATTCTGGCATTTGCGGAAGAAGATCTTTTTGATTTTTTTGATCCCAAAAAAAGAAATACGACAGAACGGGATTTTAATTGGTTTGAATCTGTCTGGTCTCGGCGAATTTTATCTTCAAAAAGTCAGCGTATCATCCCAAAATTATTTTCCATTAGCACTTCACTTCCGGCATTTATAAACCGATTTCCAGATGCAAAGATTTTGTACCTGATCCGTGATCCGCTAAATGTGCTACCTTCCGGATTAAGCCTCGTAACAGGTGTGCTGGATAAAAAATTTGGGTTTTGGAATCTTCCTGAAGAAAAGCGGAATCAATATCTTACTCGCCTTTACAATGCTCTTATTGAATTATTAAAACGATTCCATGATGATTGGACTACCGGAAATATTGATCAATCGAAAGTGCTAATTGTAAACTACGCAGACATGATGACTGATTTTGAAACAGTCATGGATTCTATATTAAATTTTATTGATGAAGATTCATCCGCAGATTTGGTAGACTTGATTAAAATAACTGCGGAAAGCCAGCGAAACTATGTCAGCAAGCATTCTTATGATTTGACTAAATTTGGGTTATCAGAAGAAAAAATCAGGAAGGATTGTCATTTTATTTATGATACTTTTTTGAATGATGATTAAACAAATTTTGATAATATTATTCGTTTTTTCGAACATCTGTTGCGCATTGGAAGTAAAGGACACGAATTCCATTACAGATTGGAACGTTTTGCAAGAGGCTAAAACATGGGTTGGATGGACAACTTACAAGGGCTACCCATTATGCCAAGCCCGCACAACACTTCCTTTTTCCTTGGAAGAAGTATCAGGTTATATTGAATCTGTGGAAAATTATCCGGTTGTGTTTGATAGAATTACCGAAACTCGGGTTTTGGAAAATGATGTTGTCCATGTATTATTGGATATGCCTTTTCCTTTCGCCGGTAGAGATTACATCATTCAATACACAAAAAAGAAAAATGACTTACACTGGATTTTTAATTTTCAATCGATATCGCACGAAAACGCACCTCCCATTTCCTCACATATTCGTCTATTAAATGCAGGTGGAGAATGGATATTAAAGGCACAGAATTCACATTCTACTTTGGTAACATATACATGGAATGGTGAACTGTTGGGTCAATTCCCAGATTGGGCACTAACACGAGCATGGAAAACACAGGGGACAGAAGTATTAAACTGGCTGAGGATAGCACTGGAAAATGATTAAACGTATCTGCATTCAAATGCTTACTGTGGTGGCGATTATTAATGCGCAGCCATCAACTAATTATTCAGGAGACGTACACTTTTACCATAGGATTCGGATGAGCGACCGTACTACAATCAACCTCCCTTTTAGGATTTTTACTTTTACTCTGGATCACCAGAATGGAGATTATAATATTAATTCTAATCTTGCCATGGAATACCGCCTTCGAGAAGACACATCTTTCCTAACGGATACAAGTCCAAAAGATTTCATATTGGATTTGAGAGAATTGTACGTCACCCGCTACACGGGCTTCGGGGAAATCCGAATCGGGAAGCAGATTCACGCCTGGGGAAGTGCCGATGAAAACAGTCCGTCAGATAATTTGAACGCCATTGATTATTATTACCTCTTTTTTGGAGGAGGCGACCGAAAAGTGGGTTCATTTTCTTTGGCAGCAGATGTGTATTGGGATTCCTGGAAACTAGGAATTTTCTATTCGCCCATCCACCCTATGAACCGTTTGCCGCTGAACGATCCTGTATTTCCGTTTCAGCTTCCAATTACTCCGCGGGAAAAGCAAGTGCTTAGCCCAGAACAGCAGGATGAATTTGGAATCTCTGTACAGAAGTCATTCAATTTCGGTGATATTACTGGATCTTATTTCAAAGGTCACGATCGGATGTATAGCCTGAGCGGGTCCAACGTTTTCACTAACTCATTCCAAACTGTAACGGTACTCGACACAGTTTTTGCTTATAGAGAGACTGAAGTGTTTTCTATTGGACTCGTCGTACCAACTTCCCTTTTCACCCTTCGAGCAGAAGCATCCTATTTTGATACGCAGGATAATAATGACTCAACCTCCATTAAGCATGAGCACCATGATTTTCCAACCGTCTATACGGATATCATTTTTACCCATGCCTTTGAGGTTAAAGCGGAATATTATGAAACAGTTCTGCAACTCGAGACCGAGCTTCCTTTTGATATTCGTTTCAACGCTATGTTTATCAAATACGATACGCTAAGCTACACTTCAAACGCATTACCCGATGTTTCTCTGCCTTTGCTAGCGGCCGACTTTGACCCTTCAGCCGTTTTCTTCCCCGGCATGGGAACCCCAATAGTCGCATTGGCAAAACAAGCAGGAATCCTCACCTTGGATAAAAACTTTATGGATGATCGGTTAAAGCTGGCATTCATGGGATTATTAGATATGACGGATTACAATGGAATTGCCGGTAATGGACTCATGGTAGAGGGGTCCGCTACGTTCGAATTAATGGAGTCAATGGACTTGAAGATGATGGTTGCTAAATTTCAGGGAAATTCAAAATTGGGCGATGCGTATTCCTTCAACAATATGGAGGACTTTTCCCATTTAAGGTTTGAACTGCAGTATTTCTATTGAGACATTATTTAGATAGTAGGATTTTTCTGAAAATTTTCTGATTTTGGGAAGTAACCTTTATAAAATAAATCCCTGACGGATAGAATTCGGCATTCCAATTAAACTCATATGTACCGCTAGGCATTTGCCCTTCAGAAATAATTTTGTCAATCTCCTGACCCAAAATATTCAATACATTAATAGTTAATTCGCCAGAGTTTGGCAAATGTACTTTAAATCGTGTCTGTGCGTTAAACGGATTCGGAAATGGATGAGAAACAGAAAATTCTGATGGAACGATATCGGGATTTGAAACAGACATGGATCCACATCGCTGAGAATCCGTAACCATAAAAGAATAATAAAATTGATCTAAGCTCGAATGAAAATGTGAACTATTCTCTACGCAGCTCAATACATCTTCACAGAGCTCGTTTCCACCAATCGCGAAATAGGGATAAAATGCATTATCTGTATTATCCCAGTCCAGATTTAAAGAGCATAAACACGATGGCATTGTGTTTATTTCATTATTGAAAAGCCATAAATACGTCAAATTTTGCAAAGAACAGATAGAAGCCGGAATTGTTTCCAGATTATTGTACCCCAAATCAAGAAAGTACAACTCAGATACATCACCAAAATCGGTATTGATTGAATCGAGCAGATTATTGGAAATGTACAATGATCTAAGATTTGTAAGATTTGAAAAGCTTTGTGGAAGCATTGCGATTCTGTTCCATTCCAAATACAAAGACGTCATTTGATCCCAATTACCGATATTATCCGGGAGCGAAAAAATAGTATCATTTACGCCTGAAGAGTTTCCATAATTCCCGGCTACCAGAATTTTCAGTCTCCCATTGGACCATGTTTGCGTTCCGAGCTCAAGCCCGGAATTGTAAACCAATGTGTTGAGCGCCACCAATGAATCCAGAGCGGCTAAATCTTCATCAAAAAAACAGGAATCTCCGAGAATTATGGTAAGCGAAGATGGCAGAGAATCCTGATAAGTGTAACTGCTGTCGCATTGACCAAATATTTCTGACCGGCTGATGAGACACAGGACCATGATGGTGTAAGCTAATCTCATTTAATCAAAATGGCTTTTTTCATATCCGTTTTATCTTGCGAAAATATTTTGACGAAATACATTCCAGATGACCAATTAACAGAGTTTAAAATAATGGAGTTTTTCCCAGATGAATTGTTATTGAATGCATGAGTTGCAATTACACGTCCAGTAACATCAAAGATAGCGATTTCTACTTTATCTGAGTTTCCAATATCGAAATCAATCTGGAGTCTCGCATTAAATGGGTTTGGATATATTCTTGTGATTTGAAACTTTATCGGAGAACTGTTGAATTCCGTTGAGAGAGGAAACGTATAACCATTCAAGGAAGTTGTTTTCGCATCTTCCTCATGGTTAGCAGGAGTTACCGTTAGCTGAATTCCATTCGAACTTGTTATGTCTGCCACATTCCCGGTAACCGATATCATCGAATCCGAACCTGAAGAAATAGATAATGAGCCGGATATTCCCGAAAACCAATTTTCAACATCCGTCACAGAATAGGTATAATTCATATCATAGCGGCTTTCATTGACAATCCGAAATGAGAGATTTGGATTGGATACTGTAACCACTACACTTGGGTTTTCTTCGTATTCTCGTAAATCATCAACCAAAACACTAAAAGCTGAGGGGTGCATTCCCGGAATCCGATTTGCCCTGTATATTGCTCCATTCGGCAGAGATAAGTTATAATCAGCTTCCCACAAAATATTACCTGCCGAATCCACTTCCAATGATGTTCCTCCATCGCCAACCGTTGTGATTAAATATTTATCTGCTTCCAGTTTTTGAGCATTTCCGGAAGCAAATCCAAAGAGATTTTCCGGCAGATTATATTCCCATGCTATTTCTGCTGTACAATTACCTGACGATCCTGATATGTCTATCTCCAACCCGCGGGATGTCGGATCCGATGTATTTAGAAAAATTTGGCTGAGATTTCCATTGTCAAATGTAACGATATTACCATTATCCAATACTTGAAGTCCATGCTGAAAACTGAATCCGATATCTGTTCCCATTGTGACATCGCCCGACGGCATTTCATGTCCCAAATTCCACATGACATTTCCGGTGGAATAATCAATCTTTGTAATTCTGGAAAGATGCCTTACCGATAAATAAATGGTGCTGTCTTCATCAGAAAATGCCAAAGCATTGGCATGTGTCCAATCATATTGAAGATCGATAAATGCTTGGTCCCAAGTACCACCTTTATCATCATAATCTGCCATGTCAAAATGATCAAATACATTCCAACTCCACACAACGTCTTTTGAATCTTTATCCCATTCCACAATTTTGTCACCCACCCAAATGAATTCCGGCGTAACGCCGTCTGCGACGTATCCATGTGCTTGAAATTGCGGAGTCCAGGATCCGATTGCTATCGGCCCTACCTGAGTTGTAGATACAATTCCCATATAATTCCCATTAGGTAGTTTTATGAATTCATGATGGACAAATTCTATATTTGGCTCCTCCCAGATATAATCGGTATTTACATCAAATTCTACTGCGGGAAATTGATTTTCAGATCCGGTAACATAATAAAATCCAAACCTGTCCCCATCTATAGAAGACCCATAGTAGACCAAGTTTTTATCACCAGAATTCCATATTTCCTTTCCGCTTCCATCAATTGCGGCGCTGAAATAATTAAAAAATGATCCAAAGATGGTGATATCATCAATACTATGGTTGGAGTTATGAAAAGTGGTAATTGCGGATGATATTTGTTGACCGGTAGAAAAAGAATTCGATTCTGTCCAGCCGCCTGATGATCCGTCAGAAAATAATGGCTGGACCCTCCAATAATACTGGGAATCCCATTCAAAATTATCTCTATCAATTAAAACTAGAGTACTGTCAGTTTCGTCAAAAACCGTAGTTGAAAAATCAGATTGATTCGATGCTTGAATTCGATACGCCTCTGCGTCGGGAACCTGATCCCATTCGAACAAAACGTGAATATAGTTTATAGCTGCATTATCCTCAGGAGTCACTAACCCGCCAATCAGCAAAGCGGGACAGAGCGCAAGGAAACCGGATAGGATAATTGTATTTTTCATGAGGACGATTTGAATTACAGACTCTTAAATCCCTGAAAAGTAACTTAATTTAGGATATTATATTAATGAATCATTCACAGACATCATTTATTTTATTATGATCCAATCTAATCCATTCGGAACACCAATTGTCATTGTTGCCCATGGACCTTTTCCGACACATTCTATCCCGCTAAGGGTCATCGATGAAGCATGCACTTTAATTTGCACCGACGGTAGCGCAGACATTATAATCAATTCGGGGAATCACCCGCATGTGATAATTGGAGATCAAGATTCGACAAAGCTTGATGCGGAAACCTTCAAAGGATTGTGGATTCCTGCACCGAATCAAGAAAAAACGGATTTGCATAAAGCATTGGATTGGTGCGCGGCGAACCATATGGATATTGTAACTATTGTAGGTGCCGCGGGAGGCCGGGACGATCAGACGCAGGCAAATATCAGCCTTTTGAGTGAATATCTGCCAGAGATGAAAATTACCTTGGTTACGGATGATTCTACCATTTCATGCCACGTTGGAAATTCAGCATTTGTGTCGTTCAAGGAACAAACCGTTTCAATCATTGGAAATGGTTCCATTACAACAAATGGTCTGAAATTTGAATTGAACAAGCAAAAACTTCAGCATCCTAGCCACGGAATAAGCAATACATCCAATGGAACCACATTTGAGATTGAGTCAAAAGAACCTGTCTGGGTGTATCGGGCGCACCCCGAATGACGGAGCAGCTTCATCTATTAGATTGGCTGGTGATCGGCGTCTATGTTTCGATCATAATTATATTGGGATTTTCCCGATCTAAACAGAATCGATCTTCACCAGAACAATTTATTTTAGCCGGGCGAAAATTGAGCCTTCCAGCGTTTGTAGCAACGCTGGTTGCAACGTGGTACGGCGGCATTTTAGGAATTGGGGAAAACATTTATCTTTACGGGATCCAAACCTGGTTCATTTTTGGTTTGCCTTATTATCTGTTTGCCATCATTTTTTCTTTATTTCTTGTGGACAAGATTCGTTCTAAAAAAACTGTCTCAATACCAGATCATTTTAGAAATCATTACGATGCAAATACCGGGATAATAAGTGCTGTGCTGATTTTAATACTTGCCAGTCCTGCGCCATACATCCTTAGCCTCGGCGTTCTTATGAATTTCTTAACAGGAATCCCGATAAGTTGGGCGCTACTGCTCGCGGCGGGTGTCAGTCTGAGCTACACATGGTTCGGCGGTTTTAACGCAGTTGTTAAAACTGATTTAGTTCAGTTTTGTCTCATGTTTGTCGGGTTCGGACTGCTCTTATTTTTTTCTTGGATAAAAATCGGACCGCCAAATATCGCCTTCAATAATCTGCCGGAAACCCATTTTAATCCTTTAGGAGGACAGGGTACTGGATATGTTATGGTTTGGTTTTTTATTGCACTTTGGACTTTTATCGATCCCGGGTTCCATCAAAGAACTTCCGCCGCCAATTCATCTAAAACTGCGCGAAATGGAATTCTGATTGCAGTTGTTTTTTGGTTCCTATTTGATATGACGACTTTAATGACAGGTCTGTATGCCAGAAGTGTTATAACTACTTCTGAACCCATGTTTGCGTTTGTATTACTAGCACAAAATGACATTCTACCTCCCATCATTCTGGGTGTATTTATATCCGGAATTTTAGCAACTCTCATGTCTTCGATTGATTCATTGGGATTCATAAGTGCTATGACGTTTGGAAGGGACATTTTATGGCGCATTAAATCACCGGAAGGCCAACTTCCTCCACTGCAAAATCAAAGTGCAGTACATTTCACCCAAAGCGGGTTGGTCGTAGTTGGATTTCTTGCCGTATTACTGGCTTTTTCCATTCCGTCTGTTATTAAACTTTGGTTTACCATCGGCACAATTATCATTCCCGGATTATTGGTGCCATTTCTCATTACTTTTACTTCCATTAAAATCCAGCCTCGATTTACCTCTTTTTTTATTATTCTTCCTCCTTTTATATCCGCAATTTGGCTAATGCTCGCAACTTTCTCATCTCATCCTGTTTTTACTCTGGAAGCATTTTATCCCGGTGTATTTTTATCTATCATTCTTACAATAATTTTCCGAGAGTCAAAATAATGAAATTTGAAATAGAGAGAAAATTTCTGGTAAAAGCTAATTGGCCAAAACCAAAAATTGGACTGGAATGCGTGCAGGGCTATATCTGTGGTGATGCAGAACGAATTGTTCGGATAAGAACAATGGGATCAAAGGGTTGGCTTACGATCAAATCTATAAAAACGCACATCACACGGATCGAGTACGAATATGAAATCCCCTTTGATGAAGCACAAGAATTGCTGAATTCATTGTGCGTAAAACCGCTCATTCAAAAAACAAGATTTACAATAGTTTCGTCAGGCCAAGATTGGGAAATAGACGTATTTCACGGTGAGAATAACGGACTCATTGTGGCAGAAGTAGAACTGGAAAGCGAGGATGAATCGATCCAAATTCCAGATTGGATAGGTGAAGAAGTAACGGAAGATTCTCGCTATTTCAATGCCAGTCTGAGTCAAAAACCCTTTGTATCCTGGAAAAAGTAAAAGGTAGAATAATGATAAAAAAATATTTTATGGTTTTAGTGGCGACCACCCTCCTCATGGGCGAAACACATGAAATTCCACAACTTTGGAATGCTTTTAAAGTGTCTAATGCGCTTTCAGAAAAATACACCATTGCATTCGAAAATGATTTTCGATTCTACAATCTTGGGGAAGAAATGCATTATTATCACGGAGACATCGGAATATCCTTCCAAATATTTGGATCCTACAAACTGAATGTGAATTTTCGGGAAGTCTTTGAATTAAAAAGTAGTGTGTGGAAAAAAGAACACAGGCCTCATGTTACTTTATCCAATAAAATGAATTTTGGGGATTTCAGTTTTTCCGGTAGAACCCGAATCGAATTTCGGCTGAAACAGGATCAAGAAAGTATAGTCAGAAGCCGAGATATGGTGACTATAAAATATAATCAGTCTTTTACCAAACTAAAGATTGTGCCTTACTTTTCTGATGAAATATTCGCTGACTCCGAAAATAACACCATCAACAGAAATCGATTTTATCTTGGAATCGAAATGAATGGTTTTTCCTTCGGCAAACCCACTCTCTACTTTATGCAGCAGAGAGACCTAAAAAATGATGTATGGGAAGGAAGGAATATCCTGGGGATTAAGCTGGCCTTTTAACGCCTATTCCATATCCTCAGAATACGCTCCTGTAGATGCCAACCCATTTAATTTTGCTCTTTTCATAAAGGCATTTTGTCCGGCTGAAATATTTTCATCATTGCCGCCCCATGCTTTGAGCGCCGGCTGCTGGAGTGCACGTCCGTAAGAAAATGTTAAATTCCAAGGTTTCCTGTTTCCGGCTAATGTATTCATCCCATTGAGGTGAGCTGTGGCGAGTTCATTACTCTGTCCTCCCGAAAGAAAAGCAATCCCCGGAACAGCAGCTGGTACGGTCCGCTTGAGACAATCCAACGTCATTTCTGCAACCGTGTTCACATCAGCCTGATCAGCAGAACCATATCCGGACAAAACCATATTTGGCTTTAAAACCATTTCTTCCAATTCCACGCTTTGGGCATACAATTCAGCGAACACTGATGACAAAACCAATTCAGTAACTTCGAAACTGTCCTCAATGTTGTGGTCTCCGTCCATCAATATTTCTGGTTCTACAATGGGAACAAGATCTGCTTCCTGACAAAGCGCCGCATATCTTGCAAGCGCATGAGCATTGGTGCTGACAGAAGTGAAACTGGGGATATCTTCACCAATATTTATTACAGCGCGCCATTTTGTGAATCGCGCCCCTAATGACCGGTATTCTTCTAATCTCTGGCGCAATCCGTCCAACCCTTCCGTCACAGTTTCTCCCGGAAATCCTGCCAGCGGTTTCGCGCCCATATCCACTTTTATTCCCGGAATAATTCCCATTTCTGAAAGATACTCTGGATAGGGCGTCTCACCATCGAATGATGACTGCCTTAACGTTTCATCGTACATAATGACACCGCTGATATATTTCTCAATTCCCTTAGAACTAAAAAGTAGATCACGATACGCATTTCGGCTTTTTTCTGTTGATTTCGTATCTATGAGATCAAATCGTTTTCCTATTGTTGGTGTACTTTCATCCGCCGCTAATATTCCTTTTCCCGGTGCGACCATTCCGCAGGCGACCTCGTTCAAAGATTGTAAATCAAGTCCCATTTCAATGTCCTTTCTAAAGTGTTTGTCCGATTTCTTTAAGCATCTTTTGAAACCAATCCTGATGAATATTGAATGGCTTCCCGCCTTTAATCCTTTCGAACGCAATTAATCCAAGTTCATTATTTTTTTCCTCATCCAATCCAACTACACCGCTATTGCCTGCCAGCGCCGATTCAACAGCATGTACTGCAGAACGTCCGATTAAATCTAAATCTTCCTTGTTTGGTGATGCGGATCGAGAGAAATATCCGCTTTTTTGAACCAATACTTTGTCAGCATTCAGCTTTTCCTGGAATTGTTTGGCAAACCATTTGCCCGGGTTTAATGTATCAAGAGCAACATGCCCGAAAGCATCCCGAACTACTTTCTTCCCGGAAGTTTCCATTTCTTTCACAATTGTTTCTGTACCCGCGCCTTCACTTAAGAAAACATTTATACTGTCTTTCTTGTCCATTATATCTAATAATCGTCTGCATTCGGCTTCAAAATCAATTTCCACTTCTGGGATATACACTGCGTCTACATCCCAACGGTCTTTAGAAATCAGCAGTTCCGGTAGAAAATTCCTATGAGATAATTTTTCTCTGTACCGATGTGCAGATGCAGCGGTCAGCCAGCCGCAATTCCTTCCCATCACTTCATGAATAATCAAATGCCGGCTGCTTGTAGTATTTTCGTTTGCAATATTTTCAAAAAATTTCGCAGTCTGTTCCGCAGCAGTCGCTGCACCCAATGATTGGTAAATCGGGAATACATCATTATCAACCGTTTTAGGAAGACCGACAACAATCAGTTTTGAATTTTTACTTGATAGATATTTTACGATTTCGGCAGCCATGGTGTTTGTATCATCTCCGCCCAGCGTGTGTAAAATATCTACTTCATCTTTTAACAGTTGTTCACCGGCAATTGAGACCGGATCTTCACCTTCTCTAATCAATCCGTGTTGGATGCAGTTATCTCCATTGGTCAGCTTTACTCGGCTGTTGCCTATCGGACTTCCGCCAAATGACAGCAAAACTTCTGCGGAATCCAATGCATCTTTCGGGAAAGGAAAGGATGTTCCGGTTAGTAATCCTTTATAGCCGTGGAGATAGCCAATAAAGTCGGCATTCGGATTCGATGCTTTGTGTTCCTGTATCAGGAAACCGATGGATGCGGAAAGACAAGGTGCAATTCCGCCTGCTGTTAAGAACGCTATTTTCATTTCTATAAAATGGAAGCTGGGAATTTAAACTGATTTATTTACTTCGAGGAACGTAAATCAACTAAATACGTGCAGGTTCCATAGATTTCATCTAATTTTTTCCATGGCTGAGATACTTTGGACACCCGCAGAGAACAAAATAGCTTCATCTCAAATGCAAGCTTTCAGGATGTATGTTAATGAAAAACATAATCTAGATTTAACCGACTACCATAATCTTTATGAATGGTCTGTGGAATTTATTTCCGAATTTTGGAAGGCTGTCTGGGAATTCACCGATATTATCCATTCGACCCCTCCAAGCCAAATTGTAGATGATATTCATAAAATGCCCGGTGCGAAATGGTTCGAAGACGCCCGGCTGAATTTTGCTGAAAATCTTCTTCGTTTCAGGGATGACCGCACTGCGATTTGCTTTAAAGGAGAAGGCCAGCCAATTCGGAAGTTATCCTATGCTGATTTGTATTCAGAGGTATCAATGCTTGCTTCGGCATTACGAAATGCTGGCGTTCAAAAGGGTGATAGAATCGCCGGCTTTATGCCGAATATGCCGGAAGCAGTTATTGCCATGCTTGCTGCTGCTTCTATTGGCGCAATCTGGTCATCATCTTCACCTGATTTTGGAATTAAAGGTGTTCTGGATCGTTTTACACAAATTGAGCCAAAAATATTATTTTCAGCTAATGGATATTTTTATAATGGGAAATCATTTAATTCACTGGAAAAACTGGAAACAATCCTCGAAAAATTACCCAGCGTTCAAAAAGTTGTCATTATTCCATATTCTGAAAAAAAGCCTGACATTTCATCCATTCAAAAAGGTGAACTATATGCTCACTTTATTGATGGTGCTTCTGACAAAAGTTTAGTCTTCGAACAACTACCGTTCAATCATCCGCTTTATATCATGTATTCTTCCGGAACAACCGGATTGCCTAAAAGTATCGTTCACGGCGCTGGCGGTACACTGATTCAGCATTTGAAAGAATTGCGGCTACATACAAATCTGTCTCGGGATGATACCATATTTTACTTTACTACAACAGGATGGATGATGTGGAACTGGCTCGTGTCTTCTCTTGCAGTCGGTGCAACTATGGTATTGTATGACGGTTCAGCATTTTATCCGGATTCAGGAGCCATGTGGCGGCTGGCGGAAGAATTACGGATTTCAATTTTTGGAACAAGTGCAAAGTTTATCGCCGCCTGTGAAGTTGCGGATGAGGTTCCAATTAGGAATTATGATCTTAAGAAATTGAAAACAATACTTTCTACGGGATCGCCACTGATGGAAGAAAATTTTGATTATGTTTATCGTGATATTAAAAAAGATATTCATCTGGCATCCATTTCCGGCGGAACGGATATTATTTCTTGTTTTGCTATCGGAAATCCTGTCTTACCTGTATACCGAGGTGAGCTTCAATGCCGAGGATTGGGAATGAAAGTAGAGTCTTTTGATGCGGGTGGACACACAGTGAAATCAGAAAAAGGTGAGCTTGTTTGTACGGCTGCTTTTCCATCTATGCCGATCTACTTTTGGAATGATGACGAAGGGGAGAAATACCACAATGCGTATTTTGATACGTATCCAAATATCTGGCGCCATGGAGATTACATTGAAATCAATGATCATGGAGGCGTAACAATTTTTGGAAGAAGCGACGCAACGCTAAATCCTAGCGGTGTTCGTATCGGAACTGCGGAAATATATAGAGTAGTGGAAAATCTTCCTCAAATCGCGGACAGCCTTGTTGTGGGCCAAGATTGGGAAGATGATCAGCGTGTGATTTTATTTGTTAAAATAAATCAAGACGGACAACTGGATGAAGAATTGATTCAGACTATAAAAACCGCAATCAAATCAAATTGTTCACCTCGACATGTACCTGCAAAAATTCTGCCTATCAAGGACATTCCCTACACTATCAACATGAAAAAGGTAGAAATTGCTGTTCGGAAAATTATCCACGGAGGAGAAGTGAAAAATAAGGATGCTTTGGCAAATCCCGAGTCTTTGGAATTGTTTAAGAATTTGGCAGAATTAAAATCATGAGGATTGAGCAAACCAGATTTTGATTTAAATCCATCTATTCCTTAAATTTTATCTACAATTTTAAAGGCGGCCCCAAATCCAAAGAGTTCCTTTCTCTTGGTAGCTTGCGATCAAAGCTTTGGGCCGTCTTTTATTTTATAATTTAATTGGGGCGAGAAATCAGGCTTCGCAGAATGCCTGAACTGCCTCGATGCTTTCTTCTTTTTGATCCAGCGTTAAGAGAAGAAGCAAATCGCCGGGTTCCATCCAATTCAACGCTGACAAAACTCCGTTATAAATACTTTTTTCAATTATAATGGAAGATTCCAAAATACCGTGATCCATGAAATAAGACTTTATCAAATTGGGTATTTCGCCTTCTTCTCTGCCGCGTATGTATTTAGGAATTTCGCACGCCATAACCCGTTGTGGATTCATTCGAGCTGCTACATCCACCAATCCTCGGATATCATCGTTGCTCCGGTCTCCCGCCTGTCCCAATAGGATAAGTTTCCGCTTTGCATCCATTTGCGAAACCATATCTATAATGGCACTAAGTCCATGCGGATTATGGGCAAAATCAACCAAAATAGTTGATCCATCCTTTTCAAAGAAATTACCTCTCGCAGGATTTTCTTCATAAGATCCTCCAAAATTTGAAAGCGCAGTGAAAATATCAGAAGTCTTTATCTCTAAAGATTTGGCCAATAATATTGCGCCGAGGCAGTTTAATATATTGTGCCGAGACAGTCCATTCATTGTAATGGGAAGATCGTTGACGTGCCCGATGGTTTCCTCTTTTGTCCTATCTGTGTATTTGATTTGATCGCCGTCCAAAAATGCGACTCGTCCGCCCGCCTTTGTGTGATGAGTAATCACCGGGTTTTTCGGATCAAGGCTAAACCAGCATACAGTTTCAGAAACTTGTTTTCTAAATTCTACACACCCTTTGTCATCGGCATTCAGAATTAACTGTCCGCCCTCTTCCAAAGCCTTCCGAATTACAAATTTTGTTTCCACCATTTCGGCCAGAGAGTTTACTCCCCATTCACCGAAATGATCTTCTGCCACATTCGTTACAATAGCGGTTTGCACGTCTTCCACCGGCATCCCTCGCCTTAGAATTCCTCCGCGTGCTACTTCTAAAACAGCCGATGAAATTTTTTCATTCCTCAAAGTCGAACGCGCACCTTCCGGACCGGAATAATCACCGGCTTCTATCGTTTTCATGTTTACCCTGATCCCATCGGTTGAAGATGCGCCGGGCGTTAAACTTGCTTCAGATAGAATGGTCTCTAACAGCCTTACTGTTGTTGATTTTCCGTTAGTTCCGGTAATCAAAATAACGGGTACATCATGAATTTTTTTCCAATCCAACTCTATCGGATCCGGTATTTTATCCACGTCAAATGTTTTCGATCCTTTACCGGTCCCTACCGATACCATTTCATCGGCTTGCAAAAAGCGAACATTGTTTGTTTGTGCGGCTTCCTTTAGGGCTAGTATTGACGGATTCAATTCCGCAGTAATTTCATTTTTTAATCGGGCAATATCCTCACCGAAAGAACCTGATGGTGTGCCGTTCATATCGGATACAGTTAGGTGCCACGCAGCCTCATTGACCTCACAGGCAGCATAGAGGGCGTCAATAGGTGCCGTAAAATAAAGAGAAATACCATTTTCATATTTCCGATGCAGAGTAGCGGCGTTTTTCCACCCAACCGCATTTAAGTACCGCCTGACGTTTGTTTCCCAAACTTGGACAGCTTCATCCTGCCGTGCGGTAGGAACGTCCACTTCAAGAATAGCACCCGGAAGATCAGTAAACAAACTCGGGCCTGTCATGCGGCGTGTGTTTAAAATTTCCATTATTGAATCCTATCAGTCAGATTCTTCTCTGGCCAAGCGGACACCACGTTCATCCTGAATTAATTTCTGGCCTTCATCAATTGTGAATGGTGTTTCTTCCAATCCGGAATCAGATTCTTCTGAAGCCTCAGATTTATCGGCGGTTTTTTTAGATTCACTTTCGAAATGAATAATTTGTTTCCAGGATCGTGTAATTGCGTCTCCCAAAATCAGAACACAATCTCCTTCTTCCGCTATTGATAACGCAGTATTGATAGCGTCTTGCTCATCCGGAACAACCTGAATATTATTTTTATGTATCCCCTTTTTCAGCAATGCGCTTTTCATGATATTGGGTACTTCGTCGTCTGCTCTACCGCGACGGTGGTCATCGGCTTTACAAATGAAAACATCAAAATGCTCTGAAGCAATTTCCGCAACTTCACGAATATCTTCATCACGACGATCTCCCGGTGCTGAAAGAACGGCGATGCGTTTTCCGTTAACTTCAAGTTTGCTCACCAAGGATGAAATCGCCCGAACTGCTGCCGGATTATGCGCGTAGTCAA
The DNA here is from genome assembly GCA_014239435.1 of Fidelibacterota bacterium. Classification (GTDB taxonomy): domain Bacteria; phylum Fidelibacterota; class Marinisomatia; order Marinisomatales; family TCS55; genus JAAZYX01. Next base: position 45,490 of record JAAZYX010000025.1, on the reverse strand, counting down.
GAATGACTTTAAACGGATGTTCATCAAAAATATTCATTTTCCCAGGCGCCTGAAAAAATGTCTGATTGAATGTTCTGAGTCCGTGGCTTATATCTTCCAGAGATTTATGTAAGCTGAATGCCAGTGCAGCCGCAAACATCGCATTTTGGACATTGTGCAGCGCTTTTCCTTCAAGCGTCGCCGGAATCAAATGCGTCCATAACAAAGGGATATGCGCACCTTTATCATAAAATGTGATCATTTCGCCGTTGATTCCCTTTTCAAGAACGACCGCTCTCCCGCCGGCGCGAATATGCTGCTTTACCAATTCATGTTCAGGATTCATAGTAACATAACATACATGCTCAGCTTTAGTGTAGTCTGCCATCTTCAGGCAGTATTCATCGTCTGCATTCAAAACAGCGGTATCCGTGGCCGTCTCTACAACAACACGCTTCGCTTCCGCAAGTTGCTCAAGTGTATTTACTCCGCGGAGTCCAAGATGGTCGGCTGATATATTCAGACAGGCGGCCACATCACTTTTTTCATATCCGAGTCCGCTTCTTAAAATACCTCCTCTTGCCGTTTCCAATACGGCCATATCTACATCCGGATCTCTTAAGACCATTTGCGCGCTTTTGGGGCCAGTCATGTCGCCCTTTACCGTCAAATGTCCATCAATATATACACCGTCTGTTGTTGTAAATCCAACCGTATGCCCAGCCGTTTTCATGATGTGCGCCAGCATGCGAGTGGTGGTGGTTTTTCCATTCGTCCCCGTGATTCCGGCAATCGGAATTACGGATGGCGTACCTTGCGGAAACAGCATATCCATCACAGGACCGGCAACATCACGCGGCTCGCCTTCGCTTGGAGCAACATGCATTCGAAATCCCGGTGCAGCGTTCACTTCGACAATGGCGCCGCCGACTGCTTTGTGCGATTGGGTAATGTCATCTGTTAAAAAATCTACACCGCCCACATCAAGGCCAATAGCTTTTACGGCACGTTCCGCCATGGATTTATTATCAGGATGAACAAGATCGGTCAAATCAATGGATGTTCCACCGGTTGATAAATTTGCTGTGGACCTAAGATATAGAATTTCATCCTTTTTCAAAATGGATTCCAATGTATATCCCTTCGAGTTCATCAGTCGTTCGGCCTGATGATCAATTTGGATTTGAGTCAGTACTTTTTCATGACCGATACCGCGCCTTGGATCTTCATTAACGATATCCACCAATTCTTGAATTGTCTGTTTTCCATTTCCGACAACACGTCCCGGCACACGTTTTGCGACTGCAATCAGTTTGCCATCCACTACCAGCATGCGATGATCAAATCCGGTGATGAAACTTTCAACCAGCACGCCACGAGAAGATCCTCGTTCTCTAGCAATCTTGAACGCTTTTTTCACCTGCGAATCTTCTGTCAAGTTGATGGAAACACCGCGGCCATGGTTTGCATTGAGGGGTTTCAGAACAACAGGATAACCAATTCTCCGCGCACGGTGCACTGCTTCCTTTTCGCTGTACACCAGTTTTTGAATCGGAACCGGCAAACCCAGATCGCTTAATAGAGAATTGGTATCATCTTTATCGCTTGCGATTTCAACTGAAATGTGGCGAGTCTGATTTGTTATGGTCGCTTGAATGCGCTTCTGGAATTTCCCGTGCCCAAATTGAACAAGGCTGTATCGGTTTAGCCTAAGCCAAGGAATTTCGCGCTCTATTGCAGCATCTACGAGGGACGCTGTACTCGGTCCGAACTCAAATTTTTGGGCAAACCGAATGAACATATCTCTTTCTTCTTCAAAATCAAAATTTTCCGGAACGGCATCCAGCTGCTTTTTTACCTTTTCAGGAAGTAATTCAAGTATGACGGTCTGCGCAAGCCGGCTGGCTTCCAATCCAACATCCCGCTGCAGATATTGAAATACCATGTTATACTGTCCCTTTTTTTCGAGCGAGCGGGTTTTTCCAAAGGTTACCTTAGAACCGGCAACATTTTGCAATTCAATGGCAACATGCTCCATCACGTGCCCAAGCCATGTTCCTTCATCTTCTTTTAACCTACGAATAAAACCGCCTCCTTCGCGATACGAACACCCGTGATTCTTGAGTCCCGGTAAATGATGTACCAAACCATCAATGAATTTTTTACCCAGCTTGGCGGTGGGCCAGTCTTCAAGCACACCCAAATCGAGAATATGCCGGATGACAGGAAACCGGGCGTAAACGTTTGGTCCTACGTAAACATTTGTTTCAAGAATTTTCATAGAATCCCTCTCTACTGCTTTTCCGGCGAATCTGTTACGATTGCCTCTTTTGATTGCAGATTGTATGTGGCTCCATCCGCGAGTATGTGGAGTTTAACATCCACAAGATTTACAGCATCTCCTCGGCGTGCAGTGCTCATGGACGAATGCTGGATATCGCTTGGATCCACAACCGTTACCGCACCGCTCCCAGAGACTTCAAATGTTTGTTTATGATCAATAAAAATCGCCGTGTCCTCATCAATGCCAATACCGATTAAAAAGGGATTGTATGCCACTGCGGACAGCAAGCGTCCAAGACGATTCCGCTGGCGAAAGTGCTGATCAATCACCATACTGTTGGTTAAACCGAGTCCCGGACTTAATGATACGCTACCCGGTGTAGGCGTACTTCCGCTGCGACCTCCCGAAATCATGTGCTCCGGAATAATAGCAGCACCGGCAGACGTGCCGGCAAAATGAAGGCCGTCTGCATTCATTTTACGGATAAGCTGAGCAACCGGAGTTCCTCCGAGAATTGTTGATAATCGAAGCTGATTTCCCCCGGTCATAAAAATTCCGGTTGCGTCTTTAAATTGAGACAAAATTTCATCTTTCCTGCAATCGGAACGTGTTTGAATATCCACGAAAGGAACCTTTTTCGCTCCCATGTTCGTGAATAATTGAACATATTCCCCGCCAACTTCTTTCACCTTGGTTGCAGCGGCAATCACCGGGATGACTGCTTTGTTCCCTCCACACAATTCAACAAACTTTTCAAGAATAACCGGATTTTTCCGCTTTCGTACCGCACCGCCAATGGGAATAATGAATCCGCGGTTTTTGGTTCTACTTCCCCTTGATGGGACCATTTTCGACTCTCTTTTTTATTTTAGCTAAAATTGTTAATCAGGAATTATCGGAACAAAATACCCTGAAAAATGCCGGCGAATTTACACAAAAAGTAACAGTGTCAAACCGAGAAAAGGCACAAATAATCATAAGGTATGCAGTCCCACTTCCATGGTCATTTGCCCCTATCGCCGTGAGAGAGAATCATGGTACCAATCCCATACAGGAACAATTTCATTTTTAATTCAGTACAAATCATCGATCGTAAGCAACTAAAGAAAGGAAATCATCATGAATAAAACCGATAAAGAAAAAGCCCTCTCAACAGGACTGACTCTTTTTATCATTGCCATACTCGTAGGTGCAGTTGTGTATCAGCAAACACCGACCGAGGATCCGGCGCCAACCCTCAGTGTAGAAACGGAATCCGATGAAATCAGTTTGGCTGAAATGCCTGAACTCGCTCCTGTAATTGAGGCAATCGAAGAAGCATATGCCGAAGAAATTCGGATAGTAAGCGAACCGGTGGGCATCCCAAGTTTTGTGGAAGCATTTGCGGATGCACGGAATCTGCTGGGGGCAGGACAGACGTTTTTCTGGAACGGAAGTGAGTATTCGACTAATAATGCCGAAGATCTCATCACTGCCTCACCGGAATCGGATTCTGAATTAAGTGAATCCAATTTTGCTGTTGAGGATAGTTCAGGCGAGATTCTGACACTTTCCGAAAATCCCTAAGGTCCCTCACCAAAATCCAAATAAGGTAAGGGGGAATTCATTCCCTCACTTGCCGACCTCCGGGCCCTGCTTAACCGCGGGGTTCGTTGGATTTAGTGGTCAGGTGATAGATTTAATTAAAAGATAAATAAAAGTGTGGGCACTACAAGATATACCGCCTACATAGCTTTTCCGTTGTTTCGGTGGCTAGGGAACCGTTCTATTTTCATAAACTGAGGGAAAATATTAAATAAAATTTTGTAATCCCCTGACACTAGATCAAGGGTATAACCGATATTGGCTATCCCTTACCCTGTTAATAATGCATCAATCAATAAAATTGGGACGTATGTTATTGGGACACGATGTAATTATAAGAACGAAGACGTGAGAAATTATATTTTCGTTAATGGCTGGCTCAAATAATTAACTTCTTCAATGCGAATCATGATGATTCGTTAATCAAAAGAGGAGTCATCAACATGGAACATTTGAATTCATTAGGAATCTTTTTTGGAGGATTCGGGATATTTTTGCTTAGTACGGGCGTTTTTTGGTGGATTTCGTTATACGATAAAAAGAATTTTCCTAAATAAGCGAGTTCCCACAAATCATTTTTTCATCTCGGTCCTGGCGGAAGGTCATTGGTTGGAAACTATGAAATTGGTTTCATTGACCTTCACTTCGTAACGAAGTGAAGAAGTGTGGGCGCTACAAGACTCGAACTTGTGACTTCTGCCTTGTAAGGGCAGCGCTCTGACCAACTGAGCTAAGCGCCCGTAAACGGTTGCGAAATTAGGATGCCTTCTTCGCTTTTGAATTTGTTTTCTTCCCGGATTTCTTATTTTTTCCCCCGTCTAGTCCCGGAATCGCTATATCAATCACATCCATCATTTCTTTTGCAAAATGGATGGTCAGGTCTTTTAGGATATGCTCCGGAATTTCTTCCAGATCTTTCCGGTTGTGGTCCGGTAGAATAATGGTTCTTATTCCAGATCGATGCGCAGCGGTAACTTTTTCTTTTACACCGCCAATCGGCAGAACATTTCCGCGAAGCGTGATTTCACCTGTCATCGCCACTTTCGCTGCCACGGGGTTCCCGGTTAGAAGCGATACAATTGCAGTAAACATGCTGACTCCGGCGGAAGGTCCATCTTTCGGAATTGCGCCGGCGGGAACGTGAACATGAATGTCAGTCTTTTCATTAAAATCTTCCGCAAGCCCGAGGATATCCGTATGCGATCTAACATAAGTCAAAGCAGCTGTAGCGGATTCTTTCATCACATCGCCTAGCTGACCGGTAAGAGTAAGATTTCCCTTCCCTTTCATTTTGCTTGCTTCGATAAACAGAATGTCGCCGCCGGCAGCAGTCCAGGCGAGGGCTGTAACAACGCCGGGCTTTGTTGTCCTCTCGGCAAGATCAGAATAAAAGCGCGGGGCGCCTAAATATTCATTTACTTTCTTATTAGACAGTTTAATCTTTCCCTTTTCGCCCTGCACTTTATCCCTCGCTACCTTTCGAAGCACATTGGCAATTTCGCGTTCAAGATTCCGAACCCCAGCTTCCCGCGTATACGAACGAATCAGCTCCCGAATTGCATTTTTATCAAAAGTAACGTCCGATTTTGTGAGAGCATTTTCTTTAACCTGTTTTGGAATGAGGTGACGCTTCGCAATATGAATCTTTTCATCCTCAATATATCCGGAAAAATCCAAGATTTCCATTCGATCCCTTAGCGCTGGCGGAATCGGATCCTGATAATTTGCAGTAGCAATGAACATGACCTTGCTTAAATCAAAATCTACTTCAAGATAATGATCGGAAAAGGTGGAATTCTGTTCGGGATCTAACACTTCAAGCAATGCGGAGGATGGATCTCCGCGGAAATCCATTCCAAGCTTATCAATCTCATCCAGCATAAATACAGGATTGTTGGTTCCTGCTTTTTTTAATGACTGAATGATGCGTCCCGGCAGCGCTCCGATGTATGTTCTCCGGTGTCCGCGTATTTCAGCTTCGTCTCTTACACCTCCCAGTGAAATCCGAACGAATTCCCGCCCCATTGATTTTGCGATGGATCTGCCGAGCGATGTTTTTCCGACTCCGGGAGGGCCTGCAAAACAAAGGATAGGCCCACGCATTCCGCTGCCAGGGTCTTTTTCTTCTTTCAGCGCCCGCACAGCCAGATATTCAAGAATTCTTTCTTTCACCTTTTCCAAACCATAATGGTCATCATCAAAAATTTTCTTTGCTTTTTCTATGATTACCGTATCCTTGCTGGATTTGCTCCACGGTAAATCCACCAACCATTCGATGTACGTCCGCGAAACAGTGTATTCGGGTGATTGAGTAGGAATTGCCTCCAGACGGCTGAGCTCTTTTTTAGCTACTTTATCCGCTTCTTCAGACATCTTGGCATTTTCGATCTTTTCCTCTAGCTCGCCAAATTCAGCGGCGCCTTCATCTTCACCCAGTTCTTTTTTAATAGCCTTTAACTGTTCACGCAAATAATATTCACGCTGGGTTTTGGAAATTTCATCCTGAACTTCACTCTGGATTTCCTCTCCTAGCCTAATCCTCTGCATTTCCCGGCTCAGTATCTCAATAGCCTTGCCGACTCGTTTCTTGATGTCTAACTCTTCAAGAATCGTCTGTTTTTCCGCATTGGGAATATTGAGAAGGCTGATGGTTTTGTCTGCAAGTTTTGAGGGCTTTTGGATATTGGATAACATGCCCGTATGCTCTTCTGTTAAATAGGGCGCTACCTGAATAAGCTCTGAAAATAGTGTTCGTAAATTTTTCGTTTTTGCATCCAACTTCAAATCATCATCTAGGCTGTCATCGTAAAGAACCGATACCACTGCTTCATAATAAGGCTCTTGATTTGGATAGGATAATATTTTTACTCTGTCAAGACCCTGAACAATCGCAGATTTACTATTGTCCGGCATATCAAAAACCTTGAGTACCTGTGCAAGTGTTCCATAAGCATATAAATCTTCCGGTTTTGGATCTTCAATCGAGCCATCCTCCTGCGCCACAACTACAATATATTTGGTATCGGTTGGAAGATCATCGATTAATTTTAAAGATCGCTCCCGGCCGACATAAATCGGAATTACCTGTTGAGGAAAGAGTACAGTATTCCGCAAAGGCATAACCGGGTATTTGCGTGATTCTTCGCTCATAATATCTCCATAAATTTTAGTGTGTTTATCATTATCCCCTGATTTGTCAATTTCTGTACCAATTGAATATTTACGCTCATATGGCGGCTATTTGTACATAATTGATCTTTTTTCATCCTATGTGGCAGACTAATCATCCGGAAAATTGAAAACTATGTGTTAGTTCGTCAAACGATCCTGCCCAATTTTGTACTGTTTTTACAGGTCCCGTGGCTTTGAAATAATAGGGGCCGTCAGGCGTTTTTACGATGGCTGCCAGCAGACAGTAATCCGGTTTTTCTAATACCGGCGCTGCCATATTAATGCCGCGGCTAGCATAAATTCCTTCCAAATAGACCAAGGTAATTTTTAAGTCATTGACCTGAAAATCTTTTATCCTTTCCAACCCTGAAGATGGGCCGCCTCCCGGTTGGGTGAATTGGCCAACCCACCGTTCAATATTCTGTTCAACGCTTCCACCGATGCGGCTAAAAACTGCAACTTCAGCATCTTCTAAGTCTCCATTCACGCGCGGTAACCTGAATTGAGCGGCACGCATAGACGACTTTGGCGCCTCACGAATCCACCCTTTCGGGACAGATAATTCAAGTGATCCAATTTGAATTCTATCCATTGCAATATGAGCATTTTCAGAAATAGCAGGTGTAGAATTCTGTTCCGGTAATTGTTCTATTTGGACAAGCCATGCCAAAATAATTCCGGATAAAACTACCATTCCATAGACAAGCGGCTTATTCATGAAACTGCCTTTGAGAAACAGCGAGTTTTGCCTGTTCGTCAGCATGATATGAACTTCTAACCAATGCGCCGGACTCAATTACTTTGAATCCTAAATCTAACCCAATCTGTTTATACTCAAAAAATTCGTCGTCTTCCACATAGCGCTCAACAGGTAAATGATTCTGAGATGGCTGAAGATATTGGCCGATTGTAAAAATATCTACACCCAGATAAGCGATCTCTGTCATTGTTTTAATGACTTCATCTTTCGATTCGCCCAGCCCTACCATCATACTGGTTTTGGTCAGCAATCCGTAATCCACAGATTGCTTTAACACTCCTAAACTTCGTTTCCAATTAGCCTGCGCTCGGACGTGTTTACTGATGCGTTCCACACACTCGACATTATGGCTGAATATTTCCGGGGCAGCATCAAATACCTTCAATAAAGATGGATCGTATCCTTGGAAATCCGGCGTCAAAACTTCGACCGTACATCCTTCAACTTTAGCATGGATTTGGCGAATAGTTTCAGCCCATATTTCTGCACCAAAATCATTTTTTAAGTCATCTCTGTCAACAGAGGTAATCACAACATGCTTTAATTGCATGCGCTTCACAGCCATGGCAGTGCGGACAGGCTCCATTGGGTCGTCCCAGGTTGGCTTGCCGGTTTTTACAGAGCAAAAACCGCACGATCGCGTACACGTTTCTCCTAGAATCATTATGGTTGCCGTTCCACGACCCCAACACTCGTAAATATTTGGACAGCGCGCTTCTTCGCATACAGTATTTAATGAATTAGAATCCACCGTATTTTTTACAAATCGATATCCATCTGTAAACTGAAGGCGAATCTTTGGCTTTTTTGTATTGAGAATGCGCGATTCCATCAAAAGAGTTTTTCTAATTCCATAGATTCAAGATTGGACTGAACAGATTCTATAAATCGAGCGCCGCCCGCACCGTCAACAAGGCGATGGTCAATCCCCAAGGATAAAACCATCATACTTCTTATTCCGATGGAATCTCCTGTTTCCGATTCCAGCACCACAGCGCGCTTCTTGACAGTTCCAATCCCTAAAATTCCAACATTCGGCTGATTTATAATCGGTGTGCCCATTGTCACATTAAATACACCAAAATTGGTTATGGAAAAGGTCGAACCCTGAAGTTCATCCGGAGAAATTTGCTTGTCACGGGTTCTCACGGCAAGGTCTCTCACTTTTCTGCAGAGGCCGAGAAAATTCAATTCCTCACATCGAGGAATGACGGGAACCATCAGTCCCTGTTCCACGGCAACAGCCAAGCCAATATTGACATTCCTGTTTCTTATTATGGTCGTTCCGTTCAACGCGCTATTCATATCGGGGAAGGATTGCAAAGCACGCGTCGCTGCCAAAACAATAAAGGGTGTATATGTAAGCTTAAAACCTTCCCACCCGTAAAACGCATCTCCCTCTTTTGCTACAAAATCCACAATGGGTGTCATATCAACTTCCGTCATGAGATAAACATGGGCAGCAGTGTCTAGACTTTTTCGCATATGATTTGCGATGAGTTTGCGCATGTGATCCATTTCTTCAACTTCTCCGCCAGTAACAGGCGGTGATGTTGACATCATCGGCGGCCCTTCCCCACGAGTATCCAAATGGGTTAAAATATCCTTTTTCATAACTCTGCCATTTTTCCCGGATCCCATAATTGATGCCAATTCAGAATCAGATACCGCATGTTCTTTTGCAATTTTTCGTACGACCGGAGTATAGAATCTTCTATCCTTCGGCTTGACTTCTGCAGGAACGGCTGGAATAGAAGGCTCAGGGTCGGGATGTTTAATTTCAACCGGGTCTGGATCAGGCTGAGATGGGGATTCTATAGTTGGATGTTCGTCCACTGCAGCAGCGGACGCATCTGTTTCAATTCGCGCAATCACCGCTCCTACATCCAATACATCATTCGGTTCCGCTAAAAGTTCTACTACAGTTCCTGCTGTTGGGGAAGGAATTTCTGAATCAACTTTATCGGTTCCTATTTCCAATAAAATTTCGTCAAGTAAAATGGTATCACCCGGTTTTTTCCTCCATTCAAGAATGGTACCTTCTGTAATGGATTCACCCATTTTCGGCATTAGAACTTCTACTATCATCAATACTCCATTAATTCATTAATTGCGGCAGACACATCAGCAGTCTGCGGTAATACTTTTTCTTCCAGAAACCAGTTGTAAGGAACAGGCGAATCTTTGGAAGCGACACGTTTTACGGGGCCGTCCAGCAATTCAAAAAACCTATCCGCGATGATTGCAGATATTTCTGCACCGGGGCCATTTGTCAACGTGTCTTCATAAACCACCATAGCTTTAGCTGTTTTTTCTAACGATTTACCAACTGTATCCATATCCAACGGATTCAATGTTCTTAGATCGATAATTTCAACGCTGCCATTCAGATTGGTTTCCTGCACTGCTTCAATAGATTTCTGAACCATGGCACCCCAAGTAATAATTGTAAGGTCGGTTCCTGTTTCTACAATTCGAGCCTTCCCAAACGGAAGAAGGTAATTTTCATCCGGCTCTGGAGAAGCGACATATCCTTGACGGTAAAGCCCTTTGTGTTCTAAAAACATAACAGGGTCATCCATCCTGCATGCAGCTTTTAATAATCCTTTTGCATCGGCAGCATTGGAAGGATACGCGATTCGAATTCCCGGCAAATGAATGAAAAAGCCATCGAGGGACTGGCTGTGACAAAGAGCGCCGTGAATGTATCCGCCGACAGGAACACGAATAACCATCGGACAACTCCAGGCATTGTTAGACCGATATCGCATTGTCGCAACTTCATTCCGGATTTGCATCATCGCCGTCCAGATATAATCACCAAATTGTATTTCAACTACAGGTTTATATCCGGCTAAACTCAGCCCAACAGCAGTCCCAATGATGGATGATTCTGCCAACGGAGAATTAAAAACTCGAGACTTTCCAAATGAATCTGATAATCCGCGCGTTGCCGTAAACACTCCGCCTTTTGGGTCAGCGATATCTTGACCGTAAACAATCATTTTCTCGTTGTATTCTAATTCTTCCGCTAAAGCGTGATTAATAGCGTCCACTAAAACGATTTTTTCTGCCACCTCATTGAATGGTGACTCTTCTTCAATTGTATCAGACCCATAAATGTGATCTAATGCGGTTGATACTTCAGGATGATTTTGCGCTTCTGCCCATTTAGCATCTGAATCCACCTGAGCTTTAACCTTTTCCCGAATTGCTGTGAATTCTTTTTTGGATACCGCCTTTGCCTTCAGGCATTCCTTTTCAAATAGAATAATTGGGTCTTTCTTTTTATCAGCTTCCAAATCTTTTTCTGTTCGGTATTTTCGCTGATCATCCGATGATGAATGCGGTAAAAGCCTAACAACATGAGACACAATAACAGAGGGGCCTTTCCCTTTCCTTGCACGTTCTGCCGCTTTTTGAAATGCGAGGTTTGTTTCAAAAAAGTCTGTTCCGTCCACATCAAACCGCGCAAGATTTTGATATCCTGCAACCAATGAATACACAGAACTCCCCGCTGTCTGTTCAGAAATATGGACGCTAATTGCATATTCGTTGTCCTCGACATGAAAAACGACCGGAAGTTTGTCGCGGCTTGCCCAGTTCAGCGCCTCGTGAAAATCACCCTGGCTTGTCGTACCCTCGCCACAGGATACATATACGATTTCTTTGGTTTTATCCCATTTCCGCGCCATTGCGCAACCAACCGCCTGCAAAAATTGGGTGCCGGTTGGGCTTGATTGGCTGACAATCCTCAAATCTTTATGACCGTAATGCTGAGGCATTTGGCGGCCTCCGGAATTAGGATCGTCCTTTCTGGCCAAAAAACACAATAACTGTTCCCTCGCTGTCATTCCTATCCCAAGACATAATGCGGCATCTCTATAATAGGGAAATGCCCAATCTTCGCCTGGCCGCATGATTTCTGCAGCTGCCAATTGTGCTGCTTCGTGGCCGGAACATCCGATGTGGAAAAAGCTTTTCCCCTGCTTTAGCATAATAAGCATCTTTTCATCTAGCTGACGAGCTAAGACCATTTTTTCATAAACAGACACCAATTCTTTTTTCTGAAAACCATGGAGTCTAGGCATGATGCAATTCCGATTCTTTATTTGGCTTAAACATGAGGTTAAAATTGTTTACAATTGATGTTTTCACTTTTTCCATCTCAACATGCCTTCCGAGCAATTTTTCCATGGAGGTAATGCCGTATTCAAATATTCCGCAAGGTATGATTCCATCATAATAAGAAAGATCTGTACTCACATTTAACGCAAATCCATGCATCGTTACCCAATGTGAAATCCGCACTCCCAATGCAGCAATTTTTTCATCATCTACCCAAACACCTGTCAACCCTTCTTTTACATCCCCTTTAATGCCAAAGGAATCCAATGTTTGGATTATGACTCGTTCAAGACTGCGCATATACCAATTGATACTTTTGCGGTAAAGATTTAAATCAAGAATGGGATATCCAACAAGTTGCCCCGGTCCATGAAAAGTTATATCGCCGCCGCGCTCAACATGAAAAACCTTCACATCGTGAGGCATTTGCTCAAGCAGATGGTTCTCATCGGCGTTTTTCCCGAAGGTATACACAGGCTCGTGCTCAACAAGAAGCAGCGTGTCTTCGCATTGTCCATCCATTACCTTTATCTGAAGATGTTTTTGCAAATTCCATGCGGAATTATAATCCATTTGGCCGAGGTCTTGTGTTTTTATACTCATTGATGTACTCCCTGCCCCATCGCATCCAGAGTTGCCTCCATAACTGCTTCAGACAAAGTCGGATGTGCATGCACCGTAGACGCCAACTCGTGCCAAGTGGATTCTAATGCCCTTGCCATTCCCAATTCAGCAATTAATTCTGTGGCTTCCGATCCGATAATGTGAGCACCAATCAACTCACCGTACTTTCCATCAAACACTAATTTGACAAACCCGTCCGTTTCTCCGATTGCCATAGCTTTACCGCTAGCTTTAAAATCAAAAGTGCCCACTTTTACATCATATCCTTTTTCTTTCGCAGCCGCTTCTGTCAGACCGATAGAAGCCACCTGAGGCTGACAATACGTACAGCCGGGGATATTTGAATAATCCACAGGTGAAACAACCTGCCCTGCAGCATGTTCTACAGCAACATGCCCTTGCGCCGAAGCAACATGTGCCAACCATGGCGGACCTGTAACATCACCGATTGCATAAATATTGGAAATGGTGGTTTGGTTATACTCATTAATCACAATGGCTCCTTTTTCTACCGATACACCGACGGATTCTAGTCCAATATTTTCTACATTTCCCGTCACGCCGACTGCAACCAATGCTAAATCACCTTCCAATATTTCCTGCTTCCCTTTTTTATCAAGATGAACGTTTACTTTTGTGTTTACAGATTCAATTTTCGAAACTTTTGTTTCCGTATAAATCTTCATTTTGGACCTTTTAAATGTTCGTGCGAGTTCCTTCGAAATTGCTTCATCTTCAACGGGCAGAATTCGAGATAGCATTTCAATAAGATGAACCTCGGTTCCGTATGCATTAAAAAAGTATGCGAATTCCACTCCAATTGCGCCAGATCCAATGATGATTAATTTCTTGGGTATTTTTTTAAGGACCATTGCCTCTTTTGAGGATATAATTCTCTTCCCATCTAATTCCATTCCTGAGAAGCTACGCGGTCTTCCGCCAGTCGCCAGTATAATATTTTTTGCGCTAATTTTATTTTTCTTTTTTCCATTAAACACTTCCAAGTCTGTAGAAGAAACAAGACGTCCCGTTCCTTGGTAATGGGTAATGTTATTTTTTTTCATTAAATAAGCGATACCTTTTGAAAGCCTGTCCGATACATCGCGGCTGCGCTTTATCGATGCAGGAAAATCTAGGCTGAAATTTGGAATGTTGATTCCATAGTATTTGCTATTCTTTACAAAATGAAGTACTTCTGCATTTTTCAGAAGAGCCTTGGTAGGAATACAACCCCAATTAAGACAAATGCCTCCTAGTTTTTCCTTTTCTATAATTGCTGTTTTTAATCCAAGTTGAGAAGCTCTTATGGCCGCAACATACCCTCCCGGACCCCCTCCGAGAATAACAATGTCAAAAGTATTCATTAAATTTTTGCCATTCCTATTATGCTTAAAAATTCTGCTCTGGTTTCTGCAGATTCTCTAAGTTGCCCGAGCATCGCAGATGTAGTCGCAAAACTGTTCTGTTTTTCAACACCTCGCATCTGCATGCATAGATGGCGCCCTTCCATCACAACCGCTACACCAATTGGTTTTAAGACTTCTTGGATGGTATCCGCGATTTGATGTGTTAGCCGTTCTTGAACCTGCAATCGCTGAGAAAATGCATCTACTATTCTTGGGATTTTTGACAATCCAATAATTTTACCGTTCGGTAAATACCCAACATGGCATCTACCGAAAAATGGAATTAAATGATGTTCGCAAATACTAAAAAATTCAATATCCCGCACAACAACAACTTCACTTATATCCTCTTCAAAAATTGCGCCATTAATGATGTCCTCAATATTTGTTCTGTATCCACTTGAAAAATATTCCCAGGATTTCGCGACCCTTTCCGGAGTCTTTTTTAGTCCTCCACGATCTGGGTTTTCTCCAATTTCAGATATAAGATTTTTAATAATTTTTTCTATGTTATTCATACATCGGCTTCTTTCTGCACTTTATCTTTTAATGCATATACACCCAAGTAAAATAGCGGAGTATCTGCCAAAGCAACCAGCACTTTGAAGAGGAATCCTGCCTGAAATAATGTGAAAAATTTCGACCATTCAATAACGCCTGAAGAACAAAGTAAAATCAATACAGCAGATGTATCGATAAGTTGCGATACAATTGTGGATCCATTATTTCGAAGCCATAAATGTTTTCCCTTAGTGAGTCTTTTCCAAAAGTGAAACACTCTTATGTCGATAATTTGCGCAGACAAATAGGCTGCCATAGATGCAAATACAGCAGGTCCAAATAATCCAAAAACAGAATGGAATGTTTCCGATCCAATAGGAGACCATTCAGTTTGAGGAACCATATCTGCGATTCCAACCACCAATAATACAAATATACTGGCTGCGAACCCTGCTACTACAACCTGATCTGCTTTTTTCCTTCCATAGAGTTCTGAAATTAGATCTGTGCATAAAAACGTGATAGGATAGGGTAAAATTCCAACCGACATCTCAAACGTATAAAGTCCAAAAGGTGTCCATGTAAAAAATTTTTGAAATATCAGGTTAGCGCTTACGAGCGAAGCGATAAAAATGCCGGCTAAAACCAAATATAAAGTGGAACGGAAATTCATTTACAACATTCTCCGGGCCCATAATAATCTGTATAAATTGTATTTGTTTCTTTTATCCTTATGCGATGAAGAGTACAATCCTTGATGTGTGGTTCGATTTCCTGCCAAATATACTGGGTTAAATTTTCTGAACTGGGTTGCTTATCTTTAAACCAGTCAATGATTATTTCAAAATGCGTATGATCAATACGGTTTATAATTTTTTCATTCACAATCTCTTTCAGTTGACCAAGGTCAACAATAAATCCAGTATCGGGGTTAATTTCACCCGTTACAGTGATTTCTAGGGTATAATTGTGTCCATGGAGTTTGGAGTCCGGTCCAAACACTTCCTTATTCTTTTCATCAGACCAATCCCCATGACCGTATTTATGGGCAGCGGAAAATGAAAAGATTTTGGTTACAAAAGGATTGCTCATTTATTTGTAAGGTGCAAACTTAATTGTAATTATAATTTATGATGGGAAAATTAGAGGACAAAAAGAATCTCAGATAATTTCAGATGGACAAAATTTGCTGATTACACAGGAACCGCATTCCGGTCTTCGGGCGATACAGACTGCACGTCCATGATCAATAATCATATGCGTTAAGGTAACCCACTTGTCTTCCTTAAAAATTTCCATTAATTCAAACTCAATTTTTTTAGCATCTTTCGTATTTGTAAACCCTAGCAGATTCATAATTCGGACCATGTGAGTATCTATGACCATTGATGGCACCTTATAAATTTCACCTAAAATGCAATTGGCGGTTTTTCTGCCGACACCTGGCAGCATGACAAGTTCGACCATCGTGTCAGGAAGTATGCCATTAAATTCTTCCACAATTTTTAAACTCGACCCCTGAATACTTTTGGCTTTCTGATTGTGGTAACCGCAAGAATGAACATCTTTAGCCAACTCGGCGACATCTGAATAGGCATAATCCTCTGGACTTTTATATTTGCGAAATAGTTCAGGTGTTACCTGATTAACTCGATGGTCTGTGCATTGTGCGGATAATATGGTAGCGACCAGCAATTCGTGTGGCGTGGAATAATTCAATGAACATTTCGAATCCGGATAGGCTTTATTCAGTTCAGAGACAACTGATTTTGCTCTTGTCTTCTGTTGGAGTTTAGATTCTTTCATCCAAAATCTGATTTACGATTTCTGTAATATTTCTATTTAATGATGAAATTAATATTGTTCGATTAAACCCAATAGATTTCCACCTTTTTATTTCATTACTTGTCAATTTTTCAGCATATCCAAGAATATAGGGGATTTCGCTAAAACGCTCTAAATCATCCCATTCATTTGCAGGAATAATCACCATATTGCAGTCGGAAGGAATGGACTCAGCATTATCTATAAAATTTACATGATGCCCGGCGTTTGTTAGAATTTGCGATACTTTTGTTCCTAGTTTGAAATCTTTGATTCCTAAGGAAATTTTTGCCATTTAAGCGTCCAAATCCGGTACGAGAGCCCAATTAAATTCATCTGTATTAATGAGTTTTTGATATTCGTCTTGAATCAAAAACAACCTGCTTTTAAGTGACTTTATATTGATTCCCCGTTGTGTACCTTCAAACATTTCAAATTTTTCTAAACATTTTTTCATCAGGCTTTTAGCGCCTTTTAAATTGGAATTTTGTATGTGAAAAAAACTGACCGATAGCTGAATAAGTCCTTGAATAAACTTATGATCAGGGACATAATAATCTGACCAAAGATCTTCCCAAGACTCATGTGCATCATAATAATTTCCTCCCTGAAATTTCTTTTTTCCATCCAAAAATAGTGCTTCAATTATTTTCTTATCGTCCATATTATTTTCACGACTTATTATTTTGAGTTCAGCAACAAGTCTATTTTATCTTGGATGAATGGAAGTTCCTTTTTTTGTATCCGCTTTGCCAGAGTTCTGAGCGCTTCTAATGATGGAATTTTTTTAATGCCGTTTTCTTGATTAACAACATCCTCAGCCAATGAAACAAAATACGCATTCCCGCTATCTACAAAATCTGCCAATTCAGGCGCCTTTTGGTCTGTGGCTGGTAATGGCTTCTTTTCGAAACCATCATTTAGCCAATTGGAAATTTCACGATGGTAATTATCGGATCGAACATATTCGGAAGACCAAATCCTAGATACGCTTGCAAGGTCCAACCAATGATCCTGATTGGTACCAGCAATCACGGAAGTTATACATGCTTTGGGTCGAACTTCTGTACCCGAGTGCATTTCAAATAAGGAAACTTTTTTCAATTCCTGCAGCAAACACCGAACAAAAGTCCAAGATCCTTTTGGATCATTTTGAAACGCGAATGCCCGCAATAAATGATAGGTGAGCGAACCAAATTCTGGAATATTGGTCAAAGCATATTCCGCTACACTTTCCAATACTGCAGGACTCCTGTCAGATGATAAATGAATTTTTGCGGATTCTAATTCAATATTTTCTGTATCTCCGCATTCCAATTTTTCCCAAATGTCAGATACAAAGGCAGTTTCTCCAATTCCTTCCGAAGAAGCTCGGGTCAATACATCTGCATCATCTTGTCTTTTTGGAAACCCTTTGATTAAGGATTCCGCTGATTTCAGTAAAACTTGTGATGGATGCTCCAAATCATCGCCAATAATATTTTTAAGAGCATTAACGGTGATAACCGGATGATGTCTTGGCCAATCATTATGAATTAATTGAACTGAAATTTTTAAGCAATGAGCCAGAAAATCTCGAAGAGATTTTCCGCCCTTAATTGCATCGTTAACCGAAATGTCAGACAATGTCACCGGTGGATTTTAATTCTAGAGGATTTTTGGAAATATGATTTATTCAGAATTCCCTAATTGGAAATACACCAACATAGAAATTCCGGTCATTCTTGAAAATTCCGAAGGGATTCCCGCCTCAGATACATGAGGCGTATCGCCGTAGCGTGCAATATTTTCATCGCTGTCCCACGCCCAGCTTGGATCAATTACACTTGACAGAGGCATTGAACTGAAATCATGGTAATATCCGATTTCAAACCCCATTTTATCTTTTATCTGCCGGCCGTACAGAACACCAATTCGGGTAGAAGTGTTTCCCATGATTCCTTCCGGAATGTACATTCCTCGAAAACCCCACCACCGATATCTATTCTCTTCGATTTCTTTAAATTTATAATATGTAAAATCCATATTGTAATTAGGATTCAAACTCCACGAAAGATTTAGTACATCCCATTTATTGTCTTTTGAATACAAGACTCGGCTGTAATCAATTCCGGTTCCGTAAACAGGAAGACCGATTCTGAAACCGATATCGCTGACTTCAGATATTCCCGTCCGATACCACATATATGGGAATACATTTTCGATAGATAACGTATACCCGTATCTCGATTCACCTTCCTGAAGCCGTTTAGGGCTAATAGTCGGATGCGTTGCACATCCGGAAAACAATGCGATCGCAATCAGCAGAATGATGGTGTTGTTTTTCACTAAATAATCAGCCGCCTTCCGGTGTCTCAAATGCACGTTGCGGATTAGGCGGAAGATTCAATACTTCCTGACTGAAAAAGGACGAAATATGGCGAACAATATCTACTACAGACACCAGTCCGACCGCAGAACCTGAATCATCTGTGATAGGAACATGTCTGAATCCACCGACATACATTTTATTCAAAGCGAATGCTACGGGGTCATCTATTTTCAAACTTTCCGGACTTTTTGTCATAAAATTTTCGACGGTTTCTTTTTCGAGATCCAAGCCCTTTCCGGTGATATTCAAAAGGATATCCCGCTCAGTAATAATCCCAGACAATCTTCCATCATTATTTACCAAAACACATCCCATTGATTTATTTTGCATTTCTTCTATCATGGATGCCAGTGAGTTGCCCACATTCAATACAATCGGATTGGAAAGATTTAAAGATGACAGCGGATCATTTAAGGAAACTGCTTCAGACAGTTCATGGTCCACTTCCTTTTCCAATTCATCCATTCGATCCATTTCGTCATCAAACTCGCTTGCCATAGCTTACTCCTCTTTTATTTTAGGTAGATCATTTTCCGACTTTGTACGACGGGTAGAAAGTCTTTCATTTGCGCTACAATTGTCAGGAAATATACACCGCTTGAATGATCATGGGCATCCCAAACGAATGAATATTGCCCGGGAATTAATGCTTCCGATCGTACAAATTCTTTGATCTTTCTCCCGCCTGCGTCCGTAATAAATAAATCAACCACTGCCGGCTCTATTAAATCAATGGAGACTGAAGTGCTAGCATTAAACGGGTTCGGATAATTCTGAAACATTGCAAACACTTCCGGAATAACCTGTATATCTGTATTCGCTTCGCGAAAATCGTTTGCCTCTCCAAAGGTTGTAAAGGTGATTTCCTGCCATTGTCCGCCGTCGGGGATACGTGCTTCTATTTTGGAATTGCTGAAAATTATGGGCCGTGCTTCACTCATTGTTGACCATTTTCCTTCTACTTTTACTTTTAAATAAAGCCAGTCGCCAATTTTATCTTCCATGTCTAAAGTAAACACGGAATCAAAATACGTTTGCTCAAATTGAATACCCGTATTGATTTCCCATATCAAATTATCATTGAAAAATAATCCATAATTCATAATCTCGCTGCTTTTTCCTGCGATTTCAACATGAAGCAAATGATTGTGAGAATTGTATTCAATTTCGTTGAACCAAAAATAATCGTAATCCCATAGAAATCCAGATATTGGAAATGGCAAAACATCTCCAAAGCTTATAATCGTCCCATCCAAGAGTTTGACTTTAGTGCCCATTCCAGAATTCAAAGGAAACGTCCCAAGTGATTGATCATTAAACGCGATGGAAACAACACCCCATTCTTTAGGTAATAAAACATCGAAAGAAGAATCGGACAAAATATCTGATAATTCTATAGTTAATTTTTCTAATCCGGATTCCATAATGATTTCACTTGATGATATGGATTTAAGTGAATAAAAATTGACCTTCTGATAACCGTTTTCCTCTACAATATCTTTCACAATAATTGAGGGTGATAAACGTATGAAATCTAAATCTCTTTGTAAATAATCGATATGCAAGGGAATGACGACTTCAATTATATTTTGAATTAATTCTTTTCCTATTTGGGAGTACTCTTCAGGTGTTAATAGTAAAGCATTTCTGTTGCTGGTTTCCAATTCATTCCATTTTTCAGCCCATAATTTTGTGAGGATATCATTATTTTCAGGTGTAGATAATAATTCAAAAAATAATTGCAGTTCACTATTTGGAATAATGCCGATCCATTGGGAAATAAAGTCGGGATTCATCAAAGGGAAAGCGAGAGAAACCGGATCAATGGATGGAAATTCTTTTTCTAAATAATCAGATAAAATGATTTCACCTTGAATATTCAATTTATCTGTTTGAGACAAACTTGACCCAATTAGGGAAAACAATACATTTGAATTAGCAATTTTCATTGACTGCCCAAAAGGCGGAGTATTGCGGTCGCTGAAAATGGATTGATTCTCATTGACAACACACTCTACATAATAAAAAGCTATTTGACCATTTTTTAATTCTGTATCTAAATATCTGTCTAATTCAGGATTGACTTCCGCTATCAGTTCATACGATTTCTGACGATCCGTCGATTTATAAATGTTTATAACTTTTTCGGATATGATATCTCTTGTTGACCAATGAAGAAGCACAGATCCAACTCCGCTGTATGCATCCAATTGGACGAATTGATCCTCTTCGGCGAATCCAATAGAGACACCGATTCCCAATAAAATGCTGAATAATTTTGATCTAAACATGGGATTATCTCAGGTGAGAGGTAATTTGGAGTAATTCCGAGGGTAAGACAAGACTTTTCCCTCGATGGGAAAGGATATGATTTAAATAGACGTTCGCTTATGAATTTTTTTCCAGCCAATCTGTTGTAACGGACTTTGGGCGTGTAATAGGCACTCCAAGAGCACGATTGATGACCATTTGCGCAATCATACCCATTGCACGTGAAATACTGAATAAAACCGTATAAAATTTGAATTCAGTAAGACCATAATAATATAATAACGATCCGGAGGCCGCGTCCACATTCGGCCATGGATTTTTTGCTTTTCCTTGGTCGCGTAATACTTTTGGGACAATTTCATACAAAAGTTCAACAATGGAAAAAATATTATCATTATTAATATGTTTTTTTCCAAAATCCAGAAAAGATACAAACCTGGGATCCGGACATCTAAGTACAGCATGACCATATCCGGGTACGACCCGTCCGCTGTTTAGCCAATCCCAGCAGTACTCTGCCATTTCTGCCTTCTGCGGCACTTTACCAAAATGATCATTGACTCCCAAAACGAATTTAAGACATTCCTGATTTGCCAATCCGTGGAGCGGTCCGGCAAGTCCGTTTAATCCTGATGCAACCGAATAAAATGGATCCGAAAGAGCAGAAGCAACCGTATGCGCTGCAAATGCACTTACATTTCCGCCTTCGTGGTCGCAATGCACCATGAGGTATAACCGCATGAGTTTTTGGAAATCACCATCCGGATCATCCAATCCTGTCATATATGCAAAATTCGAAGCCCAATCCAATTCAGGATTATGTTCTATCCGATCGCCCTTTTCGAAATGCATCCGGTAAATCCCAGCAGCCAAAGCAGGTAATTTTGCTATCAGCGATATTCCATCTTCCAGAATCGGTTCCCAATAATCTGATTTTTTTATCCCTGCGTTGTATTGTTTTTTAAATTCACTCCCTTCCTGCATAACCATGATTCCGGTGGTAAGCATTGTCATCGGATGCGAATTCGCAGGCATGGCACCCAAGACATTCCAAACATAATCCGGAACGTTTTGTTTTTCCTTGAATTGCGCAGATAAGTCTTCTAATGCGGGTGCATCAGGAATTTCACCTGTTAATAAAAGGTAAAACACTTCTTCAGGAAGAATATCGATAATATCCAGCAATGGGTGCCCTCGAATGATTAGACCTTCATCCGCAGTAACATTTGATGTGTCGCATACAAATCCTCGCACTCCTCGCATGCCGCCGTAAGCTTGGGAAACCGTAACGTCACTAATTACGGACGATCCCTTCTCTAATACCAGTTTCTTGGCCCTAGCTTGAAGGTCCGGAATTTGTTCTTTTAATCTATCTTGTAAGTGTCCCATATATTCTGTGAATCTAATGCCAATGATATTGCTAAAAAATTATTCTCAATCCCATTCGCTTAATAATTGAATTATTTCGTCAAAAGAGGATACTGTAAAATCCGAATGGTGTAAAACTGATTCCCGAAGTATATGTCCGGTATAGGCAAAAAACATATCTGCTTCCCCGGACAGTTTCATTTCTGCGTCGGAGAATCCATCCCCTATTGTGGCAATTGCACCGCTTAATTTGAGAGAATTCAACAAAGCAGATTTCCCGTTCTTTTTTGAAAGAAAGTTTTCTTTGTTTACACGGGTAATCCAACCGCCATCATCAAACATTAATTCATTTCCGTAAATTTGATTTTCATTAAATGGCATGTCTTCCAATACCCGATTGATTACAGATGTAAACCCTCCCGATATAATGTAAATTTTTCGCCGATGTCTTTTGAAAAATTCAGTATTGTTTATAATGGATGTGTCAATCCTTTTTTTCAAAGTACTGATTAGCAAACCAACATGCGTTTTATGTGCCTTCAGCAATTTAATTCGTTTTGATAACGACTCATCAAACGGCATTTCCCCTGCCATCCCTAACGCCGTAATTTGTTCTATCTCTGAAATAATTTTGTCCTTTTCAGGTGAATTTGATAAAGATATTCTGGCAAGTTCATCCATAGTTTCACCACGAATAATTGTATTATCAAAATCGAGAATCAAATATGAAGGATTCATCTCTTCTTTATTCATAATTTTTCTTTTGTCTACACCACATGAAATTCATATTCTAAAACCAAAATAATCGGCCCCGCCTTGAATTATCGTTCTATCTTCAAAAACCTTCTGTATACAATAGGTGTTTTTACCGGTTTCAGGGTACTGTTATTTTTCCTGTCCAGTGGATATTCAGTTGGGAGCATTTTTGATTGGCTCATGGTTTTTCTGCTCGGTCTTCAATATGACTTCTCGGCCCTTTCATATTTATTTCTTCCAATATGGTTTTTGCATGTTTTTGGATTTTCACTCCACACCTTTAAGCCGGTTGTCAGGATTAGTAACCACTTCATAAAATATTATACGTTGGGAATTGGGTTTCTATTAATGGTAGTATATCTGACAGATATCGGATTTCATTTCGAATTTAACCGCCGGATAAACACCCTAATATTCGATTATCTCGTATATCCAAAAGAGGTTATCGGGACAATTCTCGGCACTTTTCCATATAATGCTTTATTCATGATATTTTTACTAATGACGTTTTTTCTCATGAAAAAACTTCGAAAATCAGACGCATTTTTAATTCAGGATAAATTCGATTCCTCAACTCTTGGTTCCATTTTATCGTTATCAGGGATTTTTGTTATACTGGTTATTTTAGCAAGAGGCGGAATTCAACAGAATCCTATGCATTATGGTGATTCCAATTTTTCAGATCATCGAGTCTTGAATCAACTTAGCCTCAATCCCGTTTGGAATCTTGGCAGAACTGTTTTGACCGCCCGAAAAGAAAACAGCAAAGATCTGTTTAACTCGATTACTCTTTCTAATGAAGCAAGCATCCAGAATGTCAGGAGTGCGTATTTAGATAACACAACCAAATTTAGCAGAAAAGAATTCCCATTATTACGCACCGAGACGTCAAAATATTCACGAAAAAATTACAATGTCATATTGATTCTACTGGAAAGTTTCTCCAGTCAGTTGGTTGGGTCATTGGGAAATGAATATGGCGTCTCGACCCATTTCGATTCCTTAACGACTCAGGGAGTATTATTTACAAGAATGTTTTCAACAGGCACAAGAACAAACCGCGGACTCTCCGGTACCTTATTATCCTTTCCACCGCTTCCTCGAAATAAAACCATTTTACGGGATGCCGCGGCGGACCAATCTTTTTCATCCTTAGCGGAAATTTTAAAACAACGAGAATATGCTACTTCATTTGTTTATGGCGGCGATCTTAGGTTTGATAATATGCGAGGATTTTTTCGCCAACAGGGTTTTGATACTTTTTTTGGAGAGGAATCATTTCCGGACACTGCCCACAGAACCGTTTATGGTTTTGCGGATCAATATGTCTATGATAAGGCTTTCGACCATATTTCAAATATTGAACAGCCGTTTTTCGCTACAATACTGACAACATCCAATCACCCTCCCTATACCTTTCCGGATTATTCCGAAAAGGGGAACATGAGTTATAATGCAGATTTGTTTAAAAATGAGAGGCTCGAAGTTTTTAAATATTCCGATTGGGCGTTGGGTGAATTCATGAAAAAATGTGTTTCATCGGATTTTTATCATAATACAATTTTCGTATTCACCGGCGATCATGGATTCTTAACAAAGGGGGATCCAGATGCATCCATTGACCTTCAAATGTATCACGTCCCTTGTGTCATAATTTCTCCGGGGATTGATGCAGAAATCATTTCACGAACCGCCAGCCACACAGATATTCAGCCAACCATTCTGGATTTACTTGGAGGACCCTACGAACATCATTCTTGGGGGAAAAATTTATTGGCCGAAAAACGTCAGGATGATTTTGCATTGGTTGCACCTGCCGGGTTAAATCATATTGCCGGAATCATTTTTGAGGACGTATTCTATGTACACGATTTCACCGGTATGAACCAATTTTTCACAATCGAATCATTAGAAAATGGCATTCATTTGCAAAGGCATAAAAACGGACACCCAAAATTGGAAAACGCAAAATCTCATTTATTCAGCGTGTTAAAATCTGCATCCACCGCATTGTTTAATTATACTGCAGGAATACCCTCAAAATGAAATTTCCATTTCAAAATGATTCGGTCGAAAGTCGGTACACTTTTTTCTTCGGCTTCTTAAAGAGTCTCTCTCTTATAACTTTGGTGTTCTACTGCTTGATGTTCTTCTGGCGTATCTTCTTTTTTTACGCCTTTAAAGATGATTCAGTATCCGCAATTTCGTTTCTTGAAATAGTGAAAGGATTCATTCTCGGATTTCGTTATGACAGCGCCACCATTGCATATATTTTAATCGTACCGCTTCTATTGGTATTGTTTCAAACTGTTTTCTCAACATCCGGATTTCAATATTTTACAATTCAATTCACAAGAATTTGGATGATGATTTTCACGGCCGTGATTGTTCTATCCTTTATATCAGATTATCATTTTTTCATCTTTTTTCATGATCATATTAATATTCTTATTTTCAAATTTTTCGAAGATGACACAAAAGCCTTAATCAACACAATTTCTAAATCCTATCCGCTGGCACTCTATGGATTCTTGTTTATTGCTTCAGTCTATGCAGGCTTCCGAATGATTAGAACCTTATTTCCGAACCAGTACAGGATTTCACTTCCTGCCTCAGTATGGGTGAAAAGAATTTCTCCGCTTGCCGCTTTTATTCTGTGGGGAATAATGGCGCGGGCTTCATTTGGTTTATTCCCTATCAATCTTGGTGATGCAGCATATTCAACGCATTTTTTGCTCAATAAGCTTGGGCCAAATCCTCTTTTCTCATTGGAAAAAGCGATTGAAACCAAAGTTAAGTCCGGAAAGAAAATTCCTTTTTGGATACAGCATCAATTTGCAGGAGACATGGATTCAGCGATTGCATTAACTGGAGAAACATTTGTTCATCAAAATGTAATCGGGGACTCCGACGAAGATGAATTTTCAGCGATCCAATACCATCCAATTGGGAAAGAAAACAATCAACCTAAACCTCATGTGGTCCTCGGAATTATGGAAGGGATGGGCGCATGGGTCATCGATCATACGTCAAATGATTTTCAAATTGCAGGTGATTTTATAGATTGGATTGAGAAAGGGATTTATTTTGATCATTTTATCTCAACCGGAAACAGAAGTATCGAGAGTCTCCAATCCATCCTATTGAGTATCCCATCGATCCCCGGAGATCTGCCGCTCAGCCAAAGTAGGTATGGATCCAAACTGGTCCCCTCATCTTTGGCCAACATTTTTAATCATCAAGGATATGAAACCCATTTTGTTTATGGAGGAAAATTATCGTGGCAGCGATTGTTGGATTTCCTGACAAATCAAGGATTTAAAAACCTGCACGGAGACGGCAATTTCGATACGGATGCTATCCGTACAGATTGGGGTATTTATGATGAGGTATTATTTGATTATGTTTTTGATTTGCTTAATAATGCCGATAAACCACACTTTATCGTTTTCATGACAACAACGAACCATCCGCCATTCACAATTCCGGAAACCTACACACCGCTTCCGCTTACTATTCCGGATAGAATATTAGATATTATTCAGGATGATATGGATCATGTTCAAAGCAGATTTGAGACCTATCAGTACGGCGCGCAAAAACTTGCCGGATTTTTAGAAAAATTGTACTCTTCTGATTTGGGTAGGAATACCCTAACAGCCATAACCGGTGACCACAACTTTGGCGGAGTAAGACACTATTCAGAAGCAGAAATGTTGAATTTCCTCCGCGTTCCTCTATACATAAAATTCCCCAACAATAGTAAAAGCCGGCCCCGAAGAAACACCTCATTTGGATCCCATGTTGATATAGGTCCGACTTTGCTTCATACCATTGGGTTTAATGAACCCTTTACAAGTTTTGGAAGGAATCTGCTTAATAAAACTGCACCATCTTATATGGTTAATGAATATGGATTTATTTTCACAGAATCCGGCGTAGGACGATTTAATTATCTAACGAAAGAAAAAGGGTTTTATCTTTGGAAGGATGATCAATTGAATCAGCTTATTCGTACCGATTTGAATCATCCACTGTATGGAGAATTGATTACCCGAATGACGGGATATTACAGCTCGGCCAGCTATTTTCTGGAATCAGAATGGGACAAAGAATAATCAGCAGTTAACATATTATTGAATTGCCGTAAGCGCTGAAAAGATTTGTGAAGCTGTTATCTGCTTCAAACAATCCAAAGGCACTTCCAGATTTTCACAATCATTTTTCAAACAGGGACTGCAGTGAACTTCGGCGTCTAGAACAATGGATTTTGCTCCCAAAGGTTTCGTCTGTTCTTTTAATCCTGATCCGAAAACTGACACTGTCGGAACACCCAAATTTGCCGCAATATGCCCTAAACCGCTGTCTGTCGCAATAACGCCGGAACATTGTGCCAATAGAGATATACTTTTTCTAATCGGGTAAACGCCGCAAATTGATTTTACATTGGAATCCTGTAAACCGGATAAAACATTTTCAGATTTTTCGAGGTCTTTTTCACTCCCAAAAATTAGAATAGGCTTTTTGAACTTTTGGCAAATTTCTGTAATGAATTCAGGTGGAAAGGTTCTTGATTTGGCTACGCTAAATGGACACATGGCAATCGCATCCATCATTCCCAATTTCTGCAATTCACTTAAAGCCCATTCTTTTTCAGATTCAGAGATGCAAATTCCCTTACTTGTAGAATTATTTCCGGTACTTTCACCTAATAAATTCACATATTTTTGGGATCGATGCTCTACATGTTTGGATTCATGCAGAGCCTTGGTCAATAGAAAAGATCTTCCCTGACCTTGATATCCAATCCTTTTTGACGCGCCCGAATGCCATACGAGGAAAGCGCTGCGAAAGGAATCTGACAGGATATAAATCAAATCAAATTTACGATTTCTTAATTGTTTACCATTTTTAATAATGTTGATCGGTCCGGCCAAATCTTCTGCTTGAAAAGAAATGATGTCCGAAACCAAAGGATGATTTTCAAATATCGGGGCTACCCATGATTTACAAATAATGGTAACAGAATCGTCATTATCACTGCATATTTCCGAAATAAACGGAAAGGACATCACGGCATCTCCAAGCCAATTTGGCGCATAAACGGCAGTCATCATGATTCCATTTTTTTCATTTGGACAGGCAACCATCTAATTCTTTTTCAAACCGATCTGCGAATTGGGATATGAAATAATTATTCTCTACTAATGCTTTTCCTTTTTGTGCCATATTCTTCAACACATCTTCATCATCATAAACGGATAGTATTTCATCGGCGATAGCATTCGGATTATACGGATCCGCGACAATGCCCGCACCTGAATTTTGAATAACCTCACACGGACCGCCGGTGTTTGATGCGACAACAGGAGCTCCTGCCCTGAGTGCTTCCAGCGTCACCAACCCGAATGGTTCGCAAAACGGCACAAAGACACACAGCCTAACGGAGGACAAAATATTCTGTTTTTCTTTTTCAGATACAAATCCATGAAAAGTTGTATTCGCTCTCAAGTTTTTTTCTCTAATGAAATGTTGAATTCGGGAATCCTTTCCATCGCCAAGAAAATGACAATGAATATCACTTCTGTTATGTTTATTTACCAATACATCCAATGCGCCAAGTAATCCAAAAATATTTTTACTCAGAACAAAATTTGATAAAAATGCAATACCGTTTCGTTCGTTTCCTTTTGGGCTTTCTGAGTCTAATTTTGGGATTCCCGGCCGGCATACAATGGAATCGTATCCCATCCCTTTTCTCACATTGTCTGCAGTAAAACTACTATTCGAAAGAATAAGTGAAACGGATTCCAAAGCTTTAGCATCATGTTTTCGGCGCCATCGGGATTTAAATATTCGCTCATGTTTCAGTCGCTTTTTTACACGTCTGGATAATTCTAAATAATTCGGAAGTGAAGTTGCGGTTCGCTCTTCAATCCGTTTTACGGATTCTGCATCGGTTGTTGAAAAATATGTCAGACGGTAAGGTTCGTGGCAGTACCACACCAGCGGTATGGTTTTATTTGATTGTCTTATGGCAGCGCCAGCCCACCAATGGGAAGGTGTATTGTGTGCGACTACGATATCGCTTTCTTCGATATGAGGAATTATTTTTCTCCCCATATATTCAATTAAATATTTCGATTCAAATCCTAAATCAATAAAATTAGGCTTGGGGATTGGAAAATCTATCCAAAGATCGGGATTACTTTTTAAGGAAATAAGATTGACTTCATGCCCACGTTTTATCAAAGCATCCGAAAGCCAAATGATAACATTTTCTGCACCTCCTTTTGAAGAGAGGCGCGGATGGATCATGGAAATTTTCAAAATTGGAATTCAGTTACACAACACTAAGAAGTCGGTTCCGTCATTTGCAGATGATGAAGCCGGCTGTATAAACCGCCTTTTGCAATGAGTTCTTCATGCGTTCCGGATTCTACAATACGGCCTTTTTCTATAGAAAGAATCTGATTAGCATTTTTAACAGTGGACAGCCTATGCGCAATGACGAGTACCGTTCGGTCCTGCATTAAATGATCGATGGCTTGCTGAACCAATTTTTCAGATTCTGTGTCCAAGGCAGATGTGGCTTCATCTAAAATTAAAATGGGTGGATTTTTCAGGAGCGCTCTGGCAATCGCAATCCTTTGCCGCTGGCCGCCGGACAGCTTTACTCCACGCTCACCAATTATTGTATTAAATCCATCGGTCATATCTTCAATAAATTCTAACGCATTGGCAGCGATTGCCGCTTCTTGAATTGCGGTATCATCGACAGAATCCATTCCATAGGCGATATTGTCTCGGACGGAATCATTGAACAAGATGGTTTCCTGAGTTACTATCCCCATCAGTTTTCGAAGAGATTTTACCGATACATCTTTCACGTCAATTCCATCAATGAGTATGCTGCCTGCATTCACATCGTAAAATCTTGGTATCAAATCAGCTATTGTAGATTTTCCCGATCCACTAGGGCCAACCAGTGCAATAGCTTCTCCTTTATGGATGGAAAAGGATACTTCATCCAATACACGATCATCTTCCGTTCCATATTGGAAATGTACTTTTTTGAATTCAATTGTATTTGAAAAAGCATCCAGTTTTTTAGCGGACGGTATATCGACAATTTCAGGTTTTTCGTCCAAAATACTGAAAATACGGTCGCCGCCTGCTGCGCCTATCTGAAGTTCGATATTTACATTGTTCAGCTGTCTGACCGGAACAAGCATGGAAAAGAGCACCAGTATAAATCTTATAAAATCATCAGCGGCGAGTCCTTTTTGCAGGATGACTTCTTTGCCGCCAATCCACAAAAGCATAACGCCTATGGTTACGCCGATCATTTCTGTGGTTGGGTTGGCAAGAAATTGGAGGCGAGATCTTCGGATGAGCAGTTTAAAGTATTTATGCGTTTCCTTTAGAAATTTTCTGATTTCCACCGTCTCCATCACAAACGCTTTCACAATCCGCATGGATGTCAACGTTTCCGTAAGGATGTCCATGATATTGGCTATTGATATTTGAGTTCTTTCCGTTTTCCGGCGGATGGATTTTCCGATATAAATAATCGCAATGGCCGCAACGGGAATAATAATGAGCGATATCAATGTCAGCTTCCAACTGATAATGAATAGCAAGGCTGAAAATGCGAGAATATTGATGGGCTCAACAAACAGCTTCTGGAAACTTGTTGTCAGAGCATTCTCAACAACTCCAACATCATTGATCAGGATAGATGATATTTCACCGGATCTTTTCCTGTGGAAAAATCCGAGCGACAAATCATGAATATGCTTGTATAGCCTGTTCCTTAATTCCGTGATCATTTTAAACTGAACAAAAGAGATCAGGATATTTTTAATATAGAGAAATATATTTTTCCCAATGAAAATAAATAGAATTGAAAGGCACAGTACCTTGAGAGATTCCAGCGGTGTGTCTCGAAGAATCAGCAGATTTGTCCAGTATTTTAATTTATCATTCGCTGACAAAGAAGATGAGATTTCCCATTCTGCCTGCTGACGCGCGAGCTCGGTAAAATCAGCAAGAATGTTGTGAATCAATGTTGCAGTAAGCCAAACGGATATACTGTTTAAGACGACATAAATAAGCGCTGCCATCGTTGAGAGTAAAACGATAGGCCAATACGGTATGATGAGCTTAAACAGTCTTCTGTAAACTGATTGTTTCATGGATAGGTTTAGGATTTAATTTTCTTGTCGGAAATTGGGTAAATATAATTGTAGCATTCGCGAAAGGAAAGGGAACAGTTCATTTTAATGCATGCTTTTACAGCACCATTTTTTGATGCACAATATCTGCTTCCAAAAACTTTTTGCCTTCCGAGGAAAATCCTAATTTTTCATAAAACCCAATCACGTCAACCTGTGCGTGGAGATACACGGCTGATTCAGGACGAACATAGCTTAAAACAGATTCTACCAGTGCTTCGCCAATTCCTTTTCCTCGATAATTTTTCAGCACTGCAAATCGTTCCAATTTGACGCCGTCATCTGTCCGTCGCCAACGAGCTGTCCCAACGGGAATTCCATCAAGGCGCGCAAGAATATGTGAACAATTATCTTCAAATTCGTCCACTTCAATGTCCTTTGGTACATTTTGTTCATCAATAAATACTATTTTTCGAATTTCCAATGCGGCCAACATGTCAGATTCAATTTCTATGAGAACTATTGATAGATTCATCCCAATCTCACAGTGTAGCGGAAATCGAAAAATATGCGAATTCGTCTGTTCCCGTTTTCCAAGAACCGTCCTTGTGTGTGTATCTGGAATATCCTTGGCTGAATGATAAGCGCGGTCCTGCATTCACAGTAAAGACAACATCAATCTCCGACCCAAGTTTTATATCGCCAAATCCGGTTTTAAAATCATGGACATTAACTGCCAATCGGTATTTGTTAAACACAGGGATTTGAAATCGAACATTCGTTTCATTCAGTCCTGCTTCTCCGTTGCTTGTGAATCGTTTATGGTAATCCATAAATCCATGCCATTTATGCCCAGCGCCGTAGGGATTCGCAAATCCTTCGCCTTTGTCTTCCGTTCCCGGATTATCACCGGAAAAACTTTCCCGGCCAATCGTAATCTGTGAATCGAACAAGATAGGAATATCACAAATCAGATTTACGATGGACATCGTCCCATTCGTTGAAGAAAAACCGGGAACGGAACCTGACTGAGTCGCACCCTCAAATTCCAATGTCAACCCCAAAAGCCAGAGATTAATATTTCCGGTCAACCTTCCTCCAAAAGTGGTTCTCTGGATTGCGTCGTCGGTAGTCCCCAGATTCAATTCGCGGAAACCATAAATTTCCAATCCGGTAATAGAACTAATTTTGGTAATCGGTCCCTTGGATTTCGCAAAAAATCCATCAATAATGGTATCATCTTTATCAGATGAAAAGGTTGCATAATTTTCTGCGAGGTATACCCGAAACACCTTGGCAGTTGCCAGTTTTATTAATCAATACTCAGCGAGAAATCCTTCGAAAAACCGTCCGCGTAAACTCCATTGGTTTCGGCTGAATAACCTCTCATTCCCCAAAGGAAGGTCAAATCTTCCGATCCGCATGCGCCCACCATTTTTTATCCGGTACTCGACGTAAGCTTTGGAAAATGTGACTGAATTCTGGTCTTGCGCTGTACTGCCTGAAGCATTGTTTGGTGCACCAAGGATTCGTGCATCCTGAAATTGAACTGCGCCGGATAAAGAACCGCTTGACATTTTTATCATTAATCGAGACCGAAACTGAGTCAGGGACGATTGTCCGTGAGCGCTTGTAGTATCATTTACCGATGTGACTGTGTCTTTTTCCACTCGCGCCCGGAATTCAGCCTGCCATTCCATTTCTGATCCGATTAAAAAGACCGATGGAATCAAAACGGCCATTAAAGCCTTCATTGGATTAATAGGTAAAATGTTTGATTGGTTCACCTTCGCTGCCAATGTGAGTCATAGCTTCAATTCCGAGGTCCAACTGCAATTCTACAAATTTCTGTGTTACCTTCGAGTCAGATTCTGATGTCTTCACTCCCTCCGGCGTCATCGGAGTATCGGATACTAAAAGCAAAGCTCCGCGGTCAATTCCATTTGCAAATCCAACGACAAAAATTGTAGCAGTTTCCATGTCAATCCCAATGACCCTTACCTTTTTAAGGTACTCTTTGAAATCCTCATCATATTCCCAAACCCTTCGATTGGTAGTGTAAACAACGCCTGTGCGGTATTCCAAGTTTTGGTCGTGTAATTTATCAGAAACATACTTGTGAATTTTAAAAGACGGTAAAGCCGGAACTTCCTTCGGGAAATAATCATCACCGGTTCCTTCTCCCCGAATAGCCGCACTCGGTAATATAAAATGTCCAATTTCTGTAGATTGTTTCAAGCCTCCACATTTACCTAAAAACAATACACCTTTGGGATTTACGGCAGACAGCAAATCCATGATAGTTGCCGCATTGGCACTTCCAATCCCAAAATTGATTATGCTGAGTCCGTCATGGTTGGTAGCTGAGGACATAGGTCCGCCGATTCCTTTGACATCCACATTAAATCGGTTTGCAAATTTTTCTACATAATTTTGAAAATTGGTCAGCAGAATCCAATCTCCAAACGCATCAGCAGAAGTACCTGTATATCTGGTAATCCAGTCTTTTACTATATCTGATTTAGTTTTCATTCCGTTATCTCCAATGAAATGGGGCAATGGTCAGAGCCCATGATATCATCATGAATATCGGCATCTTGGATTCTGTCTGCAAACCCTTCATTAACAAAAAAATAATCGATTCTCCAGCCTACATTCCTCTCTCGTGCACCAAAACGGTATGTCCACCAAGAATATCTTTCCGGTTCCGGATGGATGTACCGAAATGTATCCACCCAGCCATTATTCACATAGGTATCCAGTCGTTCTCTTTCAATTGGCATAAAACCGGAAGTCTTAACATTTTCCTTTGGGCGGGCCAAGTCAATTTCATGATGGGCTGTATTCCAATCTCCGGTAACCATTACATTCATCCCGGATTCAACCTGCTCATTAATAATGGGCAGCAATGCGTCATAAAAATCTAATTTATACTGCAAGCGTTCTTCGTTTTTCTGTCCATTTGGGAAGTAAATGTTGTAAAGGATAAAGTCCGAATGCTCTGTCAAAAGAACCCTTCCTTCGGTGTCAAACTTTTCAATGCCTATGCCTTTTTGTACAAAAAGAGGTTCATCCTTGCAAAATGTCGCTACACTGCTGTATCCTTTTTTTTCTGATGAATGCCAATACGTATGATACCCGTGGCCTTCCAGTAGTGCTTTCGGAAGTTGGTCTTCCTGTGCTTTGGTTTCCTGCAGACAAAGAATATCGGGCTGCGCGGAATCCAGCCAGTCGAGGAATCCTTTCTTATGGACTGCACGGACTCCGTTCACATTCCAAGATATAATTTTCATAATAGTTTTAAGTGTAATATGGTTTAAGAAAGGTTCAATTTAAACCCGTTCGCCAAAGCGGAAAAGCGCCAGAGATATGATGAAAATCTTTCCTTAATGTGTAAATTCGTCGGCACATTTTTAACCGAAAGGAAATAGTATGGATTTAAACACTCAAATAAAAACCGATATTGAAACGAACCGAATTATGCTATACATGAAGGGAACGCCGGATATGCCGATGTGCGGTTTTTCCAACGCTGTTGTCCAAATTCTTAATCATTACGGCGTGGAGTATAAAGCGATCAATGTATTGGAAAATCCTGAAATTCGAGTAAAACTGTCGGAACAATCCGGCTGGCCGACCATTCCTCAGCTTTTTGTAAAAGGCGAACTTATCGGCGGCTCAGACATCGCTATGGAACTCCACCAAAAAGGTGAATTGCTGGATATTCTGGATTCATCGAAATAAAGAGTGGAAAACCTTTGATGAAACCGATCGGATGAAATAATTTCGCCGTCAAAATTGGCCCGTTCGTCTAGTGGTTAGGACTCCAGGTTTTCATCCTGGCAACAGGAGTTCGATTCTCCTACGGGCTACGAAAAAGTCACTGGGAAAAAGCCGGTGACTTTTTGTTTATACGCCTTTTATCTGTCATTGCGAGCATCCGCCACTAAGAGGAGACGCGGCAATCCCCTTACACCCGTCAGGAATTAATTTTCGAGAAAAACGAATTCAAGGGGATCGCTTCTCCCGATTTAGGTCGGGACTCGCGATGACAGAATTGTTACTCATCCCTCACAATATTCACCAAAAACGACTTAGACGTCGTGGAGGAAAACAATCCGTAGCCGCCAACAATGTTGCTGGTCGGCAGCACAAACTGGTTTTGTCCAACCGGATCGCCTGCATAGTAGTCATGGTAAGCCTGATCCGTTGCTTGCAAAGTGATGATGTGAAGTCCATAATAATTAAAATACAGCCAGCTCATCGGGATTGGAGTTAATGCTACTTGCCACATGAAAGGATTAATACGGTAAGGATCGTTATTTTTGTCGCGCAAATATTGTTCTTTCCAAATATAGTAAACAATGGTTGTGTCATATATCAGATTTGTAAATGAAGAGTCCCGAAGTCCGTTTCTGTTGAAATCCATAAAAGTATCTGAATTATCATACGATCCATTCCCGTTTAGATCATCAAATGGCTCAAGACCTCTTTCGTCTTTTTCAAGGGCGTGGGTGAGCACCTTAATGGTTGCATCGTCATCTGCTTCATAATCCAAAAGAAAAAGCGGGAAGGAAGCAAAACTTTCTGTATAACACCCGCCATTTTTATAAACGGTTTCTGAAATTGAATCCAAATCAATTGCTTCAAAAACTTCTTCAAGCGAGTCAGCGTTCAGTAACGATTCAAGATTTAAATTTTCCGTAATTACCGATGTTACCGGCAGCCTTTCACCATCACAGATGTAGGTTTCTCCTGTTGGGCTGGTGAAATCCATTTTCGTCGGCACTGTTGTTTCTGCGATAATGTTCATGTCCCGCCAAGATACCGTCAGTACATAGGTCTTCCCCGACACGAAAACGACTGTCGAATCCGCTAGATAGCGCCCCGGTCTTCCGGTTACTGCGCTGAGTACATAATTTTCACTGCTGTCTTTTTCTGAAATTGAAACGACAGCATCAGTAATATAAAGATCGTCCGTTTCTGAATTTTCATCAATGGCTGAGGATAAGGATACATAGCAAGTATCACCAACCACTCCCATGGCAAATCCGGATGACAAATTTGCATACACAACCAACTTCTGTTCATACGCAATATTTTCATCGGCAAACTCGCATCCGATAAATAGAAAAGAAAGCAGGGTGAACCAAAACATTTTCATATCAAAACCTTATGGTAAAACCTATGGATGGTATAAGTGGAAAAATTGAAATGTCAGTTCTCTGAACTTTGCTCTCATCATCCTCATCAACATTGGGTTCGCCATAATCCGGATATCCGTTCCCGTTTAAATCGTCGGTATCAATATTCCAATCACCGTCATCATCTATTCCATTGGCGGCATTGCCCATATGGTACACGTAGCGGAAAATATTATC
Source organism: Fidelibacterota bacterium (assembly GCA_014239435.1). GTDB lineage: Bacteria > Fidelibacterota > Marinisomatia > Marinisomatales > TCS55 > JAAZYX01. Next base: position 8,905 of record JAAZYX010000025.1, on the reverse strand, counting down.
CTGATTGTAGCTGTTAATGATTTGGAGGAAAACATCCATATCAAAATGCTTGAATTTGTAATGACGTACTACACCTAAATCCAGCCGATGATAATCCGGATAACGTCCGGAGTTCCTTCCGCCAGGAATGGTTCTGAAATTGCTGTGGTTGCTGTCAAATGTAAAATCCAGATCCTCAATAAAATAGCCGAGGATGGGTGTGAAGGCTTGCCCCGACTGATAACTCCACTGCCAGTTCAATTCCCATTTTTTATTAAACTTATAATTCCCGATGACGCTTACGGCATGACGCCGGTCCCAATTCGAATAATATTCCTTGCCTAATAAAATTTTTCTGGCGACACCCATCGTATAGGATATCCAGCCATTCAGTTTCCCGAAGGATTTTTGGGCAAATATTTCTATACCATACGCATACCCATTTGCCGGTGTAAAATTATCAGATATTTTTTCATCGGAAAGTGTCTCATCTGTAGATGACCGAGATTCAACAAAGGTCAGCATATTTTCCAAATTCTTATAGTAAACCTCAACCTGAACTTTATACACCCGACCGATGTATTCCTCATATCCGAGTACAACCTGCTGAGATTTTCCGGGTTGAACAGATTCGTCAACCGCGACCCAAAAATCGAGAATGGTTGGATTAAAATCATCCTGAATCGTTTGAATGAATTGGTGATAATTCCCAATGGCAAAATTAATGTATCTGTCATCCGTTACGAGGTATTTCATCCCTAATCTGAGGTCGGGGAAATATCTATCAGGATGGGCATCATACACATTCAGGCGGATGCCGGGTTCTACTATAAATCTCTCTGATAAAATCCATTTCCATTTATTATAAATCGCAGATTCTACCGGTTTTTTCTGAATAACAAACAGGGATGTATCTGCAAATGAATTATCGTATTCGAAGCCTAATTGTTTGACTTGTGCGCCGAATTTCCAAGTTACGGCACTGTTTTGGAACCATGTAAAATTCGCAGCCGCTGTAATATCATCAATCACATTATCTTCGATGAGACCGGAGTCACCGCCCAAATTGAAATAGGTTCGGAATTGACTGGATGCGATTAAAAAATTTCCAATCAGCAAATCGCTGAATAACCGGCGATAAGCCATGCTGTATGTTTTATTACCCCATTCAGAATCCAATCCAAGATCTTCATAAACAAGATCGTCGAGACCGCGATAAAAGCTAAAACTCAGCCTGTCTTTTGGCGTAAGATCAGAAAAAATATGACTCTGTAAATCGTAGAAATAATACGGTGGCACATTAAAACTGGTGTTTTTTAATATTTGGTCAAAATATGTCCGTCGTCCGGAAATCAGCCATGCACCTTTGTAAAAAGGTCCTTCTAGAGTGGTTTGTGCTGACAATAATGAAACCGATGTGCTGGCATCTACTTTATTCCGGTTCCCCTCACGGCTGGTTACATTCAGGACAGCAGAAAGTCTTCCTCCGTATTCGGCATTGTATCCGCCTTTAATAAGGTCTGCATCCTTTACAGCATCAACAATAAAATTGGAAAATACACCGCCTAAATGAGATGGATTGTACACAGTAATTCCGTCAAGCAGAATTAGGTTTTGGTCTGTATTCCCTCCGCGAATAATCAATCCTGTACTGAATTCAGATTGCGTTAGCACTCCGGGCAGTGCCTGAATAGTCCGAAAAATATCGGGTTCCAAAATGGATGGCATAGAACGAATCTGGTTGCTTGAAAGATTCACACGGCCGGGTTGAATATTAAACCTTCTCGCAATTTTTTCTGCGGACACATCCACCGCCTCTGCTTCAATTACAACAGGCATCAAGCCAATGTTCTGACCAAATCGGCCGTTTTCTGAAAAATCTAATTTGGTATTAGATTGCTGATACCCAAGGTACGACACTACCAAAGTCAGTGAGTCTCCGGATATATTATCAATAACATAATACCCGTTTTTATCCGTTGGCATTCCCTGACCAGTTTCTCTTAAAAATACATTAGCGCCGATTAACGCTTCTCCCGTTTCGCCGTCCGTAATAAATCCATAAACCCGGCCGGACTGGGCTGGCAAAGATGTAAAAATTAGAAGTGAAAAAAGAAGGAATTTAATTTTCATTGGGTTCAAAATATTCCAAGATTTGAGGAGCATGCGTATTCACATTTACTTTTTGATAGATTTTTTCAATGATGCCTTTTTCGTCAATAATGAATGTTTTACGATTAGCAAAAAGGAAATTTCCGGAATTGTAAAGGTATGCGACCTTTTTCTTTCTGTCTGACAAAAATGTAAACGGCAGGTTATGATTTTTCTTAAACTTGAGTAATTTTTCTGGGGTATCATAACTGATGCCAATCACAACAATTTCTTTCTCAATATATTTTTCGAATACATCGCGGAACCCGCATGCTTCCTTTATTCAGCCCGGTGTTTCAGCCTTTGGAAAAAAATAAACGACAACACGTTTTCCCTTGTAGTCAGATAAAGTGCATTCCTTCCCGTTTTCATCGGGTAAAGAAAAATTCGGTGCCGGTGATCCAACTTTTAAGGTATCGGCGCCGGCAAATAACCATGAAATCATAATAAGTCCAAAAATTAATTGGGTTGTAAACATTATCCTCATGAATCAAAGAGCAGGAATTTAAGCAGGTTTGTATACCAAATATGATCAGAATTCATTCGCTTACATCACAAATTTTTCTGTCTGATTAACAGCTTCTTTCACCAGTGTATCCACATCCAGTCTTGACTCATTATGCTCAACATCTTTCAGACGTGCTTTTGTCGCAGGATGCTTGGGCACAAACAAAGAACAGCAGTCTTGATCTGGCTGAATGGAAATATCAAAAGTTCCCAATTGCTTTGTTTGGTCAACAATTTCACGCTTATCAAATCCTACCAGCGGACGCAAAATCGGCACAGAAGAAACATCCTCAACCGCTTGCATATTTTCCAAGGTTTGAGAAGCTACCTGACCCAATACCTCACCTGTAACTATTGCTTTTGCTTTTTCCAAATTGGATAGCATTTCAGTGATACGAATCATAAATCTCCTGTACATCAGAACACGATATTTTTCATCCGTATCGGTTCTGACTTGTTTTTGAATATCCGCCAATGGTACGGAGTGCAACACAATTCTTGGCTGATACTGTTGAAGAACGCCAACGATTTCTTTAACCTTATCTATGGAAGCTGAATTTGTATATGGAACCGAATGAAAATGAACCAACGAAATTTTTCCGCCGCGTTTCATTGTATAGTACGCAGCCAAAGGAGAATCAATACCGCCGGATATCATACACATCACTTTTCCGCTGACACCGATGGGAAGCCCGCCCGGCCCTGAAATTTTATCGGTGTACAGAAAAGCACTCTTATCAAATAAATCTATATGACAAACGGCATCCGGATTTTTCAACTTTACCTTTTTCCCCAATGCTTCTACAACAAGGGCGCCAACATTTTCATTTAGTTTTTGGGATGATAATGGCACATCAAGGCCGGATCTGCGCGCAGTAATGCGAAATGTAGAGAAGGTCAATTCATTTAGGATGGATACGGCAGTTTTTGATATTATTTCCTCATTTTGGGTGCATCGCACGGCCGGTGCGAAATATGCCAATCCGAACACTTTTTCTATAGATGGCTTAAAACTGGTAAAATCAGGTTTTGCAACTTCAGACAACTTCCCCACCAATCTGCCCTGGATTGATTTAATAGATGTAAAAGTGCCGGAAGGAACGACCGCTTTAATATTCTGCTTCAGCTTTCGTTCAAAATAGGATCGGTTGCCGCCCTTTAGCCCTATTTCGTCATAATGAAAAAGTACATAATCCGGTGTCATATTGTCAATTTACACATCAAATAGATACTGAAATTTCATGAAAATCTGTCGGATGGATTCTTCGGTTTTTTCGAAATCGCCTGTCACATCGTACCCATGAGTAGAACCGAGATAAAATATGGTAAAAGGACTTGGCCTATAACTAATAAGCGGCTGGAACTGAAGTGTATTGCTGAAGTCACTGTATTGTGTGAACAGGCGGATTGACAGTGCTTTGCTGATTTGATAATTCATTCTAATCCTGCTTGTAAATCCTGAATAATAGGTTGAATCACCCGCTGTCGTTTTCATTTCGGAATACATGTACATTGGCTGAATAGATAGTTTTTGTGTCAGTTTCATTTGCATCCAGGTATAAATATACTGACCATTCCCGCGCTCAGGAACATCCAGATACCGAACCATTTTTTCTCCCGAACCAGTACCAAACCCCAGCATAATTGCTTCACTAAACCTGGAGTTAACATTGATATCCCAATTCCATAAGCCTGTCATATCTGTTGATTTGAATCGTTCGAAAGGAGTGATTTCAAAATCTATTTCAAGGTTGGTTTGTCTGGGTAGTGTAAAATTCGAAAATATTTTGAGTTTCTGTTTTTTCAACTCACCGGAAAAATTATGAAAAACACCTCCGCCCATTCCAAAAACGTAACTCGACAAAAAAGTGCCGTTTGGCCAAAATTGAACCCGGCTAACAAGACCAAATTTCTTGTAATTGTTCTTCGTAATAAAACCATTATCTGCCCTGAATTCGGGTGTTTTATGTTCATATTGAGCTTCAATAAATACATGCTTGGTTGTACGGGAAAATTCTACTTCCACCGCATTGCCCTTGAATGATTCTCCATCGAAGGTCACGGTATACCCATCTCCAAAAGTATCGTCATTTGTTAGCAGAGAATCAGAAGGTTCAGCTGTATTACTCAAAAGCGCCTGCATTTCTAGAGAATAAATTTTGTTAAATCTGTAACGAAAATCAACTCCGGTCAAACTGCCGGCTCCTCCATCTGCCATCCTGCGATCGGTCAGCATAAATCCATAATATCCTGTTTGTCCCAATGAGTGTTTCGCGCGGAAGATATTGGATAGACTTTCCCCGCCAATTGCAGCATAACTTTTTTCTTCTCCGGGGATTGTGTAAGGCGAATGTTGGTCAAGTGCTGACAAAAATGCGAATGTAGTTTTTCCCATCTTGCTGATAATTCGCCCTGCGGCAATTGGATCATTGATGGACCGTGTATATACCGCATTGATATAGGTTCTAAATAATTCTGCGCCTTCATTAAAAAACGGACGTTTTTCCGGAAAAAACAGTGCATAAGTTGTATTGACATCAATCTGGTCCGCGTCTGCTTCTACTTGGCTGAAATCCGGGTTTAAGGTGAATTCCGCAGACAAATCAGAACTGAAGGAATAGCGGAATCCCAGCGAAGGTTCTCCCTCTGCAGCGTTGGACTGTAATACATTTAGTGAATCGGGAGAATAAGCCTGTGAGCCGACGACTGCCGGTAAAAGTTCGAGGACTTGTTTTTTTTTGATGCCTTTCATACCGCGGAGATATCCAAGCTGACAAAGCCAGCAGGGGTCTGTCCTGTCCATACCGCCCCATGCAATTTGATGCCTATTTTCTCTTGGAAGGCTTCGGTAAAAGCCAACTCGCCATTCCTGCTCATCCTTAACCGGGAAAGATAAACTCGAAAATGGGATAGACATTTCAACCTGAAAACCATCCTCCGTAATTTTTCCCTGTGTATTGTACACGAGGTCAAAGCCTACATCTTCATTCTGTCCTGAACTTTTTGTGTCTAACTGAATACCAAATGGATTGGATGCCAGCATGATACCGGTATTGGATTCTCCATATGGATCTAATATGATGGCAACAAAATCGTCAGCAAACACTTCATCTCTATTCCCAAATGTAGCGCGCACATTTTCTGGATTATCGTAAGCGAAGAAGGCGACGTAGAGATAATTATCATCATACATAAGTTTGATTTCCGTCTCAACCGGAGGCTGAACATTTTCTCCCGGTTCAAATTCAAGAAAATTGTTAATGGACGTGGCTGTTTCCCAAATTTTCTCAGAGATGTCTCCATCAATTACAATTTCGGCATCAGTTTTGCTAATCGTAAATGACTTTAATTCTGTATTATCCGCATATACTTGGTTTACCGGAAGAAGTAATGCGATTAATACCAAGGATGGAATGTGATTTTTCATGAATACTCTTGCTTCTTTTATATTTGGTTAATGAATAAATGTTTCCGTCGTTGGACACTCGGTACTGAAAAAAGTTGTCATAAAATAATATCAACATAATCTGTTCAATAATGTCATCTTTGCGACAGATTACATTATTAAGGTTCTTTAAATTAATGGCAACCATGAAGTTAAAATATTTTAGAGATAACTTTAGAATTTTCCTGCTAATGATTTCAGTTATTCTTGTTCCCAGTTGTAAACATGAAAACAATCCAATATCCGGCAGTATTGCCGAAATGGATTGGCTCATTGATGAAACGTTTATACGAAGAGGATGCAGTGGATTAGATTGTATTCCCAGCATTCAAAGTCCAAATAAATCTCAAATTGGCGGGGACCATCTTGAATTCCTTGATGACGATGATCTCGTCGTTGGAATCTGGGATGGAACACATTATACAGCATATCCTCAATCCATTCTTGATTGGCATGAGATTGTAAATGAAGCCGGATTTGCGATTTCCTATTGTCCTTTAACCGGTAGCGCCATTCATTTCACTAAAGAAAATACATCTTTCGGTGTATCAGGATTACTTTATAACAGCAACCTGATTATGTACGATCGTAAAACCGGAAGTTACTGGCCGCAAATGTTTCTAAAGTCTGCTGCCGGCGCACAACAGGGTAATGCCTTTGAACTTCAACCATTATTAGAGACAACATGGAAAACCTGGAAATCTCTTTTCCCGGAATCCCGTGTTGTGAATGCGAATACCGGCTACTCACGAAACTATAATCTTTACCCGTATGGTTCCTACAAATCCTGTAATTCTGCTACATGCAGAGATTATATTTATTTCCCCGTTCAGAATACAGACAACAGACTTCCTGCTAAAGAACGGGTATTAACATTTATTTCTAATGAAAAAGTAATGGCTTACCCTATCACTATGTTTGTCACTCCAACAGTTCTTAGGGAAACGATGGGTGAGCAAACATTTACGTTTATCTTTTCCGCAACAGAAGATATTGCGATTGGATTTGAAACAGATCTGACATTTTCAATCTCAGATTGGTATCCGGATTCAGGTTCGTTATTTCTAACGGATTCGGAAACAGGCTCAACTTGGAACCTATTGGGAAAAGCGGTGGATGGGAGTTTAACCGGAGAACAATTGAATGCTGCTCAAGGATTTATTGCTTACTGGTTTGCCGCTGCGGCCTATTTCCCTGAAATTCAAATCTATAATTAATATTTTTTCGCTATACTAAAGATTCATAATGTGGGTCGTACAGGTTGCCACGAATGAATGCTTGCCTATTTTCCGGTAAATTCTCACGTGCGAGAAATTGGGTTTCCGCACATTCAGTAACGGCAGCCGCAATATTCACCGATACATCACCAATTGAACGAAGCGGAGGATACAACCGCCCTTCTTCAATGTTCTGATCTGTGACCTCTTGACTTAAAATTTCCGCCGCTTTTATAAACATCTCATCCGTCACTTTAGAGGCACCGCAAACCGAAATGCCAAGCCCAATACCGGGGAAAATATAAGCATTATTCCCTTGGCTGATTTTGTGCGTTTTACCATTCCAGATAACATCAGGAAAAGGACTTCCACTTGCAAAGAGTACACGTCCTTGGGTACATGAAAATGCCTCTTCTGCTGTGCATTCAGATTGTGATGTTGGATTTGATAATGCAAAGACGATGGGTTGTTCGTTTATTGCTGCCATGGCATTCAGAATAGCTTTGTCAAATACGCCAGGTTGACCTGCAACTCCCACAATTGCGGTCGGTTTCAAAACATTGACAGCTTCCAAAAAGGTATCAATATGAGATTGCTGATGTGCATAAACAGATTTTTCTGCATTCAATCCTTCGCGTCCTGAAACTATCAATCCTCTTGAATCAAAAAACCAGCATAGTTTTTTTGCTTCGTCTTCATTTAATCCATCATTTACCAGCTGTTTTACCATCAAATTTCCAATTCCCAATCCGGCAGTTCCTGCGCCAAAGAACAAAATCTTTTGATCCGACAAAGTGTTCTTTTGAATCCTGGAAGCCGTAAGCAATCCCGCAAGAGTAACGGCGGCGGTGCCTTGAATGTCATCATTAAACATTCGATAAGAATTCTGATATTTTGTGAGAAACCGCGATGCATTGCTATTACCGAAATCTTCAAACTGGATTAAGGCTTCCGGGAATGTTTCTGACACTGCTTCCATGAATTCATCCACAAAATCATCATATTCCTGCCCAATCGTTCTCGGTTCTGAAATTCCCAAATACACCGGATCATTCCTTCGGATTTCATCCTCGGTGCCCACATCCAGCATAATCGGTAGGCATTCATCGGGCGGGATTCCGGCGCACGCTGTATAAAGCGAAAGTTTTCCAATCGGAATTCCCATTCCGTCTGCTCCGAGATCACCAAGCCCTAAAATGCGCTCACCATCCGTAACAACAATGACGGATACTTTCTCACGAGGCCAATTCTGCATAACTCCGGAAATATTCCCCTTATCTTGGATAGAAATGTACAGTCCTCTCGAACGGCGAAAAATTCGGCGGTACTGCTGGCACGCACGGCCTACAGTCGGCGTATAAATGATCGGCATCGTTTCCACAAGATTATCCATAATAAACCGATAAAAAAGCGTTTCATTCCTGTCGTGAAGGGAAACGAGATACACATATTTATCCAGATCATCCTGAAGTTTTCCAAAATTCTCATCAAGTTTGGTCAGCTGAACTTCCTGGCTGAGAATTTTAGGCGGAAGCAGTCCCTTGAGTCCGAATTCAATTCGTTCCTCTTCAGAAAATGCGGTTCCCTTGTTTAATAGCGGATCCTG
>JAAZYX010000022.1 GCA_014239435.1 Fidelibacterota bacterium | reverse complement strand
TCAGTTCCAGTTCGGAATGAGTGCGGGTAATGAGGTTTACAAATCCTCTCTTTTTTTTTTTTTTGTAAATTGCAGAACCAACAAGACTACGGTGTACAGCAATATAAATACGAGAATTAATTTTCACAATGATTTTATATTTTTTGTTTTTTAAACATCGTTATGATAACTAGCTGATAACAGAAAGGTCAAGTTTAACTAAAAAAATAATATTTTAGCTGTTTTGCTCCTAACTATGACTATACCAAGTTTCACTTTAAAGAAAAACTTGCCCACAGACTTCATTTCTAAGAGAATAATCTAAAACAAATAAATAGCATTACACAAGAAATCTATAATGGGAAAACTCACTTTAACTAAAGATACCATCAAGCTGCTTTTAAACTGTGATTCCCATGAACCACGCTCCGTTCTCGGCTTTCACGAAGTCCGTCAGGGAAATAAGCAGCAAGTTTGGATTGTACGTGTTCTAGAACCAGATGCAAAAAAGGTTTCACTTTTCTGGAAAAACGAGACGGAAGCTGATGCTACCTCATTAAAACGAATTCACCCAGAAGGTTTATTTGAACTAAAAATACCTCCGCGTCCGGAACTGAAGCCTTATCGTTTGAAAATTTCCTACAAAAACGGAAATGAACATATTCGGTTCGATCCATATTATTTCTCTACACAACTTACAGAATACGATCAACTTCTCTTTGCTGAGGGGAATCACCATAGATTTTACCACAAACTTGGTGCACATCCCTTAGAAATTGATGGTGTTCCAGGTACACTGTTCGCTGTCTGGGCACCAAACGCCAAGCGTGTGAGTATTGTTGGAGATTTCAATTATTGGGACGGACGAAAGCATCCCATGCAAATTTTCGGAGACTCCGGTATTTGGGAACTCTTTATTCCTGAGGTAGCTGCAGGAATGCTCTACAAGTATGAAATTAAAACCGGACAAAACGAAATTTTATTAAAGAGTGATCCCGTTGCTTTTACTGCAGAACAGCGTCCTTCAACGGCTTCAGTAGTAACAGAATTGAACGGTTTTCGGTGGCAAGACCAAAAATGGCTGGAAGAACGAGAAAATCGAGATCCTCTCCGGCAGCCGATCAATGTTTACGAAGTGCATTTAGGTTCCTGGCAGAGGGTTCCTGAGGAGGACAACCGTTCGTTGACCTATCCGGAACTGGCTGACCGCTTGATACCATACGCGGTTGAAATGGGCTACACGCACCTTGAATTGATGCCTGTAGCAGAGCATCCTTTAGACGGTTCATGGGGTTATCAGGTTACCGGTTATTTTGCGCCGACTTCTCGTTTTGGGACACCACAAGAGTTCATGGAATTTGTGGACCGCTGCCATACATCCGGAATAGGCGTGATTCTGGATTGGGTTCCAGGGCACTTTCCTAAAGACTCTCATGGACTTGCAGGTTTTGACGGAACTGCACTTTATGAACATGAAGATCCACGTCAGGGTGAGCACAAAGAATGGGGCACACTAATTTTTAATTATGAGCGTAACGAAGTTCGTAACTTTCTGATTAGTAATGCTTTATTTTGGTTTGACGAATATCATATTGACGGCATAAGAGTAGACGCAGTCGCCGCAATGCTGTATTTGGATTACAATAGAAAGGAAGGGCAATGGGTTAAAAATAGAAATGGCGGTCGTGAAAATATTGATGCTGTAGAATTTTTGAAGCAGCTTCATGAAACGCTGTTTCATTACCATCCTGGAATTCTCTCAATAGCAGAAGAATCTACAGCCTGGGGCGGTGTAAGTCATCCCACATATACCGGAGGGTTAGGGTTCAATCTAAAGTGGAACATGGGCTGGATGAATGACACTCTGCGCTACATTGAAAAAGATCCGGTGCACCGCAAATACGATCAACATTTGATCACATTTTCATTGATGTATGCCTTTACCGAAAATTTCGTACTTGCGCTTTCTCACGATGAAGTGGTTCACGGAAAGCGTTCAATGCTTGGTAAAATGCCAGGTGACAATTGGCAAAATTTTGCTGGACTGCGAATGTTTCTCGCTTTTCAAATGGCACATCCGGGAAAGCAACTGACATTCATGGGAACAGAGTTTGGACAAAGGGACGAGTGGAATGAAAACCAGAGCTTAGATTGGCATTTAACGCAATTTCCGGATCATCAAAAATTACAGGAATATGTAAAGACCCTTAATCATTTCTATCTCAGTAAACCTACATTGTTCACCAACGATTTTGACTCGACAGGCTTTCAATGGATTGATCATCATGACCATGACAACAGCGTTTTATCTTTCATCCGCCGAAGTGCAGATGAAGTATCCGATCCAGATTTAGTTTTTATTTTCAATTTCACACCAGTACCCCGTGATGATTATTTGACTGGATTTCCGGAATCTGGTCATTACAGTAAATTATTGGACACAGATAATCCGAAATTTGGCGGATCCGGATTCAACCAACAGCAGCAAATCATCACTAGTCCCCAGATGTGGCAAGGTCAGCCGCACCGCGCCACAGTTAATTTACCTCCGCTTGGATGTTTGGTTTTTGAGAAAATGGCAGGCATGTAATCCCGGCCTGCTAGAAAACCATAACTAACCCTCAAAATATATAAAACCGAAAAGAATGCCGCAGACACGAAAAGAAATGGAGAATATTTGGGAATTGGTTGCCACGTACCGTTCAATGGACCGGGATGGGTTGATCGAATCCATTGCAAATCATCTTGAATTCTCACAATGTAAAAATCGGTTTACTGCAGAAGATTTTGATGTCTACCGGAGTTTCGCCCTGTCAGTCCGGGATCGGCTGGTTGAGTTCTGGAATGATACACAGCAAACCTACCACAAAAAGAAATGTAAACAAGTCAATTATTTTTCACTGGAATATCTGATCGGCAGAAGTTTAAATAACAATTTGCTCAACCTGGGCATCAGCCAGGCTGGTGAAGATGCAATCCGAAAAATCGGTTATGATCTTGAAGAACTGCAGGAACTTGAACATGATGCAGGTTTAGGCAACGGTGGTCTTGGGCGACTCGCTGCCTGTTTTATGGAATCAATGGCGACTTTGCAGCTGCCTGCACATGGATATGGAATTCGCTATGAATTCGGAATATTCAAACAGCAATTTGAAAATGGGGCACAGGTGGAGGCTCCGGACAACTGGCTGGAAGATGGATACCCCTGGGAAATCCCTCGATGGGAAGTGGTTTATCCTGTCCATTTTTTTGGTCGTGTAAAAAAATACACGAATGAGAAAGGGAAATTGTCCCGGAAATGGGTAGAAACAGAAGAAGTGTTGGCAATGGCTTATGATGTTCCCATTGCCGGATTTGGGAATCATACAGTTAATAATTTACGTCTTTGGTCAGCCAAACCTTCAAAAAGTTTTGATTTTCAATTATTTAACAGCGGCGACTATATTCAGGCGGTTGAGGAAACACAGCGCAGCGGTACCATTTCAAAAGTATTGTATCCTAACGATCAGGGATTTTCCGGAAAAGAATTGCGGCTTAAGCAGCAGTATTTTTTTGTAGCGGCTTCACTGCAGGACATCATTCTACGTTTCAAGGTGCACTCGGAGACTTTTGATAAATTTCCGGAACATGTTTCAATTCAGCTCAATGACACTCATCCCTCAATTGCAATTCCGGAATTGATGCGGATTTTTGTGGATGAGGAAGGTTTGGAATGGAATGAGGCCTGGGCTATCACCACTCGTGTTTTCGCCTATACCAACCACACTGTCCTTCCGGAAGCATTGGAGCGCTGGTCTGTTGATTTGATGGGACGTTTGCTGCCGCGTCACCTTGAAATTATTTATGAAATAAATGATTTATTTTTGGAAAGTGTGAAAGAAAAATATCCGGATGACAAAGATTTATTACAAAGAATTTCCTTTATTGAGGAAAATGATCACAAACAAATCCGTATGCCTTATCTTTCAATCGTTGGAAGTCACACGATTAACGGTGTAGCGGAGCTTCATACAGAATTGCTGAAAACTACAGTTTTTAAAGATTTTTACAAACTGTTTCCTGAACGTTTCCAAAACAAAACCAACGGTATTACACCCAGACTTTGGCTGCGAAACACAAATCCGGAATTATCTGAATTAATCTCAGAAAAAATTGGCGATGGCTGGATTACGGATTTACAAAAATTAAGGAAACTAGAACCATTTGCCGATGATCCTGAATTCCAGGAAGCATGGCGCTCAGTTAAGCGCATAAAAAAGGAGCAACTGGCAAATTGGCTTAAGCAGACCAGTGGAGTAATAATTGATCCTGAATCACTATTTGATGTCCAGATAAAGAGGATCCATGAATACAAGCGGCAATTACTGAATATTTTGCATGTGATTTATCTTTACAACAAAATCCTGGAGCATCCGGAACTTCCTTTCGCTCCACGCACAATTTTGTTAGCCGGTAAAGCAGCACCAGGTTATTACATGGCAAAACTCATCATAAACTTAGCTAACGATGTGGCACGTGTTATCAATAGTGATCCTGCAGTGCAGGGGCGTTTAAATCTTGTTTTTGTACCAAATTATAATGTCTCAGTTGCAGAAAAAATAATTCCAGCAACAGATATTTCTCAGCACATTTCAACTGCCGGTACTGAAGCCTCAGGTACCGGGAACATGAAATTTATTTTAAATGGAGCCCTGATACAGGGGACCATGGATGGTGCAAATATCGAGATTGCAGAAGAAGTCGGCAGGGAAAATATTTTCACTTTCGGTTTAAGTTCGGATGAAGTTAGTATTTTGGCAGAATCCGGCTACAATCCCAGAGTTTCCTATAAAAATAATCCAGTATTGAGAGAAGCGCTTTCGATGATCAACACAGGATATTTTAACCGTGACAAGCCACACCTTTACAATGATCTCTACAACTCACTGGTTTTTGAGGATAAATACATGCTGCTCGAAGATTTTGCGAGCTATGATGAATGCCGGCAGAAGGTGATGAATACCTGGAAAGATCAGAATACCTGGACAAGAATGTCAATTTTGAATACAGCTGGATCAGGTAAGTTTTCCAGTGATCGTACTATTGCTGAATACGCAAAAGATATTTGGGGACTTGAGGCCGTTACTGTTGAATTACAAGGCAAAATAGTTCGCTGACATTATAACTCGTGAACAAAAGATCTTCTCTGTAGTGGAGTATGATTACCAGGCATTATGGACGGCAGTTAACTGACCGGCTCACTACTTTTCAAACCTACTATGATTTTTGCAGAATCCCTGAATTGAGTTAGTAATTTCTTTTCGGTAGACTTTGCGGTTTCAAAATGTCGCTGTTTCACCATATCGTAACCACGAATCTGTTGCGGTATTTCTGCTATTTCTAGCGCTATATTGTGGTTTTTCTTTGTCAGTCCACGCAGAAGTTCCTTAATTGTTTGTTCATATTCCTGAATTAACTCCCGCTCCATTCGGCGTTCCTTTGTTTTTCCAAATAGATCAAAAGCAGTTCCTCGCAGGAACTTAAACCGTGACAGCATTTTCAGCACAGGAAAAATCCATGAACCAAAAGCAGATTTGATAGGTTCCCCCGTATGTGAATCACGATGAGAAAACAAAGGTGGTGCTAAATGCAGCTTCAGCCGAAAGTCTCCCTCAAAACGGCCCCGTATTTTTTTCATAAAATCTCCGTTAGTATAGAGACGAGCTACTTCATATTCATCTTTGTAAGCAAGTAATTTAAAATAATATCGTGCTACCGCCTCAGTCAAGGATAAACTACCTGGAAGACGGTCAGTTTCAATGGTTCGAACACGCTCTACCAGTTGTAAATAACGCTTGGCATAAGCTTTATTCTGG
>JAAZYX010000017.1 GCA_014239435.1 Fidelibacterota bacterium | reverse complement strand
TTCATCACAAACGGACCACCCCGCGCAATGGGTTCGTTTAACGGCTCGCCTGCGATCAGTAAAAAATCCGATCCTCCATTGGCAGGTGTTACGCTGATCCGACTTCCATCGTCCAAAACCCCGAGTGTGTTGGGGGAAACATTTGTCTCCCCAACTGTTGCTTCGCCTTCATAGACATAAATGAAACCCTGGAATGATTTTGGAAGATCATGTTCAAACACAGAATCTTTCCTCAGATGCACATCCAAGTAATGAATTTCAATGTTCGTTTCAGCCGCTGCAGAAACATCCTTATACTGTCCTGCAATCACTCGAACCTGAAGCCCGTCCTTTTCGTATAGCGGAATATTTTCCGGGGGAATGTCCTGATATCTTGGTTCTGTCATTTTCTTTTCTTTCGGCAGATTTACCCAAAGTTGGTAGCCCCACATAAGGCCGTCTTCCTGTTCCGGCATTTCACTGTGAATAATGCCGCGCCCGGCCGTCATCCACTGAACCGATCCTGCGGTAAGAAGTCCTTCGTTTCCAACGGAATCTCGATGCCGCATTCGTCCCTGTTTCATATAAGTCACAGTCTCGAATCCGCGGTGAGGATGATTGGGAAATCCTCCGCTGTAGGCATCCGATGCATCATTGCGGAATTCATCAAAAAGCAAGAATGGATCAAGATAGTTCAGTTCAGGCGATCCAAGAATTCTTTTGAGTTGAACGCCGGCACCGTCGGTGGTTTGGACACCATTTACCTGTTGTATGATTTCTCTGGAATTACTCAATCCTTATCTTTCTGAAAATCCAGCGAAACCGAATTCACACAATACCTTTTTCCTGTAGGATTTGGGCCGTCATCAAAGACGTGTCCTAGATGTGAATTGCATTTTGCACAGAGAATCTCAATTCTTTTCAGGAGGAGGGTATTGTCTTCTTTATAAGTGATTTTAGTTTTATCGAGCGCTTCATAGAAACTCGGCCACCCACTGCCGGAATCATATTTAGAATCTGAGCTAAATAGTTCAGATTCACATGCACCGCAAACGTAGGTACCCTTTTCTGTATGCTTGTAATATTCCCCGGTAAATGCCTGTTCTGTTCCTTTTTTCCGCAGAACTTGATATTCCTCAGGCGTGAGGCAGGTTTGCCATTCGGCTTCAGATTTATTTACTTTGTCAGTCACAATGTTTGAATCCTTCCCGGACTGGGCACCTGCCCAAACCATTAGAACAATACCGGATAATATTGAAATTTTACTCATCATTTTAAGAGAATCATTTTCCTGATTTTACGCACATCGCCGGATATAAGTTCAGAAAAATACACACCGCTGGATTGATGCTGCGCATTCCATTGAACTTCATGTGTTCCCGGTTCCAACTTTTTGTTGATCAAGATTTCCACCAATCGCCCGTTTATGTCGTAAATATTCAAACGTAGGGTACGCATTATCCCGTTCCCTTCACCGATATTAAACCGGATGGTGGTGGTTGGATTGAATGGATTAGGGTACGCCGGATAAAGTACAATCTTGTTCGGAATAATTTCCGATTTTTCAGTGGATAAATCACCTGAGTACAGATTAAAATATGCCAACACCCTTTTATTAAAATCTGCAAAAAAGGAATGGTCTGCCGTCATTACCTTAATCTGATCTAGTACATGTCTTTTCAGAGAAAGGGTTATTCCGCCGAAAACAGGAAACGATGCAGGATTTGACAAAAAGAGTGATTGAACGGAATCATCTAAAACAGTGAAAAAATTCATGCTGTCAATCAGACCATAGTCATTGAATTCTGTTATCAAGTCTGCAGAAATTGTCGAATCAATTCCTTCAATCCGCATAAACCTTTCCCTATACGCCGGCGAAGATTCCAATTCATAAAACTGGCTGGGGATGCCACGAGCCTGCAGTGTATCAAAATTCATCCGTGCTACCCAATTCCCTCCACCAAGCGCCGGATCATTTTTTGCCGGACAAAATATAGTCGGCGTTGTGGTTGCCTCATAAAGCGCAGGCGGGTTTCCCTGAGCGCTGTAAATAGCAACAGCGTTAAATTCCAATGCATAAGAAACAACCGATGCAAAATTCCCTCCGTTTGAAGCACCGACAGCAAATACCGGCTGAGATTCCGTAATCACATTTCGGCTGATAAATTCCTGATGAATGATTTGGATATTGCCGATATCTACATTTCCGCTAACCGTCCACGGATTCAGCAACCATTGCGTGTTTCCGTCATTATTAACGTCATTCAAAGTCCTGTCTTCAGAATCCGTGAAAATAACTCCGTAACCGGTGGCAACTGCATCCTGTATAAATTGGACAACCTCCGTTCGGTCTTTAACATCATCTGCGTTACCACTTCCGCCATGGAAGAAAAAGATGGTTCCAATAGGATCTTCCGGGAATGTTGAATAAACATTTTTTGGATTTTCCACTCCTGTGATTGTTTCGTATTCGAAATCTAATAATTCTACCGAATCGTGCTGCGAATAGAAATGTACATCACTGTCTGGCATGATAAACGAAGTGTGCCATTCATTAAAATCATTCAATAATGACGTATCGCCTGTCCATTCCTGAAATGTCATGGTTGACGGATCCAATGCGGACCACACGTGAACCGTATCACCAGGTACATACACTCCTGACTGATAACCATCGCTTACCCAAGCCCATGGACCGTCAATTTGAACGCCGCAATCTTCCGGGCAATTATTCTCATTTTCAGGACCGCCGCATATTCCATCTCCACAGCACGGCGCACCGGGAGGAACTTCGTCGCAGTCCGGCGGATCGCCTCCACCGCCGCCGCCACCTCCGCCAAATCCGGTGCCGATTGTTCCCGCAAAAGCACCAATTATATACGGTGTATTAAAATTAGTATGGTAATGGTAAATGCTGTCCGGGAAATCCGGCGTCGGTCCGTATTCGCCATGATAATCATCTAAATTCTGGGCATTTGTGCTGTCCGGATTTTTTGGACCGTAAACCGGAAATCCGTCCGCGGCGAACCCGAGAAAATTATCTTCCGTGACCGTGTACAGCGATTCCGGCGGAAAATGATAATGATATCGTCCCTGAGGTGCCGGGTGCCCGTTCCCGGGATCGAAAGATTGAATAACTTGATTGGTTATTGTCTGGGTCGGTGATTCATATTCATTGAAAAAAGGTACGCCGTTAATCGAAGCGCCGATCGGTCCGAGAAACGTGTCGGAAGGACCGTTCGGATTTATCGCCGGATGTAACGGTACTCTGAATTCATAGTTTTGACCGCCGATGCGGTTTGGATTCAAATTCATATCAGATGGAGTTGCCATCCATAAATCATTGACAAAGTCTCCGTCAGTATCTTCCCAAAAGTAAAATCCATTGTTAGACTGATTGTATGTCTGGACGAAATAGGGACTCAAATGGCTGGGCACTCCATCGGCTTCAATAACGATTTCATCACCATCAACGTACACGGTAACCGTTGAATCAAATTGATCAAATAAAACTGTTAAGTCAGGCTGTGTTTGTGAGAATGAAACGCCGAACATCATCAAAATGATGGTTATAATTTTCAGATATAGCGTCATGTGTCATATTCCTTTTTCAGTATGTGGATGTCTTCTATCAGCCGATTTACCTCGTGAGGTTTTGTGCCGTTGTAAATTCCTCTAAGGCGCCTTTCTTTATCTACCAACACTATATTTTCGGTATGGATAAATCCGTATTCACTTAAGTCAGGTTCATAAGAAATCGCGAAATACCCTTTTCGAGAAATTCCGTAAAGATCTTTTTTAGATCCAGTCAGCAGTTTCCATTTATCCGATTGAATTTCATGTAAATCTGCAAATGCACTTAACACTGAAACAGAGTCATGCTCCGGATAAACCGTGTGCGACAAAATCAAAACATCCTTATCCTCTAAAAAAGCATCCTGAATCCGCTTTGTGTATTTGGTGAGAGTGGGGCAAATCCCGGGACACGTGGTAAAAAAGAATTCAGCGATGTAAATCTTATTTTCGACCGTTGTCTGATTTACAATCTCGCCGGTTTGATCCGTGAATTCAAAGTCGGGGACAATATGCGGGCGTGAACTGGTCTTTAAACTTACATCCACCCAATCTGGATCAAGATCCGCTGGCGTATACACCGGAAGCCTGAATTCAGTGGATGTTCCGGCACCGCTGACCATTAGCCAAGTGCCTATCAATCCTATAAAAAATATGATGATATTCACCCTTTTCATTATTCAGGCGCCTGACACAATGCCGATCCCATAAATCCGTACCGTTTCCCGTTTAGATAAGTATATTTAAATCTAAGATCTCCATTCTCTTCCCATCCGATTTGAAGGCCGTCTTGTTTACCGCCAACAAATTTCATCTCACGTGACGGTTTTCCGTTCTGGTACCACTCTTTTTGAGTGCCGTTTAGAATTCCGTTTGAAAATTCGCTAACCGACCGTACCTGTGAATTCGGATACCACATTGTTTCTGTTCCGTGCTTTTTTCCATCAAATATTTCCTGTTCATAATTTTTGGAACCATTAGAAAAAACAGAAAAAAGGACACCTGAAAACGGTGAATCATCAAATAAAATAACACCTCTAATTTTTGAAAGACTTGCATGATCGGTGCTAATTCTGGTTTGACCATCAAAACATGCTTCAAAAATCAAAGTAAGTAGCAATAAGAACAATATATTTTTCATTTAACACACTCTTTCACATCTGACGATTTACCAAAGGTAATGTTAAATCTTTTCTTGAGGATGGTCATTTCAGCAGAATCATTTTTTGCACATGTCGATTCTCTCCATTAACCAGCACCGCAAAATACACACCGCTGGACTGCCGATTCCCATTCCAAACCACAACATGATATCCCGGCACAGTCATATCATCCAAAAGCGTATCAACCATCCTTCCAGTGATATCAAATATCTGTAGAGATGTTACGCGTAATGTCTCTTCAGGAATATCAAATCGAATAGTGGTTGATGGATTAAACGGATTTGGATAAACAGGATGCAGCGCAAATTCTGTGGGAATCGCCGCAATGGTCAACTTCTCTGTTCCTTCGCTTATGATGTTTCCATCCAGGTCAAAAAATGCATAGACCAAAACCAAGTGAGCAGATTTTTTCTGAAGCAGAACTTTTTCAAAGGTTATGGTAGAAATGGATTCACCAAGCAGTTCGGTATACTCCACCAGAAGTTTCCCGGATGATTCATCTTTGCCAGAAAGAACAAAAGGTGATGCATCATTCAAATTTTTCACCCAATCCAATTTTAAAGTATACGGATCGTATTCAAAATAGATTTGACCTGTAATCGTGGAGTCCGGCGGTTCTAGAATAATTTCTTCATTATTAATGCCGATTTTAATGTTTTCCCCCGCCGTTTTCCGATGCGGACGAGAAAGGGCATTCAGCTGGTTTTTCCAGTACCACATTTTGACAAATGCCATTCCGTCATCCAAACCAAATTCAGCATCGGTATGAATGATGTAATGCGGTATGGATCCCGTTACAGGACCAAGTTCAAAATCATAATCTGCTTCATACCATGAGCTGACTAGTGCAGACAAATCTGCCGCATCTATGTCTTCATCCCAATCAAAATCTCCCAGCGCCGGTGTATAATATGTGTACACTACAGCAGAATCATACAAAACGTTTGCTGAATCTTTCATATTCATCAAGGTTACCGTAATGGTATCTAAACTGGCAAGCGGCGGAAATAATGTCAGCTTCAATGCAGTAGAGGTTGTGTCCAATTGATATTTAAGACTATCAGTATATTTATTTTCTACAGTTAATGAAAAGGACTGAAGCGGTTCCGAAATGGTATATTCAATTTCTTTTCCGAGAATAAGCGGAATTGTATCTAAGTCGCCCAAGCTTGCGTTTGTAATGGTGGGCGGCAATTTATCATTGATCAATAATGTGGGAGTTGTTTCTGTTTCGTACATGGAATTCCCGGCTGCATCAAAGATGGAACTGGCGTTCGCGGGGAAAGCGCGGATGTTCTCCGTACCCGATGGTAAATCATCAAAATTCAAATGAAGGCGAATAATTATTTCTCCGCCTCCAAGGCCGGTATTCCATTCAGTAGTTACACTGCTAATCGATACCGTTTGGGCATTGCCGTTGTTCGAATTGAATTCGAGTGTGAAATCTGAAATTTGAATACCTCCAGATCCCGCATCAGATGTGTATGAACCTTCCGTCAATTTCACCTCAATTTGATTGTCCCATGTCAGATTGGATGATGAACGAATACTGGGAGGCAGCAGATCGTTCAAAGTCATTTCGCCGCTCGAAAGCACCGTAGGCATCGCATTCCCGCTTGCATCGTAAACGGAAGCATCTGTTGCAGGACGCACTTCAATCTGTTCCACACCACTCGGCAGCGCGTTCATGGCAAAATGCACAAAAAAGTCAGTTTCACCTCCTGCTAACGCAGAGCCGTCTGTTTTCGTTACGCCAGTAATTGTGGCTTCGGATGCATTTCCATTGTTTTGCTCAACATCCACCGCAAGGTCCGCAATGAGCAGCCAGCCGGTACCGTCAGCATTTGTAAACAATCCTTCGCTAATCGTCACCGTAATTGCTGTATCCAGCGTCAGTTCTGATGAAACAAAGGTAGGAGCAAGCTGATCATTCAAACTGATTGATCCGGTTGTTTCTAAAGAGGTGATAGGATTCCCAATGGAATTGAATATTGATGTATCACTTACCGATTTGATTTCGATGGTTTCCGGACCGCTGGCCGGAGGGTTTGATATTGTAAAATAAACTATAACTGAATCTTCGCCGCCAAGCAAAACGCTTCCGTTTGTTTTTGTTAGAGATGTCATTTCGGCATTCGTGGCATTCCCGGCATTTTGGGTAAAAGTGATTTGTAAATCAGACATTTCCATGGGAAGAGTTGCACTGCTGTTTCCGTAAATCCCTTGACTTAAAACGAGTAAGATTTTTTCATTATCATCATCTAGCACCACCTCATTTTCCATGATCTGCGGATATGGATTTAGGGTTAACCATCCGCTGTTAGAAAGTGGATCGAGTTCATTTCCGTTGTCATCATAAATGGCATCCGTATCTTCCGCTTCAATCCGGACCCTTTCCTCGCCGCTTGGAGTTCCTGTTACATCCAGATAAACCCAAAGGCTGTCTTCATTGCCGACAAGCTCATTACCGCCGGGTTTCCTTATCTGAGTAATATTTGCACCGGTTGCATTGCCTTCATCCGCATCAAACACAATTAAAAAATCTGCTACGGTCATCGGAGCATTTCCTGCAGCATTTGTGTACAATCCTTCCGAAACGGAAAGTGCGATATAATCATTACTGGAAATAATTGCAGATTGTGTGGAATCTATACTTGGCGGAAATCTGTCCTGCAATGTCAGGATTCCGGATGTCTGATTTACTTCCATCGGATTTCCCACAGAATCATAAATGGCCAAACCGTGGACCGGAGTTATTTCCACCTGCTCCACGCCGCTAGCGAGATTGTCCATTTCAAAATGCACCAGTACATCCGTCTCTCCTCCGCTCAGCACATTCCCGCTGCTATTAGTCAACAGAATCACATTCGCAGTGGTTGCATTCCCGCCGTTAGAACTAAAGGTAAACGTAAAATCCGAAACCTCAAGTGCACCCGTTTCATCGCTGTTTGCAAACAGCGGTTCTGTGGAAGATATCGTAACAACGGTATCCAAAGTAAGCGAGGAAGAAGCAATTGTGGGTGAAAGCAAATCATTTAAGAAAATGAGGTCTGTTGATTCTTCCGTAGTCATCGCATTTCCGAGGGAATTATACACGGAACTTGCATCTGCTGCCTTTATCTCAATTGTTTCAGCGCCGGCAGCAGGCGGGTTTGTCTGAGTAAAATAAACTATTAGCGTATCTTCTCCGCCGAGTAATGCACTAATACCGTCTCCCTTTTTCAGGCTGTCCATTACAACGCCTAACACATTGCCTCCGTTTGAGGCAAATAGAAATTGTAAATCAGAAACAGTAATAGGCTGTGATGTATCTGCGTCACCATACACCCCTTCACTCAAGACCAATTTGACAAATGCATTATAATCATCTAAAACAACATCACGCACCTCCAGCCTTGGATAGCGGTTTAAAGTATCCTGTCCGCTTGTCATAGAATCCGCCATTACGTTTACATTATCGTCAAAAATTTCGTTTAAACCTGCGGTAATTGAAAACGTTTCTACACCGCTTGGACTTCCCGTTACATCCAAATAAACCCAAATGCTGTCTTCTCCTCCGGTAAGCGCGGTGCCGTCCGAACCCGTAACTGAAGCAATTTCTATCGTATCTGCTGTTCCTCCGTTTGCATTAAAATCAGTTATCTCAAAATCTGTGATTCCCAATGGATCCGTACCGCCAGAATCTCCGAAGATTCCTTCTGAGATTCGCAGGGCGACATACGCGTTGCTGATCGGCATATACGTAACAGTAGAATCAATTTCCGGAGGTAGTTTATCAAAAAGCTGTAGCACGCCCGTGGTCTGGTTTGTATCCATTGCATTTGCATACGCCCAATCACTCGTTTGGTAAAAGGCTTGTATATCAAAAACTGAATCGGCTTTTGGCCTGATTTCTATGGTCTCTTCTCCAGATGGAAGATCCGTAAAATCCATCAGCAAATTGAGTGTATCATTGGAATACCAATGATAACCAAAATTTTCATTTATGCTTATAGAAGGGCCTGCAGCATTTCCTCCGTTCTGGTTTAGTGTGATTGAAAATTCATTGCCGTTAATGTAAGTGTTACTGTCTGCCGAAATCACTTCGCTTGTAATGACAAATATCGAATTGCTGTCCGTAACAGTTGCGGAAACAATGTCCGGAGGCTGTTTATCAATCAGAGTTACCCAAGAAGACCAGCCCGACCACATCGGGGCGCCAGTTATATCAAAAATGGTAGACTCATTTTTTGCATTAATACTCCAGTCTTCGTGCCCATTGGGAATTCCAACAGGAGACACATAAACCCGGATGGAATCCTCACCGCCAACAAGGGGACCACCCGAAGTGTTTTTCAGGCTTTCCAATACAAGCCCTGTTGCAGAATCCCAACCTGCACTATAATTATAGTTTAAACTTAAATCAGAGGTGTCCAGTCCTCCTGCACCATTCGAATTGGTAAATACTCCTTGGCTAAAGACATATGTTGCATAGGAATTGTTTGGTTCCATCCCGTCATTATTCATCCACCGAACAGAATCCGGATTAAGGGTAATGAGTCCGGTTGTTACGGTTCCATCCATGGGCCTTCCGCCTCCGTCAAAAATAGAATTCCCGTCAACCGGAAAAATTTCAATTGTTTCAACGCCGGCAAATGCGCCTTCAAGGTTTAAGTAAAAATAAACAACTCTTTCTCCTCCTGAAAGCCACCATTCAGTAATGGGGCTATACAAACTCCCTAAGGATACAGAATCTGCGGCATTTATTCCCTGTCCACCGTTTTGAATAAAATCATACGAAAAATCGTCCTGATGAAGACCGTTTGGGCCAAACCACGGCTGACTGTTGCTGAAAAGCGGCTCATTGAAATAAACATATACGTACTGATTATATTCCTCAATTCGTACAGAATCAATTTGCGGTGACCGGCTGTCCTCAATAGTAATTTTAAAACCACCGGTATCACCTTGATATCCGTCTATTACAATATAATAAGGGGTAGATCCTGCACCGATTGGTGAAAGCTCGTATTCATAAATCATCGGTCGATATGTAGAATTTACACCGATTGCTTCTGCAATAGATTCTGTACAAACAGGAGCATCTTCCGCGAAACAGTCCACCTGGCCACCGCCCTGATTGGAATTCGGATATCGGCAGGATGACGGAGCTGTTGTATCCACGGTACAATCACTATTCAGAAGATACACTCCCATTTGTGCATTATAATTCGTTTCGGTGTGACAAAGTGAAATATCTACGGTAATCGTACTCGATACGTTCAGCGTAAATATGAAATCCTGAGCGTTGCCTGTTCCGGCATCCGATACATCCACATTATCGCCTGCGCCAACGGTTGTGCCTACGAATTCGAATGGAATCTGATCCACTACCATATCCCCGCAGCCAACCGAACCGCCTTGCGCAAACAGGAATCCGGAAGCATAAACCACGATGAGATAATATATCGGTCTATTCCACATCAGTCAATGCACAGAAAAGTTGAGAGAAAAATTACTTTAATAAAATCATCTTTTGTACGCTGCGTTCATCGCCTGTGAGAAGCTCTGCAAAGTACACACCGCTAGACTGACGGCTTCCGGACCAAATAATTTCGTGAAAGCCTGCTTCAATTTTACCGGCTAGAAGTGTTTCCACCATCCGCCCGGTGATGTCAAATATCTGCAGAGACGTTGCATGCAATGTCCCCACAGGAATATCAAACCGAATGGTGGTTGAAGGATTAAACGGATTTGGATAAACAGGATGCAAGGCAAATACTGTTGGAATTGATATTACTGTCCGTTGATCTGTGCCTTCTCCAATTATACTGCCGTCACGATTATAAAAAACGTAAGTGACCGTCATGTCCGAATTGCTGCGCCCAATTGTTTGTTTTAAAAATTCTATTTCGGGGATGTCCTTTCCGCTCACATCAGCAAATTCCACTAAAACCTGCCCTAATGCTTCATTTTTTCGCGGGAGAAATAATTGCGGTTCTATTGGGCTGTTTTTGTCTGAACTCACATCGATCTGAGCTGGATCGTATTCGAGAAAGAGCTGGCCGGCGGATGAGGACTTCGGAGGGGTGATTACAATCTTTCCGGCGGTAATTTCAATTTCGGGGACGGATCCTGATTTGTTTCTATACGGCCGTGACAACGATCCTGAATGGTTTATCCAGTACCACATTTGTGTAAAAGCCATTCCATCATCCAATCCAAATTCGTCATCAGTGATTGGGATAT
Source organism: Fidelibacterota bacterium (assembly GCA_014239435.1). GTDB lineage: Bacteria > Fidelibacterota > Marinisomatia > Marinisomatales > TCS55 > JAAZYX01. Next base: position 69,431 of record JAAZYX010000017.1, on the reverse strand, counting down.
AATGGGGAATTTTGCCGGTAACCGGCCCCAATTCGTAAGTATAATCACTATTGTACCACGCAGTTACCAAATTGGAAAGATCTTCAATATCTATGTTTTTATCCCAATTATAATCCCCCAGCGCCGGTGTGTAATATGTAAAAATAACAGGAGGATCGTGCACAACATTGGCTGAGTCTATCAGGTTATCCCATGTAATCGTTATCGTATCCAAGCTTGCGAGAGGTGGAATAAGAGTTAAGGTTAAAGTAGTAACGGATGTATCAAGTGTATATCTCAGGCTGTCATTATATTTTGCTGTAACCATGAGTTCAAAAGATTTCAACGGCTCAGAAATTGTGTATTCTATCTCGTTGGATACGATCAACGGAAGAGTATCCTGGTCTTCGAGGCTGACATTTGTGATGGAAGGCGGTAGCTCGTCATTCAAAATAAATACTGGAGTTGTTTCTGTATTAAACATGGCATTGCCGGATGCATCAAATATGGAACTGTCCGTACTTGGGTAACCGCGAATCGTTTCAACTCCAGAAGGCGGAAAGTCAAAATCGAGGTGAAGGTGAATCGTAATCTCTCCCCCTGTCAAGGCAGTGTTAACTTCTGAGGTAATACTGCCGATAGACGCTGCATTTGTGTTCCCTCCATTCGTATGTAATTCAATATAAAAATCTAAATCTTCAATCCCGCCTGTTCCGGAACTTGCTGTGTACGATCCTTCTGTTAACAAAATCTCAATTTTATTATCCCATGTAAGGTTGGATGTAGATTGAATCCTAGGTGGAAGCCGATCATTGAGGAGCATTCCCCCTGTTGTCAGTGCCATTGGCATGGCATTTCCATTTAAGTCGAAAACCGATGCATCCGTCGCCGGCCGCACTTCAATCTGCTCCACACCGCTGGGAAGATCATTCAAGGTAAAATGGACGAGGATTTCAGTTTCGCCGCCGATAAGAGCAGAACCGTCCGTTCGTGTTAACGCTACGATCGTGGCTGATGCGGCATTCCCACCGTTTTGCTCAACATCAATTTCAAAGTCCGCCGGAAGCAGCCATCCTGTTCCATCTGCATTTGTAAAAACTCCTTCGCTGATGGTAACGGTTACAGCTGAATCTAATGTTAGCGCCGCTTCCACAAATGTCGGCACCAATTTATCATTCAGCTTTATTGAATCTGTTGATTCGATGGATGTAAGCGCATTCCCCAGCGCGTTGAAAACTGAATTATTATTAGCAGATTTGATTTCAATCGTTTCCGGTCCGCTAGCGGGAGGATTGGACAAAGTGAAGTAAACGAAAATAGAATCTTCTCCGCCAGCCAATACGCTTCCATTAGTCTTGGTAACGGATGTCAAATTTGCTCCGGCGGCATTTCCTTCATTTTGAGAAAAAGTAACCTGAAGATCTGAAACGACCATTGGAGTGGAGGCGGAACTGTTTCCGTAAACACCTTCACTCAAAACAAATTTGACAAAAGAATTTTCATCATCAAGTGCAATTTCATTTTTCAAGATTCTTGGATAAGAATTCAGGGATACCCAGCCGCTGGATGATTCGCTTTCCATCGCGTTCCCGTTTCCGTCGTAAACAGATGTCATTTCATCCGGATGAATCATAATGCGTTCCGTGCCGCTTGGTGTACCGGTGACTTCAAGATATACCCAAAGGCTGTCCTCATTACCAAAAAGCGAATTTCCCCCGGCCTGGGTAATATGCGTTATTTCTGTATCGGTTGCGTTTCCGCCATTGTCGTCAAATTCCAATTTAAAGTCAGATATCAATAATGCAGCATCTCCGGATTCATTGGTATAAAGACCTTCCGAAATAGAAAGCGCAACATAGGCATTGCTGGAAGCGATGGCAGTTTTAGTCGAATCAATCTCAGGGGAAAGTCTATCGGGAAGTGTTAAAATTCCTGAAGTTTGTTGTGTTCCCATTGGATTCCCTGCCTGATCATAAATGGACACATTATCCTCCGGTGTTATTTCAATAGTTTCCACTCCGCTTGCAATATCATCCGGTTCAAAATGCACAGAAACTTCCGTCTCGCCCCCAGCAAGTGGTGAGCCATCTGTTTTCGTAATTATGGTTATACTAGCAGATGTTGCATTGCCTCCATTGTTAGAAAATGTCAGTTCAAAATCTGCTATTGTTAGGGGATTTGTGCCATTACTTTCCGTAAAAACACTTTCGGATACAATAAGGGTCGCAACCGTGTCCAGCGTAAGCGATGATGACATAACAAAAGGCGCCAATTTATCGTTCAGCGTAATCGGATTTGTCGTTTCGGATGTGGTCAGCGCGTTGCCGATTGAGTTGTAGATGGAACTGGCATTCGCTGCTTTTATTTCAATGGTTTCCACTCCGCTTGCTGGAGAATTGGTAAGATTAATATAAACGATAACAGTGTCTTCATTTCCGGCAAGGTCATTCCCATCGGTTTTTTTAAGTGAATCAATTGCAGCACCGATCGCATTTCCGTTATTTTGATTAAACAAAATCTGAAAATCATTGGCCACAATCGGAAGCGTTCCTGCTGCATCGCTGAAGATGCCCTCATTCAAAACTAGTTTTATAAATTCGTTGTCCGGATCCAATTCAACATCATTCGTCAAAATACGCGGATAGCGGTTGAGAGTAAGCCGGCCGCTCGTTGCTGTATCGTCCATGGCATTCCCATTATTGTCATAAATGGCACCGGAACCAGCCGTTAAATTAAATATCTCTACACCGCTTGGGCTTCCTGTTACATTCAAGTACACCCATATGCTGTCTTCGCCGCCAACCAGCGACAAAGCGTCCGGCCTTTTTACAGATGCTATACTCACGCCGGTTGCCGTGCCGCTGTTTGCATTAAAATCAACCACAAAGTCAGAACTTTCGAGCGGTATAAGTCCATCAGAATCTGTAAACATTCCCTCTGAACTCGAAAGGGTTAGATAGGCATTCGATGTTACCAAATTGGTAAGCGTGGAATCCCACATGGGCGGCAGTTTATCTTTTAGAGTAAGCACACCTGTGGTCTGCGCTGCATCCATTGCATTATTATTATGGTCTTCGATGGACGCTGCATTTAAGGGAGTAATTTCAATCGTTTCCACTCCGGATGGACGATTTGTTATGTCCAAAAGAACAAGAACTGTGTCATTCGCCCAGTTGTGCGCAGTACCAATATCCTGCATGGATCCAATAGATGCGGCTGTGGCGTTTCCTGCGTTTTGGGTGTACGTTATTGATACATCATCATCTGATAAGGGATTATTTCCGGCATCACGAACGGGCTCACTTGTTATCAATAAAATTGAATTCGTGTCTGTAACCACACCGGAAATCATGGTTGGTGAAAGTTTGTCATACAAACTATCCGCAATGCCGCCACCTGTCGCTCGGGAAAGCCCATATTTATTGAATACGGAATTCGCTTCCGAAGCAATCTCAATCGTTTCATTCCCGTTGGGTGTCCCCGTAATTGAAAAATAGACTCGCATAGAATCCTCTCCAGCTGTAAGTGGATTTCCAGATGCATCCGTCAGGTTATCCAATGCACCAGCGCTAGCAGAACCAAAAGCATTCTGATTAAAGGTTAAGATTAAATCAGAGGGATCCAACACACCTGTGCTGTCAGAATTAGAATACACATCTTGATCAAAAACGAGGATTCCGTAAGAATTGTCATCCTTAATTATAAAATTCAAGTAATCAATCGGGTCACCATTTAGATATATGGGGCCGGATGTCATGGATGCTGCCATTGCCGTACCGCCGCCGTCAAACACAGAATTTCCGTCAATCGGTTTTATTTCGATTGTCTCCAAGCCGGTTACATATCCTGTAACATTTAATTCAAATCGAATTATTCTTTCGCCTCCAACAAGCGGATTCCCATCCTGTTGGCTGATTCCCTGAATTGCTGCTGCCGTGGCGATCCCTCCATTCCTGCTGAATGCGATGGAAAAATCATCTCCCTGTACCGCGGTCGCGCTATTCCAGGGTTCATTATTGTCAAAAATCGGTTCATTGATAATAACATCAACCCATGTATTTGCTGAATCAACATTGGATGAATCAATTTGCGGCGCTTTTGTGCTGTCTATAGATAACTTGAATCCTCCTGTCGCTCCTTGGTATCCATCAACAACAATATAAAATGTTGATTCGCTTCCCGGTGCGGACTCAACCCAGGTTGCATCTACAATATTCCCGTCTGCGGCTGAATTCCCGCTTTTGTCATTTATCGTGGTCCCAGAACCTTCATCGCATCTGTAATATCCTGTCAAATTTCCGGAGGAAACATAATCTCCCGAATTTTCTGCAGCATTCAGCGGGATTCCGGTATTGTAAAGTGCCGCTATTTCCGCAGATGATAAATCGCTACTCCAAATGGCAACATCAAACAGGTCACCCTTAAAATGTTCTAGGTCGGGAGTAACCTGTTTTCCCAAATAAAGCGAAGATCCATTTGGATTTCCTATTCCCGAACCCAACTCTGCAACTTGAAATCCGTCCAAGTATAGAATTGTATTCCCTGAGGTGCTCACAATTGTGTAATAATGCCATTCATCATCGAGTGGAAATGCAACACCTGTATCATCCCAATTCGGGCCAAGACGGATATTTCCGCCGGTTGTTTTTCCTATATAAAATCGTGTGCCTGTCCCTTCATTTATCGATAAAATCGCTTTTAGTCCACTTTGATCGGCATCCGCCAATGCCCATACCGCAATTGAAAATGTACTTGAACTGATAAATTGATCATCAATTTGGGCAAAGTCGTCGAATCCATCCATTCCCAAACCCCACCGTTCCAAAGGATATAATTCATATTCGTAAATTATGGGACGGTATGAGGCGGTTACTGCGCCATTTGTGGGTGCTACAGATTCTGTACATGCCTGCGCATCCTCTGCGAAACAGTCCACCTGAGAACCTCCCTGAGAAGATGTTGGATAGCGGCACGTGCTTGGCGCGGTAGTATCCACTCCGCAGGTATCATCCAAAATATACAAACCCATTTGAGCATCGTAAACAGTTTCTGAATGGCATAAAGAAATATCTACCATTATGGTGTCGGACACATTTAGAGTAAACAGGAAATCTTCGCCATTACCCGCACCTGCACCTGAAACATCAACATTGTCGCCGGATCCTACCGTTGAATCTATGTAAGTAAACGGAATTTGATCAACAACCACATCGCCGCACCCGACGGAGCCACCCTGTCCTATTAATAGGGTGATCCAAAAAGTAAGTAGAAAAAATCCTCTTTTAATCCACCACATGGATCAATCCTTCACCCATGTCATTCAAAAGAATGGGCAGATTGTCCGCGTCTCGCATTTCCGTAGAATCCACAAATGTCAGCGCAAATGTTCCTGTTACTTCCGCCTTAAAAACAATCTCCACAATGGATCCGGTTCCGGTGGTTGAAGTTGTTTCATCCGGAAGGTAGAAAATGAAAATGTCGAGCACACCCTGGCGGTCGTCAGCGATCAAGAATTCAGATGTGTTGGTGTTTTTGAAAAAATCGCCAACCAAAACGGTATCAATGGAAAGGCTTCCCCAATGGTATTCCACGCCGATATACGCACCAGCGAGACTATCAATTTTGAGGGCATACACATTCACCGTATCAGCCGATCCTTTCGTAATGGCAATGGAGTCCGGCCAGAAAAATAATGCGGGTGGTTTATAGTTCATAGAATCCGGATCGGCAGGATTATCAAAGGAATAAGACGGCTCTTCGCATGAAGGCAGAAAAAAGACCGACGAAATTATCAAAATACCCAACGCTACCATTACGAGCGATTTAATATATACTTGGATTCGATCCGAAGACTGGATCATCAGAAACCTTTTAGTCTAGCGAAAAGGAAACGTTTAGTGCAGGTTTCCGTGTAACCGGATTATAAGAAATATTAACGTCAGTCCTTTTTGGTCGCGCCGAATAAATGGTTTCCGGGCCGACGTAATAAGCATGCGCAATATTCATCAGCCATATAATGCGGCCGGCATCACGATAATTTTTCAACCAATTGTTATGGTGCTTCAATGTATTCACGTGGTCCAAAACCTGTTCTTTATAACCGGGCGCCAATTCGGGGAAGTCTGTGTCTTGGTACAGTGCATAAAACCGTTCCGCATCTTCAAAGGCTGTTTTATAAGATTGATGGTGGTAAAGCGCCATTCCTGAAATAAGAAGTTCCGTTGTAAAGAATGAAAGAGCTGACCATTTCTTTTTTGAATAAAGCTGGCCAGCGCCCGGCATAGCCGAGGAATACAGAGCGGCTCTCAGTTTTCCGTTGGTGATCAAATATTCCACGAGGCCGACACCCGGAACCGGACCGTGGATGACAATCGGCTGGCTTATGCTTCTCGAATTCGCCGCTGCTGTAACACGCGGACCCATCAGCATTGTCGTTTGCATTTCGGATGCATAAAGAGGAAGCTGAAGCGGCTCGATAGGTTTTGGATGTCTTGCTGTAAGCGATTTCCCTAAATGTTCCCCTGCAGATTTCGCAAGTAAAATGAGACTGTCAATCCCGCCGGCGGAGGCAACGCTAATGCTGTCAATCTGAATCCCCAAATCCATTGAAAAAACCTTCATGGCTAAAGATACCGTTGAATCATAGTTGGATACTGTGCCCGTTATCAAATAATCTGTATCTAAACGTTTTCCAATATCCAAGGCGCAGTTTAGAGTTTGGCATGATTGGTAATCCTTATCCATTCCTATGTAAAGGACTGAAAATTTTTCTGTGGATTTTCGGGATATAACAACTGCATCCGATGAATCAGTCAGAGATCCCCGGAATTTTTCTGTTAATGATATTGAAAAACTGGGGGGAAAGTTGTTAGGCTCAAAATTGAGGACCGCTATTTTATCCGGAGGTTCCGCCCAAACATATGGCACGAATAGTAAAGCAAAAATCCACATTTTTGCAATTCGAACAGCTTTGATTGAATGAACCTCGGATTTCATTTCCTCTGAATTTACACAGACAGACGGAAATGAAAAGAAAAAAGGGTTACAAATTCTTAAGAAAGTTAAAATTTCTTAAACGGATTATCCTGGCGCCATTGATCTAAAAATCGATCTGTTTCAAATATCAACACATGCTCAATAGCAAGTTTTAACTTATCCGGAGCGGCGGAACCAATGGATTGATTCTCATACAGCTTTGTCACCTGGAAATCTTTCTGAAAATCGGTATAATTAAATTGTTCTATCACCTGATCCATGGTAGCAGAAAAATCATAGATCGATACTTCCACTAAAAATTGGCTGATGCTGTCCCGTTTTACGTCTGCAGTTTCAAGGTAAACTTTTAACCGGGGATAAGCCTCTTTCTGGGTTACTTTTACATGGTCTTGCATCAGTTTTGACTCAATAAATGTTTTGAGTTCAGGTTCCGAATACACGTGCTCAATTCCAACAGCATGAGCCTCAACATGGTAACGATTAAGCCCTTTCAAATTCCCTTCAAACCAGGGCTTTTGCGCATACAGACATCCAGTAAGGATGTAAAAAAGAAATACATATTTTCTATGTGTTAACATTTAAAACAATTGCGAAGGATAATCCCCATTTTCAACCATCTTCGCTATTTCTGACATGACATAGGGTTTATCTTCTCTGTAGGTAACACCAAACCACTGGGAATCACTTCGAAGCACATGCACAGATTCTTGCCCGGACTGAATCAAATCATTGATAACGCTGGGAATCAGAAATTCGCTTTTAAGATCCGATCCTTCTTTCTTTAAAAAATCGATAAACATTTCATTTAAATAATCAAAAAGTTTTGGGGTAAATCCCCACATATTCACGGATACCGGCTCACTCCCATCCAAATCAACTTCACCATCAGATGACAGCCCAGATTCTGTTCTCTTTACGTTAGAAGTTTCAATTACTGAAGATAAATCATTACCCATTATTGAGCAGACACCCCGAGTTACACCTCCAAAAGAGGATAAGGTATTTTCTAAACGATAGGCGACCATACTCAGGCCGGTTTCTCCACTCTGGTAATAGCCAGTAAGTTTCTGATAAGATTCCCTGCCATAAAAATCATCAGCATTGATTGCTGCAAATGGTTCATGAATTAAATCTGATGCCGATAATATAGCATGTCCCGTTCCCCAGGGTTTCTCACGCCCTTGTGAACACTCAAATCCATTTGGGAGATCATGCAAATCCTGAAAGACAAATTCCACCTTTATAGAGTCAGAATATTTGTCCGTAACCTTTTCCCGGAATTCAGATTCAAATTCTTTACGGATAATAAACACTGCTTTCGTAAAGCCAGCCTGTACGGCATCATAAACTGAATAATCAATAATTGTTTCACCGCTTGGACCCATTGGATCTAGCTGTTTGAGCCCACCGTACCGCGACCCCATTCCTGCTGCCATAACCAGTAATGTGATATCTTTCATTATTTGCCTTGAATCAAAATGTTAGGATTGAAATAAATATTTTTCTAATATCAAAATTACATACCCGACTCATATATTTACTCATTAATTCAGATTCAATTCCATGAAAAAATTTATTCCTTTTCTGCTAATTCTTTCTGCAACACCTGCCTTTGCTCAATCATCCGCACTGGAAGAAGCGGGTTATATCCTTGCCCAGCAAACCGCATTCACAGGATTGAGCTATTTAGCAAATAAGGAAAATTATTACGGACATATTATTGTCGGCGCCTTTGATTTATTTTTCGCCTATGCGGCAATTGAAAACGGATTGCATAAAGACCTTCAGCTACAGAAGATCGGATATTTCCTACTCTCCGCCGGTTTTGCTACTAAGGCTGCCTACAACATGCACTACGGCAAAGACCACTCGGATAAAACACGGTTCTGGACCAATTTTATTGCGTATAACGTGTTGGTCTATTCAGGGTATTATTTGGATTCGGTGAGTGAGCTGCCGCCTGTAGGTTAATCCACTCGCGTCCCTTCATCCGACTGAATAATAAATGCATCTCCACCCGCAGACTTTATGGCTTCGAAAACGCCTTCAGGATTCTCCGGCGCATAAGCAAACATACATCCTCCTCCGCCGGAACCGGTAATTTTCCCTCCCAACGCGCCGGCATTCAAGGCGGCATCCAGCATCAATTCGATCTTGGGTGTGCTGACTTTTAGTGCGTCTCGCAGGACGTGGTGATGATTAGATAATAACTGACCAATTAATTTATCATTCGGCTCATGTTTCTCTAATTCCGGGAGTGCCATTTTTAACAAATCTCTATTATTTATGGTGGCTTTATAGAGTTCAATTTCATCTATATTGAGATCGGATAGATCAGCGCTTTCATCCAATGTCTGAATCGTTGCATTATGATTTTTGATATTTAATTTTTGTATGATTTTTATTCGTGAATCACGGCAGCGATTAAGAATACTCATGGTATCTTTAGGTTCACAGGAATCACCCAATACAAATGCCCCAAGGTTTGAATTCATAGATCGAATGGTTTTGTTCGGGTCGGGCTCTATATAAATCAAACTTCCCACAGCAGTGGAATATTGGTCCATCATTCCGCCGGGCTCGTTGAATTCCAATACTTCAGCTGCATACGCCAGTCCACCGATCTTTTCCTGATTCCAATCAGCAGGTTTATCCGACATCTGAGATAAAAAATGAATCCAGCTAACCATAACTGCGGATGAGCTTCCGCATCCGGCTTTGATAGGGATTTCGCTGGATATTTCACATTCAAAACCGGACGAAAATTTGAGTCCAGCGTTTTGGCAAACCACAATACCGCTTTTGTAATAGTCCCGTGGTTTGGTGTAGTTCAAATCATCCAGTAAAAATATTTCTGTTTCATTCAAATCCGGTTTATGGATGACGACTTTTTTATCTGCTCTTTTTTCACCACTTAACTTGGCGCGAAGTGAAATAGCCATGGCGACAACAGGCAGTCCGAGATAATCCTGATGCTCACCAAATAAACAAATGCGGCCGGGAGTACTTATTTGCATTTATTTAGCCGGAAAGGCGCAGAAAACGCAAAGTAACTTTTTAAATAAAACTCTGCGACCTTTGCGTCTCTGCGGCAAATCATTTCCAAGTTTTAAAAAGGCCAATCAAAGCAACCACACCCAATCCACAAATCAAGATTCCACTTCCGGTATGTCCATAAATCAGGTGTCCTGTACCGAGTAAAATGCTATACACCGCTGTACACGCCAATAGCATCGATAAGATTCCATTGGGTACGGGCCAAGGCTCAGCAGATACACCATCAGAAAATTTTGCCCAGCCGGGACCTCCCGGGTTTACTTTTTTCACAAAATTCCGTAATGTTTCTTCATCATCGGGCGGTGTGAAATACGTAGCAGCAACCCAGATAATAGTGGTGAGCAGTGATCCGATCACAATCTTCTGCCATCCTTCCAATCCGGTATCAGCAAAATTGAAATATCCGGCGATAATGATGGAACTGATCATGGCTAGGATTTCTGTGTAGGCATTGATACGCCACCAAAACCAACGCAGGATGTAAATCATCCCTGTGCCCGCGCCAATCATGAGAAGCAAAGTAAATGCCTGTCCGGCACTTGTAAGCAGCAGCCCGAGACCGCCGCCAAGGATAATGGATATAACAGTGAACATCCGAGCTGCGGATACAAGATGTTTTTCTGATGCATCCGGTTTGATGAAACGATGATAAAAATCATTCACAAGATAACTTGCTCCTAGATTCAACTGCGTAGACATTGTGCTCATGAAGGCAGCAATCAGTGAAGCGGCTACGAGCCCAAGTAACCCTGAAGGAAGTAGCGTAAGCATAGCTGGATACGCTACATCATGCCCCAATTTGTCAGCAGGCAAATTCGGAAACGCTTTTTGAATATCCGCTAATTCGGGGAAAATTATCAAAGATGACAACGCGATCAATATCCACGGCCACGGCCGCAGTGCATAGTGCGCCACATTGAATAAAAAAGTGGCCCCCACCGCATTGGATTCATCCTTTGCAGAAAACATACGCTGAGCAATATAACCGCCGCCGCCGGGTTCCGAGCCGGGATAATAACTGGCCCACCACTGCACCGCCAGCGGAACGAGCAGCACCGGAACCCAAAGATTGGGATCGGAAAAATCCGGGAAAAGCGCAAGTTTATCAGTTACATTCGGATGAGTAATCAAGCCGGAAAGTCCACCGATATCAGGAAGTCCAAGAATGTAAAACATACCCCAAATCGATCCAACCATAGCCAAAGTAAATTGAACAAAATCTGTGATGATAACTGCCTTCAATCCACCCAATGCGGAATACGTCAAGGTGATGGAACAGGCGATGGTGAGTGTAAGCCATCCCGGCATGCCAAGAACAATTTCCCCAAATTTGACGGCCGCCAGACTGACAGCGCCCATGACCAATACATTAAAAATCAATCCCAGATACAAGGCACGGAATCCGCGCAGAAAAGCGGCCGGTTTTCCTGAGTAACGCAGTTCGTAAAATTCAATATCCGTTAGGACGCCCGACCTCCGCCAAAGTTTGGCGTACACAAACACAGTCAGCATACCTGTGAGTAAAAACGCCCACCAAACCCAATTCCCTGAAACGCCATTTTGACGGACGAGATCGGTTACCAGATTGGGAGTATCAGTAGAAAAAGTTGTGGCCACCATGCTGACGCCGAGTAGCCACCACGGCATATTTTGGCCGGCTAAAAAGAAGGATCGTGTGTCTTTACCGGCTCGTTTTGATGCCCAAAGTCCCACCGCCAGCGACATCGCAAAATAGGCGCCGACTATGGTCCAGTCTAAAGTGGAAAGAATCATAAATTAAATATCATCATTCAATCCAAAAATTGGCTTATTCGTCTTCCACTTCCCGCGCGTGAAATCCGGAATTTGCACTGCCGCACTTCCATGTTTTATGGATTGTTCTGACAACGGACTTACCACACTCATGCTCACCGCATCGTACACATCAATCGGCGGAGAAACATTTCGTTTCAGCGACTCTACAAAGGCCCGAACAATAAAAAAGTCCATTCCACCGTGCCCTCCGCCTACTGCTTGGTCCTCGAACCGATTCCAAAGCGGATGATCGTATTTCTTTAAATATGCTTCATCCGCTTCCCAGCGATGTTCTTTCTTACTCGTTCCTTCAATATAGATTGAATTATTATCCACCATCCAAATCCCTTTTGTTCCCTGCACACGAAAATTCAATGAATACGGCCTCGGCGAATTCGTGTCGTGGCTGAGAACAATAGATTGGCCATTGGCACATTTTATGACCGTTGTTACTACGTCGCCCAGACTGAAGTCCACATCGGCATTCGGATGGTCCGATCCACCTTTATTCACAATATAGTTATGCAGACCGCGGCTTTGCGTCGCAGTGGATGTAAGATGGACCATCCTGTTCCCGCGGTTAATATCAAGCATTGGGCTCACGGGTCCTAATCCGTGCGTGGGATATAAATCACCATTTCGATCTACTGAATGCTGAGTTCGCCACTTAGATTCTGAAAATCCATTTTCGCCGAATTCCACACCACCTCCGTATGGCTGTTTTCCGTCATTGAATTTTACATGACGCAGATCATGCTGATATCCACCTTGACAGTGCAAAAGTTCTCCAAACAATCCCTGCCGAACCATATTCAGAACGGCCATAATATCCCGGCGGTAACACACATTTTCCATTATCATGCAAAATTTTTCGGTGCGCTCGGATGTATTCACCAAGTCCCAGCATTCCCGGACAGTCAGCGCCGCCGGAACTTCCGTTCCAACGTGAATTCCATTTTTCATGGATGCAATAGCCATCGGATGGTGCCACTCCCAAGGTGTCGCGATATACACTCCATCCAGATCCTCATTAGAAACCATGTTGCGAAAATCCTCATCGCCGCTTTTGTAAACTCTCGGCTCTGGTTTCCCGGCATCCTTCATAATCTTTAAGGCACTTTTAATCATGCCGTCATCAATATCGCAAATGGCAGGAATGTCCACTTCCGGGTATTTCGCCGCCAGCCACAAAACCCATTGGCCGCGCATGCCAGTTCCGATAAAACCCAATTTTATCTGGTTATTTTTCACAGGAGATGATAAAAGAGATTTTGGAAGAACGGCCGCTGCGCCCGCCACCGCAGCAGATTTAATAAAGGTTCTTCGGTTTATTTGTTTCCTCATGAATTAAAATCCTTTCACCTTTTCTGGGTATAAAAAAAGCGGATTGATCGCAACCCGCCAGCTTTCATTTCCGGAATTTATTTTGAAATTATCCGGCAATTTTTATTAGGATAATAATCTGCATTATTAGCACCACAAAAGCTACTACCGTCCTCATCAATTCCATGGTATGATTATGGCGATCTAGCCAAAGCTCAAATTTATTTCTATCTTTTCTCATTGCTCCGGAGGAGGGACTCGAACCCCCGACAAAGTGATTAACAGTCACCTGCTCTACCAACTGAGCTACTCCGGAAAGCACAATTTTTGCGCGGCGAAATTAAGGGATTGATTCTCAAAGGACAACTACATCTCCTTTTCTGCGTCCAATAATTTCCCTTCAACAAATAATCCGTGTTTGAATTGACTCGGAGTAATATAAACAGTCCCTGTTTGATTGTGGGGGCTGCCAAACACCGAATGGATTGATTTTAATCCACCCATCCATTTCCTTTTATCTGATAAATATACTAGATCACCAGTCTTTGCTTTCATTGTTGTCATTTCTTCGTTTGAAAAATGAACAACATTTTCGTCACCCTCTACCTGTTTAAAATGGACGATAACCTTTTCGCCAACTAAATCATTGGGCTCGTCACCTTTAAATAATCTTCGAGCAATATTTATAGAGCCTGCGGTTAGCCCGTTTGTATTTATAGTCTCGTCATATTTTACAAAATAGGTTACTGCCAGTGGAACCAGAATAAGAATGTAAGCTGTGGATAGGCACTGTATATAAATGTTTGAAATGTTAAGAAGGACCACGAAAAATAACACAATTGAAAGACCAATGATCGCATTCATAATTATTTTCTTATTTTGCCCTTTCCGTATTATTGAAATTATTTTCACCTGCAATCGGGTTGTTATCGTAACTAAAACGGCGGCGACAGAACAGGCAAGCGTATTGTACAGCGCACGGATGTATGAATAGGGATGCGCTTGGTTCATTTCAATTCCATGGTCGAAGGGTGCAATCAGAATTCCAGGATATCTTGCGCCAAGAATCATAAGTGCTACACCGCCGACAAATGTTGTAATCACAGCTGCAGGTGTGAACCGTTTCCAGAAAACGCCAAGAAATATTCCAACCACAAGAGGCGGCGTTAAGGTAGAATGAAAATATCCGTGTGCTTCGTACACCGTGGGGAAATTTTTAAAAGCAAGCACGGCTAAAACACCGAATGCTGTAACGCCGATGGAAGCATAGCGCGCGGCGCGCAATTCTTTTCGGTCCCTCTCAATGTCCGATACTGTCATTCTTTTAAGAAACAGTCTAACCGGCCGATATACATCATTGATGAAAATTGCTGCCGTCGCATTAATAAGCGTGTCAACTGTACTCATAAGTGCAGCGGTCAGCGCAGCCATAATAAAGCCAAACATCCCTGGACTGGCAATGATGTTTGCCACGACAACAAAAATCTGATCCGGAGAAACCGTTGGGCTGACAATATGAGGACTTGCAACAGAAATTGCTTTTCCCACCCACCCCGCATTTCCAACCACAATCGCTGAAATCGGAAGAATAAACAAAATATTGACCGCAGCAGCTTTCCGCCCCTCGTTGACGTTTTTACATGCCATAAAGCGCATGATAAGTCCCTGATTCATAAATAAAAATCCAATGGAACCGGCGATAGCATCCTGCCAAAATATTCCGACAAAATTAAAGTTTGACGGCTGATTGAAATCCGCCAAAGGCAGTTTCCACTCCATCGGCAATAAATTCCAAAAAATATCAAATCCGCCAAGATAGGTAATGCCGAAAAAGAATAACAGCATGCCTGCAAACAGGAGGATAAAGCCTTGCAGAAGGTCAGTAAATATCACAGCAGTCTGCCCGCCAAAAGTGATATAAATCCCCGTGATGATCGCAATGACAATTATGGCGCCCATCAGCGTAACCGGCAACGTTATGCCAAAAATTGTAAACGCTTCCGGCAGCATGGGAATGACGGCCTTCCCAAGCGTAAGAAACCCAATTCCAATGTATCCAATCATGTATAAAAGCAGCAAGATGGTTGCCAAAAATCTAGCCGACGGACTGAATCGTTTTTCAAAATATTCAGGGATAGAACGCACCTTCGAATACACGATTATCGGAAGCCAGCCAAACATGAAAAATGGAATGAAAAACCAGTCATTTAGGTACGTCATGGATGAAGATATTCCGTGCTCAAATCCTTTTGCAGAATACTTTACAAAACTATGACTTCCTACACCGGTCGCCACGATGGACATGGTAATTAGCCACCACGAAAATCGTCGGCCTCCAAAAAAGAAATCTGAAGTATTTTTTGTATAACGCCCAAAATAACTGCCGAATAGCATGATGACCATAAAATAGACCACCATAACAATCCAGTCGGTCGAAGTCCCTATATTATGGAATGTCTGCATTATGCTTTTAGAATCCTCTTAAGCATTAAGGTAACAGCTATAAATACTGCCGCCATTCCAAGTAGAACAATCGGCACCGTATAAACAGAAATTATTCCCAATGCAGCCCACGTCATCAATGCATGCATCATCAAGTACCAGACAAAACCAAAAAGAAGAACCCACATCCATTTTTTATGTGTAATTCTATTTAAATCAAAGGAACCGGCCTTAACAGTAATTATTATTCCAAGAAAAAACAGGATGCCGCCAAATCCGTAAAGGTAGATAAAAGGAAGCCAAGTATGAGAAAATAATTCCATGCTCAAATGCCGGCAAACATTGGCTTTATTTTATCGTATGTCTCTAACAATCCTTCAACCATGACTTTAGAATTTCCAATCACGGGCATGAAGTTTGTATCTCCATTCCATCTAGGCACAATGTGGTAGTGGATGTGTTCTTCAATTCCCGCTCCGCCGGCCTTTCCGATATTCGCCCCAAAATTGAATCCGTCTGCTTTAAGTGTTTTGGATAATATGGACATGCTGTGATTTGCGATAGTCATAATTTCACTCAATACGGCTTCATCCAAACTGAATGGTTCTGACGTGTGTTCATAAGGAGAAATCATAAGATGTCCGTTGTTATAAGGATACAGATTCATGAGTACAAATGCATGATTTCCACGATGAAGAATCAGGTTATCCCTGTCATGATCATCTTCTAATTTATCGCAAAAAATACATCCTGCTTCTTTAGGTGCAGAAACATATTCAATCCGCCACGGAGCCCAAAGCTTATTCATTTTGCTCACCAGTAAAATTATTCGTCTGAACTTGAGTGCGCAGAAGTTACCCTACTTTCTATATCGCGAGGCATTTCTTCATAATGGCTGAATGCCTCAGTATGCAGTCCGCGGCCGCCGGTAAGCGAGCGAAGCCTTGTGGAATAGTGATGCAATTCTCCTTGCGGCACTTGCGCATTAATAATCTGCAATGCGCCTTCCGACTCCATCCCTTGGATTTTACCGCGGCGGCTGGATAAATCGCCCATCACGTCGCCCATAAAATCCTCCGGGACCTTAATGGAAATGTCCATGATAGGCTCTAAAAGGCAGGGCTGTGCGCCTTTGAACGCATCCCTAAACGCTCCTTTTCCAGCGATTTGGAAAGCGATGTCTTTTGAATCAACGGGGTGCTGCTTTCCATCATAAAATTCTACCTTAACATCCACCACGCGGTAACCGGCAATAATCCCATCCGTACATGCAGCGGATACACCTTTTTCGACCGATGGCACAAAAACCCTGTCCACATTTTGGCCAACAAGGGATTCATTAAATTCGACACCGGTACCTCTTACAGTAGGCTCTACTCTCATCCAAACTTCAGCGAATTGCCCAGCACCTCCGGATTGTTTTTTATGCCGGTACTTTGCACTTCCTTTTCCTTTAATGGTTTCCCGATACGGAATTTTTGGCTGCATCATATCCAGTTCAACATTATAATTCCGCCTTAAACTGCCGACGGCAACTTGAAGATGTAGCTCGCCTTGTCCCGAGATAACAGTTTGTTTCAGCTCAGAATCCACATGATAGACAAACGTCGGATCTTCTTCATGGATAGTTGCCAGTCCGACCGCGAGTTTTTCTTCGTCCCCTTTGGCTTTTGATTTTATTGCCATGTGGATATTGGGATTTGGATAGGCGACCCCTTTTATATGAACCGGATGTTTGGAATCGCACAGAGTATCGCCCGTGTGGGTTGATTTCAGTTTTACAACAGCGCCAATGTCACCTGCATTTAATGTAGATAAACTGGTTCGATTTTTCCCATTTAAGACAAACATCTGTCCAAATCTTTCAGAATGTCCCTGAGAAGAATTATAAAGATCCATGCCGGTACTGACTGTCCCTGAGTACACTCTAAAAAAGGATAATTCGCCAACATGCGCTTCGCTGATCGTTTTAAATACAAATACAACCGGATCAGACCCATCTAAGCGAATTTCAATTTCTTCATCAGAATTAGGTCTTCTTGCCGTTACTTTTTCTCTATCTAATGGGGATGATCCATATTTCGATAAAAAATCCATTAAGCGCGCCACTCCGACATTTATCCCGGCAGCTGTACAAAACAGTGGAATAAACGACTGATCCTGAACCGCCTGGTGAATCCCGCCCCGCATTTCTTCTTCAGAAAGACCGCCTTCATCAAAGAATTTTTCTAAAAGACTATCATCCGATTCAGCTACATATTCTATCAGTTCTTCATGCAATTGGTGCACTTTAGCTTCCCAATCCTCCGGCAATGATTCCTCTGAGTATGTGCCGCTTCCGTCCGTTTTGTATGTTATCAACTCTCGTCTTAATACATCCACAACTTGATTGAATCCCGGACCTGCATTAACCGGCAGCTGCATGGGGAACACTTTGTTGCCAAATCGTCTTTTGCATTGCGCGAGAATTGTGTCGAATTTTGTATGCTCACGGTCAAGCCCGTTTACAACCAGAACTTTGGGTATTCCAAATCCGGAACTATACCCAATAACCTGTTCGGTTCCGACCTCAACACCGTTTACTGCATGCATTACGACCACCGATAAATCTGCTACAGCTAGAGAACTAATTGCTTCTCCGATAAAATCCATATACCCAGGCGTATCAATAAAATTAAATTTTTTCCCTTCCCATTCCAAATGAAGCGGGGATGAATGAATGGAAATCTGCCTTTCTTTTTCTTCCGGATGATAATCTGAGACGGTACTGCCAGTTTCAATGGTTCCAAGTCTGTTGGATTCGCCGGCGCAAACCAGCATGGATTCTGCCAACATAGTTTTTCCTGAAGCGCCATGCCCCACCAGTGCAAAGTTTCGGATGTCTCCCGATGCATATTCTTTCATTCAATATCCTCTTATTCTTATAGTATTGTTTCGAAGCACATGCTTCGAGTATCTAATAAGGCACGTGGAAAATAGGATAAAGTGTAACCAAGCATGCCGCTTTTAGGCAAGCCGTTTATGTGATATTAATTCAGGGAAGAGATTGCGCTCGTTTCCTCGATATACTCCCGCAGCGCCGGAACAAGATAGACATCAGAAACATCCATCAAATTAAACTCTTTGGCAAGAACTCGGAGACGGAAATCCATGGGCTGTTTTTTATTTACAACAAGATATTTTTGGTCTTTTAATGTACATAAACCACCAATAAAATCACCCGTTCCCAATACCAACTCAATGTTTAACCGTTCTGCTAATTCCTCAAACAATGTCATTAATTTTTCCGGGTTCATTTCCGCTGTCATAACAAATCTTCCCGATTTTTGGATTTTAAATAATCGACCAAGGATTTAACCTCTTCCACCTTTTCTCTTGGAACAACAAGTGTTGCATCATCAGAATGAATGACTACAAGATTATCCGCACCTACTATAGCAGTAAACCGGCCGTCGGATTCGATAAAATTATTCTTACCGCCAATTGCAGCCCCGTCTCCGCGAATCACATTCCCGTCTTTATTTTTGGATGAAAGGTCAAAGACAGATTGCCAGGAACCGACATCGCTCCAGTCAAATTCCGCTTTAATAACATGCACATTTTCAGCTTTTTCCATGAGACCATAATCAATTGACTCCGGAGAAATTCGATCCCAAACACCGGAATAAGATTTCCCATTATTCTGTAATTCCTGAATTTGGTAAAGATGTTCGCTCAACTCAGGCATATGTATTCCAAACTGATCCAATACTGTGGAAACTTTCCAAATGAACATGCCGCCATTCCACAAGAAATCACCGCTACTGACAAATCGTTTTGCTAAGCTTAAATGTGGTTTTTCGGCGAAGGTTTTCACCTTATACGCACTATCAAACCCTTTTAACCGCCTGGTACTGTGTTGAATATAACCGTATCCTGTTGAGGGATATTTGGGAGCAATTCCAATTGTCACTAGAGATCCGTTTTTATCGGCAATTTTTGATCCTGTTGTAATCGCTTTCTGAAACAGTCTATGCCCAATAATGAGGTGATCTGCAGGAAAAATACCCATCACCGCATTTGCGTCCATTCGGCCAATCTTCAAAGCGGCAAGTCCAATACAGGGCGCTGTATTTTTCCCCGATGGTTCAATAATAATATTCTTTTTACCGATACCTTTTATTTCTTTCTGAATCATCGGCGCAAGGTCTTCCCCGGTTACAATGAAAATATCTTCAACCGATTTCAGTTTTTTCAGACGGTCTACCGTCATTTGAAGCATGGTGTCTCCACCAATTATATTTAAGAGCTGTTTGGGTCTGTCATTTCGGCTGAATGGCCAAAACCGTGTCCCTTTTCCACCGGCCATGATGACGGCATACATCAGTAATTTTCTCCCAATTGAATTGGTGGAATAACTTTATCCCAGTTCGCGCGGACTTCAAAGGTATCCTGAATAACAGAGAACCATTCTGATGGAATATGCGGGATTGCCGACCCGTGAGAATAGAGCTTATTATTATCGGAATCTTGAAAAATCATTAATGTGTACATTCCTTCATGGAGTTTTTCAAACGTGAATATATCATCAGAATTTACAACGGAAGTTGCGATGCGAGGTTCCTTTTCGATTGATATTGCCTTAACCAGAAGCGAGTTCTTTCGGTTCCCTGATAATTGCCCTTCCAAAGAACCAAAGCTTTCGTAATCCCCAACCGAAATACTGAATGTGGAAACTGAATCCATCACAGATTCTCCGTTTGAAGCATCAAATCCTTCTCCAAGAATCGTTAAAAGATATTCTTGATTATTGCTCCATCTATTGATCGGTATCACCTGAAAATGGAATGGTGATATTTTTTTTATTTCAATATCAACTACCACCGAATCCATGGTTTCTAATTGGAAATTATGCAATAACTCACCGGAGTAATCCACGGGATGAGTGGTAATACAATTCAAATAGGTTTCCGTCTCTTGTATAGGGATAATGGTAGTTTTTTTCTTCGGATATTTCCATTTTATTTTTGCGGTATCAAACTCAGCAGGAATACGAATATCCAATTTCCCCGATTCTATTAATACCGAATCTCCCAGCACAAGCTGTTCTATTATTATGGAAGAAAGTCCCGGCTCCCCGGGTTCCGAAATAATTACGTTAATCACGGTAGAATCATTTGGATCTGCAAATGTTTTAGCATTAACAGGAATTCCGGTTTTGGGCATCATATAAGCGGAACGGATTTTGTATCCAAAGGGAACCGCTTTGTTTAAGCTAATCTGACCCCAATCCGGACCAAGCCATTTTCCCTTTATTAATCTGAAATTTTTAGGTTCGCTGAATGGAATCATATGGATGCCAGAGACGGACTCAGAAGAATCCAGCTGAATAAAGTTTATCCATGGCAATCCGTAATCCATTCGAGAAGGAATCAGCGGAAGGCCCGCCATTCTGCTGTCTATTGTCAAAATTTTATAGTGTCCCGGCGCAAGGAATTGGAATCTATAAAATCCTTCATCATCTGCCCCTGCTACAAAATGAGGTTTTTCAGCGAAAAGGCTGTCAAATGGTGCAATCGGATCGATTTTCCAAAGATGTGCCGAAAAGGATTCTGAAGAAAAAATCCTTCCTTCTATGCTCCCGTTATCAATGGTGCTTCCGGTACTGTATGCAATTTGTACTGGTTCAGCCAAAGGTACTCCATGTTCATCTGTCAGACCTCGCCCAAGAGTTATTACATATGTTTGTTCCGGCATTAGTTGGGTTGGGAATAAAAATGAAATTGTTTTTTTATTGAGAATATATTCCGGAGTCTTGTCTAAAACCGGTGAAATGCGGATGGCATTTTTAATAGTCCGTTCATCTAGATATTCGGAAAACTCGATTCGAATCATTCCTCCCTGAAACTGAAGTGATTTGTTTTCCGGGAATATCTGAACTACCTCCGGAGGTAGGATATCTGCAGGACCGCCGCTCGGTCCTTTAATAGCTGCGCATGATAAAACCAGAAACGACATCACGATCAATGAAAAAGCTTCAGGATTGAAATTTTTAACGTGCTTCACGGTTGGGAGTTTAGTCTGCCTCAGTTGTAAATTCAAATAAAGGTGATAGAATTAAATCATCTTCAACTTTATGATTATCTGATTACATCATGCCGCTTGTACCATCTTACATTAGAAATCTGGCCAATTATAAACCCGGCAAACCGATTGAGGAAGTTGTTCGCGAATATGGGGTTGAGCGGGTCATTAAATTGGCTTCTAACGAGAATTCTCTCGGTCCGTCTCCGAAGGCGGTTGCCGCAATAGAGCAAGCCCTTCAGTCTTCCCACAGATATCCGGATGCATTCGGATTTGAATTGAGGACTAAACTTGCCGAAAGGTTTAATGTCAAATTGGATAATGTTGTACTCGGTGCAGGATCTGAAGGCATTATGTCCACAATTATGCGCACATTTCTGCTGAGCGATGATGAACTGGTTTCAGCCGCTAATTCTTTTATAGGCTTTCGGGTACTTGCAAATGCTTCCGGACGGAAAGTGCATTGGGTTCCCATGAAAAATTACCGGTATGATCTAGATGCGATGGCAAATGTCATTAATGATTATACCAAAATTATTTACATTGCCAATCCGGATAACCCGATGGGAACCTATGCAACAAGAAATGAATTTGACGACTTTTACACGCAAGTACCTGAACGAGCTCTAATCATCCTTGATGAGGCCTATTATGAATTTTCGAAGGAAAACAATGATTTCCCCGATTCGATGAGCTACCGCTATGATAATGTCATTACACTTCGAACATTTTCAAAGGCGTATGGATTGGCGGGAACCAGAATCGGCTATGGGTTTGCGCATCGTGAATTGATCGGAAACCTGATGAAGGTGAAAGTGCCTTTCGAACCGTCTCTTCTGGCGCAAGCCGCAGGACTTGCAGCGCTAGATGACAAAGAATTTCTAATGCAAACATTGGACCTCAATAAAAAAGGCATCGGCTATTTATCAGATGAGTTGCGTAAATTGAATGTGGAAACCGTTCCCAGTGTAACGAATTTTATCACTACCATTTGGGAATCAGAGGAAAAAGCAATTTTCATTTCAGAGGCCTTATTGAAAAATGGAATTATAGTACGGCCGCTCGGATCATTTGGTTGGCCAAACTGCCTCAGGGTTTCAACTGGACTTGAGTCCGAAAATGAAGCATTTATTGACACACTAAAAACCATTATCTAATTCATGAAACCCTACAACATTAAAGGATTCGATCATTGCGAACTTTATGTGAGCAACGCAAAGCAGGCAGCCCATTTTTACAGGACTGCATTGGGGTTTCAGCCGATCGCCTACCGAGGATTAGAAACTGGGTCTCGGGACAGAGTCAGTTATGTTTTAAAACAAAATAAAATTCGTTTTGTGCTGACTTCCGCGCTCGAAAAAGATTCTGCTATTGGCAGACATGTTGAATATCACGGCGATGGCGTTCGGGATATTTCATTCTCTGTAAGCGATGCGGAAGGCGCTTGGAAAGATACAACATCCCGAGGTGCTGAAAGTGTATTGGAACCGTGTCTCATAGAAGATGACCGCGGACAGGCGATCATTTCTACAATCAAGACATTCGGAGACACAACGCATACATTTGTTCAGCGGGACGGCTACAAAGGCGTCTTTCTTCCGGGCTACCAAGTGTATGAAACGGAAGAGCAAATCGCGGACCCTTCCGGGCTTGTGCACGTGGATCATGTTGTTGGAAATATGCCGGATGGAAGAATGCAGGAAGTGTGTAATTGGTATGAGAAAATATTCGATTTCCACAGGTACTGGTCTGTAGATGATAAAGATATTAATACTGATTATTCCGCGCTTCGATCTATAGTTATGGCGAGCGAAAATGAGAAAATTAAAATCCCGATCAATGAGCCGGCTGATGGGAAGCGAAAATCCCAGATTCAGGAATTCATTGATTATTATCATACGGCAGGAATTCAGCATATCGCGATGTCCACAAAAGATATCATCGAAACCGTAGGTAAAATGAAAGACAACGGAATCGAATTTCTACAAGTCCCCAAGTCGTATTACATAGGTTTAATGGACAGAGTAGGCGATATTGATGAAGACATTCAGGCTTTAGCCGAGTTAGGGATTCTCGTTGATACGGACGAAAATGGCTACATGCTTCAGATTTTTACCAAACCCATCCAGGATAGGCCAACCTTGTTTTATGAAGTGATCCAGAGAAAAGGATCCAATAGTTTTGGCAAAGGAAATTTTAAAGCTCTTTTTGAATCAATCGAGCGGGAGCAGGAAGCCCGCGGTAACCTTGAACCGGCAGGCGGCTAATGAAATTTGCGACGTATATTGAAAAAGGATATGGATCCCAGCGATTTGGATTTGTCAAAGATGCAGTGATTGTAGATGTATTGCGAGCGGCGATTTATATGAAAGAATCTTCCGGAATAACAGATTTTCTGGCTATTCCATCCTCTTTAAAGGGATGTCTTGAAATTTGGAACACCATGCTTCCGGAGCTGCAAAAACTGGATAGAGCACTACCAGATTCCGGACTAAATGATCTTCTTGCCGGGGAACATTTAATAGCTCAGAATATATCCGATGTTCGTCTGCTTCCTCCGGTGCCTGACCCGGCAACATTCCGGGATTTTTATGTTTTTGAACAGCATGTTAAAGCCGCCCGGAAAGGACGCGGACTTGATATGCATCCGAGCTGGTATGAAATTCCTGTGTTTTATTATTCCAATCCGGTTAATCTATACGGAGACGGAGAAGATTTTCCCTATCCAGAAGGAACAAAAGCACTTGATTTTGAACTTGAGCTCGCAATCATTATTGCGAATGGCGGTAAAGATATTTCTGCCGAAAATGCCGACACTATAATTGGCGGATACACTATTTTGAATGATTGGTCCGCACGTGACTTCCAAAAAGAAGAAATGGTTTTAAGTATGGGACCGGCAAAGGGTAAAGATTTTGGCTCATGTTTTGGGCCGTATATGGTTACGCCTGACGAATTAGCGGATGCCTGGGACGCTGATGGAAAACTTCAGCTTCAGATGACACTTCATGTGAACGGAAAACAGCTTTCGGACGGCAATGCAAATGACATGTACCATTCCTGGGGGGACATCATTGAAAGAGCGAGTCGAAACACGAAATTAGTCGCAGGAGAATATATTGGATCGGGAACGGTTGGCACCGGCTGCATCATGGAACTAAAACCGGAAAATACCGGCGGATGGATTCAAAAAGGCGATACTGTCACCTTAGAAATTGAACGGCTCGGAATCCTAGAAAACAAGGTGGTTTAATATGCCTTTTTATGTAAAGCGAGGCAACATTCCGACCAAACGGCATACGCAATTTAAGCAGCCCGACGGTTCTCTTTACAAGGAACAGCATATGAGCCGTGAAGGATTTTCAAATATTTATTCAAACCTGTACCATGTTCATCCTCCTACACAGGTGAAGAAAGTGGGCGATTTCCACCCTTTTTCCTTAGATGAATGGACAGGCGAACACCGCCATTGTCATTTTCGAACGGGTCAGGTAAAATCCAGCGGAGATCCAATTTCGAGCCGGATTCCTCTCCTTTTCAATTCTGATGTAGTTCTGCATAAAGCTCATGCATCGGAGGCTATGGATTATTTCTACCGGAATTCTCATGCAGATGAAACCATTTTTGTTCATAAAGGGGTGGGAATCATCCACTCTTATCTCGGTGATCTGAAATTTGGAAAAGGCGATTATATTGTTATTCCGCGCGGAGTGATTTGGAAAATGACTTTGAATGAAGAATCTAGATTCCTTATCATTGAAACCGCCGGTCCGATGGAATCCCCAAAGCGATACCGGAATGAGCATGGCCAATTGATGGAGCATTCGCCTTATTGTGAGCGTGACATTCGAACGCCTGAATTACAGAGTCCAATAGATGAGACTGGTGACTTTATCATTATGACGAAAGTTCAGGATGGAACCCAAGCGTACACCTACGCAAATCATCCCTTTGATGTGGTCGGCTGGGATGGATATTATTTTCCATGGATTTTCAATATCGGTGATTTCGAGCCGATAACAGGACGGATTCACCAACCGCCGCCGGTTCATCAGACTTTTCAGGCGCCGGGGCTTGTCGTCTGTTCATTCGTGCCAAGACTGTTTGACTATCATCCGAAAGCTGTTCCGGCACCTTATGCCCACAGTAATGTTGATTCCGAGGAAGTGATTTTTTATGTTGAAGGCAATTTCATGAGCCGGAAGGGAATGGAAGAAGAATCCATTACCTTTCATCCCGCCGGACCTCCGCACGGCCCGCAACCCGGAAAAACAGAAGCGAGCATCGGTGAAAAGGAAACCACGGAACTCGCCGTTATGGTAGATACATTTCGCCCGCTTAAAAAAACTACAGCCTGCAAAGATATTGATGATCCCAATTATCCTCTTTCATGGCTGGAAGGCGGCGATTACACCGATTTGCTTTCCCTGGAATAATCATTTCTTATGATACTTGATCCGGCACAACAATCCTTTAAGGACAATCATAAAATTATGATTGGATCCATTGTACCGAGACCGATTGCATTCGTTTCTACCCTTTCCAAAGACGGTGCTCTAAATTTGGCGCCTTTTTCCTATTTCAATGGTGTGTGCTCTAATCCGCCGACTGTAATGTTCGCACCGGGCAGACGCGGATACGATGGAAAAATAAAGGATACATTGAATAATATCAGTGACACTGAAGAATTTGTGATCAATATCGTCTCTGAAGAATTCGTAGAAAAAATGGTAAAGTGCTCGACAGACTTCGATCCAGATGTTAATGAATTTGACATTTCAGGGTTGACACCAGCTCCATCAAAAAAAGTTGGGCCCTCTTTAGTTCAGGAATCCAAGGTCAGCTTTGAGTGCACACTTAATCAAATTATTGAAATAGGGGACGGAACAGCCGGCAGCGGATTTGTGGTAATCGGTACTGTCGTTCTTTTCCATGTGGATGATGCTGTATATAAAGATGGGCGGATTGATCTGGAAGCACTAAATCCTGTCGGAAGGCTTGCCGGGAACAGCTATGTCCGCTTAACCGATACGTTTGAATCGGTTCGGCAGATTAAGCCGGACAGGTAAAACATTATTATTTAAGAACCACCCTAATTCATTCCATCCTTTGTAAGGTTAGGATTTTGGATACCTGAAAATATTTGTGATTAAATCTCTAAGAGAAAAAATCTACCAAGCACAAAGTTTGGGAGATGTCGAGCCGATCGAATTTATGGTTCCCTACCCCGATATTGCCGCAATTGTGGACGGTATGATTATTAAACATGGCGACAAACTGCTCTATTCAGATCTGAGTTGGACTCGGAAGGATGTTCACAACAGAATTAAACAAACAGCAAATTGGCTGAGAGATCAGGGCGTACACCCAAAAGAACGTGTTTTCCTTGGACCGATATCCTTCCCGGATGCGGAAGTTTTAGCTTTTGCGGTTTGGACACTCGGAGCATCGTTGGTCATTTCTGACCCATCAATGGCTGCTGAGGCGGCAAACAAAACAGGTGCCGGATTCAGCATTTTAGAAAGCCCCTTTCCCGATTGCCTCGCAGGAAAACCAGAATCATTTGATGCAACTTACATCCCTCTTTTAAGTGATGAAGCGCTTGTGTATTGTGCAGAAGGAAAAAACATCAGATTAAGCCACTACAATATTCTTGTAAATACAAACGGCGTAGAGAAATCATTAGAGCTCACAGCTGAATCTGTCCTGTATTCCGAACTATCCGCACAGTCAACTGCCTGGACAGTTCTTCAGGTAGTTTTGCCGCTTTACACTGGAGGAACTTTTTCAAAGACAAACCCGGATTGCTGGATAGGAAA
This sequence comes from Fidelibacterota bacterium, assembly GCA_014239435.1. GTDB lineage: Bacteria > Fidelibacterota > Marinisomatia > Marinisomatales > TCS55 > JAAZYX01. The sequence continues at coordinate 41,958 of JAAZYX010000017.1, read as the reverse complement.
AAATTATACGCTGCAGTTTGGCACTCCAAATCCAAAAACAATTCAAATGAATGAAATCACCATTCTACCCGAAAATACAGCGGTACTTTCGATAGGAAATAAACCAATTCATATGACAAATATTGAATATGAAAAGGAAACTTTAAAAATTGAAGGGCATTCCATCATGATGGGATATTTAGATGATGAAAAAAATGAAGAGCATTTTCAAAACGGGTGGTTTTGGCAGAACGTATAAAATGTGTAATTTGTTGATGAAACTAATAAACCACATACAGAGGAAATTATGAAGATTCTATCATTCCTTTTCTTTTTCAGCTGGTATCTATCCGCGCAGGATTCGGTATCAGTTCAACCGGAAAAAAACGACACAGTTAATACTGTTGAAATCACCACATTTGACGGAAACATTTTTTTGGGGGAAATTATTGGCGAAACGGAATTTGATTTTATACTGAAAACCAAAAGCGGTATCGAAATAAAAGTACCAAAAGCTCGCGTGAAAGAAAAAGTGGATATGGTCATTACGGAAGTCAGAGGTGAAGTGTACCGCCCTGACCCGAATAAAAGCATGTATTTGTTTGCACCTTCCGCTTTCCCCATTGAGCATAATAAATCTTACTGCCGGGATTTTTGCCTATTTTTTCCATCATACAATAGAGGATTTACAAACAACATTTCTATACAGGCGGGGGCTTTTGTATTCCCGGGGATGCCTATTGAAGAGGTTCCAATTGTTGCTTCCGGGAAATATTCTCTTCCGGCAGCAGGTAAGTTTAGATTTGCTACTGGTATGATGTTCGTAAAGTGGCCGGATTGGGGTACAGCCGAAGACAGTGATGACAGTGACTCGAACGGAATAACCGGATCTGGTTTTGCATTTGCTACTGCGACCGCTGGGAATCGATTCACCCATTTTTCCGCATCTCTTGGCTGGGGATATTCTTACGGAAATAATACGTGGGATTTCTCGAGCGATCCGATCATTGTTCTTGGAGGTAATTATAGAATGACCTCAAGTCTTGCTTTGGTTTTTGAATTCTGGAAACCGTCAGAAGCGGAAATCAATGAGTCGCCTATAATGACCGCAATTCGGTTTATCGGAAGAAAAATTTCTGTCGACCTTGGCGGTCTTTACGTTTTAGATATGGAAGGTATTCCCATGCCGCTGCTTAATTTTACGTATCACATGGATTAAATAGGCTTATCAGCCTAAATCGCACATCACATCTTCCGCATGGGTTTTGACATTTACTTTTTCATACGCCTGTTCAATATTCCCATTTTCATCAATTAAGTAAGACATCCGGTTAATGCCCATATATTCGCGTCCGTAGAGTTTTTTCTGCGCCCACGCTTTGTACGCCTGAATCGTTTCCGTATCCGGATCGCTTACCAAATAAAACGGGTAGCTATTTTTTTCTTTAAAATTCAGCAATGCTTTGGGTGAATCTTTGCTCATCCCGATTATGGCAACATTCTTTTTCTCAAATTGTTTGAATTCATCCCGGAATCCTTCACCTTCGATTGTTCAGCCGGGTGTACTTGCTTTTGGAAAAAACCACAGTAATACCTTTTGTCCCCCGAAATCAGAAAGAGATAATTCATTCCCTTCTGCTTCGGTCAAATTAAAATCCGGTGCTTCTGATCCTACTTTTAACATAGTATTGTCCTATTAGTAAACTTAACGATCATAAAATCTTCGTCAATTACATTCCCTTATAATCTGACATCTTTTGTAGAAAATCTTTTGACCAATCTTGAAAAGTGTCTTGCTCAATTTCTGTTCGCATCGTTTCCATAAGAGAAAGATAATACGTCAAGTTATGAAGAGAAGCCAAGCGATGCCCGAAAATTTCATTTATATTAAATAGATGACGGATATACGCTCTGGAATATTGTGTACAAAGCGGACAGGAGCACGATACATCCACGGGATCACAATCATCTTTAAATTTTTCATTGTGTAAATTCAGCACACCATTTGAAGTAAACACTTGTCCGTTTCTGGCATTACGCGTTGGAAGCACACAGTCAAACATATCCATGCCGGCGCGGACAGATCGTACAAGGTCGGTCGGTCTGCCTACTCCCATTAAATACCGCGCCTGATCTTTTGGCAAGGCCGAATCCATAAGTTCTACCATTTCGAACATGGCGTTTTTTTCTTCGCCAACGGCAAGTCCGCCGACTGCAATCCCGCACGTTGAATACGGAATCAATGCTCCAGCACTTTGAAGTCTGAGGTCTTCGTAAACGCTTCCTTGCACAATCGGGAAAAAAGTTTGATCCCAATCGTGAATTGCGTCATGATCGGAAAGATAATCCGTGCAGTGTTTAGCCCAGCGTGTTGTCCGGATGACGGCCTTTTCAACTGTGGAGTAATCGGCGTTTCCCATTGGACATTCATCAAATGCCATAATGATATCCGCACCGAGTGATCGCTGAATTTCCATGGAAACTTCTGGAGTGAAATAATGACTGCTTCCATCCAAGTGTGATTTGAATTCCACTCCTTCGTCAGAAATTTTATTCATCTTTGAAAGCGAAAAAACCTGATACCCGCCGCTATCGGTTAATAGTGCGCCCGGCCAATGCATGAAGGCGTGCAGACCGCCGGCATTTTCTATGAGATTATGTCCGGGCCTCAAATATAAATGGTATGTATTGCCTAAAATCAGGTTTGAACCGATTGATGACACTTCCTCCGGAGAAAGAGATTTGACGGCGCCCTGAGTACCGATCGGCATAAACACCGGCGTTTTAATTTTTCCGTGCGGAGTGTCCAATACGCCGGTTCTTGCCGATGTGTCAGCATCTTGATGATGTAGTGAAAAATTCAAAGTAGGGACGCCTTATTCAGAAAACAGGATAGCGAATTTGACGGCGGAAGAATAGTTACCAATCAAATCCCATGGAAAAAATCCATTGAGGACGAGATGTGGTAAATCCGGGTTCTATATCCCACGCTGCATCTATTCTAAATAAATAAAGAAACGGAATTTTTACACCAACGCCAAATGTCGAAAAAATCGGTGAAAAGGTATCCGGGATGGATTGTCCGTATTTTTCCCGCAGCTTGGAATGATCATTGAATTCATCCATGATATCCCATGCGGCGCCTATATCCATAAAAAGATGTCCATGGATATTCCCGAAAATTCCGCCGGATCCCAATGCAATATAATCGATAAAAGGAAACCTGAGCTCGATGTTTGCAAGCGCGACATTTTTTCCGTAACGCTCAGCAAATCGTGCGCCCCTTAGCGGAAAAACATATTCGGATAAATAAATATCTTCAAGAAATGTACGGCTTGTATCTACAAGTAAATCCTGCTGCCATTGGCTTTGATCTGACTTCCCGTTAGTTTCGCCTAATCCGGCAAACCAAAGTCCATCTCCGCCAAGGTAAAATTTCTGGGGATCATTCCCAAAGCTCGATCCCAATGTTAATCTTCCGGCAAGAGTCACCCTTCGGGAAATTCTTTTGTATTTTCTCAGATCAACGGATAACGTTGTAAAATCTAGTTGTTTGGTTCCAATACCCGGACTGAATCTGACCGTCGTATTTGTTCTTAATCCGTCCACAGGGCCGGTGTAGCCATTTACAGAATTGTCATAAATCCATCCAACTTGCGGCGTGAGTAGTGAAAACCCGAACGATGTATCCAATTGGGTTGTATTGGTCCAAGAATCAAGTTCAAATAAATCGTAATCCACAAAATTGTAAGACACTCCGCCCTCTAACCTGTTAAACCGATTGAATGGTCTCGATACATATCCTGTTAATCCGTAATGCCTCAGCCTGCCGACAAGCTGATTTAAAAATCCTGTATCCGGATAATATCGAATCCCTGCATCAAAAAGGTTTGCGATATGAAAACCGGAGAGATAAAGATTGGTGCGGTTTTTTAAGTAGGCATAACTGATATAATAATCGCTGTCTTTTAAAGTCAGTACCAACTCCGTACCTAAAATAATTTGATGATCTCCCATAATATCGCTGAAGGCGAACATCGCCATCCCTGAGGCACCAAACATGGTATTGTATGATGGGTAGCCTGTCGCAATATCGAGCGAGAATTTCGTTTTATAAGATTGGGGAATATATCCGCCGTCTTCGGTCCTAAGACTGTCCAGCCCTGCGAATGGCCGCTCTGTATTTTCGTCTAAATTATCTTGATTGTAATGCACATAATCGGGAGCAAAAATGTACCTGGAAAAATCACGCGGACTACCGAGCATTTCTGATCTTTTTTTATCCCGGCGCAAATCAGTAACCAAATTGTCTTCCGTTTCAGAAGACGTAATAAATCCTGTGACCGGTACTTCTTTTAATTCAAGTTCATCTGGATTTGTCAGCGTAAACACATCCCAGCCTCTATCGGTGTATCCTGAAAATGCCATCAATTCTCCACTCGAGGACAAGCTGGGTTGAAAAATGCCGGTTAATACATTTGTGACGGTTTTTGAATTTCCCGTGTTCAGGTTATGAGAAACCAAATTCCATACGCCGTTTCTGTCTGAAGTAAAATAGAGGTTTTGGATTTTGTTTGCCCAGATCGGATTATTTTCAAGGTATTGTGTAGCAGTAATTCGGGATATGGTCCCTGATGCAATATTCAATGTGTAAATGTCGCGCTGGCCATAATCATGCGTTGCCATGCTGAAATCGGTATCTTTCATCCCCAAGCGGTCACTTTGATATTGGTCACCACGAGATGAAACAAACGCAAGTTCTGTTCCATTCTGATTCCAAGACGGTTCAAGGTCAGCGAACAGATCATTTGTAAGGTTTGTAAGGGATTGCGAATCCAAGTCGTAAATGTAGATATCGCTGGCAGATTTATGGTTCCCGACAAATGCGATCTGATTTTTAACAGGATTCCATGCAGCAGAAAAGATTCCGTCTAAATCAAATGGGATTTTTTCCCGATTCAGTGTTTTTACATTTAAAATATAAAGTGCATCCTGTTCCCCGGATTTTGCCGCAAAGACAATCCGTTCATTATCAGGTGCCCAGGAAATTCCGGGCTGAAGAAATTTTAATTCTTCAAAATCCAATGATCGGTTTCCCTTTACAAGCCGCTTTAATTCAGTCCCGTCGATCGCATCCATTAAATAAATATCTGTATATCCCAGCCGATCACTCAATACAGCGATGCGGCTTCCATCCGGAGACAATGCGGGCGACAGATTCATAAAGTTTTTTTCCTTTTCATGATCTGTGAGTCTCTTGGCTATATCCTCAATTTCATCCCTATCCTTCACATCCGGCCAATATTCTTTCTTCAGATATTTATGCCATTGATTTGTCAAGTCTTCGTAATTCATCCCTAAGACGCGTTCAAATCCTTTTTCGGTAGATTGGCTGTTGTGAATTTCCCAAAATATTTCACCAATTTTTTCACGGCCGTATTTCTGAGCAATAAATCGCCAAACCGATTGTCCTCCTTTGTAGGCGAGAAAATAATCCAATTCATCTACAGCGGGGATATATTCATTTATTGCGAGATCGCGCAAAATCATATCTGCTTCTGTGTCCCAATTCATGGATAAAAATTCTGACAATCCTTCATTCGCCCAAAGTGGCAATCGCGTTCGAACTTGCCGTGAAACCATATTTTGCAATGAGCCTCCATACACCATATCATTAATCATAGCATGGACAAGTTCATGGTGTATGACATGCCGGAATTGTTCATAGTTACCTTCAAATGGAATGACCACTCTATTTTTATAGAGCTCTGTTACGCCTCCAATCCCTTCAACCATATACTGTAGGATTACATTGCTCTGCTGAAAATCATTATGCGATAAATATATAATGATGGATACTCTGTCTTTCAGCGTCCATCGCAAATGTTTGGAAATTTGTTCGTAAGAAGATTCAGCTTCCTCTGCTGTGAATTCCGCCAATTGCTTTTCATCCTGATAATAATAAATATCAAAATGAGTTGAGGAAATGAATGACCAGTTGAAAGAATCATACTGGACCTTATTTTGCCCAAAAGATTGCGCAATTCCGCTTTGGATGAAAAAGCAAAATAATAAGGCAGTTAGGATTTGTTTCATCATTTTCATTACGGATTGAAGGAACATTGGTTCCCCCACAATTCTATACGATTTTCTGACACTAATCAATGCATTTTTGAATGGATTCAATCACAAGATAATTATCACAAAATCTCTGACCAAATCACTGTGAGAAAGTTAATAAGGATGTACTATTCATAAAGACAATTCAATTGCCTGTACGGAACAAGGTTTTTAGTTTCCATTGCTATGGATTTACCCGTCTATTTTATTTCCGACACTCATCTCATGCTGGAAGCGTCTGAACAGGAAAAAGCACGGCGTGCGAAACTGTTTGGTTTTCTTCGGCATGTACGCTCAACCGGCGGCACGTTATTTATCGTCGGAGATATCTTTGATTATTATTTTGAATATAAGGATGTGATTCCTAAAATTTATTTCGATTTTTTCCATGAATTGTATCTTGTTAAAAATGCCGGAATAGATATTCATTATGTATTGGGAAACCATGATTACTGGGTGATGGATTTTATTACCGAGGATCTCACCACACATACTTATTTTGAGGACATGTCAATAAATGTGAACGGAAAGTCTTTTTATATCACGCACGGCGATGGACATCTTTCTTGGGATTACGGATACAGGCTTCTAAAAGCGGTCATTCAGAGTAAACCCTTTATTTGGCTTTATCGGTGGGTTCATCCTAACATTGGGTATATGTTTGGCAATTGGATTTCCAAACGAGGTAAGCATTATGACCATGACGAAACCTATAATAAAAAGATTCTGGACGATTTGAAGATATTCGCTTCAAAGCTTACGGAAAACGGGACCGATTTCGTTATATGCGGACATTATCATCAGGCAACGGTTGAAGATGTCGGTCCGGGGAAATTGGTTATTTTGGGAGATTGGCTTACCTTTTTCACGTACGGCGTGTTTGATGGTAATGAATTTTCTATTCAAAAATGGGATGAAAATGCCTAAACGAATCATGCTCGTATTGCTGATTGCAAGCCTTCTTTCTTTTAACGGCTGTTCCATGATAAAAGGATTGTTCGGGAAGAAAGGTGATGTAACAGCCGAAACCGGTTTCGACGAGGTGGAACGGTTGAGAATGGCATATCAGGAAGGTAAAATTCAAGCACTCGAAGAACTTATCAGTATTTATCACGATTCTAACCAACCGTTTGATTTCAGGATTGCCGCAGGAAAAGCGCTGGCAGAAACACACCATCCCACCGCATTAAACGCCATCGCGCAGACAGTCGCTGATGCTGAGGCAATGGACTTATCACTGATGATTACGTCTATTGAACTACTCGCAACTTTTAAAGATAATCCAAAAGCAGCAGATGCCATGGTTCGCGCAATGCACCAAGTTGAGGAAAAAACTAACGAACTGCATATGACGCTCATTCGAAATTTGAATAAGGTGCGGACAAAAGATCAGGTGTATGCACTTTTGGAACTGTATGAAATCAGCAAAGCCAATTTGAATAGAACAGAAAAATTGCTGACGGAAACACTTGGTGCGCTTGGAACCGCAGAAGTCGTTCCGATTTTACTTTCCATCACCAAGGATCCGGAAATCAATGTAGGTATCCGAAACCGAGCAGTGGAAATTCTGGGGAAAAAGGAACCGATGGAAGTGGCAACTGCATTTGCGGAACTTCTCGGAGATCCCAATACCAATATGGAAGTGCGCGATTTTGCCTTTAATACACTTGGCGGCGTGAAAGAAGAAAACCTGATACTCGCTCTGCTTCAAACGTACAATACAGGGAAAAAACAATATTTCAGTATGCTGAATACTGTATTGGATGCACTCGGAGAATTCAATGATGTAGAAGTTCGGCTTGCTGTAACTGAGATTGCATTAAACGATGATTATGCGCCGGAACTGCGAATAAAGGCGATTGGAAAACTGGGTGAGTTCGGAGATAAAGAAGCGATCCCTAAATTGCTTGAGGTTCTGAAAACGGCAGACAATTATAGGTATAGGGATGCAATTATACTTTCGCTGGATGCGATGGGAGAATTGGAAGCACATGAACAAAGGTTAAGACGCTTGGCGTTTGAAGCGCACAATGGGAATACGCAATGATTAAATTTCTGTTAATTTTCAGTTTAGCGCAAACCGTAATAGCGCAGGAAATTGCTGACAGCCTAATTTCTGAAACTGAAATTGAACAAGAAGTAATCGTAGCAGATTCAATGGCAGTTCAAGAAGAAAGTGATGTCGATGCTCCCATTCCTCCGCTGCGAATAGAAGAAGATAAAGAACCGTTATTGGAAACCGGCGATACATTTTTTGATTTTGAACCGCGGATAGACAGGCTTGAGAGTGAAATTGACTCGCTGAAAAAAATGGTAAAATTTTACCAGAAATCACAGGGAATGCCATCTTTGAATAAGGAGTTGCTAAATCTTATAAAAATCCCACAGCTCAGGCACAGAGTTGAACTGACAAACGGAACGGTTATTATGGGCGAACTGGTGGAAGAAAATGTTGATTTTATTATTCTTCAGACTAGTTTAGGTCGGTTAAATATTGATGCGGAAAGAGTTGTCCATATCACCGAAGATGATCCAGTAAGCGCAAAAATAGAAATAATGGGTGAGCCGTTTGTTAATGCTTTTCCTGATAGAGAAGAAATTACCGGAATGGTAAAAAATACCGGGAAGTCCAGAGCAGATTTTGTGCGCGTAATCGCTAATCTCTGGGAAAAAACAACCAATTTAACCGCTAAAGATTCCTCTTTTGTTAACGGAACCGAAACAACATATTCTTCCGGAGTCATAACCGATTCTGCGCTCGAGCCTGGCGCAACAACGCAGTTTAAGATTATTGTTCCTTTAACAGATGGAAATGCTGTCGAATACAGGACCTACGACCTTCACTGGTCTGAGACAGAATAAATTTAACTAACGTCTATCTAAACTTATTCAGCGAAACCATTATTGCATTTTGGGCATGCATACGGTTTTCAGCTTCATCAAACACTACAGAATACGAAGCTTCCATAACACTGTCCGTAACTTCTCTTCCGCGTTCGGCAGGAAGGCAATGCAAAAATAAAGTATCCTTCCCCGTTTTATCCATGAGACCTTCGTTAACCTGAAAGTCTGAAAATATTTTTTCTCTTTCCTCGGCTTCTGCTTTCTGTCCCATGGATGCCCACACATCTGTATACACCACATCAGCACCGTTTACCGCGGTTGCAGGATTATGAGAAAGCTCAAATGTTGACACACCTGAATTCTGAACCATAGAAATTGTCTTTTCATCCGGCTCATATCCGCTTGGGCTGCAACACGCAAAATGCATAGGGAATACACTGGCCAACTGAAGCCAGGAATGCACAATATTATTCCCGTCTCCCATATAAGTAATTTTTAGGTCATCTACATTTCCCCGATGTTCCCAAACCGTCATAATGTCCGCCATAATTTGGCAGGGATGATTGTAATCCGTCAATCCGTTTACGACAGGCGAATTAGAAAATTCAGCCAGTTCCAGCATATGCTTATGGTCAAACAGCCTTGCCATAATCATGTCATTATATCTGGAAACCACTCTTGCAATATCTTTGACCGATTCACGTTTCCCGATGCCAATATCGTTTGGACCCAAATAAATCGCATGCCCTCCCATCCATTCGAAACCCGTCTCAAAGGAAATCCGCGTTCTTGCGGAGGGTTTCGCAAAAATCATTGCGAGAGATTGATCCTTAAATGGCTTGAAATCTTCTCTGTTGTGAAATTTTGCCTTTAATTCCTTGGCAAGATTCAGGATATCCCAAAGCTCATTTTTGGAATAATCAGCAATGTGAAGAAAATTATTTTTCATTTAATCCGAAAAATCAATCCATTAACAGCTCAAATAACTTTGATTTTGCCGGTAGCACCAAAGTAGTTTTTTCATCTACTATTTTCTTATAGGCCTCCAGCGTTCGCACGAATTCGTAAAATTCCGGATCGGCGGAATAGGATTTTGCATAAATCTCGAGCGCCTTTGCTTCGCCTTCTCCCCGCGTAGCCTGCGCTATTTTATAAGCATTAGCTAAAATGATAGTTTTATCTTTATCAGTAGATGCTCGAATTTTCTGGGCTTCTTCCTCACCTTCTGATCTGAATTTATTCGCTTGCCGTTTTCGCTCAGCATCCATTCTTGCGTAAATGGACTTTTCATTCTCTTTTGGCAAATCCACTCTTCGAATGCGGACATCCACAACTTCAATGCCGTATTGTTCTGTTGCTAACTTACTTTCTGCCGTCACCTTTTCTAGAATGAGCTCACGATTTTCAGTGATGATTTCTGCCATGTCATGCGTTCCAATCTCACGCCGCAGTTGTGAATAGACAATGTCATCAAGCCGGCTTAAAGCGGTAGGAATAGACTGTACCGTTTTTAAGAAAGTGAGCGGTTCGGAAATTTTCCACCGAACATAATTATCGACGATCAAACTTTTTTTATCTCTGCTCAACACTTCTTCCGGAGGAGAATCATATTCCAATAACCGATCGTCAAATGTGCGCAATTCCTGAAATGGAAATGGCAGTTTCACATTTAATCCCGGCTCGAGAATCGTCCGAACCGGTTTCCCAAATTGAAGCACCACAACCTGCTCGCGTTCATCTATAATAAATACAGATGACATCACAAATAAGACACCTAAAGCAATCAAGCTTAACAATATACGTTTCATTGTGTCTTTCCTCCTTTCGGCTGAAGGTTTAATAGGTTTAGAAGATTCCCATCCTCTGCATCCGGAATCACAATTTTATCTGCCTTAGCTAACACTTCTTCCACAGTCTCAAGATATAGCCGAGTTTTTGTGACATCCTTTGATTTTCTGTATTCTTTCAGCATGGAATTGAATTTTGAAACATCGCCTTCTGCGCGGCTGATTCGGGCTTCTTTAAATCCTTCTGATTCCCTTAGCTGCGCCTGAGCTTCTCCCCGTGCTTTGGGAATAATATCATTTCTATAGCCCTGCGCCTGATTTATCATCCTGTTTTTATCTTCTTTAGCGGATGCAACATCCTTAAAGGCGGCAATCACTTCCTTGGGTGGCGACACATCCTGGAGTTGTACCGCGACGACTTGAATACCCGTTTCGTATTTATCCAAAATGGACTGCAGTAGCTCTTTCGTTTCTTCCTGAATCATGAACTTTCCGGATGTGAGGGCCTCATCAATGTTGTGGCGCCCAATCACGGTTCTTAGTGATGCTTCAGATGATTCCCTTACTGTCAATTCCGGCTTCACAAAATTAAATGAATAGGCTACAGGATCTTTAATTTTATACTGAACAATCATCTCTGCATCCACGATATTTTCATCACCCGTAAGCATGAGGCTTTCCTGAGATACCGTTCTATACTGATTTTTCCCTACCGTTCGAAATCCGATTTCGATTCGTTTCACTTCCGTAACTTTTGGAGTTTGTACCGTCTCGATTGGATATGGAAAATGATAATTAAGTCCTGATTGAGATTGTCGAGTATATTCCCCAAATGTTTGTACAACGCCAACTTCATCCGGCCCTACAATGTAAACGCCGGATAAAAACCAAAGCAGTAGGCCAATTCCCAAAAGAGGAATAAGCCCCAGCTTTAAAAGCTTATCGGGAATATTTACTTCTTGGTCTCCGATAATAATTCGTCTTGCCATTATGTATCCTTTCTAATGCGACAGTTGCCTGCGCAGTCTAGCAGTCGGTATTTTTAACTGACCGCGATATTTTGCCACCGTCCTTCGAGCAACGGGTAATCCTTTTTCTTTTAAAATTTCCATAATTGCTTCGTCTGTTAACGGGTGGGTTTTATCCTCATTTTCTACGAGTTTTTGTACTTCAAGTTTAAACATTTTATTGCTGATTTCTTCACCCGATTCAAGTTCAATGGACTCAGAGAAAAACGATTTTAACTCAAATACGCCATAGGGCGTATCAGCATATTTCCCGCGTGTTGCTCGGCTGATAGTGGAAATATCCATGGAAATATCTTCTGCGATATCCAGAAGTTTCATAGGAAAAATAGTCTGGATATTTCCTTTAAAAAACTCAGGCTGCCGCTGCAAAATAGCTGCAGTTACAGATATTAATGTTTGCCGCCGCTGATTCAGTGCTTCAATAAACCATTCCGCAGAATCCATCTTTCTTTTGATGAATCGTTTTGTTTCTTCGTTTTGATCTTTTTGTTTTGCCATTGATTGATATGTTTTGCTTATCCTCAATTCCGGAATCCAGTTATCATTCGTAATTATGTACCATTCGCCTTCCCGCTTTGACACAATAACGTCCGGAATAACCGTTTCATCCTTTGTTATCTGCTGTCCCTCGCCCGGGGAAGGATTTAGGTGAGAAATACGCTCGATAGCATCAGAAAGTTCTTTTTCAGAACAGGACAGACTTTTTTCAATTTTTTCGTATCGGTGATTCGCAAAATTATCAAATTGGTTTTTTAGAACCTTGTATGCGAGGGTATTTGATTCCTTATCTAATTGAAGCATGAGGCATTCCCTCAAGTCTCGGGCACCCAATCCTTTTGGTTCCAGCTGATGAATTTTACCCAGTGTGTGTTCCAGTGCTGATTCTGTAATCTCATATTTGTCTGCCAATAAAACCGTATCATCTGTTAAATACCCTCGATCATCTAAATTCCAGATAATGTCTTTTGCTATGGTGAGTTCTGTATCCTGCATCCCAAGCATTTCAATTTGTTTCAGCAATCCGGAAATGAAATCAGGGCGCTCGGGAACGGGAAGATCTCGGGTCTGAGTATTTTTGGGTGGAATGTAAACTGGTTCATAATCGTCCATTTCCACATTCCAATCTACTTCATCTTCCGCTGTTTCAGATTCCGGTTCTTGACTTTCGTCTGATTCATCCTGTTCAAGGATAGGATTGTTTTCCAATTCTTCTAAAATTGTTTCTTCAAGATCTGCGACTGTTTTCTGCAAAACGGTTGCCTGTAAAATCTGCTGAGGTGTCAGTGATTGTTTTTGCCGGAGTTGTTGTACAAGTTTTGCCATTAGTTCAGCGTGAATTTTTCGCCAAGATAAAGACGCCGGGATTCCTCATCATTCGCTAAGGATTCAGATGTGCCAGATTTAAGAATCTTTCCATCAAATAATAAATATGATCGATCCGTAATTGAGAGCGTTTCCCTTACATTATGGTCCGTAATTAAAACACCAATATTTCGTTCTTTGAGCGAATGCACAATAGATTGAATATCCTCAACAGCAATCGGATCCACTCCAGCAAAAGGCTCATCCAGCAAAATAAAATCCGGATCAAGCACAAGTGTTCTGCTGATTTCAACACGGCGGCGCTCACCACCGGAAAGACTCCCTCCTTTGTTGCCCTTTAAATGAGAAATGCTCAAATCCTCTAATATTTTTTCAATTTTATCCTCTTGTTCCTCTTTCGAAAAAGAACTCATTTCAAGAACAAGCCTCAGGTTTTCTTCTACGGTTAACTTGCCGAAAATAGACGGTTCCTGCGCTAGATATCCGATCCCCTTTCGCGCACGGAGGTACATCGCCTGATTGGTAATATCATTTTCATTTAATAAAATTTTCCCTTTGGTGGGTTTTATCATTCCCGTAATCATATAAAAGGTAGTTGTTTTTCCTGCTCCGTTTGGACCAAGGAGTCCAACAATTTCACCTTTGCGAACCTCAAGATCTACATCGCTGACTACCCAGCGTTTTCCGTATCGCTTATGAAGTCCGCTTGTGCTTAATACGTTCTGATCATTCATGTGTTTTATTCTGTCCAACCACTCCGGACGGCTGTAGTATTTTCCAATATTCAAGTCCCATATCAGATTCAAATCCAATCCCATAAAGCGTGTCATTCTCTTCAGTAACAACCATTACGGAATCATTCGTGAAAACTAATTCTTTTCTGCTATCCCATGAAAGAGTATCGGTAAATAATGTTACTCCGCTGTCGGAGAGCACAATGACCTGTCCTACGGCTTTCATGGAATTTGTTTTTTCATCCACTGTCGCATTTTGAGATAGAAGGTTACTCGTATGATTTTCCTCATTATCAAAAAAATCAACGTCAACACCTTTATTCAAATTTATGAATTGGCGGTCGTGGAATTTTTGTAAATGTCCGGATTTAACGACCGCTCGGCGCAATCCTTCATCCGTTAAGGTAATGGTTACGTTCCAACTCTCCTGATCCGGTATACCATCTCGGCTACTTCTTTGGGATTGCTCGGGAAGATCAGAGCAGCTTATTATCACTAAAAATACGAAAAAATTTTTGGGCTTAACCATCAGGATTTTTTAGAAAACAAAACCCGAAACCATGTTTGAGAATCAAGATTGATCAATGGTCTTTCTTAACGTTTCGAGCGCTTTTTCGTATTGTCTGGTTTCTTTCAAGATCCATGTAACTGCTTCCCGAAATGCGCCGTCCCCGCCGGCTGTTATTGTAACATAAACAGCAGCCTCTTTTACGGGTTCAAATGCATTGCTGACAGCAATCGGAATCCCTGCCAATTCCATTACAGGAATATCAATTAGGTCATCGCCGATATAAGCGATATTCTCATCCTTCAAGTTGTATTTGGTTTTTATCTCTTCGTACGGCGCCACTTTATTTAGCGACCCATTGTAAACATCTTCAATTTTGAGTTCTTTTGCGCGCTGTTCGGTTGCGTCGGAATGTCTTCCGGATATAATGGCCATTCTCAAATTCGCGGCGCGGGCAATTGCAACACCGGCACCATCGGATACATTAAACCGTTTCAGTTCCATTCCATCCGGTCCTTTATAAATAGATCCATCTGTTAAGACACCATCCACATCCGTAATCACCATTTGAATTTTTGACAATTTGGAATTGAGACCCGACATCATGACGAAATGGCGGCTCGAATTCGTTTCAAAGATTCCAATAAATGGTTCAGTTTATCCAATGGCCACTGCGTAGCTGCATCTGATTTTGCTGAATCAACGTCATCATGGATTTCCATAAATAATGCATCACATCCGGCAGCTACAGCGGCACGGGCAATAACAGGAATATATTCCCGCATTCCGGCTGTGCTGTCTCCGTGACCGCCGGGAAGTTGAGCACTGTGAGTTACGTCAAAAACAACCGGATATCCGCATTCCTGCATGATGGGAATGGAACGCATATCAGAAACCAAATTGTTGTACCCAAATTGATGCCCCCGTTCAGTGAGCATAATTTTTTCGGTACCGGATTCGGTCAATTTTCCCACGATATTTTTTACATCCCATGGTGAAAGGAACTGACCTTTTTTCACATTTACAACACTTTGAGTTTTTGCGGCGGCAACCAACAAATCCGTTTGACGGCATAAAAATGCAGGGATTTGCAAAATATCTGCCACTTCTGACGCAGGACCTGCCTGCTGTGCTTCATGAATATCCGTAAGAATCGGTATACCGATTTGCGATTTTACTTTAGAAAGAATTTCTAATCCTTCTTCAAATCCCGGACCGCGATAAGATTGAATGGATGTTCTGTTCGCTTTATCGAAAGAACTTTTAAAAACGAAGGGGAAACCGACTTTATCCGCAATATTTTTAATGGATTCCGCCATTTTCATAGAATGGTCTAAGCTTTCGATGGCGCACGGCCCGCCAATCAAAGGCATGGGGTCTTTTCCAAATTCAATTGATTCGACAGATACAATATTCATATCAATGTTTTCCATTTTTATGTTTCACCGCCGCAGCCACAAATTCTCTGAAAAGCGGATGTGCTTGGTTTACACGACTCTTTAATTCAGGATGAAATTGGCTCGCAACATACCATGGATGGTTTTGCAATTCTATGATCTCAACCAAGTTCAGTTCCGTATTAATTCCAGAAAAAATCATACCTGCATTTTCGAGTTTAGATCGGTACCGATTGTTTACTTCCCATCTATGCCGGTGCCGTTCAGAAACATTTATTTTCCCGTATGCATCGAATGCTTTAGTGCCGCTTTTTATTTCACAATCGTATGCCCCCAACCGCATCGTGCCGCCTTTTCTACGAATTGCTTTTTGTGATTCCATTAAATCAATAACGGGCCCAGGTGTTGATTTATTGAATTCCGTGCTGTTTGCTTTTTCCATATCACAAACATTTCTGGCATAATCAATTACTGCGCATTGAAGTCCAAGACAGATTCCCAGAAATGGGACCTTTTCTTCGCGAGCGAACTTACAGGCGCGAATTTTTCCTTCGGACCCCCGCGACCCAAAGCCCGGTAATAATAGAATTCCGTTTATTCCCTTAAATCCGAGGGCAGCATCTTTGTCAGTTTTGATGTCTTCTGTGTGGATCCATTCCACTTTTACTCGAGCATCGTTTTCAACCCCGGAATGAATGAAAGCCTCCAGCACACTTTTATAGGCATCGGGCAGTTCATTGTATTTCCCGCACATGGCAATTTTGACTTCATGCTTGGGATTTTTATAACGCGAAATAAATGTTTTCAACTCATCAATAACAGGAGTGTTGTCCAATTGGAGGCGCTCTGTTATGAGTTCGCCAACTTTTTGATTTTCGAGGACGAGCGGAACTTCATAAATACTTTCCACTTCTTTTCCTTCAATAACGTGGTTTGGGAGTACGTTGCAAAAAAGGGCGATTTTATCCCGGATGCTCTTGTTCAATTTGTAATCAGACCTACACAGAATAATATCCGGTGCCAAACCGATTTCACGTAGTTTCATCACCGAGTGCTGCGTTGGCTTTGTTTTGAGTTCTTCGCTCGCTCTCACATACGGCACCAATGTTACATGAACTATCATGTGGTTTTGATGTCCAACCTTCACCGTCATTTGACGAATGGCTTCCATAAATGGAAGGCTTTCAATATCACCAACCGTGCCGCCGACTTCACAAATGACAACATCATATTTTTTAGGTGTGTTTACCGCAAGGATTCTGCTTTTTATTTCATCCGTAATGTGTGGAATGACCTGCACTGTTTCTCCGAGGTAATCTCCGGACCGTTCCCTATCAAGAACAGTTTTGTACACTTGCCCGGCTGTTGCATTATTATTCTTTTGCATATCCACATCAATAAACCGTTCATAATGGCCAAGATCTAAATCGGTTTCTGATCCATCATCCAACACAAACACTTCACCATGCTGATAGGGATTCATCGTTCCAGGATCCACATTTAGATACGGATCCAATTTTAAAATAGTTACCCTAAGGCCTGCGCTTTTTAACAGGTAACCGATAGATGAGGCTGTAATGCCTTTCCCCAATCCTGAAATAACGCCGCCAACGACAAATATGTATTTTACCGGGTTAGCCATACGCTTCAAATTTCAATAAATCTTCTTCAGTGTCAATCCCGTAATGCGGATAATCGGTTACAACAGTATGAATCGTAATCCCGTTATCCAACGCGCGGAGTTGTTCTAATGAATGGGTTTTCTCAGATTCGGACGGCGGCAGCTTTGTAAATTTGTTCAAGGTGTCTTTTGTAAAACCGTACAATCCGACGTGCCGAAAATACCCGGCCGATCCCCAATTGCTCGCCTCACGTGTGAAGGAAATGGCAATCTCATTTTCATCTAAAAGCACCTTCACAACATTTGGATTGAGAATGTCTTCCGGTGTAATTACAGTGGAAATTACCGTAACCATATCTACGCACGGTTCATTAAGTTTTTCAACCATGGCATCCAGAATTGCAGGATCTAATCCCGGTTCATCTCCCTGAATGTTAATTATAATATCTGCAGGTTCATTTGCGACCGCCTCCGATACGCGATCAGTTCCCGACTGATGGTTTTCCGATGTCATAACTGTATTGAGTTTATACGATTTCAGCGCATCTTGTGCAACTTCACTATCCAAGGCGATGATGATTTTATCCAGTTTTTCTGATTGTTGTGCTCGCTCAGCAATAACAGCTACCATTGGTTTTTCTTGAATAAGGGCAAGTATCTTACGGGGGAATCGGGTGGAATTGAGCCGGGCCGGTATTACGCCGACAGCCGTCACTTTGATGCCTCTTTATCAGACTTTTGAATTACCGACGGGACAGCAATATGCCCATTTTTTGATTTTGGCGCCAGATTCAACACAGTTTCCTGATCCAGCGATTTTTCCGGTTTATCCTCGCGGGTTGCATTCACCAAATCCAGCACATGGCTGAGAGGTTCGACACCATCCGTATCCACCTCATTTAACTGATCCATGTGATTCAATATCTTATTGAATTGCTCAGTGAATATCGGCAGTTCTTCATCGCTGAGAGTGAGCCGTGCAAGTTCAGCTATTTTCAGGACATCCGCCTGAGTGACTTTTGGGGAATCTGACATTAAATGGAGACCGTTTCGGGACTTAAGTTAGGCTAAGACCCGTTCTCGTATCAAGTGAAAGGATTGATATTTCTATGAGAGAATTTCATCTTTATTCTCTAATAAAAACTGCAATGCCGCTTCGTGAGTATTTTCAATATCGCCATTCAGGATGGCGGATTCAATTTTCGTTTTAATCTTCCCAATTGATTTACCTTCCTTCAATCCGCATATCTTCATGATTTCATCCCCGCGGACCGGCGATTGAAATGCTTTCATGGCGTCTCTTTCCTGAACATCCTGCATCCTGTCTTCAACACGCTCAAAGTTTCCAATGTATCTTTTGACCAATTTGGGATTTTGGCTCGTAATATCTGCCCTGCACAACTTCATAAGATCATCCATTTCTTCCGCTGCTGCTACCATCAGCCGGCGGATGGCTGCATCCGTTACATTTTCCTGAGCGAGCGCAATTGGCCTCAAGTGAAGTCTCGTTAATTTCTGAAGGTAATCTTTTAGGTCATTCGAAAGTTTCATCCGTTTTGAAATTTTACCAACCATCCGCGCACCAATTTCGTCATGACCATGAAAAGTATATCCCTTATTTTTATCCAATCTGCGCGTTCGTGGTTTTGCTATATCGTGCACAAGTCCTGCGAACCGCAGTTCCGATTTTTCAGACAAAGCCGCCGCATTGTCAACCACTTGGAGCGTATGATTGTAAATATCCTTATGATGCCATTTACTGGTTTGCTCAAGCCCGACCATTTCCTCAATTTCAGGAAATACAATTTTCAGCAATCCCGTTGTCTGTAAAATTCTTAATCCGATACTTGGCACTGGGGAAGCAAGTATCTTCATAAATTCATTCGTAATTCTTTCTTGGGAAACAATCGTGATTCGGTCTGAGTTTTTCGCCATCGCTTTGAGACATTTATCATCCAGATCAAAATTTAGTTCGGACGCAAAATACGCTGCCCGCATCATTCTTAACGGATCGTCAGAAAAGGTTTCATCGGCGCTGAGAGGTGTAATGAGGTGCTTTGCCTGCAAATCCGCAATTCCCTGAAATGGATCAATCAGTTCTCCGAAAGCATCTGGCATTAGATTTACCGCCATTGCATTCACGGTAAAATCTCTCCGCATGAGATCTGTATTAATATCCGCAGACTCAATTTTTTGTGGATTCCTTGATTCTTTTTCATACGCTTCCGTCCTTCCGCCGGTTACTTCAATTGGGAATGGTTTGCTTGGAATATGCGCCGTGCCGAATTTTTCAAATGTAACCACTTTTTTAATTCCCATCTCTTTCGCCAGCACTTCCGCAAAAGCAATTCCGTCGCCAACAACCATCAGATCAATTTCTTTTACTGGCCTTCCCAGAAATAAGTCACGAACATATCCGCCAACCACGTAGGTATCCATGCCGGTTTTAACACCGATCTTTCCGGCGAGCTGAAGGATTTCAGCCACGTCACTTTTTTTCTGTATCAATTCTGAAAGATTAGCCATCTTAAAAATTACGAGTAAGTATCCAAAATTTGAATGATTGTTGCCTCAAATCAAGTTTTGTATTTTCGGAAGTTATGAAGCTACAATACAACCGATTTCGGATTTGGTGCTTTACGGTATTATTTTCTACGGCATTCGCCCAGTTCGGCAAGGTATCCGTTACATTAAACGACCGTCTTTTGAGAGGAAGCGAACGCCAGGAAATCACATCATTATCTGCTGAGATTCAAAGATTTTTTCAACAGACTTTATGGGATGATGAATGGAAAGACCTCAATATTCCATTGAATATTCAATTCATTTTTGAGGGAGCAGTATCGAAAGGCTCTCAAAATACATATTTGATTCAGGCGTTGTTTTCTACGGATACAGATCAGCGGTTTTTCGACAACTCAGTTCAATTTTTTTATAATTCCGGTGGATCCATTTTTTACGATCCCGTTCAGTTCGATCCGCTGGGAGGTTTTCTTGCATTTTACGCCCATCTTATTCTTGCGGGAGAAATGGATACATATGAACCATTTCGCGGAACGGCGCATATAGAAAAAGCAAGAACCATTGCATTGAGGGGCATCGCATCGGATTATTCAAAGGGATGGTCCTCAAGGACAAAAATGGTTAATGATATCACAGACAACACTGCGTTTCGCGAGGGAAAATTCAATTTTTATTATGGCATGGAATTATTCGAATTGGGTGAGCCGGATGAAGCACTTAAGGAATTTCAATCGATGATGCAGAATTTTGAATTGGTGTATGAGCGATTTCCCAGAGCAAGAACACAGTATTTTATTAAAGCTCACACAGAAGAATTTGTAAATGCTTTTACCACTCTTCGCCTGGATTCAATGTTAATCAGGTTAAGCGATATGGACCCGCGAAGTGAAGCAATTTTGTTGAAAAATATTGTAAAAGAAAAAGAAAACTAAACTAAAAAATTGCGGCTGGCTTCTGTTTTAAGCCATTCATTCAACGTTTGGGCTTTTTTATCTTTTTCAGATAATACAGGATTGTCCACCGGCCATTTCACGCCAATCTCAGGATCATTCCACCGAATGCCTCCTTCGCCGGCAGAGTTATACTCTCCTGTACATTTATACTGAATTTCCGTTATATCACTTAATGAGCAAAAACCGCGGGCAAATCCTGAAGGTGCGAAAATCTGTAATTTATTTTCTTCATTCACTTCACGGCCATACCATTCCCCCAAAGTGGGAGAACCATGCCGAATGTCAACGGCTACCAAAAAAGCACTTCCACGTGTGACTCGCATCAGTTTCCCCATGGGCGGATTCCACTGGAAATGAAGCCCTCTTACAACATGCTTGGAAGATTTTGAATGATTATCCTGCACAAATTCTGTTGTTATTCCAAGATCATTAAAAACAGAATGCTTGTAAGCCTCCATAAAAAAGCCGCGGTCATCCTCAAACACATTTGGGTGAAGTACGATTAATCCATCAATATGAGTCGTTTCGGCTTTCATTTTTTCTCTTTATTTAAACAGCTTTTCAAATACCCGGATATTGTAAAAATTGTCCTGATCAAAAGCAAATCCTTCAGGAAAATTTTGAGCAAGTTCAGATAAAACCGATTCAATGGAACCCTTAAATTTTGCGCCTAAAACATTTTGCGCCTTTTGAGTGGTAACTTTGTAATTCCGGTAATCTTCTATATTTTTTATATCCATATCAATCTGCATTCCAAATTTTTTCGAAAGTGTTTCCCATATCCTGTCCGCAACCTGCCCAACGGTAAAATTGCCTGATGCTACATTAAAAATGCCGCTGATTTTCGGATCTGCCTGAATTGATCGTATGTAAGCCATTACTGCATCCTCAATCGCAAGAATCGGTCGCCAAATAGACGGATTATTAACCGTAATTTTTTTCTGGGTCATTGCAGACATATACATGGTATTAATAATAAGATCAAACCGCATACGCGGGCTGTAGCCGGAAACAGTGCCTTGACGCAGGCAAATGACCGAGAAGGAATCATCCTGAAGTTGCATCGCACCAAACTCACCCTGAAGCTTCGAAAGTCCATACGGATAGGAGCATGTTACCGGATCGGTTTCACTGTACAATTGATCTGCGGCATACCCGTAAACAGAACATGAATCTGCATAAATGTATCGGCTGACACCTGCCTCTTTGGCGATGTAGGCAAGATAGCCCGGTGCTGCGGCGTTAGAAATAAAATTGGTGGACGGAGAAAATTCTGCCATGGGATCGTTCGACACTCCACCTAAAAAAATGACTTGATCAAATCCGTCTAAATCCTTTGAAGTCAAATCAAATACATCTTTTTCAATGAGATTTACACCTTCGGGTAAATGATTTCCAAACCACATTAAATCCGCTACTGTTACGTCGTAATGATGTATGAGCAAATCCGGAGCAAGTCTCGATCCTATATATCCCGCGCCTCCGGCAACAAAAATTTTCATGAATCCGATTCCTTATTTTTTACAGCATTGAAGCGTTCAAGATTTAAAGATGTATCGAATGGAACCTTAAAGGGAACTTCATTCCGCAATAAATCTCCTACATCGGTTTTCCCCAATTTTATGGCGAGCTCTTTTACTGTTTTTCGTTCTGTTCCAACATGAATGATTCCGGTTAAACTTTCGTTTAGCGCAACATCCAGAATCATCGGAGCTATCACTTCAACCGAATCCCTTGAAGTATACTGGTCAGCAAATGCTTTATCGTACGGAAAAACCGGTTCGCAAAATGAAGTCCGGACAATGAGAGAATTTTTATACATCTTAACCGCACATTCTCCACCAAGTTTTGACCATGCATACAAATTTTGAGGATTTAAATCATCGGATTCGGAATAATTCCCTTCATCACCTGAAAACACATAATCGGTTGAAAGATACACCAATCTTAAATCATGCTTGGAACACACTTGAACTACATTTGCCGTGCCGGTGATATTAGCCGACATTGCATCCATTGGTTCTTTTTCTGCCTTGGGTGGCGATGTAAAAGCAGCAGCATGAATAAGCGTTGTTACGTCTGATTGAGAAACCCATTCTTCCATGGCGGAAAGATTCTTTATATCGAATTGACCATGCTTGGGCGCTATAATTCCGGGAGCACATTTTTGAATCTCCGTACCCAGAAGTCCGCTTCCTCCGGTAATGATTACCCTTTTTGAATCTATTGCCATACGTCGTTGAAGGTTAATTTATTACGAAGAAAATAATCAATTGCTATACTTCGATGAAGCATCAGATGATCCAAAGATGCATCATTCACCTTTCGATTAATTTGAACATTTTTCCGCTTTATTCTTATCATTGGTATATGTCGGATGAGCCATTTATGTCCTTCCAATACAGCGGAAATTTTTTCCAAATCACATGTTAACGCTGCTTTTATCACAACCAGATAATCCAATACAATTCGAACGGGAAGCAAATAGGCTAGACGTTTTCTAGAATAATTCTTTATCATCATAAATACACTATTCCTGTGATTCCAATATACCTTCATAAAACTGTCAGGCTTAATGGTACCTCCGGCATAATGATAAATCATAGAATCCGTTCGAATACGAAGGCGGTATCCTTGAAGCAGCATTCTCCAGCATAAGTCAATTTCTTCCATATGATGTACAAAGTCGTCATCCAGTCCGCCGGTTTTTTCAAGGACACTTTTCCGAATGGCTATCGAAGCACCGGAGGCCCAAAATAAGTCCCGGTTTTCATCATATTGTCCTGTGTCTTTTTCGATAGTATAAAATACCCTTCCGCGCAAAAAAGGAAATCCAAAGATATCCATAAAACCGCCGGAAGCGCCGGCATATTCAAATTCATCTCTGTGTATCATATGCCTGATTTTTGGCTGAACGGCGGCGATCAATTCATCCGACAAAAATTCTTCAATAATTGGCTCAAGCCAACCGGAAGTAACTTCCACATCATTATTCAGTAGCACCACAAACTCACCCGAAGCATGCTTGATTCCCAGATTATTTCCTGCGCTGTAACCAAGGTTTCCGCCGGCTTCAACAATATTTACCTCAGGATAATGGGTTCTTACAAATGGTACACTTTCATCGTTGGAAGCATTGTCAACCATCAAGATTTCCACATTTGCGTACGTTGTTTTTCTCAGAGAGTCAAAACACGTTTTTAAGAAACGAAGCCCATTATAATTCAAAACAATGATTGAAATTTGGGGTTGACGATTCATGACGGCTGGTAACAGATTTTACCCTGTTTAGTTCACAGGTAGATTAATTATTCTCGACCTGGTTGCCGATTTCTTCAAGAAGCTTTTTGGCGGCGGCATCATTTGGAGATTCAGTGAGCCAATCTTCTAGTAATACGGATGCCGCATCATACTGTTCAAGCTCCTGATAAGATTTTGCTAAAAAACTCACGACTGATGAGTAATAATTTTGCCAGTTTTTCCACTTTCTTCCCAACCCTTTATCAGACGAATAACCTCGTAATCTTAATGCCCGCATATCTTCATAAAGGGTAGAAAAAACACCACTGCTCTTTTCAAAGTTTTTCAGCACATTCATATACGTCCTTCCATATTCAATTCTGTCTTCAATTGTAGTATCATCGCGTGAAAGAAGAATGGATAATATAGAATCCAGCTGTGCCGTCTCTCCCACTTCACCGAGAATCCGCGCCATTTGGTAATGCAGTTCTTTGGATTCCATGGGAATAGTAATCTCCGGAATATTCTCACTCATTTCATTGATGATTTCTGCAACCTTTTTTCTCGAATTTTCAACTGCCTCTGGATCCGAGCCGGCTTTGCCATCGAGTTTTCTAGCGGCGAAATAGTGATGGGCCGCTAGTTGCATGTATGCGCTTCTGTAATTCTGCATGAGGCGTATAACCTGTTTATTATAAAAAACATCCTCGTTCCCCATATTCCTGAAGAGATAGGAATTGCTGGGGCCTCTAGACCAAATTCCGCCTTCGGAATTCTGCCAAAATTTATTGGAGAATCCTCCATCCCACACCTCCCGATTTACGTTGGAAACCAGCAGTTCTTCCATCCGTTCTGCATTAATGGGGTCCTGCGGATAATTTACCTTATGGCTTTGAACTCTGTATACAAGCCCTTCCATTTCAAGAAACTTTTCTAGGCCTACGCGATTGCTTGCCGGAACCGTTACCGCAAAATACACAGGATATTTCCATTTAGAATCGTTCAGGATTCTTAAAATCATGAGATCCTGAACACGCAACGCAATTTGGGCATACGTAGGTTTTACTTCCCATTCGATGTATCCTTTTTCATTTTCAGGGTCATCTGGGACGTTAATTCTTACTTTCTTTTTCTCCCATCTTGTAAGACCAGTGGAAATGCTAGTAATTCGTTCATCGGATATATTTAAGAAACGTTCCAGTTCTATTTCTTGTCCATCAATCGACGAAGTACGACGCAAATCTCTAAGCTGCTTGATGTACCATCCAGTGTTTAATAAGCTGAGATTTGCAACGGTTACATCCGTTCGCACCTTTTCAACTTCCTGAAGGTACCACAATGGAAATGTATCGTTGTCGCCATTGGTAAATAAGATTCCATTGGGCTCACAGGATTGTAAAAGATTATAGGAGTAATCCCATGCAATGTAATTCCCGGCTCTGTTATGGCTGTGGTAATTGGCAATGGTCATTACGCCCGGCATAAGAAATAATAGTGCGGCCATTGCGCCAGCAGAAAGTCGAAATGACAATTCTTTATTCTTAATCTTCTTTTCAATCAATTCGGAAACAGCAGCAACGCCTGCGCCAATCCAGATGGAAAAAGCAAGAAAGCTGCCGACGTACGAATAGTCTCGTTCTCGTGGCTGAGGATTGTCCTGATTGATGTACAGAATAATCGCAAGTCCTGTCATTAAAAATAAGGTCAAGACCGTTAACGCCTGTTCGGGATCGCGTTTGAATTGATAGATCATTCCCCAAATGCCAAGCACCAATGCAAACGGAAATCCAAAATAAAGCCAGTCCACACCATCTTCTCGGGAGTTTGCACCCATTTCAGAAACTTGCATTCCATCGCCGTCGCTTGGACCGCGGCCGGCAAACTGCCATAGGAAATATCTCCAGTACATTTTATTAACCTGATAACTCCAGAAATAATCCCACTGTTTTCCTAAATCATGAAATTTGTATTTCCGTTCCTGTCTGGAGGAAAATTCACGGCGAATCGGCCTTCCTCGCTTATCCCGGACAATAACTTCAGGAGTTTTGACAATTTCGGTTTTGGGTTTCATTTTCGGATACCGTCTTGGAAACTGGTAAAAAGCACCGTACTGTTCCCGCTCCAAATATGCGATAGCGCGTTGGACAGTTTCGGGATTGTTTTCATCAATATTGGGATTTTGTCCTGAGCGAACAAAAATCATAATGTAGCTGGAATAACCAATAAGAATCAGGAATACCGATGACAAACAAAGGGATAAAAGCTGGTGCTTTTTCAATACGGACCACACCATGAATCCTGTAAATAGTATAAAAGAGGCTGCCAATCCTAGTAGCCCAATCACACTGGCAAGCTGCGGAAGCCCTTTGATAATTCCATTGTGGATGACAACAAATATCACACCGGTTATGCCAACCATTATCATGAATGTTTTCCATTGGAATTTCATTTTACGGTAATAAAAAATGAGGCTGATAAAAGGAAGGGCCAAAAGATTCAATAAATGGATTCCGGTCGCCATGCCGATCATGTATGCAATAATCAAAATGTACCGTTCATTTCCAGATTCATCCGCCCGCTCCGCCCAATGGAGTATGAGCCAAACAACAATGGCTGTAAAAAATGTACTGAGGGCATACACTTCCGCTTCGACTGCGTTGAACCAGTGGCTATCCGAAACAGCAAACGCTAAAGATCCAATGAGCGCACCGCCAAAAACAACCAAAGCATCAGTCTTATTCTGGACAGTGCCGCGCCAATGGGTAATAAATTTTACCGTAATTAAATACAAGAGCATCACTGCCAAAGCGCTCATAGTTGGCGACATAAGATTCATCCTGAATGCAATATCTGCATTGATGGGAAGCATGGTAAAAATTCTTCCAAGCAGAAGAAACATGGGACTGCCGGGAGGATGCGGAACGCCCATAGTGTAAGATGTGGCAATAAATTCGCCGCAGTCCCAATAGCTGACTGTAGGCGCCATTGTGAGAAAATAAATACCGAAAGACAGTCCAAGGGCAAGGACCGCAATCAGTCTGTTTAATCTAATGTACGGAGTGGAAATCATTTTTTTGGTTTGGCTTCTTTCTCAGCATTTTCTTCTTTTTCTTCATTCTTGGAATCTTCATCAGCTTTGCCATCATCTTTCGACTTTTCGGCTTTATCATCTTCAGACTCATCCTTCTTATTCTTTTCCTCAATAAAATTTAGTTTGAGTTCGCTGACGCTGTGCGCGAGAAATTGAGTCTCCCATTCAGATAAATTCCCTTCCATCTTGCTTTGCATCATGTCTAACAAATCAATGTAAAAACTTGCCTGCTCCAAGTTTCGTTCCAATTCTTCGGAAACAGGGTTTTTTATCTTGCCCATTGATATCCAGGCACTTTGAGTGAACGTGCTGACCAAGTGCACAAATAAAGGGTCTTGCGTGTTATTTTCAGTTGTAGTCATTCTTATTCCATTGCTAATTGTGGGAAACGCTCTTTTAGAGCCTGGGAAAGTATAGATTTTCTACCTTTCAGAGAAAAATATTTTTCAGTTTTATAACCTGGCATTTTTTCACTAAACACAAAGACTTTCAATATGGTTCCGATCTAATTTTTAAGAAATTCCCGCACTGGTTAAGTATGTTGCGTATTCACGTTCAAATCTCATTTTTATGAGCGCATGGCTCACCTCTGATAAATGCGGATCTTTCTCCACCAACGCAAATGCTGCATCCCGTGCCTGATGCACCAGCGCTCCGTCTGTCATCAAGTCTGCGATTCGGTACCGAATAAATCCACTTTGTTTCGCTCCAAAAAATTCGCCTGGACCGCGCATCTTTAAATCTTCATCCGAAATTTCGAATCCGTCGTTTGTCCGCTCCATAACTTCCAGCCGGTATTTACCTCTGTCGGTTGCTTTTCTTTCCACAAGAATACAGTAACTTTTTTCTGTGCCTCTGCCGACTCTTCCTCTCAACTGATGAAGCTGCGTTAGCCCAAAACGGTCTGCATGTTCCACAATCATAATTGTCGCATTCGGCACATCAATACCGACTTCAATGACGGTTGTGGATACAAGAACATCAATGCTGCCGTTTTCAAACTCGGTCATTATTTCATCTTTTTCATCCCGTTTCATTCGTCCGTGAATTAAGCCAACGCTTAATGCGGAAAATTCTTCCCGGGACAATCTTTCATGTTCTTCTACTGCGGCGGCAAGATCAGATTTTTCTGACTCTTCAACCAAAGGAAAAACCACCATACACTGCCGACCTTGTTTCACTTCCTCCTTTACGAACGAATACACTTTCTCCAATCGGTCCGGTTCGACCGATTTTGTGATTACAGGAATACGGTGCTTAGGCAATTCATCAATCACAGATAAGTCCATATCGCCTAAATATGTGATTGCAAGCGTCCGAGGAATAGGTGTCGCCGTCATTGCAAGTATGTGAGGGTTCCACCCTTTTTGGATTAGTCCTCCTCGCTGATTCACTCCAAAGCGGTGCTGTTCATCTACCACAATAAATCCTAGATTTTTGAATTCCACATCTTTTTGAAAGATTGCATGGGTCCCTATCAAAATATCAATTTCACCCAATTGTGTTTTTTCTAAAATGGATTTTTTTTCTTTTACTTTCATTTTTCCTGTTAAAAGGGCCGTAGAAATATCTTGATTAATTAGAGTCTTATTAAAGGTTCGGAAATGCTGCTGCGCAAGAATCTCTGTCGGCGCCAATACCGCTGCCTGCATTTTGTTATCTACTGCTTTAACAGCTGACAAAACAGCTACAATTGTTTTCCCTGATCCTACATCTCCCTGTAGCAACCTGTTCATGGGACTAGGGTTTTCCATATCTGCACAAATTTCTGAATAAACCCGTTTTTGCGCGGAGGTTAAATCAAAATCTAATTCTGCAATAATTTCAATCGCATTGTTGCTTTTTATGGTTAATGCCTTTGTGCCTGATCGCTGGATGGAATCCTTTTTTATTGCCATCAAAAGCTGGAGAAAAAAATGCTCATCAAATTTCAGCCTCTTTATGGATTTTGAAAGAAGGCCCGGCTGGTCAGCAAAGTGAATTTGCCGAATCGCATCATTCAGCGGAATGAGATTCTGCTGGGATAGGAGGTCATCAGAAAAATGATCCGGTACTTCGGGTAGTGATTCCAGCATATTTCGAACGATTCGACGAAATCCGCGCCCATCGAGGCCGACATGTTTCAATTCACCAGAGGATGGATAAATCGGCACAACCGTTCCTGAATGAATCGGGTCATCCCCTTCGGATAATCTGTCATATTCCGGATGAACCATTTGCGTCCCTTGATAAGATTCTACTTTTCCATGGACTGCGAGGCGATCGCCAACTTTAAGCGACTTTGAAACATAATCCACTCCATTGAACCAAATCAGTTTCAGCAATTGACTTTTGTCAGACACAGTTGCCTCATACATTTTTCCACGGCGCGTGCGCCGTTCGCCGCAGACCATAACATCAGCAACAACGGTAGCCCAAGTTGATTCTCTGAGATCTTTTATTCGTGTAACTGCCGTTCGATCAAGATGCCGGCGCGGAAAGTAATACAGCAAATCCTGAACGGTGGAAATGCCGGCATTCTCCATCGCTGACCCGCGGGACGGGCCGACACCCTTTAGGAACTGAATGGGAGTACCAAATTCAAGGCCGGATTCGGCCACAGGATTTTATTTCCACTCCTTTCGATACGTATACGAAAGTGTTTTGCTGGAACCTGATTTTACCGTTAGAGGAAAATGAATGGTAGAGGCATCTTTTTTGGTAAAATTTTCCGATGCATCCTTTACAACCCAATCTCCCCGAATATGCTCTACTACTCTCACATCAATATCGGTTTCCCGTATATTTTTTATGACAATTTCTATAGACGCTTCTTCACTTTTTTGCTGGCGGTTATAATTTAAAACAGTCCGCTTTCCGATTACATCAAACGCCCGCCCTGCACTCACAAGTGCCGTTTCACCTTTTGGAATCTGTCTAAGATAATCTTCACCGGCGAATTCAAGTGACGTACCGTTTTCATAGTATAAATTCACTTTTCCCTGAGGCAACGGAATATTCAGGTTATTCTCTTCTGTATTGTCAAAAGAAATTTCAACCATGAGAGGTTCTTCTCGCTTAGACCTTTCTGTATTTTCAAACACATAGATCTTTTCGAATGAGACTGATCGGGGTTTGTATAATCTTACTGTAATTTTTTCTCCTCGGATAAAATCGGTTTTCACTTTCATGGGCCTAAAAATATGAAAGTCACCCAGAGTTTCTTCGAACGGTAATTCCGGCGCAGCGTCGAATGCAGCGCGACCCGACTGAAATCTTTGCGGCTGCGTTCTATTTTTCGCCGAAGGTCTTCCCAGATTGCCTTCCACTAATTGAAGCGAAAGATTGCTAAAGTCCATCCTGCTTTGGTTCCTCACATTTGCTTCCGATATAAAGTCGGCGGAATTTTCACTGTCATTCAACACAAGGCGGTAATGGGCATCCCAGTCAAACCCATACGATAAATACGCCAAATTCCCGCTGGTCGAGACCGCGTTTGTAGAATCTATATCCCATTCTATGACTGGATTAATGCGCGGATTTTCAATTTGATTTCGATGCGAAATAAAAGCGATATCGTTCAGCGAAACAACGTCCCGCCTCGTTTGAAGTGTTACTGAATTCGGATGATAATCCAGAAGAACCCCTGAATATTCATCACCATCTTCAATCCCAACCGTCACCTCTGTTCCGAGCATGCTGGAAAAATAATCGTTACCGGAAAAAAGATTTCCAAAATACCGCTGCTCCATAATTTTTCCGTGATCCAATGTTAAAAATGGTGAATCGTCCACCAAACCCTCGGGCAACGCCTGATATCGGATTGTTTTCGGGCCGGCCAAGTTGGTTAGCGGCCAAGATACAGGTTGCTTTACCAGCGCATATCCGTCCTTGTAAATTGTCATGACAGCATTGTCTGATTTTCCAAGGAGTAGGCAAGTGGCATATAAGAAGATTAGTTTTTTCATGATAACATCTCAAGGTTTGAGTTAATACGTTCTAGTTCTGATTCCATGTCGGCCAGTTTCTCTTTTTCTTTTTGGACAACATCTTCGGGAGCCCTTAATAAAAAATTATCGTTGCTCAATTTTTTCTGAATCTGAATAATAAATCCATCTAACTCGGTTTGTCTTTTCGTAAGTCGGGTTCGCTCAACATCAAGGTCAATCAATCCTTCCAGCGGAACGAAAATTTCCATCTTCCGAATAACAGCCGTCGCTGCATGATCTGGCTTCTCTATGGAATCGCCCATGGTCATATCCTCTACTTTAGCCAATGATTTCACAATGGATTCATATTCTTTCAAAACTTCACTAGACCCATTTGGCGAGCGAACCAGCACATTGGCTTTGCTGGCCGGTGGAACATTCATTCTGCTTCGGATAGTGCGAACGGCAGAAATGACTTCTTTCAAAACATCCATGGATGCGATTTCATCCTGTATATCTTGCGATGATGTGGATTCCGGCCATGGTGTTGTAATTAAATTGGATTCTGTTTCAATCTTAAAACTTTCCCATAATTCTTCCGTCATAAACGGCGCGTACGGATGTAGCATTTTCAAAATATCTTTTAACACTTTTACTGCGACTTTCCTTGCGACATCAGCCTTCGCGGCATCGCCGGATTGAAATCGTGTTTTGGCAATTTCTACGTACCAATCGCAAAAATCACTCCATGTAAATTCGTATAAAGTCTTAGCCGCTTCATTAAAATGAAACTCGTTCAGGCGGCGGTTAAATTGTTCGATGGTTTGGTTGAGGCGAAAAAGTATCCACCTTTCCGGTAAATCCAATGAAGGAATGTCTAATTCCCCCGATGGCAATTCAGTTTCATGAAGGTTCATTTGGACAAACCGTGCCGCATTCCACAGCTTATTCATGAAGTTTCTACCCACTTCCAAACGGGTTTCTGAAAACAGCACATCCAGGCCTTGCGGTGCCATCAGCATCATCCCGAACCGGACAGCATCCGTTCCGTATTTTTCAAAGAGATCAAAAGGATCGGGTGAATTTCCAAGAGATTTACTGAATTTTTGGCCCTTTTCGTCTCTGAGAATGCTAGTAAAATACACATCCGAAAAAGGAATATCTCCGCAAAATTCCTGCCCTGCCATAATCATTCGCGCAACCCAGAAAAAGATAATATCGGGACCGGTAACCAGTACATCCGTCGGATAAAATGTTTTGAGATCATCGGATTCCACCGGCCAATTGTGCACACCAAACGGCCAAAGCCAGGAAGACGCCCATGTATCCAATACATCCGGATCCTGAACCATGTCTTTTGATCCGCAGACAGAACAAGCGTCCGGCTTCGCAATAGACACAACCGGCTCTTTGCATTCAATTTGACACTGGTCTTTATCTCCGCCTCTGCAGTACCACACCGGAATTCTGTGTCCCCAAATCAGCTGACGGCTAATGCACCAATCCTTAATGTTCTCCATCCAATGATCGTACGTCTTTGTCCAGTGCTCAGGATGAAATTTTATTTTTCCTGATTTGACTACTTCAATCGCAGGATCGGCAAGGTCTTTCATTCTAACAAACCATTGGTCTGACAAATAATATTCAATCGGAACATTTCCACGTTCGGAATAACCGACTTTGTGAAGATGTTCTTCTGTCTTTTCTAAGCTTCCTTTTTTATCAAGATCTTCCAATACAATTTTTCTGGCTTCTTCCCTTGAAAGGTTTCTGTATGGCTTGGGGACATTATCATTCAATGTTGCATCTGCATTCATAATATTGATGAAATCCAACGCGTGTTTCTCC
This sequence comes from Fidelibacterota bacterium, assembly GCA_014239435.1. Lineage (GTDB taxonomy): Bacteria > Fidelibacterota > Marinisomatia > Marinisomatales > TCS55 > JAAZYX01. Next base: position 9,054 of record JAAZYX010000017.1, on the reverse strand, counting down.
CCCAATTCGAAATCATTTGGATCGTGTGCCGGTGTCACTTTTAAACAACCTGTTCCAAATTCAATGTCCACATATTCATCCGTGATAATCGGAATTTTTCGATCAGTCAGAGGGAGCAGTACAGATTTCCCGTGAAGATGTTTATATCGTTTATCATCGGGATGAACAGCCACCGCTGTATCGCCCAGCATTGTTTCGGGCCGCGTTGTGGCTACAATCACGGATTCATCGGAATCTTCTACAGGATAACGGAAATGCCAAAGTTTGCCGTTCACTTCCTTGTGATTCACTTCTTCATCGCTGATGGCGGATTGGGATGCCGGACACCAGTTCACCAACCTGTGTCCGCGGTAAATGAGGCCTCTTTCATACAGCTTTACGAAGGCTTCCAGAACTGCTTTTGAATATCCTTCATCCATGGTGAATCGTTCGCGTTCCCAGTCGCACGAACATCCGAGTTTTTTAAGTTGACGAATGATGATTCCGCCGTATTCATCTTTCCAAGCCCACGCATGTTTCAGAAATTCTTCTCTTGAAATATCCTTTTTAGAAATGCCGTCTTTTTCGAGCTTGGCCGTGACTTTTCCTTCTGTAGCGATGGATGCATGATCCGTTCCGGGAATCCAGCAGGCATTCTTCCCTTCCATCCGCGCTTTGCGAATAAGAATATCCTGAATGGTATTGTTTAACACGTGCCCCATTGTGAGCACTCCCGTCACATTGGGAGGAGGAATGACAATCGTGTATGGAGGTTTGTCGGAATGCGCATCGGCATGGAATGTGCCAGATTCCAACCAATGCTTGTACCACTTATCCTCTACAGATTCCCATGTATATTGTTTTGAAAGCTGGGAATCAGGCATGGCGTGTGGGAGGGGTTATCACCGTTCTAGAATTAAACTGAAGGCAGTGGTCAGTTTGAGAACGTTTTGGTTCGCCTTTACAAGGTTTCCAGACAGAGTGCCGCCCAAATTTTTCATGACCTGATATCCGATCTTTGGATGTGCTTCGCAAATCTCAAACAAATCATTTTTCATAATTTGGGCAAGCGTGCAGTCCGTTAGCGCTTTTACATTTGCGGTACGGCGGTCTCCTTCGTGGAACAGGGACATTTCGCCAAAAAGAGGTCTGATATCACTCGAAAGTTTTAAAATCGCTTTTTCCCGATTGTCCGAATCGCTTTTATTCATGGAAATTGTTAATGCCTGATTAATCTCCACCTGTCCGGACCTCAGTAAATAAATGCTATCGCCAACGTCACCTTCCGAAATTAGTTTCCCTCCTGCTGGAACCTTCACCGATTTAATAACCGATGAAAAAGTACCCAGTTCTTCGGGGCTGAGGTTCTCAAATATGCTGAAATCTTTTAATTCAATTGCTTCCATATTCACCTCACGGAATCACGATGGCGCGTTCATTTTCCTTAATCAGGTATTCCTGTCTCGGATTAATGACCACATTTATTTTGCTTTCTTCTTTTAGGGATATTCCACCCTCTTTCAATTTGCGTTCGATAAACGAATCCAGCGAAGATGAATCTGACGACAAAATCGCGCCGATACCGAGATTCTCTTCCTCAGAAAAAACACCTACCAAAATGGTACCGGAGTCTTTACGCAAATGCGTAAACAAATTGTCGTACGATTTCCCAATAAAATCGATTGGAATATCAATCCTTTTAAACCGGGATACCGATCGGCTGTCCATCAGTTTTTTCACTGTTTGCGGCACACCGGGATCCATCACGTGAGATGCCAACATAAAAGCGCCAAAATCATCGCTCAAAACCACTTCATCCGCGTTGGCACGTTGAATATGCGTAAGATTATCGCGGTCAACCAAATAGGCGACAACACGAATATTTGGATCAATGCTTTTAATAGTCAGCGTGGCAAATATGGTTTTTTCATCAGGACTTCCCATTGAGGCATCTACAGCATGGGGAATAATAATGACTGTTTTTGCATTCTTGATGCTTGCCCTGTTCAGAATCATTTCCTGCGTAAAATCCCCTGAAACAAAAAAGAGATTTAACTTTGGGTATTTGTTTTTTATAGTATTGACTTCATCTTCATTCAATTCATTAATCATAACCACTTCATTATTCTTTTTACCAGATAGATGGCTGATGGAATCCAGAATGCGGTCAGCGCTTTGATTCCATCCGCAGAGAATGATATGATCTTTAAGATCTAATTTTTCCAATCCTTTACCCTCCCGAATTTTTTGAGCGACAAAAATGGATGAAATTGTCGCTGTTAAGAGTGAAACAAGAGAAATCCCGGCGAACATAATGAGAACCGCTACCAGCCTTCCCGTAGGAGTTTCCGGAGAATAATCCCCGTATCCGACGGTCGTCATGGTAACAATCGCCCACCAAAATGGGTTGTTTTCCTGTGTAATGTCGCCCGATTCTAACAGTTTGACTATAATCCCTCCAATAACCATCACGACAAGAATTCCCGCGAAGACTTGGAAGAAACTGTTGCGAAGCAGGGTTCGAAGCCGGCGTCTCATAAGAATAATTTAAGTCGAGTATGGGTAATTGTGCAGTCTGAAACCTCATGTTTTTTCCAAGACCGCAACTGTTTCAATATGCGGCGTGTGCGGAAACATATCCACCATGGTGAGCTTCGAGAGAGAAAACCTGTTTTCTCGTAAAAAAACGACATCCCGAGCCTGAGTAGATGGATTGCAGGAAACATATACAATTTTCTCTGCGCCTGACTCTAAAGCAAACTCAAGTGTTTTTCTTCCAACACCTGCTCGAGGAGGATCAAGCACAATCACATCCGGATTCGGTATTTCTCTTTTGAGAGCTATCGGACGGTCAAGATTTGCTTTATGAAAATAGGCGTTTCCGATTCCATTGTTTACCGCATTTCGAGTGGCATCTTCAATGGACGACACAATCCATTCAAATCCGTGTACTTCCTTCGCCTTCTGCGCCAGGAACAGGGATATTGAACCGGTACCACAGTACAGATCATAAACAATTTCTTTTCCTGTGAGGCCGCAGCCGTTTAAGGCAGTTTCGTACAATTTTTCCGCCTGTTTTGTATTCGTCTGAAAAAACGAATTGGCGGAAATATCAAATGACAAATTACCAATTTTTTCAGAAATTGAAGGCACACCGAACAACAGAATTTCATGTTCGCCGTAAGCCGTATCGCCTTTACGTGTATTGACATTGTTAATAATAGAGGTAATCTGCGGAAACACCTTCGTCAATGATTCCACCATCGAAGTCAGAAGATCGGTATTCTCATAACTTGTCACAAAATTGACCATGACGTCTCCAGTATTAATCCCAAACCGAAGCACCAAATGGCGCAAAAATCCAATGTGCGTTTTTACATCATACGGTTTCAGGTTTTGTTCCTGTGCTATGCTTTGCACATGTTTCAGAATGTCGTTCCCAACTTTCTGCTGAATGTGGCATTCCGAAATATTAAGAATTTTATCGTACCTGCCGGGGATGTGAAGTCCGAGGGCAAAGTCGGTTTTGGAATCTTCCGGTTCATCAGTTAAGACCCAGCGTCGGTTTGAAAAAGAAAATTCCATTTTATTCCGGTAATTAAAAATTTCCACCGCCGGAACAACAGAGTCCAATGTGAAATCTTCAATGCCTGCCTGATGCTGAAAGATACCATCCACCTGCGCCTGCTTTTGGGTGAGCTGCTCTTCGTATTCCAAGTTTTGAACTGTGCAGCCTCCGCAATGGACAAAATGTTCGCACGGCGCTTCCACGACATTTTCCGATTCGGTTAGCACTTCCAGCGGACGTGCTTCAGCAAAGCCTTTCCGTTTTTTATAAATCAAGGCACGGACCGTTTGGCCGGGAATGGCATTTTTTACAAATACAACAAATCCGTCCACCCTTGCAACTCCGCGACCGCCGTAGGCAAGAGACTCAATCGTGAGTGTATGTTCGGTACCTTTTTTTAGCGGTGTTTCAGTCATTTATAATCCTTCCACAATTTCAACGCCCGAACTCGTGCCGATTCTGGTGGCACCAGCTTTAATCATGGCAAGCGCATCATCGGCTGTTTTGATTCCACCAGATGCCTTTACGCCAAATTCCGGTCCGACTGTTTCGCGCATCAGTTTTACCTGTCCCGTAACGGCGCCTTGTGCGGCAAATCCTGTAGATGTTTTCACAAACTGTGCGCCTGTAGATTGGACAATATCGCAAGCCAACATAATCTGATCCTGTTCCCAAAGACAGGTTTCAATAATAACTTTTACGATGCGCCCTTCGGCTGCATTTACCACAACCTGAATTCCTTCAGCCACCCGTTCATATTCCCTAATACCGAATGCATTGATGTCCATCACCATATCGAGTTCCATCGCGCCTTCGCTGATCATCATGAGCGCATCGTCCATGTTTCTTTCACTATCGCCTTTGCCATCCGGAAAATCAATGACTGTACACACATCAATGCCGGACTTTTCCAACTCGCTGACGCAGAGTTCCACAAAGTGCGGATAGACGCATACTGTTCTAAAATTCCACTTTCTCGCTTCTTCGCAGAGTCGAATATGATCCTCGCCCGAAGCAGTTTCATTTAGCAATGTGTGGTCAATTAGACCGGCAATGCGCTGTTGGACCGGATTCATTTAATCTGCTTGATAATGTTGCGGGCGTCTTTCATTGTTGGCGCTTCCGCATACAGTCGAATGATCGGTTCTGTATTCGATTTTCGAAGATGAATCCAGCGGTCATCCCACGTAAATTTCAATCCGTCCTGGCGGTCAATTTCCGATTCAGAAAAAGTTTTTTCAGCAATCTCAAAAAGTGCATCAGGATCGGTATCCCCAAGTTCAAGGCGGTCTTTTACCATCTTGAATTGCGGGATCGTTTCAAACCATTCGCTAATCGGTTCCTCTGACTGCGCCATTCGGTTGAGTACCAATGCGGCGGCGGCAAGGGAATCTCTTCCATAATGATTTTCTGAAAGGATAACGCCGCCATTTCCTTCGCCTCCCAGCGTTGAATTGCATTCTTTCATTTTATTCACTACGTGGATTTCGCCGACTGGCGTTCGTTCTACGGCAGTCCCATAGCGATCTGCAATTTTATCAAGCGCAAGCGTTGTGGATAAATTGGTTACCAGCGTACTGCATGAGTTCCCTCCGGAAAGAAAACCATCCGCCGCCATGACAAGCGTGTATTCTTCGCTTAATGTTTCACCATTATCCGAAACAACCGCAAGCCGGTCTCCATCGGGATCCAGCGCAAAACCGGCATCTGCATTTTGTTCGATCACCGCAGAGCAGAGGTCGGAAATATTTTGAGGCAGAGGTTCCGGTGGGCGTGGAAAATCAAGATCGGTATCGCAATTCAAACGAATCACTTCACAACCAAGCGATTCCAGCAATTGCGGCACCGCATCTGAGCCGGCGCCATTTACGGCATCCACTACAATTTTAAAATTTCTGGCTCGTATTGCTTTTACGTCAATGCACTTAAGGCTGATAATATGAATAATGTGGCGCTGAATGGAATTTTGGTCCGGAAGATGTATTCCTAGCTGTTCAGCCTGAAAGGGTTCAATTCCTGAATCCATCAATTGAAATAATGCTGCACATGTTTCCGGCCCAAAAAATGTGCCGTCAGAAGAAATAAATTTTAACCCATTCCATTCGGATGGATTATGGCTGGCGGTAATGACAATTCCTCCGGCAGCGTCTGTAGATGCTGTCATAAACTGAACGGTGGGTGTAGGAGCAATTCCGCAATCAATCACATCTCTGCCGGCTGCCAGCAATGTTCGAATAAAGTCATCGGAAATATCCGATCCCGACCGTCTTGAGTCTCGCCCGACAAGAATTAAGCCCGACGGCATAAGCTGATGTGCAGCAGATGCGGCAGATTGAATAAATTTGGGAGACAGGTCTGAATCTGCCAGCCCGCGAATTCCGGATATACTTCGTGTTAACATAGGATTAAAATAAAAAAGGCTCGCAGAATACTACGAGCCTTTTCGATAAATGGTTTCGTTCGGATTACCGTCTGTTCAATCTGTTAATCCTTGCGATACGCCGAACGCTCTTTTTACGGATCGCTCTTTTTTCATCGCTGGGCTTGATGTAAAACGCTTTGCGCCTTACTTCCCGGAGTACGCCTGCACGTTCCCATTTTTTCTTAAAACGGCGAAGTGCGCGTTCCAGCGGTTCTCCATCCCTTACTTGAATCTCAACCAATGAATTCACCTCCAGTCAATTGGTTTACCCTAAATAGGTTCTAAGTGATTTACTGCGGGAGCGATGGCGAAGGCGCCGAATGGCCTTCTCCTTAATCTGCCGAACCCGTTCGCGAGTGAGACTGAATTCTTCACCAATCTCATTCAGGGTCAGCGCATAGTCCCGATCAATTCCAAAATACATTTTAATTACCTGCTTCTCCCGGTCCTTCAGCGTCGCGAGCGATTGCCTGATTTCATCTTTGAGCGATTCGCTCATCAGCGCATCGTCCGGGGGAGTTTCACCGTCATCTTCAATAACGTCCATTAGGGAATTCTTTTCACCGTCACGAAAAGGTTCGTTTAGTGAATGATGCCGGCGTGAAATCCGCATTGCATCCACAACCTCATCGCTGGTCATTTCGAGCATGCGGCCGATTTCATTATCTCTCGGTGCGCGCTCAACTTCTGCTTCCAGCTTTTCTGCCGTTTTGGTAATCTTTGAAATGGTTCCAACGCGGTTAAGCGGAAGCCTTACAATGCGCGAATGCTCGGCGAGTGCCTGTAGAATTGACTGACGAATCCACCATACAGCGTAAGAAATAAACTTAAATCCGCGCGTTTCGTCAAACCGTCCCGCTGCCTTAATGAGGCCAAGATTGCCTTCATTAATGAGGTCGGTCAGGGGAAGTCCCTGCCCTTGGTAATCTTTGGCAACGGACACCACAAAGCGCAAATTGGATTCTACCAATTCTTTCAGAGCAAGGCGGTTGTTCTTTTTAATCCGCTGTGCCAGCACAACTTCGCGGTCCGGATGCAGCGGTTCATATTTTCCAATCTCTTCCAGATATTGGCTGAGACTTCTGTTTGATTCGTTTATTGTTCTTCCGATTTTTGCCATTTTCTTCCCTGTTTTTGTTTGGTTTTGAGCTCAGAAATATACACTAAATAAGTATACCACTCAAGCGATCGACCCTACCTTTTTTTTAGTCTTTTGCCAGCGTAGCAAATTCTGCAACAGATAATGTTTCCGGCCGCCGGCTGAAGTCGATTTGATCCTGAAGGATATCAGAAAAACCAAAGCCGTTCAAGGTGTTTTTTAGCATTTTTCTCCGCTGTGAAAATGCTGCTTTTACAATTTTTTGAAACCGAGGATAATCCGATTCCGGCACTAGAGCCTCGGTCTTTTTAGAGAGTTCAATAATTGCCGAATGAACTTTGGGCCTGGGAATGAACACTTTAGGCGAAATGGTAAAATGCTGTTTTACATCCAAAAAGGACTGCACCATGACCGTAATTCTGCTGTAGGCTTTGATGCCGGGCTCCGCTGCCAATCTGTCGGCAACCTCTTTTTGCACCATCAGAAAAATGGTATCCCAGTCCTGCAGCTGCTTGAGCAAATGAAAAATCAGCGGAGAGGTTATGTTGTAGGGAATGTTCCCGACAATGGTTAATGGCGATGTATTAACAATATCTTTTACCGACACATTTAGAATATCGGCATGGACAATGTTTGCCGATGAAAGCGATGGATCTGCGGATAAGCTCTCAAATAAAAGCGGATCAATTTCCACAGCCGAAAGATGCTGTACCTTATCCACCAATTGCCGAGTGAGCGCACCGTCTCCCGGGCCAATTTCCAAAATTGAATCTGTCGGCTTCGGGCGGATGACATGCACAATTTTCCGGATCAGGTTTGGGTCGGCAAGGAAATTCTGTCCCCACTTTTTTCGGAATGGATGATCTGTTTTATTCAATTTATATCCAAGCGATCTAAGGGGCTTTTGATCCGCTCAAATGCAATTTTTGAAATATGGGTATAAATCTGAGTTGTTTCTAATCTTTTGTGACCCAGTAATTCTTGAATAAAACGAATATCTGTACCATTCTCCAACAAGTGGGTTGCAAAGCTATGCCGTAAGGTATGGACTGTGGCATGTTTCTTTATTCCAGCTATTTTTACAGCTCTTTTCATAATTGCCTGCACAGAACTCGGACTGTACTTCCCGCCTTTTTGGCCTTCGAACACAAATTCTTTGGGTCGATATTCACGATAATATTGATCCAATACTTCTTTCAGCGATTGTGATAAAACTGACTGTCTATCCTTTCTTCCTTTGCCTTGTTTAATGATGATCAAATCGCGATCAAAATCAATATCTTTGATTTGAAGAGATAATAATTCACTTAAACGAATACCCGATGAATAAATAGTCATCAAGATGGCTTTATGCTTTAGATTGGTAATCCCATTAAATATTTTGGCTACTTCTGACTCTGACAATACAACCGGTATTTTTTCTTCTTTTCGAAAACGAACTTGTAGAGAATCGGGTATATCCTTATTTAAAATATCTGTATAAATAAATTTTAGGGATGCGATCGTTTGCTTCATGGATGAGATGGATCGTTTTTCTGATTGCTTTAAATGATATAAATATTTTTCAACCCATTCATCATTAACCTGTGTAACTTTTTCTGTTATAAGCCAATTCGCAAAATGATTTATGGCTGACAAATAGGATGCGATAGTTTGTTCGCTGTAATTTCTAATACGAAGTTTTTGTTTGGCTTTTTTTAATAAATCTGCTTTTAACATAAATATGCGGTTAAAACACAGTTCTAAACTAAAGAGTAAACCCGCTAAACGCAATAACTGGGTTTAGCAAGACGTTGCCAGTAATTAAAGAAAATCCGTAAATAAATTCAAAAATCTGTCATATTTCGAAAACTCTTGTCACTAAATAAGTAGAGAATAACAGAGACAGATAAAAACAATGAAAGAAACATTTGAACAGCTACTTGAAAATAATAAAGCTAAAATTTATAGAATTTGTAAAATCTATGCAGTTTCTCCTTTAGAACC
>JAAZYX010000028.1 GCA_014239435.1 Fidelibacterota bacterium | reverse complement strand
TTTGACTGGGGCGGTCTCCTCCTCAAAGGTAACGGAGGAGCCCAAAGGTTCCCTCAGCACGGTCGGTAATCGTGCGTAGAGTGCAAAGGCATAAGGGAGCTTGACTGCGAGGTCGACGGACCGAGCAGGTGCGAAAGCAGGGCTTAGTGATCTGGTGGTTCCGCATGGAAGGGCCATCACTCATCGGATAAAAGGTACTCCGGGGATAACAGGCTTATCTCCCCCAAGAGTTCACATCGACGGGGAGGTTTGGCACCTCGATGTCGGCTCATCACATCCTGGAGCTGGAGAAGGTTCCAAGGGTTGGGCTGTTCGCCCATTAAAGTGGTACGTGAGCTGGGTTTAGAACGTCGTGAGACAGTTCGGTCTCTATCCGCCGTTGGCGTAGGATAATTGAAGGAAGCTGCACCTAGTACGAGAGGACCGGTGTGGACGAACCTCTGGTGCACCAGTTGTCACATCAGTGGCATCGCTGGGTAGCTATGTTCGGTCAGGATAAGCGCTGAAAGCATATAAGTGCGAAACCTATCCTAAGATTAGATATCCCTACCGTAAGGTAATAAGGCTCGTTGTAGACTACGACGTTGATAGGCCACAGGTGTACGTGCAGTAATGCATTTAGCCGAGTGGTACTAATTAGCCGAAAGGCTTTATCAAATTTTTCTATGCCTTTTGAATTCGGTGTCAATTTCCAAAATATTTTTCCTGGTGACTATAGCGGCGGGGCACCACCCGATCCCATCCCGAACTCGGAAGTTAAGCCCGCCCGCGCCGATGGTACTGCACGGGAGACTAGTGCGGGAGAGTAGGTCGTTGCCGGGAACATTTTAAAATCCCCTCTGCGGAGGGGATTTTTTTTATACTGTGATTCAAAACACCCTCTTCGGAAAATCGTTGTTTTCATTCATTAGGTTCGCCTAAATTAACAGCAAGGACTTCAATATCATGAGCCGATCCAGAAAAAATATTATAATCCTTTTCCTGAGCGGAATACTTCTGTTCCCATCCAAAGGACGATCCCAAAATGTAACTGTCACGGGACAAATTTTTGAATATGTGACATATTATATGAGCAATTTTGATGTTCAAACTGGATCATCTGATATTCAACTTTTCCGATATCTGATTCAATCTGACTCCTACCCAGTGTATGCAAAGGTGTGGTTTAAAGCTTCTATGATTTCGCCTTCTCTTGGAGTGACTTCGGCTACTACCATCGTGGAACTTGAATCGAATGTTTTACAGCTTTATGCTGACCTTGCTCTTGACAATCGTTATTTCACAGTTACATCTGATTTCCTCTACGATCAGGCATCTCCGCCCAATGCAATTCCTCTGGAAGTGACACCAATTCAACTGCTAGATCCGCAAGAATTTGAATCGATGATGAGTTCTATCATGACGACTGGGCAACTCGCGGATGGAGAATATACATTTGAAATTATGATTTATGCCGGCCCGGACGAAACCAGTTTGGCGCTTATTGAGCATGATTCAAAAACAATTGTAGTGCAAACTCCCACAGCAATTACGTTAGAATCTCCCGGCGGCAATATTGAGGATACAACCCAGACAGTCGTGTATACTACTTATCCATTTTTCAACTGGTCGAGCCAAGGCTGCAGCGGATGTGAAACCTACATAAGGGTGGCGGAATACGATCCGTCTGAACATGCATCCATTGATGAAGCCATGGAGGATGAAACATCGCTTCCCGCCAGTCAGTCTGAAGGATGGGAAAATATCGGCAGTTTTGCCAGTTACCAATTTCCCGTAACAGGCGCTCGCCCGCTTGAATTCGGAAAGCTGTATGTTTGGCAGGTGAAAAAATCCCTTTCTACAACCGGAGGGATGGAAGAACTCATCTCGAATATTTATACGTTTAAAGTGGCAGATCCCGGAGGCGGAACAGCCGCCTCACCCGCAGCATACCACCCGGTTTTGGAAGGGTTACGGCAAGCGCTCGGCGAAGATCAATTCAATGCATTATTTGGTTCCGGAAGTCCATTGGATGGCTATTCCCCACAGGGCACATATTCTATTGATGACCACTCTGTGGACGAATCCAGCATCACCTACCTGTTGAATCAAGTGATCAACCAAAATATTTCGGTCCTAAACGTGGATATTGAAGACTGATGAAGAACCGATTTGTGACTCTGATTCTGCTTGTTACCGTTGGTGCCAGTCTGTCTCCCGCGGCCGCTAAAATTGCGGTTGTCACTAAAGTAAAAGGACTTGTGGAAATGGAACGCGGTACTTCAGGCTTTAACGTATTAAAGCCCGGGGTAATTCTTGAAGACGGCGACCGCCTTCGTACCGGAAGCAACGGATTCACCGCCGTTATTTATATCGATGATAAATCTCTGCTGAAAATTAAGGAAGATACCGAAATTGTCATTTCGGGAAAACGTGATGTAAACAGCATTTCCAAAGAAGCAAATATTTCACATGGGACATTGCGCGCATCCGTCGGTAAACAGAAAAAAGGCGAATTTGTGGTAAAATCTCCGACATCGGTTGCATCTGTAAAAGGTACTGTTTTTGATTTTATTTCCGATCCCGATGGAGGCGATCAGATCATCGGTATAGAAGGTATTGTTGCGCTGACCAATTCCCTTACAGGTGCTACAATTGATATCACCGAAGGACTTACAGGTTTTTCCGATCTTGACGGATCTCTGAATTCCGCTCCGACGGATCCTTCATCTATCCCAACTTATCCGGATGATGAAGAAGCGGGCGGATCTTCTTTCCTTAAAATCATTCTCGAAGGGCCGGACGGGAATGAAAAGACCATTATTATAGAATACCAGTAGGCGATCCGCCACTGTAACACGGCCGCGACCATCAAGCAAATGGCTGTTGACCGGACTATCCTCAGATTAACTCCAAAAATTCTTTTCCTGACTGTGTGCCTGTCAGTTGGGTCTGCTCAGGTGATTTATCACAAGCCACCGGATGGAGGTAAAGTCGGTGAAAATCTGGAATTATCACTCATGCTGTTCACCGATATTCCAGTAACAAATGCGACAGTGTATTTCAGGGAAACAGGCGGTTTGTCTTTTTCCGAAATTACTATGTGGCGATCTGCTCCGAATTGGATCGCGGTTCTTCCCGGCACTCGGCTGACGGAAAAAGGTCTTGAATACTGCATCGTTGTGAATTTGGAAGATGGGTCAAGCCACGCGAGCCCGCGCCAAAGCCCATTTGACATTCCCCATAAAATTTTAATTAAGGCCGGAGAGGATAAATTTAAAAATTTCAATACGTCGGCGCAGGCTGCTGCGGCATTGCTGGCGACACCGGACGTGTTAATTTTGTCTCCCGAACCCTCCGAACTTGTACGGCCAGAAAATGTGGTTATTGCCGTATCCATGTTCAGTGCGCCTCAAGTGGATTCCGCCAGCATTCGCATCGAACTTGACGGTGTAGATCAAACAGCCTCCAGCATTATTGAATCAGGAATTATCAGTTTAACGCCGGGATTATTGACAGATGGGCTTCACACCGTTGATTTATATATGGGTACGAGTTATGGGATGGAAATGGAACCGCTGTCATGGGCATTTACAGTAACGAGCGGAATGGAAAGTATTTTAGAAGAATTTTCTTATGGCGGGAAAATGGGATCTCGGATGTCCCATGAATCACTCTCCGGAGTGAATTACGATGTGACCGAATTAACCGGCGAAGGATTTGTATCACTGCCATTCGCGGAATTTAAAGGATCGTTCCGGCAAACATCACGGGAATCGAATTATCAACAGCCACAAAACAGGATGTCCGGCACCTTTAAAATGAGTGAATATGTGGATATCAAATTCGGGGATTTCAATCCGCGATTGTCTCCGTTTTTAATCGATGGCAGGCGTGTTCGAGGAACGGGCGTTTTTCTGGACATTCCGTGGTTTCGGTTCCAGTATGTAAAAGGACAACTTAATCGCGCGGTTCAAAATCAGGACGGTGTGGATAAGACATATCAATTTTTGACCAATGACCTTACGACCGATAGCACGGGAAAAACCACCTACACGCTTGACCGAGTCGGCTACACATTCCAGCGCAAAATGACGGCCATAAAACTCTCAGTCGGCCCCAAATATGGACTCCACGCCGGCGTTCATATGCTTCAGGCTCGGGATGATATTGAATCGGTTCGGCAGGTATTTGGGAACCAATCCTTTACGGTTGATTCATCCGCCACCGGATTGGATGCCGGCACCTATTCGTATAGCGGATTTTTATCTACGGTAGATGCTGCAGGGAATGTGGTGGATTTTAAAGAAGATCATTGGGGCGGCAACTCGCCTCAGGACAATGTTGTGTTTGGATTTGATGTTGGTTCTTCCTTCGATGACCGAAAACTCACGCTTGATTTTTCGTGGAATGTAAGTTTGTTCAACCGCGATATTTGGGATGGAGTGATGACGCGGACCGAAATGGATACCGCATTAGATGACAGCCTCGATGGGCTGATCGGTGTTCAGTATGATGAAAATGGCAACGCCACGGCCGGCTCCGTTGCGATTGACACAAATGAAGTATTTGATCCTATTCCGTGGAAAGCAATTTTTATCATGAATGCCAATATGACACCGCTCGTTCCGTTTGATGTAACGACCATAGAATCCAGCCCAATTTCTACCATTATCAATATGCCGTCTTCCGCATTTTCTATAAAAGCGAAGGGGCATTATGCGAAAAATAACTTTATTGCGGAATACCGCCAAGTCGGGCCGGAATACGTTTCTCTCGGGAATCCATATTTGACGAGCAACGTACGGGAATTTATTCTGAGCAATCGGCTCGCGCTTTTGGACTATAAAATGTTCCTTACCGGAACCTACAAATACCGCGATAATGAAATCCTAAAGGCAACGCTCGATCCGCTGAATACAACTACATTGGGAATGAATATGTCGCTGAATCCCGGTTCAAATTCTCCGTCTTACGTGGTGAATTTTCAATCCGTAGGGAAATACAATGAAAAAACGGAAATGGATACAGTGGCCGGTGAACTCGTGGACTTGAGAGAAGATTCACGTGCGGTCAATACACTTGCTTCGGTGAACATTCCCTTAACCATTTTGGATATTTCCCATTTTGTTGTTGTCAATTATAATACCATAAAAAATACCGACAATCTTGGCAGCAAACGGGCCGGGAATTATTTATTCCCAAAGACGGATACCGAAACCTTATCTTTAAATTTGTCATCCAAGTACACCATACCGCTTCGAACGAATTTATCTTTCAGTAATACAGAACTGTTCCTGCCGTTTACGAGCACAGATGGACGTGTGGAAAAAGTCCGATATACATGGACAACCGCCGGTCTCGCCGGTCAGTACAAATTGATGAATGATAAACTTCGCGTCTCCGGCGGAATATCCTATCTCTCGAGCAAGGGATTATCCGAATCCACCATTGTATCGGTGAAAGGCGCTGCGGACATGGATGTAATTGAAGGCATGTCAGCGATTCTTTCCGGTGTTCTTCAGTTGACCAAAACCGGCGATGAAACTGAGATAAATACCACAGGAATTATTCTTAAACTCCGCTATAACTTCTAAGGATGGAAGTCATTATTAAAGGCTTGAAAGAACGCTGGGTTGGCATAGTCATTACCCTTGCGTCCATTCTACTCATTTCTCTTTTCCACTGGTTCGGGCTCTTCGATGTGCTCGAAATGAAATCCTACGATTATCGCTTTCACCGCGTCCGAGGGCCGCTGACCGGATGGTCGGCGAAGGATTCCACCTATATTCGGGAAGGCACGGATGTTGTGCTGGTGGAAGTGGACGATGAAGCGTGGCGCCTTATGCCGGAAACATGGCCGTATCCGCGCGGAACGATTTGGGGAAAAGCCATAAAAAATCTCTACCGTGCCGGCGCAAAAGTGATCGTATTTGACATCCAGTTTGACGCGCCGGAAACCAAATCAGAATATCTCCACACATTTGCGGAAAACATTGAGTCCGAAGATTTAAAACAGCTGATTCCCCGCCACGGAGATATTATGCTGGGAGAAGCCATTGCCGAAGCGCGGTCATTTGGAACCGAAATTATCATGCCGGTAAAGATGGTCACAGAGCAAAACCTCCAGCCGCCGCAGTATATTGCCTATCCCGTGGCACCGATTATGGCGGCGAATCCTGAGACGGGAATCATCAACGATATGCTGGACGAGGATGGATTTTCCCGGCAGTACAGCATTTTTGACCAAATGAGCCATGAGCCGGATAAATATTATTTAACAATTGGCGTCAAAGCTGTCAAATCATTTTTAGGAATTTCAGATACGGCGCTTCCCCAATTTGACGCAGAAGACCTCACCTGCGAATACGGATCCGTCACGATTAAGACGTACGGCTATGGAAATACATTTTTGGTGAATTATTACGGACCGCCTTCAGGCTATCGCATGCGGGGATCCCAACAGCTTCCGTCTTGGGGGACTTATCCGCGTTATTCGTTGGCGTACATTATTGATACAGAAGATGTTACGCTGCGCGATCCAACCGAGGATATTGACTGGATGTCCCAGTTTATTCCCGGGGTTATCCCGGAGTGGATTGCCGCAATTGAAGATCCAATTGAAAAACAGGACATGATGGATATGATGGGTATCGGCGAAAAATTTGATATTACCAAATCGCCGTTTTACAATAAAATTGTGGTCATAGGCACTGCCGTAGAAGTCCACCACGATGTAAAGAATACACCCTATTACAATTACATGGGTGTGCAGCAGCTGACGCCCGGAATGGAAACCCACGCCAACGCAATCCAAACCATCTTGGATAATAATTATCTGAATGTGCTCGGAGGAAGGCTTACCGGATTATTTTACTACGATTATCCCATGAGCCACAGTTGGCTGATTGCTTTGCTGTGCCTAATTGCGTTTGTGTTGTTATCCGTTTTCAATCCGGTTGTTGCAGGAGTATTTATTTTACTTGAAGGAATTGTTTTCTTCGGGATTGTGGGCGGACTGTTTACGGGTGATTTGTTTTGGTTCGTCAAGTTTATATTGTCAGCCATTCTGCCTGCAGGATTTGTGGAAAATAATTTAAATTGGCTTACCGCTCCATTGCCGGAGGCCGGGACGAGTATCGTCATTCCAATGGTGGCGCCGCTGGCAGCAGTCCTTACAACCTATACCGGAAACGTGCTTTACAAATTTTTGGTGGAACAGAAAGACAAGCGCTTTTTGAAATCCACCTTTGGCGCTTACATATCACCTGAACTCATTGACCAGATGTACGCCGAAAAGCAGGAACCCAAACTCGGCGGCGACGCCGGCTACCACACAGCATTTTTCTCGGATATTCAAAGTTTTTCAGCCTTTTCTGAAGTGCTGGAGCCCGAACGAATGGTTGCACTTATGAACGAGTATCTCACGGAAATGACCAATGTACTCTTAGACCGCCACGGCACACTCGACAAATATATCGGTGATGCAATTGTCGCATTTTACGGTGCCCCGGTTCCGGTGGAAGATCATGAATATCAAGCCTGCATGACTGCCTTAGATATGGAAACGAAGCTGGCTGAACTTCGTGCAAAATGGAAATCCGAAAACGACTGGCCGGATATTGTATCCAATATGCATCATCGGGTTGGGCTTAATTCCGGGAACATGGTTACCGGGAATATGGGCTCTGCAATGCGAATGAATTACACCATGATGGGCGACACGGTAAACATCGCCGCCCGGCTGGAGGCATCGGCAAAACAGTACGGCGTGTACATTCAGGTGGCTGAAAACACGTATAATAATGTGAAAGACCAATTTGAATGGCGGAATTTGGATAATGTGCAGGTGAAAGGAAAAAATGTGCCGGTGAAGGTGTACGAATTACTTGCGGAAAAGGGAAAACTTGAAGGGAATGATTCAGATCTGGTTGGACATTATGAAGAAGGGCTTGCGCTGTATTATAAGCAGGAATGGGACAAGGCGCTAAAAAGTTTTGAACAATCGAAGGCCTTAGAAGATATGTTCCCAACGCGACCAACAACCCCAAGCCATATGTACATTATGCGGTGCAATCACCTCAAAGAAAATCCGCCCGGAGATGACTGGGACGGCGTCTGGAAATTGACCGCGAAATAATGTTTTTAATCCCCTCTTTCGAGGGGTGTCAGCCGGCTGGCGGACGGGGTGTGTTACTATTAAAATTTCCTCTCCGCAAAATATCGGACGGGGTTTGTCATGAAACGAAAAATCTACCCATATAATCCCAAATTAAAACCTCTTGCCCAAAAACTGAGAAATAATATGACACTATCCGAAGTGATCCTTTGGGAACATCTCAAGGGAAAGCAAATGGAAGGAATTGACTTTCATCGCCAAAAACCGTTAGGGAATTATATCGTGGATTTCTTTTGTAATGAATTAGGCCTTGCCATTGAAATTGATGGCGAGAGTCATTTATTTAAGCCGGATGAGGATGCAGAAAGGGAAAAAGATATTGAGAGACTCGGCGTTCAATTTTTGCGGTTTGATGACAAAGATGTGAAACAGGATTTGGATGCCGTGCTGAACCATATTCGAAATTGGATTCTGGAGAATTCGTAACACACCCCTTTTACACCTTCGGCGAATTTCCCCTCTCAAGAGGGGATTTTGTCCAATATTATTTTATTCCCCTCTTTAGAGGGGTCTCGCGAAGCGAGGGGGTGTGTAACGATATCTCTTTCCCACCGCACCTATTTCAATAACAACATCTGGACTTTTGTGGTTCGCATCCCCTCATCGTACGAGAAGGGGAATAAGGGGTGGTGAAAAAACATGTCATTCTGAGGGATCCTGCGACTGAAGAATCTCAAACGATCGTTTAGAGGTTTACATATGTTTGAGATCCCTCTTCCCGTAGAATCGGGATTCCGAATGACAGATCCCTAAAGGTTGCTATTCTTCCCGCCGGTCACCTAACTTCACCCGACAGTGAGACGGAAATCACTCTCCTCGAAAAATGTGACATTGGTCACACAAATTTTCTATATTATCCAGTATATTTGCTGTACAATGTTTGGGTCGGTTCATGAAAACTCGTAAACCATTTAATACTCGGTGGCGGCTGAGCGCACTTGCGGTCGTCCTGCTTGTCACTTCCTGTGACCTGTTTACCAATGTGGATAACATGTTCGATCCCGAGCATCCGGACTTTCGTAATCCCGAAACATTCATTATTTCCGGTCCTTCCGACGGAGAAATTGTGCAATCCAATACGGTGGTTTTTTCCTGGATTCACGCCGATTCCACCTACCACATTGATACACTTTCCACAACTAACATTGCGGGGCGGATTGAATTTTCGTATCGCCTGACCGGCCGGGATTGGTCCGAGTGGCAATCCGGAGAATCGCTGTGGTATTCGCCGTACACGCATTGGCTTTATGATGAATCCACCGGCATCCACACCCTGACGCTTGGCCCGCTTGCGGACGGCCCGCAGCTCTTTGAAATTCGGATGAAATATCCCACGGAAGTCTTCGAATACAACTGGCCGATGCGCTCCTTTACGATTGACGCCATGGAAGGCCCCGCGCTGATGGTATCGCCCATGCAGACCTACATTGATTCCGGCGCCGCCTTTTACGCCCATGCGCGCGTGCTTGATGCTGTGGACTTGATGGGCGTAAACCTCAAACTTCAGTACGATCCAACGATGCTGAGTATTCGGGAATATTCACTATTTGACGATTCGCTCGATTTTCTGCTGCAGAGCTATGCCGACTACATCAATGATTTTACGTTTATTACCAACGATACGCTTACCGGTTTGTTTGAACTGAGCATTGGCATTGCCGGCGGAAACTTTACCGGCGTCAGCGGATCGGGCGCGCTGATTCAGTTTACCTTCGATCACATCGGTGAACGCGGAAATACCGCGATTGAAGTTTTGGATGAGTCCACCCTAAGGGACATCAACAATACCACCACACTAAACGCAACGGGAGACGGTCATGTTACGGTGTGGTAAACGATACATTTTACTTGCACTAATTCTTCAGTTAGGAATTGTTTCCGGAACAGAAACTGATTACTCAATCAGTTTTAATTACATGGATGGATATGCATCCTCAGATGCTACCTCTGAGACTATTTTTCAAGGTGTAACCTCGTTTTCTGTTGAAGTATGGTACAAAAACCCCGGAGTGATAAATGGTCCTAATAGCAGTCTTTCAGGTAATTCAAATATTATTACAAATTATAGAAGGATGAATGGGGGAGATCCTTACAATAATTTTGATCTTAGTATGGGTTCACCTATTTCAACGAGTCCAGGATATAGTACATTCCTCGGAACGCAATCTAATGAGTTAATGGATGACGATCAATGGCACCATTTTGCTGGAGTGTATGATAATGATAATGGAATGGCATATTTATATATTGATGGTGTTTTAAACGATTCAATTAGTACTAGCGGTGATTTCTTAAGCAGTTATAATAAATTGTATATCAATACTCATGCTCCCTTTGCAGGTGAATATCATATGGAATGCGGTGTTGCCGGTGTAAGAATTACAAATGGTGTTCGCTATACAAATGATTTCACTCCGGCATTTCCGCTTGAATCCGAAGCAAACTCAATTATTGCTTTAGATTTCACTTCAGGATCTGGATCAACGGTAACCGATTTATCAGGAAACGGAAATGATTTTACACTTTATGACGGCGCAACATGGAGTACAGATGTCCCCGGCCCTTTCCAGCCCGCAGACAAAACAGAGCTGCAAACAGCTGTAGATCTTTGGGTTAGTGATAATTCCGCAGCCTTAAGCACCTACGGCGAGATCAATACTTGGGATGTGTCGCTGATTACAGATATGTCCTCACTATTCTATGATAAACAAACCTTCAATGAAGATCTTGATAACTGGGATGTATCCAATGTAACTGATATGAGATTCATGTTTCAGAAGGCTTATGATTTTAATGGAGATATATCAACCTGGGATGTATCTGGTGTTACCAGTATGGACTATATGTTTTTTAAGGCTTATGATTTTAATGGAGATATATCTAACTGGAATATGTCCAGCGTAACAGTTACTAGAGCTATGCTTAGAGAATGTGGTTTTAATGGAGATATATCAAATTGGGATGTTTCCAATGTAACAGATTTCTGGACTATGTTTGCTAATAATAGTGTTTTTAACCAAGACATATCATCTTGGGATTTATCAAGTGCAGTAACCTTAAGTGAAATGTTTTATTTCGCTACAAGTTTTAATCAAGATATATCATCTTGGGATATATCGAATGCTAGCAATATGAATTACATGCTTGATGAAACAGGTTTATCTGATGAAAACAAATGTGCCATACATTCATCCTTTTCATCCAATTCAAACTGGCCCTATGATTGGTCTGA
>JAAZYX010000026.1 GCA_014239435.1 Fidelibacterota bacterium | reverse complement strand
TTAAATTTTCTTTCAATCCTGTTTTGGTTTCAAGGAAAATGAGACTGTAAATTCGCGCCCCGAAGATGTCATTTAATTCCCGACTTTCAAACCGAATCAGCCAATCGCAGTCTCACCTCTGTGTCGGACTTGATATTGCTCCCGAAAATTTTCCGGATGCCGATATCGGCTTATCTGATTTGCAGGATCATTGCCAAAAAGTAATAACTGCAACATCCGAATTCGCTGCTGCTTACAAACCGAATCTGGCGTTCTTCGAAAGGTGGGGAAGCGAAGGCATCCGTTGGCTGGAAGACATATTACAACTGATTCCATCGGATGCGATTATTATTGGTGATGGCAAACGAGGCGATATCGGGAATACTGCGAATCAATATGCGAAAAGTATGTTCGATCATTTCGGATTCGATGCAGTTACGGTTAATCCGTTTATGGGAAGAGACGCAGTAAAACCTTTTTTATCGAATGCGGACAAAGGCGCTTTTATCCTGTGTCGAACTTCGAATGCTTCCGCTTCAGATTTGCAAAGCGAAGCTGTGATTCAAAAAACCATTGATCTTGCCATTGAAGTAAATGAAAATGATAATGTCGGACTTGTAGTAGGCGCCACTGCGCCGGATGAGTTAAAAAGTATTCGAGAAAAATCACCTGGGGTTCCATTTCTCATTCCCGGTGTTGGCGCACAAGGTGGCGATTTAGAATCAAGTTTAAAAACCGGAACGCGAAATGGACCGGCGCTTATCAATGTTTCAAGAGGCATTAGTTTCGCCGGAGATTTAAGCGAAAAGGCTATTCACGATGCGGCGGAAAACTATGTAAATCAAATGAGGAAGATTGTTAATGAGTCCTGAAAAGTACCTATCCATCTTCAAAAAAACCGGCGCACTATTGGAAGGCCATTTTGTTTTATCATCCGGCCGGCATAGCCCAACTTATTTTCAGTGTGCAAAGGTGCTTTCGCATCCGGAATATTTAACGCTGTTTGCCAATACTCTTTCCAATCATTTTAAAGAGGGTGAAATTGATACCGTTATTTCTCCGGCGGTTGGCGGAATCGTGCTCGGAACCGAAGTCGGTAGATTATTGAATAAACGAACCATTTTTGCAGAGCGAGAAAATGGAAAAATGATACTACGGCGTGGATTTATTATTGATGAAGGCGAAAATATTTTAGTTGTGGAAGACGTAATTACCACCGGCGGATCGGCGAAAGAAGTAATTGATTTGGCTGAAAGTTTAGGCGGAAATGTGGCTGGAGTCGGAGTGATTGTGGATCGCAGCGGCGGAGAAGTAAAACTTCATGAAAATCAGCATTGCATTGTTGAGCTCGAAGCAGTGAGTTACAATCAGGATGCATTGCCGGAAAATTTAAAAGGAATACCAATTGAGAAACCAGGAAGCAGGAGTTTGAAATGAAAAAAATGATAGGAGTAATAATACTAATGGTAACACTAGCAAATGCAAAAGAATCGGATGTTGCAGTTATTTCTACAACACTCGGTGATATGGTAATTGAATTTTTTCCGGATGTTGCACCCAAGCATGTAGAAAGTTTTACTGCGCTTGCGAATGAAACATACTTTGACGGCACCACTTTTCACCGTGTCATTCCGGGATTCGTTATTCAGGGCGGAGACCCAAATTCGAAAAATGAAGATCGGACGAACCATGGACAAGGCGGGCGTGCAGGAAAGTTTTTTGGGATTGGAAAAGAAGATGATTCCACTACTTGGCTTCTTCCGGAAGAGTTTAATGCTCGTCCCCACAACCGTGGCGCTCTTTCCATGGCAAGGACGAATGATCCGAATAGCGCGAGTAGCCAGTTTTTCATTTGCGTGGATAACGTGAATCAGCTTGACAATAAATATACCGTTTTTGGAAGGGTCATTCAGGGAATGGAAGTCGCAGATAAAATAGTATCCGCCGAAAGAGATAGAATGGACAATCCATTGGATCGCATTGAAATGCAAATCCGAATTGTACCAAGGAGCACAGTGATAAAAGAATGAAAATGAAAACCGGCCTAGCCTTAAGCGGCGGCGGTGCCAGAGGCGCGGCGCACATTGGTGTACTCAAAGTCCTTCACGAGCATGACATCCGGTTTGACAGTATTGCCGGTACCAGCGCCGGCGCGCTGATTGGCGCCATGTATGCTGCAACTGAAGATCCGGCGTGGGTAGAAGACAGATTTCGTACATTTTTAACCAGTAAAGCATTCAATCAAATGGGAACCGGCAGAATGGTTTCCAGCACGGATTCGAATTCTGTATTTGGTCAAATGGCCAGAAAATTTAAAAATAATCTCGTTTTCGCTATTTCCCTACGCAGAGATTCCATTATTAAACGAGAGCGATTGGAGGAAGCATTTCGATATCTTGTTCCCGTAAGCACATTTGAAGAACTCAAAATTCCACTGTTTGTGACTGCCACTGAATTGGAAACGATGACGCCTCGGATTTATTCTGAAGGTGATTTGATAGAAGCCATCGTGAGAAGCAGTTCCATTCCCGGATATGTTCAGCCAACACGGGACTCTGGCGAAATTATTGTGGACGGAAATGCAGTATTGCCCATTCCAATCCAGCCGTTAAAAGACCATGCGGATTTTTGCATAGCCGTAGATATTACTCGGAAGACTTCTGAGCCCATGAAGCGGGTGAATATTTATGAAATTGTCATGAGAGCCAATCAGGCAACGTATGAGAATCTTGTAAATTATGTTAATACCGAAGCCGATTTTGTGATTCGCCCCCATGTGAAAAATTTACATTGGTCCAGTTTCAGCGAAGTGGAAGGACTCATGGAAAAGGGCATGAGTGCCGCGAATGAAATCATAGATGACCTTTTGAAACTGCTAGAGGAAAAATCTTCCTGGAACTATAAGGCGAAACAATGGTTTGGTCAGAATAATTAAACCATGGTATTTTTAACGATATTTTGACTGATACTTATGCGGAATAACCAACAAAAAATCAGAACGTTAATAGGGTCACTGCTGCTCATCCCGGCGGTCATTCTAGCTCAATTCCAAGATCCGGTAACCTTGTCGGCTAAAGCAGAAGATTCTGCGCGAGCCGGCGAAGTAGTGGATATTACTATTCGAGCTGAGATGGATGAAGAATGGCATATTTACGCCATTTATGATGTACCGGAAGGTCCAATCTCATCTAGAATTTCAATTTCCGGTGATGCTATTCAAAAGGCAGGGCGAGTTGAAGAACCTACCCCGATCGTGGAATGGGATGAAGGGTTCGAAATGGAAACACGTTTTCACAAGGGAAATTCAGAATTTACAATTCCAGTCTTGCTCAAAGATAATCTTGAACCCGGCACGGTGTCGGTGATTGCAAAAGTATTGTATCAGGTGTGCAATGCATCGCTCTGCTATCCGCCCCGCGAGGAAGAAATCCCAGTTTCTATTCAAATTGAAGAAGGCGAACCTCGGGCCGGCATGATGAAACTTGCAGGAACGTCTCCATTTGACCAAAGCGGAAATATCAATTTGGACGCAGCCATTGAAGCTGGTTTTTTTCCGTTTATTTTGCTGGCGATATCCATGGGATTTTTAGCTCTATTGACTCCCTGTGTTTTTCCGATGATTCCCATAACGGTGTCCTTTTTTACAAAACAAGGAGAATTGGAAGGCCAGAATCCGCTTAAACAAGCAACGGTTTACACGCTCGGAATTATCGGTACGTTTACTTTGCTCGGACTTCTCTTGGCGATAACGCTCGGCGCTTCCGGTGCAAATCAGCTTGCTGCAAATCCATGGGTTAATTTTTTCATCGCCTCGCTCTTTATTTATTTTGCGCTGTCCCTTTTTGGAATGTATGAAATCCAACTTCCGCAAAGCCTCAGCCAGTTTAGCCTGAAGCAGGAAGGCCGCGGTGGATATATGGGCACCTTGTTTATGGCTGTCACATTCACGCTGACGTCTTTTACCTGTACGGTACAATTCATGGGACTTCTGTTGGTTGCTGCGTCGCAGGGACAATGGTTTTGGCCGGCCGTTGGCATGTTAGTTTTCAGCGCTGCGTTTGCGGTGCCGTTTTTCTTTCTCGCACTATTTCCGTCATATCTCGCCAAAATGCCGCAGTCCGGTTCATGGCTGAATTCGGTAAAAGTGGTCATGGGATTTTTGGAATTGGCGGCGGCATTCAAATTTTTAAGCAATATGGATCTCGTTTGGGGCTGGGGATTTTTTACCTACAAGATGGTGTTGGCATCCTGGGCGATAATTATGTTATTCACCGGGATTTATCTCCTGGGTAAAATCAAGCTTCCGCATGATTCAAAAGTGGATTCCTTGAGTGTTCCACGTATGATCTTAAGTTTCATGTTTATCACATTTTCGCTCTATTTAGGCACCGGACTTTTTGGGCAAAATATCCACGGATTGATCGATTCTTATTTACCGCCACCGCTGGAATCGAGTATTGCTGCCGGCAGTAATGAAAGTAGTTATTCTAAGGTACATGCTTTGGGATGGCATAAGGAATTAGAAGACGGATTGGCTGAGGCCCGCATTGCAGGTAAACCGGTTTTTGTTGATTTTACAGGTTACACCTGCACAAACTGCCGTTGGATGGAAATCAATATTTTCCCGGAAAAAGAGGTTATGGATCGGTTTGAAGAAATGATATTGGTGCAGTTGTTTACGGACGGCGGACCCAATTATCGTGAGCACCAGCAATATGAAATTGACAGGTTCGGAACTGCCGCGCTTCCGTTTTACGTCATCTTGAGCCCAGATGATATTGAAATTGCCAGGTTCCCGGGCATGTCAAGAAATATCGGTGATTTTCTGGATTTCCTGGATAAAGGACTCGCGGGATGAAACGGGTACTCACCTTTGTAATTCCTCTGATGCTGATTGCGCCTGCCTGCAGCCAGAAAGATCAAGATTCTACAGCAAATGCCAATCAGAAAGTTTCATCGCCTGCGCGCCCAGACTCCGCGGTTCCTGCTCCCGAATTTACGCTCCTCAATAGTGTAACCGGTGAATTGGTAAAATCAAACGACCTCTTGGGAAAAGTAGTTTTGCTAAATTTTTGGGGAACGTGGTGTGGTCCATGCAAAAAAGAAATTCCTGATTTTAATAAATTATACGAAGCACATAAAAAAGACGGACTCGAAATTGTAGGCATAACGCTGAGTTCCGGAACCGCGAATGCTATCGCATCCTTTGCCAATCAATGGGAAATGGAATACCTTGTGCTGGCGGATATAAACGGCGGCGAGACGGACGAAGTTACCGGAATGTTTGGAAAGGCTGTCAATCAACCGATTTATGCCATTCCAACTACTTTCCTGATTGATCGGGAAGGCTATATTGTAAAGGGATACATTGGCCCCAGGACACATCAGGAATTCCTCAAAGATATCAATCCGTATCTCTGATTATTTTAATTCAGTACTATGATCTCTATGCTTAGGCTGTCCCTTATCGTCATTTGCATGATTACAGCATTTCTTTCTGCATCCGAAAACTATTGGCAGCAGTTTGTACAGTATAATATGGACGTCAAACTTGACATTGAAGAGCACACTATTGGCGGAAAATCAGTCATCAAGTACACCAATAATTCTCCCGATGATATTCACAACATGTACCTGCATTTGTTGCCGAATGCGTTCCAAGAAGAATCGGTGAAACATCGGGAATATTTGCAAAAATTTGGTCGTTTGGGAAGAGCTGCAAAATTTATTGAAGGAATGGACTCGTATTTCAGCAGTGTGGATGTCAGCCATTTTTCAATCACTCAAAATAACTCAGAATTGGCGGATACATTTCAGGTAGATGACACAATTTTATCGGCTGATTTATCCAAACCGTTGAAATCCGGCGAATCGCTAACGATTGAATTTGATTGGGTGCACCATGTCGGTGAACAGGTTGAGCGCGCCGGGCGCGTAGGTGAACAATATAATTTTGCGCAATGGTATCCCAAGGTGGTGGTGTATGACGAAAACGGCTGGCACAATTTCCCATTTCATGCAGAAGGAGAGTTTTACGGAGAATTCGGTACGTTCGATGTTTCGTTGGATGTTCCGGATTGGTACACAGTTGGCGCTACGGGAGTTGTAAAAAGCGGCGATCCCGGTTGGAATGATGTGACAGTTGATACCACAAAAGATTTCGATGATTGGCTGGAAGAGTTTAGAGAAAACAAAGCGGATGTTGATTCAAGCGCTCGAAGAATTGTTTCCTTTCATGCAGAGCAAGTCCACGATTTTGCATGGATTACATCGCCTAACTTTTTATACGAACACGGCGAGTGGAACGGGATTGATGTTCATGTTTTGTTTAATGAAAAGAATGGTGGAAAATGGACAAAAAAAGTGGTGGCAAGATCGGAACGTGCATTGGAATGGCTGAGCACAAAATTCGGGATGTACTCTTATCCGCAAGTGACAACAACGGATAGGCTCAAAGGCGGTGGAATGGAATATCCCATGTTGGTGATGAACGGCAGCGAAAGCGAGGGCCTCATTCTTCATGAAATCGGTCACATCTGGTTTTACGGAATTATGGGAAATGATGAAGTGGACGAATCTTGGCTGGATGAAGGATTCACAACATTTCAAACCGGGCAATACATGATTGATCGGTACGGCCAGCACGGATTTGATCTAAATGCATCCAAGCGCTATAAACCGTTTGTAAAAAAACACGGAAAATTTACGAGTTATTTAGACAGAGCACAGTGGTCTGTCATTCGGTTTCAAACAAGCGGGAATGATGAGCCGATCAGCCGAAAATCCTATATGTTTAATAATGGTGGATCGTATCGCTATAATGCCTATACAAAGCCCGGACTCATGCTCGCCGAACTTAACTATGTATTGGGCGATTCTCTCTTTTATGCCGGTATGCAGGAATATTTTGACAGATGGCATTTGAAGCATGTAAACGAAGAACGCTTCATAACAACCATGGAAGATATCGCCGGAGAAAAGCTCGATTGGTTTTTTAATCCATGGCTGCATAACACTCGAATCCTCGATTACGGAATTGAATCCTGGAAAAAAGAAAAACAGGCCGATGAATCATGGAAAGTAGAAGTTGATATCGCAAAACACGGTAAACGGGAACTGCCTCAGCTTTTAGCAATAACGTTTATGGATGGTACTACAAAACGAGTTTGGTGGAAAAATCATGCATGGCGCAAAGAGGACACTTTTTCTTTCATCGTACAGCATGAGCCTAAATCTGTTGCGCTCGATCCAGATGGAATGACGATCGATGCTGACAGGAGGAACAATCACACCGGACGCATGCCGAGTACATGGCAATTTGACTGGATTAATACAGGATACAATCCCAGAGATACTTATGTTGGACGATGGATGCCGACAGTGTCCTACCATGAATTGGACGGATATATTCCCGGGATCCGGTTGAATAGAAAATACGGATATTGGGAATCCTTGAGGGCGGAATTGCATTACGCAAGCAAATCCGATAATATGTATTGGTCTTGGTCTTCGAGCAGAAAACCGGTCCATAGTTTTTCAGGATTTTCGTCTTCGGTTCATGCCTATGATTTCGGCGGAGTAAGCGGATTTGGTTTGGAAATAAAAAATCACCTTAACGAGGCATTTGCGGATTTTCTCACGAATGATGCATCCATTGGGTTTTATGTGACGTATGCAAAGGATAAAAATCGAACCAATCTTTTTGATGTAGGTAATGTCGCCGTTCTGTACAGCAGATACAACTTTTCAATTCAAAAATATGTAACGGTTAATGTAGATATTGCGACCACTCCCGGCTCTGTTTCTGACTGGAATTTTACGCGCTTTAATGCGATAGCATCGGTGGATTTCAGTAGCGGGAAGTTTGGTTTTAGAAACAGGTTTATTCTGGGACACATCAGCAGCGAAACGGGAGTACCTTCTCAGGAAAGATACACGATCGAAGGCGCCGGGTCGGGCGATTTGTACAGCAAATCCTTTCTGCGCGATGCATCTTCCTTTTTCGGAAATACCCAAATGAGAGACCATTATCATTTGCCGGGCGACGCGAATCTTCGCGGATATTATGGCGGAAAATTAGCGGGCGCGGAATCTGTTATGGCCAATTCCCTTGAATTATTTTATACACCTGACATAAAGGCGGTCAATATAGAATTTGCAGCTTTTGTGGATGACGGCTGGATTTGGGGAAGCAAATACAAACAGGGAGACGACGGGTTTAAAGGGGACTTTTTAATGGATGCAGGATTGGGTTTGCGGCTAAAAAAATCTGTGCTGGGTAAAGAATTCCGGATTCGAATTGATGCACCGTTGTTGGTGAAGGATGTGAGTAAATCGGGAAAAGGATACCAGTTTGTGACGGATAAATGGGTGTTCAGTTTTTCCAGAGGAATCTAAACACAGGTTTCGAGTTTTTATTAACAGACCTATAAAAATACTCTATTTCTTCCTTGTGACTGAAGTCACACCATACTAGTTAAGCGGACATTATTTTCTTGCCACATTATCCCTTGGTTTCACGAGGATTTCGAAAGGTTTAAAAGCCTTTGGATAAGTGGTGGCGTAAATTAAATTCCGCCGCTCGATTCTTCTAGGGAGAGAGGGAATGAGATACCGAAAATTCACCAAAGAGGAAATGGTACAATGAGAAATATGCTACGATTCACACTTTTTATTTCACTTTTGGCGATCGTCGTAGGCCAGAATGCGCGGGATGAGGTTATCCAGATTACCTATCCGACAGCTTCCACAATTTCCGATGAAGATTCTCTTGATGTTTCCTTTACTGTGGCATCTTTCTTCGCGGTTGGAGATTCCGGAGACGCATCCAGCGATGGATATATTAAAGCATACTTGAATAATTATTTTGTTAGCGATGTTAATGCTTATGAATCATTCACTATAACGGGTCTCATTGATGGTTCGTATTCTCTCAAACTGGAAGCGGTTGATCCTTCGGGGAACAGTTTTGATCCTGTAGTGATGGACACTGTCAGTTTCGGAGTTGATCTTCCATCAATTGATAATCTTTGTGCACCGGGAATGCTTACAGTCGGCGGCGGCGATGCAAGGAATTTTGTTTCTTGGACAGAACCGATTAATGCCTCTTCCGCAAACCCCTTTGGTTCTTCTCCTTTGGCAGCAGATTATCATACCGGTTCTGCTACAAATGCCGCATTTACCGAAACAAGTGCCATCAATGGAATGGGTGGTACCGCAACAGAAAAAGAATCTGGATGGATTCGATTTAATATTGCCGGCATGAATCCATTGGTCACGGTTGACACAATAAATTTCACTTTTTACGTTAATGAAACAAACTGGCCTTATTGGAGTGCGACACCTGTATCTGTAGATCCATTGACGGCTGACGCTGCAACACTCCATGCCGATCTCGTTTCGGGAACAAGTGGAACTGAAGCGTATCTATACAGATCCGAACCCAGTGCGTTTGCGCCTGGTTCTTTTACCCATACTTTGATTAATGGGGCAAACGCTGATTTAGCTGCCTCGATCTCGAGTGGTTATTTTACAATGGGAATTGTAGACCGTGACGGGTCTACAACTTATTTCTTAAAACTTGACGGATGGAATGAAGCCAATCCGCCTAGCCTCGAAATTCACTGGAGTGTCGGAGAGTCACGTGGCGTATATACAGCGCCTGCAATCGCAAATGACATCCCGTATTCCAATACTGAAATAGCGACATACAAAAATGCAGTGTCTCAGGGTATGACGCTTTCAGACCATTTAATGGGTATTCGTGAATATGAAACGGAATCCACACCGAATCTCACTCTCAATAGCAGATACGACATTGAGGGCTGCGGAGATCTGGAAGGATATACAATTTATGCCGGAGACGGAACTGTTGTAGATACCGTCGCTGACACGCTGGAATATATCCATTCAAATCTGACCAACGGAATGGAATACTGCTATTATGTTGTAGCGAATTATTCCGGCGGCAATTCGGATCCGACGGATACGCTTTGCGCAACACCTGAAGCCTTTGTAGCGAATCCGCCCACAAATCTCCGCGGTACAGCTCTTGACGAAGAAGCTTTCTTAGCATGGACCGCACCGGGAACCCCGACCTATGTTTATTATGAAAGCTTTGATGGCGGACTTCCTGCAGACTGGACGGTTGTAAACCTGAATGATGATGAATATACATGGTCATCTCCGCATGACAATTCGAATGCAGTAATTGCTGGCTTTGGTGATGCTCTTTATGCGATTTGTGATTCAGATAACGCACCAAATTCGGTAGCAATGGATGAGGAACTCATTACTGCATCTCTTGACTTTTCAAGTGTATCCACACCGTACCTTTCCTTCCTCACCTATTACAATGATTTAACAGCCGGAGATGGAACGGATTTTGCTGCTCTCGATGTATCCACAGACGGTGGAACAACCTGGACCAACATGTTCACCTGGGACTCGGATGTAGGTTCTGCGACCGCTCCCAGCATTGAAGTTGTAGATTTGACTGCTGAAGCCGGCGATTCCAGTGATGTAAAACTTCGGTTTCATTACAACGACAACAACACCTGGGCGTGGTTCTGGGCGATTGATGATATTATTATTTATGATTCCAACCCGGCAGGCGATAGCCTGAATGCTCCCCGCGTTACTGATGGAGATTTCCTACACTATCAGGTCGTTTCCGGTGACTCAGTCATTGCAGACTCCATTTCGGGCACCAGTACAACAGTTACAGGTTTGACGAATGGTGTTGCATATACCCTAGGAGTAACTGCCCTGTATTATCCTGATTATAATAGTGATACCATTGAAACAACTTTAACGCCAACGTGGATATATGGTGATATTGAGGGAACAGTTTATGGACCAGATGGATCAAGCGCGATGGACAGCGCTGTTGTTGCTGTAGGGACCCTTCGAGATACAACGGGAACAGACGGCGCGTATTCGTTTGTGGGACTTACTCCCGGAACATATACTGTAAAAGTATCCCGATCCGGATTTGACAGCGCAGAAGAAGATGTAACGGTAGTAGCGCAAGAATCTGCAACTGTTCAGGATTTTACCATTATTCCTGTGCTTGGTAAACCATCCAACCTTTCCGCCGAAGCCGGCGATGGACAAATCGATCTTGCTTGGATGACACCTGGCGCGCAATTACCCGGCGAATGGCTATATTACCATGACGGCACATTTGAAAATGGATATGGATCTACAGCTGGAGGTGCAGGTCTCGGAACCTTATTTACTCCCACGGGATATCCTACAACCGTAACTGCAGTACGTTTTCATGTTGCGAGTTTTGGAACACCGACTGATGATATTGAAGTGAATGTGTACGCCGATGATGGCACAACTGTTCTCGCCGGTCCCTACACACTGCCGGGTGTAAGTGATGATTTTATAGAGGTTGATATTGATGATTTCACAATTGAGTCCGGTGGATTTATGGTTGCGACTTACAATATTGGAACTGCAGGTCCTTATATTAGTGTTGATGAAGATACTTACAACGGATCACTATATTTTGGCAGCGCAGCCGGGGGATGGACAGAATTGGGTGAATATTCGATTCAAGCAACCGGAAGCCATGAAGCACTGGTTTCTTCCGGAAGCAGCCTGACAGTCACCGGCGGAATATCAATAATTGAGCGTCCGCAAGCGAACCGTAACGGCAGCGTTGGCAGAGAATTTGCCATGGCCACTCATCCTTCCAATCATGAGATAAAAGAATTCTTCTTAGGTCCAAATGGCGATCAGAATACAGAAGCAGTATTAAATACGCATCCGTCAAATTCTGCCAATTACAGAACAACCCGGGAAGACAGCTTGGTTGGGTACAACATTTATGAGGTTCGCTCTTCAGGCGATACACTCATTGGAAACAATGGTCCCGGCGATACAACATTTACAGTCTCCGGCCTTACGAATTATACCGAATACTGTTATGCGGTAAAGGCTATTTGGGATACGGATGATTTTGATACGCTCGAATCAAAGTATTCAGCAGAAGTTTGCGAAAAGCCATACAAACTTGGCGATGTGGATTTTGATAATGATGTAGATGTCTCAGATATTCCAACTATTGTTGATTTTGCTCTCGGAACTTCCTCCCCAACGGATGATCAATTCCGGGCAGCCGATGTAAATGATGATCGCTCGATTAATATCCAGGATATTGTAATGACGGTTGATATTATCTTTGGTACCACATCAACCCGGATGGTTGCGTTTGATCCATCAGCGATTGCCGGTGTGGGTCTTGCCCATAATGATAATAGCTTAGACGTGAATGTTTCCTACGACGGTCCATCCAGAGGGTTTCAGTTCACAATTTCCTATGATCCGAATCAACTGACGTTTGGCGGACCCATCCTGAAATCATTTTCAGAAGGTATGCTGCTCCAGCATTTTGATGACGGAGCCGGGAATTATATGGTTGTGGCAGTTGACCTTAATGGTAATGGATTGGATATGAAGAACGGCGCATTCGTGTCGCTTCCGATTTCCATGACAGCAGAAGCATCCACGGGTGCGGATGTCGCTTTGACCAAAGTAATGATCTCTGGTCCGGGTGGAATTTCAATTCCGGTAAGAGATGAAGGAACTACCCTCAAGATTGAGGTGCTTCCGATGGTCTATGCATTACACCAAAATTATCCGAATCCCTTCAATCCTGTTACGGAAATTCGGTTTGATCTTCCTGAGACGGCACCAGTAACCCTTACGGTGTTCAACATAATGGGTCAAGAAGTGCGAACGCTGGTAACGGAAGACTTGAAAGCAGGTTTCCACAGCGTATCATGGAACGGCCTGACCGATTCGGGTTCGCCGGTATCAACGGGAATGTATTTTTATACCATTTCTGCCGGCACATACCATTCCACAAAGAAGATGGTATTACTCAAATAATTTGCATATAAATCATAAGTGTAAAGCGGCCTCTTTTGAGGCCGCTTTTGTTTTGGAACCATTTGAGGTTTTTCGCATAAAAATGAGCGAACTATACAAAGGAAATTATTGATGAAAAAAACTGTATTATTTTTTTGGACTATACTGGCATGTAATGGAACAATTGGTTCAGCCGCACAGCATCAGTTTCAGCAGGTCTTTGCTGATGTCGCCGAAAAAGCCAATCCTGCCGTTGTAACCATTGTGACCGACAAAGTCATTAAAATGGACGAATTTCATAAAGAATTTGAGGAATACTTTGGATGGAATTTTATGCCGCCCGGGACGAACAATGGAGAGCGGAGAACCAATGCACTCGGTTCCGGCGTTATAGTGGATTCAGAAAAGGGATACGTCCTTACCAACAATCATGTTGTGGAAGACACGGATGAAATAACGATTCGCCTGCTCGATAAAAGAGAATTTCAGGCGCAGGTCATTGGCACAGATCCGGCTTCTGACTTGGCAGTGCTTCAAATTAATGCTGAAAATATTTCCTCAATTCCCTTAGGAAATTCAGATCAAATCCGCGTCGGAGAATGGGTAATCGCTGTTGGCAGTCCGTTTTCTCCTAATCTATCTCACACTGTTACGGTAGGCATAATAAGCGCACTGGGCAGAAGCAATATCATCGGAAACAATAAATATGAAGATTTTATTCAAACGGATGCTGCCATCAATCCTGGAAATTCCGGCGGTGCGCTGTTAAATCTCGATGGAGAACTGGTGGGAATTAATACAGCGATCGCTACCGGTGGATTTGAGAGGGCGAACCGCGGAGTAGGATTTGCTATCCCATCCAATATGGTAAAAAATGTCATGGATGATCTCATTCAAAAAGGGTACGTCCAGCGTGCATGGCTTGGTGTGTATATTCAAGATTTAGATGATGCTACCGCACGGGCGCTTGAAATTGATACTCGGAACGGTGCATTGGTTGGCGATGTTGTAGACGGAAGTCCCGCCGAAAAAGCAGGGATAGAAACAGGCGATGTAATTATACGGTTTAATCACATGGATATACGAGACCCTTCTCATTTAAAAAATGTAGTTTCTTCCAGCAATCCTGCGGAAAAAGTTAATGTTGATATCCTTAGGAATGGCCGCAATAAATCAGTTTTAGTCAATCTGGAAGAACTGCCCGAACAAAATAATATGGCATCGGTTCCAACGGCAAAAACGGACGAGTCGGGATTGGGCCTCAGAGTCCAGAATTTGAATGCCTCTCTCAGAGATCGCTACGGTATTAAACGCGGTATTAAAGGTGTTGTTGTAACGAGTGTTCTACAAAATAGCGCCGGAGGCCGTGCCGGAATTCGAGCAGGAGACGTCATTACACGAGTTGGGACTCGTAAAATTTCGAATGCTAAGGATTTTGATTCTCTTGTTAATAAAGCTGAAAAAAATGATATGGTTCTGTTGCATTTGAGATCGGGTGATGTTGCGAGGTTTCTAACGCTTCAACTCGATAAATGAATTAAAATATTTCTATTTTTTAAAGGGTGACAGATTTCTGTCACCCTTTTTTTATATGTAGAATGTTTGTTGTGAACCGACGGAAATCCCTAAATTCCGTACTTCATTTTTAAGCAAACATGATAAAAAAAGTAAAACCAAAGATAGATTTTGTCAAACTCGAACACCGAATTCTTGACTTCTGGGAAAAGAACGACATCTTCGAAAAACGTGTAAAGGCAAACAAAGGAAAACCCAAGTGGTCATTTATTGACGGCCCTATTACTGCCAACAATCCGATGGGTGTTCATCACGCGTGGGGACGCACTTTAAAGGATGTGTATAATCGGTTTAAGGGAATGCAGGGGCACGAACTTCGGTATCAAAACGGATTTGATTGTCAAGGGCTTTGGGTGGAGGTAGAGGTAGAAAAAGAACTGGGCTTTAAAACCAAAAAGGATATTGAAGAATTCGGAATCGAAAAATTTGTAAACTTATGTAAAGAGAGAGTTGAAAAATATTCGAAGGTTCAAACAGAACAATCCATTCGGCTGGGGTACTGGATGGATTGGGACAATTCCTATTATACCATGTCTGATGAAAATAATTATACAATTTGGACATTTTTAAAAAAGTTATTTGAGGATGGGAAAATTTACCGCGGAAACGATTCTGTACCGTGGTCCGGAAGATCGGGAACATCGTATTCACAAATGGAAATTATCGAAGGGCGGAAGCTCGTTGCCCATAAAGCTGTATTTGTACAATTCCCTATTAAGAATCGCGAAAATGAATATCTTTTGGTCTGGACCACAACGCCCTGGACACTTACGTCAAATGTTGCTGTCGGAATCAATAGTTCTCTTGAATACGCTAAAGTGAAAGCATCGGATGGTTCTATCTATTTTTTGGCGGATGAAAATCTGGAATTCCAACGGCTTGACAAGCAGTTTAAGGATAAAAAACAGTGGGTAGAGGGTGTTCCGAAATTAAAAACATTATCCCAGATTTTTAAAGAAAGAGGCGGATACGAAATATTGGAAACCGTTAAAGGATCGGAATTAGTGGATATGGAATATTCCGGCCCATTTGATGATTTAGAAGCACAGTCAGAACCCGGAGGCTGGCCTTTTGTAAATGACGATTTGGGTGATGTTGTGGCAGTCAACCAACATCGAGTCATCGATCCGGGAAAAGATAATATCGGGAATGATATTGTTGTTGCCGGGGAGGGAACCGGCCTAGTTCACATGGCGCCGGGATGCGGTGATATTGACCACAAGATCGGTAAAAAATTCGGATTTGTCAATCTTGCGCCTTTGGATGAGGAATCCAAATTCATCGAAAAATTCGGGTGGCTCACAGGAAAACTTGCTACCGATCCTGAAACAACAGACGCTATCATTGCGGATTTGAAAGAACGAGGTTTTCTGATGCATGTCGAGGAATATCCGCATGTGTACCCACATTGCTGGCGCTCTGGTGATGAGCTTGTTTTCCGTCTTGTTGAAGAATGGTACATCAATATGGACTGGCGCGGTGAAATCAAAAAAGTGGTTGACCAAATTGATTGGATGCCGGATTGGGGACGCGACAGGGAGCAAGAATGGCTCGATAACATGGGTGATTGGATGATTTCCAAAAAGCGATTTTGGGGATTGGCGCTTCCGATTTGGACATTTGAGGACGAATCATTTTATGTAGTTGGTTCAAAAAAAGAATTGAAAGAACTCGCCGTGGAAGGATGGGAAGAGTTTGAAGGAAACAGTCCGCACCGACCCTGGATTGACAAGGTAAAGATCAAACATCCGGAATCCGGATTGGTTGGTACGAGAATTAAAGATGTAGGCAATCCATGGCTGGACGCAGGAATCGTCCCATTTTCTACTTTGAATTACCTTTCGGATAAGGAATACTGGAAGGAGTGGTTTCCCGGTGATTTTGTAACCGAATGCTTTCCGGGACAATTTCGCAATTGGTTCTATTCTTTGCTGGCGATGTCAGCGCTTTTGGAAAAATCACCTCCATTCAAAACGTTGCTCGGGCACGCATTGGTGAAGGATGAGCATGGAAAAGAAATGCATAAAAGCGCGGGGAATGCAATATGGTTTGATGACGCGGCTGAAAAAATGGGCGTGGATGTTATGCGGTGGATGTACATCCGCCAGAATGTTGAAAAGAATTTGCTATTTGGATATCACACCGCAGATGATGTCAGGAAAAAATTGCTGACCTTGTGGAATTCCTATTCATTTTTCTGCACGTATGCCAATGTAGACGGGTTTGATCCTGATAACGGGAATCTTGATGAGTGCGAGTTAACCCTTTTGGACAAATGGATTTTATCCAAACTGAATGTCCTTGTTCGGGATTCCGAAGCATATCTTGAAGGATTCAAACATGATAATTATCTCAAAGCCGTTGATGCATTTGTAGAAGATTTATCGAATTGGTATATCCGCAGAAATCGGCGCAGATTTTGGAAAACAGAGGATGACTCAGATAAGCATGCCGCTTATCATACTTTGTATGAAGTGCTGCTGTCACTATCTAAACTGCTGGCACCGGCTATTCCGTTTTTGTCCGAAGAGCTGTATAGCAATCTGATTTCGGGTCGGAAGCAGTTTCCGGAAAGTGTTCATCTCTGCGACTTCCCAAAAAGTAATTCAGATTATATTGATGAAGTTTTAATGACGGAAGTCAGCTCACTAAAAAAAGCAGTGGAGTTGGGACGGTCTGCCAGAAACCAATCATCCATAAAAATCCGCCAGCCGCTTAAGTCGCTCGTTTTTCATGTGGATGATGAGAATGTATCCGAATTTCTCAAAGCGCATTGCGATGTAATCATGGAGGAACTGAATGTAAAATCGGTAGAACAAACGACAGATTCTGCGGACCTGATTAGTTGGAATCTCAAACCTAATCTGCCGGTGTTAGGGCAAAAATTCGGAAAGGAATTGAATGCCGTCCGTAAGGAATTGGAATCGGCTGACCCGTCTGAAGTGTTAGCTGCCATAGAAAATAAAAACGAATATGTAGTTATTGTGGGTGGGGAAAATGTCGCTCTAAAGCGGGAAGATATCCTCACTGAATTCAAATCCGAGGAAGGATATGCATCTGCAAGCGACGGAGGAATTACCGTTGGGCTTACGACTGAATTGAACGAATCTCTTATTCAGGAAGGCATTGTAAGAGATGTAATAAGACAGGTGCAAATCATGCGAAAAAATGCTAATTTTCAGGTCGAAGACCGCATCAATATTTACGGAAAGGTAGATGGTGAGGTTGGTGCTTCGATCGAAACGTTTAAAAATTATTTTTTAAGCGAAACACTTACCAAAAAATTTGAAAATGAATTTAAATCGGGAGAATACGAGGAGTCGTTTTCCATTAGAGGACAGGAAATGATTTTTGGAATCGAACGAGTTCAAAATTGAAAGGATCAGCAGTGAGTAAAAAATATACAAAAACACAGTTGAAGAAATTCAGGGCGGCAATCCTTGAAAAAATGGAAGATATTGTTGCCGATGTGGATGACATTCAAAGGGGGATAAATGGAACAGGGGAAGCTACACGAGGCGCATCTCCCGATTCTGTTTATAGTGTTCACATGGCAGATGCAGGAACGGATTCTCATGAAAAGGAAAAAAATTATCTCCTCATGAATCGTGAGAGCGATTATTACAAAAATTTACATATAGCACTTGATCGGATTGAAAATGGTGATTTTGGAATTTGCGTTATTTGCGAAGGATTGATTCCTGAAGAACGGCTGTTCGAGGTGCCAAACGCGACGAAATGTGTAGGCTGTAAAGAAAAAGATAAACTGAATCTTTTATGAGAATAGTTGGGTTGAGCGCCCTAATAGTGATCTTAGATCAGGTCACAAAAGCGCTGACCCGAAAACTGGTGGCGCTCAGGGAATCCGTCCCCGTCATCACTGACTTTTTCCACATTACACACATCGAGAACGATGGGATGGCCTTTGGCCTGAATATGCCGTTTGGGAATGTGCTGCTGCCGCTGATCACAGCAGTGCTAATCGTTTTCCTTATAAAGATGATTCTAGATGCTCAAGGGAAGTCAATGGTGTACCAAGCCGGTCTAGGAATGATTTTAGGAGGTGCCGTCGGAAATTTTATTGACCGCATCGCATTCGGAAAAGTAACCGATTTCCTTCACTTTATGGTTGGTGACTGGGAATGGTACATTTTTAATATCGCGGACTCGGGTGTTTCCATCGGATTTGCCTTGGTTCTGTATTTCACATTTATCATTCAGCCGAAAACAGAACCGCAACCGTGACGTCATTTAGTATTACTGTGGGTGATACTGAAACCATCCGATTGGATAAATTTCTCTCCAACACAATTATAGATTATTCCCGTACGCAAATACAACATGCCATTCAGGATGGAGGCGCATCTGTGGATGGGCGAGTTCAAAAGGCGAGTTATCTGCTCTCAGGGGGAGAAGAAGTGGAAATTACCATCAGTCTTCCACACAACGGTCCGGAATCCATTGAACCTGAA
This sequence comes from Fidelibacterota bacterium, assembly GCA_014239435.1. Lineage (GTDB taxonomy): Bacteria > Fidelibacterota > Marinisomatia > Marinisomatales > TCS55 > JAAZYX01. The sequence continues at coordinate 140,537 of JAAZYX010000026.1, read as the reverse complement.
CCCATTCCACTGGATATTGTTTTTGAAGACGATTTTCTTATCATGCTCAACAAACCGGCGGGATTATTGGTGCATCCGGGGGCAGGGCAACCGAGCGGAACGCTCGTAAACGGTCTCGTGCATTACACACAACATTTATCTGGAATTAACGGAGCGCTTCGCCCGGGAATTGTCCACCGGCTGGATAAGGATACTTCCGGAATTATAGCGGCAGCCAAAACGAACAAGGCGCACCGATTCCTCGGCAAACAATTTGAAGAGAGAAGCGTAGAAAAGGAATATGTCGGAATCGTTTGGGGAACATGGGAAGGAAGCGGTACCATAGATAAACCTCTCAAAAGAAGCAGAAATGACCGAACTAAGTATGAGGTACAGGATTCCGGTCGTCCGTCCAAAACAGACTATGAAATTGTGGATTCAAATAAAGTAATGAGTGTAGTGCGGTATTTTCCAAAAACAGGCAGAACGCACCAGATTCGTGTTCATTCTGAATGTGAAGGTCATCCAATCGTAGGTGACAATAAATACAATGGCGGAAGAAACCGAACCAAAGGATTTACTCCGGAAATACAGAAAAAAATTGAGGATATTCTTACACCATTGAATCACCACCTGCTTCATGCTCGGCGTATTTCATTTACGCATCCTGATACAGGTCAAAAAGTATCCTATGAAGCGCCAATTCCGGATGATATGAAAAAAATTATGGAAGCAGTAAACCAATTTAATGGCTAAGGAATTTCTAGCTGAACTGCAGGGTTTTTTCCTATATCTTGAAAAAGAAAAAGGATATTCGAAGCATACCATTGCATCGTATAAAAACGATCTGGAAGTGCAATTTTTTAGGTTTCTGACGAAAAACTACCCCAAAGAAATGCCAAGTATTGCAGACATTGACAGATCTGTCATCCGGCAATTTCTAGGGAAAGAAATGGAAATGCAAAAATCCAGCAGAACGGTTGCACGCCGCCTTGCGTCCATCAAATCTTTTTTCAAGTATTTAATGGTTCGTGGAAAAGTTAAAAACAATCCTGGCTCTTTTATCAAAACTCCCAAACTTCCGAAACCGTTGCCGAATTATGTAGATCAATTTAATATCGAATCTTTAATGGAAGCGCCGAATGGAAAAACCAAAAAAGGCCTTCGGGATCGTGCGATATTGGAACTCTTTTACAGTACGGGAATTCGTTTAGATGAGCTTCTTAGGCTTAATCTTGACAGTATCCAAAAAACCTATAAAAACGCGCATCTGGTTAAAGTGCTGGGAAAAGGCGGTAAAGAACGGTTGATTCCCTTGGGAAAAACTGCGAAATTATCCTTGGATAACTACTTGAAAACTCGAAATTTATCCATTGAAAAAGCGATGCCGAATATCCCATTATTCGTAAGTACTGGGATAAAGCGGATTGCCAGAAGAACAGTGCAGCAGCGAATCACAACATATATTCAACAGGTGTCTGCGGGATCCGGAATTGGCCCGCATACTTTACGCCACACATTTGCCACCCATTTACTGGATAACGGCGCAGATATACAAGCCGTCAAAGATTTATTGGGGCACAGCAGCCTTTCCACTACACAGATTTACACGCATTTGAAACCGGAGACGCTAAAAAAAATATACGTAAAGGCGCATCCTCACGGTGAGAATTAAGGAGAAAATTTTGGACTTATCATATTTAGGATTAAACAACATTGGTCACATCAACAGGAATGTGTCCGCAGAGGCGCTGATTGAAAAAGCGTTGCGCAATGGAGAAGGAAAACTCGGTACACGCGGAGAACTGATGGTAGATACGGGCACTTATACCGGCAGAAGCCCAAACGATAAATATTTTGTGAAAGAGGAATTTTCCGGTGATAACCTCTGGTGGGGACCGGTAAACCGCCCAACGGATACGGCCGTATTTGAGAAACTTTATCAGAAAGTTATTGATTATTATGAAGCCAATGAAGATGGGAAAGGCGCATACATTTTTGACGGTTTTTGCGGAGCGGACACAGATAATCGGCTCAATGTCCGTATTATCGCTAAAAAGGCCTGGCAGGCCATTTTTGTGAACAACATGTTCATTCGCCCCAAAACCGGAGAATTGGAAGGATTTGAACCTGATTTTACCATCATAAACGCATCCGAAGTAATGGATGAAGATTTTGAAGAGCATGGCCACAATTCTGAAACATTTGTCATTTTTAATCTCGAAAAACGTGTCGCTATCATTGGCGGAACGGAATACGGCGGAGAAATGAAAAAGGGAATTTTTTCCATCATGCATTATTATTTACCGCTGAAGGGAATTTTATCTATGCACTGTTCAGCGAATGTGGATGAAAATGGGAAAAATCCTGTCTTATTTTTTGGGCTTTCGGGAACCGGAAAAACAACCCTCAGCACGGATGAGTTGCGCCCGCTGATTGGTGATGACGAACATGGCTGGTCTGATAACGGCATTTTCAATTTTGAGGGAGGCTGCTACGCAAAAGCTATCAATCTAAATCCTGAATATGAGCCGGGGATTTACAATGCAATCCGGCATGGCGCGCTCATGGAAAATGTTGTATTTGATACAGATTCAAGGGCGATTGACTTTTTTGATGGATCTAAAACAGAAAACACACGCATTTGCTACCCAATTCATTTTATTGACAATTGTGTCGCTTCAGATGGGAGTCCAAGCATTGCAGGTCATCCGGAAAAGATTATTTTTCTGGCTTGCGACGCGTATGGAATTTTGCCTCCTGTCTCAAAACTAACCCCGGAACAGGCGATGTACCATTTTATCAGCGGATATACTGCTAAGGTTGCCGGAACAGAGCGTGGCATTACAGAACCTGCGGCAACTTTTTCTCCGTGTTACGGAGGACCTTTTTTAACGCTTCATCCTGTTAAATACGCGGAATTGCTCCGCGAAAAAATGAACGAGCATCGTGTTCCGGTTTATCTCGTAAACACGGGATGGGTGGGCGCAAACGCAAATTCCGGCGCTGACAGAATCAGCCTTCCGGTAACGCGCTCCATTATTCATGCAATTCTGGACGGCACAATCGAAGAATCGGAATTTGAGCTGGATTCCTATTTTGGATTCCAAATACCCACATCGCTTAGCGGTATTGATCCAAACATTTTGAACCCGGAAAAATCATGGGGGAATGCAGATGAATACCACGCGACGGCGCAAAAACTGGTGAAGAAGTTTTTAGACAATTTTGAACAGTATAATCTCACCGACCCGGCTTTACTTGAAGCGGGACCCTGCCTAAAGGAAGTTGGAGAATTGGAGGCAGTATGAATATAGAATTTACCGCACGGCATTTTCACGCTCCGGATGACATTAGGGAATATGCAGAAGAGGAAGTGCTGAAAATTAATAAGGTTTTCGATCGTGCCATCAATTGTCATATCATTCTTGAGCATGATCATAATGAATACACGACTGAGCTGAATCTTCTTATGCCGCAATTTTCGCTGAATGTGAAAGAAACATCCATCAATGTTCAGGAATCAATAAATAGAGCTGTAGAAAAAATGCTGACTCGAGTGAAGAAAGCAAAAGATAAGATGCTTTCGCACTAAAAGGATCTTTTAGACTATATATTGGAGCACGCGGTGAACAGAAAGTAAATTCCCGCGCATTTTTAAAAAGGAATTTTATGAGCACATATTTATTTACATCCGAATCGGTAACAGAAGGGCATCCAGACAAAGTTTGCGATGCCATTTCTGATGCAATTTTAGATACATTGTTAGAGCAAGATCCTTCTTCGAGAGTTGCGTGCGAAACGCTTGTTAGCAGAGGGCTCGTGGTTGTTACCGGCGAAATCACCACCAACGGTTATGCAGAAGTGGAACACATCGTAAAAGACACACTTGAGGAAATTGGATATACCTCTGAAGAAAGCGGAATGCATAATCAGGAAGCAAAAATATTGACATTTATCCATGAGCAGAGCAATCAAATTTCTCAGGGCGTTGATGATTATGAAGGCCATGAACAAGGCGCCGGCGATCAGGGACTCATGTTTGGATTTGCCTGTACGGAAACCAAAGAACTGATGCCGATGCCAATTCAGATTGCACATAGGCTGACAGAAAAATTAGCGGAAGTCCGAAAAAATGGAACAATTCCGTGGCTGAAACCTGACGGAAAATCGCAGGTATCTATCCGGTATGAAGATGGGAAACCAGTCGGAATTGAGAAAGTGGTTGTTGCAGCACAGCATGAGGATATGTCAGATAAATACGAAGATGAAAAAAGCGAATGGGCATTTGTGAACGGCGAAATTATTAAGCAGGTGATTGAACCGGTGCTTGACACTTTTGATTTGCCTTATCAAAATTCCCACATCGTAAACGGAACCGGCAGATTTGTGGAAGGCGGCCCGGCTGCCGACGCAGGATTGACCGGTAGAAAAATTATTGTAGATACCTACGGCGGTTACGCACCACACGGAGGCGGCGCATTTTCCGGAAAAGATCCTTCTAAAGTTGACCGGTCCGGCGCCTACATGGCTCGCTACATTGCGAAAAATGTAGTTTCGGCTGGATTGGCAGAAAAATGCGAAGTCCAGTTTTCCTATGGAATCGGTGTTGCGGAACCGACTTCGTTTTATGTCCGCACCTTTGAAACCGGCAAAATGGACGATGCGGTTTTAACTGAGATTTGCGCTGAAGTTTTCCCATTGAAGCCGGGACATATCATTCAACATTTGAAACTCAAGGCTCCGCGGTATCGCCAAACGGCAGCGTATGGGCATTTCGGCCGGGAGGGTGACAATTTCACCTGGGAAAAAATTGACATGGTAGATGCTCTGAAATCTGCCGTGGACGAAAGGAATTAATCATGGCGGCAGCAGAACTGAAAAGAGAAGACACACTTTCCTATAAGGTAAAAGATATTTCGCTGGCCGATTGGGGCCGAAAAGAAATCACACTCGCCGAGGCGGAAATGCCCGGCTTAATGGCAATTCGCAGAGAATACGGTCCGTCCAAACCCTTAGATGGCGCGCGTATTGCCGGCTGTCTTCATATGACAATCCAAACTGCTGTTTTGATTGAAACATTGGTGGAGCTTGGCGCCGATGTTTCGTGGTCCTCCTGCAACATTTTTTCAACACAGGACCATGCAGCCGCAGCCATCGCTGACACGGGCGTCCCTGTATTTGCGTGGAAGGGAATGAGCGAAGAAGAATTTAATTGGTGTATTGAGAAAACCTTGTTCGCATTTGATGATGGCGCAGCACTCAATTTGATTTTGGATGACGGCGGAGACTTAACCAATATGGTGTTGGATGATTTCCCGGAGTTGGTCGAAGGAATTAATGGACTTTCAGAAGAAACGACGACCGGAGTCCATCGGCTTCAGGAACGTGTAAAAAACGGAACGTTGCCCATGCCCGCGATCAATGTGAATGATTCTGTGACCAAGTCAAAATTTGACAATAAGTATGGATGCAAAGAATCGCTAGTGGATGCCATTCGGCGTTCGACCGATGTTATGATGGCAGGCAAAGTGGCCATCGTCGCCGGCTATGGCGATGTTGGCAAGGGATCGGCTGCTTCTCTTCGGGGCGCCGGCGCGAGGGTGATTATTACGGAAATTGACCCCATTTGCGCGCTGCAGGCTTCGATGGATGGATTCTCCGTAAAACGAATGGAAACTGCGATTCCTGAAGCGGACATTATTGTTACCGCTACCGGGAATAAAGATATCATAGAAGGCCGCCATTTTGAAGCGATGAAAGATAAAACTATTGTCTGCAATATCGGGCATTTTGATAATGAGATTGATATCGCATGGCTGAATGAAAACCACGGCGATACCAAAGACACGATCAAACCTCAAGTGGATAAATATACCATTAATGGGAAAGATGTGATTGTTTTGGCGGAAGGACGTTTGGTTAATCTCGGCTGCGCTACCGGACATCCGTCATTTGTGATGAGCAATTCGTTTTCTAACCAGACACTCGCCCAGATTGAATTATGGACGAACAAAGACCAATATGGAAATGAAGTGTACGTACTTCCGAAACATTTAGATGAAAAGGTCGCATTCCTTCATTTGGAAAAACTCGGTGTAGAACTAACAGAATTGAGCAAAGATCAAGCCGACTATATCGGCGTTTCCGAAAAAGGCCCGTTCAAAACCGACGAATACCGGTATTAAAAACCATCACAAAAATCCTGAAAAAGTCCCCGTCTTTGAGCGGGGATTTTTTTTGTGGAATTGCTCCCCAAATTAGAGTCAATTTCTCTCGGTTCTGAAGTCGGAACCTGAACGATCAACTATGGATAATCCGAGGCAATCCAATAGCACAATGAAAACTATTCTTTCCAGATGGTCTCTTCTGGCAATCTTGTTTTTTGCGCCAAGCTGCGATTTCCAAAGTCCGTCTGACTTTAAAACACCGACATGGTTTATTGACCTTGCATTTCCGCTGATTCAGCAGAAATACACACTGGATGGTATGATTGACAGTACCCTTATTTTTCCTCACGACTCTACGGGAATGCAGCTCGTGTTTGATTCCACTTTGGCACCAACCACGATGGATGCTGATTATCTTGAGCAAACGGTGAATGCGAATGAAACCATAAACGAATCGCAGACTGCACCGGATATGAGCAGCATTACGGTAGATACAACCATCAATATTTCCATTCCGCTTGCATCAACAGGATTGTACAACAATGCGGTTCCGCCTGTGCTCGTAACCTTTCCAAATGCTACCAACCAAGATATTGACAGTTCCGTTTGGAATGCCGTCGCAAGAGCATTTGCCATTCCGTCCGAAAATCAGTCCGTTTCGATTCCCATCCCGATTGATGAAAATTTACTGCCGGCATTCGTGTCGTCCGTTGACGGATTTGTCATTCGCAGCAATTCAGGAGCAGACAGTAGTTATTACCAGTCAACATTGTTGAACAATGGTATTCCCACGGATGTAACGAATGCAGAATTTTTATTGCTGACAGGAAGCGCATCCACGCCGGATACATTGGCGAAGCATACGGCAGCGGCAGTTACCAAAGATGCGCAGGATCAGCAGAGTACGCTGATTGGCGACAGCCTTATGTCCAATGCAATTACCATGAAAATGAATTTTGGGATTGCCGAAACTACGAGTCCGTCAGTTACGATTACTGCAGGGGACTCCGTTCAAATCAATGTTCAGATTGCATTAAAAATTACGGCATTTGATTCGGCCCGCGTTCAGATGTCAGATTATGCGCTGATTGACAGTACCATCGGCGTACCATTTCAGGAAAATGCGGATTCGTCGGGTGTGTCTATTTACGGCGGTACGTTTGCTTCACCGGACAATATCCTGATAAACCACATCAATATTACCGGTCTGCAAAGTACTTATCCGTTTGATATGGGGTTTTATTTGAAATTTGAGAATTTTGTTTCTTCGGACGGTACCGATTCCGTCAAAATTGACACCGTATTGAATACATCTACCGCAGCGATTACTGAGAATAAAAAAATTGACGGGTGGAATTTTGTAAATCCGAAAGGGGACTCTGTCGCGCTGGACAGCATGACGATAAAACTGCGCGCCTCTATCACGGCCCAGGCAGCGTCAATTCCATTGGATGGATCAACCTTGGGTGCACTTGCACTTGGCATTACGGTGGACCAATTAAATTTTGCGACTATTGAAGCGAACATTTTAACACCGCTTCCATCCACGGAAGAAAATATTGACAATATGCCGTCCGGATTTGAAGGCATGGCATTTACGGATGTAAAAATTGAATTTGAGATTATGAATTCCATTTTACTACCAATTGATTTGAATCTCGATATGAAAGGTGTTCCGCAGTTTGGGGATACTGTTATTGTAGAAGTTCGAAGCCAGATAGACACAACAGGCATTTCTCTGTACGATTCTGCAAAGACACTAATTCAGCTACATAAAAACGGTACGACAACTTATTATTATTCGCAGCCTACCGATTCCATTCCGAGTGATTCTGTCGTTACGCCGGTTGAAACAGGGAAGAGTACTATTGTGGATTTATTGAGTGCGAACCCGCAAAAAATGATTATCAAATCTCTGGCTTCCATCAACGGCCGCGGACAGATTACGACCTCCGGATCTATAAAATTGGGATACAAAATGATTGCACCGTTTCGGGTTACCATGGAACCGATGACATTTGTTTCGGCAAATGAATCGCCCATTGAAGAAATGGACCATGATACACGAAATAGAATTCGCAACTCTTTGTTCGGTGCGAGTTTGGTAACGCAAGTGACTAACCAACTTCCGGTTGGAGGCCAAATAAATGTACTGCTTTCCAATCAGACATATTTCCCACTGGATACCACAGCCGAAATGCTTGCAGTTTTCCGGGATACGATGGTATCGCAATACGGATGGAGCGCAACGGATGAAGTGTATGCCGTCACCAACTGTGCGGCGCTCAGTCCGGCGATAGATAGTATTCACATTTTCAATGTTCTTACAGATTCATCCGAATGTGTGGAAGGTCTGCTTTATCTTGTGAAAAGTACAGGATCGGGAAAGGATACGCTTATTTCCTACATTGATACGCTGATGACCGTAATGCTGCCAGAACCGGAATCGCTTTATACTTCATCAGATTCATCCGGAGTGGTGGGCTCGGTTAAAGATCCGGGAACCATCACATATTCGAGCATTATTGATACGACGAGAATTCGTTTACTCACCGATCCGGGAAATCATTATACCGCATCCCGATTTACCCTGAACGGGACGGGCACCAATGAAGTGTATTTGTCCAAGACAGATTATATTGAAATTAATGCCATGATGACGGTGAAGCTGAGCAGTACTGGCATGGAAGCGCCGGCGACAAATGAATTGGTTATAACCAGCCCAAACGGAGGGGAAACGCTTCCTAAAAACCAGCAGACGCAAATAACATGGAAATCGTATGGAGATGCCGTTTCCTCTGTTGATATTTCGTATGCAAAAGGAACCAATCCTGATATATCCGATGACGCTCAATGGGTTACGATTGCTTCAGCGGAAGCAAACGATGGTTCTTACGATTGGACTCCGGAGAATACAACGGGCATCACAGACCAATTGCTTCTATCCACTCAAAAAGACAGCCTCAGGATTCGCATCGTTGATATAAATGGATCCATCAAAGATATCAACGGATGGTATTTCGGTATTTCGGGGAATATATCCAGACCGTCTGGGAAAGGCGGCGCAATTTTGTTGGGCGGTTCCGCAGAAAAAGAATCTGATTCTGTTGTACATCCGCGGGGGATTCAGGGAATGATTCGATGAAAATAAAATTCCTGATTTTCATCCTGAGTTTGGTGGCTGTATTTGGACAGTCAAAGCGCGACGCTCGATCGGTGGCGCTCGCCGGCGCGTACACCACAGTTGCTGACGGTATATTTTCTGTCGGATACAATCCTGCGCTTCTGGCGTATCAAAAAGATAAACCGTATCAGCTTCAGGCTTTCGGTACTGATTTTGGTTTTGCCGGAAATTACATTTCTCTTTCCAATTTGAATGCATTAAGCGGAGACACCATTGAGCAAAGTCAGAAAGATCAGTTATTCCGGTATCTCGAAAATTCAGGCGGACTCACTTTTTATACAGACATGCATATGCCTCTTCCTTTTATGAATTATTCCTCAGGAAATATGGCTATCACCTCCAACATGATGGTGATGGGCGATTTCAAACTTCCCACCGGACTTTTGAGGCTGATGCTCGAAGGAAACGCCAATAATCCATCTATAGATTTGACGCTGAAATACGAGATTATGGGTGTCAATGAATTCGGGTTTTCGTTTGCGGTTCCGTTTGACGGATTTGCGTTAGGCGTTACGGCAAAATATTTACAGGGACTCTTTTATCTCGGTGTTGATCCCGATTCCAGTAAAGCCAGTCTCGAAACGAGCGTGCTGGCAATGTACGGATCTGGGAAATATCTGATTCGGCAGGGAATCGGCGGCAGCGGACTCGGGATGGATTTGGGCTTTATTACCACCGAATATAACGGGTGGCGTGCCGGATTGTCTGTCATCAATGCGGTTGGGAGTATTTCCTGGAATAAACCCAGTGTCATGAAGGATATTTTGGCAGGTTCAGATAATGTGTATGGAAATGAAGATGACTTATTTCATTTCACATGGGGAGGAGAAACTCTCAACGACAGCATGGCCATCAGCTATACCTTTAACATTGATTCCATAACGGCCACGAGTTTGAGCTCAGATTCTCTTTTTACGAGTGAGTCTAACGTGGTAAAAAATTTAGACGCAGATGGGAAATTAAAAGATTTTGTCATCAATTATCCCGCATTGTTCAGGGTTGGCGTCTCAAAACGGACGGACGATTACATTATTTCTTCTGATTTGGTAGCAAGTTTTGAAGATCGGTTTTACGCTAGGCAAGGCTGGAAGTGGTCTGTCGGATTTGAATTGCATCGGTTTCCGGCTGTTCCGCTCAGAATTGGGTTTGCGTGGGGTGGATCAGACCTGTTGGAATTGGGGCTAGGGTTTGGGTTTCATAAAGGACCTATTATTTTTGACATGGGATTTGCTTTCAGAAATGGGTTGTGGATTCATACTATGAAAGGTTTCAACTTATCCACCGGGTTGACGATTACCGGACTTGGCGGAAGATCAAGCGGAGATGAAGCGCTTACCGGGCCGGCACCGCCGGTAGAGAATGAGCCTGAAGGTGAAGAGGATGAAAAAGAGGAAGCGCCAGAAAAATCTGAAGATTAAGACGAATCTAAAGCGTCACTTCCGGGTAAAGAAGAGTAAGCCAACTCCGCCCGCGCAAAACACAATATTCCCCAGCCACGCCGCGAACAGCGGATTCATCATGCCTTGATAACCGAGAGAAAGCCCGAACTTGATAAAAGCGTAATACACAAAAATTACCAGAATTCCGACACCGGCACCAAAAGTAAGTCCACCCGTTGGGCGCATCGTAACTAGAGGAATTCCAAACAGAACGATAATCAGGTTTGTAAAAGCAAAGGACACTTTAAAATACCGGTCCACTTGCCATCGGCGCGTGTTAACGCCATTCTCATTTAATTTTTCAATTCTCTCACTGAGTTCGCCAAAATTCATTTCTTCTGTAGATTTGGATTTTTGAAGAATATCCTGTGGAGACACATCCAGCGCCATCATAGTATCCTGTCTTGAAAGCTCAACACGAGTTTCCCGGCCGGATTCATCAAATTGACGGAAGGAAAAAGATGCAATATCCCAAGTTGAAGCTGAATCATTCCATGTCATGGATTTGGCATCCAGCCTTTCGCGGACGACTGTTTTATCGAGGATAAAAAATGTGACACCTTCTGCTTTATTCAAATTGACCAGATATTTTTCTACCGCAATGTGGACCCGCTCTTTTTTCTGAATGAATATATTGTGCAGTACACTTTTTTTCATCTTTTTACTTCGGGATGTCATATACTGTTTTTCGATGTTGTATCGTTTTTCATGTCCATGGCTGACAATTCCGTTATCAAACTGGAAAGAAAGAATGCTAATAAAAAACGACAGAATGAGAATGGGAAAAGCGATCCTGTACAAACTGATACCCGATGATTTCATGGCAGTAAGTTCATTTCGCTTGGCGATCATACCGATGCTGAATACGGATGATATCAACATAGACATCGGCAGACCGATATTGATATACCACGGAATAGAATTGAGGTAATACTCTGCCACAATAGACAAGGGAACATTATTGTCAATAAACTTGTCCATGTTTTCAATTACATCCACGACGAGGATGAGCATAACGAATCCTGTCAGCGTCAGGAAAAGAATCGTTATGAATTGACGAATGAGGTATAGGTCCAGCTTCTTCATGATTGGGAATTTAAGGGATGTAATGTGTGAGCGTGTGTATATTTTGAATTCAATTTGAAAGGAAAATCCTGAGTGGAACTTGAAAAATTAACAATTCTTGAACGCATAAAAGGTCTGACAGTTTCAATGTTAGAAAGAATAGAAAGTCTGACAGTTTCAATGGTAGACCTTGTTTGGGGGACACCGTTGATAATCCTGCTCGTTGGCGGCGGATTTTATTTTATGCTGTACAGCAAATTTATCCCGTTTCGCCACTTTGGACATGGGCTTGCGATATTAACCGGGAAATACGATGACCCGAATGACCCGGGGCAAATCAGCCATTTTCAGGCGCTGTCGAGCGCGTTGGCGAGTACCGTTGGTATGGGAAATATCGGCGGAGTAGCAATCGCGATTCATACCGGCGGTCCTGGTGCCTTGTTTTGGATGTGGGTGAGTGCCATTGTTGGAATGGCGACTAAGTTTTTTACGTGTACGCTGTCCATCATGTACCGCGGTAAAGATGACAGAGGAGAAGTGCAAGGCGGCCCAATGTATGTTGTTGAAGAAGGACTTGGCAAAGCGTACAAACCGCTCGCAATCCTTTTTAGTGTAGCGGGACTCATCGGCTGTATGGTTTTGTTTCAGGCAAACCAGCTCGCGCAGATGGTTCGAGATTTGGTATATGTTCCCAATGGATTCTTTTCGGAAAACAGTATAGCCGGCGACCTTACCACAGGGATTATCGCAGCTCTTATTGTTTCTACGGTGATCTTTGGCGGCATCAAGCGGATCGGGTTAGTAGCATCTCGGCTGGTTCCATTTATGGTGGCTATCTATCTATTGGCTGCACTTATAATCCTATTCGAAAACTTTGGAAAGATCCCCGCAATTTTTACCTCTATCATTCAGGATGCATTTACCGGTGATGCAGTGCTGGGAGGGTCATTGGGTGCGATCATTATATTGGGAATCAAACGTGCGGCATTTTCCAATGAAGCCGGAATTGGCACAGAAGCCATGGCGCATGGAGCAGCCAAAACCAAAGAGCCGGTCAGAGAAGGACTCGTGGCAATGGTTGGGCCGTTTATTGATACCATTGTTGTATGCTCTATTACGGGTTTTGTGATATTGGTTTCCGGAGTGCACGCTTCGGATGCAAACGGCGTTACACTTACTGCTATGGCATTTGAAGCGGAATTAGGTGGATGGGGAGAAGCTTTGCTCGTACTGGCAGTACTGTGTTTCAGCCTTTCAACCATGTTTGGCTATTCATACTATGGACGGAAATGCACCAGTTATCTTTTTGGCACAAAATGGAAACCGGTTTACAATGTGATTTATGTATTATCTATCGTCCTTGCTGCGATTGTATCCATTGATATTGCGATAAATATAGTGGACATCATGTTTGCGCTGATGGCGATTCCAACAATGATTTCTGCCATTTTATTATCTCCTAAAGTAATGGCAGAAACAAAACGGTATTTTTCATCACAGTGACTGATTCAGAAAAAAGCAGGGGGGATCTCACCACGGAAAAACAAAATCCGTTAAGTGCGGATTTGGATACGCTTTCTACAATAGAGATTTTAACCGTCATCAATAATGAGGACAGTGCGATTGCGGACAGAGTCAAAGAAGCTATCCCGGAAATTGAAAAGACGGTTGAGATAACAACAGAAGCCATCCAAAACGGCAATCGTATTTTTTATATCGGCGCCGGCACCAGCGGACGCCTTGGTGTGCTCGATGCGTCCGAAATGCCGCCGACTTTTTCCGTGCCGCAGAATTGGTTTACGGGCATTATCGCCGGCGGAGATGATGCCATAAGAAAATCCATCGAAGGTGCGGAGGACAAACCGGAAAACGCGGAAAAAGATTTAATGGAAGCCGGACTTTCTGCCGGCGATGTTCTGATCGGGATCAGCACCAGCGGCGCCGCAGCATACGTGATGGCAGCAATTGAGTTGGCAAAATCAAACAATGCCAATACAGTATATCTCATTTGCAATCCCGAACCCTATCTTGATGCGGACGCGGATATAATCATTCGAGTGGACGTGGGGCCGGAAGTGATTACCGGTTCCACGCGAATGAAAGCCGGAACTGCGACGAAATTGGTTCTGAATATGATTTCTACCGCAACAATGGTAAAGTTGGGAAAAGTATATGGAAACCTGATGGTGGACTTAATGGCGGTTAATGACAAACTGGTAGACCGCGGAACCAGAATTATTGCCCAACTTACCGATCTGGATTATGAAGATGCAAAATCAGCGCTGTTTAAAGCGGATAAATCCGTAAAAAAAGCTGTGGTGATGGTAAAAAAGAATTGTTCGCTGGAAGAAGCAGAAAAAACATTAGAAGAAGCGGGAGGCGCAATTAGAAAATTATTGAATTCGGATTAACCATTTTTTTCTGAAAAATCACATCGAATCCGTTTCATCCTTCCTTTATTTATCCGAAATTCACACCTGATATGATGAATCCATACATCTTTAGAGAATACGATATCCGCGGCAAAGTAGCCGACGATTTTCCGCCGGAAGTAGTTGAACTTCTTGGAAAAGGGTTTGGAACGCTTGTTATTCGCAACGGAGGAAAAGAAATTTCCCTCAGCGGCGACATTAGGATGACAACACCCGACCTCATCAAAGCATTCAAAAAAGGGGTTCTATCCACCGGGCTCGATGTTATCAATATCGGCACACTCCCAACGCCGGCAAATTATTACTCTATGTTTAAACTCGATGTGGCGGGTTCCTGTCAAATCACCGGTAGCCACAATCCGCCTGAATTTAACGGCTTTAAACTTTCGATGGGAAAGCGCCCCGTTTTTGGCGAAACGATTCAACAAATTCGAAAATGGATTGAAGCCGAAGATTTTGAAACGGGAGAAGGAAGCGAGGCATCCTATAATATCTTGGATGATTACATCAACATGGTTACGGAAAAAATCAACCTGGACCGCACCATGCATGTTGTCATGGATTGCGGGAATGCTGCCGGCTGCATCGCCGCTCCCGAGATTTTCAAGAAATTGGACATTGAACTCACAGAATTGTATTGCGATATAGACGGGACATTTCCCAATCATCATCCGGATCCAACCGTAAAGGAAAATCTAGAGGATTTGATTCAGCATATGAAAAGCGGGAATTATGATGTTGGGGTCGCTTTCGACGGAGATGCGGACAGAGTTGGCGTTGTGGATGATACCGGTGAAATCGTCTGGGCTGATCAGCTGATGGCACTTTTTCTTCCCGAGATCATTGAAGGGGGTGAAGATATTCTCTACGATGTAAAATGTTCTCAAGGACTAGAGGAAATGATTGCAAAACACGGCGGGAATCCGGTGATGTGGATGACCGGTCATTCTTTGATAAAGCAAAAAATGGCTGAGTTGGACTGTAAATTCGGTGGTGAAATGAGCGGCCACATCTTTTTTGCCGATGATTATTTTGGGTATGATGATGGCATTTATGTCGCGGCGCGAACGGTGCAAATGCTGTCACGCACCGACAGGAAATTATCAGACTTAATGGCAGAACTTCCCCAATATGTATCCACTCCTGAAATGCGGCTGGCGGCGGAATCGGATGAAGAAAAATTTCGGATTGCAAAAGAAGCCGTTGCGTATTTCACAAAGAATTTTGAATGTAGCACCGTGGACGGGGTACGCATTCGCTTCGGCGATGGTTGGGGATTGGTACGGTCCTCGAACACGCAGCCGGTGATTGTCTGCCGTTTCGAAGCAAATACACAGGAGCGCATGGAAGAATTGAAAGAGTTGGTTTTGGGGAAATTACAGGAATTTGGCCACTTGGAATTAGAAGTTGGACACACCTGATTTTACCGAACATATTGAATTCCTAAGGAAGGAAACTGATAAGGCACTCAATCGTCTTAGTATTTCTCAGAATCCTGAATCTTTTTACGGCCCCATAAAATATGTGTTAAACGGCAAAGGGAAACGCCTTCGCCCTGTTCTCACGCATTTGGTCGGCAGAGCCTTTCAGGCAGATCCGGAAGAGTTGATGCATGCAGGAATCGCCGTTGAACTTCTTCATAATTTTACTCTCGTTCACGATGATATTATGGATAGAGATGACACACGGCACGGGCAGGATTCAGTGCATACTAAATGGAATGATCCTACCGCTATTCTTGCAGGCGATGGACTCTTTGTTCTTGCGCAACTAGCTCTCGGTCGAATCAAAAGCGGAACTGTTCGGGCGATACGGTGTTTTAATGAGGCAGCTCTCACGGTGTGTGAAGGTCAGGCAATGGATTTGGAATTTGCCGCTGGGACTGATATAAGAATTATGCACTATCTCGAAATGATAGAAAAGAAAACAGGAAGTTTGCTGGGATGCGCGGGGGAGCTAGGTGGAATTGTCGCAAATCAGGATGAAAAAACGTGTGCAAGCTTACAGTCTTATGGTCGGCAATTGGGGATAGCGTTTCAAATTCAGGATGATATACTCGAAATATTCAGCGATCCAAAATCAATGGGCAAAAGCTTGGGAAGCGATGTGCTTTCCGAAAAGCAGACCATCCTTAGTTTAATCGCGAAAAAAGACAATGCAGCCGAATGGGAAGAAAAGTCTGCCGAAGCAAAAAAGTTGAATATCCAAGATCGGCTTCTATTTCTTCGCAAGTATTATGAAAAGAGAGGCATCCGCTTAAAAGCAGATTTATTGGCCGAAACGGCAATGAACGAAGCGCACAAAAGCCTAAATGTAATTCTTTCGGAATCACATAGAGTAGAATTAGAAGAGTTTGCAACGATGATTTTAAACAGGAAGAAGTGAGTATGTCAGAAAACAAAATAGACGTTAGCAATATGCACCATGCTATATATGCTTTCCCGGACCAAATGGTACAGGCAATGACGATAGGCGAATCTATTTCTCTTTCCAAGAATTATGAAAATTTAAATGGGATTGTGGTAGCCGGAATGGGTGGATCTGCCATTGGCGGAGACGTAGCGCGCGTGTTGGCTGCCGGCGAATTAACGGTTCCAATGTTTGTTTCCCGGGATTATTCAATTCCAAACTGGGTGAATCAAAATTCCCTCGTCATTTGTTCCTCGTATTCAGGAAATACAGAAGAAACTTTGTCCGCATTTCAAGATGCGAATTCTAAAAAGGCGCAGATAATCGGAATTTCCACAGGCGGAACCTTGACCCAAAATCTGCAGGATAACAATTATGAGATAGTTGGTATTCCTAGCGGACTTCAGCCAAGAGCGGCGCTGGCTTTTTCATTCATTCCGATGCTGTATATCTTGCATGCAATTGGATTAATTAACTACGATTATAAAACATTACTGCAGAATTCAATTACACATCTAAAAACTCAGCGTGACAACTGGGGATCAAAAGAAAGCGCAAATCCTGCACACGCCATCGCACGAAAAATTCGCCATACCATTCCAATACTGTACTCGGATTCAGATTTGTCAGAAGCAGCGGCAATTCGCTTTAAGGGACAGCTGAATGAAAATGCGAACATGCATGCTTGGTGCAACCGACTACCGGAATTGAATCATAATGAAATCGTTGGATGGGAAAATAATAAAGACCTGTTGAAACAGATTAGTCTTGTCTGGGTAGCGGATAAAAACTGCCACCAAAGAACAAAATCCCGAAGAGACGTTACCCGTAGCATCGTCGGTTCCTTCCCTGCTAATGACATTATCCTAGAGGCAGACCAGAATTCCGGAGCTGAGCAGCTTTTGCATTTAATCCACTTAGGCGACTGGATTAGCTATTGGTGTGCGCTGGAGCATGGGACTGATCCAACTCCCGTAGTTAAAATTGATCAGCTAAAGAAAATATTATCAGAATTAATTTGAAATTGATTGAATCAGCCAAACCCGCTCACTAAATTATCCACAGCCCGTTATGATGATTCCTGTCCAAGTCGAAAAAATTACTTACCACCCTCCAAGCCGAAGCTATGCCGTTATTTTAAAGGAGATTGACGGAGACCGAAAACTTCCTGTTATTGTCGGAACATTTGAGGCGCAATCCATAGCCCTTGCGATGGAATACATGGATACACCGCGTCCACTCACCCACGATTTAATCGGAAATATTCTCAAAGATATCGATGCCAAATTGAAGGCGGTTAAGATTACCGAATTGAAGGACGGCATTTTTTATGCATCACTTGAATTGAAGGGAAAAACGATTAAGGATACGGCAGTGGATTCCCGCCCGAGCGATGCATTGGCAGTTGCACTTCGTTTGGAAGCGCCGATTTTAGTCGGCTTAGAAGTAATGAATGAGGCGGCTATTTTGGATGACGGAGATGAAATGGACGGTATTCAGGAAGAGCCTGGACTTGATTTGCTGGAAGAGCAGTTAGATAAGGCTATTGAAGAAGAGGAATATGAACGGGCTGCCCGCTTACGGGATAAAATAAAAGATATTCAGACGAGCTAACTGCTGAGAGCTTCTAAGGCATACTGAGCGGCGGATTGTTCTGCCGCTTTTTTATTGGTACCAATTCCGCTTGGATATTGATCCTCTTTAATTTTTACGTGAACCTCAAAAAGTTTTTGATGATCAGGGCCGGAAACATTTGTAACAAGAAATCTGGGGTTCCCAATATTCAATATGTGGCAGAGCTCAATGAGCTGCCCTTTATAATTGACCGCTTTCCAAGCTTCCTGACGGTTCATCCAGATAGTTTTCAGGATAAGAGATCGAGCAGGAGAGAGCCCTCCGTCTAAAAAAACGGCACCAATCAGTGCTTCATAAAGATTCGCTGCCTGTCTTTCGGCAATTTTATCCTGATGTAAATCGACGGTTTCCTCAATATCCAAATGAGACAATAAATTCAGTTTTTTCCCCATTGATCCCAAAAATGATTTTTGTACTAACGACGATCGTTTCTGAGTTAAAAAACCTTCATCACCATCGTTGAAATCTTTCATGAGTTCCTGACTGATAACAATGTCAATCACCGCATCACCGAGAAATTCCAACCGCTCATAATTTTGTTTTGGCTCGGCCGAGATGGACCGATGGGTAAACGCCTGCATGAGAAGCGCTTTATTCGAAAAAGTATACCCTATTTGTTTTTCTAGAGGATGAGACGAATGTGAGGTTGGTTTGCCGAGGAACCGTTTAAACAGGTTCACTCGTCCCAATTCCTCATGGCAATAACGGCATTGTGTCCGCCGAATCCGAACGTGTTAGACAGTACTCCGTTCACGTGTGTTTTACATGCTTCATTGGGAGTGTAATCCAGCGTGCAGTCGGGATCTTGTGTTTTATAATTGATTGTAGGAGGAATGGTTTGTTCCTGAATTGCCATCACCGAAGCCACAGCTTCAATTCCACCGGCAGCCCCAAGAAGATGGCCTGTCATAGATTTTGTGGAACTGACTTTTAATTGATGTGCGCTTTCACCAAATAAAGTAGCAATGGCGGCTGACTCATTTTTATCGTTGAACGGTGTGGATGTGCCGTGAGCGTTGATGTAGTCAATATCATCATTTTCCAATCCCGCATCCTGCACAGCCAAACGCATTGCTTCCAATGCGCCTGTCCCGCCTTCAGCAGGCTGTGTAATGTGAAACGCATCATCCGTTGCGCCGTAACCGGCGAGTTCTCCGAGAATCACAGCGCCTCTAGCTTTGGCATGTTCTTCCGATTCTAAGACTAGAATACCGGCGCCTTCCCCCAGGACGAATCCATCCCGATCCAAATCGAATGGTCTGCTGGCTTTTTCAGGTGCATCGTTTCTGGTGGATAATGCTTTCATATTTCCAAATCCAGCGATAGTCAAATCTGTGATAGAAGCTTCGGTTCCTCCAGAAATTACAACATCCGCGTCTCCATATTGGATGGTCCTGAGAGCGGTTCCCAGGGCGTCGGTTGCCGATGCACACGCAGAGACAATTGTTTTATTTGGACCCTTGAATCCGTATTCAATGGCAACATGTCCGGCGGCAATATTGGCAATCATCTTTGGCACAAAGAACGGGGATACTCGTCGATTACCTCGCGTGTGAATTTTCACCTTTTCCTCTTCAAATGTATTAACGCCGCCGATACCGGTTCCGATGACGACTCCAACTCTGTCGCAATTCATTTTTTCAGGATTCAGTTTTGCTTGGTTTACAGCTTCCCGGGTTGCCACAAGCGCGTAGATCGAGAACGGATCCAGTTTTCTGAGTGATTTCCGATCGAAATGATCTTCTGCATTAAAGCCAGAAAGTTCTCCGGCAATTTTTACCGGAAACTCCGATGCATCGAAATAGGAAATAGGTGCGATTCCGCTCTTCCCGCTGCACAATGCGGCCCAATAATCCGGAACCGAATTTCCATTGGGAGCAAGAACCCCCAAGCCTGTAATGACTACCCGTTTACGGGACATGATGCTCTACGAATTGCTTTCTATATAATCCACTACAGAACCAACAGTGGTGAGTCCTTCTGCATCTTCATCGGGTATTTCTAAACTGAATTCTTCTTCCAGTTCCATGATTAGTTCAACGGTATCAAGAGAGTCTGCGCCCAAATCATCCACGAAAGATGCTTCTGTTGCGATTTTGTCTCCCTCAACTCCGAGTTTGTCAATGATGACTTCTTTTACTTTGTCGAATGTTGACATGGTGTTCTCCTTGGTTAGTTCATGACCATACCACCGTCAACCGTTACGGTTTGCCCGGTGATATATTCCGCTTCGTTCGAACTTAAAAAAAGCGCCATAGCAGCGACTTCTTCTGATTTTCCGATTCGGCCAAGCGGTATTTGTTTCATTATTTCTTCTTTGACTTCATCTGATAAAGAATCGGTCATATCTGTTTCAATATATCCTGGCGCGATGCAATTAACGGTAATCCCGCGAGGAGCGAGTTCCTGAGCCATAGATTTTGTTAAACCAACAATTCCCGCTTTAGATGCGGCATAATTTGCCTGTCCGGCATTCCCCGTCAATCCAACCACAGAGGAAATGTTAATGATCCGTCCGCTGCGCTGTTTCATCATAGGACGGGCAACCGATTTAATAGTGTGAAATGCACCCTTCAAATTTATATCCAAAACGGTATCCCAATCATCGCCAGACATTCGCATGATTAAACCATCGCGCGTGATGCCGGCATTGTTTATCAAAATATCGATGGATTCGAACTGATCTTGAACCTTCTTAATGAGATTGCTTACGCTGGATGCATCCGAAACATCGCACGGCATACCGATTGCTTTCCCGCCGTTAGCTTGAATCTTCTCGGCAACGGATTGTACTGCATCGGTGGTACGGCTCACACAAACTAATTGAGCGCCGTATTCGGCTAATACTTCTGAGATGCTTTTTCCAATGCCGCGGGATGCCCCCGTAACGATCGCTGTTTTTCCGTTTAAATCATACATGAAAATTGTGTGTGTCTTCCCAAGTTGAAATTCCTGATGTGGGTACAGCTCTGCTAATTCGCCGATTTAATCCCTGCAGCACGCGTCCGGGGCCAATTTCCATAAAAGAATCCGCTCCGTCAGATATCATGTTTGATATGGATTCATGCCAACGCACAGGATGATCTAACTGTTTGATTAGGGCGTCCCGGATTGCTTCACCCGAGGATATTGGTTTTGCATTGAAATTCACGTAAACAGGAAATTGAGTATCCAGAATTTCCGTGGTATTAAGTTTCTCTGCAAGTGCTTCTCGCGCAGGCACCATCAGGGGTGAATGAAAAGCACCGCTCACATTCAGTGGTATTACTTTTGAAGCTCCCAAATCTTTTGCGGATTCCATGGCATGCTTTACTGCATCCACTTCGCCGGAGATAACTACTTGTCCCGGCGCATTATAGTTTGCGGCAACCACGATGCCTTGCGATACGGACGTGCACATATCTTTAATAAGAGCATCATCAAGCCCGAGAACGGCTGCCATTGTTCCCTCTGTTTCATCGCCTGTTTTTTGCATGCTTTCCGCTCTGAGCTTGACAAGAGATAAACCGGTTTGAAAATTAAATGCGCCGCCAGCAGTTAACGCTGAATATTCTCCGAGACTGTGCCCGGCGGCCGAATCTGCATTGAGCCCTTTGTCGTTAAGCAATTCCGTTAAAATTATGCTAATGATGTATATGGACGGCTGTGTATACCGAGTCTGGCGTAACACTTCTTCAGCCCCTTCAAAAATGATGGCTGTAATATCAGTTTCCATGATGTCGTTAGCCTGCTCAAACCGTTTTCTTGCAATCTCGGTATTCTCAAATAAATCAAGTCCCATTCCGATTTTTTGCGATCCTTGCCCCGGATAAAGCAATGCTAAGCTCATCAAGATTCTGTCCAGCGCAATAAAACGCTTCCCCAGGTAAAACCGCCGCCAAAGGCAGATAATAGTACCAAATCGTCTTTTTTTATACGTCCTGTCTCAACTGCTTCGTCCAATCCAATCGGAATCGTCCCCGCTGTTGTATTGCCGTATTTTTCTATATTTATCAACACTTGCTCATCGGAAAGATTACATCGGCTTGCTGCTGCATTTATGATACGCAAATTAGCCTGATGCGGAATAAACAGTGCCAAATCTTGACCGGTATACCCATTCTTTTTAAGGATTTTTTCGCTAACATCGGCCATATTTTTTACGGCAAATTTGAAAACAGTTTTACCATCCTGTTGGACATAATGCATTCGATTTTCAACGGTATCTTTTGAAGCAGGGTGGAGGCTTCCGCCGGCATGGACCTTCAATGAATCTCTTCCACTTCCGTCGGCAAACAGCATTGAATCCAATACGCCACCATCACTTTTAGTGGGCTCCAACAATACTCCGCCGGCACCGTCACCAAATATGACACACGTGTTGCGATCTGTATAATCAATAATGGAACTCATGGCATCAGCGCCAATGACAATTACATTTTTATATTGTCCTGATTCTACCAGTTTTGAGCCGGTTTCGAGACCGTATAAAAACCCGGAACACGCTGCGGTTAGATCAAACCCCCAAGCGTTTGTTGCACCCACTTTATCCTGGACAATTGCGGCAGTTGCTACCACCAGCATATCCGGAGTAATCGTAGCTACGATAATGAGGTCAATGTCTTCCGGCTGTTTGCCGGATTTCTCAAGTAATCGGTTCACAACCTCTGCGCACATATCGGATGTTGCTTCACCTTCTGCGACCAATCGCCTTTCGCTGATTCCTGTTCGAGAACGAATCCATTCATCCGATGTATCCACCATTTTTTCAAGATCAAAATTGGTCAGAACTCGGTCTGGAAGATAACGAGCAGTTGCTGTGATGGTTGCGTTCACACTTATTCCTTGGTTGGGATTAAATGGGTTGACCGCATCCAAAACAATTCTGGGCGATCAAATTCACTGATTTAATTTTCAGTTGCTGAAATCACAGGCCGGCCTCTGTAGTAGCCGCAATTCGGGCAGGCACGATGAGGCATTTTTTTCTGGCTGCATTGCGGACAGTCGGTCAAATTTATTTGACGTGCTTTGTAATGTGTGCGGCGTTTCCGTCCGCGTGCTTTTGATTGTTTTCTTTTTGGTACTGCCATTGTTTCTCCTGAATTATTACTTAATGCTGTTTGAGTACATCAAATGGTGAATCGGAAGAATCGTCTCGACAGTCACATTCCGCAGAATTCTTATTAATTCCGCAGATAGAGCAGAGTCCTTTACAACCATCTTGACACAGTCGTTTAAAGGATTCTTCCAGAAGGATTAATTCTCTAAAGATCGTTTCTAAGTCGACCTCATGATCACTGCCAGTGAAAAGGATGACTTCGGGTTCTGTACCGTCAATCAATTCTTCGTTCGGAGTCAGCATGCAATGAACTTTTGAAGTATGTTCATCAACAAATGATTCTAAACATCTATCGCAGGATTCTATAAATCGAATTTTCAGTGTCCCGGTCAATTTGAATCCTTCGGGAATGGGTTCTGCAGATAATGTGCATTCCATCCTGTCGTCTTCAAAGCGAACATCCTTTAGATGTAATCCTTCAGCAGGTATGTCAAACAGCTTGTTATTAAAACCACGCTCCAGTTCAGAACGATTGAGCTTCATAATAAACCCGGGAAACTACTTCTTTATAGAGATGCGAACAAAGCTACAAGTTGCAGTTTTATTCGTCTTCAGTTCCTGATTCTTCAATAAAGTTTTCCTCTGTGGAAGATTCATCCTTTATTAATTCTTCATCTTCTTCGAACTCTTCCTCGACCTCTTCTTCATCCTTTCTTTCAAGAATATTATCGCCGTCAGATTTTTGTTTAAAAATGATAAACATCAGTGTTTCCCCCACAGACAAAATAGAAAGACCATACCCAATGACAGCAAGCACTAACAGGAAGAAGAAGAAAGACAGGATTCCGGCGGATACATATTCGGTTCCGGATAAATTTGCAAAGGAACCAAACATAGATATCGGTGGATATACTTTTGAAACCGCGGCATCAACAATTCGGTCCAATTTATCTCCCATAATCCACCCGAATACGCGATTCACAAATATAAACGAAACTTGGAAAAACCCATAAAATATGGATGAACCAATTGAGAAAATGGGCAATAGAATCAAGTGATACGCAATCACTCTCCAAGGTTGAGACCATGTAATAACATAACTTTGAAAAACAGTTCCCATGGTGTCTTCTTCATATGCTGCTACAATAATCGGGATATAAATACCGGCTGTTAAAAGTACAACTGCAGAATAAACCGTAAAAAGTGCACCGAAGAAATAGAGAGGGTACGGGATGGCAAACAAGAATTCCCCGATATAAGGAATTTTTCCAAGAAAAGCGAAAATCACAGCTAATAGAACAAATAATGCAATAATTAACGCAATCGAAATGCAGGTGAATACAACAGGATGCCAGTGCTTTTTTACATAGGACCATGCATCTCCGGAAGAATAGAAATCATTCCCCTTCAATTGTTTATACGTAATTCGCGATACGGCAGAGCAGGAAAGAGTCACCATAATACATGCGAAAAGAATCCCATCACAGTAGATGAAATACGAATACCATGGAACGCCAAATCCAACTAGTATCGGATACAGCCCAAACATTTCCCAGCTTTGAGAAATGGATGTTCCGGCTGTCAACAGCGCGATATAGGTCAGGATTAAATACCCCAAATACCCAATAAAATTACCAACCACAAATGTCCAAATCTTTTTGCCGCTTAACGCAAGACGCGGTGCCCGGAAAATATCCCTATAATCAAAATGAAGTTTTACGGGATCCATTTATTTCCTCCTTAATGTTAATTATTCCTCATATCGTACAAAATCTACCCAAGCCGGCTCGGTCATGATTTTCGATACGTTGGCTGCTACTTTTTTGGCCAATTCACGGTCATTATAGCTTCCCACTCTTACGCGAAACCATACAGCATCCGTTTCTTCGAAATACGCCTTTTGAATGTATGCATCAAAACCATCTTTTATCAAATCAGCTGCTACACGCTTGGCATCTTCCAGATTTTTTTTAGATGCCACCTGAATTGTAAATCTTCCGGCATCAAACGGTATATTGCGTCCCAATACTGGTTTTCTTGATTTTTTGGCTTTTGTTCTTGCTTTGATAACTGTTTCAACGATTTGGACTTCTATCTCGGTTTTTTGATCGGCCTCTTCAATCACCGCCGTTGCGGGGATTTCAATTTCTTCCGCAGAGGCAGTTTCTGAAATGGGATCTGTTTGAACCGAGGTCGGATCTTTTGTAGCAATGGGAAGCATATCTTGCTCGGGTCGAAATCCGTCATCAATAATTTCGAATGAAAAGGATTGGGAAGCGATTTCATCATTGTATTGAAAGATTTTCACCTCAAACAGGTAAAGCCCTTCCGCGTCCGGAACAAAAGTCATGTGTGCAAAATCGTCCGTAAAATCAAAATCATTGTATTTAAGTGCACTTGCGGATGGTTTTTCAGCGACATCCCAAACAAAGTCCATATCCTGACTGTCTTCAGGAATATCAACCGAAAGGGTGTATGCTTTACCTATAAATCCCGCAACGGAATCTTTCGAGCATCCTCCGAGCAGAATCAAAGATAGAATTATGGTACTACAGCGAATATTCATTGATGGTGCGCCTGCATGAGTTTGTGCGTTAATTTGGGTGAATTTCCTCGGATGTGAAGAAAAATGCAATTTCTTTTTCAGCATTTTCATTTGAGTCAGATCCGTGTACTGCATTATTTTGAATGCTTTCTGCAAAATCTTTCCGAATTGTGCCTTCATCCGCTTCAGCTGGATTTGTTGATCCTATTAATGTGCGGAATGCATTCACTGCTCCGTCGTGTTCCACGACCAAAGGCATACACGGTCCGGACGTCATAAAATCCACAAGATCATTGAAAAACGGACGCTCTGTGTGAACTGCATAAAATCCTTCTGCTTTTTCACGGGAAAGATGTACCAATTTTGCACCAAGGACATTAAACCCTGCAGATAAGATTCTGTCTATTATTTTTCCCGTGTAGCCTTTTCCGACTGCATCCGGTTTAATAATTGCCAAAGTTCTATTACTCATGTTGTCTCCTTAAATAGTTTATTAAATCAATTCTTTCATAGCGGACCCGATTCCTGCGGGACTATCCACCACATGGATTCCAGCTGATTTAAGCACGGTTTTCTTTTCTTCAGCTGTTCCTTTACCACCGGCAATAATCGCACCTGCATGGCCCATTCTTCTGCCAGGTGGCGCGGTTGCTCCAGCAATAAAAGCAACAATCGGTTTTTGAAAATTATTTTCTATGACCCATTCGGCCGCTTCTTCCTCGGCAGTTCCGCCGATTTCCCCAATCAGCACAACGCCTTCTGTCTCGTCATCTTCCGCAAATAATGCTAATGCGTTAATAAATGTTGTTCCAATAATAGGATCACCGCCGATCCCGAGCGATGTGGATTGCCCCAATCCCGCTTCTCCTAATTGATGCACTGCTTCGTACGTTAGAGTTCCCGATCTTGAAATAACCCCAATAGTTCCCGGCGCATGAATAAATCCGGGCATGATGCCGATTTTGCATTTTCCCGGTGAAATCAGTCCAGGACAATTTGGACCTATCATTCGGGAATCACTATTTGCAAGAGCCGCATTTACCTTCACCATATCTTTGGTAGGAATTCCTTCCGTAATGCAAATGATCAGATCAATTCCGGATTTTACAGCTTCTATTACAGCGCCGGCTGCAAAGGGGGGAGGCACAAATAAAACAGATGCATTGGCCTGAGTTTCATTGACAGCCTCCTGAACAGAATTGAAGACCGGAACTCCGAGAGCTTCTAGTCCACCTTTTCCTGGCGTTACACCGCCGACAATGTTAGTACCGTATTCCTGCATCTGTTCGCCGTGGAAAGAGCCTTCAGTTCCGGTAATCCCCTGAATAATGAGTTTTGTATTCTGGTCAATTAAAATACTCATGATGAAAATCCGGTCGCTTTTACAGCTTTTTCGGCCGCGTCGCCTAAACTATTTGCTACAATAAAATCAAAGGATGCATCATTCAGTAATTGAGATGCTTCTTTGGAATTGGTTCCTTCCAGCCTGACCACAACCGGTACAGAAACATTTTCGGTTTCCATGGCTTCGATCACACCTTTAGCGACGCGGTCACACCGGACAATGCCGCCGAATATATTTATGAGGATGGATTTTACATTTGGGTCGGAAAGGATGATTTTAAATCCATTAGATACCGTTTCGGGATTGGCAACACCACCGACGTCCAGAAAATTTGCAGGTTCGCCTCCGTAAAGCTTAATAATATCCATCGTTCCCATTGCAAGACCGGCACCGTTTACCATGCATCCGACATTGCCGTCAAGTTTGATGTAATTAAGGTGGAATTTCAAAGCTTCCACTTCTGCCGGGTCTTCTTCATTCGGGTCGTATAATTCTTTAAGGTCCGCATGCCGGAATAATCCATTATCGTCAATATTGATTTTTGCATCGAGCGCCATCACGCTATTTGCGCCGGTTACAACAAGTGGATTGATTTCCATGAGTGAACAGTCGTTTTCTGAAAATGCTGTCCAGAGCGCCGAGAAAATTTGTACTGCAGATTCGATTTGCTCTCCCTCAAGTTCAAGCGCCTTCGCAAGGGCTAGCGCTTGTTCATTTGTAAGACCGGTTTCGGGCTCAATCCATTCTTTCACAATTTTTTCCGGTGTTGCACTAGCAACTGTTTCGATGTCCATGCCGCCTTCTGTGGACACCATAAAAACGAATTTTCTATCTACACGGTCTAGAACAATCCCTGCGTAAAGTTCACGTTTTATATCCACACCGGACTCGATGAGAAGTTTTTGTACTTCTTTTCCTTCGGGTCCTGTTTGATGGGTAATAAGGATGTGGTTTAACATAGTTTTTGCGAATTTTTCGACTTCTTCTTTTGAATGCGCGAGATGGACGCCGCCTTCCATGAGTTTTTCGCCGGAGTTAGGGCAGTGAATGGTTCCTTTACCGCGCCCGCCGGCATGGATTTGAGATTTAACGACAACCGTTCCTCCGCCGAGTTTTTCATAAGCATTCAATGCAGATTCAACCGATTTTACGGCAATGCCATCGGGAACAGCTACGTCATATTTCCTAAACAGATCTTTAGCTTGATATTCGTGTATTTTCATTTTATTCAGATTTTACAATTGTAGTGCCGCCATTTCCTTGGATTGCTTCCTTGATATTATTAATGGAAGTAATAACAACTTTTTCTCCATGGTGCTTTAAAAAATAAATGGCGGATCGAATTTTTGGTCCCATGCTGCCTTTTTGAAATTGGCCGGCGTTCATGTATTGCTGCGCTTGAGTATTTGTCATTCTATCAATGGGTTTCTGTTCAAGGGTGTTGAAATTTAGGTAGACTTGATCAATATCGGTAATGATCCAATATTCTTTTGCGCGGATTATGCGGCCCAACTTTGCTGCGGTTAAATCTTTATCGATGACTGCATCTAACCCTTCGAGTTGGCCGTCTTCCGAATTGAAAACAGGAATACCTCCGCCGCCGGCTGCAAGAACGATCGTTCCATGATCTACTAAAGTTCTGATACTAATTCCGTGCATAACAAAATCGGGATCGGGACTGGGGACAACCCTTCGCCATTCGCCGGGATCCTGTTCTTTTATGGACCATCCAAACTGGTCAGCCAGTCTTTCTGCTTCTTCTTTCGAATATCTTTCGCCAACATATTTTGAAGGATTTTGAATGGATGGATCATTCGCAAGGACCATCACTTGGGTGACCAACGTAACGACTTCCCGATCTACTTTTCCAATTCTTAGTGCATTTTGCATGGACTGCTGAATCATATATCCGATGGTTCCTTGCGTTCCGGCCACACACAATCCGAGTGGAAGAGGCGGAACTTGTTCGTGAGTTAAATCCATTCGTAATAACGCATTTCCCACTTGCGGACCATTCCCATGTGTAAGGCAAATATTGTATCCCGCATTAACGAAATGCATAATTTCGCCGGTGGTATTTCGGGTGTGCATGAATTGATCATCTACGGTTCCTGCATCCCCTTTGGGCGAGAGTGCATTTCCGCCGAGTGCGATAATGGCTGAACTCGACATCAGTTTTTCCGGTCCAACGGAAGTGTAAGACATCGCGGACCGCCGCGGCCTCGCGGAAGTTCATGGCTTGCGAGACTGATGACCCAATTCTCATTCGATTGATTGTATGAATCCGGATTGGAAAAATAATCTTTTTCGGTCAATATGGAATATCCGACTTTCCTCAACTCTTCCAGCGTTTTAATGTTTCTGGAATAGCTTATGATTTTTCCCGAATCCAGTGCAAACGCATTGGCGCCATCCGTCCATTGCTCTCTGTCTTGGTGGACGCTATCTGTTCCTCCGCACAAGATGGCGTTGATAGAAAATCCATTGTCCCTGAATACGGTTTCGAGAGATGTTCTTGACGGCTTAACATCCGCAAGAGATTGTCCGGTGTCAATCCTGTAAACTGAAATGGGGTGGCCTTTGAGCTCTGTCCCGGAATAAAGAGGAGGATAAATCAGTACATCGGTTTCACTGATTCTGGTAAATATGGTATCCAAATGCATGACGGTACGGGATTTTGGAAGATCAATGACAAATACAGTTTCAAATCCTTCCGAAAACGCCGTCGGCATAAAAGCGTCAATAGATTTTTTTGAATTACGTTCACTAAGCCCGACAAAAAGTGTTTTCGAATCGAAGATCATAATATCACCGCCCTCGAGCGCGCATCCCGGATGATCCTTGTGGAAATCAACAATATTTGTATTTTTGAAATGTGGATGATTGCTGAAGACTGTTTTAGATAATATCATTTCCCGCTTTCGCACATTTCTTTTTGCCCAAGTTAAAAAAAGCGTATCGCCAACCATTGCTGCAATATCCCGCGTGAAGATCATATTCGGAAGCGGCCAGGAAAAAACAGCAGCGCCGGAGGGATGTTTGCCGGTAAGAAACGTTTCAGCTGCCGTTTCAGGATTGCTATCCATAAGAATATTTGGGGAGCAATTTGGATAATGGTCCGGGAACGATTTTTTATCTGATTCAAAACATTCCGCAATGAGGTCAGACCGTATGAGATCATCCTGTAAGATATCTGTTAATAAATCCGTAAACAAGATAGTGTTTTCTGGATCGGTTACCGATGATACAATTGCAGCAAGGGTGCCGTGTTCATCAGCAATAATATTGGGATCAACAAGATCATCGAACAAAAGATAATCCGGATTGAGCACCATTTGCCCATTCGCATCTGGAATCCATTCATGGATATTTTCGGGCGTAAAATGGTGGTGTTCCGCGCCAGGCCGGTGGACAACAATTTTTTGAAGTTTCCCTATCTCAGATCGGATAGACATTGGATTGCGCTTATTCTTCTTCCAAAAAAGGATAGCGGTAATCCTTTGGCGGATTGAGATTTTCTTTAATCGTCCTTTGAGACACCCATCGCTGGAGGTTTAGCATAGAACCTGCTTTATCATTCGTACCGGATGCGCGTCCGCCGCCAAATGGCTGCTGTCCAACGACAGCGCCGGTTGGTTTGTCATTGATATAGAAATTCCCTGCAGAATGGGTTAAGGCTTCGCGTGCTTCCTGAATCGCATTATCATCTTTAGCAAGGACACAGCCCGTTAGGGCATAGGGAGAGGTGCTATCTATCATTTCGAGTGTTTCAGACCATTGATTCGGCTCATAAATGTAAATGGTCAAAACCGGTCCAAATATTTCCTCTTCCATTGTTTTAAAATGGGGATCGGTAGTCAAAATAACGGTTGGCTCAATAAAAAAACCTTTTGAATCATCTCCGTTTCCGCCGGCGAGGATATCTGCTTTTTCGTGGTGCTTTGCATGATCAATAAAGTCCATGATGGTATCGAAGGCGGGTTTGTCTATCACTGCATTCATGAAATTGGAAAAATTTTGAATATCACCCATTTTAATGGACTGCACTTCTGCAACGAAAGAATCCTGAATTTCTTTCCAGAGTGATTCGGGAACATAGGCGCGGGAAAGAGCGGAACATTTTTGTCCCTGAAATTCAAATGCGCCTCGCACCATTGCAGCTACAACGGCATCCGGATCGGCAGATTCATGCACAATTGCGGAATTCTTTCCACCGGTTTCGCCAACAATTCGGGGATAGCTTTTATATTTTCCAACGTTTTCGCCAATCGTTTTCCACATGCCATTGAAGACAGTGGTGGATCCTGTAAAATGCACGCCTGCAAATTCAGGATGGTTGATGACGAGCGGGCCAATGCGTGATCCGGATCCGGGAATGAAATTGATAACACCGTCCGGCAATCCGGCTTCCCTAAGGATTTCCATTACAAAATATGCCGGATATACAGCGCTCGAAGCTGGTTTCCATACCGCCACATTTCCCATTAGGGCAGGAGCAGTGGGAAGATTCCCCCCAATGCTGATAAAATTAAAGGGTGTTACCGCAAAGACGAATCCTTCCAGCGGTCGATGTTCGGATGAATTCTTCACACCATCCGGTGAATACATGGGATTCTGATTGTGAATTTCCTGAGCGTAATATGGGTTGAACCGCCAGAAATCAATTAATTCGCAGGCAGCGTCAATTTCCGCCTGAAACGCATTTTTGCTCATGTTCAGCATGGTAGCTGCATTCAAAGTGTCTCGCCACGGTCCGGCGAGTAAATCAGCTGCTTTTAATAATATATCAGCGCGCGCCTGTAAACTGGTTTTTGACCAAGATTTCCATGCTTCAAGAGAGGATTCAATGGCCTGCTGAACTTCTGCTTCGCCTGCCTGATGAAACTTCGCCAGAATATGGCCGTGATTATGGGGCATCACACACGTCCCCATATTTCCAGTCTTTACTTCCTTTCCTCCGATAATAAGAGGGATTTCAATTTCTTTTGCGCTCAATTCAGCCAATTTAGCTTTGAGAGATTGTTTCTCGGGAGAACCGGCTGCGAATTCTAAAATGGGTTCATTTATAGGTATCGGGATGGACATGGATTCCTCTGTTGTTAAAGTTAGGTTTGGAAAAAGCCCGGGAATTTAGGTTCCCACCGGACAGGGAATCAAGGATAGGAGAGAGGTTCGGTATTGTTTTTTTGGATTGAATCCATTGCTCGAGCTAAAAATGCTGTCATTTCGGTAAAATCTTTTGCAGTCACTAGAGATTGGCGAAGGGTAGACGCACCGGCGAATCCTTTAATGTACCATCCGAAATGTTTCCGCATAAGATTCGTGCCTGTGCGCTCACCTCTGGTTTGGATCAGTAAATCAAGATGCCGATTGCATGTGAATATTTTATCTTTAGTTGTTGGTCCTGGAATTATTTTATTTCCATTCAATATGTTATTAGCCTGTTCAAAAAACCAGGGATTTCCCAACGCAGCCCGTGCAACCATCACTGCGTCGCATCCCGTTTCTTTCACCATTCTGAGGATGTCCCCGGGTGTCTTAATATCGCCGTTTCCGATAACCGGAACTGTAACAGCTTCTTTTAATTCCCTTATCCAATCCCAATTAGCATTCCCTTTGTAACTTTGTTTCGTTGTTCTCGGATGCAGTGCTATGGCTTTAACGCCGATCTTTTCAAGTCGCGGTCCTGCTTCTGTGGAAACGATATTGTTGCTATCCCAGCCAGCGCGCATTTTTACCGTTACGGGAATTTTACGTACGGCCTCCACCACGGCGGATGTGATATCATCCATGAGACAAAGATCTTTAAGCGCAGCCGAACCGGCGCCTTTTTTGGTAACTTTTGGAACAGGACATCCATAATTAATATCAATCAAGTCTGGTTTAAATTTGTCGTAGACCATGCGTGCCGCCTTTGCCATAACTTCAGGAGAATCGCCGAAGATCTGAATGCCGATTGGCCGTTCCGCTTCCACAAAGCGAATCATATCCAGTGTTTTTTCGTTTTCTCGGATTATCCCATGTGCTGAAACAAATTCGGAATACACCAATCCGGCGCCTTTTTCCTTGCACAAAATGCGAAAGGAATGATCGGTAACTCCGGCCATTGGCGCCAAAAATACTGGAAAGTCAATTTTTAAATTTCCGATTCTCATTTAAAGGTTAAGACCAATCTTCTTCAAATAAGGTGTAATGCGATGCTTCCATTCCCATTTTTTTATACACTTCTTGAGCTATGGTATTATCTTTGTCAACATAAAGCCGGATGCCGCAAACGTGATCTTCACTTTTTCCCATTTTGATTATTGCTTCATGCAAAGATCGGTACACACCTTTTTTACGATAGCCGGGCAGCACATATACAGACTGAATCCACCAGAAATGTCCATTGCGCCAATCAGACCATTCTTTAGTAATCATGAGTTGACCCACCACCTGATCATCCATTTCGGCAAGAAGATAAAATCCTTTTGATTCATCCTCTAACAAGGCAAGTACTCCTGATTGAATCGTTTCCGGAAAAAGTTTTTTCCCTTCAGATTCCTCAGCCATGGCACAATTGAAGGAAACGAGAGTGCTGAGGTCATTTATATTATGTTTACGAATATTCATGGTAAAATTTAAGCTTTCCTTTTGTGAATTACATTACAGCCATTAAATTCGCCCGCATTTTTTAAACAATAAAGATAGAAAATAATTATGAGTAGAATGTGTGACGTAACAGGTAAGAAACCGATGTTCGGGAATAATGTGAGCCATGCGAACAATAAATCCCGCAGGCGGTTTAATATAAACCTGCAAAAGAAAAAATTCTGGTTGGCGGACGAGCGGCGGTATATAACGCTAAATGTGTCCACTCATGGTCTTCGGATTATTGATAAGCGCGGCATTCGTAAAGTGGTAAATGAAATGCGCGCCCGCGGTCAAAAAGTTTAACCTATAAAATACCCTCCATAAAAAAGCCCCCCGGTTTTCCGAGGGGCTTTTTGTTTATACGTCACTGGTCGGTAGCTATATTTTATTCATGCTGCCGGCGGATAAATGCCGGAATATCCAAGTCGCTTCCGTAAATCACCGATTCATCCACTTCTTCCTTTTTCTCAGCAGGTGGCGTGAATGAAATAAGCGGTTTTTCGCCATCGTCTTCTTTTTTATGCAAAGGAACATTCATCTGTTCGGAAAGCATGTGCGTTTCTTTGCGTCTCGGAGGATCTTCGTCTATTACCTGTTCATGACTTGTTTCAAGAGATTTTCTCTGATTGAAACCGGTAGCAATGACCGTAACCCGGATTTCGTCCGTTAGTTTTGGATCGATCACAGCGCCAAAAATCAAATTGACACCCTGACCCGCTTCTTCAAAGATAATCCCGGATGCATCATCCACTTCCATAAGTGTTAAATCGGGACCTCCGGTAATATTTACCAAAACACCCTGAGCACCGCCGATGGTTGCATTATCTAAGAGAGGACTGGATATTGCCTGCTGTGCTGCAAGAACCGCGCGTTCTTCACCACTGGCCTGACCGGTTCCCATAATAGCGTCACCCATATTTTTCATGATGGTTTCCACATCAGCAAAATCGAGATTGATGAGGCCATGAACATTGATAAGGTCAGAGATGCCTTTCGTCGCCTGATTTAGAATAGAATCAGCAAGTTGAAATGCTTCCACAACCGTGGTGTTTTTGTCTACAATGGACATGAGCTTTTGGTTTGGAATTCCAATCACCGTATCGCAGGTTTTTCTGAGTTCCTCAATTCCATTCAAGGCGCGGTTCATGCGTTTTGGTCCTTCAAAATTGAAGGGAAGGGTAATGATGCCAACAGTCAAAATTCCCAATTCTTTGGAAATTTGCCCAATCACAGGCGCCGCCCCAGTTCCGGTGCCGCCGCCCATTCCGGCGGTAATGAACACCATATCAGATCCTTCCAACATCGCGGTTATCGCCTCCTTATCAGATTCCATGGCGGCTTTCCCAATGTCGGCTTTCGCGCCGGCACCGAGGCCTTTGGTGAGGTTTTTTCCAATTTGGATTTTCTGCTCCGCTGCATTCCTTTCCAAATCCTGTGCATCGGTATTTACAGCGATAAAATCAACGCCCTGCATTCCGGATTGTATCATCCGATTTACTGCGTTTCCTCCTGCGCCGCCTATTCCGACGACTCTTAACTTTGCCTGTTGATCGGCATTTGGGTCGAATTCAAATAACATTGTGGTCTCCTTTGGTTTGGTATGTAGTAGTATGTTTAATTAAAAAAAGTCTCCGAACCATTTAAATACCTTTTTAATGGTTTCCTGTACAGGCGATTCCACTCCATAATCGATATGTAATTCTTCCGGCCGGAATCGCCAGATTCCCAATCCGACTGCCGCAGAATATTGAGGGTTAGATGCAATGCCAACTGAATCCTGTACGCCTTTGGGTTTGCCGATTCTCACCGGCAGCCCGATAACTTCTTCAGCTAATCCCGTAATATTTTTCAGGTTTGCACCTCCGCCAGTCAGCACGACGCCGTATGTGAGATTATCCCTCAATCCTGAACGGATAATTTCTCGTTTGATAAGCCGTAGTATTTCTTCGGTACGTGCCTCTACATATCGGGATAATTCATGCTCCGAAATCCTGCGGGCGATTCCGCCATTTTTAACAGGAAGGTCAAATTCCAATTCCGGTGACGACATAGAGGCTTTCGCCGAGC
The DNA here is from genome assembly GCA_014239435.1 of Fidelibacterota bacterium. GTDB lineage: Bacteria > Fidelibacterota > Marinisomatia > Marinisomatales > TCS55 > JAAZYX01. The sequence continues at coordinate 104,596 of JAAZYX010000026.1, read as the reverse complement.
CGTATGTTTGCTTAATCTTTTCAGCTTCTTCCATTCCGACCTGAAGCATGACTCCAATATCATTTGTGATCATGCCGGACCCAATACCCAAAACGGATGCATGCCGGATTCCGTCGTCATGGTAAATGGCTAAATCCGTTGTCCCTGCACCAAAATCTACCAAAGCAACACCATGGTCTTTTTCATCCTGATCCAACACTGCCGTGCCGGACGCCAATCCTTGAAACACGAGACCATCAACAGTGATGCCTAACTCTTGCGCACAATTGGCAATGTTGGTTGCGGCGGTGGTGCCTAACGTAATCAAGTGGACGTGCCCTTCAAGCCGGTGGCCGGACATTCCCACAGGATCTTTTATCTTATCCATGGTATCAATCATGAACTCCTGCGGAAGGACGTGCAGAATATCCCTGTCAATGGGAAGCGAAATTCCTTTAGCAAGATCCACTACCCTTTGCACATCAGATTGGGTGATTTCATGCTGAATCGGGACATTGTTCATCTGATTTTTCTGGACCGCAATTGCGCCTTGAGTATTGATGCCTCGAATCTGTTCTGATGAAATACTTAAAATTGCTGAGGATACTTTGGCATCCGCCATCGTTTCTGCTTCCCTCATGGCAGTTTCCATTTCTGAAATGAGATTTTCCCGGTGGGTAATGGATCCAATTTTAATGCCGGTAGATGGGCTCGTTCCGATTCCCAAAAGCTGCAATGTTCCATTAATGGGATCTATGGTGGAAATGGAACAACAGATTTTGGATGAGCCGATATCTATTCCTACATAGATATTTTTTTCTTTAGGAATCGTAAAATTTTTCATGACCATGCTCTCGTAACGATTTGTTTTTGATGTCTGAGATCAATTTGTTTAAATAGGTTTATCCCCTGAGGCTGATCCAGCGCAGCCTCAAATTCCTGGAGGATCTGCAGCTTTTTCCAAGGATCATTTTTACCGAGGATGATGCGCGTTGGGCGCTCAGATAAAATGAAAATGTATTCATCATTTCCGCTGAGAGTTACTTCTGAAATATTGTCATAAAGAGAAGCATATTCCTGCCTGATCTTTGAAATGATACCCACGGCTTCCCGTACTTTTTGCGAGCGTGTTTCCCTGCCGGATGGATACAATTCTTTATCCGGATTAAACTTTGAGAAATAAGGAATATCATATTGATCGGCAATACCTTTGGCAGGAAGGATGATGCCAAATCTGTCCACCAGCAGCAGCGGCTTCATATTAATAAACGCAATCGGATTCCTTTCAACAAGATCAATGCGAATGGTTCCGGGATATTGTTTGCTTACCCGGACTGCTTCCACAAAAGGATGAGATTCAAAAGCGAGCCGAATATCAGATGGACGTACTTCCCGCGTCGTCAACCCTTCCCAATCCCCGAGAACTTGAATATAATCTTCTTTATCAATGACTGTTTTACCATTGATTTGGATTTGCTCAATCCTGAAAAGTCCCGAATGGTTTGACCAGGAAATGGATGCCCACGTTAAGCCGGCAAATCCAATGAATCCGGCGGCGATTGCTAGTTTAGCTATTATACGGTTTATCTTTTTCATGGTATAAATGTCCCGGGCTCAAATCCCAATGTTTTTATTTCAAGATCGAGCATGATTCCAAATTTTTCTTTGACTTCTTTTCGCGCAAGCCGAATCAAACCTGCGATATCATCCGATTTGGCTTTCCCGTGGTTGATGAAAAAATTAGCGTGATGTTCGGATATTTCGGCGTCACCCATGCGCGTACCTTTAAGTCCCGCCTTATCAATCAAATATCCCGCCGCTTTGTCTCCTTCAGGATTTTTAAACACGCTTCCGGCTGAACGAAACCGCAAAGGCTGAGTCTTTTTTCGACCTTGACTTGCCTTGGCTTTTTCGATTTGAATCGTTTCCGGATCTGCTTCAAGCAATTCAAATTCTGCGCTTAAGATTATTTCATTATCTTTGAAAGTGGAATGCCGGTAGCTGAATGCAATGTCTTTCGCAGAATAATTTTTTAATTGTCCTTCCATAGTCATCACTGCAACAGCATTAAGGTAATTTGAAATTTCCCCGCCAAACGCCCCGGCATTCATAACGAGCGCGCCGCCTAGTGTACCGGGAACGCCAACAAGGCTTTCGAGCCCGGTCAAATTCCTTTTGGTAGCTTCTTTTACCATTTTGCCGAGCATTACACCGGATTCGGCTGTCACACGATAATCGTCGAATTCAAGATGGACAAATGATTTTCCGAGAGTAAAAACAAGGCCGTCAATTCCCTCGTCACTGACAAGTAAATTGGACCCCGAGCCGACAAAATGAACAGGAATCCGATGTTGATGCGCACACTGAAGCGCCGAAGATAGATCGTCCTTATTCGCGGGAGTAATATATGCTGTTGCGGGACCGCCAATGCCGTATGACGTGTGTTTCGCCATGGGTTCATTTTCAAGAAATGTTCCCTGTATCATATTTTTTAACTGCGTCATTGGATCCACTTCAGGCTGCGGCCTCCAGCTTTTTCAAATGGGAAAAATACATGTCGCTGTATCGCCAGATGGTTCCTGCGCCCATGGTCAAAATCATGTCTCCCGGCTGCGCAACAGCGTCCAGCGTTTCGTTAAGATTATCCAAATCTGGAAGAAAGGTAACGTCTGTGTGCCCGGATTTTTCTGCCGCTTCAGCAACCAATGCGCCGGTGATGCCTTCAATCGGTTCTTCCCGAGCCGGATAAATTTCAGTCACAATCAATACATCACTCGCGAGGAATGCATGCGCAAACTCCATGAAAAAGTCGCGGGTGCGGGTAAACAAATGCGGTTGGAAAACGGACACGATCCTTTTGTCCCATCCGCTTTTGGCAGCTTGCAGTGTTGCTTTCACTTCGGTGGGATGGTGGGCATAATCATCCACTATCATAATGTCATTTACCGTTCCCTTTATTTCAAATCTTCGTCGGACGCCTTTGTATGCATCGAGTCCTTTTATGATATCTTGAGAATTCAAACCAAGCTCAATACCGAGGCAGGCAGCGCCAAGCGAATTCACGATATTATGTTCACCGGGAACATGCAATTGTACCGTTCCCAATTCTGCGTTATTGTGAAGGAGAGTATAGTTCGCACCATTTGCTTCATACCGGATATTATCCGCTCGTACGTGCGCAGTTGGATCAAGGCCGTACGTTAGCACAGGTCGGCGAATTTCGGGTAAGATATGCCGCACATGTTGCGAATCCGCACACACAGCAACTGCTCCATAAAAGGGAACAGAATTACAAAATTGAATAAATGCCTTTTTCATATCATCCAAATCAGCATAAATGTCCATGTGCTCTAGTTCAATATTTGTTACAAGCGCGAGTGTCGGATTTAAGGCCAGAAAACTTCGGTCATATTCATCGGCTTCAACCACGATTATATCTCCGGATCCCAGTATAGAATTGGTTCCGATACTTTGCACGAGTCCTCCAACTACAAGCGTTGGATCCATTCCGGCATCCGCAAGGACAGCCCCAACCATAGATGACGTAGATGTTTTTCCGTGAGTCCCGCCGATTGCCACAGAAGTTTCTTTGACATCAATAAGTTCTCCCAGCATTTCAGCCCTGCGGATGATAGGAATATTGTTTAGTCTTGCAGTTTCAATTTCAGGGTTATCTTCTTTTACGGCACTGGAGTAAATCAGGACTTCCGCATCCCCCAAGTTTTTCCCATCGTGTCCAATAAAAATTATTGCCCCTTTTTCTTTCAAATTTTGAACGATGGCAGATTCAGCGATATCGGATCCGCTCACTTCAAAATCAAGGTTGATCAGTAACTCCGCAATACCACTCATTCCGATGCCGCCAATCCCTACAAAATGAAGTTTTTTTACTTTTCTAAACATTAGGCCACCAATTCCAGGATATGGTTGGTGATTTCTCTGACGGCTTCTGGCTTCGCGAGCTTGCCGGACTGTTTACTCATTTTTGATAAGCGATCTTCATCTTTCATGAGTGCGCTCACGCGGTTTACAAATGTATCCGCTGTGAATTCATTTTCTTTGCAAACAATCGCGGCACCTGCATTGCCCATGACGGATGCATTTTTTTCCTGATGGTCTCCGGCAGCAGACGCAAGAGGAACAAAAAGTGCGGGAAGTCCGCACAATGTCAATTCAGAAATGGTGAGAGCGCCGGCGCGACAAAGGGCTAAATCTGCCAAAGCGTAGGCGTTTCCCATATCGTCAATAAAAGGCAAAACATGGGTGGAATCTGACTCGAAAATTTTGAGTTCTTTAAATTGGTTCGTTCCGGTCTGCCACAAAACTTGAATACCATATTTCTCTATATCTTTGATGCCCTGCCGTACAATATTATTTAGGGGGACAGAACCTTGACTGCCTCCAAACATAAGCAGTGTTTTTTTCTCAGGATCAAGATTGAATTTCCGTGCTGCAGTCATTTTATCGCCTGTATGAATCCCGGCACGAACCGGGTTTCCCGTGACAAATAGAGTTTTTTTTTGAGATGATTTTTTGCTTCTTCAAACGCGATACAGACTTTGTCCGCTTTATCCGCGAACCATCTTGTGGTGATTCCAGGAAAGGAATTTTGTTCCTGAATCAGAGTTGGAATTTTCCGGTTAACCGCCTCACGCAAGGGAAGGGCAGCCGCATATCCGCCGGTACCGACAACCACATCGGGATTAAATCTGTTAAACACGGATCGAGTCTTTTTGATTGAGTTCAAAATTCTAATCGGCAATAGCAAATTTTTTCCGATGCTTTGCGGATTCAGACTTCGCTGCAGTCCACGGATCGGTATTAGGGTATAATCCAGATTTTTCAACGGCAGAACTTGTGCTTCAATACCAAAGGATGATCCCATGTAATACACTTTTGAATTTGGGCTGTCCGCCAAAATTTGTTCACCAAGCGCAAGTGCGGGGAAGAGGTGGCCACCGGTGCCACCACCGGCTATTAAAATGCGGGCGCCGTCAATCATAAAGCCGTGGACTCCATCCTTTGTTGTGGCTGACAGAACGCTTTCCCTGACTGATGTTGAGCAAAATCCCGAGGCTTGCCATATTGACAACCAAACCGGAACCGCCGTAACTCACGAGAGGCATTGCAAGGCCGGTTGTGGGTACAAGATTCGTTACAACTGCAACGTTGGTGAATGCATACAAAATAAAACTGAAAGAAATTCCAAGTGCAACCATAACACCAAATGGGTCGGTGGTTTCCTTAGCGATTTTTATGCCGCGCTGAAAAAGGAAAAGGAAAAGGGTCAGAACCACTACGGTTCCTAAAAACCCAATTTCTTCTCCAATGATTGCAAAAATAAAGTCAGTATGTGGAGTGGGCAGAAACATGTTTTTTTCGGTGCTGTTGCCAAGGCCCATCCCAAACAACCCGCCATTCCCAAGAGAAATTAAAGATTGATTAATCTGGAGAATTGCATCAGATGTTGCGGCTTCGGGGTTCCACCATGTTTCCCATCTGGACACTCTGTATCCTCGAGCTAACCCTGCTGGAATGAGTACTGCAACAGCGCCGGTAGTCGTTGCCAAAATATGAGAGAATCGAGCTCCGCCGAAAAAAAGCATAGCCATTCCAATGACGGAAATCAAGACTGCTGTACTGAAGTCCGGCTGAATAATGACCAGCGCAGAAATAACCGCCATTACAATGAGAGGCGGCGCAAACCCATTGTAATAATCCTTCAAGCTGTCACGCTTTCGGTCAATATAGGAAGCGAGAAAAAGAATGAGCGAAAATCGTGCGAGGTCAGAGGTTTGAACCGTCATAAATCCAAGATCAAGCCACCGCGCGGGAAATGTGTTTCCCTGAACAAGATAGATAATTTTTGTAAGAATCAGAAGTATAATGGAAACGACGATTGCGATAGGAGCTATTTTTTTCAAGAGGCGGTAATCAACCATAATGAAAAAGAACATTGCAATGAATCCGACTAGCAACCTTTTTAGATGAAGTTGCAGATACATCGTGTTGGTAAACCCATCGGTAAAATTTAGGGAACGGGTTGTACTGGCGCTGTAGAGCATCACGGTCCCGATAACGCACAGCGCGAATATGCCGATCAGCAGCGGTCTGTCGTACTTTTTAATGATGATGTTTAGCTGTGTCATGCAGACTTTGCCAGTTGTGCTACCGCTTGTTTGAATACGCTGCCGCGTTCTTCGAAGTTTTGAAATTGGTCAAAACTCGAACATCCCGGCGATAAAAGTACCGAATATCCGTTTTCAGCATGCGCATGGCTCACCGTAACAGCATCCATTAGATTCTCAACGGATGTGAATCTAACCGCATCCCCGATGGCTGTTTGTATCTGGTTTCGCGCCTGCCCGTAGGCTATAACCTCTTTTAGGTGGTTGTGGGTATGTGGAAGGAGTAATGTGAAATCACCGCCTTTATCGATGCCTCCGAGGATTAGGATGGTTGGCGTGCTGAGACTCTCAAGTGCAACATTGACCGCATCCACGTTGGTGGCTTTTGAGTCATTTATGTATGTTACACCTTGGATGTCCATCACTGCTTCGAGACGGTGTTCCACACCAGCAAACGATTCCATCACCCGGGAAATGTGGCTGTGATCCACACCCAGGAGATGGGCCGCCGAAGCGGCAGCTAGCTGGTTGGCGAGGTTGTGCCTGCCGGGCAGGGCGATTCGATCCAGATCGATGAGGGTGGCGTGCTCTTCATCGAAAATCTTTGATTCATTCAATCCAAATATTTTTCCATCCGGGCCGAGGCTGAACGGACATGCAGTTGCGGTAGATCCATTAAATGCGGAAGACAAAATAGCATCGTCCAAATTGTACACGATAAAATCCTTCTCGGTTTGCCGTTCTGCCAATTTCAATTTTTCGCTCACATATTCATCCATATCCGCATGCCGGTCTAAATGGTCTGGCGATATATTCAGAAAAACGGAAATGTGTGGGCAAAAATGATGAGTGAATTCCATTTGGAAGCTGGATATTTCCAATATGTAAATTCGATTTCCATCCGGTTTTTTTATATCCTGCAATACTGCTTCGGAAAATGGAAATCCGATATTTCCCGCCAAATGGCTGTTGAATGTATCGGTGCTGCACATTTCATTGAGCAGATGCACAGTTGTTGTTTTTCCGTTGGAGCCGGTTACCGCTGCAATAGGTGCATTCGTGAACCAGCTGGCGAATTCAATTTCACCGGAAATGGGGATTCCGTTTGATTTAGCTTTGGTAAGTACCTCTGCATGCTTTGGGATTCCGGGCGACACTACAACAAGATCCGATTTCTGAATACGGTCTGAATGAATGCCTGTTTCGCCTGCAATTCCGAGTTCGGCAAGCGCATTTAAGGATGCGTTGATTTCGCTGGATTCATTTAAGTCACTGATGAAAATATCGGCGCCCATTTCTTTCCCGAGCTTTGCCGCCGCGATTCCACTTTTTCCAATACCGAGAATCGCTACGGTTTTCCCCATTAAATTGATGTCGGATCTGTTTGAAATATCCATCAGCGGATTTTGAATGTGGTAAGTGAGAAAAGTGCAAGCAAGATTCCGATAATCCAAAATCGAATTACAACTCTGGACTCCGGCCAGCCTTTCAGCTCAAAATGATGATGGATCGGCGCCATCAGAAAAAGTCTCTTTCCTACTCCGGTTGCTTTTTTTGTCCATCGGAAATATCCCACTTGTAGGATTACAGATATTGCTTCCCAAACGAATACACCGCCAATAATTAACAGTAAGAATTCTTTTTTTAATAAAATCGCCATCGTCCCCAATGCGGCGCCGGTAGAGAGGGAACCAATATCTCCCATGAACACTTCCGCCGGAGCGGCATTAAACCATAAGTAACCAAGGCACGCGCCAGCAATGGCGGATGCAAAAACAGCTAATTCGCCTGCGCCGGGCAGATAAAGAATATTGAGGTAATCTGAAAAATCAACGCGGCCGGTAATATAGGCGATTGCGCCAAACACACCAAAGGCGATAGCAAGCAAACCTGCCGCGAGTCCATCCAACCCATCGGTTAGATTGACAGCATTGGATGTTCCGGTTATTACTATTATGACAAAAAGCGGATAAAGTAAACCGAAATTGATTTCTACATTTTTCAAAAATGGAACAGATGTAACACTCCAAACATCCTTGAATTCAGGTGTGTATTGAATCCATATAGCCACCAAAAGCCCCAACAGAATTTGACCAATCATTTTGTATCGGGCGATGAGACCTTTTTTCATCTTCTTTACCACTTTCAGATAATCATCCAAAAAGCCGATTATCCCCATCCAAATCACAGTAACCATAATAATTTGAACGAATGGGTTTTGCAGGTTGGCAAAGAGAAAGGTTGGCAGAATAACGGCAAACAGGATAATAAGCCCGCCCATGGTTGGCGTCCCTTTTTTTGCGTGATGAGACTCAGGGCCTTGTTCACGAATTTCCTCTCCAATCTGCCGATTATGCAGCATTTGGATAATTTTAGGTCCGAGGAAAAAACAAATAATCAGCGCAAGCATCGCTGCTGAAGCCGCTCGAAAAGTTATATATTGAAATAGGTTGAAAGGTGAAAACTGATCGCGTAGCGGGAAGAGAAGTTCGTAAAGCATCAGGCAGCCACCAAATCATCAATCACAGTTTCCATTGCCATCCCGCGCGAACCCTTGACCAACAAATGATCTCCGGACATAAGCGTGTCTTTTAATTCCTGCACCAGTTCATCCTTTGAATCGAAATGATGATGAATGGGAAGCACAGAGGCAGCAGAATCTGTTTGTTCGGATTCTGGCCCTACGGTAAAAAGTGCATCCAAATTTGCGTCGATACATTTTTCGCCGACTTTTCGATGCTGTTCTTCTGAACTTGAACCCAGCTCAAACATATCGCCAAATACGAGCATCCGCCTGCCGCCTCCGCTGAATGCCGAAAGATAATCAATCGCTGCCTTTGTGGATTCCAGATTTGCATTGTAGGTATCATCAATGATGGTAATTTCGTTAAACAGCTTGACTTGGCAGCGTCCTTTGGGAGGCTGAAAAGTCAGGATTGCTTCCCGGAATTGATTCCAATCCAATCCAAGCGTTACGGTAAGCGCTGCAGATGCAATCACATTTTTCGCAAAGGTCAAATTTTGAGACCCTGTTGGAATTTCCTCAGAATCCACCGTCAGAGTTATGGTTCCGTCAGCCTCATGATGAATATCGGCAGGGAAGTCACAATCCGGCGAAATGCCAAACGTCACTTTTTCATTCGGGACGGATAGTGCAAGAATGCGCGAATCTGCTGCATTCACAAAAGCGATGCCATCTTTTAATACATTAAATAGAGCTGCCTTGGTGTTGGCAACGGATTCAATCGTGCCAAATCCTTCGAGATGAGCCGGAGCAATGTTGGTAATCATGCCGTGGCTTGGCTGCGCAATATCGCAGAGAGTTTGAATATCTCCGGGCTGATTTGCGCCCATTTCCAAAATGGCGATGGTCGTTTCTTTCGGCATAGAAAGAAGTGTGAGCGGCAGTCCGATGGACGTATTGAAATTCCCCTTAGTTGCGTGGACAGCGTGGAATCCTGACAATACATGATAGACCAAGTCTTTGGTAGTTGTTTTTCCATTGGATCCCGTAATGCCGACTATGGGAATGTCAAATTGGTTCCGCCACTTAAGTGCTAAATCGCCTAATGCTTCCAACGGGTTTTCTACTGCAATCATGTTCGAAGATTCAGACAAATAATCTTTGGATACCAGCGCGGCGGAAGCGCCCTGTTCCATTGCATTCGTAATAAAATCATGTCCATCCATTTGTTCGCCTTTGAGAGCAATATAAAGATCACCTTCTTGGCATTCCCTGGAATCGTTGGTAATACCTTTTATTGTTTCGGATGGAGTGAATCCGCTCATTGTAGCAAATTCCGCTGGATTTGGAAGTTCAATCCGCATGGGAAAATTCCTGAATTATTTCGAAATCAGAATAAGGGATTTTTTCATTTTCAATTTCCTGATAATTTTCTCGTCCTTTTCCAAGTACGATAACAACATCACTTTCAGAAGCTTCCGAAAGGGCAGTGCGAAGCGCGGTTTCTCGATCATCAAAAACGGTATAGCAATTGAATGAAAATCCTTTAAGGATGTCCGCATTTATACTTCCAAGATTCTCATTGCGCGGGTTGTCCGGAGTCACAAAACACCGGTCAGCGTAGGTTTCGGCCGCCGCCGCCATCAGCGGGCGTTTTTGCTGATCTCTGTCGCCGCCGCATCCAAAAATGAGCGTCAGCCTATCGCCGTCTTTTGCGGAAGATTTAATGGTTGCCAATACTTTCTCATATGCATCCGGCGTGTGCGCATAATCCATTATGACCGTACCGCCTGAAGTTAGCGTAAATCGTTCCATCCGTCCCTCAATTGCAGTGCAGGAATTGATTCCGTTGCTAATGGATTCTTCAGGGATCCCCATCGTTATAGCAGCTGCGATGGCGGATAAAATATTTTCGGCATTGAAGGTACCGATCAAAGATGACGCAATCGGAACTCTGAGATCGCCTGCTTTGACGATTCCGCGAATTCCATCCAAATCGTTTTCAATTTCTTTGAACGACACATCGGTTCCATTTTGAAGCGCCGTTGTAATGACCGGTGCTGTGCTTTCCTTTTGGAATCGGCCGCCGGACTCATCATCCATATTTATGATAGACGTTCCGGTAATCGGCAGCGATTTGAAAAGCCTCGCCTTGGCGTGGAAATAATCTTCCATAGTTTCATGATAGTCCAAATGTTCCGGCGTCAGATTGGTGTGGACTGCCGTATTGAATTTGACATCGGAAACACGGTGCTGATCCAGCGCGTGAGATGATACCTCCATAACAATGTGGGTAAAACCATTGGCTTTTAGGTCGGCCAGCAATCTGTGTAGGGAAATTGGATCGGGCGTTGTTAATGTTTTATCCCGTGCAAATCCTTCGGCTAAAACACCCAAAGTTCCGAGTTGAGCAGTTTTATAATTTGCATGAGTAAGAATGGAATTTAAAAGTGTGGCGACCGTGGTTTTCCCATTTGTTCCCGTAATGCCGGTAACGTGAAGCGATTTAGATGGATGTCCAAAAAATTCTGCAGAAACTATAGAAGCGGCCTTACGCGGATTTCCAACTTTTATTTGCGGGACAGGGAGGTCGCCCAAATCACGGCCGTTGCTGATGACAGCCGCTGCGCCATTATCCAGAGCTTGTGGCACAAAATCATGTCCATCGGCTTGGGTTCCGTGGATCGCAATATAGAGGTTGCCGGATTTTACCCGATCGGCATGAGTAACAATTCCGTTTATGGGCGTGGGAGGCACGTCTCCGTTTTGGTATACAAGTCCTGTCACAAGTTTATTGAGGGGAAAAGTCATCTTAATCCTATCTTGCATATAGCACCGTGCGCAAGGTTTGTTCCCGGTTCGGGATATTGCCAATTGACCTGCCCGGAGCCTTCGGCCATGACTTTGAATCCTTTATTTTTTAGGATTCGCTTTGCTTTTTTAAGACTCATTCCGCGAACATTGGGCACGAAGGTCCGATGATCAACGGTTCGAAAATTTTCCAAAGATTGCGTGGTGAGGATGACGGGAACGGAAGAATTTTGCGCCGGCGGAATCAAGGGATTTTTCTGAGCAAGGACCGGATCCGTCTGAAATTTCTTTTCCCGGGGAATGGGCTTGAAGGAATCATCCATATTAATGATACGCTGCATTACCTTTCGGAAGACAGGCGCAGCGCCTTGACCTCCCCAATGAAATCCATGAGCAGGTTCATCTAAAATAATTACCGCGAGGATTTGCGGATCTTCAGCAGGAAAGAAGCCGACAAAATTTGAAATGAATTTTGTATCTGAATATTTGCCGTCTATAAATTTTTGAGCTGTGCCTGTTTTCCCTGCAATAGACCAGCCGGGAATAGCCGCATTTGTCCCCGTTCCTTGGTCCACCGCTTTTACCAAAATTCTTCGCATGGTTTGCGAAACGGATTCCGGCATTATTTTTCGGATGACTTCAGGTCGTTCGGCGTATACAATCGATCCTTTTCCATTTGAATGGGGTGTCATGATTTGGTTCACAATCCTCGGCTTCATTAAAAATCCGCCATTCGCAATGGCAGCATACGCCAATCCCAATTGAAGCGCTGTTACGCCGACTTCGTGACCGAGAGATAATACAGCCAGTGTAATTGCAGACCACTCTTTTGGCGCATGAAGTGTACCCGATGACTCGCCGGGAAGAGAAATGGTTGTAGACATCCCAAAACCAAAATCTCTTGCATAGCGGTGGAGGATATTTGGGCCAAGTCGATCAGCAACTTTGATCACTCCTACATTGCTGGATTGTGCAAGAATCTGCGAAAAAGTCAGCAAACCAAAATCTTCCCAATCTTTGATAATTTGTCCTGCGTACACAAAAGTGCCGTTCTCACAATTGAATTCTTCTAGTAATCCTACTGCATTTTGATCAAGCGCAGCAGAAGCAGTCACAATTTTGAATGTTGAACCCGGCTCGTATTGATCTGTAATGGATTTATTTTTTTGGTTTTCGATAGGCGCCGAACCGGGACGGTTGGGATCAAAATCTGGGAGAGATGCCATTGCAAGAATGTTCCCCGTTTGCGGATTTAATATAACACCAGTCGCGCCGATAGCTTTCGCTCGAGTCATTTGAGACAGCAATTCTTCCTGAAGGATTGCCTGATAATCCAAATCAATGGTCAACTGTATATTTTTCCCATCAATTGGATTTTTTCTCGGAAATCCGTTTTTCGGATTCAAGGGACCCTTATTTATTTGTTGTTTTACGATCCACCCGTTTTCACCGTTGAGATAGGACTCAAACTGCATTTCAATGCCCGCAATTCCTTTATCGTCCACATTGGTTAGTCCGAGGATTTGGGATGCAATATTTAAATGTGGATAATACCGACGGGGATTTCTTAAGACAATTAAACCTTCTGGCGGTTTGTTAATTAATGCTTCACAAATCTGCCTTTTTACATTCCGCTCAAGATAAGTGAATCTGCTGGCGCCTCGAATTTTTTTCTCATAGTACTCTTCTGAATTTCTGGAAAGACCGCTTAATGCTTTAGCGAGCTCGATTGGATTTGCTTTCGAATCAGGGACATAGGCAAAAGAAAATTGAATAATATTTTTGGTGAGTGACCGGTTTTTTCTATCGTAGATGTTTCCACGGACAAATGGAATTGGTTCTGTTTTTCTGGCCTGTGCCATACCTTTTTCTCGGTATCCGTCACCATCCAAAACCATAATTTGAAATAACCGCATAGAAAGTGTAACCCAGGTAATAATCACAAAACCAGATACAACGGTAACCCGCGAGCGGTATTTCATAAATGTTTTAGTCATCGGCGTCCAGCATTTCGGATGCATTGACGTAAACGACTACCGTTTCCGGATGCGCCACCACCATGTTCAATTTCTCACGTGCGATGGATGTGATACGGTCCACCCTGGCAAGGCCGGCGATTTCACCGTTTAATTCTTCAATAGAATTATTGAGTTCTGTAACAGTCCCGTTTTGCACTTCGATGCCGATAAGCGCTTCATCGATTTCTGTGTAGATCCAAAGATAGACGAGCAGTCCCGCTATTGATACCGTCGTAATTCCAAAGAATAACAGGGTATGCAGAAATTCTTTTTGGCGCTTCAGCTTTTGGCGATTGGATTTGGACATACGCATCAGGCGATCCGCTCTGCCGCGCGAAGTTTTGCACTCCTCGATCTGCTGTTTTGGCTCTGCTCATCTTCAGATGCAATCATGGGCTTTTTCGTAAGAATCATCAGTTTATCCTGCTGTTTTAGAGATTTAAAGGCATGTTTCACCATCCTGTCTTCGAGGGAATGGTAACTTAAAATCACAACCCTTCCTCCGATTGCAAGTGAATCCAAAAAACATTCTAGAAAGATAGAAAGTTTTTCCAGCTCCCCATTTACCGCAATTCTTAATGCTTGGAAAATTCGTGCCAAAGTGCGATTTCTGTTTGCGGGCGGTGTACTGCGCCGAATAGCTTCCTGCAAATCATCGGTGGTTGCGATGGATCCCATCTTCTTGATCATATAGGCAATCTTGCCGGATCTGCGCTCTTCGCCGAAATCCCGAAAAATTTTCGTGAGCTCTTTTTCGGATGATTCTTCAATGAGTTCGGTTGCTGTTTGACCTTGAGATGGGTCAAATCGGAGGTCCAATGCGGATGAGTGACGAAATGAAAACCCTCGATGGGGTGAATCAAGTTGTAGGGAGGAAAGGCCAAGATCCAGAAATAAGCCGTTCAATTGATCCACCCCCAGATTATCGAGGATAGGTTTAAAGGTGTGGTATGAGCTGTGGTGCAGAGATAAGGGCGAAGAGGCGTCTGAAAACCGGTTACGGCAGATGTCCAAAGCCTCTTCATCGCGGTCAATCCCTATCAGCTTTCCGCTGGTTTCGAGCGCCGCAAGAATGTGAGAGGTGTGTCCTCCCGCACCTACTGTTCCGTCCAGATAAATTCGTCCCGGCCGAACGTCCAGGAATTCTAATACTTCCGATACCATTACAGGAATATGGGATTGCCCGACTTCCTGTAAAGGTTGACCGGACATTAGAGAATAATTTTTTCTGCGAGAGTGTCATAATCTGATGAATCAATTTCAAGATTCTTCTTTTCAGTTTTCTTTAGGGTATCGGGATTCCATATTTCGATTTTATTCACCATCCCAATAATGAGAGTTGATTTTTTTAATCCTGCAAATTCTACCAGGGACGGAGTGATTTGAATCCGCCCCTGTTTGTCGTATGTGACTGGCGTGGCGTAACGGGTTGTATTTCTGATAAAGGTTCTGTGGATAGAGGCGAGAGATGAAAGCTCTCGTAATTCCGACTCGATAAATTTCCATTCCGTAAGCGGATATACCCAAACACATCGATCCATTCCGCGCGTGATCACGAATGTATTATCATTCTCTGCAGTGAGGGCCTGCCTGAATTTTGCCGGAATGTTAACCCGTCCTTTAGTGTCAATCGAATAAGAGTATTCGCCTGAAAATGTATTGTCTGTAAGTGTCATTACCTCAAATATTTCTAGGGATAATTCCCCACAACTACCCACAATCTATTTACTATTCCCCACACATGTCAATACTTATTTATCAAATAACTTTAATTATTTTGGGTAATCACACCACAAAGGGATGAAATGAGGCTGTTGAGCTAAAGGAAAGGGTTAAGTGATTTACTTCGGAATGAAGTAGTCTGTCTTCACAGTACGTGAGGACGAATCCGCTGAAAAATGGATGCGGACAGGATTCGAATGATCTTCGAGATTGGGCTGAGATTTCCCATTGACATGGATGTTAACGCCTTGGGAATTTTTTATCATAATTGTCATTTCATTCTTAAAAGAATGGATATGATGATCGCCGGCTGACATAGATTTATAATCGATTTTTTCCTGATCGGTTTTAACGGAATATAAAAGCCGGTCAATTGCACTTATATTAACCTCAAAAGGAGGTTCTGCATCAATAGGCCCTTCCTGGCCCCAATCCTTTTGATAGAGATGCATCAAATCGCCTGGGGTAATGTGCGCCTCCTGGACGAATTCCGAAGGGCCGGTTTCATCGAGGGTAAGAATTGTTTTTTCGGTATTGATCTTCCGAATGATAAAAATGGCAAATAAGAATACCACCAAAAGTGAGATGCCTTTGGTTATATCGGACCGAACTTTCTTTGGCGATCGAGAATCAGACTGAACGGATTCCTCGGGTTCTAAATCTGTAATTACCGTCTGTGCGGCCGGTTTTGAGACGGGCCTATTTTCCTGAGCTGCCAACATCTGTTCGAGCTGATTGAGGGATTTTTCCGGTTCGCCGCCGATTTCAACCGTATAAGCTTTCAGGAACAGACGAATGTAAGGTTTGGGAAGTATGTCGAACTGACCATCTTCAATCGCCTTGAGATAATCCAGATTAATCTTTGTCTTCTTGTGGATTTCCTCAAGATGGATTTGTTTGCTTTCCCGGAGGGCTTTGAGTTCTTTGAAAAATTCAGCCATAACGTTGGGTAAAATTAACGGGTTTACTCCATGCCGCCAACAGGATTCCGATTATTATTTTCAATACGTTTCATAATGGAACGATACCGCTCAAAAAAGGCAGATAATGGGAATCCCATCACATTGAAAAAGCACCCTTCAATCTTTTGTATCCAAACCGAGAACTGATCCTGAATTCCATAACTTCCTGCTTTATCAAATGGCTTGTAAGTATCAATATATCTATAGATATCAGAATCATTTATTTGTTTAAATGAAACCATTGTTTTTTCAAAAAAATTATCTGAAACACTGAATTTTTTTGATAGAATAGACATGCCTGTAATGACAGTATGTGTTTTTCCGGACAATTTCGAAAGTATCAGAAAAGCATCATCCCTGTCTGTAGGTTTCCCCAATATTTCTTTTTCCAGCACGACAATAGTATCTGCGCCGATGACAAGCGCATCCGGATATTTTTCTGATATAGCCGCTGCTTTGGCGGTAGCGAGGTCAATTGCATATTCTTCCGGAGGCTGTCCAGTATGTTTGTCCTCTTGAATGCCGGAAGGAATGACAGTACACCCAAGGTCAATCTGGTCCAGCAGTAGTTTTCGCCTTGGGGATTTAGAGGCTAATATAATGGGAATATCGGTCATTGAAATTTTGCGGCTGTTTTTATTTCCGAAACTTTACGATCGCCATTGACTGCCGAAACCTCATATATATAGGAACCGTTGGCCAAACGATGTCCGTATGTGTCCCGGCCATCCCAATCAACAGAGTGATATCCTGAACTGAAGTAATTTTCCATGGATTTTATTTTTCGTCCGGCGAGCGTATAAATAGTAATGGTAACATCGGCGGCTGCCGTAATCTCGAACGTAAATTGTGTGCTCATGGAAAAAGGATTCGGGAAATTCAGCACATGAAAAAGATTCAATTGATCCGTGTCGGAAAGAGCCAGGGATAATTCAGTTTCGCTCGGATTGTTGGCATTATCCCACGCCTTCATTCTGATGGATAGCCCGTCGGAAAAATCGGATAAGTTAATTAATGCTGTGCCTGTTTTAATCTGGTCCAAATCATACACAAATCCGGACGTCAAATCTTTGGTTGTTTCGCTCGTAAGGTCCGTCATCATAATTTCATGTCCCACTTCGCTTGTAAGATTTACGCCAAGCGGATCGGAAATCCTGACAAAAAGTCCATCCTCCTTATATAGATGATCGCCCGACCGAAGCACACGCCGGTTCTCTGTTTCGAATGAAATGATCGGCCCTGTGTTGTCCGAGGACTCCGTTCCACCCGAAAGCTGAATATTGGGATAGAAACCAAGAGCATCTGCGGAACCGTCGTCGTGAGTGAGGTATACGCGCAGTAGCGCAGAATTGTTAGAATAAGATATATCTTTTGGAATTCGAAGCATTCCGCTAAACTGATCATCGGTAAGCGAAAATCGTCCTCTAAATAATGTAGCACCCGGAAGGGAATAGGTGAGTTCCTGTGTTGTTGACAAAAAATTGTATTGCCGTGTTACCGATCGTTCCGCATCCAGAAGTGTAGCGTATCCAGAAGCGGATGTTCCGGATTGGCCGGACCACGACCCTGAAAATGTACCGGTTTCCAGTGTCTTCAACGTATCCGGTGACACCGATGTTACCGATGCGGTATCCGATGGAATGGCGAGTTGTAAAGCCGGATCGCCAAACAGATGAAATAATTCACCGGACGATGCACCTGTTTTAACGGATTGAAGAACCGTTCCAATGGAATTGCTTGTCACCTTTCCATTGGAAAATATTGCATTAAAAATTGCTTCCAGATAAACTTGATTTGAGAATACGGAAATTGCCCTGCTGGTGCTGATGACTGCAGCGGCGCCGTTCATATCTAGCCGAATGATTTCCTCTGCAAACGACTCGGAATCCAGTTGATCAAAATGTCCCCATGAACAGGTTCCTGCAATCCAGAGAGGCAGTTTCATTCCGGTGTCAATAGATTGTAAATCCCGGCTTTGGCTGAGGAGTGATTCCTGTGCCCATTGGCTACTAGAACCGTGACCGATATAATTGATGATTGCGGTTCCATCTTTCAGCACATTAAAAAGAGCATCCGTAGCATCCGGTTTGGAGACGCCAAATGAGGATGCGTCACTCACTTCAGGATATTCCAGCATATACAGTTTCTGGACTTCCACGGTTGAGGGCACGATGTCATCCAGATCTTCGGAATTATTGGTATGGCTTTTCCCGGTAGATATTTCATTTTCGTCATTTTCGGGACGTGCACCATCATCCGCAACTAACGTAACTTTTTGTCGCCACAGCCCGGGAGTCGGATTGGTTTCAAATTCAATTACTTTCGCAACATAGTCCGACACTTGAGACTCTGACTGCGCCGGGAATCGGCCGAGCGCCACTTCGGGAATGGATCCGTAGAGTGTAGCGAGCCTATCATCTGTTGCACGGTTGGATGAGGACGAACCCACTTCAACGGTTGGCACCTGATTTTTTGATTCGCCGCTTATATTCCTGTAATCGTAATCTGCATCGCCTAAGAGCAATACATGACTTGGTTTTGTCATCCAATTTTCCTGGGTCCATTGGAGAAAAAATTTGATAGCTACCGGATCGGCGTTTCCTCCCGAGAATTCCGCATAAATGTCCTCAAGATTGATATACATGGAACTGGTCCTGTGGCTGACCAAAGCGGCGGCTTCCTCTGCAAAAATCTTCGGACCGATTATGAGATGATCAACACCTGCATCTTGAATCCGCAATGTTTCAAACGGATTATCAGATTCGAGTTCTAATTCTGTGATTTCGGTAATGTCACTGCGGTCCAGTACAAGAAAGCGGTGGGTTGTATCGGACACCAAATCTAAAGTTACAGAACCGTTACTGCCGTCGGAACCGATCAGCAGATTTTCAGGTGCGGAAAGATCGGTAATATCCCAAACTAAATCCGGTACGCCTTCAAAGGTGAATGTGATGGTATTGCCGTCAAGCGGCGCAAAAAATTCGTAAGTCCCGGATGAGGTCAGTTCCATTCCGTACGAAAGTGTGAGGTAATCCATATACGGTTTGGAATTCGATGATGACGCTTCATTCTTGAGGAAGAAAGAATTGGTTCCGGTATTAAGTCCTGAAACGGAAAATGTGCCTGTTTTAGCTCCGAGCCCGGACCATGAAAGAGAACCTAATGCAGTGCCGGATGTCGAGTTGTGGTAAAGTCGGACGAGATTGGATGTATTTGTACTCGATGTTGAGGAAGCAACTCCACCGTAAAGGCCGACGGATGCCGAAGCGGAAACAGTTGTATTGGGGGTTCCCAATGAAAATAAAGTGGAATTGGATGAACCGCTGGAAATGGAAGATCCAACCCATGCTAGTCCGGATTCAAATGGATTCAGTAGGTCGTATTCCGAATGCTTGTACATAAGTCCATAGGATAAACTGATGAGCGATGAAGGGACTGCCGTCTGCGATTCGATTCGAAGGCCGCGTTCAGAAGTATCATCCGGTATGAAAATCCAGTAAGCATTTTCCGTGAAATAGCGGTTTTTATGATAATCCACATTCGATGCTTCATGATTAAATCCGCTCGCCCCTCTTCCGTAGAAAAACAGCGTATCCGCTGCATCGAGCGACCCATCGTCCTCTCCGCTGAAAGAGACGGCAATTTCCGTAAGATTTTCCGGAATGGATTGTTCCGCTTGCGTTCCCTGTGTAATAGCATAGGTTAAATCTCTGCCGTAATTGGCGCCTGTAAATAATTTGACCGATTGAGGATTCACTCCGGAGCTGAGTCCGGACAAAGCCAAAAGAGTGCTGCCTTTCAAGTAATACGCATCGTCCGTTTGTACGGAAACCCGAATCCACGTTCCGCTTGTGAAATCTGACCTCATTCGTTTTTTCGGGAATGTGCTTGGCGTAAACCAGTTTTGCGCTGTATTCCAATTCAGAATTCTGCCCGATAGAAAATCACGTTGTGTTTTATTTCCAGAAATGTGTTGCGGCACGGAGTCGAGAAAACGAATGGATACTAATATTGAAGAGTAGAATTGAGAGGAATTCACTACCGGTGATATTTCCAATGATGCGGTATGCATTCCGCGAAGTTTTTGTTTTTGAATCCATCGAACATTTTCATTGGATCTCATTTTTGGGATCGAGCTGAAGGTATGCAGTCCCTCGCTTTCCACACGTAACTCAGGAAAAGTATCATTCGGAATTCCGATTAGAATAGAGAATGGCTTTAAATCATCTTCAGATTTCGGCGAAACGTGAACTTGGAAAATCAATTCAGAATCGCTGGATGATACAACGGAAATCTTTGGTGCGGCGTACAGCCATACCAGCGAAAAAAGTGCAAGAGTAAAAGATCGCTTCATAATCAAGGTAAAATATACTCCGTTCATCGGTATTGAAATTGGATAAAGGTATAGACCTGCGTAATTTTTACGACAGCAGTTCATACGATTGTTTGCCCTACGCTGTTCCCGGGCATTGTATCACTAGGAGATTACACCGCATGTTTGATCTGGAAATGATCAGAAAAACAATATCAGAAATGCCGCAAAAAACGGCAGAAGCCCGGACTGTATTTAACCGTCCATTGACGCTTGCCGAAAAAATTCTTTTTTCTCATCTTTGCGAACCGTTATCATCCATGCCCAAACGTCAGGATGATTATATTTATCTGAATCCAGACCGTGTAGCGATGCAGGATGCAACCGCCCAAATGGCGCTGCTTCAGTTTATGTCAGCAGGAAAAAAGACGGCAGCCGTTCCGTCCACAGTGCATTGCGATCACTTGATTCAGGCTCAGAAAGGTGCGCTCGAAGATTTGAATGAAGCAAAGGTTACAAATAAAGAGGTGTACGATTTTTTGCATTCAGTCAGTAAAAAATACGGTCTTGGATTTTGGAACCCCGGCGCCGGAATTATTCATCAGGTTATTCTCGAAAATTATGCTTTTCCGGGTGGTCTCATGGTTGGGACAGATTCTCATACGCCCAATGGCGGTGGACTGGGAATGCTTGCCATTGGAGTAGGTGGCGCAGACGCAGTGGATGTAATGGCGGGAATGCCGTGGGAACTGCAATGCCCTGGAATTATCGGTGTACGCTTAACGGGTGAAATGAGCGGATGGACATCACCCAAAGATGTAATTCTGAAGCTGGCCGGAATATTAACCGTGAAAGGCGGAACCGGAAAAATCATTGAATATTTCGGACCCGGAACATCATCCATTAGCTGTACGGGAAAGGGAACCATCACAAATATGGGCGCGGAAATTGGCGCAACAACTTCCGTATTTCCGTATGACAGCCGTATGGAAGATTATCTCAAAATTACGGGGAGGGATGAACTTGTTTCTGTTTTAGAATCCGCGAAAGACCAGCTCGTGTCTGATCCGGAAGTCGAAGAAAATCCGGAAAAGTTTTATGACGAAATTATAGAGATCAATCTTTCTGAACTTGAACCGCACATTGTCGGGCCATTTACACCGGATTTGGCTCGGCCGATTTCACAAATGAAAAAAGATATTGTAAAAAATGATTATGTGGATGATTTCTCCGTAGCACTTATCGGAAGCTGTACCAATTCTTCTTACGAAGATATTGACCGTTCAGCGAATATCGCGCAGCAGGCATTGGATAAGGGATTGAACGCCAAAACCTATTTTATGATCACCCCCGGATCGGAGCAGGTTCGGGCAACCATTGAACGCGACGGACAGCTGAAAGTGCTGGAAGATTTAGGCGGAACCGTTTTGGCGAATGCCTGCGGTCCATGCATTGGACAATGGAAACGATTGGATAAGGAAGACGGGGAATCAAATTCAATCCTGACATCCTTCAATCGAAATTTTGCCAGAAGGAATGATGGGAATTCCGCCACGCAGGCATTTATAGCGAGTCCCGAAATTGTGACTGCTTTGGCCATCGGCGGTAAACTCAGTTACAATCCGATGACAGACCCCGTTCCTAGTGAAAACGGTGAAGATATTTATCTTGATGCTCCTTCAGGTGACGAACTTCCCTCAAATGGATTTAATAAAGGCGAATCGGGATTTTCCGCACCTCCTGAAGATGGTTCATCCGTAGATATAATTATAGATCAAGACAGCGAGCGGTTACAGTTTTTAGACCCATTTCAACCCTGGGATGGAAATGATTTAGAAGGCCTTGCGGTTCTAGTAAAAGCAAAGGGAAAATGTACCACCGATCATATTTCTCCTGCGGGTCCGTGGCTGAGATTCCGGGGACATTTGGACAATATTTCCAATAACATGTTTATCGGCGCTGTGAATGCGTTTACGGGTGAGATTGGAAAAGGGCTGAATATTTTTAGCGGTGAAAAGGGAGTAGACTACAGCAAGATTGCCAGAGATTATAAAGCCAACGGAATCGGTTGGGTTGCGGTCGGAGATGAAAATTACGGAGAAGGTTCGTCTCGTGAGCATGCCGCCATGGAACCGCGATTTCTCGGATGCAGAGCAATACTCGCAAAAAGTTTTGCTAGAATTGCGGAAACCAATTTGAAAAAACAAGGCATCCTGCCGTTGACCTTTAATCAAAAATCCGAGTATGATCTCATTCAGGAAAAAGACAGAATTACCATCGGTGATTTAACATCATTGGCGCCGGACAGTTCAGTCACCGTCACCCTTGCGCATCAGGACGGAACTGAAGATACCATTCAAACTTCCCATACCATGTCTGAAGTTCAGACAGCATGGTTTCATGCAGGTTCCGCTTTGAACCTGATAGCATCCCAAGGATAATTCATTGAAGAAAATATTGGTAAGCGATCCGATCGCGCCTGCCGGCGTTACTGTTTTAGAAAAAGCAGGATTTGAGGTTGTCGATAAAACAAATTCAGACGCAACTGAACTTGTGGACTGTGTTGGCGAAATTGACGGATGGGTGATTCGCAGCGGAACAAAAGTGAGCGCGGAATTACTCGAAAACGCTACCGGCCTCCAAGTCGTGGGGCGTGCCGGAGTTGGCGTGGATAATATTGACATTCCCGCTGCTACCCGAAAAGGCATTGTTGTCATGAATACTCCGGATGTCAATACGGTATCGGCAGCCGAGCACACGATTGCAATGATGCTGTCCTTGTCCCGGAATATTCCTTTAGGCCACGCCGGACTTGCGACCGGTGAATGGAACCGCCACGCACTGGTAGGTTCGGAACTTCGCGGCAAGTTTTTGGGAATTGTGGGCATGGGAAAAATCGGAAGAGAAGTGATGGCGCGGTGCCGTTCTTTTGATATGAAAATATTAGGATTTGATCCCTTTTTAAATCCGGATCTTTTCAATCCGGAAGAAGTGACCATCCTGGATTTGGATTCCCTTTTACAGCAGGCTGATTTTGTTTCGGTTCATGTTCCGATGACAGATGACACCCGAAATTTGATAGACGCTGCCAAATTTTCCATGATGAAACCGTCCTCCAGGATTATCAATGTTGCCCGCGGCGGGATCATCAATGAAAGCGATCTTGCAGACGCGCTGAATTCAGGCACAATCGCGGGTGCGGCAATTGATGTATTTACGGAAGAACCGGTTCCGGCTGCCAATCCGTTGCTTTCTGCAAAAAATATCGTGCTTACGCCTCATCTCGGCGCTTCTACCGTGGAAGCGAAAGAAGGTGTATCCATTGCAGTGTGTGAACAAGTACGGGATTATCTTTTGGAAGGAAAGCTAACCGGCGCACTGAATATGCCGATTTCTGATCCGGCCAAACTTGGCGAAATTCAGCCATTTCTAGATCTTGCTGAAGCGATGGGCTCCATACAAAGCCAGCTCGCGGGCGATGTAATTAAATCCGTCCATGTGGAATGTGCTGGATCGATAGAAGAAGTAAAACCGGTAGTACTTGGCTTCTTAAAAGGGTTGCTAAAATCCAGGTCACCGGAGAGGCTGAACTTTATCAATGCAGAAACATTGGCGGTGGAACGCGGAATCAAAATTGAAGAAAGCCGATCATCCGATAGCGGCGCCTATACCAATCTGGTTCGGACCAAAATCGTTTCCTCCGGCAAGAAAACTAGAATTGACGGAAGTATATTTGACGGCGGACGGCTTCGGCTTGTGAATATCCTTGGATATGAAATGGATGTTACGCCTCGTGGCACCATGATTTTTGCCACTAACAAGGATGTACCCGGCGTCATCGGAAAAGTTGGAACTCTGCTTGGCGAGAATGGAATTAATATCGGCGCCTATTTATTGAGCAGGAAAAAATCAAACGGTGAAGCGTTTGCTGTTATTCGGGTGGATTCTCCCTTGCCGAATGAGGTTATAGGAAAACTGACAGCTTTACCGGAAATTTTATCAGTCCACCAACTTTCCTGCTGATGGGAAAAAGAGAATCTATTCAGTCAAATTGGGAAATTGTCATTGGGCTGGAAGTGCATGTTCAGCTTAAGACCAAAACCAAAATGTTTTGCGGCTGCGAATTGGTTTATGGCGATGATTCCAATACGCGCACATGCCCAACGTGCCTCGGGCTTCCGGGTGCTTTGCCTGTTGCGAATGCAGATGCAATTGCACTTGCGATACGGCTTGGGAGTGCGTTTGGTGGAACCATTCGGGAAACATGTCATTTTTCACGGAAGAATTATTTTTATCCCGATCTGACCAAAGGGTACCAGATTTCCCAGTTTGATGAGCCGATAATTGATGGCGGATCTGTTTCATTTTGGGTCGAAGGGAAAGAGACCACCATAAATCTCACGCGGATTCATTTGGAAGAAGATGCGGGAAAATCCATTCATTCAGAAGAAGCAAATGAAACACTCTTAGATTTCAATCGCTGCGGCGCACCCCTGATAGAAATTGTAACCGAACCGGAATTTAGGCATCCTTCGGAAGCGCGGGCGTACCTTCAGCGGATTCAGCAAACCGTGCGGTTTTTGGATATTTCAGACGCGAGTATGGAAAAGGGTGAAATGCGCTGCGATGCAAATATATCATTGCGGAAGCATGGCGAACCTGAACTCGGTACAAAATCAGAAATGAAAAATATGAATTCATTCCGGTTTGTGGAAAAAGCATTGTGGTATGAAATTGAACGGCAGGCAGATGTTCTGGATTCCGGCGGCACGGTTGAACAGTGCACCTTGCTTTGGGATGAAAAAAATAATAAAGCGGAAATTATGCGATCCAAAGAAGATGCGCACGATTACCGGTATTTCCCGGAACCGGATTTGGTAAAACTCGATCTTTCAAACGGTCTTTTGAAGCGAGTTTCTGAAGAAGATTGGGAACTTCCCGCCGATGCGGAAAAACGGTTAATCTCAGATGGAAATTCACGTGAAGATGCCGGAATTCTCTCTGGTGAAAAAGCATTGCTCAACTATTATGATGCTGTCCGATCCGAAGGGATTGAAAGCAGCCAAGCGGCCAAATGGATTATTGGCGAAGTTTTGCGACTTGTAAAAGAAAAACAAAAACCGATTGAACATCTCGGACTGGATTCCGCCCGATTGGCGCAGCTCATCAATTGCGTGGAAAACGGAACCATCAATGCCGGAACAGCGAAAACATTGGCGGCACGGCTTTGCGATGATGAGCGGAATTTGGATGACATTATAAAGGATGAAGGCCTGTCGCAAGTTTCGGATGAAGCTGAACTTTCCCAAGTGGTTGAATCGGTGATGGATGAAAACCCGGATGAATTGAATCGGTACCAAAACGGCGAAAAGCAATTGTTTGGGTTTTTCATGGGCGCAGCGATGAAAGCAATGCGAGGGAAGTCAAATCCAAAAATGATTCAAAAAATTCTTACGGAAAAACTGGGGTGAAACCCATTCAAATTGCCGGAGGCGGAATAGCCGGATTGTCTGCGGCGCTGGGGCTTGCCCGCAACGGAATTCCATCGGTTGTTTTTGAAAAACAGAAGAAAATCGGAGCGTCCAGACATGGAGATTATGAAGGCCTGGAAAACTGGATATTTTCAACCAATCATGATGTAATTCAATCCTTAGGATTGAATCTCGCTTCACTTCAGTCTTTTTCTGTGTCCGAATTTCTAGTGCATTGTCCCCCGAATAATCCCGTCAAAATTTCCTCTCCCGAACCGTTTTTTTCTATAGTCAGCCGAGGTGCACATGACCAATCCTTGGATCAATGGATGTACAAAGCATGCATTGAAAACGGCGTAGAAATCAAACTCGGTGAAACATGTGATTTTGATAAAGCGGATATCATTGCCACAGGATCTCAGAAAGCCGCCGCCTACATTCAGGGAGGAAGTTTTCAATCGCATCTTCCCGATCAAGTGCATTTGCTTTTGGGAAATAATTTTGCGCCGAAAGGGTATGCGTATATCATAATCAGGAATGGAAAAGGGACGCTTGCAACGGCGTACAAAAAGCCAATGTCCGGCGCCAAAAATTATGTGAAGGAAACGATCACATATTTTCACAACGTGGGTATTTCATTCAATCTGGACAACACGTTCGCTAGCAGAGGAAGTTTTAAAATGCCAGCCCAAAATCCATTTTCCAAGCAGATTACCATCGGCGAAGCGGGCGGCTATCAGGATTTGCTTTTTGGATTTGGAATGAAAGTGGGCATGATGTCCGGATGGATGGCGGCGTCTCATCTTGCGGGTAATCACGAACACGCATCTGAATTACATAAAATGCTCAGGAAAAAACTGCGACTATCCTACCTCAACCGTGTACTATACGAACGGCTGAATGACAGAATGCAGTATTCTTTAGCGCTCGCGTTGGCAAAATCAGATAATCCTGTTGCGCATTTACGCAGCGCATATGAATGGAATTGGAAACGCATGTTTACGTTGGTATCGGGAAGGAAACCGGTTGAAATACATTATTCTTAGAAGCCTTCAGATTTTTTCCATGATACTTATTTTATCGGGACTTGCGATCGGCATCCGGGATAAAAACGTGATGCTTGAAATCAATGCGCTGATAATTGGTTCGGGAATCTTTTATCTTGCAAACAGGTATTTGGGAAATCGCAAATGATTTCCTTCGAACGAAAGATACCTTTACATTCTGACAGATAACGGAGCAGATATGTCAAAACTTTGGGATGATTTAAAGAAAAATATGAAAGACTGGGGCGATGCCGCAGTCGAAAAGGCCGAGGAGGTCAGCAAAATTGCTGTGGCCAAAACGGAAGAAATTACCCGCGTCAGCAAAATCAAGATTGAAATCCATCAGCTGAGCCGGGATATCAGCGCGTCGTACGAAAAGCTCGGACGACTTTCGTACAAGCATGCTCGAGAGGACAACATGGTCAACTTCACCGGAAACACGGAATTCTATCAGCTTGTCCAAAGGATTGATGATATTCAAAGCGCCCTTGATGAGAAGAAGGCTGAGATTGAGAGGATCAAAAAAGAATATGATCTTAACGATGAAGAAATTTCGGTTTTAAGCGAGGACGTAAAAACTGAACCGCAGCCGGAAACCGATCGTCCGGCAGAGCCTGAGTAAAGCGCCGATTTGGCAAGACAATCACAAGGCGGGAAATCTGCTCTTGACCTTTATATAGAGGAAATCAAAAAGATTGAACCTCTTCCTGCGAGCGAAGAAGTACGGCTTGCCCAGCTTTCGAAAAAAGGCGATCAGGAATCGTTTGATAAACTCATTACCCATAATCTCAGGTTTGTGGTTGCTGTTGCCAAAAAATTTCAGCATCATGGTATTCCGTTGGAAGATCTCATTAATGAAGGCAATCTCGGGCTAATAAAGGCGGTCCACAAGTTTGATGAAACGCGCGGATTTAAATTCATTTCCTATGCGGTTTGGTGGATTTCCCAAAGTATCCGCCAAGCGATATCCAAGACCGGCAGAACCATCCGATTGCCGGCGAATGTGACTGAATCTATGGGAAAACTGTACAAGCGATCTCTCGAATTGGAACAGGTCTTCGAGCGGGAACCGACTTCGGAAGAATTAGCGGAAATCAGCGATACTACGATTCACTGGATCGAAAACCTGATTCAGTCCGCCAGCGATCCCGTATCGCTTGATGATCCGGTGGGCGATTCAGAAGCAACGCTAAAGGATTTTTTATCTTCAGAAGACCACCGCCCTGAAATTCAAACTATGAAGGAATCGCTCGAAACGGAAATCCGGAATGCAATGAGGTCCCTAAGCGAGCAGGAGCAAACGGTGCTCTTAAGTTATTTTGGGCTGAGCGGATCTGAGTCAAAAAATCTTGAGGAAATCGGCGCGGATCTTGGTGTAACCGGTGAAAGAATCCGGCAAATTAAAGAACGCGCACTCCAACGCCTCCGGCATAATACAAACTCAAAACTTCTACTTTTATATCTCTCTTAAAACAGTTTGAATCGCATTCGGAATTAGGTGTAAAATTCCGCACTATTTTATTGCAACTTATTTATGAAAAGATCCAAGTCATACAAACGCTATACTCTCGTATCGGAACATGATGCGGGCGTCCGGCACTGGTCCGTAAGCGGCCAGCGCCTTTTTGCGTTGCTGTCAGTTTCCGTTATCGCAATTGCTTCTGTTCTCTTTTTAAGCGCGGAATTTTTAACCGATTCCTTATATAAAGTTCAGGCGTCAACTCTCAAAGATGAATACAAATTGATGGAAAGCGACCTCGTCACGCTTCAATCAAAAATGGAATTGCTTTCCGGACAGGTAACGAATATAGAACAGAAAGACATAGCGCTGAGAACCTACGCCGGCCTGCCTAAAATTGACGAAGATGTGCGGAAGGTTGGCATTGGCGGTGTTCGATTATCTACTACGAATATGTCCGGCGATTTGAGATCGGAATTGGAATTAAAAATTTCTTCCCTGCAGACAGACCTTGATAAATTATCGAGAAAAATTAAGCTTGAACTCAAAAGTTATGTGGATATTTATGACCGCGTCACGCAAGATGCGGATCAGTTAGGTTCGGTTCCATCCATATCTCCCGTAACGGAAGGGTATCTGAATTCCCGATTCGGTTACCGAAGTGATCCCTTTACGGGGAAATCCCGATTTCACTATGGGCAGGATTTTGCAGTGAATACCGGAACGCCGATTTACGCACCGGCTGACGGTATTGTAAAATATGCCGGAAGAGAAGGCGGATTCGGGAAAGTGATTAAGCTCGATCATGGTGCCGGCTATAGAACCATTTATGCGCACCTTTCGAATTATGCCGTCAAGAAAGGCCAGAAGATTGAGCGCGGACAACTCATCGGAAAATCCGGAAATTCCGGGCGATCGGCGGGACCGCATCTGCATTATGAAATTCACCGGAATGGACAAGCGCAAAATCCGCTGAATTATATTTTCACCGGATACTTAAAGTAACCGGAATCCCTTTTTTCTCTGAGATAATCGTCCCGGAGACCCATGCATAAATCCTATTTCATAGAAACTTTTGGCTGCCAAATGAATGTGGCGGACAGCGAACTGGTTGCCGGTTTGCTGGAAAAAGAAGGATTTTCAGCCACCGAAAAAATTGAACAAGCCGATGCCGTATTTGTGAACACGTGCGCTATTCGAGAACATGCAGAAGAAAAAGTACACTCCCAGCTTGGGCGCTATTACAAATTGAAGCAGGAAAAGCCGAGCATGATTATCGGCGTGCTGGGCTGCATGGCACAGCATTTGCAAGATGACATTCTTGAATCAAGGCCTTACGTAGATTTGGTGCTCGGACCCGATTCCTATCGGCGCCTTCCGGGTTTAATTCGGAGCAGAATGGAATCTTCGAATTCGAAAGTGGATACGCAATTGTCCCGGTTCGAAGTGTACGACGGCATGTTTCCGAGCCGGAACGAAGGCATCAATGCGTGGATTTCCATTATGCGCGGCTGTGACAAATTCTGCACATTCTGCATTGTCCCATTTACACGGGGACGGGAGCGAAGCCGAAGTGTGGATAGCATCGTATCGGAGGCGCGAAACGCAGCTGAACAGGGTTTTCCTGAGATTACACTTCTGGGACAAAATGTAAATTCCTTCAGCAATGACGGCGACAATTTCGCAGCCCTTTTGGAAGCCGTTGCACGTGTGGATGGAATTCGGAGGATTCGATACACATCGCCGCATCCGCAGGACATGACCGAAGATGTTCTCAACGTCATGGCGACGTATGACAATATTTGCAATTATGTGCATCTTCCGCTTCAGGCAGGATCCAATCGGATTTTAAAACGGATGAACCGAACCTATTCGCGGGAGCATTTTTTGAAGCTTGCGGACACCATCCGAAATACACTGCCGAATGTTGGGATATCCACAGACATTATTGTCGGTTTCCCCGGCGAGACAGATTCTGAGTTTAATAAGACGATGGAGGTCATGAATGCAATTAAATTTGATTCGGCGTTTACCTTCAAGTATTCTTCCCGTCCGGGAACAAAGGCAGCGGAGTTTACAGATCACGTACCGGCGGAGGTGATGCAGGATCGGCTCGAGAAAATTATGGCATTACAAAAACAGCATACATTTGAGCGAAATCTTGAACAAGTCGGCAAAGTGGAACAGGTGTTGGTTGAGAAGCCGAGTAAGCGATCGAGCGAAAAATGGGCCGGCAGAACGGATGCAAATAAATGGGTAATTTTTAACTGCGGGAATGCTAAAATTAAGGACATGGTTCCGGTAGAGATAATCGAAGCTAGAGGCATCAGCTTGCATGGAAAACTTTTGAAAGCAAAGGCGGCAGCATAATGAAACTTGTACGAATTTTTGCAGTACTTACTTTGATTTTAGCACTGGTGTATTTCCTCACCCAGAACGCGGGCGACGCATCTAAGGTGTACGTTGACCTGCTTTTCACGGAATTTCCTGCGGCACCCGTTTCCATGATTATGCTCGGCGCTCTTGCTGCCGGCATCCTGATCGGCTACGGCGTAGGCGTAACATCTATTTTATCTTCCAAAGCGGATAATCGTTCTCTTCGGACCAAAAATCGCCGTCTTTCGGACGAGCTTAATGATCTTCGGAATGTTGCCATCGATGAAGGTATTTACGATTCGGAAGATGAGGACGTCTAGGCTTGGACCAATTTCTTATTGTAACTGTAATTGCCGCCCTGGTGATTGCCGGGATTGCTTTTTACCTTAATCAACCCAAGAAAAAACCCAGAACCGAATCACTTTATACGGAAGCGCTGAATGCGATCGTCCGCGGCGATACACATACCGCGATGGAACATCTACGGGACGTCGTCAAACAGGATACGGAGCATGTTGACGCGTATCTTCAGCTCGGTGATTTGCTCCGTGAGGACGGCCATCCTGAACAGGCGATCAAAATTCACCAGGCGCTAACCGTTCGGCCGAGCCTTCCGGATTCAGTCAAAATTGAAATCCACAAATCTCTCGCACTGGATTATTTCCGACACGGAAAGTTGGGAAAAGCGAAGCAAGAAGGCGAACGGGTTCTTAAAATTGACCGAAAAAATACATGGGTTATTGAATTCCTTTTGGATATTGCCGAACGCGAACGCGATTGGGAACAAGCAGCCGCCATGGCAAAACTTTCGGAAAGGCTGAACCACAGTAAGGATGTAAATCGGCTTGCGGAATTTCAGGTGTTTCAGGGAATGGACAAACTTGCTCACGGTGACAGAGCCGGCGCGGAAGCCAGTTTTGATAATGCGATCCGATTGGCGCCAAACTTTGGACTGCCGTACATGCGGAAAGGTGATTTGCTCGCGGACGAACGAAATCTTGTGAAGGCGGTGGAAGCGTGGGAACAGTTTAGCATTCTCACTCCGGAACAAAGCCGGCGGGTGTTTTCAAAAATCGAGACGGCGCTATTTGATCTCGGAAGATTCAGCGAAGTGGAAAAATTTTATTTACGGGTGCTGGACAGAGATTCATCCAATATTGACGCTCTCGCCAAGCTTGCGAATGTGTACGAGGAAAAGGGCGAGCACCGAAAAGCGCTTGAACTTGTAAACGATACGCTAAGCAAGAATACCGACTCGGCGCACGTACGGCTGATGAAACTGAAATTATCGCTCGATACCTCGCGGCCGCATGAACTAGCGCACCAGATTGACGAACTCATGGAACTCATCACATCCGCAGAAAAAAACGCATGAATCTTCGGCGGCTGATTTCGGGAATAGTTTTTTTCATTTCCTGTGCCGCTTCTCAAAATATTGACCTCTATCTTTCGCTGATTAACGAAGGGCGCATTGTGGAAGTGCGGGATGCTCTGACTGAGCTCAAGTCCCGTTTTTCCAATAACGATGGCGTATTATACCTGGATGCTCTGACAACCACCAACGGTGATTCGGCTGTTCGCAAGTTTCAGTCCATCCTGAGACAATATCCCAGAAGCCGTTTCGCGGATGAAGCAACACTCAAGATTGGCGAATATATGTTCGCCCGAGGACTGTATTCCCAAGCGAGCGCGCAACTCAAAAAGGCGCTGTTTTATTATAAGGACGGCGAACACCATCAGCGCACGTTGGATTTGTTGGTAAACAGTTTTGAAGCCACCGGAGAGCGGGACAGCGCGCGGATCTATCTTCGCTGGGCGATGCGGCATTATCCTGGATTGGCGTACGCACAATACGGATACAAAAATTTGAAGCCAGCCGGCAGCGATATGAAACTTGTGAAGCTAGATTTAAATAAAGTAGCGGAAGGAAAAAAGGAAACAAAGACGGCTCGCCCAAAACCGTGGATTGTGCAGGTCGGCGCCTTTCGGAAATATGACAATGCCCGCAAACTAAAAGAGCAGATTATTACCGGCGGATTCCCTGTACAGATTGATGAAGTTTCGTCGCACGGAATGCGGCTGCACGCAGTTCGTGTTGTAAGATTTGAGCGTAAAACTGACGCGGTAGAGATTGGAAAAAGAATTAAAAAAGAATTTGGTGTAAACTACCGGGTTCTCAATAGGCCGAAGTGATGTAGGCGCAGAGGCGCAAAGAGGAATAGATTCAAACACAAAGAACACCAAGTTCATCATGATGGTTTTGTAGTTATTATTTTAGATTTACTTAGTGTCTTGGTGTTAAAAAATGGGAATGATTGCAAGGCTGGTGCCGGCCGCGGTCTTCAAAACCGTTGGGACTTGGTGACAAGTCCGGTGAGTTCGATTCTCACGCGTTCCCGCAAATTAAGTGGGTTCCCTGCCCGCTCCCGACCAGCGGGAGGGCAGGCGGGGATTCTCAGGCGTTCCCGCTAGAGCAAGTGAGTTCCATTAGATCAAACTAATAATACGTGATTGTGATTAAATTTGGTTTGATTTACCATCCTTCAATAAACTTGAACACACTATCGCAATAAGTAGGCTTTAATACAGAGGACACATTTTATGACAAAAGTAGAAGAAATAGAAATAGCCATTGAATCGCTTCCAAAAAGGGAATATGCTCGTATTAAAAATTGGTTTTTTTAAAGGGAATGGGAACAATGGGATAATGAGATCGAGAAAGATTCTGCAGCAGGGGAATTGGATTTTTTAGAAAAAGAAGCATTTGATGATAAAGAAAATGGATTGCTAAAAAAGCTATAATGAATCGAGCTGTATCTCGATTTTGGATTTGGATTGAATCTCACAGCGAATACGAGCACATGATTAAGAACAAATAAATATGGTTCCACACACAAAAGCCCAATACAATAATAGAGTCCGTTTTCTGTATACACTGATTGATGAAGTCGCCAATGACCAGCGCCACCCGCTGGCGTCGCTGATGGAAACAGTAGGCCGTTTGATTGAAGTGTATGAAGAGCGGAATGTCCCAGTTCAAAAGGCTGATCCTGTTTCTGTATTAAAAATGCTGATGGACGAGCACGGCCTTAAACAGAAGGATATGAAAGACATCGGCAGCCAGGGAGTAGTCTCGGAAATATTGAATGGAAAACGCAGCCTTAACTCCCGCCAGATCCAGGCGCTGGCAGAAAAGTTTAACGTGTCGCCGGCTGTCTTTATTTAGAAATTCTTTTGCATTAGTGATTACAAAACAAAATATTATGCATTATGTCCTGATTTTACTTTCCGTTGGATGTATGAAAGCGCAGGTTAATACCGAGGATTTGAGGGCGGGAAATGCTAATGGAATTATGCACCAATTCAGTCTTGACCTTGCTGTAGAAAAAGCAGATGAAGAAGTTGTGGACATTGCAGCAGAATACAGGCTGGATGTGGCTATCAAAAAAGGATTGACCAGTTTCTTAATTCTTAATTATGAAAATGGATATGAAAAAGAAAAGGGTGCGGATATAAATACCATTGTAAATAAGGGGTTCGGTCATTTGAGATTGACTAAATCGCTAACAGAAAAGTACTTTTTAGAAGGGTTTGCTCAATTTGGATTTAATGATTTTTTAGATTTGAACAATCGTTTTCTTGTAGGTTCGGGGCTAAGACTAAAACTGTCTAACAGCAATCGAACAACGATTTTTTTAGGAATCGGCGCCATGCAGGAAAATGAGACATACGGGCTAGAGACAGAACCAGAAATAAAACTAATTCGATCTACCAATTACCTAACATATATGTGGAAATTATCCGACACGATTCAGTTGAATAATACGGCCTATTTTCAAGTTGCTTCTTCGGATGCGAAGGATTACCGTGTGTTATATGATGGAGGACTTGATATTGCGCTGAATAAGTCATTTTCAATTGCGATCAAGTTGAACTACCGATATGATAACGACCCCCACGGAACTTTGGGGAATACGTACATTCAATTTTCGAATGGAATAACATTCACTTTTTAACTTGAAAACCTATTAATTATAAAAACCTGAAAGTATTGATATTGCGATTCTTAATAAACCTTGGCAATTATTGATCCAGAATCATCACTTGTTATCTGTGTAATCATGAAGGAAAAGCCAAACTCATATTTCACCCTTCGAAATTGAGGTACATCAGGAAATTTCTGGATTAAATTTTACAAGTTAAACGAAAATTAAACACCCGCCGATTCAGACGCTGGCAGAAAAGGTTAACGTTTCGCCGGCGGTGTTTATGTAGTGAGTTTGTTTCTAATTGTAGTAAGGTAACTGATAGTATTTTATACAATTTCCGGAACTTAACCACTCATTCCATTGTAGCAATCCACAATAGGTTGTAAGTAAACCTTACCAGTAAAAGAGGAGGCCGAGGTACTGCTAACATAGCAGTGTTTCGGCTTTCTTCGTTAAAAAGAGAGAAAGGAACTCTATATGAACGGATTGCTACCTCGTTTTGCCTTATACATGTGTCTTATATCCGCCGGTTTTGCGAACACTGCCGGCAGGATCCCGATTCACCTCAGCGATGTAAAGGAAGGCATGCTGCTTGTAGAAACGGAAGAAGGCGGCACTTATGCCGAAGTGCCGAAACTCGATACCCGCGTCAGGATCACCGTAGACGGCATGGTCGCCACCGCTACGGTGGATCAGGTATTCACCAACGACAACGATGAACCAATAGAGGCGATTTATGTTTTTCCGCTGCCGGATCAGGCGGCTGTCTCGGACATGCAGATGCTGGTAAACGACCGGCTGATTCAGAGCGAAGTTGCCGAACGGAACACAGCCAAAAAGAAGTACGAACAGGCGAAAAAGGAAGGGAAGCGCGCTAGCCTCACCGAACAGGAACGGCCAAATATCTTCACCAATTCCGTGGCCAATATTTTGCCCGGCGATACGATAATAGTTCGCCTGCAATACGTGGACCACGTGGACTACTCTTCCGGCACTTTCCACCTTCGGTTCCCGATGGTGGTCGGCCCGAGATTTATTCCCGGTGATACGATTCCGGGTTTTTCGGGCTCGGGCTGGTCCGTGGACACGGACGAAGTGCCGGATGCCAGCCGCATAACGCCGCCGGTGATGAGCGGAGGAAAGCGAAGCGGAAATAAAATCAGTTTATCAGTGGATCTGGAAACCGGTTTACCGCTTGCTTCGGTTGTTTCGGTGAATCACGACGTGAACATCATGCACAGAGGCGAAGGTGCGCGGTTCATCACACTCAATAATTCGGATGAGATTCCGAACCGCGATTTTGTTCTGGAATACAAGGTTGCACAGGGAAGCGAGCCGAAAGCAGCGCTCTTTTCCGCGAAAAAAGGCGGTGACGATTATTTCATGCTGATGGCCGTTCCTCCGGTGGAACTGCAGGACCAAAATCTGCCGAAAGAAATGATCTACGTCATTGATATTTCCGGATCAATGAGCGGCGAATCCATCCGCCAGGCAAAGTCCGCTCTGCTCAAAGCAATTTCCTCGCTGAACGCCGGCGACAGGTTCAATATCATTCATTTCAATGATCAGTTCGGAAGATTTTCCCCGATACCGGTTCCCGCTACGAAGAATTACAAAAATGCTGCCGGTGCGTTTGTCAGGAATCTGACGGCTTCAGGCGGCACAATGGCACAGCCTGCGCTTAGAACAGCAATGATCGAGGTCGGCGATCCGGACGCCGTGCGGATGATCATGTTTCTTACGGACGGCGATGTCGGGAACGAAAATGCGATTTTCAACGATATCCAAAATTTGCTCGGGAATTCAAGGCTGTTTCCGGTCGGAATCGGTTCCGCACCGAATTCGTTTCTGCTGAGAAAAGCGGCAAAATTCGGGAAAGGAACGTTTACCCATATCAGTACAACATCGCAGGTGGAAGGGAAAATGTCCGAATTGCTGAGCCGCATAGAACGGCCCGTACTCACCAATGTGAAGCTCACGCTTGGCGGCGAAGCAGACCTGCATCCAAACCCGATCCGCGATCTCTTCCACGGCGAACCGATGCTTGTCTTCGGCAAAGCAAAAGGACTGAAAAACGAATCCGCACTGCTGACCGGCAAAACACCTGCAGGATATTTTCGTCTGGATCTTCCACTGGATTTCGAAAATGCCGGAACTGATCCCGCAATCCCGACGCTTTGGGCACGGCGGAAGATCGGCGATTTGATGGATGAATACCGCCTCGGGAATAAGGAAGTGAAAGATGACGTAATCGCGATTGCGCTGAATCATAAACTCGTTACGAAATTCACCTCTTTCGTAGCGGTGGAAAACAGGATTGTAAATCCTTCCGGACAGCTGGCTTCGCTTGCCGTGCCGACAGACCTTCCGCACGGGTGGGACTACGATGCTGTATTTGGTAAATCGAAAAAGGTCTTGCTAAAAATGGCTGATTCCGGAAGTCATCCGCAGGGGATTCGGACGGTTTCCCACATGACGCTTCCGCAGGGCGGAACCTCATATCCGCTGATGGTGCTTGTAGGATTTATTTTGATCGGAACCGGATGGATTATGAAACGGCTGTTCATTCCCCGGAACAGCGCATGAAAAATCTCTACCGGATTCTGCCTGCGGTACTGGTACTGTTCGGATTCGTTCTCGTAGGCAAATCAGCCTATTTCTACGGAAAGGGAAAACTTGCCGAATTTCTTTTAGATAAAGCCTGGGAACGCACAAAAGCGGAAAAAACGGTGCAGGAACCGTGGGAATGGGCGGACACACATCCCGTCGGAAAGCTAAAAATAGCATCCGTCGGAATCGATGCCGTTGTGCTGAAAGGCGTTTCCGGCGAGGCGCTGGCTTTTGGTCCGGGCCACCTTTCGAGTTCACCTTCGCCGGGCAGCCGGGGAAATATCGTCATCGCCGGACACAGGGACAGCTTTTTTCGTCCGCTGAAAGATGTGAAAGTCGGCGACAGGATAGAACTCGAATCCATGTTTGCCGCACAAAATTACATTGTATCCGAAGTCAGACCGACAAGCGGCGACGATATTTACTGGATAGAAGAAACGGAGGCGGACTGCATCACACTCATCACCTGTTATCCATTTGATTATGTCGGCAAGGCCAAGGACAGGTTTATTGTAAGAGGTTCAATTGTGGATTGATTGGTAAAGATGGATAGGCATTGCGCAGGAAATGGGGCACTTTTGCGCAATATTTAACCTTAAATTTAAAGTTTGTGTTATGTTT
Organism: Fidelibacterota bacterium; assembly: GCA_014239435.1. Classification (GTDB taxonomy): domain Bacteria; phylum Fidelibacterota; class Marinisomatia; order Marinisomatales; family TCS55; genus JAAZYX01. The sequence continues at coordinate 66,628 of JAAZYX010000026.1, read as the reverse complement.
ATATTTATTATAATATGCATGAATCGATGGGATTATTAGGTATTTCAAATAATGAACGTTAAAAAAGAACAGCTGCGTGAAGATATAAGAACATTTATATCCGAACACCCGAACTCCGCTATCAGGACGATAGCGGAGCATTTTGATTTGCAGAAGCATTCTTTGTATTACCATATGAAGATTCTGCTCAAGGATGATGTTATATCGGTTACGCATACCGAAATAGTGAATGGTATCGATAAAAAGTACTATTCCGTGCGCCAGACGCCAGCTCAGGCTCCTGACTGGCCGCAAAATGCCACCAACAGCGGTACTGCAGAGGCTGCTGCCGTATTCGCACCAAAACCCGCTGCACCGGACGATGTTCAAGCCACACAGCCGGAGGCAACAGCGGCTGCCCCTGAAAACACAGCTTCAGACGTTAAAAAATCGGCAAAAAAAGAGGATTCTATCGATGACCAGGCGGCAACCTTGTCTAATTTGCTTTTAAATGTGAAAAATAACGATTCTGCGCCGCCGGAAAAGACTGCTGAGAGCAGCCCTGAGCAGGTTCAAACTGCTCCCCAAGAGCCGCCGGCTGAACAACCCCAAAAGCAGCAAAATAAGCCGGTTGAAGAATCATCAAAGGCGCCTGCGGAAAAAAAGCCAATAAAGGAGGTAATTGAGCCTCGGCCTGTGGACCCCAAGGCAGGTAAGACCCCTCAGCAGACGATCATTCAGGATCTGACCAAAAATAAAACGGCAAAAAAGAAAAAGTTTAACATAAAATTTAATCCAAACTTCAACCTTTCGTCGCTATTCAAACGTAAGAAAAAGAAGAAGAAGACAAAAACACTCAGCGAGAGGTATCAAAAGTGGGTCGCTGGCATGCGCGAGCGTAATGTGTTCAACCTGGATATTTTTGACACCTTCCGCAGCAGAAGCCTGCTAATCAGCAGAAATGCTATCATTTCATTCGAGAATAAGGAAGATCAGAATACGTTTCAGATCATTGATAAAGAGCAGCTGCCGGATCTTATCAATAACAAGAGAAACAGAATTGCCGTTATTGATGAGGATCTGCTGGATAACCACGAAAAGATACAATCACCGTTAAAAAAGAAGAATGACCAGGAATTATTTCTGAATAAATTCATCACCCGCAAATACGGCATCAGTAACAATGATCTGTTTCTGACCTATGAGGTCTTCGGCACCGAAGAAAAGAACGAATACGAATTAAACACGATCTTTACCAAAAAGAGCTATATTGATCCTTTTCTGGATTTACTGGATACCGAGAAGAAGATTCCTGCAAATATCTATTTTATGTCATTCGCTGGCATCTTCAGCAGGTACAATCAGCAGGTACTCAAGGACCATAATTATAATCTGTACGTCTATGCCGGCAAGAAGGATTGCGTTGTTACGCTGCTGTACCGCGGTAAAATACTTTCGCACAGAAAAATATTGATCAGCAACCGCGGATTGGACCGCAAAACATACAGGCGGGAGGTGCACAACAGGCTGATCAAGACTATTGATATCTTCATTCAGGAATATGCCATTATCGATGAAACATTCACTGCATTGAATCAAATATTGTTCTGCGGGCCTAATTTATCGAAAGATATTGTTGATGAGGTCAGCGATAAATTCAAAGTCAGCTGCAATCTTATCGAGGGATCATTTCCCTCCAGCGGTGATGAAGGCAATTTTAATGATTATATACCTACCTTAAAGGTCATCTCCAGATCGTTGGCCAATCTGGGAAAGAATCAATACGTTTTTGACCAAAGCAAAAAGAAACTGTTCAGGCTGAACAGGATAAAGAAAGTGGTTGCCTATGCATCGCTGGCGCTGTTGCTGCTGTTATCAGGCTTGAACGTCAATGATTACGAGCGCAAAACGGCGTCAGCCTTTGTTCTGAGTACCCAGACAGACGCTGTGAATGCGACGATAGATCTGATCAAGGATGTTGAGAACAATCTGCAGAATAATATTCAATTAAGCCATTTTGATAATTATTTGAATAATATTCATACAAATAAGCAGAATGTTAAAAAGATACTGCTGCTGATGAATTCGGATATCTTCAAACATCTGGAGATCAGGAATATTAAGATCGAAACCAGCGGCCATGAAGAGATTGATGCAAAAAAGCAAAAAATCTATCTATCGTGCACGATCAATGATTATAAGCCGGAAGCGTTGTTGGAAACGCAAAATATTCAAAATGCGCTCAGCGATATCGGCTTTTTGACCAATGTTGAATTGAATACGCTGCATTATGCGCAGGGCAGGCTGCCGTTGAATATTACCATGGAGATAGTCAATTGAAGTTCCTGAAGAATAACATCCTGCTACTGATCATAAACGGCTTCAACCTGCTGCTGCTGGGTTTTTTGCTGTTCAATTATTATATGACCTACAGCAATACGGTAACCGCTGCTGATTATAAAGCATTGAATACAAAAAATTCCCAATACCTGGTCAAAGTAAGCAAATTATTGAGCAGCAAGCAGTCTTCATTTGATCACTACAATAATTTTGTGGATGACTATATCTTTGAAAGCCCTACAGAAGCGCTAATCTTACGCGAAACTCTGGAAGGGAAAGGTATAGATCTGCCCGAATACCTGATCAAGCAGGAAGTTAAGCCAATCCTGGATATTCAAAAAAATAAGGTTCATTATTTGCAGCTGATGTACCGGTTTGATGAAATCAATTTTAAGGATGCTGTTCTGCTGATAGACTACATAGCCAACAACAATAAATACGATTATCTCAACAATATTTATATTGGCAGATTGGAGAATAATCTGATTTCAATGTCGTTTGATTATTCCAATATGGGAATGTTGGTGTACTGATTATGCAGGCACGCGAAAAAATAATGCTAGTTGTTTTGCTGATAATATCGATCATCAGCGGGGCCAGGTATGTGATGTCAAACTTTAGTTTAGCTGCTGACGATGAAGAATTGCCGTTATATCAGATGCAGGACCTTACCAAATTCATTGTCGGCAACGAGCTGCCTGCTTTAACCGCAATAGATCTGGAGGACGGCACGGTGGAAAATTTCTTCAATCAAGAGACTGAAGAGATTGAAATAACTCTGGTGGAGCCAATGCTGAATGAAATCATAGCCGGCCCCATCGGCTATGCTGCCACGATCAATGGCAATTTTTACATGGAAAATGAATATGTAGGAAATTATTTGATCAAAAAAATAAATAAGGATCATGTTGTTCTGGAAATGGACGATAAAACCATAACAATTAAGAGGAAATAAAATGTTATATACATCCAAAAAGATACCCGTATTGTTTTTTCATTTAGCCCTACTGTGCAGCCAGATACCGGTGACGTCTGTCTTGGAGTCGGATTCTGCTGTAACCATCACTACAGCATTGAACGATATAGATGAGATCAAGACAGATTACGACATCAATAATTCGCTATTTTTGGTGCGCTATGCAACCGAAGAGGATATATACGATGACAGATTCAATACCGATTTCTCAAGCAAAAACATTTATAGAATCAGCTATATGCCTGAAACCAAACGCAAAGGAACCATTAAATACTATTTCAGAAAATTGCCAAATATCAATTTCTTTCATTCAGACTCTACACTGGTATTATCGTATGCTGTGCAGCAGCAGGCAGCACAGCGGACAGCCACTGAAGTGCAGAGTGTCATTCCGGATACCACTATTTCTGTAAATTTCAATGCCGTCAATATTTCTGATGTGTTCAAAACATTATCATTCCGCTACGGCCTGAATTTGCTGAACAACAGCAGCAGCAGCAATACCATCACCATGAATGCGCAGGGCATTTCGCTTAAGAACCTGTTTTATTCCATTTTAGAGTCCAACAGTATGACTTCCGTTGTGGTTGATAATTTTATCATTATTTCAGATACAGAAATGCTGATCAACTCAACGATCGGTCTGAAAACGGATATCATTCATCTGAATTATATCACCTCTCAAATTGCTGTTGAAAGTTTTGCCGACAGGCTTTCGGAGCGGGGCCTGATGAAGCCCCTGAATCTGGGAAAAAACTCGAATAAGATCATTATTACCGATACGCCAGAAAAGATTGCATTGATCAAAGAATTGGTTGCCCTGATAGACGTAAAACCAAAACAGATCAATATTGCAGTAAAATTCATTGAAACAAGCCTGCAGTCGGATGAAAGACTGGGCATAGATTGGACCACCAGAGCGCAGATGTCAGGCCCTGCATCTGTATCGGATACCTCCTTAACTGAGCTTGGCTTAGGCAGCTGGGAATCGTTTGCAATGGCAAAATTGGATCTGCCTCTATACCAGATAGTGATTGATGCGCTGGAAAGTGATAACTATACAAAACTGCTGCAGGAGCCGCAGGTGACCACATTTGACAATCATGAGGCAAAAGTTGATATTGGAACAACCTTACCGGTACTGGTACCGCAGGGAGAAGGAAGCGTTTTCGGAACGAATCCCTATACATTTGAAAATGTCAACGTAAATATCAGTTTGACGGTAGTACCGACTGTCAGTGCAGAGAATGAAATAAGAATGGATATCTCTACCCAGGTTTCGGCAATTATTAATTTTGTCGGGCCAGATAAGGATCGCCCCGTGGTCAGTACACGCTCGGCAAATACAAATGTGCTGATCAAAGACAAGGAAACCCTGTTGATCGGGGGTCTGATCATCGATGATTTCAGCGATTCGATCGGCAAAGTGCCTTTCATGGGCAACATACCGTTATTGAAGTATTTTTTTACTATGAAAACCAAAACAGACTCGCAGCGCGAACTGTTGATCTTTATAACACCTTCGATCATTGGATAGACGGATGAAGATCCATATAATAAGCAACGATGATTTTTTCAGCCAGGAGCTGATGATGAGCAGTGGCCGCGACGTCAGCATCGAAATCAGCACCAACGGTCTCCTGGCATTGAATGAAATCAAGAAAGAACCAACCGATGTGATTGTGCTGGACAACGAATCGGACGGGTTAAATCCATTAGTCTTAACCAAGCTGGTAAAAAGAGACAGGTCTCTGCAGAATATTAAAATTTTCTTCGTCGTTGCCGAAGATAATTTCACAGATGATGCGCATTACCAGTTTGACGGCGTTTATACCAAAAATAAAATTATCAGCGAACTGTTCAATTCGGTGAATAAAGCATGAAATTAGAAATATTAAAGAAGCAGCACAGCCTGCTTGGCAAATCTTTGAAGTTCAGCAATCTGCTGACCGACCAGCAGATAGATGAAATACTCGCGTACAACGGCGATGAAGATATGCTGTTTGGTGAAATAGCTGTCAAACTCGGCTATCTGGATGAAACAGAAGTGATGCATGGCCTTTCCCATCAGCAAATGGCGCCCTACGTGGATTTAAACAAATTCAATGTTGATCACAATGCGGTACAGTTTCTGGATAAAGAGACCGCCAGAAAGCTGATGGCTATTCCGCTATTTGAGGTAGATGATATCCTTGCTGTCGGCCTATCCAACGCTTCCGATATTGCAACGCTGGATGAGCTCGAATTGAAAACAGGAAAAACAATTCAAGCTGTGCTGTGCTCCAAGGAGGCATTAAAGAATATTATTCAAAGTTCCTACTCCATTGATTTGATGGATAGCCAAGATCTCGAAGATAAAGATGATTCTGTTATTATTGAGCTGGTGCAAAAGATCATTGAGGAAGCGGTGGAGTCGAATGCCAGTGATATTCACATTCAGCCGTCTGAATTTGAATTAGATATTCGTTATCGGATAGATGGCGTTCTGCAGTCGATTATGGTTATGCCGAACTACAGGGTTAAGGCCATCAATTCCAGGCTGAAGGTGATGTCTAATCTGGACATTGCTGAATCAAGGAAACCGCAAGACGGGCGATTTAAACATCAGATGCCGTCAGGCAAAGTCTTTGATTTCAGGATCTCAACCTATCCCACAGAATACGGTGAAAAAACGGTCATGAGGATATTGGATCCGAGTAAAGGCCAGATATCACTGGATAAATTGGGTTTTCCTGCCATTACGCTTTCAAAATGGCAAAAAGCGATATCCAATTCAACTGGCATCATTCTGGTTACGGGTCCCACGGGAAGCGGAAAATCAACAACCCTGTACGCTACCCTGAGCATACTCAATTCGCCGGATGTAAATATTATAACCGTGGAAGATCCTGTCGAGTATAATATGAAAGGCATCGCCCAGGGTCAGTTGAATGAGAAGGCAGGTATGACATTTGCAGCTTCCTTAAGCTCTATGCTGCGGCAGGATCCGGATATTATCATGGTCGGTGAAATGCGCGATGTTGCAACCATAGAATTGGCTGTCCGCGCTGCCCTTACGGGGCATTTGGTCTTAAGCACACTGCATACAAATGATACGGCTTCTTCGTACTCCAGGCTGCTTGATATGGGCATGGACCCCTTTCTGGTTACAGCAACAGTGCGCGCAATCATTGCTCAGCGGCTGATCAGACGAGTGTGCCAATCGTGCAAGGAGCAGCGCAAGGCCAACGAGCATGAAATAGAGAATTTAGGGTTCGCAGAGAATGATCTGATTTGCTCGGTTAATCAGAACGGCTGCCAGAATTGCGGCGGAAAGGGATACAAGGGGCGGACAGGCTTGTATGAATTGCTGATCCCCAGCCAGGAGCTGAATGCATTGGTCAATGACAAAAGGCCGGATAATGAGATCAAATACCAGGCAATCCAGGATGGCATGTCAACCTTAACTGATGAAGTAAAATCGATGGTCATGAGCGGGGCCACCTCTGTAGAAGAAATTACCCGAGTCATATAGTGGCAAATAAATACAAAGTACAATTCCTCGATTCCGACGGAAAACTGAACCGTACTACCATTACCGGCAATAGCGAGTCGGACGTGGAAAACACCCTGATCTCCAATGGCAGTGATTTGCTGTCGATTCAGGAGGAAAAGAAAAGTGTGTTAAGTATTGAGCTCGGCGAGCAGGTAAAGCTGCAGGATAAGACCAATTTTTTTCAACAGCTGCAGACGATGCTAAGCTCCGGCGTTGCGCTGTTGAATGCAATTGAAATCATTTCAAAACAGATCAAAAACAGGGTTTTTAAGGAAGCAGTCGAGGATGTAATACTTTCACTCCAGCAGGGTAGCTCGTTCTCCGAATCATTGAGAAAGCATCCCAAGATCTTTGATAATATAACAGTTGCAATGGTGGAAGCCGGCGAAAAGGGAGGCATCCTGGATGCAATGCTGGAGGAGTTGGTAAAAAGCCTTAAGCAGGATGTTAAGATTGAAGATAATGTAAAAAAAGCTACCAGATATCCCAAGATCGTTGGATCTATCATGGCGATCGCAATGTATGTAGTGATGACAAAAGTGATTCCCACATTTACAGGAATATTGGTCAATTCAGGCACTGAAATCCCGGCGCTTACGCAGGGAATACTAAATTTCAGTGATTTTTTAAGTTCAAATTCTCTGTCGCTGCTTATTATCGGCGTGTTGCTTTTTGGATTTGCGTATTTCTACAAGAAAACTGATAGCGGCAAAACATTGTTCGACAAGCTGTCGCTGAAGAATCCCATCTATAAAAAAATTACGATTGCATCAATCAATCTAAGAATTACAAAAATTTTAGGCACCCTGCTGAAGTTCGGGGTACCGCTGAAAGAATCGCTGTTGGTTGTGAGAAATGTGGCAGATAATTCAATTTATCTTAATGCGATAGATACAATAGTGAAAGACATTGAAACCGGGAAAAGTGTTACAATGTCGATGAATGAGTCGGGAGTGTTTTCGGATTATTTATGCAGTATGGTTGGTGTAGGCGAGGAGATAGGCGCCCTAGACCAAATGCTGCTTTCGACATCCGAATACTATGAAATAGAATTAAACAATGCCACCGATGCGTTATCTGCTTCTATCGAACCGATCATAACAGTAGTGATGGGTTTATTCATTGCCATGTTCGTGAGCAGTGTATTCATGCCGATGTTTAAAATGTATGAAAATATTTCTATGTAATTAATTAAAAAAATTGTGTAATATTGATTAATCTAGCACACTTCAAACATTGAAGACTATTGACAAAAAAATGAATAAAAAGCGAAGGAGTAATTATATGCTTAATTACCTCAACAAAAAGAACATCAGTGGTGGATTTACACTGATCGAGCTGATTATTGTAATTGCCATCATTGGCATTCTTGCAACAATCGCAGTACCTGCATTCAATAATGCTACCAGAACATCGAAAGTAGCATCGGCACGGGCACTTGCCGCCACTATCAACACCGGCGTGGTCCAAAGCTACATTGAATCAACAATGACGGGTACCGGAGTATATCCTGCCACACCAGACGGTAATAATGATAGTAATCCTGTGAAAAGTCAATTTGTAGATGCCGATATTGCAGCCAATTGGACTTTTAGTTATGCAGATCAAGGAGCCGGAACACACAGGCATTCTATTTGGACGCTTAATTCTGATGACGGTATCATCGTTGTATATTCTTTGAATAGCGAAGGAGCCGGAACATTAAAAAATTACAATGTATACTTTTCAACTCCGAATGTGGCGTATACATCTGTTGGGTCTAATGTATTGGATCAAACTGGTTTAAATACTGCCGACGCACCAGCAAGCGGCGGCAACAATGTACCAGCACCCTAATTTCAAAAATTAACTGTACAGCAAAAAAGGCCCTTTTAAAAGGGCCTTTTTTGTTACTGAATCAAATGAAACACAATGGCTATTCGCTCATTGAGCTGCTTTTTGCAGTTGCCATCATGGGTATTCTGGCCAGCACCGCCATTGTACTGATTTCTCCTAATAACAGGTCGATCAGCAGCAAAGAGTATGCCGAAAGATTTATCGCCCATTTGCATTATGTACAGGAAACTGCCATTGCAAACAACACCTATGCCAGCTTATCAATTGTGCAGTCAGAAAAAAAATATGTAGCTGATATACTGCATGTTCCATCCAGCTCTACCGAGACGCTCCAATTGCCGCATAACGGGAAGATGGTGCCTGAGATCGCTATACAGACAGCTACGCTGACCATCGATCCGCCGATTGCAGATGATACGGTTGCATTCATTTTTTCTCCGTGGGGCCTGTATGATCGTGAAAGTGAATTAACATTAACATTTGATAAAACAACATTCAGCATTTATGGTATCACCGGTTTTGTGGAATGAATTACAGCAGGGGATTCACTTATTTAGACACTATTTTTGGCCTGACCGCATTGCTGCTGTTGATTGGCTTCATATATGGATCGATTCAAATAGTGCGGGATCGGACAGTCACCAATCAATTAACCACCATTGCTGATGCATTCTCCAATGAATTGCTTAATGAATTGTCTCTGAGGATCTATGATGAGAATATTGAAAATTTCAGAACGCTGGGCCTGACAATAAAGAATGATTTTGGGGCCGATGAAGCTGAAAGCCAGGCTGATTTATCCAGCTTGGATGATATCGATGATTTTCACGGCATTTCTGTTACCAATCCGGTGTACAGCGGCATGACAGCAACTATAGAGCTTGATTATGTTGAGGTTGATACGATGAATTCAACGGTCACCACATCCATTTCGCCAACCACACTCAAGCGGGCCCAAATTGAAATTGCCCATGCCCGATTGCGCAACCCATATAGAACTTCCCAGATTTTTGGTGCAAATATGCTTCCGGAAGAATTGATCAATCCGCCCTATGTTACCAAGATGCTGCTTGTTGACGAGACTCCGGGTTTAAACATCATTATGCCAGGAGATGCGCTGTCATTTAAGGTCGCATTTAATGAAAATGTATTTGTAACAGATGCTGAAGCTGATTTCTCATTATACATCAATTTAAACTTTGGTATTTTGACAGGTGACATTGGAACATACCAGAACCGGGCTTCGCTGCCGGGAGAAGTGAAGGCAAATTATGTATCTGGTGACGGAACTGACACATTGTTGTTCAGGTACGAAGTAGAAGAGAATCACGCCAGTACAGATATTGATCAATTTTTAGTATACACAAATGAATTAACTATCCAAAATGGGAGGCTCGTTAATAGTGAGGATAAGGAAATGATTAACTCTCTGCCTGGACCAGATTCGGAAGATTCCAATTTTGATCAGTACAGCATTATTGGCTTACTTGAACCGATTGAAAGCTATATCTACACCGCAGCAGAATTAGATTCATTCAACCAGCAAAATGCACAGCAGTTTATTGAACAGAGTATGCTAACAATTTTTAACACATGGGCTAGATTTGATGGCCAAAACTATAGTGACAGTGCGCCTTTTTCAGGTAATTCGGCTTCGTGGAGAATGAATGCTGATCAGACCGCAGTGTTCATGCCATTAAATGTTGATCCTGCCAATGGTTTTGTTAGTCCAGATGCATTGGAAAATTATACGCTTGAGGCGACACTCGCAGGAGGCCCTGGTGATAATGACACTATTGGATTAATAGCTATTTTTTCAAGAGTCGATAATACAAGTTATAATGTAGCTGTCATAAGGTCGATGAATGGTTCAACACCAAATGGGGATGATAAAGGAGTTTTTGGTATTGTCTCAGGAGAAGCAGGAGATCATACGATTGATTATAATCATAATTCGAGAGTAGTGGGTATACCATCTCCAATAATAAGTCAAGATGGCGTTTGGACAAATAGATATGTTCGTATCAAAGTTCAGAGAAATGGGAGTATCATTCGTGCCTGGACAAAGCCTTCTCAAGCAAGCCGAGCATCAGCGCTAGATGAAGATTATATTGAAGAATCATTGATTGAGATTGACATTGATGACCTTGACTATAGCCAACACTTTCAGGGGCCACAAAAATATGGCTACATTACCTTCAGTCAGCCAAACAGCACCTGGTATGATGTGGAACTTCGGGGGGGCGCAGGAAGCAGGTTAGATGTAAATATATTGGTATCCGGAACAGGTAGTGAAACCAGCGTAGATGAATTTTACAGAGCCAACGATGATGGTAATTATATTCAACAAGATGTGAGCACGCTCCAATCCGTTCTTGGCTACCCACGCCAAGCGACCAACCCAAGTACTGGCAATGTTTTTGTGGTCACCAGCAACAATGTCATTTTTTATCCTGGAGATTGGCCATGAGGCAAATAAACATCACACAATACAGATCGAAAGGTTTTACGCTGATTGAAATGCTGATTGTAGTATCAGTGATTGGTGTCGTTTTTCCATTGATATTTGCGGTAATGAGCTTTGCCCTCAAAGGATTAGCGGAAACAGAGAAATATCAAATGAAAAACATAAAATATAAACGGTTTGCCAATCGGCTTGAGGAAGATTTTAGAACATTGACAAAGTTCGAATACCTGTTTGACGATTCGGTTGGCTTTTATACGATCCGCAGCGGATCCTTCCAGGATCATGTTGAAATTATTATTAAAGACAGTTCTTTGTATTACCGCATCAATGCAGGCCAGCGGAAAAAGATTTTCAATGCTGTCAATGCGGATTCATCCAAGTTTGAATTTGTCACCTATGCGGGAGAAATCTGTGAACCGCAGAATGAATTATATTTTATTCCTCCGGAACTCAATACCATGGATAAGTTCAGGCTAAAGCTGTTCTATACGGCGGACGGGAATTTGAATAAACATGTTTATACGAAAGTATTGGAATTGGAATGAAACATAGTTCTGGAGGCATAACACTGCTGTTTGCGTTGATCGTGACACTATTCTCGCTTGGCGTAATATTCCTTCTCAATTATTCATTGATTATCGGTTTGGAGGTTAACCGGATTGATTACATCAACACCCAGCTGAAGAATAACATTGAATCAGCAAAACAGATTGTTAATAGCGCGGATTTGCCTTTTTTCGATTTGGATAACCCAGCCGCGATTGAAACGATCAATACCGGCACGATTGTACTCAAGAAATTAGAAAAAAGGGCAGCAAAATTCTGGGGGCAGCATAACTATGTCAACTTTGGCGAAAAGCCTGAACACAGATTAAGCGGCGCATTTACTATTTCGGTCTGGTTCAAGCCGCAAAATTTTCCAATTAATGGCATTGATTTACCTTCAGATTATGAACCGATCCTCAGCAAAGGATCTACCAATAGTTCGAATCCGGGCACCGGCTATGAATTCTTTTTTAACAGGTACGATGGAAATTCAAAAGCAAGGCTGAGATTTTTTGTTACGCTGGAGGGAGATGATAATGAACTGACATTGTTTACTGTGCATAAGAATGATATTGTGGACGATATTTGGGTGCATTGTATCGTCACCTATAATGGTTCCAGTTTAAAGATGTTCATTGACGGCAATCTTGTTCATGGAACAGCAGCAAGCGGTAGTGTGTATTGGGAAGCAGGAGAAATTAACCTGCTGCTGGCAAGAAGAGGAAGCAATCTCTATTCTGGTATGCTGCGCAATGCTGGTTTATGGTCTGTTGCGCTGACCGATGCTGCGGTTTTGGAAATGCATACAAAAGGATTGAATTTCAATCCCCTTATCGGAGCCAACAATTACCAAAACCAGGAAGACCTAAAGGCCTTTTATCGCTTGAATGAAACCGGCGGCCTGTATATTTACGATAGTTCCATTCATCAGAATAACGGCACCATCACAAATAATTTTCTGAATCAATCAGCGTTTACTACTATTACCGATAGTTTTTCCTACTATATACAAACGAATTATCTTGGCCATACCAGAGTTGAGAACTACAAATGATTGCTACTGCAGATGTGAGGTCCCTGCATACAAATGTTGGTTCACTTTAGGCCTGCAATCATTGTCTGCATGCAACACCTGGGGTATGCATAGCCCTGCACCGGTAGGGAATTTGTTTGAGCCAGAGTAGTATAATTGTGTGTAATTTAGCAGAATAGATTTTTTTGTATTCCAACGAAATGAAATATTGAAAGGAACCCATGAATAAGAAGAAAAAAATGGTCAACATCCGTAATCGGAAGAATAAAGAACGGATGCGCCTAAAGCGTCAGGCGTTAATGCCGAAGAAAGCAGCACCTGCACGCAAACCCGTTGAAGTTGAGGAAGTGTTAGTGGAAGAGGCGCCTAAAAAGAAAGCACCTGCCAAAAAGAAAGCACCTGCCAAAAAGAAAGCAGCGCCAAAGAAAACTACGGAAAAGAAATCAGCTGTCAAGAAACCGGCAGCGAAGAAGAAACCTGCTGCAAAGAAAAAGCCCGCCGCCAAAAAGAAACCGGCAGCCAAGAAAAAACCCAAAAAAAAGGAATAAACATTGATCCACATTGACTGGCGGATTCGCCTTGCCTTGTCGGTCGCACTCATTATTGGGGCAGCTGTATTGGTTTATCATGGATTTACACTCAAAGAAGCAGGACTGAAATTCAGCCACATTTGGATGGGATCTGCGGCGGCCGGATGGGGCGGGGCGCATCTGCTTCAAAAAGCATTCGAAGACAAACCCTAATCACTCGTGCGTGAGTCCGTTCACCGTTATCTGAATACGTTCGAACCGTTCGAACTGTTCGGTTCCGACCATGTGTGGGCTCTTGTCATTTCCCTCGGGCTCTTCATTGCCGTACCGTTTTTAGCGAAGAAGAAACTCAACCCATCACAGCAGAACCGTCTTGGTGCCGCCATTGGATTTCTGGTCATGGCGCAATATATCGCATGGGTTACGCTCGAAATCATTGCCGGCAGTTTCGACATAAAACTCCACCTTCCGTTTCATCTGTGCCGGTTTGCAAATCTCATGATTCCAATGGTGATGCTGAAGCAGAATTTCCGAGCCTACGAAGTGCTCTATTTCTGGGGATTTTCCGGAATGATACAGGCCGCGATTACGCCCGATATTTCTCAGGCATTTCCGCATTTTCATTTTTTCAGATTCTGGCTTGGACACAACGGACTCATCCTTGCCCTGTTATACGCGACCGTGGTGTACGAGATGCGCCCAACGTTGGATAGCCTAAAGCGGGCCTTCATTGCTTTAAACATTTTTTTCCTAGCTTCCATTCCGGTCAACCTGATTTTGGACGCGAATTATTTTTGGATCTGCGGGAAACCGGTAAACGATCTCGGGCAGCATGTTCCGTCACTCTTGGATTATATGGGTCCGTGGCCGTGGTATATCCTGACGGCGGAATTTGTCGCACTTGTGCATTTTGCACTGGCGTATGTGCCAATTCATTTCATCACAAAACGAAAAGTATCCTGAGATAACGAGGTGGAAATCCCCGATTTTCGGTTCTATTTTCCGATTATTGCTTCGCTGAGGAATAGCGTAGCGGATGTAATGATGATGCTTAAAATCAAACCGAAAAATAAACAGACAAACATACGAACTTGTCATCGCGAGGAGAAGCGACGAAGCGATCCCCCTACGTTTGTATTATTTCGTAGGTCCCGGCAAAACCGGGTGACAGGGGATTGCTTTATTCCGATAGAATCGGAATTCGCAATGACATCTCGTTTTTTTCTTGGTAATATGAACCCAACAATTTTGCTAGTTCGATAAAATGAAAAAATATTCGGCCATATTCTTCTGCTTTTGTTTTTCGTTCCTGTTCACCCAGCAGGAAAACCGTCTTTTCTGGGACGGCGGCGATTGGCGGCGAGTGGATCAGCTCGGCAACCACAATCCTGAAATGGTGTACCGCATCAAGGCGGCCTATTTAAACGGTGTGTTAGACGGCCGGCTCTATTATTATCTCAAGGCGTGGGAAGCTTCAAGTGAATTCGCCGATAGCCTCTACAGCGAAACGATTGATTATTTGTCTCCGCGAGAAATGGTGAGGTCGCTCGATAATTTTTACAAAGATCCGCTGCATGTTTACGTTCCGGTTCCGTCCGCCATGCTGGTGGCGAATATGTATGCCGAACAGGTGCCGATGCATGTGATTGACGCCTACATCAAACAAACGAAATTTTGGATCAATAAACTGATTCTGGATTTGAGTGAAAAAGATCTGAAAGAATTATTAGACAGCAAAGTCGAAAAGCACCTCAGTAAAGAAAAGAGTAATTAAGAACAAGGTCATTCTAAAGAATCTCACACGTTTGAGATCCCTCATCGTACCTGCTCAGGATGACAACACTGGAAAAGGAATTATAAAGTTTCAGTCAATCCGAATAAATCCCGCTGCAGGATGATACGTATAAATTTTTCGATCTCCGAAAAATTTTAGCTTCGATATTTCGAAAATAAAATTTTCAATCTTGTTTCCTGAATACGGATAATGAAGACCGCGCGACAAAGATTGTCCCGGCGCAAAATCAGGATCGGCTCTCCGTATCATGGATAACCTTCGCTGAGCGGTACGCTTCCCCGAAGCGCTCAATTTAGATATGAATCCCTCAAGATGGGTGATGCGCCTACCGGTATTATTTTCAATCTGCACAACAATGTACATTCGATTTTTATCCATCACGCGCGGGCGGACCTCGATGGAAAAAGGCGGATCTGCTTCCTGCGAAAAAAGGAAAGACAGAAGCATGAGAGCAGATAATATTCGCATGCCAGAACTTCGGTTTATTCGGGGAATAAACAAAATGGAACCCTTTGACCTGCAGACAGGTTCAAGAGTAGATTTTACCCGCTGATATGACCAACGCAGAAGCCACCAAAGATGAGGTAATCCTTCGGATTCCAAAAATTCCTCGAATAAATGCTATCCTGTTTTTCCTGACATTGTTTACGACACTTTTGGCAGGATCTATGATGGAAGGCGGTGTATTTTGGGAAAATCCAATGGACTTATTGAAAGGAATCCCATTTTCGCTCACGCTGATGCTGATTTTAGGAACCCACGAATTTGGCCATTATTACTACTCGCAAAAGCACAAGGTAGAAGCGACGCTGCCGTATTTTATTCCCGCGCCTACATTCATCGGAACCTTTGGCGCTTTTATTAAAATGAAATCACCTGTAAAAAAAAGAGACGCCTTACTTCAAATTGGCGCGTCCGGGCCGATTGCGGGATTTCTTGTGGCGGTGCCGGCGCTCATCATCGGATTATCCATGTCAGAAGTCATCGAAATGTCTCCCGAATTCGGCGGCATCATTCTTGGTGATTCCATCCTGATGAAAATACTGACCTCAGCCATGCATCCAAGTTTGAGCGCATCCCAGGATATTATGCTGCATCCGATTGCGTTTGCAGGCTGGATCGGATTATTGGTGACGATGCTGAATTTGCTTCCGATCGGACAATTGGACGGCGGGCATGTTGCCTACGCCATGCTGGGATACAGGCACGATCTCTTTGCCAAATTCGCTTTTGCGGCCTTGATTCCACTGAGCCTGTTTTCCTTGAATTGGTTGGTTTGGGCTGTCCTGATTTTGATAGTCATGCGGACCACGAGCCATCCGCCGGTTCAGGATCTTCATATTCCTCTTTCGCAAAACAATAAAATAATCGGGTATGTCTGTCTAGTAATTTTCATCCTCTGCTTCATCCCGGCACCGATTCAGGCCGGATAATGGTTCGGATTTTCAATTCAATTCTGTTTACAGGCGTTTTGCTGGGACAAGTCCGAATCGGCGATTGGGACGCTTTCACATCACCGCTGGATGTCAAGATGATGATTGAAATGGGGGACACCGTTTACTGCGCAACCGATGGCGGAATTTTAAAATTTGATGTTGCAGCTGCGTCATTCGAAACGTACACCAATCTTCATGGACTTTCGGGTACGGATATCGGCGCAATCGCAAAGGACCAGAGGAATCAGATTTGGATCGGCGGAGCGAGCCCGGATGGGTTTATCAATATCTTCGATCCGGAAACGGAAGAAGTGTCCACTGTGTTCGATTACGATTTATCCGAAATTTTGGATTTTGCCGTTGGCGATTCAGTTGTATTCGGTGCCATGGATTTGAATCAGGATCTTGGCATTATTGAATTTCGTCTCACGGATTCCGGGTTTGAGTATCGCGATGTTTATAAAAATTGGCCGATTACAGTGGGTTCCATTTCGGGAATCGCTATTAGAGACGATAGCCTTTTGGTGGGGACTGATGCGGGACTGCTCTCCGTAAATTGGGCAGAAGATAATTTAAAAGATCCGACGATGTGGGGCAGGCCGTTTGCAAGTTTGACGGGTAATGTGAATGCGATCAGCCTTTCCGGTGATACTGTTTTTATCGCAGTTTCCTCGGCAGTGTATAGCATTACAGAAGATGGTTTGTCTCTTGTCTTTTCCGGATCCAATGATGTATTGGATATTGCGAGTGATGCGGCGGGATCTTTTTGGGCAGTTTCGGAAAACTCGATTATGCACAGCTCAAACACAGTTGTTTCATCATCATTTGATTTAACAGCTATTTTGGTTTCTGAAACCGGAAAAGTCTTTGCGGGAACCGAGCAGGGAATCGCCGAATTTTCTGAGAGTACTTCAACATTTTCAAGATGGATTCCCAATGCGCCGCTGACCAATTATTTTTCCGCAATTTGTGTTTTGGATGACGGAAGAATTGTTGCCGGAAGCAACGCTGGTTTGTCCATCCGCGAAACAAAAGGCTGGCGTAATATCGTGGAAGATTATGATACGCAAGCCATCACATCATCACACGATTATGATTTTTACACAGCCGATACCGTGCAAATCGATTTTGGCGATTTTGTTGCTGATATGGAACAAGGCCCGGACGGAATGCTATATCTTGCTATTCGGGGAACCTATCCGTATCCGAGGCGCCACGGCGGAGGCATCGTGATCATTGATGTGGACGATCCCGGTTTCTTTACGCTGATTGATACTGCAACTCTGGATTGGAATCTCGATGAACATATGTCCGTTAAGGATATCGAATTTGACAGCGACGGGAATTTGTGGGCCGCCAATACATACGCAACCCATGATCAGGATCCGATTGCTGTTCGCGCCGCCTCAGGAACGTGGGGAAATTTCAGCGCGGCTGAAAGCGGCGGCGATGTCAGCCTAACGCCGAACACGGTGGGATTTGACGGCTGGGGCAGGCTGTGGATTGGGTCTTTTGAGGATGATTATATCAATCCTGCCGGCGTGGATGACGGCGGCCTTGCAATGCTGGCTTACGAAGGCAACCCTGATAATCCCACGAGTACAGAATGGGCATCGCTGACCGTAAGCGAAGACCATTCCAATTCAACCGTCTGGTCGCTGGCAGTCACCAGTTCCAATGTGCTGTATATTTTGACGCCGGTCGGATTGACCGGAATTTGGCTTCAGTCCTCTAACACAAATCCTGAGTCGTATCGCGGATTTACCTATTTCCCGAATATATCTTTCGGAAGCGGTTCACGGATTAAACTTGATGCTTCCGAAAATATCTGGACGGTTTCCGCCACCGCCGGGATTCATGTTCTGCTTTCCAGCGGTGCCTATTGGCCGGACATTGACGGACTTACATCAGACAATAGTTATCTTCTGTCCGATGAAATCAGCGACATTGATTTTGATGCAAAACGGGGCATTGCCTATATGACGACAGCTAAAGGAATCAGTGCAGTGAAAATTCCCTATGCAGAAAAGAATTCATCCTACAGCAGCGTGGATGTATTCCCGAGCCCATTTCATACTCCGCAGGATCAATCACTTGTGATAGACGGACTTGTGGAAGGCAGTTCGGTGATGATTATGACGCTCAACGGAAATGTCCTTAGGAAACTGAATGAAGGGAATAGCGGCGTCAGCGGATATCAGGCATTTTGGGATGGCAAAGATTCCTCCGGACGTTTCGTTGGTTCGGGGGTGTATTTGATTGCTATTTACGGAGTAGATGGGTCATCAGCTTTTGAAAAAATAACCGTTATCCTGCATTAAATTCCAGGGATGAAATTTTTCACGGATACCATAAAGGTCATTGTCGGCGTTATTCTTGTTATCATCGGATTGATCGGTGGATTGATTCCGATTTTTCAAGGATGGATGTTTGGTTTGCCGGGACTGCTGTTGCTGAGCAGTGTTTTTCCGCCGCTGAAAAAATATGTGGATCGTCTTAAAGAAAAATTCTTCGGGAAAAAAGAGTAAGACTAATTTTTATATCGCTGAATATATTCGGGCATTATCCCGAATTCAGATTCGAGTTCTGTAGCGATTGATTTAATCATAAGTCTCCGTGCATCATGAGGTAGAAATGCACTTTTCATCGCGATAATGGTTACTTCGCGGAAATCATGAAGACCCAATCCGAAAAGCGAATGGGCAAGCGCAAATTCTTTGGTCAAAGTAGTTCCGGAAATGAGCCGATTGTCCGTATTCAGCGTAATGCGGATTCCTTTATCATAGTAATATTTAAAGGGATGATACTTCAGCGATCTTACAGATTTCGTGTGCCAGTTGGAGATGAGGCAGGATTCAATTGTAATCCGGTGATCATTCACGTATTGCATTAAATCTTTATCTTCCTTCAAGCGCGTTCCGTGCCCGATGCGGTGCGCACCGCAATAATGAATCGCTTGGTGAATGGATGCCGGTCCAAAGGCTTCGCCTGCGTGAATGGTGGCGTTGATGTTATTATTAAGAATGTGGTAAAAAGCCTCCCGGTGGTCTTTGGCAGGGAAATTTTCTTCCGCGCCGGCAAGATCAAATCCGACCACACCTTTATGTTTAAAGCGCAGGCAAAGATCGGCAAGTTTGAGAGACGCTTGTGGCGAAATATGACGGATGCCGCAAATGATGATTCCAGATTTTACTCCAAAATCCTTTTCACCTTTTCTCAATCCGTCGCGTACGGCGAGCACCGATTCTTCCAATGTCATACCGGCGTTTGTGTGAAGAATCGGTGAATATCGGATTTCGATATATCGCACATTTTCATCGGCGACATCCTGAATAAGTTCATACGAAATGCGCCTGAGAGATTCAGGCGTTTGCATCACGCTCAGGGTAATGTCAAAGCGGGCGATATACTCTTCCAAAGTACCGCGTTTATCTCCGATCGAAAGCATGGATGTTAAATCGTCCGCATTCGTACTCGGCAGCGATACCTTTTGTTTCTGTGCCAAATCGAGTATGGTGTCTATCCTTAGCGAGCCGTCAAGGTGGCAGTGGAGTTCTACCTTTGGCAGCTGTTTCAGAAGTGCGTGAGAAAGCGCCATTATTCAATGTTTAGTCTGTTGAATGAAACTGCTTTACATTTTTGAGGTTTTGTCATCTTATTGTTTGAGCCGTTTTACATATTTAAATAGTGACATGCTTACTCTGCCCATTATTATTAAAGTATTTATCACCGTAAAGCTGTTCACTCATGAATTATTTTGGTTAGAGACCGAACGGTAGAGCCAATAAATTACCGCGAGAAATGCCGCGGGGCCGGCCCATGCAAATCCGCTGAAATTCGGCCACCACGCTTTTACGCCGGTGAGGAAAATGGGAAGCGCCACAAGAATTCCCATCAGCGCCTCTCCGGTGATGAGTCCGGAAGCCATGAGTAAGCCTCGTTTTTCCGATGCTGTGGAACCACCTGCTTTTTTACCGAGATGATTGATCATGCCGCCGATAAAAATCGGTACAGTTAGCGTAATGGGAAGATAAATCCCAACTGCAACAGCCAGCACAGGTACGCGGAAATCAGAACCTGCTTTTTCCTGACGAATATCAATGAGAATAACTAAAACTGCAATGAAGGCGCCGATATACACAAATGTCCAAGGAAGATCTCCCGTAAAAACACCATCGGCGACGGATTTCATTAATGTTGCCTGCGGTGCAGATAACGTCGGCGAACCGATTGTGTACGCTGTATGAAGAATATCCAGCACAAGTCCAAGCACGACTGCGGCGCTTAGGGTTCCGACAATTTGCATCACCTGCTGTTTCCACGGCGTCGCGCCGAGAATATGTCCAGCTTTTAAATCCTGCAGATTGTCTCCTCCAATGGCAGCAGCACAGCATACCACGGCACCAACCATAATGGCGCTGGCTGCACCCACACCCGAATCGGTTCCCAGCAATGCCAAAAGTAAAATTGAAGAAAAGAGAATGGTTGCAATGGTTACGCCGGAAATGGGATTATTAGATGAACCAACAACTCCCGCCATATATGCGGCAACTGCCGAAAACAAAAATCCAAAGACTATCATAACAACCGTTAATAATGCGGCAATTCCAATGGATCCAATAATCTCAAAATACAGTAGAAAAACAGGGATCAATAATGCGGCTAAAGCAATCGCGACAAAATTAATGGGCGTATCTCGTTCTTCCAAAGGAACATCTCCGTCTACGGATCGACTTTTTACGGCATCCAGACTTGCTTTAATGCCTTCCACCAGCGGCTTAAACAGTTTAACCAGAGACCACACACCACCGACAACCATAGCGCCTACGCCGAGGTAGCGGATCTTGGAATTCCAAATCGTCCATGCCGAATCGAGTGCATCGCCTTCAAACCCAACCATCGCTGAATAAATGGGAATCGCTACAGCCCAGGAAATGAGCCCTCCGGCGACAACTAGAATTCCGATGTTGCGCCACACAATATACCCGACGGAAATCAGTGCGGGTGATATGTCAGTCCCAATGCCGAAAATGGATTTTCCAAAATTCATGGCTCCGACGACTTCTGCATGCCACATTCCAAAACCCTGCTGACACAGTTTCATAACTCCACCTATCAATCCGGCCAATCCGATGGTTTTGAGTCCGCCGGAACCGTCATCTTCTGTCCCTTTTTTAGCGGCATCGCCTGCGCGTAAAACCTCTGCAGTAGCAACGCCTTCAGGATATTTGAGCTTGGCAGTTATAATAAGAGCTCGCCTAAGTGGAATGGTGAACAGAACACCAATAACACCGCCGATTGCGGCAATCTTGGCAACTTCTACATAATCAAAGGTTTCCCAATATCCGAGAAGGACAAGAGCCGGAATAGTAAAAATGACACCCGCCGCCAAGGATTCCCCGGCGGACGCAGCGGTTTGAACAATATTATTTTCAAGGATGTTTGATTTTTTGAAGAGGGTGAGTATCCCCATAGATATGACAGCAGCGGGAATAGACGCGGATACCGTCATGCCGGCAAAAAGTCCAAGGTATGCATTAGCGCCCGCCAGCACCATCGAAAGGATAATGCCAAGCAACAGTGCTTTAATCGTAATTTCCGGAAGGTGTTTATCAGTCATATTTTCCTCTCATTGTTAGCCCTCAAGATAGAACATTCCAAGGGTGAACTTCAAGTTCGGACACTAACGGAAATTGCCGTAAATTCCCACCCAACGGGGTGCTGTCATCAGCGGCGTTGACGGCTGAGAATAAACCCACTGAACCTGATATGGATAATACCAGCGAAGGAAACCACATGAAACCACAGTCTTTCATTTTAAGTATCGGATTATGTATTTCCGTTATTTTTTCTCAGCAAGTAGGAATTTCCGGACGCGTGATTGATTCCATTACGAAAGAAGCCATTGCTGAAGCGAATGTAACAGCGGGAGAAAAGGGAACGACTACCGATGAAAACGGTAACTTTTTCCTCAACATCCCTCTCGGAAAAGAAATAACCATTATTCGCATTGGCTACCGTGTGTACCGAGTGAACGTTTTGTCCGAAACAATGACGATCGAAATTGAATCTATTGTCCTGCCGGGAGATGAAGTGCATGTCTTGGCGAATCGCGCAATCGCCGGAACCACTCCGTCAGCATTTTCCACATTGACGGAACCCGAAATAAAAACATTTTTCACGCATCAGGATGTGCCAATGGTACTGGCAACCGAACCGGGAATTTATTCCTACAGCGAAAGTGGAAATGGAACAGGATACTCCTATGTTTCCATCCGCGGATTTGATCAGAGCAGAATTGCAGTTATGATAGACAACGTGCCCATGAATGACAATGAAAGCCACCAAGTCTATTGGGTGGATCACGGCGACATTCTTTCCGACGCCGAGGATGTGCAGATTCAGCGCGGAATCGGAAACAGCCTGTATGGTGCGGCGGCTTTTGGAGGATCTATAAATGTGTTGTCTAAAGTCAGATCCGAAGAGGAGGATATTATAGCGAGTTATGGGGCAGGATCGTACAATACCATAAAATCATCTTTGAAATACACATCCGGGGAACGGTTAGGTGAAAATTGGTCATTCTCCGGGCGATTCTCACAAATTACCTCTGATGGATACCGTGATGATCATGCGTCCATCCAGCGCGCAGTTTCACTCGGCGCGGAATACAGCGAAAGAAATGTATCCCACAAATTCACGGGATTGATCGGATATGAGAATACGGATTTGTTATGGGATGGAGTGTACGGTGAGGATATTTTTGACAGGGATAAACGAAAAGCGGGAAGCAAAAATTTTACGGATGATTTTCTGCAGCAGATTTATGCGTTGAATTCTCGATTCAAACTTCAGAATGGATCCGTGTTTCATAATACTGCTTATCTTGTTTTAGGCAGCGGCTACTACGAATCCAATAAATCTGGGGTAAAGTTTTACGATTACAATCTTGACACCATTACCGATACATCCTACGCAGATTCCACGACCAATCTTTTGAGGAGAAAATGGCTTTCAAACCGATACGTTGGCGTTATACCGCAATGGACCAAACAGAGCGAATGGTACCGACTGGACATCGGCGGCGAAATCCGATATTACGCCGGTGACCATTATGGGAATATTTCAAGTTTCAGCCATTCACTTTTGAACGATGTCGGAGAATTCACGTATTACAATTATTCTGGAAAAAAGATTTCATTCACCGGCTTTATTCATTATTTGTATCATTTGAGTGACGAATTGATTTTATCGGCAGAAATGCAGCTTGTGAACCACGGGTGGAATATGGATCAAGATAAGATCGGACACGCCGTTGGCCATCAGCTTTCTGCAAATTGGGTTTTTGCAAACCCGAAACTTGGTGGTGTGTATGTCTTTAATGAACATTTGTCACTGTTTGGCAGTATCGGGCAAACTCGGAAGGAACCGGCTGATGCCCAAATTATCAATCCGGATGAATGGTCATTCAGCATTGCCGGCGCTTATCCGGAATCCGTCACGGATGTGGAATTGGGAATGAATTACACAACGGAATCTCTGTATGCGTCTCTGAACCTTTATGTGATGGATTTGGAAAATGAAATTATCCGGAAAATCAAATCTGAAGAAGAAGGAACCTATGAATATACCGCAGTCCCGAAAGTGATCCGAAAAGGATTGGAATTCGATTTTGGCTGGAAAGCAACCAAGTCTATCAAATTCAAAGGAAATTTTACATCTTCGAGACATGAGTATTCAGATAACAATAGCTCTGTTAAGGGCAATCTTATTCCGAATAGTCCTGACATGCTGGCCAATGCTACTTTGTATTTTCGGCCGTTGGCATCCATAGAAGTTTTTTTACACGGGCAGATTGTCGGCAAGCGGTTTGTGGATGATTCCAATACCGAAGGCAAGTCCATGGCGCAATATAATCTACTAAATGTTGGGATAAATCTGGCGAGAGGTCCGCTCGATATTCACATTCGGCTCAACAATGCATTGGACGATCTCATTATAACCCATGGAGAAGATTGGGGAAGCGGATACGTTTCCTATTGGCCCGGAGCCGATCGTAACCTATTCGTCAATTTAATTTATACGTATTAAAATACCGTTACCCGTTTTGCCTGTTCACCTTCGGCAGATTCCGTTGTAAACTTCAGGCTTCATGTCCTCGAAAAAACCCCAAAGAAAACGTCTTTTCCTCATAGACGGCTACGCAATGCTGTACCGCGCGCATTTTGCCATGATCCGCAATCCGCTCATTAACAGCAAGGGTCAGCATACCAGCGCGCTTTTTGGATTTTTGAATCAGCTGTTTCGGCTGTTAAAGGTTGAAGACCCTGATTTACTGGTTGCTGCATTCGATGCGAAAGAAAAAACCTTCCGGCACGAAAAATATCCCGAATACAAAGCAACGCGCGAAAAAATGCCGGATGAAATGCAAACCCAGTTAGAACCCCTCTGGAGTTTGCTCGAAGCGCTGAGCATTCCTCGAATTGTTAAACCGGGATTTGAAGCGGATGATATCATCGGAACGCTTGCGAAAAAAGGGGAAGAAGCCGGGCTGGATGTTTTCATTGTAAGCGGCGATAAGGATTTTATGCAGCTCATAAATGAACATGTCTTTTTATATGCGCCCGGGAAACGCGGCGAAACCAAGATTTACGATTCAAAGGGTGTGCAGGAAAAATGGGGAATGCCGCCGGACAAAATGATTGATATGCTTGGCCTCATGGGCGACGCGTCGGACAATGTTCCGGGTGTTTCCGGTGTTGGCGAAAAATCAGCACGAAAACTATTGGAAGAATACGGATCGCTAGAGGCAGCACTCGACAATGCGGAGAATGTGTCGAACAAGCGCGTTCGAAACGGATTGCTGGAAGGGCGCGAAAATGCAATCCTGAGCAAAGACCTTGTTACCATAAAAACCGACATGAATATCGACTTTGATATGGATGCCTTCGAGCGGAAACAGCCGGATGGTGAAGCGGTGAAATCGCTTTTTACCGAACTCGAATTTCATGCATTGCTAAATCAAGTAAAGGGAATTAAGGAAGCAACTGCGCCGACAGCGGAAGAGTCAGATAAAGCCTATACAACAGTTCTGACAATGAAAGAACTCAAAGCAATGGCTCAGGTTTTAGAAGGTGCAAAACTCATTTCGGTTGATCTGGAAACAAATTCTTTAATTCCAATGCAGGCTGATATTATTGGCATCAGTTTTTCCATCAAAAAGAATTCGGGCTGGTACATTCCTGTTCAATATAAGGATAAGAAAAAATCGAATTTCGGAACAGATGATCTCGCAGAAGTCTTGAAAGAAATTTCCCCTATTTTGGAAGATGCATCCATAGCGAAAACAGGCCAGAACATCAAATTTGACACGCTGATTTTTCGAAATCATGGAGTGGAAATGCAAGGTATCCAATTCGATACTATGATTGCCGCACACCTTATTAAACCCGAGCTGCGATCCTATAAACTGGATAACCTCAGCCTTGAATATTTGAATTACAGAATGGTGCCGATTTCAGAATTGATCGGAACCGGGCGGAACCAGATTCCCATGTCAGAAGTGGAACTGGATAAAGCATCATTTTATGCGTCGGAAGATGCCGATATTGCCTTCCAGCTCACTGAAATTTTTCAGGAAAAGCTGAAAGAGGCAAAACTGGACGGCTTTTTTAATTCGGTGGAGGTACCGTTAATACCGGTTCTGACTCAAATGGAATTCGACGGATTGTTTGTGGATGGAAAACAACTCAATGCAATGTCAAAGGAAATGGGCAAGAAAATTGACGTTTTGGTGGCGGATATACAAAAGGAGGCAGGCACCGAATTCAATGTGAATTCTACACAGCAGCTTGGGCAGATTCTATTTGATATGCTGGAACTTAGGCAGGTTCAAAAAAGGTCAACCGCCGAACCGGTTCTTGAGCAGTTAAAAAATGATCATCCGCTTCCCAGACTCGTGCTGGAATATCGAAAATTGAATAAACTGAGAAGTACCTATATTGATGCGCTTCCGGAATTGATTCATAAAAAAACGGGGCGCATCCACAGCACATTCAGCCAAACCGTTGCCGCTACCGGAAGGCTATCCAGCCGCGATCCAAATTTCCAAAATATTCCCATCCGAAGGGAGGAAGGCCGGGAAATTCGCAAAGCCTTCCGTCCGCAATATAAAGGATGGAAGATTGTGTCCTGTGATTATTCCCAGATTGAACTCAGAATTTTGGCGCACCTCAGCAAAGATCCGGCGCTTTTAGATGGATTTCAAAAGGGCGAGGATATTCATACCAGAACAGCGTCTGCTATTTTTGGAGTAGACATTTCCGATGTTATTCCCGAAATGAGGCGCACGGCGAAAATCGTAAACTTCGGATTGATTTACGGCGCGGGTTCGTACCGAATGAGTCAGGAACTTGGTGTTCCGAGGAAAGAGGCTCAAGCCATTATTGAAGAATATTTTACCCAGTACTCTGGAATTAAAAATTATATTGAATCAACACTTGACCATGCGCGGGAAAACAAGTACGTGGAAACCATGCTCGGGAGGCGCCGGCCTGTGTGGGACATTGACAGCAAAAACCATATGCACCGCGAGGCTGCAAAGCGGATGGCGATCAATATGCCGATTCAAGGTACCAATGCAGAAATGATTAAGCTGGCGATGATTGCTATTCATAAAAATTTGAAGGAAAGCAATATGAGTTCCATTATGGTGCTGCAGATTCATGATGAACTTTTGTTTGAAGCGCCGAAGGCAGAAGTGGATGATTTAATTGGAATGGTTGTGGAAGAAATGGTCATTGCCCTTCCGCTGGATATTCCGATTGTGGTGGATTCGGGTGTTGGCGAGTCGTGGTTTGAGGCGCACTAGACTTGGATATGGATTAAGATTATGGATAAAGAACAGAGTTTGGCGGTCAATATATTTTTTACTTTTAGTGTCTTTGTGTTTGAATAAAGTATGGAAGCCAGTATAACACTCAAAAAAGTCGGAAAAACCTTTGGAGATAAGACGATTCTGGCGGGGTTGACGTTTGGAATTGAAAAGGGATCGCTGGTTGCAGTGATTGGCGATAATGAATCCGGGAAAAGTACGCTTTTAAAAATTCTGTCGGGCCTTGATAATCCGGAATACGGGTCGGTATTCATCCATGGTTTGGATACGAAGAACCGCCGGGAAGAAACGCGCATGATGCTCGGCTTTGTGCCGCACGAAATTGACTTGGATCCCTGGCTTACATTGGAACAAAATATCCGATTTTCCGGACTCTTATTTGGGGCTGATAATGATGCAATAACAAGACGGATTTCACTCTATTCCCGCGCGCTGAATTTGAGCCGATATCTGCATTCGCCGGCGTCAAAAGTATCACCCGGAATTCAGAAAAAAACAATGCTCGTCCGGGCATTGATACACGATCCAACCGTGTTGATTTTGGATGAACCAACAACCTTCATGGATACAAGTGGAAGGCGGGAAACGTGGGAATTGCTTCGGGGTCTTCGCAAAAAGAAGACAGTGCTGTATGTGAGCCAATCGTTGGAGGAGGTGGAAGCGGCGCATGACAGAATTATCATGCTGGAAAGCGGACGTGTATTGTTGGATGGCAGTTTGGACAGACTGCTCGAAAGCACATTTGAATACCATCAGTTTGAAATCGAATTCGAACACTTGTCTGAAGAACTTTACCTTCAGCTTTCCGCTGTGCCCAAAGTTTCCAACCCAAGCAGAATAGGGAATATCTTCCATTTTTACGGGCGGACAAGGCACGTATTTTTTGAAGTTATTCGAATAGCCGCAGAAAATGTGATGAATGATTTGTCCATCAAAAAACTGGGATTACGCGATTTGATTGATTTCCAATTTGCAAGGGATGGGCTCAAATGATTACGGCACTGTTTAAACGAAGATGGTGGCTGACCCAAAACCGGTTATTCTCAACGCTCGGTTTCGCCCTCATGCTGCCGCTGTTATTGTACATCATGATTTTCATGGTGCTGAATACTATCATCGGAGAAAGTGTAAACGGCATTCCATACGGCGAATGGGTTTTCCCCGGCTGCGTTGTGCTGATTGGCGCCTTTGCGGTAATGCCGCTATTATTCCGCGATTTCTTCGACCTTCGCGTGTACGGCCGTGTTCTCTTAAATCTGACATTGTCACCCAGTTCCAAGACGGGATTGATAGCCGGATTATTGCTCACGAGCCTGGTTGAATCTGTGCTTTTTTCCACCGCCGCCGCCGGTGTATTGCTAGCGTTAATTCCAACACCTTTCGGAGCGGCGGATTTCCTGATTATGATTGCCTTTACATTGTGCTTCAATTTTGTGCTGGGGAATATGATTATTTCACTTTCCTTGCTTATTGATCGCGTGTCTTTGTTTATGTTTTCTATTTTGACAATGTTCATTTGGATTGCTTTTGGTTCGGGCTTACTGATTGAATTGGGTTATTATCCTGAATCCGTCAGCCAATTTTTAGAATTTTTACCAACTGCCGTTGTGGTTCGGGGATTTCATTCGATTCTCTTTCTGAATCATGTTGACAGCACGCTTATCCTGGTCCCGATCTTTTTGGGCATTGTATGGACTTTTCTCAATGGATTCATCCTGAAACGGAAACTCAATCAATGAAAGCGTACCTTTCCGGCGGAATGGAACATGCGGTTGGCGAAGGCGCGGACTGGCGAAGAGATATGACGAAATGGCTCATGAAAAACCTTGGGCACGATGTGGTGGATCCCGTGGTGGAATCTGCGAAAATCGTGGCGGAACACGGCGCGGAAGATTACCGAAATTGGAAAATGTCCGATCCTGATAAATTCAAGCAATTCATCCGAAAACTGATCGCACGCGATATTCGTGGAGTCATTGAGGAATCGGATTATATCATTTGCTTCTGGAATGAATCTGTGTTTAAAGGCGGCGGTACACACGGTGAAGTAACACTTGCCTACCATTTTGGCGTTCCGGTTTATCTGGTAAATACTATTCCGAAAGAGGATTTGAGCGGCTGGATTTTTTCATGCAGTTCGAAACTGTTTGACTCATTTGATGAGTTAACTTCCTTTTTGGAACGGGAATACAGGTAAGCAATGTTCATTGGGCCCAAAGCAATAATTCATCTGGATCGGCTGGTGCACAACTACCGAATTGTGAAGGAAAAAGTCGGCGGCCGCAGGATTATGGCGGTGGTCAAAGCCAACGCGTATGGGCACGGTGCCGTGGAATGCACCAAGGCGCTTGCAAGTGACGGCTGTGATTATTTTGCAGTCTTCACATTCGAGGAAGCAATTGAGCTTCGGGATGCCGGAATTGCCGCGGATATTTTTGTATTCAGCCGATTGCACCCGGATATTCTTAGCGATGCGGTTGATAGAAATATTACCTTAAATATATCGCACTCCGATGATTTGGATAGTGTAATTGGCTTCCACGCTGAAAATGGCGAATCGCCGAAAGTGCATCTCAAAATAGATACCGGAATGACGCGCCTTGGAATCGCAATGGATGAAGCGGAATCCGTTTTATTAAAATTGAAGGATGCGGACGGGATTCGGTGCGAGGGAATTTACAGTCACTATGCTACTGCCGATGAAGGTGACCTCGGCTACGCCAATATGCAGTTGGGCCAATTCAATTCTATTCTTCACTCTGCAAATGCATTAGGACTGACTTTCAAAATCAAACATTTTTCCAACAGCGGTTCGGTGCTGAATATCCCGGAATCCGGATTTGATGCGGTACGTGTGGGCATGCTGCTCTACGGTGCATTTCCTTCGGATGAAGTTCCGGCTGATATTGACATTAAACCCGTAATGGAATTTCGCGGACCTATTGTGCACGTGCGCCGAGTTGCCGCCGGAACCCAAGTATCTTACGGTGGCGTGTGGACTGCGGAAAAAGATACGAATATCGGCGTTATTCAAACCGGATTTGCCGATGGATTTCCGCGACCGTGGTATGATGGAGGCAGTGTGTCGTATCATGGGAAACGATATCCTATCGCCGGGCGCGTTTGTATGGATCAGCTCATGGTGGATTTTGGAAATGAAAATGTGGAAGTGGGAGAGGATGTCCTGTTTTTTGGAGAGAACAAAACAGATTCACTCCGCGTTGAGGAAATTTCAGACACCATCGGCTCTACGCCGTATGTTTTGCTGACCGCCATTCAAGGCCGGACAGAACGTATATTTTCTGGGAAAAATTGAAAAGAAAAGAAGAGATTTAAATGAAAAAAAATATCACATTCAACGACTTAGGACTTTCAGATAAAATTCTGTCAGCAGTGAATAAAAAAGGATTTGAAGAGCCGACGGAAATTCAAGCGCTTACCATTCCCCTTATGCTGAAGAACGATTCGAACATCATTGCGCAAGCCCAAACAGGCACAGGAAAAACGGCTGCTTTTGGCCTTCCATTAATTGAAATGATACACGCTGATAATAAGGATGTTCAGGCGCTGATATTGGTTCCAACCCGAGAATTGGCCATTCAGGTTTCGGAAGAAATATCCTCGCTAAAAGGTGCAAAGGATATCAAAACAGTGCCTATTTACGGAGGACAATCTATTGATCAGCAGCTGCGAAGACTCAAAAAAGGTGTTCATATTGTTGTCGGTTCTCCGGGAAGAGTAATAGATCATCTCAAGAGAAGGACATTGAAACTGGACAAAATCGAGCATCTCATTTTGGATGAAGCGGATGAAATGCTAAATATGGGATTTATTGATGACATGGAAGAAATTTTCGAGTACACAAATCCCGATAAAAAAACATTACTATTTTCTGCGACCATGCCGAACAGAATCAAGAGTCTTGCCAAAAAATATATGGATGGCTATGAGTTGCTCACTGCCAAAAAGGTGCAGCTGACAACCGACCTTACCGAGCAAATTTATTTCGAAGTGAGGGCAGCCGATAAATTCGGTGCGCTGTGCAGAATTATTGATATTGAAGATAATTTTTATGGGCTTGTGTTTTGCAGAACCAAAATTAATGTGGATCAAGTTGCAACCCAATTAGCGGACAGAGGATATGATTCGGAAGCCATCCACGGAGATATTTCTCAAGCGCAGCGGGAACGCACTCTTAACAAATTTAAAAATAAAAAAACCAATATTCTTGTTGCTACGGATGTTGCCGCAAGGGGAATTGATGTCACCGATTTGACGCACGTCATAAATTATTCCCTTCCGCAGGATCCGGAGGCGTACGTCCATCGAATCGGCCGGACCGGCAGAGCGGGAAAAGAAGGGACGGCCATTACGTTTATTACACCCAATGAATATTCAAGGCTGATGTTTATTCAGCGGAAGGCCGGCTCGGATATCAAAAAATCTGCCGTACCGATGGTGGAGGACATCATCAATGCGAAGCGGAAAAAAATTGATGAAAATTTGACCTCTGTGCAAAAAGGTACGATTCCTACCGATTATTATACTTGGGCGAAAATGCTGCTCAGCGAAAATAACCATACCGAAATTCTAGCTGCCGTTTTGAATTATAGCTTCGAAGAAGCGCTAAACCCTAAATCGTATGGGAATGTTGAAAATTTAAATTCGAGAGGAAAAAATCTAGATCAGCAAGGCAAAACCAGACTTTTTGTCGCGGTAGGAAAGAAAGATAGAATGACCGGGAAAAAGCTGGTGGATTTGGTATTGAGTAAAGTGTCCATGAAAGCAAAGGATATCAGCGATATTCAAATTATGGATTCATTTTCTTTTATGACGGTTCCGTTTGAAAAGGCAGAGAAAATTATAATCAGCTTTCAGAAAAAAGGAAAAAGGCCGCTAATTTCTCATGTTAAAAAATCAAAGAAAAAGAAGAAAAAAAAGAAGAGATAATTTTTATAAGCATTTACTCTTCTGATTCAAACAGTTGAAAAGTTTTATTCGATCGGCTCCGCATTCTGGCTCCATTCGGAGAAATGCGGAAGATCGTCATCCATCGTAATCCACTTTATCCGTTTCCGGTCCCAGATATGCTTTTTGGGTGATACGGAATCGGGATCGTCCAGCGTACCGGCGGTGATATCAATTGTGTCTGATTTCAGGGGATTGTAGGTGATGGACGAACCACAGTTATCGCAAAACCCTCGGTGAACTCTGCCTTCGGTCAAATGTGTTTTCAATTCCCCTGAAGTAACCGCAAAAGAAGATTCTGTAACAACTACCCATGTGGTAAAAGGTCCGCCGACCGATCGTTTGCAATTGCCGCAATGGCAGTGCACAACCGAAATGGGTTCGCTTGAAATCTCGTACTTGATTTTCCCGCAATAGCATTTTCCTGTCAGCATAGTTCAATATCCTTATTTAATAATTTTTACACTAAAAGTCCGATATTCCGGTGATGGAATAAAATATGTAGAATTCTCAGTAAGACCCATTCGTTTTTTTAATGAAGTTTAGGCAATTGGCAAATAATGCGTTAACCCACTATTAGGATTCATTAATAGTCAATCAAATATTCCAACAGCCAATTCAGCCCAGAGGAGTAAAAAGGCAATTAGAAGTAATACGTACACGCAATATCGGGATTTGGAATTAGCGATTTTCTTTTGTGCATATTTGGCAATAAGTGCTACAGAGATTAGTAGAATGGCCGCTATTATGAAGTCGGATAGGGTCCAATACACGTCATCGGTAAATTGCATGGCAATGAGTGGAATAAGCAGCAACACCCCTGTTCCAATAAGAATTTTAGATTGTTCGCTAAAGGACATAGCTAAATATAAAAATTAAATTATGCTCATTTGTTATTTATTTTCCTTACATGTTGATTGTATCCGTCAACCGGCGGTGATGGTCAATCCTAAACCAAATTCCTAATCTTGATCTTGTTCCGGTTTTCTTACCCAAGAGCGTCTATCGTTGAATATTTTTTCTTTCATTTTCGCCCAATCTTGGATTAAAACCTTCAGCGTCCTTGAATTTTCCGAGTCATCAGGAAATGCAGTTTCAATCATTTCAAGCATAGATTTTTTCCGGGAATCAATTTCTCCCAATTCTATTATTTCTTCGTCTTCCCAGCCTTTTTTTTCAGCTTGAAGCGATTCCTTTTCTTCTTCAACAACTTTTGTTTGTTCTGTATTGCTTACGAGAAAGGAAACAAGGAGAACGATAACGATTACGATAATGATTAATGGATCCATGTGTTATCCTCCTGTAACCGGCATACGCGCCGCGTCAATTCCATATTCATACGGCAGGACGCCCGCCCACCAGAAAATCACCATTGCAACCATCACAACAATTGCCATCGGCCAGGCAAAGACTGCCATCCGAATAAAGTCTTTTGCTTGCAGCTGTCCGCTGGCATACACAATGGAACTTGCCGGCGTGCCGATCACAAGCCAATACGCAAGTGAAGTAGAGATTGCAAGACCAACGCCGACTAAGATTGGATTGGTTCCGGAACTCTGCGCCATTTCGAGCACAACAGGACCGATCACAGCAACGGTCGCGCCGGCGCTCATCAAGTTTGTGAGAAGTGCGCCGATTAGAATGACAACAATAATCAGCGGTAATCCCGAGCTGATTCCAAAATTCGCCATAATATCAATGAGTCCATCCGCCAACCATTTTGCCGCGCCGGTAGTCATAAACACAGCACCAAGACTAATGGCGCCTGCATATAAAATGATGACGCCCCAACTGACATTTTCCTCGTAATCCTTCCAGGATGTGAGCCCGAGCAGCATAAACAGAACAACACCTGTCATGGCGACACCGCCAAGTCCAAGCGGAAATCCGAGAATGGAAGCGGTAACCGATTTATCGGTAATCCACATAAAGATCATCAGCATCATTATGCCACCGACCAGCCATTGGTCCCGCGTCATTTTGCCGTGTTTTTCGAGATCTTTTTTCAAGACTTCAACAGCCTCTGATAAATCTTTTACTTCGGGTTTGAA
Source organism: Fidelibacterota bacterium (assembly GCA_014239435.1). GTDB lineage: Bacteria > Fidelibacterota > Marinisomatia > Marinisomatales > TCS55 > JAAZYX01. The sequence continues at coordinate 32,242 of JAAZYX010000026.1, read as the reverse complement.
AATTAACGGCAGTAAAAATGCCATAATCACTGACATACAGGCGGTATAAAAAACGCCCATTCTCATCCATTCAAAAAAAGTGACATTTGGACTGACGAAATCCTCGAGAAATCCGATCATGATGGCATTGCGCGCTCCGCCGGTCGGGCTCATTGGTGCGCCGATCATGCAGCCAATGGCGATGGACATCATCAACAGTTTACCCAATCGCGGCGCGGGAATGGTCTTATTTGTTAGCGTGTAGAGCGCAAGTGCGATAGGAACATACATCGGTGCGATGGATGCTTCATTAATGAAGGCGGATGGAATGGCAGTCCCGAGCAAAAGTCCTAGAACAATGTTCCGTGTTTTGGTTCCGGAAAGTTTTACTACCAGCATTCCGATGCGCTTATCCAATCCATATTTTACAAGTGTTGAACCCAATGCGAGCGATCCTGCGATAAACCAGACTGCGTCGTGCGCGTACGTGCCTACAATTCGGGATGGATCCGTGATGCCGAAAAAGAGTTGAACAAGCCCAATCAATAGCGCAACCGCCGGCATCGGAATGGCTTCCGTTGCGAAAAAGACTGTGCAGGTGCCGAGAAGCGCAATAATGATTTTCATATTTTGCGCCTTTTGAGCAATCATGTCCGGGTTTAATTCACCGCCATAAAGTTCTCGAGCTTTTACGATCATTGATTCGGGAGTCGGCATGAGAGCCAGAAGAGCAAAAACGGCAATACCGACGCCAAGCCATTTATAATCTGTAGTCTTGGCGAAACCGCCTGAAGTGTTACTGGTTGAATCAGATGACATGAGAGGAATAGAAAACTGCCTCTAAATACGGAATTCTGCAAGAGTTAACCCGGGAAAAAGGTCGGCACCTCACAGTAGGTTGTGTAAATTAAGCAGCGGAAAGAGGAGTCGCACATTCATCTCATAGATACAGCAATTATCATTTCGTTCCTGGCAGCAATGGCGGGATTTGGTCTGTGGCAGAGCAGACTGAACAAAACGACCGAGGATTATTTTCTTGCGGGTAAGACAATTCCGTGGATCGTGGCGATGGGATCGATTGTTGCTACTGAAACTTCCGTATTGACTTTTGTCAGCATTCCCGGACTTGCCTACCACGATAATTGGTTCTTTCTGCAATTGGCATTTGGATTCATTCTTGGCAGAATTCTAGTCAGCTTCATTCTGCTTCCGTCGTTTTTTGAAAAAGGTGTGCAATCCATTTATGAAATCATCGGAGACCGATTTGGATCCGGGATGCAGAAAACAGCATCGGGAGTCTTTCTGTTTACGCGGGTGCTTGCGGACGGTGTACGGTTTTTGGCAACCGCTGTCATTGTGCAGGCCATAACAGGATGGTCCATTCCAACCGCAGTATTGATCATCGGACTTGTAACGCTTTCGTACACATTGTTGGGAGGGATTCGAACGATTGTTTGGCTGGACACTTTTCAATTTTTTCTCTATTTATCCGGCGCCGTGATTTCCATCGTTTTCATTTTAAATACCATGGATATAGGATTCGGCAGGATGATTTCTGATTTAGCGTCTTCCGGAAAAATGACTATTTTGCGATGGGGAGAGGGTAATCCAATGATGAACGCGTGGGCTTTCCCGAGCGCATTCATAGGAGGAACGTTGTTGTCATTCGCATCTCACGGATCGGACTATATGATGGTCCAGCGGGTGCTCGGGTGTCGGTCGCTTCGGGATGCAAGAAAAGCCATGATCGGCAGCGGTCTGTTTGTGTTTTTTCAATTTTCGCTGTTTCTGCTGGTCGGCTCGATGCTGTTTCAATATTTGGAAGGAATGGAACTGAAAAAAGACCGCGAATTCGCATATTTTATTACAACCCATTTGCCGGTTGGATTAAAAGGTATTTTGCTTGCCGGCGTGCTGTCAGCAGCAATGTCAACGCTTAGCTCGTCCATCAATGCGCTTGCTTCATCCACCATGAATGATTGGCTCAAAAACAAAAGCCTTACCCTCGCGAAACAAGTGAGCCTCGGATGGGCAGCAGTGTTGGTGGGTATGGCCGTTCTCTTTGATGAAAGCGACACAGCTTTGGTTGAACTCGGACTTCAGGTTGCGTCGTTTACGTACGGAGGATTGCTCGGGCTTTTCCTCTTATCAAGATGTAAGACTAACTTCCATTATTTGAGTCCAATCATTGGGCTCGTTGGAAGCCTTGGCATTGTATTGTATTTGAAAACAACCGGCATCGGATGGACATGGTTTATCGGTTTTGCGGTCATCACCAATCTTGTATTAGCTTTCCTTTCGCATTTCATCATCGAAAAAATGAATCTCACCAAAAATCACGATGCGTAGGCTGATCCTAGTTTTTGCGACAGCGGCGTGCATGCATGCACAGGAATTTGAATATTCCCGTGTGCTGAAAATTCCCGATCTATCCTTTACGGATCGCGTGTATTCCGGATTGGACATTTTGGCGCAAATGGATTATCGTCCGCTAAAAGGACGTAGTATTGCAGTGCTTTGCAATCGTGCGAGTGTTGACCGAAACGGCCGGCACATTCTTGAAATCTTGAAGGATAGAGAGGACATTGACATCAAATATATTTTACTGCCGGAACATGGTCTGTTGGGTTCCGATGATGATCGTCTCAAAATGGTGGGCGACAATTCCTTCGATCCGGTTACGGGCGCGCGCATCGTGGATCTTTGGGGACGGTATATCAAACCGCCTCGCTGGGTGCTGGATGATGTGGATATTGTTTTGATTGATTTGCAAGGAACCGGCGTTCGGTACACGACCTATATCACGACCATCTCAAAAGTGATGGAATCCTGTAGCGATTTTAATACCCCGATTTTACTGTTGGACAGACCCAATCCAATTCGCGGCGATCGTGTTGATGGGCCTGTTGTTCGAACGGCATACCAGTCGTTTGAAAGCTATCATCTTGTTCCGATTCGGCATGGTCTTACGATTGGTGAATTTGTCCTGATGATAAATGAAATGGGCTGGGTAAAAGACCTCGCACGTGTCAAACTGGTAATCATTCCTCTCAGGAATTGGAACCGGAATATGTGGTTTGACGAAACGAGTTTGCCATGGATTCCACCTCAGCCTACGTTGGATTCGCTTGAAACGGTGCTTGGATTTGTCGGCGCCACGTTGGTCCGCGGAACCAATTTGAATATCGGATTTGGCACCGATAAATCGTATTTCAGATTTGGTGCACCGTGGCTTTCCGGCCGACATTTAAAGGATAAAATGAACGCGCAGAATTTGCCGGGAATACAGGTGAGCTCGGTCCGCTATAAGCCGGATGATGGTGAAGGGAAAAAGATCATTCCCCGGCACGGAGGCACTTTTTGCAGCGGAGTGGATATTGCTATCACCGACCGAAATAAGTTCGATCCGCTACGGACGGCAACGACACTCATTATTCTGACCAGCCGATTATATCCCAGAGAATTTCAATGGACGGGAGACGGGTATATTGACAAATTATTTGGCACAAGTTTACTGAGGACATTTACGGCACAGGAAAAACCGCCCGAGTATTTGCCGCCCCAATGGAATCATGATGTTTTCCGTTTTAATCAGTTTAGAGAAAGGTTTTTACTTTACGAATGAGAGTTGGTCTGATCCTTTGTTCCCTATCTATATTGTTTGGTCAGACCCATGTGTCAGTCCCTCAAAATGCGTGGCGGATTAGAGTGAATAACGATTTTTTCAGCGGTGACTGGAAAGGTCCGGACGGCGAAGAAGGCATCAACGGAATGCAGTCTTTGTGGAACAGTCAAGTTTGGACTATTCATGAAATGCGATCTAGAAGCGGCAGTAGAACCACAACGCACATTGATTACGGATTATCAGACAAAATGAACCTTTCCATTACGATTCCGTATTTTGGCAGTCTAGAGGAAAAAAAGAGCTTTTCTATCAGCCCATTGGATACTTCAGGGATATCTCCGGATTCTATTATCAGCAGATTTCATCCAGGATCGCGGTCGAATTTTGGATTGGGCGATGTGTCCCTAGGATTACGTTATTTGCTGTACGGCACACCAACATGGTCCGGGAAAGGCGCTGTTTCGGTTTACGGAGGCGTGTCGGTAACTCTTCCGACGGCGGAACGCTTGGGACCGTACCAATCAGGATCGATGGATACAAGCGGCATTCCGCTTCAATTTTATGAACTTCCCATCGGTCATGGACTTGTGGAATATAAAATTTCATTGGGTGGTGAATTTTATCGGAAAATCTTTGGAAGAATGTCCACACTTCGATGGAATGTGCATTATGGATCTTTTTCTCAGGAACAAGTGAATTCGCCGCTGTCGTTCATCGGATTTGATGAGTCAAATCCTGACAGTTTGTCTGCCTTGATTGGATCCAAACATCTCTACAGGCACGGCAATACATTTTCGGGGAATTTTTCCGGGCGGTATGAAGTGCTAAAGGAAAAATTGATTGTGGAAGCGGGAATGGATTGGACATTCTCGGGGCGCGATTTTTTCAAGTCCAACAGCTCAACTTGGGATAACTGGATGGAATACCGGCAGGTCAAGGGAAGTACAATCCACAGTACAAAGCGAGCGAGGATTCGGCAATTCCTGACTGTACGCTATCAAAATGTGGATCCCATACATAAAATTGGCCCGATCCCCTTTGAAATGGAAGCCGGTCTGATATTTCCCATGCCGCTGCTTGTACGAAACGCATTTAATACGACCGCTCTGAGGGTTGGCATTACAACCTATACGCAGATGTGGTAGATTTAAGAGCCAAATGAACCTTCCTCAATCCAAAAAGAGTATTTTCAGCTGGGCATTTTATGACTGGGCGAACAGCGCATTTGCAACGACGGTACTCGCAGGATTTTTCCCGCTGTTTTTTAAAGAATTCTGGGCGGATCCAACCGAGCCGTCCATGAGTACCTTTTATCTTGGGCTGGCAAATTCAATTGCCTCTATCATGATTGCGGTTTTGGCACCGTTTCTTGGATCCATCGCAGACAGGGGAACTGCTAAAAAGAGATTTCTGCTCTTCTTTGTCTGTGTTGGTGTTTTCATGACTTCCGGATTGTATCTGATCGATTTGGGACATTGGCAATTGGCTGCCGTATTTTTTGTAGGAGGATCGCTCGGTTTCGCCGGTGGAAATATTTTTTACGATTCTTTGCTTCCGTCTATTACAACGGATGAGAATGTGGATAGAGTATCGTCTCTCGGCTACGGAATGGGATATATCGGCGGCGGATTGCTGTTTGCGGTGAATGTTGCGATGTTTCTTAAACCTGAGCTTTTCGGAATCGCTGACAGTGCAGAGGCGATAAAAATATCCTTTGTGACGGTTGGAATTTGGTGGGCACTGTTTTCCATTCCATTATTTCTGAATGTTAAAGAACCCCAAGTTCACGCATCGGTACCGTTAAGAAAAGCCGTAACTCTCGGCTGGATGCAACTGAAGGAAACGCTGAAGCATATCCACCATTTAAGAGTGGTGGGATTGTTTCTGGTTGCGTACTGGTTTTACATTGACGGCGTGGACACCATTGTCAAAATGGCGGTGGATTACGGTATGGGGATAGGATTTCAGAGCGAATCGCTCATTACTGCGTTGCTGATTGTACAGTTTGTCGCGTTTCCATCCGCACTCGTCTACGGGTGGCTTGCGGGTAAAATTGGCGCTAAAACAGCGATACAGACTTCAATTGCAGCGTATGCATTGATTACGATTGGCGGCGCGCTTATGCAGGAAGAATGGCATTTTTACGTTTTGGCGATTGCCATTGGACTTTTTCAGGGAGGCATTCAGGCGCTCAGCAGGAGTTTGTACACGCGGCTCATCCCAAAGAAAAAAGCTGCCCAATTTTTTGGGTTTTACAATATGTTCGGCAAATTCGCCGCCGTCCTCGGGCCGGTCCTTATGGGAGGAATTACGGCACTTACCGATAATCCGCGGCTCGGAATTTTGGGTGTTTTAATCCTGTTTATCATCGGATTTGTTTTGCTCACCAAAGTTGATGTGGAGGAAGGAAAACGGATGGCGGATACATATCCGGTCTGATAAAATGAATATTCAAAAAACAGTTGTTCGGTATATTTTTCTTCCTATAAACTTTAAACCTAGCCCCGCTGGTGTGGCGTGCTCTTCAGGGAAAAGAATTTTTCTCGAGGGTGACTCGGCGGGGCTTTTGATTGAAAATAAATTATTACGGAAAATACACTAATTACTTAAAGTAAATTATGATATACAGAGCCAACTATTCACAACTCGTTATGCCGGATCATATCAATGTAATCGGAACGCTATTCGGTGGAAAAATGGTATCGTGGATGGATCTCGCTGCCGCCAAAGCATCGTATCGATTTTTGGAAGGAACGGGATCGTCGGGTGCTGTTACCGTTGTCATTGAAAAAGTTGAATTCTCAGAACCGGTATATTTGGGTGAATGGGTTAATTTTGTCAGCACGGTGGAAAAAGCAGGAACCACATCTTTTACGATAAAAGTGGAAGCATTTGCAGAAGGACGAGAGCGCGGAAACAGGCTCGCATGTTCCGCCATTATTACGATGGTGGCTGTTAAGAAAGATGCCGATGGGAAATACCAAAAACTAAAACACGGGAAAACGGTTGAATAAATTCGCCCAATCCCCTTATCTCATCCTATTATTAATGCACCTCCAATTCTGGGGGTGTTCTTTTTTGGGTACCAAAAAGTTTCCTGAGCCAATTCTTCTGGATGCCGATCCTGTAATGGCATTGCGCTACACAGCTTCTGAGATTGAATTGCGTGTTCCTCTCGAATGGAAGGAAGGTCCGCACGCGGCAGACATTTCACTCTTGCACCGCAGAAATCCTTCGGCGCCGATGTATCAGTCAACAGTTTTTCCCACTGATTCTTTCCGCGTTCTGCTACCGCATTCCATTTTCAGCCAAGATTCACTTGGGAATCTTTTGATGGTCCAGCCACATGGCGGAGGATTCAAGCCCATTTATCACTTTTTCTCGGCGCCGTCCGATACGGCGTTTGAATTCCCGACGATATCTATCCCGTGAAACCGTTCATTTTCATTCTCGGATTACTGGCAGCCGCACATCCTCAAACCGTTGTAAATATTAAAACCATTCCGCTAGAGGTCACCGTTTTCCTAGACAGCATTGCATTAGGCGATTCTCCCATTGACACGGCGCGGATTGACACCGGACGCCACACATTTCGATTTGAAAAAAAGGGATTTGTTACATCTTCCGGCGAGGTAATCATTGCAGCTGCGAAACAATTAGACATTGAGGTTCGCCTCGTGCCGCTGCATCCCGTATTATTCAGGGTAGAGGATGATGGCCTCGTTTTTGAGTGGGACGATGCGCATAAGTGGACGCACAAAAATATGAAGTTTGAGATGCAGGAGGGCACTCACATCTTAAAGGTATATCGAGAAAGAGAATTGGTGGATGAAACACATTGGGAAATTAACCGTCCTCAAACAATTGATTACCGCGTACCGTCAGATTCTTCAAATGTTGATTCGCTTGAAACTGCAAACATTTCCGTTGAGGAATAATACAGGACGAACCTAACTTTTATGCTCACAAAGAATTCAATTTTTCATCTTTAGTAAAGGAGTGACTTTATGGCACATGTAAAAACGATTACCCATATTTCCGGAGACTGGCAGGACGCGGAGGCGGACATTTTTGCTTTCGGATTATTTGAGAGCGGCGGACTGTCTCCACGCGGGAAATCCGCTGATGAAGCCATCGGTGGACAAATATCAAATGCCATGAAGAGCGGGGATTTGAAGGGGAAATCCGGGGAAACAGCTATTTTCTACGGCGAATCAAACCGTGTTCTGGTGGTTGGATTGGGGAAGAAAAAAGATTTCAATGCGGAAGCCATTCGAAGCGCAGGCGGATCCGCGGCTAAAGCAGCGATCGGCAGGAAATTGAACCAGGTTCTCGTTGAAGCTTTTGGCGATGATAATACAAAATATGCCGGTCAAGCGCTGGCGGAAGGCTTGATTCTCGGCAGCTATCAGTTTTTAGATTATCACACAACGGACACGGATCAGTTTGAGCTTTCTGCTATTTCGGTTATTGGTGGGAATAAAGGCGGAATGGAAAAAGGTTCCGTCATTGCCAATGCGGTGTGTTTGGCACGTGATTTGGAAAACCATCCGGGCAATGTGACGACACCGACAAAACTGGCGGAAACTGCTGCGGCAATCGCCAAAGAAGGCAATATGAAACTGACGGTGTTTGACCGAGAAGAATTTACTGAAATGGGAATGGGAGGACTTGCCGGAGTTGCCGCGGGAACGAGCGAACCGCCAAAATTCATCGTGCTCGAATATATGAAAGGGAAAAAATCCCAAAAACCGAAGATTGTCATTGGGAAAGGCATCACATTTGATTCGGGAGGTATTTCCATTAAGCCCGCCTCGAAAATGGATGAAATGAAGTTTGACATGTGCGGTGCCGGGACTGTTTTGGGCATAATGAAAACACTCGCAGGACTGAAGCCGAAAATGAATGTAGTCGGCATCATTGCCGCAACGGAAAATCTCAGCGGCGGAAAAGCCTGTAAACCGGGCGACATCCTGACTGCGTACAACGGAAAAACCATTGAAGTCCTGAACACCGACGCCGAAGGACGGAATGTTCTTTCTGACGGACTTTCTTATGCTAGCAAACACTATGAACCTGCGTTCATTTTGGATTTCGCCACACTCACAGGCGCAGTTTTGGTTGCGCTTGGGCATGAAGCCACCGGCGTATTAGGCACGAATCCGAAATTGATGGAACGTGTGAAAAATTCATCCGAAAAAACGGGCGAAAAGGTGTGGGAACTTCCGCTGTGGGATGAATTCTGCGCGCATGTGAAATCGGACATCGCCGATGTAAAAAATATCGGAAAGCCGATGCAGGCGGGCACAATCGCAGGTGCGGCGTTTTTGAAAGAATTCGTTGGAGAAGGAATTCCGTGGGTACATTTCGATATTGCCGGCACGGCGTGGGGAGACCGCAAAAGGTCCTATTTTTATAAGCAAGGCGCAACGGGAGAAATCATACGGACAGCGCTGGACGTGATCGGCGCGTAATCTGTAATGACAAAACCTGTTTTTACGCCATCCAGAGAATGGTCTGAAGATGCACACGTTAATAGCCTTCCTCAGTACAAACTCATTTACAGAAAATCCAAAGACAGTCCGGAATCATTTTGGACAGGAATTGCAGGCCGGATGGAATGGATTAAAAAGTGGGATGAGGTCAAAGAAGAGGATTTTGTAAACGGGAAAATACGCTGGTTCAAAAACGGAAAACTGAATGTAAGCGCCAATTGTCTCGATCGGCATGTTGCAGAAGGGAATGGCGGTAAAACGGCCTTGATTTGGGAGGGGAATAATCCTGAGGAAGATCAGTCTTTTACATACTCGGAACTCCTGACCGAAGTGCAAAAATGCGCCAATGTTCTAAAAGGAATCGGCATCCAAAAAGGCGACAGGGTGTGCATGTATATGCAGATGGTTCCGCAACTTCCAATTTCGATGCTGGCGTGCGCGCGCATCGGCGCGGTCCATTCCGTGGTGTTTGGTGCATTCAGCGCCGATGCACTTCGGGACCGCATCAATGATTCCGAATGCAAACTGCTGATAACGCAGGATACCGGCGTCCGCGGGACAAAGCAGAATATTCCCATGAAAATCAACGCAGATAAAGCAGTGGCGGAAACGCCGTCAATCGAACATGTTCTTGTGGTAAAACGAACAGGCGAAACCATTAAAATGCAAAGCGATCGCGATAGTTGGTGGCACGAAAAAATGGACACGGCAGATGCTGTGTGCGCACCGGAGCCAATGGATTCTGAGGATCCACTGTTTATCCTCTATACATCCGGTTCAACGGGAAAGCCCAAAGGCGTGCTCCACACGACCGGCGGTTACCTCGTATATGCGGCCTACACGCATCAAATTATTTTTGATTACCATGAGGACGATATCTATTGGTGTACAGCGGATATCGGCTGGATTACGGGCCATTCTTACATTGTGTACGGTCCGCTTGCCAACTGCGCCGTGTCCGTCATGTTTGAAGGTGTTCCGAATTATCCCGATTTTGGCCGCTTTTGGGATGTGGTGGACAAACACAAAGTTACTCTTTTTTACACGGCGCCCACCGCGCTTCGAGCGCTGATGAAGGAAGGAAACGAACCTGTTACCTCGCGCGATCTTTCTTCGCTGAGACTTTTAGGAACGGTCGGTGAGCCGATCAAAGAGCCGGAATGGAACTGGTATTGCAATATTGTCGGAAAAGGAAATTGCCCGATTGTGGATACATGGTGGCAGACCGAAACCGGTGGAATTCTCATTACACCATTGCCGGGCGCTACTCCGTTAAAACCCGGATCCGCTACCTTTCCATTTTTCGGTATTGAACCGGTTTTGATGACGGAAGATGGTCATGAAATTGAAGGAAATGATGTTTCAGGATTACTCGCCATCAAGCATAGCTGGCCGGGGCAAATGCGAACTATTTATGGAGATCATGATAGATTTATTGAAACGTATTTCTCACAATTTCCGGGATATTATTTTACAGGCGACGGCGCACGGAGAGATGATGAAGGTTATTATTATATCACCGGCCGAGTTGACGATGTGCTGAATGTATCCGGCCACCGCATCGGAACCGCGGAAGTAGAAGGTGGCATCGGAAAAGCGGATGGCGTGGCAGAAGCAGCAGTTGTTGGATTTCCGCATGACATTAAAGGTCAGGGAATTTATGCATTTGTAACTCCAATGACGGGAGTGGACGGTAATGAAACGCTTGCGGAAAAAATTCGCCAATCGGTTATTGCGGATATTGGGCCGCATGTCAAACCGGATAAAATTCAGTTTACACCAGCGCTCCCGAAAACTCGTTCGGGAAAAATAATGAGGCGAATCTTAAGAAAAATTGCCGAAGGTGATGTAGATGACCTCGGGGATATTTCCACTCTTGCGGATCCGTCCGTTGTGGAATCGCTTGTTAAGGAAAGGGTATAGAACGTGTCTGAAATATCAGGAATTTTATTTTTTATCATCGGACTCATCATTGGCGCCGCCGTTATTTGGTTTGTCCGCCAAAAAGAAATTGACTCTGCACAAACGAGCGTAGACCAACTCAAAGATGTTTTCGGAAACTTGTCTAAAGAAGCACTCACCGAAAACCAAAAATCCTTTTTTGAATTGGCTGAGAACAAATTTGCAGAGCTGATGAAATCTTCGGACTCGCAACTAGATGAAAAAAAGAAACTGATTGATTCCACTTTGGAAGAAATGAAAAAAAATCTTGATGGACTTACAACATCGACTTCTGAACTCAAGGGCCAAATGGAAGAGTCCAAAAAAGGCATTGATAGTCTTACGGATACAACTTCGCGGCTGCGCCAGATTTTATCGAGCTCGCAGGCGCGCGGGCAGTGGGGCGAAAGAATGGTGGAGGATATTCTTTCATTTATTGGGCTTATTGAAGGCATTAATTACGAGAAACAAACTCAAGAAGGCAAGGATCGCCCCGATTTTAAATTCAATCTTCCCGATGGAAAGCACATCAATATGGATGTGAAATTTCCGCTGACACACTATGAAAATTATTTAGCTACCGATGTGGAATCTGAAAGGGATAGCGAAAAGAAATCCTTTCTAAAAGATGTGCGAAAGCATATAAAGGAAATTTCAGGAAGATCTTACATCGATCCAAATGCCGGTACCGTAGATTATGTACTGATGTTTATTCCGAATGAAAGTATTTATTCCTTTTTGAATCAGGAAGACGGCGACTTAATTGATTTTTCTTTGGGTAAGAAAATTCTGCTCTGTTCGCCGGTTACCTTGTATGCATTTTTATCGTTAATTCGGCAGGCAGTTTCAAATTTCCATATGGAACAAAAGGCAGGGGAAATGCAAAAACTGGTAAATACTTTTCGGGAACAATGGGGGAAATTTACCGAGCAGCTTACAAAGCTTGGTAAAACATTGGGAACAATTGCTAACCATTATGAGGATTTGAGCGGACCGCGTCTGCGTGCGTTAGAAAAACCCATGGAAAAAATTGAAGACCTTCAGATTGGACTGACCGATGATTCGGGCCCAAAAGAACTTCCGGAGGAAGTAGAATGATTGAGATTTTTCGCCCTCGGAATTTTCAAGGATTCAGAATGACATTTCTAATCATGCTGTCTCTCACAGTTGCCTGCGTCGGACCGGCAGAGCCGGAAGACGGATTGGTGGAAGATTTGCCGTTTGTCGTGAATACGGCATCGATTTTTTCATTTATCCTTAAGGGAGATAAATATTCTTTTGAGGAAACCTATGATTTAACTCTATCAACAGACTCATCAGATGTGATTACAACCACGGTGTCCATCACAGAATGGTCCGGCACGGATACAGTTTGGGCGACCATTTATACCGTTTCGGATTCGGTGGTAACACCCTATACATTTACCGGAAACACTGTGCTTGTTACAACCCAAGCGGTTACGGATTCGACGCAGCCGAAAAAGGCCATTATTAAGGGGAACAAATTCAAAGGCGTCCTTGAATTTGTAATGGCCAAAAACTGATTAAATCATCATTGACTATGACCTGCACTCAGGTTTTATGATTTTATGAGTACCCGGCGCCGCTTCGGAACATTTGAAGGCGTTTTCACGCCGACCATTCTCACGATTCTTGGTGTCATCATGTACTTGCGGCTGGGCTGGGTCGTGGGGAATGCCGGTTTCGGCGGTGCGCTGATTATCATTCTGCTGGCGAAAGTCGTTACCGTAACAACGGGTCTTGCTATCGCTTCCATGAGTTCCAATATCAAAATTGGTGACGGCGGAAGTTATGCTATCATTTCGCGATCACTCGGACTTGAGATCGGCGGCGCAGTCGGCCTTCCGCTGTATCTTTCTCAAGCGCTTGGTGCTGCGATGTACATCGTCGGATTTACCGAAGGCTGGATCGCCATTTTCCCGGATCACGATCCGCTGATTGTATCTTCATCTGTGCTTGCCTTACTGATTACAACATCTCTGATTTCAGCGCGGATCGCGATGCGGCTTCAGTATGGAATCATGTTTCTAATAGGATTTTCATTTGTATCACTTTTTGCCGGTCAGCAGGGGTCTGAATCGCAGGTTCTCTTGTGGGGCGGATACGAAAATGCACCTTTCTGGGCTGTGTTCGCAATATTTTTTCCGGCGGTTACCGGCATAGAAGCCGGCGCAGCGATGTCCGGAGAACTCAAAGATCCGAAAACGAGTTTGAGAAATGGAATCCTGTCTTCCATAGCAATTTCATTTGTCGTGTATGTGGGCATTGCGTATTGGCTGAGCGCAACCGTTGACAGCGAAACGCTTCGGTCCAATTATATGGTGATGCTGGATATTTCAAAATGGCGATGGGTAATTTTGGGCGCTATCCTTGGGGCAACCTTATCTTCGGCTCTTGGCGCCGTTGTCGGCGGACCGAGAACCTTGTTAGCCTTGGGGCAGAATAAAGTTGTTCCGCTTGGAAAGTATTTTGCACAGCGCAGTAAGAACGGCGAACCGCAGATCGCCATCCTGTTTACCGGACTTATCGTAGAGGTTGCGTTGGTTTTTGGCGATTTGAATACGATTGCACCCCTTTTAACCATGTTTTTCCTGATTACCTATGGCGCCATCAATCTTGCCGTTTTGATCGAGAAAAAAACAGGGATTACCTCTTACCGGCCGAGTTTTGATGTCCCGGTTATTGTTCCATTCATTGGAGCCGCGTGGTGTACGATTGCGATGTTTCTGATCAATCCGGTATTTGCGGTAGTTTCCATTTTTGTCATTATCCTTGTTTTTGCGTGGCAGATTCGGCTGGGCCATCAAGCACCATGGGGCGATGTGCGCCAGGGATTTTTTACCGCGGTTGCAGAATGGGCAATTCGAATGGGCTACCACGTTCCAAAAAGCGCCAAAAGCTGGAAGCCAAATCTGATGATTCCCGTAGAAAACCCTGAACAATGGGAAGAGCGTTTAAGCCTTGTAAGGGACATTGTTTTCCCGCGGGGAAGCGCGCGGATTTTTAGTGTACGGGTACTTAAAAGAACGGTCTCGGAACACATTGGTAAGTGGGTAGGACATTATTTTGGAAGGGAACACGTTACTTCGCAACAGTCCGAAGAAGATATGGAAGCCGCTCTGAAAGCCGTAACAAAGCCCATGCAGGATGAAGGCATTCTTACGGTTCACACCGTAATCGAGGCAAATGAATTTCTCGAAGGAATTTCCATTGCTACCCAATCGCTGAGAGGCATGCCTCTGCCGCCAAACATCATGTTTTTGAGCATGAGCGACGAACCCGGGAAGAATGAACGGCTCGAGGCTCTGATGTCCATAGCCTCGCGGGAAGGTATGGGAATTGTGGTGGTCAAAATGCACCCGGAAAAAGGCCTGGGCGAAAAGCAAAAAATCAATCTTTGGCTCGGAACCAAAAGCCCGAACAGGAATTTATCTGTTTTGATGGGACTTCAACTTGAGCGGAACTGGAAAGGATACTTAAATCTGGTCCATACCGCTGAAGATGCTGAAAAAGTCGGGCGCGCACGGAAACGCCTCAGGGCAATTGCATCGGTTGCGAGGCTTCCATTGGATACGAGTATTACTGTGAAAGTGGGAGAATTCTTTGAGCAAATACCCACCGGAAGCGAAGCCGACATCAACATTTTCGGCATTCCCGAAGTGCTGGACCTTGACCTTATGCGCAAAGCCGCTGAACTGGCGAAGACGACCTGCCTTTTTATCCGCGAGAGCGGGGAAGAGAGTTTGGTGGCGTAATTACACGATCTTGGTTTTTTTCCTTTTTCCAATTTTTTGGATTGAATTTTACATAAGACCGAATGTGTTCCAATCCGTTCTCATCTCTAATCACATGATCGTAATAAGAACGTTGCCATTCGAACGGTGATGTACCGAATTGTTTACGGACATTTCGGGTTACGCACGATTTATATCCATGGATGATTTTTGGCACCAACATTTTGGTCCAATCCATCGATTGTAGGGGACGCATTATTGCATCCCCTACAATGCTTATTCCTCCCACGCCGGGCAGAGGAAATCCTTATAGTCGCAGTATTGGCAGGTGAAGTCGCTTTTTTTTGTTTCGAATGATCCCGAGCGAATCCCGCTTGCAACATCCCGAATTTTTTCTCTACTCTCTTCCAATTCCTCTTCAGAGAATGTATGGGAAGACAACGGATCATCGCCGTGGCGTAAAAAGTGAAGGCTTGCCTTTCCGGGTGTTCCGTTAACGTCGGATACTGCATCGTTTAGAATCGCTTCGGTGTACAGCGCCATTTGAAGATTCTTTTCCGCTTTTTCTTTTTTCTGACTGGTTTTGTAATCCACAATTGAAAGCGTATTGCCTTCTTCGTCAATGCGGTCAATTTTACCCGAAATTTTTACATTGATGTCTGGCATGGTGTAGGAAAACGCTTTTTCACGCCCCACAACAGTTGGCGGATTTTCCTGCACAAACCGGAAATAATCGGTGAGTATTTCTTCGCCCTGTTTTTTGAATTCCTCACCTCTCTGGCGGTATTCAAACGAATCTTCCCGCCAGTGTTTTTCTAGCAATTCAAACAGTGCTTCTGTTGTTTGTCCTTCAGATTCAAGTCCGTGAAACTCTTCTAAAATGGTGTGCAAAATGGATCCGAATTCACCGGTAGCGCGGGTTTTCCGCTCGGGTACTTTGTCAATATATTTGAGTCTGTATTTCAGCGGACAGGAATTGTATGTGTCAATTTTAGTAGAGGAAAGGTGAATCAAGGAATGCGATTCCGAAGGTTGGCCGGATGCGCCTGCTTCGGGATCCGAAGTGTGTTCCATTTCGTTCAGAATATTCCGAGCGTTTTCCATTTGATTCGCTGCAATCTCGCGATTTAGGTCGGCCAAAAGTTTCTGGCGCCTTTCGCTGAGAGACACGGTTTTTTCTTCATGTGTATTCATGGTTTCAATCTCCATGGGTTGGGGTTTAATATCTGCTAATTCTTTTGTGAAAAGGGATTGGCGTTTTGTCGGTCCGTAAAGATACAGAATTTGTTCTGCTCGTGTGATGCCGACGTAAAACACGCGCCGTTCTTCTCGTTCATGCATTTCCTTAAAGCTTGTATCCGATTGGTAATTCCACGCCGTCCAAGAGACAGGAAGGCGATCCATAACAGGATGCAGCATCAATTTGCTCGGAAAACTTCCGCTGTACAAAAACGGCATCATCACCACAGGAAACTGCAGTCCTTTGCTCTGGTGAATGGTCATCACCTGTACGGCAATGTTTCCGCTTTCGATTTCCGGCTGGGCAGCGTTTTGGTTCGAAGCCAGCGCCATAACGTCCATAAATTCCAGCCAATCGTTTAAATTTGCATCGGGATCTTTATTGACGAACTGCTCTGCGAGATTCAGGATTTCGCCCGCGTTGGCAAGGTTGAGCCGCTGCGCATATCTGTACTGCGTCCGGATTGCAGTTACCATATCCGAAGCTTTCAGAACTGTGAGGATTTCCCAGACCATTTCATCAGCTTTCAGCTTTTTCTCGAGAGAATTTTGAAGCGATCGTATAGAATCCAATACGCCGGCAATGTCAGCTGATTCTATTTGCATTGCTTCCAATCGTTCAAGTTTTTCTACAAAGGTTGTCCTGTCCGCCGATTGAAAAAACGTTGTCGTCCATGGTTCGCCGAGCCGTTCCCTTAAAATTCGGAATAATGCAATATCCGCTTGATCATCTTTCACGACTAAATGTCCCCACGCCAGCACATTTTTCACAATAGGAACGTCGAAGAATTTTTCAATGTGAATGTCCACGGGAATGGCGGATTTTTGCATCGCGTCGGCAGCAGCGATTACATTTCCCCATCCGCGACAGATGACAGCAATATCGCCATAAAGTGCTGTCCCGTTATTGATGAGCGAATGAATAAGCTCGGGTAATTTTTCGAGGGTTTTCTTTTTATCCGCATGAATCCAAAACGGCTTTGTTCCCGATTTCGGATCGTCCGGAAGGCATTTTAGCAATTTGGGTGTTCTGTCCGGATTTAGGCTGATAGCGGCATTGGCAAGATCAAGAATTTCCTGAGTGGATCGCCTGTTTTCCACAAGCGGGATTTCGGCATATTTCGAATGAGATTCGTAGCGGTTTCTGAAATCGGCGATATTATAATAATTCGCCCCGCGGAACGAGTAGATGCACTGATCTTCATCGCCGACGACAGTAATGCTGGGATTTTTTTCCGCGATGAGATTTACAATTTTGTTTAAGGCATAATTGTTGTCCTGATATTCGTCAATAAAAATATGCCGGAATTCTTCCCTGACTTGGTCAAGAACGGATTTGTCTTTTTTAAGTACGTCATAACAACCCAGAATCATGTCACCAAAATCCAGCGCATTTTGATCGGCTTTTGCTTTTTGGAAAAACGTGTACGCATTCACCAAATCTTGAAGCTGAAATGCAAGATCGTCAAATCGTGTATTTTTCGGATGAATTCCCGGAAAATTTTCTTCAAACCATTCCTGCGAATTTTTCAATTCCTTCAATTTGGATTCCAGATCGGCAGGAGAGAGCAATTCATCACTGACACGCCCAAAAAAAGGAATAAAGGATTCCCGAATGGCTTTCACAGGATTATTCGCAAACTCGCGGGACCGAATAAATTCCATTTCATCGAAATGATTGATAAGATAATAAAGGATATCGCTTTCCTGCCAAAGCACATCATCCACACGATTTTCGGGACCGAAACGACGCATAATGGAATGACAGAAACTGTGGAAGGTGCCTACAAAAATGGCGTCCGATTTATCGCCGAGAATTTCGCGAATGGTATGTTTGGCTTCCGCAGTCGCCTTTTCGGTGAAGGTCAGCAAAAGCACATGATTTGCTTCTATTGATTTGGATACAACAAGGTGGCGAATTCGATGTAGCAGTGTGGATGTTTTTCCCGTTCCGGCGCCTGCGAGAATCATCAGTGGAGCCGGCGGATGGGTAATCGCCTTATTCTGATCTGCGGTTGCTATAAAGGAATCGAATTGATAAGGCATGTTAGAAGTTACTTCAATCCGGCTTTCTTGAGAAATTGGATTTTGCACTAAATCTCAAGATTTTCGAATCATTGATTACCCAATGTTGTTTGACGTAGATAAATAATTGAAGGCTTTACTTTTCTTTTGTCTTGAAACAAAAGAAACAAAAGTTCAAGACCGGTCAGAAATTCGACTAAAATTCACCGTAAATGTCTAAAAAATAAAGACTCATTCCGCTCCGCTACATTCAAACAGTTTATTTTTTTAACGCCATTTTCATTGAATTTCTAAACGCAAATTTCTGAAGGGTCAAATTTATATTTCAATTCAAATTAATCTGGCTGATTTTTATTACCGTTTTGAGCATAATTTTTTTCCTCTGTGTTCTCCCAGCCTGCCACCCATAGCGTGGGGCCTCAGGTGTTGCGAAAAAATTCAGGACATTTAACTTTTCCACAAAGCGCAACGTCTAACTCGGCAACATAAAAGGAAAAACCATGAAATTCACACATTCAATTTTATCTATCGCGGTACTAATGTCAGGACCGGTAATGGCCCAGGAAGAAGGCAAAATGAATCCTGAAGACCGCGCAAAAATGCAAACTGAGAAACTTACCGAAAATCTGGGTCTTTCTCCGGATCAGGCCGAAAAAGTTCACGCCATCAATTTGAAATATGCTGCCCAGGCAAATAAAAAACTGTCCGAGGCCAAAGTGGATGGAAAAAAAGGCAAGCGAAGAAAAGGCGTTAAAAAGCATCTTAAAGCCAGAGAAAAAGAAATCAAGTCTGTATTAAACAAAGATCAGAAGAAATCATTGAAAAAAATGCGGATTCACCAGAAAGAAAAAATGCAGGACAAACGGAAACAAAGGAAAGCGCGCAAACAAGGCGGCAAAAGAAAAAGGCCGCAATAAAACTTCCTGTGAAAACAGGTTAACCTTTCGCAAACTCCAAGGTCTAAACCGGCAATCATGAATGAATTCAGACAAAACCGACATCGAACTTATCCAAGAATTTCAGGATGGAAACGAAGAGTCGTTCAATGATCTCGTCCGAAGGCATTTACCGAATACATTTGGGTTTTTTGTTAAAATTTGCCAAAACGAAATGGATGCAGAAGATCTTGCGCAGGATGTTTTTCTCAAGATGCACAGAGCGCTCAAAAATTTTAGGTTTCAATCTGCATTCACAACCTATCTCTATCGCGCCAATACCAACATGGTCAATTCCTATATCAGGAATAAACGGTGGCGTGGGCTTCTCAACCTCGATGATACGCCAGAAGCAGGCGAATGGGACACCTCACACGAAACGGACTGGCGCAGGCAGGAACTCTGGGATGCTGTTGCAAAATTGCCTAAACTTCAACGGAATGTCGTTATGATGCGGATTGCCCAGGAATTACCATTCAAAGAGATTTCCTCTATCTTGAATACGACAGAAAGTTCTGCAAAAACCAGTTATCATTATGCTGTGAAAACATTAAAGATCTGGCTCGAAAATGAATAATTTTGAATCAAAACTAAAACATGCTTTACAGGCAGAAAACTCTGTTCCCGATGCCGATACATTTATCAGCGGATTGCATACAGAACGGAAGAGCAGGCAATCGGCACGTAGGCAGTTTTATAACGGAATTGCCGCCGGTATGTTTATCCTTTCGCTTGGATTGTTCACTGCCTCGCAGCTTGGCACAGATTCTGCGGAATTAATGGTGTACGATACCTATGAAATCTTGGATGAAGATGATCGAACTGAAGAGGAATTTCTGACGGAAATGGCGGTGTACTTCTTGGAAGAATCAGACGATATTTGGGCAACCGTTGCCTTCTTGGATGAAACTGAATTTTTAGAATCCTTATCGGAGGAAAATCTATGAAACTAATGAACCTGATATTGGCTTCCCTGTGTGTTATGTCCATCAATATCGCGCAAGATGAGATGGAATCTAAAAAGAGGGAAAAGATGGAAATGCTTGCCGTTTGGAAATTAACCGAACATTTGGAATTAACTGGGGAACAAGGGGAAACGTTTTTTCCAAGATTCCGCGAACATGAAGTTGCTAAGAAAAACCTTCGCGAACAGCAGAAAGCCATCTACAAACAGCTGAATGAAAAAGATGCGCATTCACAATCGGATGTGGATGCTGCACTTAGCCAGCTTGCCACTCTTGAAAAACAGCTCATAGATGAACGAATGACATTCATAAACGGAATGAAAGATATTCTATCGGCCGAACAGCAGCTAAAGCTCGTGACATTTCGGGGCGAATTTATGAAAGAAATGAAAGGCCGTCTTAAAGACCACAAAGGGCGAAGAGGCCCGCGTGGCGGCATGAAGCGCAAACACGACAGAAATTTTTAATTACCAAGAACGGAGATAAAATGAAACACTTTACAATAGCAATCCTGACTTTGGCGCTGTTTATCGCAGGCTGTGCCAGATTCGGCGAAGATGAATCCAGAACTACCGAAGAGGAACTAATGAGACTGCTTGAAATGGACGAGGCACTTATGATTGATGGATTCGATGATGAAGGCGATGAAGAAGGCGATTATGCTGAAGGTATTGCCGTGGACGCCGACTTCCGTATGATGGGCGATACATTGATTCCGGGTGAAAATACTAAAGTGCGTTTTGGACGGAAGATCAATAAAGACGCCAGCACGCGCGACGTAACATTTGAAATTAATGGAGACACGGCAATCGGAACAGTTGCAATGTCACTTGTTGGAACGTTTTATGTCAAATCGTATGAATGGGAAATTGACACCAATACTGCTTCCGGATACACGATTACCAATATTGATACATTCACGAAAGATTTCACAAGTGAATTCAATCGTAAGGTTCGATTTGTGCTGGTGGAAGATTCCAGAGATCCTGACGGCTTCAGCTGGAAGATTGACGCATTAACCATGGGCGTGGGCGGAAGCGGATCGAAGATAAATATCACCAATATCGCATTTTATAATGATGCGGATTCAAGTGGTGCAGCAGTCCTTTCTTACGATGCGGACACCGCAGGCGATATCTATTTTGACCGCGAATCCTTACCTGCATTTTCCTACGATTGGTTTTCACCCACGACATATAGAATTGAAGTCACCATCACCAATGATGATCCGACTCTAGTTTTGGACGCAAATGACAGCGGGGAAAAGGTGACAATGCATTATGGAGTATCACGGAGATTTAAAGCACGCCGCGGCATGAGCGACGCCGGAGTATTCGGCGATGTGACTGCAGGAGACAATGTTTTTACCCGGCATTGGAGGCCTCACCGAACACGGTTCGGCGTTCGTTCCATGATATCCAGAATGTTTTTCAGCGCCGTAGACAATAACACATTATACGTTAGCGACGGCGGATACAACACATCGGTCTGGATGTTTCCATATTTGGTTACCACAGACTGACTGTAAATTCAGCCTTAGTTCGGATGCCGGTAGAACATAATTCTACCGGCATTTTTTTTATTTCCCCCTTTTGACTAATAGGTTTAGCTCTCTAATTTTCCGATTCGCTTTTAAAGCAAATGACCCAAAAACCCGTAAAATTATTTATTCCCGGTCCAGTGGATGTGGCGCCGGAAATTCTCGAAGCTATGACGCAGCCCATGGTGGGCCACCGAGCGCCTGAATTTTCAGTATTGTATCAAGATATAACGGATGGAATTCGCAGACTTCTGAAAACAGAAAATGCGGTGTACCTTAGTTCTAGTTCTGCGACAGGATTGTGGGAAGCAACCGTCCGGAATGTTGCACCGAAACGTACACTTTGCTGCGTCAACGGCGCCTTTTCATCCCGGTGGCATAAAACAGTCATTGGCAATGGATTTACAGCAGATTTACTGGAAGTGGAATGGGGAAAAGCGATAACGCCAAACATGATTTCCGAGGCACTGAAAACCACCGAGTATGATCTCATTACATTTGTGCATAATGAAACCTCTACCGGCGTCGCGAGTCCGCTGAAAGAAGTGAGCGAAGTGCTCAGAGATTTTCCGGAAACCGTTTTCGCGGTGGATGCTGTGAGTTCTATGATGGGAATGGAAATTGAGATTGAAAATTGGGGAATTGACGTGTGTCTTGCGTCTGTTCAAAAATGCTGGGCGCTCCCGCCGGGATTTTCGATCTGCATCGTATCGGAAAAAGTTCTGGCTCGATCTGCCAAAGCAGAAAATAAAGGCTATTATTTTGATTTTATGGAATGGGAAAAATCGAACCAGAAAAATCAGACAGTTGTTACACCATCCATCGCGCACATGTATGGACTGCAGGCGCAAATCAAACGGATTGAATCTGAAGGAATGGATGCCCGGATTCAGCGTTACGCAACTCTCGCGGACATGACACGATCTTGGGCTGCCGAGAAAGGGCAATCCATGTTCAGTGAAGATGGATATTGTAGCAACACTGTTTCCTGCATGAAAAATGATCAGGAATGGGATTTGGTAAAACTCTCGGACGATCTTTTTGAAAAAGGATACCGATTTTCAAACGGATACGGCACACTCAAAGGCTCAGCATTTCGCATTCCGCACATGGGAGAAACAACGGAAGAATCTCTGTCAAAATATCTGCGCGAAATTGATTCATTAACCTAAATTTCCGCTCTCAGTAAACACACATTTTAGCAATTTTATCCAATTATGATCACCATATCGGTTCTCAAAGAAACAGCTGAAAACGAGCACAGAGTTGCCCTCGTTCCCGAAAGCGTAGGCCGGCTAATAAAAAAAGGATTTCGCGTGCTCGTCCAGCAAGGCGCAGGAACCACTGCCGGTTTTCGCACAATGGAATATGAAGACGCCGGGGCTGAAATCGTTTCCGATTATGATAAACTGCTACAGGATGGCGAAGTTTTTCTGAAAGTGCAGTGCGTGTGCCTGCAAGACGGCATGATGCAAATCGTGGATCCCTTCAAAGAGAATTCTGTCATTATCGGTTTTTTCAATCCCTTTAAAAATATCAATAATGTCGAGGAACTCGCTCAAAAGAATATGACAACATTTTCTATGGAGTTGGTTCCGAGGGTTTCCCGCGCTCAGAAAATGGATGCCTTAAGCGCCATGAGTTCTGCCGCAGGATATAAAGCGGTGGTACTTGCGGCAAGTTCACTCAATAAATTTTTCCCGATGATGATGACAGCCGCCGGAACTATTTCTCCGGCAAGAGTGCTGGTTATCGGCGCCGGCGTGGCAGGCCTACAGGCCATTGCAACAGCAAAACGATTGGGAGCAAAAGTAAAAGCATTCGATACGCGTCCGATTGTTCAGGAACAAGTAGAAAGCTTAGGCGCGGAATTCGTTTCGCTGGATGTTTCGGAAGAAGCCGAAACCGCCGGCGGGTACGCGGAAGAATTATCGGATGATTTTTATCGCCACGAACAAATTGTAATCGCTCAGCAATTGGCGGAAACGGATGTTGTCATTTCAACTGCGCAGATTTTCGGGAAGCGCGCTCCTCTGCTTATTACGGAAGAAATGGTGAAAACGATGCGCTACGGCTCGGTAATTGTTGATCTTGCTGCAGAGCAAGGCGGCAATTGCGAAATGACGGTCGCCGGTAAAACGGTAGAACGATACGGCGTGAATATCCACGGCAGCACCGACCTTCCCGGCACGCTATCCTATCACAGCAGTGAAATGTTCAGCAGAAATGTTACCGCACTGCTAATGGAAATGGTGGAGGAAGAAAATATCAAAATTGATTTGGAAGATGATATTATTTCCGGCACTATAATGACGCATGAAGGAAAGATATTGAATGAGCATGTCATCAACTTATTGAAACAGGCAGGAGAAACACAATGAGCGCCCAACTCTTAGTGGAAATTTATGTTTTGGTCTTGGCAGTATTTGTCGGATTCGAAGTTATTGCCAAGGTTCCTCCAACACTACATACACCTTTAATGTCAGGGTCGAATGCCATTTCCGGAATTACCGTTGTCGGTGCGTTGATTGCCGCCGGATCGGGTGGTACTGAAATTACAAGAATTCTCGGAACCATAGCAATTGCCTGCGCTACGATCAATGTTGTCGGAGGATTTCTGGTCACACAGCGCATGCTGAACATGTTTAAACGCTAATATGTTGGAAACTGTTGTAATACCGCTTTTGTACCTCGCCTCTGCAGTTTGCTTTATCCTCGGACTAAAGCAGCTTTCGCATCCCCGAACGGCGCCAAATGGAAATACTACAGCAGCTCTTGGAATGTTGCTTGCCATTGTCGGCACGTTGCTCAAAGCTGAGATTATTGATTTCCAATATATCTTTATCGGTCTCGTGGCGGGATCAGTTATTGGCGCGATTGCAGCGAAAAAAGTAGAAATGACTTCCATGCCGCAGCTCGTGGCGCTCTTTAACGGTTTTGGCGGACTGTCTTCATTGTTGGTTGCGACCTCCGAAGTGTATGCCGGAAGTACTCTTGGAACATTCACCTTATCCACCGTTTCACTCAGTATTTTGATTGGGTCCATAACCTTTTCCGGCAGCCTTGTCGCTTTTGCGAAACTGCAGGGTATCATGCGCGGAATGCCGCTCGTGTTTAGCGGGGCACGACTCTTTAATGGACTGTTGATTTTATCGGTGATTATGATGACCATTTACACCATTATGAATCCGGGTGAATTGTTTACGTACATTGTATGGATTATCGCATTGTCGCTTGTCTCTGGATACTATTTTGTGGTGCCGATCGGCGGTGCGGATATGCCGGTTGTAATTTCACTACTGAATTCATTTTCGGGAATAGCCGCCGCATCCACGGGATTTGTAATCGCAAATGATGCGCTGATTATCAGCGGTGCGCTGGTTGGCGCCAGCGGAATCATCCTGACGAATATAATGTGCAAAGGTATGAACCGAACACTTTGGAATGTGCTTTTTGTAGGCATCGAAAGTTCAGGCGCCGGAGGAGAAGCCGTAGCCGGTCCCCAAAAATCAGCCAAATCGTACGAGCCGGAAGATACCGTTGTCATTTTTGAAAATGCGAAACGGGTCGTCATCGTTCCGGGATACGGAATGGCCGTGGCGCAGGCACAGCACATGGTGCACGAATTTCAGAAAACACTGGAAGCAAAAGGCGCAATTGTGAAGTATGCGATCCATCCTGTCGCGGGAAGAATGCCGGGACACATGAATGTGCTACTTGCGGAAGCGAATGTGTCTTACGATAAACTCTACGATCTTGATGCCATCAATCCGGAATTTGAAGAAACGGACATTGCACTCGTGATCGGCGCTAACGATGTTGTGAATCCAGCAGCTCGGCACGATACGACAAGCCCGATTTACGGGATGCCGATTTTGGATGTGGACAAAGCGCAAACAGTATTTGTATTGAAACGGAGTATGAACCCGGGTTATGCCGGAATTGAGAACGAACTCTTTTTCAACGACAATACGATTATGATTTTTGGCGACGCGAAAGAAACCGTTGGAAGGTTAACGGCAGAATTAAAGTAAAGAGTTAATTTCCTTTTTTCGGGTGCACCATTGGCACAAGCCTGACCGGAAGTTTGCTCTCTTCCATAACACTTCCGTCTTCATTTTTCGTTATAATTTTCAAATCCTGATTCCACCACTGCGGACCGGTCGGCAAGACCATGATTCCGCCGGGCTTCAGTTGTTCCACCAATTTCGGCGGCACAGATTCCGGAGCGGCGGTTACAATGATGCGGTCAAACGGCGCTTCTTCCGGCCAGCCTTCGTAGCCGTCCCCGATTTTTACGGACACATTTTCGTAACCGAGTGATGCTAAAATACCGGACGCCTGTTTGCCAAGTGCTTCCACAATTTCGATCGTCAAAACTTCCTGAGCGAGAACGCTGAGCACCGCGGCCTGATATCCAGACCCGGTACCAATTTCCAAAACCTTGTGAGAAGAATCCACATTCAAGATGTCTGTCATGTATGCTACGATATATGGCTGACTAATGGTTTGATCGTGCCCGATGGGAAGCGGCGTATCATCGTAGGCGTTTTTCGCGTATTTTTTGGGGACGAACTTGTGCCGGGGAACAGACAGGATTGCCTTGAGAACTTCGGTGTTGGAAACGCCGCGGCTCACGATTTGGCTTTCGACCATCCTTGTTCGCTTAAGGATAAACTCAGATTCTGAATCCTGAGCATAGGAAAAAGTCGTGAACAAAAATAAAATCGCCGCATTTGGAATCCTCATTTTCCCAAACATACCGGTTTATGGCAGCAGAATCAAGGACGAGTCTTTTGGTCGAATTTTTACTGTGAATTTGGTATTTTTGAACCAATGACTTTCCGCAGACATTTCATTTTTCCGCTTTTAGCTGTTATCTTTTTGTCAGCCTGCGCGCCTATTCCTATTGTAAAAGAAAAATATCCGCTATCCGGAAAACGGAAAAAAGTGCTTATGATTAAAAAGGGAACCGATTCCACTGCCGTCGTAAAAGAAATGGAATATTATGAGAATGGGCGCATTACGTTTGAAGTAAAGCGGAAGGGTTTTTCTAGGGAAGGGAAGTATTTGGAATTTCATCCAAACGGTGTTCAGTATATTAAAGGGAAATACAGCAGAAACCTGAAGTCTGGCAAGTGGCAATATTTTTCAGAGGCGGGAGTACTGGATTCAGTTCGCACCTATAAAAATGATATGCTCGATGGCAAATGGCAGAATTTTGAAAAGGGAATCCTGATAGAGCAGAAGTCCTTTAAAAAACACAGATTGGACGGAAAGTTCAAAACCAACTATGCCGATGGATCTAGAAAAACGAAAGGACAGTACGAAGACAATTTGCCGGAAGGAGAATGGACGTGGTGGCAGAAAGACGGTGCAAAATTGAGGATGGTGTCTTTCGAAAAAGGGGTTAAATCAGGCGAGGTTTCCATTTGGAATTTAGATGGTTTCTTGTCGCTTTCGGGCGAATACAAAATGGATAACCGTCATGGTGAATGGAAATGGTTCCGGGAAAAGAAAAAGTTGGATTCGCTGGTTACATATGACGAAGATATTCCCCACGGCCCAATCCGGGAATGGCACAAGAATGGTCAACTTGCAATGAACGGTGAATTTGTCCACGGATTGGCAGACGGCGAATGGAATTGGTATGCAAAAACCGGCCAGCTCGATTCACTGAAAACGTTTTCCGACGGTGTGCTGAACGGACCTTACAAAGTATATCATCCCAACGGAACACTGGCGTTGAGTCAAAATTATACACAAGCAACCTTAGAAGGACTCATGCAGTCTTTTTATCCTTCTGGCGATCAGGAATCTTTATGGACTTACGACCGCGGTGCGCGTTCCGGCCCTTATATGTTATGGAGGCCCAGCGGCGAAATGGAGGAAGAAGGATCCTTTTTTCAAGATCAGCAGGATGGCAACATCCGCCGATGGTATTCCTCAGGAATGCCGTCTTCGGACGCCGGTTTTTTAGGCGGAACGCTCCATGGCGTTTTCAGAGTGTACAGTCCGTCCGGCGCTCTTATTCGGGAATTGTACACCTTGGAAGGCATCCCACATTCGCGGTTTGAATATCACGGAAACGGAAAATTGAAATCTATTCAGATTTATGACGGGAAGGATGTCGCTATGGAATTCAGGTGGAATTCTATGGGAGTGGAAAAAATAAGTGAAAAAAATCTTGAAGGAACGTATATGGAGGAAGAGCTTTTTCCGAATGGTAATGTGCATACAAAAGTTTCCTACAAGCACAAGAAAAAACACGGTATTTCCTGGATTTACGGGCAAGGGCGAAAAATACTTTCTATGGAAATTTATGATAAAGGGAAAAAAGTAATTTCACGCCTGTGGAATCCCGACCAAGAATTATCAAATGACGCATTGTATAAAAACGGGAAACAGGTTTTAATGATTGTTACGCCGGATGAAGAAGAGGATTAATAAATTGTTGAATTGGTGTAATTTCCCTGCCTTATGATGGAACAAATAAGACACTTTTTTGAATCAGTCCCATGGCTTGAAATGTGGATGCCGCCGATCATTACCATATTTATTGGTGTGGCTTCCGGCTGGATTTTCAAGACTTTCCTGAAAGCGCGGATTAATCGCCTAATTGAAAAATCGAAGTGGCAGGGCGACGATCTGATATTTCAAAACATTCAGTCACATTTGATTTATTGGTTTTTCCTTGTTGCGGTTTACATGGCGATGAACGGGATGGATGTTGAAAACACTTACCTGAGGTCTTACGCAACATACATTTCATACGGATCTAAAATTGCACTTACGCTGCTGATTCTATCTGTGACGATGTCCATCTCAAAAATATCTGTCGGAATGCTGGATTTGTGGGCGTCGAGCAAGGGAAGCGCTTTTCCCTCCACTGCCATTTTTACGAACCTTTTGAGAATTACCATTCTTCTTATTGGTACGCTAATCATATTACAGTCATTCGGCCTTTCCATTACGCCGCTTCTCACTGCATTTGGAGTGGGCGGACTTGCTGTATCACTTGCATTGAAAGATACACTATCGGATTTTTTCGCGGGGCTTCACATTCTTTTATCCCAAAAAGTTCGGATTGATGATTTTGTTGAACTTGATTCAGGTCAAATGGGTTATGTATCCAATATTACTTGGCGGAATACCACTCTAAAAGAGAGAACAAATAATTTAATCACTATCCCGAATTCAAAATTATCCAATGCGATTACTAAAAATTATGATGTAATTGATACAAGTTATTCTGTTAAAATATCCGGTGGAGTAGCCTATGACAGTGATTTAGACAGAGTAGAAAAAGTGATTTTAGAAGTCGCCAATTCTGTCATCAAAGATTTGGATGCAGCTAAAAAGGATCACACACCGGCGATTCGCTTTCAAGAGTTTGGCGATTCAAGTATAAATTTTACCGTGTATATGCGCGCGGTGAAGTACGGCGACCACCATCCCGTAAAACATGAATTTATTAAACGGCTGCACAAACGATTCGATGAAGAAGGGATTGAGATTCCTTTCCCCATCAGGACTTTAGTCCACAAAAATTCGCCTGAATGAAAACTTGGATAGTCGCAGGCGCCGCACTTGCCGGCCTTGCAGTAGTGTTTGGCGCTTTCGGTGCGCACGGTCTCAAAACTAAAGTCACTCCTGAAATGTTAGCTGTGTTTGAAACAGGTGTTCGGTATCATTTTTACCATGCACTTGGATTGATAATTATCGGAGTGATCGGTTTTCATTTACCGGAATCCTCACTGCAATTTCCTGCAATGCTCATGACAGTCGGAATTCTCATTTTTTCGGGAACACTTTATGTGCTTGTATTCACAGGTCAAAAATGGCTCGGCGCCGTTACACCGATTGGCGGACTGTTGCTCATCATGAGCTGGCTTCTGCTTGCCTATAATATATGGAAAGACAGCGCATGAATCTTTTGATAAAACCATTCAATCTTGAAGTGAAGCAGATGTACGAAAACCACGATCATTTTCACGATGGAGACGCCGGTCTGGATCTTTTTGTAGTGCACCAGCAAACGATCGAGGCGGGCGAAACTGCCATGATTCATTTGCAGATCGCCTGCGAAAATACCGATCAAAAACCGTATTTACTTTTGTCGCGGTCCAGCATAGGAAAAACTCCGCTTCGCCAATGCAATGCCGTCGGACTGATTGACGCCGGCTACCGAGGGGAAATTATGGCTGTTGTGGACAATGTAAAGTCGAAATCATACACCATTGAGCCCGGACAAAGACTGTTTCAAATTGTCGCTATGGACGGTTCCCCAATTCACTTTTCGCTAGTGAATGCATTATCTGATACCACGCGCGGCGATGGAGGATTTGGGAGTACCGGGAAATAAGTGAATACTTAGCACTTTAATAAAAAGAGTGCAAATTTGAATTGTTTTATACTGATTTTAACCAATAATTTTCGCGCCGTCCAAAAGGACGGAAATAATAATTACATACTTAATTATCCTGTTTGAATTCGTTGTAAAAAATATATTTTTTCTTAATCAATTAAACATTCTGAGGTCAATATGAAGAAGGCGCTTATTCTATTTCTCTTTTATAATTTTCTGTTAGCTCAAAATACTATATTGAAACAATCTACCATTTCTTCGGCAGGTATTCATACTGCCGGCGAAAGTACGAAGTTGATGGGAACGGTGGGCCAATCGTTCGTTGGGACTGCAGAATCAGGCAGTACGATACTCTCTTCGGGATTTTGGGGTGCTATCAGTTCGGTAGCGCTTGGCATTGATGATTTATTGCCAACGAAGTTTGAAATATCTAATGCCTATCCCAATCCGTTCAATCCAACGGTAAATATAGATTTCGCTATTCCGGGTGAGTCAGATGTTCAAATCAAAATATATGATGTATTGGGGCGGAATATTTTTAATCTCAATCAGGAATTTACTGCAGCGGGAAAATACAGATTTCAATGGCATGGACTGAACGACTCGGGTGCGCCCATTGCAAGCGGTGTTTACCTCATAAGCATCCAATACAAAAATAATTTCTTTAAACAAAAAATAACCTTCCTCAAATAGGAGAAGATCATGAAAAACACACTACTAATACTAAGTTTCATTACATCATTCATTTTGGCGCAACCGCCCCAACAAGGTGTTCCCAATACCATTTCCTTTCAGGGAATGCTCACCAATACGGATGGAAGTATGTATGCCGACGGTGATTATTCACTGACATTTCGTTTATTCGTTAATAATAATGGTTCGGAGCAAAACATTTGGGAAGAGACTCATACAACGAACGTGAGTCACGGCGTTTTTGCAGTTATTCTGGGAAGCGTTACAGGTCTTCCAGCAAACATGCTGGGGAATGCCATGCTAGAAACACAAGTAGGAAATGAAGTCTTAAGCCCAAGACAAGCCTTTACGTCCGTTCCATTCGCGCTGCATTCTTCCAGATCTCAAAGCGCAATGCGTGCGAATTATGCAGATTCCTCTCTTTTTTCCCTGCACGCAGACACGGCACATTACGTGCTGAACATTCCTTCCGCAGATTCGGTATTGTTTGCACACGATGCCCAAAACGCGATTCAGGCAGATTCGTCTCTTTTTTCTCTGCACGCCAATACTGCGTTGCACGCAGACACGGCACATTACGTGCTGAACATTCCTTCTACAGATTCGGTATTGTTTGCACACGATGCCCAACATTCGGCATCTGCTGATACAGCGTATCATGCTGTTGGATATGCACGAAACGATAGTTTATCTGCTGCTGCTTTATCCGGTGATTATTCTGACTTAACCAATACGCCGGATTTGTCGGGCATTGTGACTAACGCAACTGATATTTCTACAAATGAAACCGCAATTGCATTGAATACCGCGAAGACAGGAATCACATCCAGTCAAGATTCAGCGATAACAGCCAATACAGCAAAAGTGGGTGTACCCACAGCTTACACCTTACCCGGTTCCGATGGCTCAAGTTCTCAAGTGTTATCTACGGATGGATCTGGGGCAGTGAGTTGGGCAACATCAAGTGGTGGCGCCAGCAATGTTACGGGATTATCCGATGCATTGGTGGAAGACTATTCAATGTATATTGGAAATGATCCTTCCTCTAGTACAAGTACAGCACAATATAATGTAGCCGTGGGTGCTACTGCGTTAGATGCCGTAACCACTGGAGATTATAATACCGCTTTAGGCTATGATGCGTTAACGAGTCTTACAACAGGAGGTGACAATATCGGCACTGGACATCAAAGTTTAAAAGCAAATATTACAGGATTTCAACAAGTTGCTATAGGAAATTATAGTTTGTTAAGTAACACTACAGGTGCAAGGAATGTGGCAATTGGTCATTTAAGTTTAGCCGCTAATACAACATCATATTATAACACAGCAATTGGTTATTACGCCCTAAAAGAGGCAAATAGAACATCAGATGTATATGGGTACAATACAGCATTAGGCTATCAAGCCGGTAGGACTGGAACTAATAATATAACCACTGGGGATAAAAATGTGTTGATTGGCTCTTCTACCGCGGCATCAAAAGCTGCGGCAACCAATCAAATTGTTATTGGGCATGGTGCTACCGGTGCTGCAGACAATACCGTACAACTGGGTAACACGGATATTACCAATGTAAAAACCAGTGGTACAATTACGGCTGGGGCGATTACTATTCCAAACACAGATGGAACCAGCGGACAGGTATTGCAAACCAATGGTAGTGGCGCTTTAAGTTGGGC
>JAAZYX010000027.1 GCA_014239435.1 Fidelibacterota bacterium | reverse complement strand
GATATTGCAGACGGCGGAGTAGCATCAGCTTTGGCAGAAATGACATTTAGAAACAGCATTGGGTGCGATGTAAATATTAAGAGTAATCTGTCGCCTGATAAAATTTTATTTTCTGAAACAGGTGGCTTCATTTTGGAAGCGTTGCCAAAAAACATTGATACCATAAAGTACGTATTTTCAAATTATGGATTGGATGTTTTTGAAATAGGCTCAGCGGGTGGGGAATCAATTCAAATAAACGGCATTACGGATATTTCTGTTGTTGAAACGAAAAAAGCGTGGACAAATGGTCTACGAAAAAAATTATAATGGGTAAAGTTGATTACAAATCAGCTGGTGTGAATATCGATGCGGGGAATGAGGCCGTCAATTGTATTAAAGATGGTGTCAAATCTACCTTTACTTCCAATGTGCTAACAGGGTTGGGTAGTTTTGGCTCGCTATATGATCTGAAACCAATTTTAGATAATTATGACAATCCGGTTATGGTTCAGAGTATCGATGGCGTAGGGACAAAAACCATCATTGCTCGAAAATTGGGGAAATTTGATACCGTCGGCATTGACCTATTGAGCGCTGCCGCCAACGATATTTTAGTTATGGGTGCCCGGCCGCTTACCTTTCTTGATTATATTGCTAATGACAAATTAAATCCGAAAACTATCGAAGAAATTGTATCGGGAATGGTAAGGGCTTGCAAAAATACGGGCGTCTCATTGGTGGGTGGTGAAACAGCGGAAATGCCTGACACTTATTTGCCAGGCGAACATGATTTGGTTGGCATCATCACCGGCGTAGTGGAAAAAGAAAAAATCATTACAGGCGAAAACATTAAACCCGGAGATGTGTTGCTTGGACTTCCTTCTAATGGCCTGCATACCAACGGTTATTCATTTGCCAGGAAACTCTTTTTCGAGATTGGCGGATACTGTGTAAATGACACAATTCCGGAATTGGAAAAATCAATTGGGCTCACATTGCTGGAACCGCACATTAATTATACTAACCATGTATTCGCAACATTGGACGCTGGAATTGATGTGAAAGGCATCGCACACATTACTGGCGGAGGATTAGTAGAAAACATTCCACGGATTTTGCCAAATGGATGTGGCGTAGAAATTCAGAAAGGTTCCTGGCCGAATATTCCTGTTTTTAATGTGATGCAATCTATAGGCGACGTAGATGATGATGAAATGTATCGGGCTTTCAATATGGGTATTGGGATGACTTTTATTGTAAGCTCTGATGATATTGGTGCTGTATCAGGTGCGTTGAAAGATTTGACGGACGTATATGAGATTGGCTCTGTCGTAAATGCAGAAAATAAAGTTCTTCTAGTATGAGCGCTTCAGTAGCGATTATTCAATTCCCCGGTTCCAATACGGAACGGGAAACGCTCATGGCGTGTCGGCGAGTGGGATTAAACCCGGTTGAGTTTTTATGGAATGAATCTGCAGAAAAGTTGACTGATTTTGATGGCTATGTAATCGTGGGGGGATTTGCTTACGAAGACCGTTCCCGGGCCGGTGTGATTGCGGCGCTTGACCCTATTATGAATCAAATAAAAGTTGAAGCGGATAAAGGAAAGCCTGTTTTGGGAATTTGTAACGGGGCACAAATTTTGGTGGAAAGCGGGCTCGTCCCTGGGCTGGACGGTCATCGTATGGGGGTTGCGCTGACAGACAATAAGCGCGTAAAAGGCGGACACGTTGTC
>JAAZYX010000009.1 GCA_014239435.1 Fidelibacterota bacterium | reverse complement strand
TGGCTATAATACGGCATCGGGTGTGGAAAGTATGTATTCCAATACTACCGGTCAGTTTAATTTAGCTCTTGGTGTAAAAAGTTTAAGAAAGAATACAACTGCAAGTTATAATACCGCATTGGGTTATGCTGCACTGTATGACGCAAACAGAACAGCAGATGCTAATGCCTACAATACAGCACTGGGTTATAATGCCGGTAATACAGGGACCAATGACATTACCACCGGTGATAAAAATGTATTGTTGGGTGCAAGCACAGCAGCCTCTCAAGCAGCGGCCTCCAACCAAATTGTTATTGGTTATGGTGCCACAGGTGCGGCAGACAATACCGTGCAACTGGGTAACACCTCTATTACCAATGTGAAAACCAGTGGAACCATTACCGCCGGTGCGATTACGATTCCCAATACAGATGGTTCAGCCAACCAAGTATTACAGACTGACGGAAGTGGAACATTGAGTTGGGCCACAGCCAGTGGTGGTGCCAGCAGTGTAACGGGTTTGACCGATGGATTGGTCGAAGACAATTCACTTTATATTGGGAATGACCCCAGCAGCACAACTAGTAGTGCACAATATAATGTAGCCGTAGGAACCACTGCATTAGACGCCATTACTACAGGGGATTATAATGTGGCTTTGGGGCATGATGTTTTAACTGATAACACTACGGGAGGTCATAATACAGCCTCAGGGTATAGATCATTGCAAAATAATACCACCGGTTGGGGTAATACGACTAGTGGTATGCAAACTTTATCCTTTAACACTGAGGGGTACGGAAATGTAGCAATCGGATACAATAGTATGTTGGGAAATACTGAAGCAAATTATAATACAGCAATAGGTTACCACTCTCTTTACAATACATATAGTAATTCTGGAGCAGATACATACAATGTAGGGGTAGGATTCAAAGCAGGTGATTTGATTTCAACGGGAACCAATAATGTTATATTAGGAGCAAGTGCAGACCCCAGTGCGAATAGTGCCACCAACCAAATTGTCATTGGTTATGGTGCAACGGGTACAGGTGACAATTCTGTTTCATTGGGTAATACATCTATTTCCAGTATAAAGGGCCAAGTTGCATTTTCGACCTATTCTGATATGCGCATTAAAAAGAATATTGTGGATAATGATTTGGGGTTGGCGTTTATCAATAAACTGCACACTGTTAAATACAACTTAAAAAATCCTGCCGATTATCCTGAAGCGCTGTTGGAAGAACGCTTTAAAACGGGTGATGCATCCAGACCGACAGATAATACTAAAATGCAAGATGGTCTTATTGCTCAAGACGTAAAAACTGTCTTGGATGAATTGGGCGTAGAATGGAGTGGTTGGTCCGAAAATGATTCCAATGGAAAACAAAGTATTCAATATGGTGCCTTAACGGTTCCGCTCATTAAAGCAATCCAAGAGCAACAAGCGCAGATTGAAGCATTGCAACATAGGTACGCTCAACTTGCGCTACAGACGGAGGGACTGTTGGAGTTGGTATCCGCCCAAATAGAAAAGAGCGGCGGGAATATTCAGATCATTCGATCTGACAACACGAATACAGAGGACGAATCGGATCCTGCAGCGACCTCAATGGAATAAAGTTTACTGATATTGCGTTTTAGATCACTGACTTTTTGGAAACCTTAATCGAAGCTGTGGCCTAGTCAGTAACAGTAAATAAGTGAATACTTAGCACTCTAATAAAAAGAGTGCCAATTTGTATTGTTTTATACTGATTTCAACCAATAATTTCCGCGCTGTCCAAAAGGGCAGAAATAATCATTACACATTTAATAATCCCATAAACGGAGACACCTAAAAATGAGTATCAAGATAACACCACTGGCAGACCGTGTTCTCGTGGAAGCAGCCGCCGCTGAAGAAACATCAACCGGCGGAATTATTCTTCCCGATACGGCCCAGGAAAAACCCCAGCAGGGAACGATTGTTGCAGTTGGACCGGGTAAGGTCAGCGACGCCGGAAGTTTAATTGAAATGACCGTGAAAAACGGTGACACAGTTCTATACGGAAAATATTCCGGATCGGATGTCACATTTGACGGTAAAGATTATATGATAATGCGCGAGAGTGATATTCTCGCAGTTTTATAAGGAGATAAAAAAATGGCAAAAGAAATTTCATACGATGTCAAAGCCAGAGGCGCCCTAAAAACCGGCGTTGACAGCTTGGCAAACGCGGTGAAAGTCACCCTCGGCCCCAAAGGGCGTAACGTGGTGATTGAAAAGAAATTTGGCGCACCGACTATTACCAAAGATGGTGTAACAGTGGCGAAGGAAATTGAGCTGGAAGATAAGCTTGAAAACCTGGGCGCACAGATGGTGAAGGAAGTGGCTTCCAAAACATCGGATGTTGCCGGTGATGGAACCACAACAGCGACGGTTTTGGCGCAGGCCATCATTACCGAAGGCCTCAAGAATGTTGCAGCCGGTGCAAATCCGATGTCAATCAAGCGCGGCATTGATGCTGCGTCTGTGGCAGTGGTTGAAGCATTGCGAGGACAAAGTAAGGATCTTCCCGATTCAGCGCAGATTGCAAATGTGGCAACTATTTCCGCCAACGATGACCGTGAAATCGGCGATAAAATTGCCGAAGCAATGGAAAAAGTCGGCAAAGACGGCGTCATTACAGTGGAAGACAGCAAGACGGCTGAAACCTTTCTTGAGTTTGTAGAAGGGATGCAGTTTGATCGCGGATACCTTTCACCGTATTTCGTGACCAATTCCGAAACAATGGATGCGGAAATGGATGATGCGTATATCCTGATCCACGACAAGAAACTCAGCAATATGAAAGACCTTCTGCCGGTACTGGAAAAAGTGGTCCAGACTGGAAAACAGATTCTCATTATTGCGGAAGATGTGGAAGGCGAAGCGCTTGCAACTCTTGTGGTAAACAAGCTTCGCGGCACCTTCAAAGTTCTGGCCGTTAAAGCGCCCGGATTTGGTGACCGCAGAAAAGCCATGCTGGAAGATATCGCAGTCTTAACTGGCGCAACCGTGGTTTCGGAAGATGCCGGTTACAAATTGGAAAATGCGACACTTGAATATCTTGGAACCGCCAAGCGTATTGTATCCGATAAGGACAATACAACCATCGTTGACGGTGGTGGATCCAAGGATGCAATTTCATCTAGAATCAATGAGATTAAGGTTCAGATTGAAAAAACCACGTCAGATTATGATCGCGAAAAACTGCAGGAACGGCTGGCAAAGCTGTCCGGCGGTGTAGCTGTCATCAATGTTGGCGCTGCCACGGAAGTGGAAATGAAGGAAAAGAAAGCACGCGTTGAAGATGCACTGCATGCAACCCGCGCAGCTGTTGAAGAAGGCATTGTTCCTGGCGGCGGTGTGGCACTACTTCGTTCCATTGATTCGCTCGATAAGGTGAAAGTGGCTGATGATTTGCAGGTTGGCGTCAACATCCTTCGTCGTGCGCTTGAGGAACCCATTCGACAAATTGTAAATAACGCTGGTGTTGAAGCATCCATCGTTGTTCAAAAAGTTCGCGATGGAAAAAAGGATTACGGATTTGATGCACGGACCGAAGAGTATGTGTACATGTTTGAATCCGGAATTATCGATCCGACCAAAGTTGCCCGCGTGGCAGTCGAAAATGCGGCATCCATTGCCGGACTTCTTCTGACTACGGAAGCAGCGGTGACGGAAATTCCTGAGGATGATAAAATGCCTCCAATGCCGCCGGGAGGCGACATGGGCGGTATGGGCGGAATGATGTAATCCATTCCAAACGGATTGAAAAAGCCTCGCTGTTGCGGGGCTTTTTTATTTTCCGCATGAATGATTCAATACGTATTATATCACTTCAACATTTCGAGAAATCATTCACATACATGAATAATTCACTTAAAACGGTTTGGCTGTTCTTATCATCCTTCGGTATAATGTTTGCTTTTCTATCATGGATGCAGGAAGCCGGCGTACTGTCCGATGCAGGCGGATGGTGGAAAGGCGGACTGGCATTTGCTGCCGGGATATTGTTGTATTTCCTTATCCCTAAAAGAATGGAAGAATAGGGATGAGGATGCGATTTATATTTATTGCATTGAGCCTTTTCCTATCCGCTATGGTATATGCTGGAAATCCGGAGACACCTCGCAAAAGCAACATATCTTTAGGATTCCTTGATGATAGAACCGGTCTAAGTTTTGTTGGGTTTACCTATAACGTGATTCAAAAACCTCAGGATGAAATCTACGCGGGCGTTGGATCATTATTGGCAATATTCACCGCTTCTGCGGGATGGAAGCACAGGTATGCACCTTCCGGTTCATCTTTTTATCACACTATTGGAATTCAGGCAATTGCCGCTATGGGCGGTGACGATATGATTGCAAATGTTTCTCTCGGATATGAAAAACGGTTC
Source organism: Fidelibacterota bacterium (assembly GCA_014239435.1). Taxonomy (GTDB): domain Bacteria; phylum Fidelibacterota; class Marinisomatia; order Marinisomatales; family TCS55; genus JAAZYX01. The sequence continues at coordinate 14,442 of JAAZYX010000009.1, read as the reverse complement.
GGGGAAAGATGGTCCTTAAGGCTGGGAGGGTTAGCAATAATCACCTTTGACCGTTATGATTCTGTTGTACCTTTTCCTTATCTTAACCTGAATTACAGGTTTTAGACATTTTCCCCGAAAACAGAAGCATTTTCTCTTTTGTACGCCTTGACTCCCGAAGAAATGCCGAAGTAAATTGATTGCCTTATGGATAGTATTCGCATGAAAAATATGGTCTTTTACGGTTACCACGGCGTGAGTGAAACCGAAAAAGAATTGGGAGGAAAATTTGAAGTGGACCTCGAAATGAGCCGGTCACTTCAATCGCCGGGCGCATCCGATAAACTGATAGATACTGTTGATTATGAAGCAGTGTATAAATCGGTAAATGCCTGCGTTCGTGAGCACAAACATTATCTTATCGAGTCTCTTGCGGAGGATATTTCTGCAGTTATCCTGAAACAATTTCCAGTGAAAAAGGTAACCGTTCGGGTTCGAAAGCCCAATGCACCCGTCAGCGGTGTGCTCGACTCGGTTGAAGTGGAAATTCACAGGCCGGTAATTTCTCATGACTGAAATTGTCTATCTCGGACTCGGATCCAATCTGGATAACAGGGAAAATTATTTGGTTAAGGCGGTGGAATTACTAGAATTGATTAATGGATTTTCGTCCGTTCGATTGGCTTCTATTTACGAAACGCCTCCCTTATATCATAAAGGGCAGCCGCACTTTCTCAATACAGTTTTGGAGGGAACCTATGATGGCTCGCCTGAACACTTACTGCGGGAAATTCAGTCCGTGGAATCTCAACTCGACCGCCCTTTATCTCGGAACAAAAATGAACCGCGAACCATTGATATTGATATTCTTGTCTTTGGGGATACAGCGGTGAATTCTGATATGCTTCAAATTCCGCACCCGAAAATGGCAGAACGAAGATTTGTGTTAGAACCGTTCGCAGAAATCGCGCCCGATTTTATTATTCCAATATTCAACCGAAATCCAATAGAATTGATGGCAGATTGTACAGACTCATCTATCATTGAAAAGCAGCCTATTCCGATGCCGGCATGAGAAATTTATACTACCTCGCGATAGAAGGGCCGATTGGTGTCGGGAAAACGAGTCTCGCCAATTTGATGTCCGAAAAACTTGGCGCCCGCCTTGTGCTGGAACAATTTGCAGATAATCCCTTTCTTCAGGATTTTTACGAAGAACCGGATAGGTTTGCATTTCAGGTACAGTTGTTTTTTCTGCTTCAGCGGTATCAGCAACAGCAGGAACTCCGGCAGGTGGATATGTTTCATAATTTGCTGATTTCTGATTACATGTTTATAAAGGATCGCTTGTTTGCGTCTTTAAATCTGAATGACAGAGATCTCGGACTTTATGAAACGGTTGCAACCCATCTTGAAAGAAATATCATTAACCCTGATTTGGTGATTTATCTTCAGGCAGATACGGAAACGCTGATAAAAAATGTCGCCAAGCGCGGACGTGATTTCGAGAAAAATTTATCCTGGGATTATCTGGATGCAGTCAATCAGGTGTACAGCGAATATTTCTTCAATTATCAGGATACTCCGCTGGTCATCATCAATACGAATGATATCGATTTTGTGGAAAATGAAGAAGACCTCAAAGAGGTAATTCAATATATTCGTGAACCAGTGATAGGCACCAAATTTTTTAACCCTGCAGCGGAATTGTAATTGTGGGAAAGTTACTGGCTTTTGTTGCAATAATTTATATTACGATCCGCATAACTCGATTCCTGCTTTCCTTGGGAAAGTCTAATTCTCAAAAGCCTCAAAAGAGCGGTCCCTATTTTAAAGAAACCGAAATTCGCGATGCGGAATTCACAGATGTAGAGGATGAAAATGAATAAACTCAAAAGATTTTTAGTTGGAAATTGTTCAGGGTGCGGCTTGCTCATACTGCGCATTTTTCCGGGATATTTTTTAGCGGCCAATCACGGTTGGAGTAAAATCACCAATCCAGAAAAATGGGATTGGCTTGGGATGACGTTTGCAAAATACTTTTTTGGTGTGCTTGATTTTGCTGCACCGGCATTTGGATTTATCGCCGCATTCTCAGAATCCATTTGTGCAATTTTGGTTCTATTTGGTTTGTTTGCCCGACCGGCTGCGATGATGGTTGCGGCAACCATGTTTGTGGCTGCCATGCATCACATTACCACAACAGGAAGTCCGGAAAGCGCATGGGTTTATTTTTCTGTTTTCTTGGCAATTGCCTGCGCCGGCCCCGGAAAATACAGTTTGGACTCATTGATTTTTGGTCCAAAAAAATGAACGCGCTTCGGATTCATGAAAATGGCGGACCGGATGTATTAAAATGGGAATCCATTCCCGATCCAACATCGAATTCGAATGATGTTTTGGTTGAAATAAAATCCACCGCAATGAATCATTTGGACATTTGGGTTCGTAGCGGAATGCCGAATTGTCCTTTACCGATGATATTAGGCAGTGACGGCGCGGGAATTGTCAGCGATATTGGTGATTCCGTCTCTCAATTTTCCATTGGAGATGCGGTAATCATCCAACCGCTTGTGTGGTGCGGTGAATGCCGGTTTTGTAAAACCGGCCGTCAAAATTATTGCACTTCCATGGGAATTTTCGGAGAAACACAAAATGGTACAATGTCAGAATATATTTCTGTTCCTGAAAAAAATGTGAGACGAAAACCTGCTAATCTGAATTTTGATGAAGCAGCTTCACTGGCGCTGGCGGGACAAACGGCCTACGCCATGCTTGTCCGCAGAGCCAATCTGCAGCCCGGGGAAACTGTTTTGATTTGGGGTGCGAGTTCTGGAGTTGGAAGCATGGCGATTCAAATCGCGAAGCAGTTGGGCTGTACCGTTATCGCAACGGCTGGATCTGACGAAAAAGTGGATGCGGCAAAAAATCTTGGCGCCGATTATTCGGTGCAGTATAAAAATGCGGATGTTGGTTCCACAGTTAAGGATTTAACGGATGGTGCTGGTGTGGATGTTGTGTTCGAGCATGTTGGCGCAGCAACGTGGAAAACGAGTTTAAAATGCCTCGCGAAAGGCGGACGGCTTGTTACGTGCGGCGCAACAACAGGCCCGAAAGTCGAAGTGGATTTGAGACATATTTTTATCAAACAGCAATCCATCCTTGGTTCCACTATGGGAGACTTGGCATCTCTTGATGAAGTGGTATCTCTGGCGGAGTCCGGTGCTGTTACGCCCGTCATTGATTCAATTCATAAAATGGAAAATGGCTCCGACGCGCACCGGAGATTGGAAAGCGGCGAAGCATTCGGAAAGGTTATTCTTAATCCGTAATTTTCCACTCTTATGAAAATTGCTAAAACTTTACTCGGAATTTTTCTCTTCGGCATTGCCTTCGGAGGTCCTTATCCTGATCAGCGCGGATTTGGTTTGGCGATGGGCGTATACGGAAGCGGGATCAATTTTAATTATACTTGGAACCCCTCACTCGATTGGGCAATCGGTTTAGAGACACGGATTTATGATATTAAAGATGAAGATGAAATTCCGATTGTAACGTATTCCTATTCCGGCTATCCGGTACAGCAGGCCGATATTACGCACCTCGTTATTCTTCCGGTATTCCTTACGTCACGTTATTATCCGTTTGAAGGTCAGATTGCAAATAATATTCGTCCCTTTTTCTCAGCCAAAGCTGGACCTGTTTTTGTCATGGAGGCTAGCGACGATGAATCTTTTTTCAAACGTTGGTCTCATCCTGAAATCACGACGCTTCCGGGCGGATACGTTGGCGGCGGAATGGATATCGGCTATATCAATCGGATTGTATTTACTGCCAGCGCCGGAGTAGATATTTTGCCGATGAAAGATAACGCCGGAAAAAGAGCAGATTACAGCGGGCTCGTCCTTGGTTTTACCCTAAACTGGCGGCAGTAATGCCGGATAAACGGTTTTTTTATGTGAATCCTTCCAAAGTGGAGGGAGACAGATTCACATTAGATGAAACCGAATCCCACCATCTTTCGCATGTACTTCGCATTAATGAACATGATAGTATTTGGCTTTTGGATGGGGATGGAATCGGCTACGAAGCACGCATCGAATCGGTCGGGAAATCAGTAAGCGGATCCATTGTAAACACCCATGTACATTATGGCGAGCCGGACGTTTCGGTGCATCTTGCATTCGGGATTATTAAACGCGATAGGCTTGAACTTTTATTGGAAAAAGGAACAGAAGTTGGTGTGAAATCTTTCTCACCGCTCGTTTTGGATCGGTGTGTTAAAAAATCGATTAACGTAGAACGATGCGAAAAAATTATCCAATCTGCCTCCAAACAATCCGGACGCAGTGTATTTCCAAGCGTGTGCAAACCGGTAACTCTCGATCATTGGGTGCATCAGTTTGCACAGGATTCCAAAGCAGTATTGCATTGGGAAGGGGAAAGGACGATAAGCGAATTTTCAGGTGAGTCTGTTAAAGGACCAACGCATTTTCTCATTGGGCCTGAAGGTGATTTTTCTGAGAATGAAATGGCTATTATCCGGAATTCAGAAATTGAATGTATATCGTTGGGAAACCGGCGGCTTCGGTCCGAGACGGCTGCCATAACGGCTGTGTCATTCAGGATAAATTTTGAAAATGTAAATACAGGAGGCTAGCATGAGTGATTGTCTATTTTGCAAAATTGCAGAAGGAGAAATCCCGACCGAACTTATTTTGGAACAGGAAAATATCGTTGCATTTCGTGATATCAATCCGCAAGCGCCTACTCATATTCTGATTATTCCAAGGAAACATATTTCGACCTTAAATGACCTGAAAGCGGATGATGCTGAATTGATAGGCGAATTGATTCTTGCGGCGAAAGAATTGGCTGAAAAGGAAGGAATAGCAGAATCAGGTTACCGAACGGGTTTTAACTGTAATGCCGATGCCGGCCAAACGGTGTGGCATGTGCATCTGCACTTGATGGGCGGACGAAAGTTTAACTGGCCACCGGGGTAAAGCCTGTTGTCATTCAGAATGACAATAGAAAAAGGATGACATTGTTCTTAATTGCTTTCCCAGTTTTGTCATCCTGAGTGTTACGAAGGATCTCAGCCTTATGTTTACCTACAATCGTCAGTTTGAGATTCTTCTTTCGCTACGCTCTCTCAGAATGACAATAGAAAAAGGATGACATTGTTCTTAATTGCTTTTCCAGTTTTGTCATCCTGAGTGTTACGAAGGATCTCAACCTTATGTTTACCTACAATCGTCAGTTTGAGATTCTTCATTCGGTGAGCTCTCTCAGAATGACAAAGGCATTAAATTAAGAAATGAAAAAAATCTATTACGTTTACATCTTGGCAAGTGAATCAAAAGTAATTTATACTGGAATGACCAACAATCTTGAAACACGCGTTTACCAGCATAAGAATAAATTGGTTGAAGGGTTTTCAAATAATTACAATACTTACAAACTTGTTTGGTATGATGAAACAGATGATGTAACAGCAGCAATTGATTTAGAAAAAAGAATTAAAGGGTGGTTAAGAAAGAAAAAAGTAGCGTTGATTGAAAAAGAAAATCCTAAATGGAAAGATTTGGCTAAAAACTGGTTTAAATAAAATATATTGTCATCCTGAATGTTACGAAGAATCTCAACCTTAGGTTTACCTACAATCATCAGTTTGAGATTCTTCATTCGGTGGGCTCTTTCAGTATGACAAAATTAGTAAAAGAATAGTGTTTTCTCCTCTGAAATTCACTAAATTTACCGACCAAAAGTTAAACCAAACCAGTATCAGTGTATATCTCGAACCTCACATTACACGGGTTTAAATCCTTTGCAAAAAAGGACAAGCTCAAATTCGGCGAAGGCATAACGGCCATCGTCGGCCCCAACGGCTGCGGAAAAACCAATATTGTTGATGCCATTCGCTGGGTTCTCGGTGAGCAAAAGACGAGCGTCCTCCGCGGAACCACCATGCAGGACATTATTTTTAACGGTACCGAAAAGCAAAAACCACTTGGCGTGTGCGAAGTATCTCTGACCGTTCATAATAATAAAGGAAAGCTTCCACTTGAATACAACGATGTGGAAATCAGCCGGCGTGTATTCCGGAACGGTGAGAGCGAGTATTATATCAACCGCAACAAGTGCCGCCGAAAAGATATTTACGATCTCTTCGTAGATACCGGAATGGGTTCGGATGCCTATTCTGTAATTGAGCTCAAAATGATTGAACAGATTTTATCGGATACGGCCGACGATCGAAAGCGGATGTTTGAAGAAGCTGCCGGAATCAATAAATACAAAGGACAGCGGAAGGATGCTCTACGAAAATTTGAACAGACGCGCGTTGATCTTGACAGAGTTGAAGATATTATTACGGAAGTGGATACTAAAGTCCGAAGTCTTGATCTTCAACTGAAGCGGTATAAACGACATGAAAAATTGACCGAACAGATGAAGGAATCTGATATTGCTCTGGCTTTTTTAAGTATCAAGTCGGCTGAAAAAAATGCCGGTCCGTTGCGCATGAAAATCAGCGAATTCAAGCATTTGAAGGAATCCAAGGCAACGGAAGAATCCATTCATGATACAGAATTAACATCCTTAGAATCAGGATATCGAGATCAGCAGACAGAAGTCGAATCCCTTAGGGAACGATTGAACGAATTGGATAGCGAACGGGAAGAGATCGCGAACACGATTTTGGTTGCCAAAGAACAGTCCCGCGCTTCGGAAGCGGCAATTCAGCGGCTGGATGTTGAAAAAGATTCCGGTGTGTCCCGCGCGGCGCAAATGAAAATTCAAATAGCGGAATACAATGAAGAAATTGTTTCCATCGATCCTGTAGTGAATGAGAAGCTAAGCCATTATAAAAAGGAAAAAGACGCGCTGGAATCTGTAGAAAAAGACTACCAAAATTCACGTGCGGATTTGGACAGGATTTTAACCAAGCGCTGGGAATCTGACCGTGCCGTATCGGAAAAAGAATCTTTGCTGGAACGAACTCGCGCACTGATTGAAGATCAGAAAAAACAAGTTGAAATCCTGGAATCGAAACAGGTGGAGTTGGACGCATCCCGAAAAGAGGATGAATCTTCAAAAGAATTGCTGGAAAAAGAAAAATCGGAAACAGATGCAAACATTCTTGAATTGAAAACGAAATTAAAAGACCTCGAAAAAGAATCTGCTTCTCTGCAGGAAAAACGCCACACACTGACGTTGGAATATCACAGCACGCTTGCCAAGGCAGAAGGGCTCGAAAGCCAGCTTCAGTTTTATAAAGAACTTGTGAGCAGGGGTGAAGGATATCCAGAAGGCACACAATATGTGCTGGAGCATGCCGGAGAATTCAAAGATGTTATAGGAACCGTCGCTGATTTAATCACGGTTGAGACCGAAAAAAAATCTATCATTGAAACTGCATTGGGCGACCTTGCGTCTTGTCTTGTTTCAAAGGACCGCACATCAGCACTTACCATTATGGAAAAAATGAAATTAGATGATTTAGGCGAAACATCCATTATTCCGCTGAAAGAAATTGCTGCAATAAAGACGCCTTTACATGCAGTTCCCACTTCCAAGAATGTACTTGGAAGGGCAGGCGATTTTGTGTCATGTAAAAAAGAGTTTCTTCCGCTCGTAGATCACCTATTGGGAAATTTGCTTGTGGTTTCAAATTTGGATAATGCGCTGAAGGATTCATCCATTTCTGGGTGGAATTTGGTGGACATTTCAGGCTCATTCTCCGGAGTGCACTATTTACTCAAAAACAAAACTCGGTCAAATGAGTCGAGTTTGCTCGGACGGAAAAAACAGATTGATACGCTAAATAAAGAAATAGAATCCCTTGTTTCAAAAGGGCAAAAGCAGCGCGGCGAATTAACAGATCTGGATGGGTCCAAAGCGGAAGCGGATGCAAAAATTGAAGCACTCTCTGGAGAAATACAGGGACTGATTGATGAACTTTCTGATACAGAAACAGAACTCATCCGAAGCCATTTTCGACAAACCCAATCTCTCGATATTTTGGGTGATGTATCATCAAAAATTACCACAGCAAAAACGTCCATTACCGATATGGAAAAATCAGTGGATAATTTAATTCCTGACATTCAGGACTTCCGTACCAAATTGACCAATATGGAAAAGCAAGTCAGCATATTTGAAGGAAAAGTATCGGAAGCGCAGGCCAAACGGGACGGATTCCACCAGCGGGTTCAGGATATGCGGATTGAACTTTTGAATCTTGAAAATTCACGGGACAACCTGATGTTTCAGAAAAAAACTACATCGGAACTCATGGATGAATTAGCAAACCGCCGAAAATCAATAGAAACCGAAATTACTGGTTTAACTGAAAAGATTAAGGTGCTGGAGGCCAAAGGCGAGGCCGGTGAAGCCGATCTTCAAAAGGCTATGGGGAAGATTCGAAAACAGCGCTCGATTCTTGACCTCAAGCGGACCGCAACAGATGAAGCGTATCGGCAGATTGAGGAAATTCGTTCTAAAATCAGGGCAGAGCAGCGGTCAAGAGAAACTATTCTGGAAGAGTTGAAGCAGGCAGAAGTGGATATTGCAGAATTCGAGCAGAAAATTATTTCTCAGAAAGAGCGCATTACAGAAAAATACAATCTGGATATTCCGGATAAAATTGATACCGACGAATCCATAGATGACATTCGCTTAAAGATTGATCGGTTTCAAAAATCCATCGAGAATATCGGGCCTATCAATATGGCGGTAAAGGATGAATATGATGAAGAATCCAAGCGCTATGATATGCTAACGCACCAGAAATTGGATTTGATCAAAGCGGAAGAGAATCTTCGTGAAACGATTCGGAAAATTGATGAAGTTGCCCGAAAGCAGTTTCGGGAAACCTTTGATCAGATTAAAACCAATTTTGAGAAATTATTCACCATGTTTTTTGAAGGCGGGAAAGGACAGTTGGAACTCACCGGCGATCCCGATCCGCTGGAAGCCAACATTTCCATACACGCCCAACCGCCGGGGAAGCGGAACCAGAGCCTTCGCATGCTTTCTGCGGGAGAAAAAGCGCTGACAGCCATTGCGCTGCTGTTCTCGATTTATCAGGTGAAGCCGAGTCCGTATTGTATCCTGGATGAAGTGGACGCACCGCTGGATGACGTGAATATCAGGAAATTTACTCGCGTTCTGCAAAAGTTTGCTGACGAAACACAATTTATTGTTGTCACCCATAACAAACTCACCATGGAATCCGCTAATTATCTTTACGGCGTTACTATGGAAAAGAGGGGTGTCTCTAAATTGGTTTCGGTCAAGTTCGAAGCATAATAAAAGTGGATCGATCATCCGTGATCGCTCGTCATCGTGTAATGCTCGAGGCACATGTTTTCCTACAATCATCAGTCTGAGATTCTTCTTTCGCCACGCCCTCTCAGAATGACATTAGTAAAAGAATCACTTTCATTTTTGACTACTCCTCGAGTCTTGTCATCCTGAGGAGGAACGACGAAGAATCTCAAACATGTGTTTTCCTACAATCATCAGTCTGAGATTCTTCTTTCGCTACGCTCTCTCAGAATGACGGTATAAGTGAAAGAAGAATAGGTTCGCATAGACACAAGAATCTTGTGACTCACTTCACACAACTTGTGTCCGACGACCTTTTCACATATTCCTAAGGTTTACGCTTCGTATATTTCACCCAAATTCACACCATAAATTTCCGCATCATTTCAGGGAGGAAGCATGAAAAAAGGTTTACTGAGTCTCTTCATCATTACGGTATTGTTCGCTCAGACAAAAGAAAAGCGAACTGAAATCACTGACGAAAAGCTGTTAAGCAACAGTTCTACGCCGGTTAAAGTTATTCCAAAAATTCGTCCAGGATATCATTCGCCGCCGATGCTTGATGCACGTGAAACAGTGGACGAGTGGTGCGGCACAATGCCTGCTTGGATTGAAAAATACGGATCGCCGCGCGCCTGCTCATATTTCGGGGCAACCGATGACCCGACCGTAAGAGATTCCTATATTCCCGGAACGAGTACAGATACACTTGTTGTTAAATTGTATATCCATGCATTTGCCGATAACAGCGGGAATAATCCAACCGCAACCCTCTCCGATGCCGAAGCTCAAATGGTTACGCTGAATGAAGCGTTTTCCGATTATACTCTCAAATTTGATGCCACATTTCAGATTCACAACGATGCGGCGTATCAATCAATAAACAGCACCGAATGGTCCGCAGGAACGATTAAGGAACTCTATGGCGCCGATCCGCTACAGTATCACAATCTCTACGTATGCGATACGGATGCCAGCTGGAGTATTCTCGGCGTGTCCACTTTTCCGTGGGACAGTGACGCGCTTACAGCCTACGGCGGAACGATCATTGACAAGGATTGGTTCGGTGGACCGCGTACCTTCAGCGGCACTGCCAATATTTCTCAGCATACCATCACACATGAGCTTGGACATGGCATGGGACTTTGGCACACGCATCACGGCGTAAGCGAAGTGACCGATTGTGGTGACTGCTACGAAGGCGCCGACGGATATACCTACTCCACCGGCGACAGTGCCGATGTGGTAGGAGACATGTGTTCTGATACAAAATCCACTCCCACGAATTATTCCTGCAATGATCCCGGTTCAAGTGACTGCCAGAGCAATACCTTTACGGGGACGGATTTTCACAATTTTATGGGCTATGCCGATGACGACTGCTACGATCTTTCCAATGATGGATTTTCGACTCAGCAGTCCGGAAGAATGCATGGTTGGATCTCGGATAAATATATGGGGCTCATTGCGGATTCATCCAATAAAACGCTCTTAAGCACCAGTTTTGAAGACGGCATGCCGAATGATTGGACAACAATTGATAATAACAACAATGGAGCGACTTGGGGAGTAGGATCAAGTTCCACATTGGATATATCATATTATGGTGATAATGGTGCGTATATCTATTACTCAAGCGCAAATGATGATTATCTCGTTACACCTCAAATTACTATCCCAAGCGATTTTTCCGCTGCAACTTTTTCATTCTGGGCAAGGTCCCATAGTGCCAGCTATTTGGAAGATTTTAATGTGCTACTTTCAACCTCGGACAGCCTTGCTTCCAACTTCACCGTTACGCTGGAAGCCATCACAAATTTATCGTCTTCATGGACGCAGTATTCTTACGATCTAAGTAGCTATATTGGGCAGTCCGTTTTCCTTGCCATTCAAAATATATCTTTGGATCATTATTATATGTTTGCGGATGATTTCCTTGTATCCGGAAATAGGATTACCAATAATACCTCCCCAGTTGCCTCCGACACATCCATTACCACCGATGAAGATACAGATTACAGCGGTACACTTCCCGGCTCTGATGTGGACGGCGGCGCGCTGACGTTTGCAATTACGGACAGTTCCGTAAACGGAACGGTAACATTGGTTGACGCTTCCACGGGAACCTTCACCTACAGCCCATCTTCAGATTTTGTTGGCTTGGACAGCCTCAAATTCAGCGTCAGTGATGGAACAGCATCGGATACAGGAAAAGTCAGCATTACGGTGAATGCCGTGAATGATGCGCCAACATTTACATCCACTGCAATTACAAGCGTAAATGAGGATTCAGAATATTCATATACGATTTCAACTTCAGACCCTGAAAGCGACAGTGTATTTGTAACCGCAACCACGATTCCGGATTGGCTGACACTTTCGGTGAATGCAAGCCATTGGGTGAGCACCTATGCCGGAGTTGGAGATACGACCGGATATGTTGACTCAACTTTGTTAGCCTCGAAATTCAATTACCCGCGCGGTGTATGCGTGGATTCTGCCGGGAATTTATATGTAGGTGACGATGGCAATAATGTCATCAGGAAAATTTCCACGGACGGAACCGTGACTACATTTGCAGGAAACGGGGATGATGCATTTTTAGACGGACAGGGAACAGCAGCATCTTTTAAAAGTCCATACGGAATGGAAATGGATAATGACGGTAACATTATTGTAGCAGATTTCGGATCAAGCCGCATTCGGAAAATCACACCGAATGGAACGGTAACGACCATAGCCGGAAATGGTGGATGGATGCACCTGAATGGTCCCGGATCTACGGCGCAAACGTACAGGCCAATGGATATCGCGATTGATGCAGTCGGAAATATTTATTTCGTAGGAACGACATACTTCACGATTAGAAAAATTGACACATCCGGCGTTGTTTCCACCTTTGCGGGTTCACCGGATACCCAAGGATATGTTGACGGCGATACCTCCGTTGCGCTTTTTAATAATCCGTCAAGTCTGGAAGTGGATTCTCAGGGGAATGTGTATGTAAGCGATAATTACAGGATCAGAAAAATTACGCAGGACGGTGTTGTTTCCACTTTTGCGGGAACCGGAACGGAAGGAAATACCGATGGGCAGGGAACGAATGCTTCCTTGTCCACCTTGCAGGGAATTACCATTGATGACAATGATGTATTGTATGCGACAGATTACTGGTGGAATATCATCCGCCGAATTGATCAGGATGCAAATGTGACAACAATAGCGGGCGGGACCGGTGGCACGGGACTCATAAATGGAAACGGCGATGACGCGAGATTTGATGTGAATCAGGATATCTGTATTTATGGTTCCTCTTTGTTTGTCGCAGATGTTGGAAACCAATGTATTCGCAGAATAGACCTCCCGGCCTCTACATTATCCGGCACGCCGGACAATGACGACGTCGGCGGCCATGCTGTTTCTCTTCTGGCAACGGATGAGAATGGCGGATCTTCAAATCAGGATTTTACGATTACGGTCAATAATGTAAATGATGCACCGGAATTGATTTTATCCTTATCGGACGTAACTGTGGATGAGGACGCGGCCGATACAACGATGGGTGACCTCAACAATCATTTTTCCGATGTGGACGATGCAATACTCACATTCAGCCACACAAACGGGAATCCGAATTTGCTCATTATTACGGCGGTCAATGATTCGATTATTTTCAGTTTTGCGCCGGACAGCAGCGGTTCTGCTGAAGTCATCTTTACGGCAGCAGATACTGCTGGACTTTCTGTAAGCGACACGATGACGGTCACGGTGAATTCGCTGAACGACACACCGGTCGCGGGAGATATAACGGTTACGCTGAGTGAAGATGAGGCAAAGGCGTTTACACTTTCCGGTTCGGATGTGGAAATGGATTCGCTGTCATTTGCCATTTTGGACAGTACGATCCACGGTTCGGTAACAGGAACGGCACCGTTGCTCACCTACACACCGGATACGGATTTTCACGGATCGGATAGTTTATCATACACGGTCAGCGACGGAATGGATTCGGATACAGCAAATGTCTGGTTTGAAATCAATGCGCTTGATGATCCTGCATCCATGATAACTCTCTTAAGTCCGGACGATTCAATATCCATTGCAATTACTGAGACTAATGAATCAACCGATTCGATACTTTTTGTGTGGTCATCTTCAGAAGATGTTGATGATACGGTATCCTACAAACTCATCATTAATCATATCATCTATGACGATGCCGGAGTGGTGGACACGTCCACGCATGAGTTAATCACAACGGATACAACCGAAATTCTTGTATACTTTGATATTCTGAACGAAATCATGCTGTACACAGGGAATACAAGTGAAATAATTTGGGATGTTAAACTTACGGCAGGATCGGTGGATACCTTGTCCGATAACGGTCCTTATTATATCAGTGTGGACGCATCGGGTGCGGTGGATTATCCTCCCGGTGATTTCTCGCTGATTACTCCAGCGGACAGTTCACTGCTCATTTTGACTGAAACGAATTCCCTGACGGATTCGCTTTTGTTCAGCTGGGAAACCAGCACCGATCCGGAAGATTCGGTAAGGTATGAATTTCATGCGCACCACACGATCTATTCCGATGGTGATTCCACGGGATATTTTGAGCACGACACACTCATGTCCGGGACGATGCTCTATGTTTTTTATGAAGACATTCTGGGTGACATCACGGATTTTATGGGTGATTCCAGCAGAGTAAAATGGGACGTAGTAGCTATCGGCGGCATGGATACGGTTCTTTCTCAGAACGGTCATTATGAGTTCAATGTGGATGCGCATGAGGCTGTGAATTATGGTCCCGGTGATTTCTCGCTGATTACTCCAGCGGACAGTTCACTGCTCATTTTGACTGAAACGAATTCCCTGACGGATTCGCTTCTGTTTAGCTGGGATCCAAGCTATGATCCGGATGATTCGGTGATGTATTGGTTAACCGTTGATCATACGATTTACAGTAGAGGCGATTCGCTTGGAATTATCCGCCACGATTCGCTGATGTCGGGGACGATGCTTTACGTTTTTTATGAAGACATTCTGGGTGACATCACGGATTTTATGGGTGATTCCAGCAGAGTAAAATGGGACGTAGTAGCTATCGGCGGCATGGATACGGTT
>JAAZYX010000016.1 GCA_014239435.1 Fidelibacterota bacterium | reverse complement strand
TTCACGTTTTACAGCTTCACTTTTGGTACCAAAAGTTTCATAATATTTCAGATCCCAGGGAATTCCTACTTTAGTATATGGATTTATACCGGAATTATGCCGATTAAATCTTTTCTTTATATCTTCACAATGACCGTAATAATACCGGTCTCTGCTCTTAGAAAATAAGATATAAGTGTAATACATAAATTTTGAGCGAGAGACGAGATTCGAACTCGCGACATCCACGTTGGCAACGTGGTGCTCTACCAGCTGAGCTACTCTCGCAATTCTATTGTTAAAAATCGGGCTGAATTTATTCGAAAACCAAAACCGGTCAAACAGGTTTTGGATAGATTTCCAAGGTTCGATCCGGGCGATTCATCACCCAAAAGCAAAGTCCCAATAATATAAAATCCTGTACTAATGTTGAAAATCCAAGCGATCGTCCGGTTTCGGTAACTTTAAAACATCCGCAGGAAATATCAATCCCGCGACCAAGCGCCTGGCTGATAGCAGTTATAAACACAATCAGCATAACAGCCACAAGAAGGTTCGCGCCGTCCACCAGGATTCCAGCAATCAGGCAAACGCCGGCGAGCAATTCCAGCCACGGCAAAATAATAGCCATCGTATTTTCAAGTCCAAACGGAACCAATTGATAATTGGAAATTGCGCGGGCAAACAATTCCGGATGCGCGAGTTTATCCAAACTCGCATAAATGAAAAATCCGCCCAAAATCCACCGCGCCAAAACAGGTCCGTATGATTTAAGCTGATGCATTATTGTGAAATTTCCGTAGGATAGCCGGCATCGTTCCATGAAAGCCATCCGCCTTTAAAAATATAGAGATGCGTGAATCCTGAATATTGAAGATCATACGCTAAATCTTCGCTCGATCCACAGTCATCGTCGCTACAATACACCACTACAGGTTTCGTTCTTCCTTGAATAGAATCAATTTTGAAAGTCAGCTCCATAAAATTTCGATTGACCATGGCGCCGGGAATGTGTCCTTCCGACCAATATTCCTCACCGCGTGCATCTACAAATATGAAATTGTCATCAAATAATTTTTTCGCCTGTTCAAGCGAAATTCCCTGCAAAATGGGGGCTTCTGAAGTTTCAGTTTCAATGGATATTTTATCCGTGACCGCTAGTGCTTCAGCAATCCACGGTATAGAATCGGACCGAATTGTATTGGACATAATTCCCAATACGATTGTTGCCATCACAATCAAGGATGCCTGATGCAGCGGAGGTGGCGTTGGGAACATACTTAGCTTGAAGATTGGGTTTTTTTAGTGAGCTTACTGCAGGTTTCTAGAATGTCGTCTACAATAGCAAGCAATTCCGGATCGCTCTCTACTTCCCTGCTGAGATCCAATAATTCAAATTCAGATGTATTGGATGCGCCGGCAATTTCGGCTTCAATGATTTCTTTCTTGGATGAATACTCAGAAATGATATTCAACACATTTGGCTGTCCAGCGTATAAATCTTCAAGCGATTTATTCGGATCGCGTTTTTGAAGATTTTTCAGCCGACGATTGATTTGTTCCAGTTCTGCCTTTTTGGGCGAAACGTACACAATAGATTCATCCTTTTTATTAAATGAAATACTCACCTGAGCGAGGTATTTCCCCTGAATTCCAGATGAGTAAATCATTGGACCGGCAGGCTGTGCAGTGCTCGGCTGCGTCCGCGAACGGGTCTTGCTTAAAAATATGTAATCGGCAGTCGGAAAATTCTGCCTGAGATTTTTTGTAATTTTTCTATCCACATTTGCAAGAATTACGGTGATATCTGATTTTGTTTCTACTTCCGCTAAATATCGTTTTCCAGCAGAAAATACATCATCCACGCCAAAATTTTCGATGTGTGGTGGAAGATGATCTACAAGGCCAATCACACCAATTTTAACTCCTGCGCGTTCCAAAATCGTATAAGGCTCGAAAAGCAATTCCGCTGTTTCTTTACTCACGATATTTGCTGAAATAAATGGGATGCTGGATGAATCCTGAAGTCCCAAAAGAAAATCTTTTCCATTCGCGAAATCAAATCCGCCAACATTGATGCAGTCATAACCTATGCGGGTATATCCGTCCAGTATGGTCCGCGCCTTCAAAATATCAGCTTCTCTTGTATTATTTGGTAAAACATCCGATTTAAAAAATGCATCTCCGGAATCCAGAACTAGCAAATGTTTTCCATCTTCTTTGAGTTTGTTAACCTTTGTTGCGCGTCTGGGCAGACCGCCCAGTGGATTCTTTTTTCAGCCGCAGGGATCAAGCTGACCATGCCCATTGGCGGTCACCAACAGCACCACATCGGCCTGCGGAGATTTTCCGCAAGACCAAATTCCTAGCAGCGCAATAATCAATATTGTATTTATTAGGGTTTTCATTATCATAGAAGTTAAAGGATTATTTTCATTCAATAAAACAGGATTAACCGCCTGATGGTTTTGCGATATGCCCCTTATTCATTAGTATGGAAACAATTTTATCTCTGTGGTCTCCCTGAATAAGGATTTCATTATTTTTAACCGTTCCACCGGAACTGCAGGATGTTTTCAAGTCTTTACTGATGATTTTTAAATCAGAAAGGTTTCCCTTAAAACCAGTGACAATAGTTAACATTTTCCCCCCGCCAAGCTTTCTTCTCATCACGCGGAAATCCTGTTTGGATCCAGTATTCCGTTCCGGCGTTTCCTCCGCATAATTAGGATCGGTCGAGAAAACGATATGTGAATTTTTTGCCATTATTTTAGGTAAATCAATTTTTGGATTTCACGGTGGGATTCTAAAGTTAGTTCCGCAAAATAAATGCCGGTTGAATAATTCGATGCATTCCATTGAATTTCTTGTAATCCTCCCATATTACTTTCAATTGTCAATGATTCCATCAGCCGACCGGTGATATCGTAAATATGCAATTGTAGTGGCGAGACGTGTCTCGCCACTACGGGAACTTCAAACCGAAAGGTTGTTACCGAATTAAACGGATTAGGAAACGCAGGATTCAGAATGATTTTTTCCGGAACAGTGTATTCCGATTCTGCGGACAAATTTCGAAATCCGGCAATATCAAAAACCCGTGGCAAATGATCGGATGCGTAGTATGTATCATTCAAATCCAGACCATTAGCAACCAATTCTGCATCGGACATCGTCAGCGTATTCAAAATAAAATGTTTTCCGGTATCAAGAACACTGTCTGTATATAAAATGTAATCCAGTTTTCCGGGACTAAATGAGCTGTAATCCCGGCGCCACGTATATCCCATCCTTTCGGAAGTGTGAATTGAAAACACATCTGACAGCGCCGTAGTATCCCAATCCAAAGAAAAATCCGACCCCCACTGAACATTTCCATCTATGTCGCCGTCCGTAAGTGTGGTTAACTGCTGGCGGTATCCCACCAAATTAAAATCACCAACATGGATAAACGGCGTTCCGGATTCCAATGTAAATGGGCCGCTGCCTGTTTGAATCCAATCTCGAATAAAGGCGACAATTTCATCTGCATCATACTGACGAGAATCATTGTATCCGCAGCAGGAAAGATGGGAATTAAATATCATGAGATTACTTCCCAACTCTTCTTCGGTTTCCAAAAGTGCTACCATAGTTCGTGTAGATGTTGTTACAAAAGATTCACCAAGTACCGGATATTTGGACACAATGATATTATCCCTAAAAAGCGAGCTCATATACCACGTATCATCCGGAAGCCAGCTGGAAATAAGATTTTTTAATTCAGTGGTGTCTGCTGTATCATAAAATTCTTGAAGCGCAATAATATCCGGATCGAGTGCTTTCAGGATTCGTTCGAAAAAGATTTCATAATTATTATCCACAATATTAGACGAAAGCACATTGTAAGAAACGAGCCGAATGTGATCGCTCGATTCTTTTGCAAGCGACAAAGCGGTTGGACTGGAAACTGATGTATTTCCGATAACATATTGAATACTGGATCCATCTTCCGGCATTTGATCATCCGAACCAGTTTCATCGCTGTAGATTACAATTTGAATGGTATCCGGTGAATAGGTATTCCATAGAGTCATCGCATTAGATTCCAATCCAATTGCAATTTCAAATTCGGTGTCTGTAATTGTCGGCATCATTCGCAAGTGCAAATCATCCTGCCAAATTGTATCTGTAGAAGCTGTTTCCAAATGCCGTCCGGATCTGCACCCAAAACACCATACGATATCCGGACCCGTACCATTCACATTCCCTCCCGTGGATGCATCATTATCGAGATCAAGGAACAGTCGAATATCATTCCAATCCTGCATCAAATGCTCGCCGTCTGAGTAATTGAAATACAGATACAAATAAGAACTGTCGTGGGTGACTTTGAGGATTTCTATGTCCCAAGCGTGGACATCATCTGTAACGTCTTCTCCGGCGACGGGAACGGATTCCCAATCTGAGAAGAGACCGTCAATTGCAATTGGATAGTCCTGGGGAAAGGAAAGAGAGAAAAACAGGACCGCTAGAGTAGCGGATTTCATACTATTGGTAAGAAATTATGCCTTTGGACTGCCAAGATTTAAGGTCTTCGGAAACATAGCTGTGTCCATCCTCTGTTAGAGCAATATAGAAATTTTTCTGACCTTCGCCGCCGGACAAAAATGATAACGATACAAAATTTTTATGTTCTCCTATATGCACAAGAAATTCAAATTCATCCCCTAAGGTCACCGGATTTTTATTCTTTAGTTGATACAGATTTCCATGACTTGTTAAAATCGCAAATCCCATGATTGGAGGTGCAATGCCAAATGAAAATTGAACCGAAGCGACAATAACTTCATTACCAGTTTCCATCATAGATGATGCGCTTATTTTCTTTAAAGCTGAATTTAGCTTTGTCAATAACGCTGGATCTACTTTTCCGGCAATTCCGGGGTCTCCCTTTTCTCCTTGTGGACCGATTTCACCGGCAGGACCTTGAATTCCGGTTTCACCATCTTTACCGGAAACTCCCTGCGGGCCGGGCACACCGGTTGGCGTACAAGACATCCACAATATCGCGGATAAGCTGATGATAGAAATTTTCATTAACCGGGAATCAGGAATGGCAGTGCCCTACTCCAAGCCATCCACATAATGATCAGAAGTTCGGAAATAATCGCAATGGCAAAATATAAAATGGCATTTTTGAGTGCTGCATTCTTGTATTTATTGATTTTTCCCAGCGCAAAAACCTGATTAGAAAACATAGTATACATTTTATCATCATCTTCGGCAACTTGCTTGAGATACCGTGCGTACTCCTTTGATGACTCAAATTGACTGATGCCGCCGAAAAAAGTGGCATTTACTTCGGGTGTGTCATCCACCGGATGGTCATCTCTTATCCTGGGAACAATGACGAGCACAAGGTTGATGATCGAAACCAAAGCCGCAATAAAATAAATTAAAACCAAAGTGACAGTTACCCAGTTGATTTGGATTTTTAAAAAATGAATAATAAAAAAAACCATGAATACACCCAAGATGGACATCAGCGTGAATGCCTTTTGGTCCGTGCGCATGATGATCTGCTGTTCACTGCTCAATACATGAAACAATGCGTCGAAATTTTTTCCCTGCATAAAATTCTACCTCGTCTTTTTTATGTATTCAGAACTGAGTAAATCTAATAGGATCGCACATCGTAGCGAAACAATGATTTGTGGAGCCGATCAGGATCGAACTGACGACCTCCTGAATGCCATTCAGGCGCTCTCCCAACTGAGCTACGGCCCCATTTATCAAAAAACTGACCGTAGCGAAGTTGTTGCCTGCCCCGCAACTGCGGGGAGCTACGGCCCCATTTATCAAAAAACTGACCGTAGCGAAGTTGTTGCCTGCCCCGCAACTGCGGGGAGCTACGGCCCCAAATGCTTTTGATAAAGCTATTCAATTTAATCAAAGAGAATACTACTAGGTAGCATATATGTAGCACGGGAAGACATAAAATGGAAAGAAAACACTTAACTGGGAAAACAAAAACCCCGCTGGTGAGGGGCTATAATAGATATTACTTCGAAAGAATAGAAAAAATTAAAATATCAAAAACCGGCATCCTATAATTTGAATTCTGTCCAAACTCTGCAAGGTTTTATTAGTAAATCTGTATCGGTTCTGTATCCACATTTCTTATAAAACTCCACAGCATTCTCATTTGATAAAACAATAACTGTAATATCATCCTCTCCACCTGCTTTTATTTGCAAAAGGTTTACTAATTTTTTTCCAATACCTAGATTTTCATAATTTCTATCTACACCCAAATCTGATATAAATAGAAAGTAAGAAAAATCTGTAAGCCCAAAGCATATCCCAACCAGTATATTATCTTTATTCCTTGCAGTTACAGATAATGTACGATTTGATAATAATTTTTTAATTCTCTCTTTAAAATTTTCTTCTGGATACTGACTCCCTAAATCTGTGCGTTTGAGAAAATCTTTATAATCTCTGAACTCTATAGTTTCATTGAAATGATATGTAATATCATTCATTTTGCTCTCCTTTATATGAACAAGAGGCGTTTCATTTTTTCACCAATTTACCCCTCACAAATGTTTCATCATATTCAACTTCATCTTTCTTATTATAGCGAATGAATCGACCATGTTTTAGGTTATGTTCAAAATTTCCAACTTGCCATAGTTGACCCGATTCACGATAAAACGTCCATTCACTTTCCATAAATTCATTAATGAATGGTCCTGTAGCTTTCAGATTACCGTTTTTATAAAAATAAGTTAATGTATCTTCTGTCAATTCATAAACTTTTTGACCATTCGTGTAGTGCTTTTTGTCGAACAATGATTAGTCCTTTATTTGAGCCAGAGGCGTTTCATACATCAAATTACATAAAATTATACTACAATGTGTGGAAACAAAAAACCCCGCTGGTGCGGGGTTTTTTGTTTCATATCATCTGCAGAATTTATCCGGATACTTTATCCTTGCAGCAAGGTTTGCTGCAGTCGGATTTGCACTGCTTTTTAGCTTTATCACACTGCGCCTTTTCTGCTGAACATCCCTTACTTTTTGTCTCGCAGTAAGCGTATGATCCTGATTTATCACAGCGGGATTTGCCGCAGTCTTTATAGCAGGTAAAACTGACAACACCATACGTAAATACCGCCAAAAACAGAAATTTCCATACCAAATTCAGTTTGTCTTTTAAATCCATTATTCTTTTCCTTTAATTAATTAATGAGTTAAACAGTCCGCAAATTTACTTCAGGAAGTGGAATTTTTCGGAAAAAATTTCCATCACAGATTTTCCTTAAAATATATGAACATTTTTTCATACACATGGTGCCTCGCCTTTCCGCCGCTGATGCCGTGGCGACGCCCGGGATAATAAAAGGTGTCTACCTGTTTGCCGGCTTGGATAAATGCTTCTACCATTTGGGTGGTATTTTGGGAGTGAACGTTGTCGTCTCCGGTACCGTGCATGACCAGCATTTTGCCATTGAACCGGTCAACGTACGATAAAACCGATGTGGAATCGTAACCATCCTTATTTTGTTTGGGGTGGCCCATTGAGCGTTCGGTGTAAATGGTGTCGTACAGCCGAAAATCCATTACCGGCGCAACCGAAACACCTACATCAAAGATATCGGCATTCTTGGTCAGCATCAGCCCTGTAAAATAGCCTCCGCCACTCCATCCCCACGCACCAATGCGGTCCGGATCGGCGATGCCTTCATCTATTAAAAATTGAACACCTGCCTTTGTGTCTTTCGCTAAATATTTTGCCATATCCAAATAGGCTAGATTTTTGAAATCTTCTCCCCGCCCGCTCATGCCACGTGCATCTAAAGAAAAAACTGCATACCCTTTCTGCGCCAGAAATTGATTCCATGTTCCGCCCCAGCGATTTCGGACAATCTGAGTTCCGGGCATTCCGTATCCGTACACAATCACCGGAACTTTGTCCCCTTTTTTGTAACCAACCGGTAGCGTTAAAACTCCATCCAAAGTTTCTGTTCCATCATC
The DNA here is from genome assembly GCA_014239435.1 of Fidelibacterota bacterium. Lineage (GTDB taxonomy): Bacteria > Fidelibacterota > Marinisomatia > Marinisomatales > TCS55 > JAAZYX01. Next base: position 4,859 of record JAAZYX010000016.1, on the reverse strand, counting down.
CGTTTTGAAATGTACAAATTCAGGAATGGACCAATCATATTCTTCAAACTGGTCTTTTTTGGTTTCTACAAGAATTCTGACAAACAAACCATCCAACTTTTTCAGTACTATTTTCCTTGGCTGATTTACACTTGAAAACGAATCTATGAAGTAGCGTCCGGTTGGACTTTTTGAAACAGAATGCGATCCTGTCTCTTTCGTGAGTTTTTTCAAATTGTTTCCGTCAAAATCCACAGAATAGAGGTGTGTTTCCGTCACCGAATGTTTATTCGCCATAAAATAGACAATTCTATTTTGCTCATCTGCATAAACAATCCGCGACACTTCCCAATCTCCAGTTGTTAATTGCCTGACTAATTTTCCGTCCTTTGCATGCATAAAAAGATGCATCCATCCTGATCGTTCCGAAATCCATAAAATATTTCCATCGTCCAGAAACGTGTAATTCCGGTGCAGGTCCACCCAGCCATTTGGATCTTTTTCGGTTAATCCAGATATAGTTTTTCCACGTTTCGCCGGAATTGTGAGCAACGTCCATTCATTCTGTTTTCGGTTCATCCTCATAACTGTAACTTCATCTTTTGAAGTCCACTTCATCCACGGATAATAAGTATCGTGGTTATCGCCAATATCCAACCATTTTGTCCTGCCGCCTTTGGCGGAAACAATTCCAATTCGCATTGTGGGGTTTGTTTCTCCTGCTTTTGGGTAACGAAGCTTTTCCAATGTTGGGTATTGTTCCAGCTCATGAATCAACGTAAAAATGGGAACCTCTGCCTGATCTTCTTCCCAATACGCTATCGATTTGGAATCTGGCGACCATCTGTATCCATCGTAAGATCCAAATTCCTCTTCATATACCCAGCCAAAATGCCCATTCAATATTTCGTCCGATCCTGTTCTGGTGAGTTTTCGCTCTCTCTTTGTTTTGAGATCAAAAACATAAATATTATTGTCTTCCCTAACGTAGGCAACCTTCAGGCCGTCCGGGGAAAATTTGACATTTCTGAGATTTTCATTGTCTTTCGACACAGCGTGTGTTTCGCCTGAAATCAAATCCATTACCCAGAATCTGCCGTAAAAAGACCGTCGCCAGATTTGATTCCTGCTGGATAGAAAAAGAATCTTACTGCCGTCCTTGTTGAAGGTAAGGGTATTTGGAACAAAGTCCGGCCGCCACGGCGCCTGAACAACATCAGGATTATTCACAAGAAAAGCTGTACTGTCTAGGAAAATTGTAGTGTCGCCGGATAAAAGATCGATTTTCTGAAGCGCTCCTTTATCATGAATGACAAAAGCATCCTCTCCGGGGATCCAAGTGTAATTCCCGAGCGTTGCAATCTCAAACGGCGATTTGCCCGATACATCTTCCAATGTCAGTTTTTTATCACCGGCATATCCAAGAGCCAGAATACACAGCAACAGAAATCGTTTCATGACAATTCCTTTTTCACTTTTTCCAGTAATTCGATCATCATATCAAAAGTCATTCTGCCGGTATTTACATTCCGCGGGCTCGGATGATAGCATCCCCAAAGAATAAATCCATTCGGCATCGCGTATATCTTATCATGCCCAAAAGGATAATCTTTAACCTTAAGGTCAAAATCTCTCCGAACATATTTAAGGCAACCATCAAAGGCGATTTTACCAAGCGCCAGAATAATCTTTGGTTTCAGTAATTCCATTTCTTTTTGGAAATATCCCGAGCAGTTCTTGAGTTCCTCGCTCGTTGGTTTATCCCCGGGAGGAACGCATTTCAGCACCGGCGTCATAAAGGTATATTTGAGTTCCAGTCCATCATCAACAGCATCCGAATTTGGCTGATTTGCCAGCCCGGCATGGTGAAGACATTTCATGAGAAAGTCAGCAGATTTGTCGCCGGTGAATACACGAGCGGTTCGGTTGCCGCCGTGTGCCGCCGGTGCGAGGCCGACAATTAATAGATTCCCATTTGGATCGCCGTATCCCGGAACCGGCTTTCCCCAATAATTCCAATCCCTGAATTGTTTCCGCTTTTCTCGAGCAATTTTGGTCCGGAAATCCACGATTCGGGGGCACTCGGTACATTGGATTAGTTCCGAATATAGCGGCGCCAGAGAACCGCTTTGTAAGGATGGATGAATATCGGCGGTTGGTGAAAGGCTATTCAAACGGTGTCAGAAGCACTTTGCCGAAATTCTTGTGATCATGCATATACTGATGCGCCTCGGCCGCTTTGTCGAACGGAAAAACCGAATCCACTTCCGGCGTGATATTGCCATCATAATACCACTTCAGCAAAGTTTCGGTCGCAAGTTTCATTTCCGCTTCACGATCGCGCAGCATTCCCAAATGACAGCCAAACACGGCTTTGTTCGTTCCCATCAGTTTCACGGGACTGAACCTCGGCATGGATACAAATTCTTTCAAAAGTGTAAACCATTTTCTTTTGTTGCTGACGGCAGCAGTGGAAAATCCGTAACAGATGAGCCGTCCGAAACTTCCCATTGCCTTATAACTGCGGTTTAAATGCGATCCGCCTATCGGATCCAGAACCACGTCCGCGCCGCGTCCGTTGGTAATTTCTTTTGTGAATGCCACGAAATCAGTATCGTGGTAATCCATAATATGTTCAGCGCCCATTGCTTTCAGTCTCTCATGCTTATGGCCGGATGCTGTTCCGATCACATTGGCGCCCAGAATTTTTGCAATCTGCAGCGCGGCGATTCCGACACCGCCTCCGATGCCGTGCACCAACAGCCATTCATCTTTTTTTAGATTTGCCTGCATAATCATCATCACATACGCTGTTAAATAATTGACGGGAATTGCTGCGGCGTCTTTGAGATGGCCTTCTGATTGTAAGGGAAAAACCCTGTCCGCCGGAATGTTGATTTCTGACGCATACCCGCCAAACGACGTCAACGCTACCACCGGTTGACCAACGAGATTCGAATCTGCCTTCTCCCCTGCCTTTACAACCATACCGGAAATTTCGTATCCGGGCGTAAACGGTGGTTTCGGTGCGCTGGGATACAATCCCATCCTCATGAGCAAGTCAGCAAAATTGATTCCGGCATAATGCACCTTGACCTGAACCTCGTTCGGTTCGGGATTTGGCAATTCAGAAGATTGGACGCTAAGTACCGACGGCGCACCGTTTTGAGTGATAACTACTTTATCCATCCCGAAAAATTAATGGTAAGCGGGGAATAATTCAGTATGAATACGCTATCCAAATCATTTTAATTATTCAATAAAAAAATATCATTTGAATTACCCAATACTTTGATAAGGAAATCTGCGCTGAATCTTAATCAAATTTTGCAGTAACTTATCACGTCATGGGTACTTTTTCTTATTCAACGTTTTTTGCAGGTATGAAAACCGCTGTTTTTGTTTTTTTTATTTTATTCACCCAAACCGCCTGCCCGGATAACCCCACAGAAACTGAATGCGGGGAAAACCAAATAGACGTAAACGGCACTTGCGAATGCGCAGAAGGTTACCACTGGAACGAGGACCAGACCCAATGCAATATGGACACCACCAGCCACAATTTTGTGTGGGAGATAGATACGCTGGGGAACTACGGCAGTTACCTGAATGATGTAGCCATTATTGATGAGAATAATGTTTGGGTGGTGGGAAATATTGAGACTGACAGCGGTAGTTTTAATGCAGCACACTGGGATGGGAGTGAGTGGGAGTTGATTAAGGTTTTGTTCAGATTGGAATACGAAGGTGGAACGGTAATATGGACGGACCAAATAGCTATCAGTTCAGTGTTTGAAATTGAGAACACCGTTTGGTTTGTTGCTGGAGGTTTGACTAGGTACAAAGATGGAGAGTGGTATCAATATGAAATTCCATGGCCTAATGCGCCTGGATCGGGTGGTTTGTGGGGCAGCTCATCTTCAAATCTGTATTTTGTGGGTGGGAATGGTTCCATCGTCCACTACGACGGGGTAAGTTTCACGAGGATGGAGAGCGGGACGGCTCTGAATCTTCTGGATATTTATGGCAATGATGGAAACGTATATACTACGGGTCACAGCAATGGCCATGAAAGTGTGGCTCTGGAATATGATGGCGCTCAATGGACTACCAAGTTTTTATCTGAAAGTCTCTTACCCGGTGACGGCACCAATTTTCTAGGTAGGATTTATTCTGTATGGGTCAACAGGGATACGGTTTATGTGGTGGCAAAGGGGGGTATATGGAAGGAATCTTTATCGACAGGAGAAGGGATATTATTGTCTCCATCAGAACTTCAAGTAACAGACCAGGTAACCAAACGTATTAGAGGGGACGGATATAACGATATCTTTTTGGCTGATATCTGGGGTGATATGATTCATTATAATGGATCAACTTGGACTCTTGATCAGACGATTTACACTCAGTATCCCGGCGGTCAAATTATTATCAAATCTATGGACTTTATTGGAGATGTATGTGTAGCAGTTGGATATATGGGAAGTAATGCAGTCATAGTTGGAGGAAAAAGGGTGGATTAACTTGAATAATATGGTAAGGAAAAATTCATGAAAAAATTAATGCACATAATTATTTTTTCGCTGGCGACTCTGATTATGGCGCAAACTGACCTCAACAATTCCGCTACTTTTGGCGCGGGATGCTTCTGGTGGGTGGGGGCCGTTTTCAATCGAATTGACGGTGTATCATCCGTATCGGTGGGATCTGCCGGCGGACATACACCCGATCCGACGTATCAGGAAGTCTGTTCCGGCACAACAGGACATGCAGAAGTGTCTCGTATTGAATTTGATCCGGCGAAAGTGTCTTACAATACACTGCTGGAAGTGTTCTGGAAAAGCCACGATCCGACTACCATGAATAAACAGGGGAACGAT
>JAAZYX010000010.1 GCA_014239435.1 Fidelibacterota bacterium | reverse complement strand
CAAACTTCTGGAAAATGGTAATGAAGTTCTCTGTGTGGATAATTTTTTCACGGGTACCCGGCAGAATATTTCCCATTTAAAAAATAATCAAAATTTTGAGATTTTGCGCCATGATGTTTGTTTCCCGCTTTTTGTTGAGGTAGATGAGATTTACAATCTGGCTTGTCCCGCATCACCGGTACATTACCAGCACGACCCTGTTCAGACCACCAAAACAAGCGTTCACGGCGCAATCAATATGCTGGGGCTTGCCAAGCGGTTAAAAGCAAAAATATTCCAATCATCCACGAGCGAAGTGTACGGTGATCCTGCCATCCACCCGCAAACAGAGGATTATTGGGGGAATGTTAATCCAATTGGTTTCCGCTCTTGCTACGACGAAGGAAAACGCTGTGCCGAAACCTTGTTTTTTGATTATTACCGCCAGCACAATCTGAATATCAAAGTAGCGCGCATTTTTAATACATATGGCCCCAATATGCACCCCAATGACGGCCGAGTGGTTTCCAACTTTATTGTGCAGGCTTTGAAAGGCGAAGATATTACTATTTACGGCGACGGCAAGCAGACGCGGTCGTTCTGCTATGTGGATGATCTGATTAACGGGTTTGTCAAAATGATGGATACCGAACACGGATTTACGGGTCCGGTAAATTTGGGGAATCCCAATGAATTCACGATGTTGGAATTGGCTGAGTTAACATTAGAATTGACTAATTCTAAATCGAAAATAGTGTATAAGGAACTACCGTCAGACGATCCCCAAAAAAGGCAGCCGGATATTTCACTCGCAAAAGATAAGTTAGGGTGGGAACCCAAAATACCTTTGAAGGAGGGTCTTGCCAAGACTATCGCTTATTTTGAGACAGTTTTAAATTAATTAATTTGTCCTGCCGAGAGATATTCTAAACTTTTGGTCAGGGCGCGTTAATCGGCCATGCCCTTGTTGGTCATTACCACAAATCCGCATTTTTTCGGATTTTCGCAATGACACCTCATTTTTCATAGATTCACACTAGAATTGTTGTCGCGAACCTCCGGCCGCCGATAGGAAAAGTCTTGAAAATATATCAGTAATTTACCAGCAAGCACCTTGGTTATGGATTTAATGAGGAGGTACCTACCACCCAATGTGCTATATATCACATTCACCTCACCTGCAAAGTGTCCTAGACATATTGTTCTTTTACCATTGAGGCATTAAGTGATAAACTAATACCCAAAGGTTCCATACTAAATAATGTATTTGCGGGTAAAGACGGAGGAATGGAGTCTGAAAATTTTTAATATTAAATGAAAAAAATTAGCACATTTTTGATAATCACAGCAGATTTGCTAAGCTATTGCTCCGCCGCCTTGGTAAGTCTTTTTGCGTACAACTCTGATATTTTAGGATTGTCCAGGTCTTTATACAGTTTTCGTGTTGACATATTTGTCGGCGGATTGGTGATTTACATGTTCATTTTATTTAATAATGGATCCTACCGACGATCTCGTGATTTTACTGGACTATCTCGATTGCTCAGTCTCGTGAAAGGCGCATCAGTATTAGGATTAACATTCATTGCATTAATTTTTATACTTCAGTTAACAATCCCACGTATGCTCCTCATATTTTTTCTGTTATCACTGCCGTTAATTGGGATAATTATGCGTTTGGTAATTGGAAAAATTGAATCGACTTTTTTTAATAATTATTTTCAGGAAAAAGTTTTGGTGTACGGAGCGGGGGAAAAAGGTGTTTCATTTGTAACCATGAGCGAACGCATTGGCCAAACTGGCTTGGATATTATAGGTTTTGTGGATGATCGTATTACTCCCCAAAAGGAATTGGGGAATCCTAAAAAAGTTTTAGGTGCGCTGGCTAATATGGAAGGCCTTGTAACCGAGCATAATATTGATCGAATTATTGTTGCTATAAGAAACCCCGATCCTGACGTCATAATAAAAATAAGAAATTTGAGTTTAAAAATGAATATTGCTCTCAGTTTTCTACCCACAAAACAGTTATGGGAGGCGAATCCTATTCGAATCAGAGATTTTGCCGGTTTGCCGATGGCTCATTCTACCCTTGAAGAAAAACCATTTTATGATTTAACGAAACGGGTATTGGATATAGGGATGGCATGTGCTGGATTATTGCTCGCTTTACCTGTTATAATTTTGATATCATTAATATTGAAAATAAGAAATAAAGGTCCGGTAATTTTCAAACATGAACGGGTGGGTTTAAATGGAGATCCGTTTACTATGTATAAATTTCGTACTATGGATCATAAATCAGATCCCTATTCACATTCACCAATTTCCTCAACAGACAAGCGATTGACACCCACAGGAAGATGGCTTCGTAGAACAAGTTTTGATGAAATACCTCAATTATTGAATGTTCTTAAATGCAATATGAGCATGGTTGGCCCCCGCCCCGAAATGCCGTTTATAGTTGATCAATATGAAGAATTCATGAAACGGCGATTATTGGTAAAACCGGGTATAACAGGTTTGTGGCAAATTAGTAAAGCACGTACGACTGAAATTCATGATAATCCTGAATATGATCTTCATTATGTCGAAAATAGAAGCATTGCTCTTGATTTTGTTGTGTTATTAATGACTGCAATTTTTGTTGTGCGGTCATTTACCCATTAAATTCTTTTTCTTACATTCCGCCTACCTATGAAGCATAAAGAACTCTACGTATGGCTTTTAGCGCTCGGTCTGGGAACGAACTTGGCCCTCTCACAGGATTTTTCGATTAAACCGATTGGATTCAGTAGTTTTAAATCCGGCGGAGGACATTGGGTTTCAGATTCATCCGACGTAACAGCGGCAGGATTTGGTGTTTCAGCACAGTACACCAAGGGTAAATGGTATTATTCAGCACAATGGCTTTATACCAGTATTCATGGCACATCTTCAGATCCGTTTAAATTTGCGGCAGACCAAGGGAAGCCGTTCTCCCAAAGATATTCCATGCTGGATGGCGATTTCTGGTACGATGATGCGGATATGTTAGTCCAATACACGGGGGATAATTTTTCCTTTGAATTTGGGAAATATGACCGCTTCTTGGGTCCTGGGATGTCATCACTCACTGTATCAAACAAAACACCTTCTTTCCCCCAATTTGGATTTGACTGGAATGTACTTCCCAATCTTAAAGTCACTTATTTCCACGGGTTTTTGAATAGCAATATTCTGGACTCTACCCGAGCTCAGTATTATACCGGTGTAGGAACAAAACAATTTGATATTTCACGATCTGTGGCCGGGCACCGTTTGGAATGGAAGCCGTTTGATTTTCTATCCCTTGGCGCAACGGATCTCGTCGTGTACGCAGTTCGCCCGCTGGAGGTGACTTACCTGATGCCGTTTGTCCCTTTTTGGGCATTGCAGCATTATTTGGATGATACGGATAATCTTCAGATGGCCGGTGATATTACGTGGCATTTTAATCATCAGAGAAGAGCATACATCGTGTGGCTATTGGATGAGTGGTCCATCGAAAACACATTTAATACAGAAAAAGAGCGGAACTGGTTTGGCTGGCAGTTTGGTCTGGATTGGGGATCTCTAGTCAGGGAAAATGATCAATTTCAAATTGAATACACATGGACAGACCATCGCGTCTACCGCCACAGATTTGAGGTTAATGATGTGTATTCCTCAGGATATCCACTTGGGTTTTGGGCGGGGCCGCATGCGGAGGAACTCTATGTGGAATATGTGACAACCCTTTTTGGAATGGACGCTGTATTCAGCCATTCAGCGGTAAAGCGGGGAGAATTGACGGATGCAATGCTGGAAAACCAATATGACCAGTCAGCGGATAATTACCAGCGCTACTCGGGATTTGTGGAAGAGAGATATGTAACCGAAGTTCAGTTTATAAAATCGGTGTGGAAGCCCGATTTACGGATGTTGTTCGGAGTAGGCCTTATTGACTGGAAAAATGCCGGGTTCAATCCCTCGAATCCAAGTGCTACGAAAGATATAAAAAAAACATCTCTTACCCTTGGCTTCTCGTATAATTTTCGCCCTCCGGGACTCGCCGGAAGGTCTCGCAGTCATTCCGAGTAAGTCCCGCCAACCTGGGTAAAGAAAGGGGATTGCTTCAGTCGTTCCTCCTTCGCAATGACATGTTTTTATTATTTTATTAATAATGGTATTTATTCCAAACTAGTTCTGTCATTGCGAGCGTAGCGTGGCAATCCCCTTACAATAGTATTACCTCAGTGCTCGCTGAATCTGTGTTTTGAAATGGCCTCCATTGTTCATCCTTCGTGATGACATTATCAGTTAAAGTATAACAAAACCCGTTTCTCTGATTTATCGGCAATAATTATTATATTTTTAAATGAATGAAAAATCATATTATGTATATATGATGGCGAACAAGTGGAATACAGTTATTTATACAGGTGCAACCAGCGAACTTGAAGGCAGGGTCTGGCAGCATAAAAACAAAACCGATTCCACATCTTTTACATCTAGATATAATTGCAATAAGTTAGTGCGGTACGCTGAAACAAATGATGTGCACGCTGCTCTTGAGAAAGAAAAGATAATTAAGGACAATTTCCGTCAACGACCCAAAAGGGATTGCCTTCAGGATCTGCAAAACTGCCAAACCAGAATTTGTCGTTCGAATCGTACGACGCCTCCCCTGTAATCGAACCGCCTTGCTCTTCGATATGCTGCAAGAATGCCTGTACATCATCAACTTCAAATTGCAACACGACGCTGTTCTGGGGACGATCTTTTGGTGAAATTTGCATTTCACTTGCAAGTGCGATGCCGAACTTGATGCCTGCATCGTTTTCAAGATTGCAATAATGAAACCCCTCGTCAAACCGTTTCTTTACCGTGAACCCAAGCGTGTCTTGGTACCACAACACCATTGAATCAAAATTTTCTACAAGGATTACCGATTCGCGAGGTCTCAGTTGCATCGGTGTAATATACCGCTTATGAAACATAATCGCCCATTCATATGCTGGTGCTATCTTTCCGCTTATAAATTGATGCCATAACAATAGTTCTTTCTGGTCAAAGACCATCATGAACTGTTAGCAAAAGTGTTAGCAGATGCCTACGGAATCACCCTAAGTAGACTTGACCAACTGGCGTTATCCCCTCAAAAACGCTCCGAGCAGGACTCGAACCTGCGACCTACGGTTTAGAAAACTGGTGCCTTCAGCCGCTCGGCCACCTGTCCAGAGGGAAAACTGACTAACTGTGACAAATTTGACAACAGTCTCTCGTTTCGTGAGGTGGAAGTTTACCACAGATCATGGAAGGATTTGTCAGAGAAGTGGTTTAAAGAATAATAACAATAACCCTGTTATAGCAAGCCACAGGAAGGCGTACAATTATGACCGTCATCAATTCTCTACCAGATTACCATCCAAACACCAACAACTGTCATCGCCTGCCCGCAGCATTTTCATTTTTATACATGGGGCAGGCGGGCGAGGAACGGATAGACGATGCGATCCCCTTACATATGTTTTACTGCAAATTCTCGGGAAAAACGAATAGCTGGGGATTGCTTCAGTCGTTCCTCCTTCGCAATGACAATCTAATTCTTTTTCCCCACCCCCAAGCGAATGATGTTATCATCATCCGCATCCGGATATACATTGCGTGTATCCACAATCAGATTCGCATTTTTTCTAATGAGAGTATAATCCACATCAGAGTGGTCCGCCAATATGACCACCGCCTTAAAGGACTGAATCGCGTCTTGATTTAATTCTGGCAGTCCTTTTTTCGTACCGCCATTCCAGCGAATTCCCTCGACATTTGGATCATAAAATTCCACTTCAGCTCCATCCTCCTCCAATAGTTTCAAGACGTCCAATGCAGGAGATTCTCTAACATCATCAATATCCCTTTTATACGCAATGCCGCATAAAAGAATTCTACTGTTCTTAAGGGCGTGCCCCTGATGATTCAATCCGTCCGAGACCAACTCCACAACATGATGCGGCATGTGTGTATTGATATCCTGAGCCAATTCAATAAATTTTGCGCGGTAATCCAGAGAGCGCATTTTCCATGCAAGATATTGGGGATCAATCGGTATGCAGTGTCCACCGAGCCCCGGTCCCGGCGTGAATTTCATAAATCCGAACGGCTTTGTGGCTGCGGCATCGGTCACCTCCCACATATCAATTCCGAGCTTTTCGCACATGAGGGCGATTTCATTTGCGAGCCCGATATTAATAGATCGAAAAGTGTTTTCTAAAAGTTTGACCATTTCTGCCGCTTCAGGAGAAGAAACGGGTACAACCTCAGTCGCAATTTGGCTGTACAGTTCTGTTCCAAGCCGAGTACAGGTTTCCGTGACGCCTCCCACCACTTTCGGTGTATTTTTCAGGGTATAGGTTTCATTCCCCGGATCGATCCGTTCCGGAGAATAACAGAGATAAATTTCTTTCCCTACTTTAAGACCGGATTGTTCCAACGTTTCCATGACCAGTTCACGAGTGGTTCCGGGATACGTTGTACTTTCCAAAACAACCAGCAAATCCTTATGAATGTGCGGCACCATTTTTTCTGTAACAGAAATGATAAAAGACACATCCGGATCCTTTACCTTATTCAATGGTGTTGGCACACAAATGATGACTGCATCAAGATTGGTAATGTGTGCATAATCCGATCCCGCCGCAAATCGGCCGGAATCAATTAGAGTCTTTACGGTTTCATCAGAAATATCCCCTACGTGGCTTTTCCCTTGATTCAGTGCATTCACAATAGAGTCGTTTACATCTATTCCAAAAACGGTAAAACCTGCTTCTGCAAATGCTGTGGCTACCGGAAGCCCGACATATCCGAGACCGATAACACCTATCTTAGCTGAACGGTTATTTATTGCCGATTGTAAATTCAATTCTGGTTTGTTTTCATGATTAAAATTGAAGGGCTGATACTTAGATTCTTAAAGTCTGAATTTTGCATTAATCCCGATTAATTTTTATTCCACAATGGAATAATTGCCTTAAATTTAAGGGCTTTAATCGTAATGAATAGCAAAGAAATAACAATAGAAGGAAATCTCGGAAAGGAGTGCCGGTTCTCATGAATTGGTTCGGCGCACATCCTGTAATTTTTTCCGGGAACACATCAGTCTGCAATGCACCGTATTCGGTGCATTTTTATTTTTAAATGAAAGGAATAATATAAATGACACATATTCAGGATTTGGTGAGAATCCAGCAAATTGATACCGAGCTTCAGGAATTGGAAGAATTGCTGGGTGATTTGCCAACAAAAGTGAATGAACTCAAAACTGAAGAAGACCGGCTAATAAAGTCATTAAGTGAAGGAAAAGATCGATCCATAGAAATTGATATGGCGACGGATAAAAATTCACTGGAAATGAATAGCGTTAAAGAAAAAATAGACAAGCATAAAGACCAGCTTTTTCTGGTGACGAATAACAGGCAGTATGATGCGCTTCAGCATGAGATTGACCATTTGAAAGAACAGCTTAATACCATTGAAATGACGATTCTGGAATTAAGCGAAGAAAAGGACTCTCTTGAAGAAAACACGAAAGAGGCCGAAGAAAATTTAGAATCTTTGACTCAAAATTTAGTTGAACGCCGTACAAAACTGGAAAGTATGCTAACAGAATCTTCAGAAAACAAAGCCAATCTCGAAGCGCAGAGAACCGAAAAAGCGGCAAAACTGGATATGGCAACCATGTCAAGATATGAAAAGGTTTATAAAGCAAGAAATGGGATTGTGGTTGTTTCCATCCATGGAAATGCCTGCGGAGGGTGCGGATCAGCCGTACCACCTCAGATAGCTTCTGAAATCAGATCGGGAAAAACAATTTACAGCTGCGATGTCTGCAATAGATTTCTTTTCTGGGAATCCGCCGAATAAAATTCCGGACTTGGGGGTGTCAAAAACTTTGTGATCATTTGTCTTCCCCAATAGTGGGGAAACCCTTTTCCCGGCGATGGGGCGTATAACCGACCAAAGTCACATCTTTTTTGTATCATTAGTGTACCCTTGATGTCTTCGTTGCTTTATTTCATTTCCCCTTTTTCCATCCTTCACATGTAACTTTACCGGCTTTTTGACATAAGAGCCGGTCAGATGGTCGCCTTTTCGATTTATCGGAAGGGAGGAAAGTCCGAGCACCACAGGACAGGGTGCCTCGTAACGCGAGGGGTCCGTGAGGGCATGGAAAGTGCAGCAGAGAGCAGACTATCCGCCAATTGGCGAATACAGGTGAAACGGTGGTGTAAAAGACCACCAGTCACAGCAGCAATGCCGTGAGCTTGGTAAACCCCGCCCGGTGCAAGATCAAGTAAGCTCCGAAATGTGGTCCGCATTGTTTGAGGAGTGGGTAGATCGCGAGAACCCGACAGAAATGCCGGGACCAGATGAATGGCCATCCGCGACAGAACTCGGCTTACCGACCGGCTCCATATCTTTTTTCTAACTTTAACACCAATCCCGTGCTTATTTTTATCCCGTATGGAATGGAATATACTCAAACCGGACCCAGAGGATGTTACGCACCTTCAAAAGGAATTTCAATGCAATGAGATTATTGCGAGGATTTTAGCGAATCGCGGATTCACCTCCCTAAAAGAAGCACAGCCGTTTTTTAATCCTTCTTTGGAACAACTCCATGACCCTTTTTTGATGAAGGATATGGATATTGCTGTTGACAGAGTGATTAGCAATATTGAGTCAAAAATTCCAATTCTGGTGTTTGGAGATTATGATGTGGACGGAACCACCGGCGCTGCTGTATTGTGCCTTGGATTACAATCTGTAGGCGGAAATCCTTCAACCTACATTCCCGATCGAGAAACAGAAGGATACGGATTATCGAAAAAAGGGATTGATGCCGCAAGGGAATTAAGTGCGGATTTGATTATTACGTGCGACTGTGGGATAAATGCATTTGAGAAAATTGAATATGCAAATTCGATTGGGATTGATGTCATCATCACCGACCATCATACGCCGGATGAATCTCTTCCCGATGCATACGCCGTTTTAAATCCGAAACGAAAAGATTGTGCGTATCCATTCAAAGGGCTGTGCGGCGGTGGCGTGGCGTTTAAGCTGATTTCTGCTGTTGCCGAAAAGATGGAAAAATCATTTTCTGAAATCTCAGGCTTGCTTTCTCTTATTACGTTAGGAACCGCCGCCGACCTCGTTCCTCTGAAAGACGAAAACAGGGCGCTGGTTTATTTTGGGTTGAATCAAATGAAATCGCCTTCATCTATAGGGCTCAGTAAATTATTGGCGCTGGCGAACCTTACCGATAAAGTTCCCAGTGTCGGGCAGTTGGTATTTGGTGTGGCGCCTAGAATTAATGCAGCCGGCAGACTGGGCGATGCCAATCGAAGTGTAAGCCTCCTCACAACTCAGGATGAAAATGTGGCCATTGAATTAGCCCATGAGCTGGATGAAGAAAATAAGCGCCGGCGGCACATCCAGAATGCAGTATTTGAGGATGCTCTGCTCAAAGTGAATGCGGAAATAGATATTTCAAATGATAAAGCAATAATCGTCTGGGGAAAAAACTGGCATCCCGGTGTGGTTGGAATTGTTGCTTCAAAGCTGAAGGAAGAATTTCACCGGCCGGCGATTGTAATTGCAGTGAAAGAAAATGGAATAGGTACAGGGTCGGCCCGAAGCATTCGCGGATTAAATTTGTACAGCGCTTTGACTAAAGTAAAATCTCAGTTGGAAGGGTACGGCGGACACCCGATGGCGGCTGGATTAACCGTAAAAGCGGAAAATCTGGAATCCTTCAGGTCATCCTTTGTGAATATCGCGAATGATTGTCTGTCGCACGCTCAGCTTGTTGCGGGTATAACATTGGAAGGCGAACTTCAATTGAATGATATTTCTCCTAGATTTATGGATTTTCTTGATAAGCTAAGTCCTTTCGGTCCCGGCAACATGCGGCCCAAATTTTTCGCAAAACATATTGAAATATCAGGCGTTCCTAAAGTAATTGGCGACGGGAGTCACATTCGATTTACCGCAAAACAGAATGGGACGACCTATGGTGCAGTCGGATTTAATCTCTCAGAACATTACGAAGACCTAATTACAGGCCGTCCGGTTGACTTGGCTTTTGTGGTAGAAATCAACGAATGGCAGAACCGGCGCGACATCCAACTTAATGTCCGGGATATTTGTCCTTCTTCCTAAGCCGATGAATCATTTTCTCTGTAAATTATAGATTCTAAAAATAGTAACTCTTAAACAATTCCTGATATGAAATCCCAAATCATAGGCATCGGTTCGTGCGTCCCGGACAAGGTTGTGACCAACGCAGATATGGAACAGTGGATGGATACTTCGGATGAATGGATTCAATCCCGTTCCGGAATCAAAGAACGCCACTGGGTTTCAGAAGGTGAATCTGCATCTGATCTCGCTGAATCCGCTTCACGAAAAGCCATCGAAATGGCCGGAATCCAAGCTGAAGAGATTGATCTCGTTATCGTTGGGACGATTACTTCCGATTACTTTTTCCCGGGAATCAGCGCACAGCTTCAGGACAAGCTTGGCCTAGGTACTGTCGGCGCTTTTGATATTAAAGCGGCTTGTTCGGCATTCATTTACGCATTATCCATTGGCGATCAATTCATACGGGCGGGAACCGCGGAAACCGTTTTGGTAGTCGGCGCTGAAGTGCAATCCACTGCGTTGAATATATCAGATGAAGGTAGAGACACGGCTGTCTTGTTTGGCGACGGTGCAGGCGCTGCTGTATTGAAAGCCTCAAAAGGTGAAAGGGGAATTTTATCAACGCATTTACATTGTCAAGGTAAGCATCTAAAATTGCTCTGGTGTGAAGAACCGGGATCCAATCACCACCCAAGAATGACAGAGGATTTGTTAAAAGAAGCGCGCCATTATCCGATGATGAATGGAAGAGAAGTGTTTAAAAATGCGGTGACCCGTTTCCCGGAAGTCATTCAGGAAGCCATGGATGCAAACCAATTATCAATAGATGATGTAGCATTAATTATCCCGCATCAGGCAAATCTTCGAATAAGTCAGGCTGTCGCGAAGCGAATGGGTGTCAGCATGGATAAGGTGTATTCCAATATTCACAAATACGGAAACACCACCGCCGCATCCATACCCATCGCACTATGCGAAGCCCTAGAAGAAGGGGAATTCTCAGAAGGAGACACATTAATCTTTGCTGCGTTTGGCGCCGGATTTACATGGGCATCTGCCGCGGTAAAATGGTAAACTGGGACTAATATGAACGACCTGTTTTTTACTGAAGAACACACCATGCTCGTAGATATGGTTCGCGATTTTGCGAAAAATGAGATTGAACCCATTGCGCAAGAGTTGGACGCAAAAGGACGTTTCCCTGAAGAACTCGTCGCAAAAATGGCGGATCTTGGTTTGATGGGAATCCCGATACCGGAAGAATACGGTGGCGCCGGAATGGATATTACTGCCTTTGCAGCAGTAGTGATGGAGCTAGCAAAAGCAGATGCGTCAGTTGCTATTACACTGGCAGCTCACATTTCACTCGGGACCATGCCGATATTGATGTCCGGCTCTGAACAATTGAAAGAAAGATATTTGGCAAAATTAGCATCCGGAAAAATGCTGGGAGCGTTTGGACTTACAGAACCGGAAGCCGGCAGTGATGCAGGCGCAACCAAAACAACAGCAGTGAAAGATGGAGAGGATTACATCATTAACGGCGGGAAAATATTTATTACCAATGTTGGGTATGCCGGAGTATTAAATCTTACTGCAAGAGTTGAGGATGACGGAGAATTTCTGGGCATCGGCGCATTCACAGTGGCTACAGATACTCCGGGATTAAAAATTGGTCCGCCAGAAAAGAAAATGGGCTGGAAAGCCAGCGATACGCGCCAATTATTTTTTGAGGATATGCGTGTTTCTAAAGACTGTCTTTTAAGCGAGCCCGGCACCGGATTTAAAACGTTTCTGAAAACATTGACCGGCGGAAGAATTTCCATCGCCGCGTTGTCGGTTGGTACTGCCGAAGGGGCGTACCAAAAAGCTCTAGCGTATTCGGACGAAAGAACCGCTTTTGGTAAAAAGATTCATGAATTTCAGGCGGTATCATTCAAGCTGGCGGATATGGCGACTCAAATTGAAGCGGCGAAACTTCTCACGTACCACGCTGCTTGGCTGAGGGATAAGGGTAGAAATGTTGTCAAAGCCGCTGCAATGGCAAAACTCTTCGCAAGCGAAACTGCCATGAAAGTAACCACCGAAGCTATTCAGGTTTTAGGCGGGTACGGATATGTTAAAGAATATGATGTAGAGCGCTTTTTCAGGGATGCAAAAATTCTCGAAATCGGAGAAGGTACCAGCGAAGTACAGAGAATAATAATATCGAGGGAAATTATACAATCCCTCCAAAAGTTTTAATGCCGGCGTCCAATTATCATCCCAATCAGTTTTTTGGGTTCATCAAAATTGTCCTGGAACATCGGAAGCCCATATTATCTGTCTTGGGCCTTGTGCTTATTTTATCCTTCTTTTTCCCTAGAGGCACAACTTTGATGTACAGTTATAAATTGGACGATATCACGCGGGAACCGGTTATTGCTCCGTTTAATTTTTCGATTTTAAAAGCGGAAGAGGAGCTGAAGGCTGATTTGGATTTTGCGCTGCTGTCTGAACCTTATTTATTCACGCGAAATCAGGAAATTGTTTCGTCGCAAATTGAGAAAATATCCCATTTTTTCCAATTCGTAGAAGACATTCGTCAAGCACGAGTAGATCTCAGGAATTCGAAAGACCTTGAATACCGATACCGATTTTCTGCAAAATATGATGAAGCACGGTCTATGGTTCAGTCTGATAGTGCTCAGATTTCAATTTTATTAACGGACTTTAACAGCACCTATCCCTTTGCGGCGGAGAAAGACCGATGGAACACTTTTCTCACTCCGAGGATCGAGGGTTCACCCAATGCAGGATTAAATGCTTTTCAGGCTTCCCTTGTTCAGATCTGCAGAAATCGATGGGCCGAAGGGATTCTGGATGATTCTAAGTCCGACATAATCAGCACCGAAATTTCGATCCAAACCGGTGTGGATGCGCCTACACTGGAATCGCCCGACGCATTTAATGATTTGCAGGAAGCGTGGACAAAATCCCGGCAGGAAGTGACGCATATTTATGAAGATAAAAGTGAGTTGGAACTTGAGCTTGGATATGAATTGATTGTGGAATTTATGAGCCCGAATCTCATTTACGATCGAGAGACGACGGAAAGACGAAGCCAAGCGAGGTTGGACCGCGTCCCAAGACATAAAGGTATCGTGCTATTAAACGAAAGGATCGTAGATGCCAATACACGCATTACACCTGAAATTCTCGAAAAACTCAATTCCTTAAGTATTGCGATAAGCCAGCGAGCCGGGACCGAGCAATGGGTGGATAAAGCATTGGCTTACCTTGGGAGGCTGCTAACGATTGCAGTGGTTGTGTCCTTCTTCTTCACCTTTCTGTTAACCTACCGAAGACACATTTTTGACAACCTTCGCATGATCCTTTTGATTGGACTGATGTTTCTGTTTGTGGTGTCATTTGCCTACATCTTTACAGTTAGACTTGGCTTTTCGGAATATCTGATTCCGGTGATAGTGTCTGCTATGGTACTTACCATTATGTTTGATGCTAGAATCGGATTTATGGGAACAACATCCATCGCATTGCTGGTTGGAATTCTAATCGGCAATAATGTTGAATTTATCATCACCGCTTTATTTACCTCTTCGATTGCCATGTTTTCGGTTCGGAAACTTCGCCGCCGCCGACAGCTTTTTACCAGTATTCTTTCATTGCTGATTGCCAGCGGAGTGGTTGTATTGGCTCTGGGGCTTTTTAAAGGGTCATCTTGGAATAGCATGGGCGCAGATATGGTTTACCTGATTGCCATGAGTATTCTTGCGCCGATTGTAACGTATGGACTCGTTGGAATTCTGGAAGTAGCATTTAAGATTACAACGAATCTAACCCTTCTTGAGCTTTTGGATTTTCAACACCCTATTTTGAAACGTCTTCAGCGCGAAGCGAATGGTACTTTTAACCACAGTGTAGTTGTTGGAAATCTTGCAGAAGCATGTGCAGATGCGATTGGAGCGCATTCACTGCTCTGCCGTGTTGGCGCATATTATCATGATATTGGGAAAATTGAACGGCCGGAATATTTTATAGAAAACATGTACGCCACCGATAATAAACATGATGAATTGACGCCGGCGATGAGCGCTAAAATTATTAAAAAGCATATCAGTGACGGATTATCAATCGCGAAAGAATATGGACTTCCGCAGACGGTAAGCGATTTTATTCCTATGCACCACGGAACAACGCGCGTTGAATATTTTTACCATAAGGCCGTGGAGGAAGCGGGCGGCGATGAATCGAAAGTGGATGACAAAGTATTTTATTATACCGGCCCCCGCCCCAATACAAAGGAAACCGGGATTCTGATGATATGCGAAGCGGTGGAGGCAGCCGTCCGATCCATCAAAGAACCCGACATTTTGAAAATTGAGAAAATGATGGATAAAATCATCAAGAAGCGGCTTGCCGAAAACCAACTGGATGAATGTCCGCTGACCATGGATGAAATTCGCCAAATCCGAGGAACAGTGGATGGCAATACAGGCATGCTTCCAGTGTTACGAGGGATTTACCATATTCGTATTGAATATCCGGAAGGCACCCAGCCCGAAGCAGAAGCGTAATGGATGTAGATATCATCCAGGATGGGATTGAACCCGTAATCCATTTGCATAAAGCAAAATCCGTCATCACACATACGCTTTCCTCAGAAGGGTTTTCCCAAGGGGAAATTGCCATTGTTTTCAGTAATGACGAATCCCTGAGGAAACTCAAACAAGAATTTTTTAAGAAGGATGAATTCACGGATGTCATTGCCTTTCGGATGAATGATTATGCTGAGCAAGAGGTGGAAGGTGAAATATACATCAGCCTGGAACGGGCGGAAGAAAATGCGAAAAAGTTTGAAGAAGCATTTGAAAAGGAAATCTGCAGACTCATCATCCACGGCGGACTGCATTTATTGAATTATGATGATGCAACACAGGAAGAGCAAGTCATCATGCGTGAAAAAGAAAATCACTACCTGAAATCCATTGGATGGGAAGGAATTCTGGATGAGTAAATCAAATCGTAACAACGCATTTGCTGCACTCTTCGATATTGTTAGCAAATTGCGGGCGCCGGATGGATGTCCGTGGGATCGGGAACAAACACATGCTTCGCTGCTTCCGTTTTTTCTGGAAGAAACCTATGAAGTGATTGAAAGCGTAGATCAGGAAAATTGGCCGGAACTCAAGGAAGAGTTAGGAGATATTCTTCTTCACACCATTATGCAGGCACTGATCGCCGAGGAAAACGGACATTTTTCATTGGATGAATCCTTACAGCACGTAAGCGAAAAGCTGGTGCGCCGACATCCGCATGTCTTTGGTGATGCCAAAGCGGACGCTGCCTTCGAAGCCAAACAGAATTGGGAAGCCGCCAAGCATAAGGAAAAGAAACGCGCTTCACGATTGGACGGAGTACCGATGACCCTGCCGGCGCTTGTACGCGCCCAGAGATTACAGCAGAAAGCCAGTTATACCGGTTTTGATTGGGAGAAAATTGAACAAGTGTGGGAAAAAGTTCACGAAGAAATTCAGGAGCTAAAGGAAGCCCAATCCGAAGAAGCAAAAGATCACATGGAAGAAGAAATTGGCGATGTGCTGTTTGCAATCGTAAATCTGGCCCGGTTTATGGACATACCTGCTGAGGATGCGTTACGCAAGACCAACCGTAAATTCACGAGCCGGTTTGCAGCAATCGAGAATGAGCTAAAGAATAGAGAGAAAACTCTGGAAGAATCGTCCCTTGAAGAAATGGATGCCATTTGGGAAAAGGCCAAACTGAAGGAATAAATTGATTATTGTAGAGTTATTGCAATTAATATAAATTAACTGAAATTTATTGAGAAAGGAATATAATGAAATCATTATCACACATTTTGCTTACAAGTTTTCTGATGATCGTTCTCGGTTGCCAAAAATCACCGGTTGCTTCGAAGGAATCATCGGATGATTGGCTGATAGAGGCTATCATGTCGGCTGATAAATCGGAGGTCAGCATATCGCAATTGCCCAGCGAATCCCAGAATGTCATTGATCAGGATTATAATGATTATATGGATGTAAATGCCGGGCTAGCTTCCGGATT
>JAAZYX010000011.1 GCA_014239435.1 Fidelibacterota bacterium | reverse complement strand
CTGCAAAAGCTGAAACTGGAGTAATTTTTTATCCGCAGGGTTCGCAGAGTTTTCCTCGGAGGATGCAAACGCAAAGAGGATACTGAGCCTTTGTGATTTCTTCCCTGAATCTTAAGAGGATTTTTATGTAACTTTCATCGTCATGGGTTCATTATCTTATTCAACATTTTTTGCAGGAATGAAAACCGCTGTTTTTGTTTTTTTTATTTTAATCACCCAATCCGCCTGCCCCGATAACCCCACAGAAACAGAATGCGGGGAAAACCAAATAGACGTAAACGGCACTTGCGAATGCGCAGAAGGCTACCACTGGAACGAGGACCAGACCCAATGCAATATGGACACCACCAGCCACAATTTTGTGTGGGAGATTGATACGCTGGGGAACTACGGCAGTTACCTGAAAGACGTAGCCATAATTGATGAGAATAACGTTTGGGTGGTAGGGAAAATTGAAACGGACAGCGGGTATTTTGGCGCTGCCATTTGGAACGGTGATAAATGGGCTTTAAAGAAACTTAACGGACCAGGAATAAATACGCAATCAATTAGTCCTCGGGGGATTTGGGCATTTTCTGAAAATGATATCTGGTTTGCTTCAGGGAGTATCTTTCATTGGGATGGTGTGGAAACATCACTGATGTGGGAAAGAAATATCGGTACAAACGAAACAGTTGAACAAATCTGGGGCTCTTCTAATTCTGATATCTATTTTGTTGGAAATGAGGGCACAATCGTCCACTACGACGGCGCAGACTTTGTGAAGATGGAGAGCGGGACGGAGGTGGATTTAACAGATATATGGGGAGTATCTAATTCAGAAATTTGGGTAGCGGGAAGAGATAATTATGGGTCAGTGATTTTGAATTATGATGAAAATGAATGGACCATTTATTACAAAAAAGACTTAAGTCTTGATAGCTATACTCTTCCTCAAAATTCTATACTTTTATCAATTTCAAGCATATGGACAAATGTTAATATGGATTCAATTATTGCTGTCGGCGCTTGGGGTGGATTTTCTGTGAACAAGTTAAATGGAAAAGCAAATTGGTCTTATAAAAGAAGGTGGGATAATCTTTTTGATAATACCGGTTACCCACTGAAAACAAGAGGGAGATCAAAAAATGATATTTTTATATGTGGAGACATGGGGCATATAATGCATTTCAATGGAAATTCATGGAAACGGTTTGATAATTTTTATGAACACGAAGGTTTATGGTTAAATGGAATTGCTTTCTCCGAGAATTACACCTATTTCATAGGATCAAATTTGTTTATTAAATCTTTCTCTACAAACGGAAATGAACGGCAGGTGCAGAAAATTGTGCTGATGAAATAAGACATAGCAGCAATTGGATAATCAGCTCCAATGTCCATTGGTTTCTCACATCCGATTATCTAAATTCGCAACCGTTTTTATAACATCTTGTAAGGAAATTTATGGCAATCATGACATCCATCCGGAACCGCATGCATTTTGTGCTGTGGTCCCTTCTCTTTTTATTCGTCCTCAGTATGGCGATCGGCGGACTAGTCGGCGGCGCGAATATCATTGATGAATTATTAGGCAGAATCAGTCCGTCCAAGGCAATCGGAATCGTCAATGATGAAATCATTGATCCCGAAATCTACAGCAATGCTGTCAGCATTCAGATAGAACAGCTTCGACTTCAAGGCGAAGAATTGGACGATCGAAAACTGTCCAGAATCCGCAATGACGTTTGGGCTTCTATGGTGGAAGATATTCTTCTCAACAGCGCAATAGAAGCAATCGGCATTGAGGTTGCGGATGAGGAAATCCTCTTTCACCTCGAAAAAAATCCTCCACCGGAAATCCGCAGAATTTTCGAAACAGACGGACAATTTGATCCAGCAAAATACCAGCAGGCGCTTAACGATCCCAATGCCATGGATTGGTCCGCTGTGGAAAATTGGATGCGATCCTTTTATTTGCCGCGCTACAAATTTCAGCAATATCTGAATTCAACCTTATCCATCGAACCGAGTGAAATTATGGAGCGCTACGTAATGGAAAATATTCAGTACACCTTCGAGGGAATACAGGTTACCGCAACTTCTAGAGAAGATGAAGTTAATGAACCAACGGAAGATGAGATTGAAGCGGAATACAAGGAAACAATTGAAGATTACGACCGCGATGAAACGCGGGAATTGCGCTATGTACTTTGGCCGAAAGTCCCGTCCGATTCCGATACACAAAGTGTTCTCAATCTTGCTGAAGAAATTCAATCCAAATTATCGAACGGTGGTGATTTTGCCGAACTCGCCAATATCTATTCTGAGGATCCCGGTAATAAAGTCACTCCGGACTCAGGACGCGGCGGAACGCTTGGCTGGTTTGGTACCGGGCAAATGGCAAAACCGTTTGAAGATGCAGCATTTAAGGCAAAATCCGGCGACGTTGTCGGTCCAGTGATGACTCGGTTTGGCATCCACATTATTAAAGTGCACAACACCCGAACGAAGAATGATAAAAAAGAAGTGGACGCGTCGCACATTCTCTTAAAAATTGAAATGGGTCCATCCACCAGAGATGAAATTCAACGCAAAGCAAAATTCTTTTCTTACGATGCGCAAGATTACGGGTTTGACGCTGCTCTCGATACGCATTCCGTTTCTTCCGGCCGCGCAACGGGAATCCGCGAAACATCTCAATTTGTTTCCGGAGTCGGCCCCAACAGGAATACCGTTCGTTTCGCGTATGAGGCAGAAATCGGCGACATTTCTGGCGTGTTGGAAGTGGATCGTCAGTTTGCCGTGGTGCAACTTGATTCCATCGTGGAAGCGGGATTGATTCCAATGGCGGAAGTGAAAGACCGATTAATCAACCGACTGAAAAAAAGAAAGGCATCCGACCTTGCGGAAGCGTTCGCATATGAATTGCTCGCCAGAATTGATGGTGGCGAAATAATGAATGATTTGTTAAATGAGTATGCGGAAACCGAAGGCATTCAGCGTGTGGAAAAACAGACCAAAAAACTAAATGAAAACTTTTTTACAATAGGACGAAGTAATTTTGTGAACGGTGCACTGATGTCCGCAAAACCGGATGAAATTCTAGGGCCGGTGCAAACGGGACACGGATTTGCCGTGCTCCTAGCGCACGGTTCATCTCGGGTGGATTCCGCGGATTACCGCATAAAGGAAGATGCAATTTTCCGCGCTATTTATTCTGAAAAGCAAAACAGCCTCTACCCCGACTGGATTCAATCCGAAAGAAAAAAGGCAGACATTGTGGACAACCGAAAGTATTATTTCTAATTCGTGAAACTCATTCGCTTCATTGTTTGAATCGAATGTCCTCTCCGTCGTACTTTAATCCGCCCTCAGGATTCAAACTTGAACATGGCTGATTTTAAAAACATTCAATTCCGCTTGGACGGAAACAGTGCACGGGTGACCTTAAACCGCCCTGATGTCCGCAATGCGCTGAACACGTACATGATGCGTGAAATTACGGAAGTATTTAAAGAAGCGTCATCCGATGATTCCATTCGAGTTGTCATTCTCGACGGCGCCGGATCTTCCTTTTGCGCCGGCGCGGATTTGCAATCTATGAAAGACGCGGGACAACAATCGTTTGAAGAAAACAAAGCAGATGCCGAACTGCTGGAAGCCATGTATGTGTCCGTAAATGAATGCACAAAACCGGTGATTGGAAAAATTCACGGACATGCATTCGGCGGCGGGTTTGGGCTTGCGACCGTTTGCGATATTGTGGCTTCAGAATCATCAACCCTATTTTCATTGAGTGAGGTATTGCTCGGCATTATTCCCTCAGTTATCGGACCGTTTACCGTGGATAAAATTGGAATGTCTCACTTCAGAGCTTTGGGGATTTCCGGTGAAAGATTTGACGGTGCGTTTGCAGAAAAAATTGGATTGGTCCATTTTTCCGTTCCGGCCGAAGAATTGGATGAAATGACAGATGGTATCGTTAAACAATTATTAAAAGCTGGACCAAAGGCTATCGCAAGTTTCAAAGTGTATTGCCGAAATATGAATTCGGTAGATGCTGCCGGGCTGATAGCAGAATTAAGATCATCCGAAGAAGGACAGGAAGGCTTATCTGCATTTCTCGAAAAGCGCAAACCGAATTGGATGGATTCATGACATATCCTGCTTCCGTCAAGTTGGTTGAAGTTGGCCCGAGAGACGGACTTCAGAGTATCGAAAATCCTATTAGCACGGAAGAAAAAATTCAATACGTCAATATGCTGTCGGCCGCTGGGCTTCCGGAAATTGAAGTCACCAGTTTTGTATCATCCAAATGGGTGCCGCAGCTATGGGATGCGACAGAAGTTTCATCCCAGATTGAACAAAATGAAACCACCCTGTATACTGCGCTTGTCCCAAATCAAAAAGGACTCGAGGGCGCTTTGGAATCCGGATATAAATCCGTTGCGATCTTTACAGCGGCGAGTGAATCTTTTTCTCAAAAAAATACCAACTGCAGTATTGACGAAAGTTTTCAGCGGTTTGAAGCAATGAAACCCATTTGGGAAGACCATCGGCTCAGAGTCCGCGGATATGTTTCCACATGCTGGGTGTGTCCCTATGAAGATGCAGTTAGTGCCGAAAGTGTGTTGAAGGTTGTGCAAAGATTGGTGGACCTTGGTGTGCAAGAAATTTCACTCGGCGACACGATAGGAAAAGCGGTTCCGGATTCTGTTGAAAAATTGCTCGACTCTCTCCTGTCTAATTTCAGCGCATCGCTTTTTGCGTTGCATTTTCACGATACCTACGGAAACGCGCTGGAAAACATTCGGAAAGGACTGGAATACGGAATTACTATTTACGATTCCAGCGCCGGCGGAATCGGCGGATGTCCCTATGCGCCGGGCGCATCCGGAAATGTCGGAACTGAGGCGGTGGCTCATTTATGTTCTGAGGAAAATATTAGTACCGGCGTGGACCGTGATCTTCTCGCGAAAGCCGGAAAATTCATTCAATCCATTACATCCGAAAAAGAGGCCGTAGCATCATGAAGCAGATTGAAACACGCATTGATTCAAAATCTGATACATTCAAAGAAAATGAAATTTTTCACAAAGGGTTAGCCGATGACCTCAAAAGTGCTCTGCACACGATCGAAAAAATGGGCCCGGAAAAGCGGGTTGAAAAACATCGTTCCCGTGGAAAAATGACGGCGCGGGACCGCATTGATTTCCTCAAAGACGACGGCACGGATTTTTTGGAATTTTCAGCATTCGCAGCGCATCAAGTTTATAAAGATGATATTCCAGCCGCCGGAATTATAACGGGCATCATTACCGTTCAGGGTAGGCTCTGCGTTGTTGTCGCCAACGACGCTACTGTAAAGGGCGGCACCTATTATCCGCTGACGGTCAAAAAGCATTTGCGGGCCCAAGAAATTGCCATGGAAAATCGCCTACCGTGCATTTACCTCGTGGACAGCGGAGGTGCATTTCTGCCGAAGCAGGATGAAGTGTTTCCGGACAGAGATCATTTTGGGCGAATTTTTTACAATCAAGCAAGAATGTCGGCTATGGGCATTCCGCAAATTGCATCCGTGATGGGTTCCTGCACAGCCGGCGGCGCTTACGTTCCGGCCATGAGCGACGAGGCCATTATCGTGAATAAAACGGGAACCATTTTTATCGGCGGACCTCCTT
This sequence comes from Fidelibacterota bacterium, assembly GCA_014239435.1. Taxonomy (GTDB): domain Bacteria; phylum Fidelibacterota; class Marinisomatia; order Marinisomatales; family TCS55; genus JAAZYX01. Next base: position 2,570 of record JAAZYX010000011.1, on the reverse strand, counting down.
TAGTAAAAGCGGCGATCGGACAAGACGCCACACCCGAAGAACTCGGCGGCGCCAAGATGCACACTCAAATCAGCGGAGTGGCAGATCATTTCGCCAAGGACGATCCGGAAGCTCTGGAAATATGCCGATCTATTCTGGATCATTTTCCGCAAAATAATTCTGCAAATATTGAAGATATTGAAGCGCCGCTTTACCCGATAGAAGATGTGTACGGAATCGTATCCACCGATCATCGGAAACCGTTTGATGTGAAGGAAATTATCGCCCGCCTTGTGGATGGATCAAGATTTCAGGAATTCAAAGCGAACTACGGCAAAACACTCGTCACCGGATTTGCGAAAATTGACGGCCAATCCCTCGGAATCGTCGCAAACAATGGAGTGCTTTTTAGTGAGCCTTCTATCAAAGGTGCGCATTTTGTTGAACTCTGCTGCCAGCGAAAACTTCCCCTTCTTTTTCTGCAGAATATTACCGGCTTTATGGTCGGGAAAAAGGCCGAAGAAGGCGGCATTGCCAAACACGGCGCTAAACTCGTCCAGGCAGTGTCCACCGCGAATGTTCCCAAACTGACCCTCGTCATCGGCGGAAGTTTCGGCGCAGGAAATTATGGCATGTCCGGACGCGCCTTTCAGCCGAGATTTCTGTGGATGTGGCCCAATGCCCGTATTTCCGTAATGGGCGGCGAACAGGCAGCCGATGTGCTCGCAACCGTGAAATCGGCGCAGAAGAAAGCAGAGGGAAAAGAATTGTCTGAGGAAGAACGAAACGCTGTCAGAAATCCAATTCTGGAAAAATATGAGACAGAAGGCCATCCGTATTATTCCAGCGCGCGGATTTGGGATGACGGTATCATCGATCCCAAAGATACCAGAAAAGTGCTCAGCCTTGCGCTGAATACTGTTTCCAACGCGCCGATCGAGGATCACCATTTTCCTGTCTTCAGAATGTAATTCCCTTCTCTTTTGAAAACCACTAAATCGCTGCTATACATCCTCATGGCGCTTGCCATGATTACGTGGGGAATATCCTGGACGAACGCCAAAATTCTCGGCGATTACGCGCATCCGTACACCCTCATGTTTTGGCGTTTTTTCACAGGCGCCGTCGCACTTTTTCCGATACTTTTAGTATTAAAGGAAAAGTTGAAGTGTTCTCTTTATCTCTTTAAATATGTATTATTGAATGGTCTTTTTCTTGCGACATATAATTATTTTTACTTCCGCGGAACACAGCTAGGACTCGCAGGTGCCGGCGGAGTGTTGGTCACCACGCTGAACCCGATTTTTACCGTGATGATTACTGCTCTGTTTTTTCAGGCGAAACTGCGTACAAAGGATATTGCCGGCCTCTTGCTTGGACTCATCGGCGGAGTCTTAATAATGCGCATCTGGGAATTGGAGGCTTCAGAATTATTCGCTTCCGGAAATATGCATTTTGTGATGGGCGCATTTACATGGGCATTTGTAACCATCATTGCATCCAAAGTAAAAAATAATATGGGGTTTCTTCCCTTTAGCTTTTGGTCGTTTTTAATCGCAAGTGTGTTATCCCTTCCTCTGGCAGCAGGTCAGCCAGATTTTTATATCTTTTCCCACGACAGTATTTTTTGGATAAACTTCTTCCTCGTATCCGTCGGCGCCATGACCTTTGGAACAACTGTGTACTTTATTGCGGCGATGGAACTCGGAAGCGAAAAGGCGAGCGCATTTATCTTTTCCGTTCCGGCCATTGCCATGGTCACCGCCATGATCTATCTTGGTGAGAAACTGACCCTCACAACCGTAGCGGGAATGCTGTGCGGAATGACAGCTGTTTATCTAATCAATAAAAAAAGCTGATGGCACACTCTCACGAGAAGCAGGAATCCAACTGGGACGATGCCTCTGCAGAATGGTATGCCGCCGAGTACGGCGATCATATTTCCAATGCGATGACCATTAACGCAATCTCTCTGAGAGCAGACGATACCTTGCTGGATATCGGCTGCGGAACCGGAACCGCCTGCAGAATTGCTTCCCGAATATTGACGGAAGGAACGGTAACCGGAATAGATCCGACGCCCGCCATGATCAGAATCGCACAAGAGCAAACAGACGCATCCTATTCAAACATTTCTTTTTTAGAAGGATTGGCAGAATCAATTCCATTTGAGGACGAATCTTTTTCCGTTGTAACTGCAATCAATTCACTCCATCACTGGACGAAACCGAAAAAAGGATTGCAGGAAATCCAGCGGGTTTTGAAAGCAAACGGACGATGCTTTATTTCTGATGAAGTCGTAAAAGGCGGCGGCTGCGGGCACGGCGAAGGACCACTTGCCACACCGGATGCTGTTGTAAATTTGTTAAAAGAATCCGGATTTTCCGGCGTCCGAATGGACACGATCGAAAAAAACGGTGAAGGGATTTATCTATTTAAAGCAATAAAGAATTGAAAGGGTTAAATTCCTGAAGAGGAATCGGAATACGAAATTTTGATATGAATTGAGTTTGAGGGAAATAAAATGAAAACACAGTATAGTACAACAATTGAGAGTGTATTAATGCGAATGTGCTGTATAGTAAGTAGTT
>JAAZYX010000012.1 GCA_014239435.1 Fidelibacterota bacterium | reverse complement strand
AATCGTTGAATGGTCACAGGAGGATCAGTGTTTTGTTGGCTCTGTTCCAGGTTGGATAGGTCCATGTTGTCACGGAGATGATGAGGCTGAAGTATATAAAAAATTATGTCAAATCCTTGACGAATGGATTGCAATTTATAAGGTGGACAAGCATCCGCTCCCGCCGCCAACCAATAAAAACTATTCAGGAAAATTTGTACAGAGAACCGGAAGTGATATCCATAAAGCATTGGCTGTCCGTGCGGTATCCGAGGGAGAAAGCCTTAATAAGTATGTGGTAAAAAAATTAAAATCTGTTATTACAAAGTAACCTTTATTCTATTTAAGAAATTCAAAATGTTGACATAATCGGCTGATATCAACAGGAATCGCCGTTGATTATCAGCAATTGACCGAAGTATCTTCCGAACTCATTTTTACTAAAAATATGGCAGAAAAAGGCAAAGGCAGAACATTAATTAATAGTATCGGAATACCGGCAATCCTGTCGCTGATTTGGGTTGGCGGAATCTATTTCTCAATTTTTATCACTTTTGTGGTTTTGCTCGCAATGAATGATTTCTACAATCTGTACGTCGGCAAAGGTTACACACCATCAAAAATGTTAGGCATTGGCGGCGGCATCCTTGTCCTGATATTTTATTATTTTAATCTCGAAATCACCTCGCCAGAATTGATAGGATCCATAATTGTATTTACATTTTTAACGATGTTTTCGGAATTGTTTCGGAAGCGGGATAATTTTTTAGAGAATATTTCCTTAGTGTTGTTTGGCATTTTATACCTTCCGGTTACGCTAGGAACACTCATTCTTTTACGGCAGGTGGACACTGTGGATGGAACGATGTTTACCGCAGCCATTCTTTTGGCAGTTTGGCTCTGCGATTCGGCTGCAATGGGGACAGGAATGCTTTGGGGAAAAACAAAGATCATTCCGTGGGCAAGCCCGAAAAAATCGGTACAAGGATCGCTTGGAGGACTGTGCGCATCCTTCGGAGTGTACATCATTTTTAAAACTGCGAATATCGGCGCATTGGATTTATCATGGACCGATGTTGCAGTGCTGTCGCTTATTGCCGGATTTATTGGCCAAATAGGCGATTTTATGGAATCTTGGATGAAACGTCAGGCTGGCGTAAAAGACAGCGGTACATTTTTAATGGGGCACGGAGGGGTGCTGGATAGGTTTGATTCAATGATATTTGCAGCGCCCCTATCCTATGCCTATCTTTGGATTCGGTAATTGAGATGGAATTAAGAAGCATATTAGCTACAGACTGCGGGAGCACAACGACCAAGGCGATTCTCATTGAAAAGATTGATGGAGAGTTTCGGCTGAGCGTACGTGGAGAAGCGCCAACCACGGTAGAAGCACCTTTTGAGGATGTTACCAAGGGTGTCTTGAATGCCGTGATGGAAGTGGAAGAACTTGCAGGCAGGAAGTTATTGGAAGGTGATAATATTATTACGCCGCGATCCGGTGATGAAGGAGTGGATATTTATATTTCTACCAGTTCAGCCGGTGGCGGACTGCAAATGATGGTAGCGGGAGTGGTAAAGGGAATGACGGGAGAATCCGCAGAACGCGCTGCATTGGGTGCGGGATCCATTGTGATGGATGTTTTGGCGTCAAACGATGGACGTAAACCCCACGAAAAAATTACCAGAATTCGTCAGCTTCGCCCCGACATGATATTGCTTTCCGGAGGGATTGACGGCGGTACAACGAAGCACGTTGTCGAATTGGCCGAAATTCTCGCTGCAGCCAACCCAAAACCACGATTGGGAACAAACTATAAATTGCCGGTTATTTACGCTGGAAATAAAAACGCCTCTGATAAAATTGAAGAAACCCTTGGCAAAATCACCGATCTTGATTTAACAGAAAATATTCGTCCTGTGTTGGAACGGGAAAACCTGAAACCGTCTCGGGATAAGATTCACGATTTATTTATGGAACACGTCATGCAGCAGGCTCCCGGGTATAAAAAATTGATGGAATGGACCGATGCCCCGATTATGCCGACGCCCGGCGCTGTGGGTGCTCTTATTGAAATGGTAGCCCAAAAAGAGAATATATCTGTTGTTGGCGTAGATATTGGCGGTGCTACAACCGATATTTTTTCCGTCTTCCAAAAACAATTTAACCGAACGGTCAGTGCAAATCTGGGGATGAGCTATTCCATTTGCAATGTGCTGGCAGAATCTGGATTATCAAATGTTTTACGCTGGGTTCCATTTGACATTGATGAAAAAGAATTGACGAACCGAATCGGGAATAAAATGATTCGTCCGACAACCGTTCCGCAAAGTTTAGAGGAATTGGTTATAGAGCAGGCCATAGCGAGGGAAGCGTTGCGCCTCTCTTTTATTCAGCATAAAGCGTTTGCGGTCAACTTAAAAGGTGTTCAAAAAGAACGAACAATTTCCGACGCATTTGAGCAAACGGATTCCGGGGAATCCTTGGTAGATATGATGGAACTTGATTTGCTGGTCGGATCCGGCGGCGTTTTATCACACGCGCCGCGCCGAGAACAATCCGCTCGCATGCTGATTGATGCATTTCTGCCGGAAGGCATTACGCAATTGGCTGTGGATTCTATTTTCATGATGCCGCAGTTGGGGGTGATGGCAAATATCGAAAAGGAAGCATTAGCGCAGGATGCTCGCACTGCTGCCATTGAAGTTTTTGAAAAAGATTGCCTCATTCGCCTTGGAACATGCATTGCACCCGTTGGACTGTCAAAACCAGGCGCTACCCTTTTACATGCCGAATTAACCTTGTCGAACGGGGAAAGCCAAACCCATGAAATCAAATTCGGGGACATAGTCAGAATTGAAGTTCCGTATGAAAAAGTAAATGCTAAATTGACTCCTGGGAAAGGCATGGATATTGGTGCCGGTAAAAATGAGCCCATCGAAACTGCCATTTTCGGCGGTGTAGTCGGCATTGTTTTAGATGGCCGTGGGCGCCCACTCGAAATTTCCTCTGATCCAAATCAACGGATTGCTGATCTTAAAAAATGGTCTGAAGCTGTAAACGAATATCCCTCATTGGATGGATTAGGTTAAGGAAACATTATGGCCCACGCATATACACCCGGACTCAAAGTTTTACACGAAACAAAAATTAATAAAGAAAGACGTTTGCCCTTAAAAGGAACCGTAACGGTTGAACAGGGAACAGATATTACTCCAGATGATATTGTGGCAAAAACCGATTTGCCCGGAAATGTCCAAATGGTGAATGTAGCAAATCAGCTGAATATAGATGCAGATGATGTCAAAGAAGCGATGATCGTAACAGAGGGAACAGCGGTAAACAAAAATGAAATGATAGCCGAAACGAAAGGTTTATTCGGATTATTTAAATCCAACGTAATCGCTCCGGTAGATGGAACGATTGAAGTGATATCAGAAACGACAGGGCAGGTCGTGATTCGCGAAGCGCCTATTCCCGTTGAAGTGGATGCCTACATGAGCGGAACCATCAAAGAAGTCATTCCAGAAGAAGGCGTTATCATCGAATCGGAAGGTGTATTTATTCAGGGAATTTTTGGAATCGGCGGTGAAAGCAGAGGTAGTCTTGAGGTGGTAACCGACAGTCGCGAGGATGAAATTACGGAAGAAATGTTATCTTCGGAATTGGAAGGCAAAATTGTAGTCGGAGGATCTTTTATCAGCTTGAAAGCCTATAAAAAAGCAATCCAATTGAAAGTAGCAGGCATTGTTGTCGGCGGATTTAATTATTTCGATTTGGAAGATATTCTTGGCTATACCCTTGGTGTGGCCATTACCGGTTCCGAAGATTTGATCACATCGCTAATCGTAACTGAAGGATATGGAAAAATCCGTATGGGATCGCAAACTTTTGATTTATTAAAAGAACATCATGGTAAATTCGCTTCCGTAAATGGCGCAACTCAAATTCGCGCCGGGGTTATTCGACCGGAAATTGTTGTTCCTCTTTCAGAAGATCAATTGAAAGGTGACCACAAAGATGCCAATGCTTCTGAAGGAATTCAGGCCGGCAGTCTGGTTCGGGTTATTCGGGCTCCCTATTTTGGCAGAATGGGAAAAGTAAAAGACCTTCCATCAGAATTAAGAAAAATGGAATCGGAAACAATGGTGCGGGTTGCCATTATTGAAATTGATGGAGAAAATGTTGAAATTCCACGGGCGAATTTGGAAATGGTTGAGACGGACTGAATTGGAAAATGGAAAAGAAATATGATTTTATTAAATGGCAGCCTGAAAAATCCAAACTCCCAATCCCAATCCGATGACTCCTAATCCCGATCTTTATCCAAAGTTCTTATCCAATACCGATAGGGATTTTATAACCCGATTGGCTAAGCGAATCCAGAGTTCTGGATTTGTAACACCGGCTATATTTTTTCTTGAAATGACCAAACCATTGGCTTTGCTTGGCAGTCATGCTATGGTATTCTTTGGCCCTATTGTAAATTCATTTATTAAAGCGGACGGTTATTATCGCGCCGCAGAACTTTTTGAAGAACCGGAAACGGTAGAATTTCTTTTATCAGAAATTGAACGTTTGGATAAAGCAGATTCCGAAATGGAAGGAGCAGTGAGTGAAGGATAAACAATTTTGGGTGATTACCGGAGGTTTCACGCTTGCATTCTTGATATACTGGTTGGCCGGCCATCCTCTGTTTAATGCAGATCGCATTATTATGTTTATCGCTATAACAGTAATAGGCGGAACATTGTTATACAATATCCGCATGGCAGAACGCGGGGAAGAATTTTATTTGCGCCCCATTCCCGGATTGAAAGCTGTAGAGGAAGCAGTTGGTAGATCTACAGAAATGGGAAAGCCTGTTTTATACGTTCCGGGAATTATGGATATGGATCAGGTGGAAACAGTCGCAGGCGTGATCGTTTTAGGGCATGTATCAAAAATGACCGCCAGATATGAAACAACTCTCAATGTTCCCGTATCAAGATCCATTGTTATGAAAGCCGCTCGGGAAGCTTGCAGAGAATCTTACATGGTGGAAGGTCGTATCGATATGTTTCATGAAGATATGGTGCATTATTTAACCGATGACCAGTTTGCCTATGCCGCAGGTGTAAACGGAATTATGGTTCGCGAAAAACCGGCAGCCTGTTTGTATATGGGAAAATTTTACGCAGAATCACTCATTCTGGCGGAGACAGGAAATTCAATTGGCGCCATTCAAATTGCCGGAACGGCATCGCAAGCGCAGATTCCTTTCTTTGTAACGGCCTGTGACTATACGCTCATAGGTGAAGAATTTTTTGCCGCTAGCGCATACCTTTCGCAAAAACCGGAACTGATTGGCGGTGTGAGAGGGCAGGATATGGTTAAGGCCGGAGTCATTACTGTGATTGTCGCTGCGACGGTTTTACGATTCTTGTATGAATCGTGGGGCATTGGTTTTGATGTGGTTAAACTTTTAACGGTTCAGTAGGAGAGCGGTATGATTTGGAAAAGACAAATACCTATTCTCATTGTCGCCTTGATTGGCGCCTTAACGCTATTTGGATGGTTTATAGAGGAACCATCTATTGAAGCGTTTGTCAATGATGATGCTACGCAATGGTATGATATTTTAGCAAGTTTTGCCATTATTCTTGGCGCGATGAATCTGATGAAACTGCAGCTGCAAAAAATCGCGCGTAGAAAAAAAGGATGGCCGTACAGTGTTGTCGCTATTTTTGGGTTTCTGTTTGCAATCACAGCTGGATTTTTCATTAAAGGTGTAGATGATTCTGTTGCTGTTTGGGGTGCTCATGTAACTACTGAAGGAACACTTTTTAAATGGATGTTCGATTTTATGTTTACGCCTTTGTCCGCCACCATGTTTTCTTTATTGGCATTTTTTGTAGCGTCTGCTTCTTACCGTGCCTTCCGCATTCGAAATTTCGAAGCATCACTATTGCTGGTTTCAGGAATCATCATTATGGTCGGGCGTGTTCCCATCGGTAGTGTCATTTCCTCTTGGTTCATCATGTATATTATCGTGTTGGCTTTGGGAATTGGCGTGAATTCCTGGAAGAAAGACAAAATGATTACCTTTGGCGTTGTTGGTGTTGGAATAGCAGCAGTAACCATCGCCGGGATAATGACAGGATGGCCTTTGGATCAACCGAGCATTTTCTATCTTCCAATCATCCAGGAATGGATTTATTATTATCCGAATGTTGCCGGTGCCCGAGCAATTATGATAGGCATTGGGTTGGGAATTTTCGCCACTTCAATTCGATATATCCTCGGGATTGAAAAATCCTACATTGGAGAATAAATATGAGAACAATTGAAAATTTTATTTTAAAAATTGGGCAAGTCGATCGGCGTTGGATTTTTATAATCCTTGCCCTTGTTGTGATAATTCCAATTATCAATCCGATTGGGATGCCAATTAGGCCAACAGAAACGACGCAAGTGGTGTACGATGCTATCGAGGATTTGCCTCCAAATTCAAATGTTTTGGTTTCCGTTGAATATAGTCCCAGTACCAAACCAGAAAATCATCCCATGACAATCAGCATCTTGAGACATTTATTCAGAAATGATCATAAGGTGTTCGTAACCTGTCTGTGGCCGGATGGACAGTTTATGGCGCAAGATGCCTTAAAGCAGGTTGCTAAGGAAGAATTTGGTAAAGTATATGGAGTAGATTATGTCTTCCTAGGATTTCGCCCGGGGAATGAAGCAGTCGTTAAGGGAATCGTGAGCAATATCCGAAAACTCTATACGGTAGATGTCTATCAAACTAAGATTGATGAAATCCCCTTAATGGACGGGATAACAAATTTCAGTGATTTCGCATTCTTATTTTCATCCTCCGCAGGATTTCCGGGAACGATTGAATGGGTGCAATATGCCGCCGATCCAACCGGCGTTCCGATGAGTTCCGGCGTGACTTCAATTCAAGTGAATGAGGTAATGCCGTATGTGCAAGCGGGGCAAATGAAAGGTGTGCTGGCCGGCATGCCCGGAGCGGCGGAATATGAGGCATTAATAGGTCAAAAAGGATCTGCAACAAGCGGTATGGATGCACAATCCGTTGCGCATCTTGTTATAGTTTTATTCATCTTTTTAGGGAATGCAGCTTATTTCATTGAGCGTAAGCGTTCTAGAAAATATTAAGGAGAGAATATTATGAGTAGCACAGCCATACTTGGCGGATGGATTGCGGTTTTCCTAACATTGGGAATCTTCTCTTATTTATATAAGGACAATCCTTTTTATAAAATTGCTGAGCATTTATTTGTGGGTGTTTCAGCGGGGTACTGGACGGCTATCTTTTTTTGGACACAGATTCAGCCGAATTTATTTGGGCGTCTTTGGCCTACAACAGAATTCAGCGCAGATTCACTATGGTATAAGTTGTACAATGGTTTAAGCTTCTTTTCGACTTCAGTCTTTCCGGAAGGCGGAATTGATAAAGGGCATGAAATGCATTTGATCTATCTCATTCCATTTGCCCTAGGTGTTATGATGCTCTTAAGTCTTATCCCCAAAATTAATTGGTTTGCTAGATGGGGAATTGCATACACGGTTGGAATGGCTGCAGGATTGCGCGCATACGGTTATCTGAATTCAAATGTGATTGGACAAATCAAAGGAACCGCAGCAAGTTTTTCTGATCCTACACTGCCATTTTTCAGTTTAACCTCTCCATCGATTTTTAACAGTATTGTGATTTTAGTCGGTACAATAACGGGGCTTCTTTATTTCTATTTTTCAAAAGAACACAAAGGAACATTGGGAAAGCTATCTAAAATTGGGATTTATTTCCTCATGATTAGCTTTGGCGCCTCTTTTGGTTTTGCCGTCATGGGTCGCATTTCACTTCTTATTGGCAGATTTGTAGATTTGATAAAATATTCCAGTGGAGATTATTTCAATGCCTCATTGTGGGTATTGGCAATAATGATAATTATTTTAGGGTACGATGCATTTACGAATCGGAAACCACCATTGAATGAAGATGCCGTTTAATAATTATGGGCACCTCTGCGACTGCTGCAGTTTTAAACATAAACAATTTATCAATTCAATTTAAGATTGATGGAAACCCGGTTCCGGTTGTGGATCGGGTTTCTTTTTCTATTGCGCCGGGAGAAATCCTTGGATTAGTGGGAGAATCAGGCTGCGGGAAATCTCAGCTAGCACTTGCAGTAGCAGGATTATCCCCAAAACAAGCACATATCAATCTCGATGCGCCGGTTATACCTCGCAGAACAGCCATGATATTTCAAGACCCGCTTACCAGTTTGAATCCGGTAATGAAAATAGGGAAACAGATTGAAGAAGGAATAAATCAAAAGGAAAAAGGAAGAAGGAAGAAGTTATTTCTCTTTTGGAACAAGTAGGGATTGACGAACCGGAAAAACGATATGAACAATATCCGCATGAATTTTCCGGAGGAATGCAGCAGCGGGTACTCATTGCAATGGCATTGGCGCAGAAACCTGATTTGCTCATCGCTGATGAGCCGACCACAGCCTTGGATGTAACCATTCAGCGTCAAATCTTGGAACTACTCCGAAACTTGAACAAAACCAGAAAACTTGCAATTTTATTTATTACGCATGACTTAATTCTGATCCGAGAATTTGCAGATCGAATTTTGGTGATGTATGCCGGAAAAATTGTTGAATCGGCTTCCGCTTCTACGATTTTTAATCAGCCAAAACATCCTTATACAGAAGCACTTATTCGAGTTTCGTCTCTCGAAAAATCAGATGGTCGCTTTAACGCCATTTCTGGTACAGTTCCTTTGCCTGCAGAATATCCAACAGGATGCCGATTTCATCCACGATGTGACTTTTCTGAGGAATCATGTTCAGTATCTATTCCGGAATTCGAATCAGAAAACGGCCATTCCTGGGCTTGTCCGATTGTCTAAATAACGTTCCCCATCCTTATTGAAAACGAGGGGAATTCTTTTTATGAAAAATACCAACATTTGTACGCTAATTATTTTTGGAATTAATAATTGGATGTCTGTTTAAAATGAAAAAATAATGTGTGGTTTCAGTATGCATTTATTCAACTTTCCTCATTAAATTTATGGCTCATTTCTATGTCAGATAATTTCAATTCATTATGGATATTTTAAAAGAACTCGGAATACAGAAAATAAATTCCGGAACCTGTTACGGATCCGGAACATGGTCAGATTCTGACCAAAATGACACACTGAATTCATACAATCCCGCCACAGGCGAATTGCTTGGATCAATCCTGCAAGCGACAGAGCAGGATGTCGAAGCAGTCATTTCTGACTCTGTTGAAGCGTTTAAAGAATGGCGAACCGTTCCCGCTCCCATACGCGGACAATTGGTTCGGGAAATGGGCGACGCACTTCGAAAGAAAAAAGATGCGCTTGGAACCCTTGTTTCCATGGAAATGGGGAAAATCAAACAAGAAGGCGACGGGGAAGTCCAGGAAATGATAGATATCGCTGATTTTGCCGTTGGTCAATCGAGAATGCTGTACGGAAAAACCATGCATTCAGAACGACCGGACCACCGTATGTATGAGCAATGGCATCCAATGGGTCCCGTAGTAGTCATTTCCGCATTCAATTTTCCGGTAGCAGTTTGGGCATGGAATGCCTTTATTGCTGCAATTGCAGGCGATACCGTTATCTGGAAGCCTTCATCATCGACGCCGCTTTGTGCAATTGCTGTGCAGCATATTTGCAATGAGGTGCTCGCAAAAAATGGATATAATGGCATTTTCAATCTGCTGATTGGAAAAGGCTCGGTTGTCGGTGAAAAATTGCTGCACGATCCGAGGATACCATTGGTATCTTTTACTGGTTCGACAAATATGGGAAGGCACGTCAGCGAATCCGTGGCGAAGCGTTTTGGAAATACCATCCTTGAGCTTGGTGGAAATAATGCAATTATTGTGGATGAATCTGCAGATATGGATATGGTCGTTCCTGCGGTTGTGTTCGGCGCGGTTGGAACTGCAGGGCAGAGATGTACTTCGACGCGGCGGGTTATTGTTCACGAATCTCAATTTGACATCCTTTTGGAAAGATTAGTGCACGTTTATGCGCAAGTAAAAATTGGCAACCCGACCGACGAAGCTACTCTCATGGGCCCTTTGGTAAATGAATCTGCGGTTGCCGACTATAATGCAACGCTCGATAGAATTAATGCATTGGGCGGTGAAATTGTGTATGGAGGAAATTCCCTTGAAGGCGATGGATATTTTGTTGAGCCAACGATTGTTAAGGCAGAGGGCGACTGGGATATTGTGCATCACGAAACATTCGCCCCGATTTTGTACATTATTTCATATTCATCAATGCAGGAAGCAGTTGATATCCACAACAGTGTTCCACAAGGTTTATCGTCTTCATTGTTTACAAGCCGCATGCAGAATATGGAAACTTTTTTATCCTCTGCCGGATCAGATTGTGGAATCGCAAATATTAATATCGGTACGTCCGGCGCTGAAATCGGCGGGGCATTTGGAGGCGAAAAAGAAACAGGCGGCGGGCGGGAGTCAGGCTCAGATTCATGGAAACAATATATGAGGCGCCAAACCAATACCATCAACTGGGGTAGCGATTTGCCGCTGGCTCAAGGTATCAAATTTGATATAAAGGAATAATATGGAAAAGACAATACCAGCGCAAGTGCATGAAGCAATTGGACGGCATATGCTCGCCGATGGAATGGATCCGGTAATTGATATTGAAAAAAGCCATGGCTCGTGGGTGGTAGATGCGCGGGACGGAAAGGAATATTTGGACCTTTTTTCTATGTTTGCGTCTATGTCAGTCGGATACAATCATCCTTATGTGATGGACCATAAAGAAGACCTCGCTGCGGCGGCAATGAATAAGCCGACAAATTCGGATATTTACTCAACCCAAATGGCTGATTTTGTTACCACGATGGCTCGTGTTGCGCAGACAGATTATCTTCCATACGCTTTTTATGTGGAAGGCGGTGCACTCGGAGTTGAGAATGCTCTAAAAACCGCATTTGACTGGAAGTCAAAGCTTAATCGGGCCAACGGGAAATCCGTTGACGGATCCAAAGTCATTCACTTTAAACAATGTTTTCATGGAAGGTCTGGCTACACGCTCAGTCTTACCGATTCCCACGATATGCGGAAAACCAATTATTTCCCAAAATTTGACTGGCCTCGGATTTCAAATCCTTATATTGATTTTCCACTATCTGATGAGTCGGGTTCTGCCGTAAAAGCAAAGGAAGCAAAAGCTCTTGCCGAAATCAAATCGGTACTGGCCGAATCTGCTGATGAAGTAGCCTGTTTGATAATCGAGCCAATTCAAGGTGAGGGCGGAGACAATCATTATCGTCCGGAATTTTTTAAAGCACTCAGAACATTGGCCGATGAAAATGATTTCCTCCTCATTTATGATGAAATACAGACCGGAATTGGAATCACGGGTGAAATGTGGTGCCACCAGCATTTTGGCGAGGATGCAAAACCTGATGTAATCAGTTTCGGAAAAAAGACTCAAGTCTGCGGAATATTCGCAGGCAATCGGCTTGATGAAATTGATGGACACGTGTTTAATGAGTCCAGCAGGCTGAATTCTACATGGGGTGGAAATTTGACCGATATGGTACGTTTTAAACTCTATCTTGAAATTATTGAAAATGAGAACCTTGTTCAGCATGCGCGGGAATTGGGTGATCATCTACTGCAAAGTCTTGAAAATTTAGAATCGTCTCATTCCGGAAAAATGTCAGGCGCAAGAGGCAGAGGATTGTTTTGCGCTTTCGATTGCAACACATCCGAAGACAGAGACAGGCTGACCGGACTGATTCAAAATGAAGGCGCCATCGTGCTTGGTTCCGGTGAAAGATCGATTCGATTCAGACCTCATTTAAATATTACACCCGATGAAATTGATCAGGGGATTGAGATGGTTTCCCGGGCAATGGAAGTTTTGTGACCCGGACTGCTTCAACAGGAATTTTATATATCGTCGCAACGCCAATCGGGAATCTGGGAGACATTACGTACAGAGCTGTTGAAATTTTAAATTCCGTATCCATTGTCGCCGCAGAAGATACCCGGCATACTCGAAAATTATTGAATCATTATTCTATTTCTGTTCCGACCGTGAGTTATTATGAGCACAATAAATTCACTCGCATTCCAAAGATATTGAGTATGCTTTCAGATGGGAAATCCGTCGCACTTGTTACGGATGCCGGTACACCAGGAATTAGTGATCCAGCTTATAGATTAATCCGAGCGGCCATTGATGAAAATCATCCTATCGAAACCATTCCGGGTCCATCTGCGGCTATCGCGGGATTGGTTGTATCCGGATTGCCGACTGACCGATTCTTATTTGAGGGATTTTTGCCTTCAAAAAAGGGAAGGAAAGCGCGTTTGAAAAATTTAATCGATTTTCAGGGAACACTGATCTTTTTTGAAAGCCCGCACAGAATGAGTAGAACTTTAAACGATATTGAAGATATTATTGGTGATCGGCCGGCAGTTGCTGCGAGAGAGATGACAAAAATGCACGAAGAAGTAATTCGAGGGACCGTATCGGATCTAAAGTCGCATTTCAGCCAGAATAAACCAAAAGGTGAATTTACTTTGATGATTGGGAAAGATGACAAAAATGTCTATTTCGCCTAAGGGTTCGTTCATCACATTCGAGGGAATTGATGGGTGTGGAAAAAGTACTCAAGCAAAACTTCTATTGGATTATTTGAATGACAAAGGTACAAGTACAATTCTGGTTCGAGAGCCGGGTGGTACACGCATTTCGGAAGAAATTCGCCAAGTATTGCTGAGTACTGATCGAAGAGAATTGACGCACAGGACAGAAGCGTTACTCATGACAGCCAGCAGGGCACAACTGACAGATGAAATCATCATCCCTAATTTGGAAGCAGGAAAAATTGTGATTGCAGATAGATATATTGATTCTACAGTGGCTTATCAGGGAGGCGGCAGGGGAATTGATATTGCCTGGCTGCATGAATTGAATCAATTCACCACGGACAAGCTGCTGCCTAATATCACCTTTTTTGTGGATATTTTACCCGAAGAAGCGGCTCGGAGAAAACAAACTGAATCGGATAGAATAGAAGAAGGAGGAATGGACCTTCAAAGTAGGGTCAGGGAAGTGTATATGTCACTTGCGGAAAAAGCACCGAATAGAATCGTAGTGATGAACGGATACGAATCAACCGAAGCAATTCATCAAAAAATTATAGAGGAAATAAACAGGAGAAATATTGTAGCTTAGCTGTGCATATGAAATTCAATAAATCATTTAGAATTCTGGCGGGAAGCATTGCGATTATTGCGATTTTCTCAGTTGCATTTACGAGCTCAGATCTTTATCGGAAAATTGCAAAATCTCAACGGCTGATTAATGAGGCGTATAAATACCTGATTACCAATTATGTGGATCAGCTTGATACCGATGTTTACACGAGCACCACCCTTCGAAATCTCATGTCAGAGCTGGATCCCTATACGGTGTATCTTGAAGAAAGCGAACGCGACGGAATAGAATTGCTTTCCAGAGGGCAGTACGGCGGCGTTGGTATTCAATTGAGCCGAAGGAATAAGGAACTGACCGTTATTGCGCCTATGGACGAAACACCTGCGAAAAGAGCCGGCATCATCAGCGGAGATATCATTACCAAAATTGATGAAAATATCGCGAAGGATCTTTCTCTTGACGAAGCGGCAAAATTGATTCGCGGTATTAAAGGAACTGTTGTCACCTTGACAATTGAGCGCTACGGTACCGATGCTTCCCTTGAATTCGACCTTACCCGTGAGGATATACATGTAAAGGACGTCACATT
Organism: Fidelibacterota bacterium; assembly: GCA_014239435.1. Classification (GTDB taxonomy): domain Bacteria; phylum Fidelibacterota; class Marinisomatia; order Marinisomatales; family TCS55; genus JAAZYX01. The sequence goes on along the minus strand of JAAZYX010000012.1, from coordinate 14,358 downwards.
CGCGGGAATGGTAAATGCAACTACAGGATATATAAGATTGACGCGTTTTTCGAAAAATGCGGCGGTCGAAATTCAAAAAGCAATGCGAACACTTGAAAAAGAAAATGCTTCTGAAATCATTTTAGATCTGAGAGATAATCCGGGAGGTCTGCTTGCTGCTTCTATTGATATCTTAGATTTATTTATACCGAAAGGTGAATTACTGCTCACGACAAAAGGCAGAACAAAAGAGTCAAATAAAACATACCATTCCCGCCGTCCGATTACGGTATCCGGAAACGTGAAAGTAGCCATATTGATTAATGAAGGAAGCGCTTCAGCAAGTGAAATTGTGGCCGGCGCATTTCAGGATCTGGACAGAGGAATTGTTATTGGACAAAGGTCGTTCGGCAAAGGATTGGTACAGTCGGTTTATTCACTTGATCCTACAAAATCCCTCAAAATCACTACTGCAAAATATTATATCCCAAGCGGCCGACTCATACAAAAACCGGATTATGTGGATGAAGATATTGTAATTCAGCGTGCGGAAGAAGACAGCATTTTTTCGACAAAAGGAGGCCGGACTGTAAAAGGCGGAGGAGGCATTCGCCCAGATCATGTGGTGGATGAGGAAGATCTTCCTCCATTGACGCTCGAATGCTGGCGGAAAGGATTATTCTTTTCATATGCGCAGAAGCATAAACATCTTTACAAATCATTTGAACACGTAAAAAAGGATAAAGATTTACTCGGCGAATTTAACTCTTTTCTGGATGAGCAAGAGGTGGATGTAGCATTACCGGGTGAAGGCCAATTTCGAGAAGCGTGGGAAAAACTCGAGAAATACACGGACGACAATAAGAAATTGCATCTTGCCATGTCCAAAGCGGAAGAAGTGATTATAGAATCTGAACATGCACTTTTTAATAATGAATTGATTGAGTTGGAAAGAGGACTCTTTTTGGAATTCGCATCCTTGTTCGACGGAACTGAATCCAGAATCCGGGAATCTTTGAATTATGATCTTGTTGTGCAGAAAGCGGTAGATATTTTATCGGACCAAGTCGCATATAATGGAACTTTTTCCATCGAAAATTAACCTACATTATTTTAAAATTCAGTTACGCAGATTTCATCACTTACTTTAAATTCCACCGCTTTTTTCGACATCAAATCCCATTTCGGTCGAAATGAATCGAATGGGGCGATTAGCTCAGCTGGTTAGAGTGCTTGCTTGACATGCAAGAGGTCACTGGTTCAAGTCCAGTATCGCCCACGCGAAATTGAAGATGGAAATATTATTACCATATTACTGCATGTATTGTTCTCAGTGAACGCACTTACGTCCGTTCATCTATTTTGACGCTGTTTTGTAACCACCCATCCAAATCGTTTTTCCATGAGTGACATCACCATCACATTGCCCGATAAATCTACCAGAACCTTTACGTCCGGAACGACAGGAATGCAGGTCTGCGAAGCCATTGGCCCGGGTTTGGCCAAAGCAGCTGTTGTCGCCGAAGTGAATGGTGCATTATTTGATCTATCAATCCCGATTGAAGAGGACGCTGATTTTGCCGTTCACACCGGTGAAACCGAAACAGGGCATCAAATCTTGCTTCACAGTGCGGCGCATCTATTGGCGCAGGCAGTTAAGGTATATTATCCGAATGCGAAGTTGACTATCGGCCCTGCGATTGAAAACCGATTTTACTACGACATAGATTTTGACGAACCGTTTTCGGAAGAAGAATTGCCGAAAATCGAAGACAAGATGCGGGAAATTGCAAAAGAAAATCATGAAGTTATTCGGGAAGTAATTGATAAGAAAAAAGCTCAAAAAATGTTTTCTGACATGAATGAGCCGTATAAGCTGGAAATTTTGGATGAAATCGCCGATGATGAAGTGACATCCATTTATACTCAGGGTGATTTCATAGATTTATGCCGCGGACCGCATGCGCCGACGACCGGCAGTATTAAGCATTTTAAGCTTTTGGATACTTCCGGCGCTTATTGGCGTGGCGATGAAAAGAATAAGATGCTACAAAGGATTTACGGGACTGCCTTCAGCTCAAAAAAAGAATTGGATGCATATTTGGAATTTCTGGAAGAAGCCAAAGAACGCGATCATCGGAAGATCGGAAAAGAACTGAAGCTCTTTTCTTTTGACGATGAAATCGGCCCCGGACTTCCGTTGTGGCTACCCAATGGAACAGTTTTGATTGACGCACTTGAAACTCTGGCGAAAGAAGTAGAAACTTCTGCCGGATATGAGAGAATCCGGACACCGCATTTGACAAAAGGAATTCTCTACGAAAAATCCGGCCATTTGGAACATTACAAAGATAGCATGTATCCCGCGATGGATGTGGATGGAATTGAATATTATGTGAAACCGATGAACTGTCCTCACCATCATAAGGTGTATGCATCCGAACCGCGAAGCTATAAGGATTTGCCTATTCGGTTTTCAGAATACGGAACCTGTTATCGCTATGAAAAATCCGGGCAATTATTTGGGTTGATGCGAGTTAGAAGTATGCAAATGAATGATGCGCACATTTATTGTACAGAAGACCAATTTAAAGATGAGTTTTTGGCCGTATGTAATTTGTACCTCACATATTTTAAAATCTTCGGAATAGAAAAATATGAAATGAGGTTAAGCCTCCACAATGAAGAAGGTTTGGGGAAAAAGTATGTCAATGAACCTGCTTTATGGAAGAAAACCGAAAAATTGGTAAAAGAAGCGCTTACAGACGGAGGTATTCATTTTAAAGACGTTCCGGGAGAAGCGGCATTTTATGGCCCCAAAATAGATGTACAGGTTTGGAGCGCAATTGGGAAAGAATTTACCTTGGCAACGAACCAAGTTGATTTCGCTATTCCGGAACGATTTGGACTTAGTTATAAAGATACTGCCGGAAAAGACCAAACGCCGTTGTGCATCCACCGAGCGCCTTTAAGTACACACGAAAGGTTTATCGGATTTTTGATTGAACATTATAAAGGCGATTTCCCGTTGTGGCTTGCACCGGTCCAAATGGCCATTCTTCCAATTTCCGAAAAGTCAAATTCATATGCAGAAGGATTATTAAAAAAATTCAAAGCAGAAGGATTTAGGGTAACGTTGGATGACAAAGCGGATAAAATTGGATCTAAAATTCGGCAGGCAGAACTAAAGAAAATTAATGTTATGCTGATTGTGGGAGAAAAAGAAGCCCAATCAGAAACCGTATCTCTCAGGCGACGGCTTATGGGAGATAAAGGGTCTGTCGAGGTCAATACATTAATAGAAGATTTAAAAAACGAAATCACCGAAAGGAGCGAATAATATCGCTAAACAGAAAGAAGCTCGTATTAATGAGGCGATCCAGGCTAAAGAGGTTAGGCTGATCAGTGAGACAGGAGAACAATTAGGGATTGTTGCCATAGAAGATGCCATCGCCAGGGCAGAGGATGTAAACCTTGATTTGGTAGAAGTTGGAGGTAATTCAAAACCACCGGTATGCAAATTATTGAATTTTGGAAAAATTAAATATGAGCAAAAGAAAAAAGCGCACCAAAGTAAAAAGAAACAACATGTTATTAAGATTAAAGAGATTAGAGTGCGTCCCAGCATCGGAGAAAACGACTTAATGACAAAAGTAAATCAAGGAAGGAAGTTTCTACTGGAAGGTAATAAATTAAAGGTCACAATTATGTTCCGAGGCAGGGAGTTATCCCGCGTAGATCTCGGTATGGATGTTTTAGAGCGGATTGTAGAAATGCTGGAAGATATTTCAGAAATTGAGAAACAAACAGATTTAGAAGGCCGGCGCATGAATGTTGTGCTGTCCCAAAAATAGGAGAATAGAATGCCTAAACAAAAAACTCGAAGTGGTGCCACAAAACGGTTTAAAAAAACCGGAACCGGCAAAATAAAGAGAAATAAAGCAAACCATAGTCATATGCTTATTCGCCGATCGAATAGTGCGAAACGAAAAATGCGTAAAGCAGGACTTGTTTCAAAATCGACGGAAAAACGGGTAAAACGTATGATAGGAAGTTAAACAGGAGATAAAAAATGCCAAGAGCAAACTCATCTGTGCCTAGACATCGCCGGCACAGAAAAATCATAAAGCAGGCCAAGGGCTACTATGGTGCCCGGAGCCGCACGTACAAAGCGGCCAAAGACGCTGTGGTTAGGGCTGGCACGTATGCCTACCGTGATCGCCGTCAAAGAAAGCGCATGTTCCGACGCCTGTGGATTACACGAATAAATGCAGCAGCTCGATTGAATGGAATTTCGTATTCCGCATTCATCGCCGGACTGAAAGACAAAGGTATCGAACTGGATAGAAAAGTTCTGGCCGATATGGCTGTCAGAAATCCTGACACATTCGCTGAACTGGTAAAAACTGTCCAGAGCTAAATGGATTTGAAGCGGTCCATTGAGTCCGTCAGAAAGTCTTTTCTGGCAGATATCGAGAACCTTCCGGCCGACCCTCAAAAACAAGAATCTTTCCGCGTTCGCTATTTTGGGCGAAAAGGGGAAATTGCGTCCCTATTTCATAATCTTAAGGATGCGAAGCCTTCTGACCGCCCACAGCTAGGGCAACTTCTGAATGATCTCAGAGAAGATTTATTTTCTGCATTCGAAGAAAAGGCAGGGAAAAGCAAATCTGATGGAAAGTCTGGGGAAAATGAGCATGTAGATGTTTCACTTCCCGGACTGCACCTTCCGGCAGGATCTCTTCATCCGCTGCATCAGACCCTGAAAGACATAAAGGATATCTTTATGTCCATAGGGTTTTCGGTGGCATACGGTCCTGAGATTGATGATGATTATCACAATTTCCAGGCGTTAAATATCCCAAAGCATCATCCAGCAAGAGATATGCAGGACACCTTTTTTGTGGATGATAATACGGTGCTGCGAACTCACACATCCAACGTGCAAATCCACCTGATGGAAGATGAAGAGCCGCCGCTGCGGTTTATTGTTCCGGGGCGCGTATATCGGAATGAAGCGATCAGTTTTAAGAGCTATTGCTTATTTCATCAGGTCGAAGGATTGTTCGTGGATAAAAATGTTTCATTCCCCGATTTGAAAGGAACGCTGGAATTATTTGTAAATAGGTGTTTTGGGTCTGATGTAAAAATGAGGTTCCGCCCCAGCTTCTTCCCGTTTACAGAGCCAAGTGCAGAAGTGGATATTTGGAGTGAATCTCGAGGAGAATGGCTGGAAATTTTGGGATGTGGAATGGTAGATCCGGAAGTATTTAAAAACGTTGGATACGATCCGAAAATTTGGCACGGTTTTGCCTTTGGGATGGGCGTCGAGCGGATTGCAATGCTGAAGTACGGCATTGATGACATTCGCTTGTTTTATCAGGGCGACGCCCGCTTTTTGGAGCAGTTCTGATGCGAGTTTCGTTTGCATGGCTCAAAGACTTTGTTGACGTGAAGGAATCGCCTCAAGCTCTATCCGAAATGTTGACGATGCTCGGACTGGAAGCGGAAGTATCATCCACTTTTGATGAATTAAACGGCGTAATAATAGGCAAAGTAGAATCGGTACGAAAACATCCAAATGCTGATACATTATTTTTGGTAACCATTTCTGACGGTTCTACATCTGTTGAGGTAGTGTGCGGCGCACCTAATGTTGCCGTTGGGCAGACGGTTCCATTCGCGCCGATTGGATCCTCTCTTCCCGGCGGATTTAAAATAAAAAAAGTAACAATTCGTGGAGTAGAAAGTACCGGAATGATTTGCTCCGAAAAGGAATTGGGAATTACAGATAGCCATGACGGAATCATGGAATTGCCGTCCTCTCTAAAACCAGGAACATTAGTTTCAAAATGGCTAAAAAAAGAATTTAATTCCATTGACTTAGATCTTACTCCGAATCGTTCAGATGCTCTGTCCCATCTTGGAGTGGCGCGGGATATTGCAGTTAAAACTGGCAGAAAATTATCCGTAACAATACCCCAAAAACATAAAGCGGTTTTTCAAACAAATAACCATTTTCCGATAACATTATCTGACAGCAAAGGATGCCCGCGGTACGTTGCAGGAATTGTTCATGAGATCACAGTTGGCCCATCGCCGGATTGGATGGTGACACGATTAAAATCCGCCGGATTGAGAAGCATTAACAATGTGGTAGATATTTCCAATTATGTATTGCTGGAATTCGGACATCCAACTCACATGTTTGATTTGGAAAAAATTCCCGGGGAAACCATTGATGTTCGAAAAGGTAAAAAAGGCGAAAAACTGATTGGGCTTGATGGTGAATCCTACGCATGTAGTCCTACTCAATTGCTGATTACCGATGGAAAATTTCCATTGGCAATCGCCGGAGTTATGGGCGGTGAGTCATCCATGGTCACTGAAACCACAACATCTGTTCTGATTGAAAGTGCCTATTTTGATCCTGTCACTGTTCGGAAAAGCGCTAAATCGTTAGGTCTCAGAACGGAAGCATCGCGAAGATTTGAAAGAGGCGCTGATATTAATGCATGTCCAAAAGCATACAATAGAGTCGTTGAATTGCTAACAGACATTGCCGGAGGCGAAGCGGTAAAAGGTTTTATAGATTCTTACCCGAAAAAATACCAACAGCGGTCTGTCAATCTTACCCGATTAGAATTAGATGCAATTACCAGACAAAAAATTTCCGACACATTTATTAACAAAACATTGATCGGATTAGGCATAGATGTACAAAAGAAAGCATCTTCGTGGACATGTGTAATTCCAACATTTAGGCCTGATATTGAAAGGGAAATTGATTTAATAGAAGAAATTATCCGAATGCACGGCTATGATAATGTTCCGACGAGCCTTCATTTCTCGGGCGTGCACTCTGCAAGCGACCCGGATCCGGAAGCATCTGTTCATGATGTAGCGTTTGGCATGGCGGGCTTGGGCTTCCGGCAATGCTATTCAAATTCACTTCAATCCGAGCAAATCGCAAAAGCACACAATGCAAACCCCGTTGCAATGAAAAATCCATTGAGTGAATCGATGGCATTTTTAAGAACATCCCTCATCCCAGGTTTAATTGAAAAAGTAGATTTTAATACAGCAAACGGAAACCCGGATTTGAGGCTTTTCGAGATAGGAAATACCTTTTTACAAAAAGGGAAAGGATTGAAAGGAATTCAGGAATCTCACACCATCGCAGGTGTGGTTCATGGAAATTGGACTCAACGAGACGTTCACACGCCTAAGAATACGCAATCTTCCGTGTTTTCTGTTAAGGGATTGCTCACCTCGCTTGCCGCCAGATTTGGGTTGAAGGATTTATCATTTTCATCGAATGCGTCAGAAATTTTTGATCATGCGCAATCCATCTTTTTAGGCGGGAAGGCTATCGGTTATTGTGGTGTTGTCCGCGGGAACTTCCAAAAGAAAATCAAGGCAGATAGAAGAGATATTTACGGATTTGAAATTGAATTAGATCCTGTATTAAATGCACTTTCAGAAACAACACAATACAATCAAATTAATGCATTTCCCGTAAGTGACCGTGATTTGAATTTTGTTTTGTCATCCGAAGTATCATCCGGAGATGTTTCTGATGCTATACGTAAAAAGGGCGGAAGGCTCTTGCAGTCGGTTGAACCTGTCAATATATTTCAAGACGATTCGCTGGGTAAGAATTGCAAATCCGTTACATACAGAATTGTATTTCAGCATCCTTCAAAAACACTTGAAGATTCGGACGTAAATCCATTGATTAAAGGAATTATAGATGTTGTTTCAAAGAATTTTGATGGTAAATTGAGATCATGAGCAATCAAGATATATCTCCAGACGATCACGATAATTTGGTGCGCGTTTCTATTTTTGGACACGAGTACACAGTGAAGGCACCTGCGGATTCAACATATATTAAAAACATCGCTGAATACGTTGATTCTAAAATGCATGAAGTGCAGGATGGATTGAGTTCGCCCCAATCACCAACGCGTATCGCCATCCTCGCAGCCATGAATGTTACGGATGAATTGTTTACTGCGAATCGCGATAAAGACACTCTGGCAAATACAGTAGAATCAAAGATTTCTTCGCTCGTTGAGAAAATCGACGAAGAATTAGCCTAAATCATTACAGATTCTATCATGACTGAAGCTCAACTGCTTTCGGGGAAAACAGTCAGTGAATCCGTCTATAAATCACTCATTCCCCGGATTTCCGATTTAAAAGAAAATTCCATTACACCCGGTCTTGCGGCCGTTTTAGTGGGCGACGATCCTGCAAGCAATGTGTATGTTCGTAATAAAACGAAACGCTTTGAAAAGCTTGGGTTATTTACCGATACAATCAAACTATCTTCTGATACCACAGAGGATGAGCTCATTAAGCTTATCGAGCAATTAAACGTGGATAACAGGTTTCACGGCATTCTGGTGCAATTGCCACTTCCGAAAGCAATGGATAATCAAAACGTATTGCTGGCGATTAATCCAAAAAAAGATGTGGATGGGTTTCATCCAGTAAACCTTGGGCTACTTACTGCGGGTACACCGAGTTTTATTCCTTGCACACCGAAGGGAATTCTCAGATTATTAGAGCATTACAATATAGAAACAGATGGGAAGAATGTTGTGATAGTCGGACGAAGCAATATTGTCGGCAGACCGATGTCCATTTTGCTAAGTCTCAAAAGGAACCCCGGAAACGCGACCGTTACCTTATGCCACACGCATACGCAGAATCAGAAGGATATAACGCGGTCGGCTGATATTTTAATTTCTGCGACGGGTATTCCAGGATCGATTTCAGATCAAGATATTTCCAATGACACAGTTGTGATTGATGTTGGAATCAACAGGGTAGAGGATGATTCAGAAAAAGGCTATTCGATTGTCGGTGATGTAGATTATAATTCCGTGATTCATAAAACATCCGCAATAACGCCGGTTCCCGGAGGCGTTGGACCCATGACAATTGCTATGCTTGTCGAAAATACGATTGAAGCAGCCGAAAGCACCTTATCAAAATAATCAAATTTCTAAAACTTTATGATTTTATATGCGCCCGTAGGTTCCGCCGGTTGGCGGACAGGCAGCTTCGCCCCGGGCAACGATTATTAACAATTGATATGCGCCCGTAGCTCAGCTGGATAGAGCGCATGCCTCCGGAGCATGAGGTCACAGGTTCGAATCCTGTCGGGCGTACGATGATAGATAGATTAGGATTGGGAAATTTTTCCAAGTTCAGTATCCTAATTTATTTCTTTTTTATTTTGACTATTCGCATCACAAAAACATAGACGAAATTCCATGAATCTTATCACTCTTTTTGGCGGAATTCTGCTCGCGGCTCTTATTGCGATTACCGGAACTTTTGCAGGTACATGGATTGGAGAGGATCTTCTCGGATTTGACAAAAGTCCCATTTCGGCTATTATGCTGTCAATTCTGATTGGAATCCTGATCGGGAATACAACAAATGCTGCACACATCTTTAATGCTGGAATTCAGTTTTGCCTTAAGCGAATTTTAATGTTAGGCATTATTTTACTCGGTATTCGCCTGGGACTATCCGATATGGCACAGCTTGGTTTGAAGGGAATATTTGTGATTCTGCCGTGCATTATTAGTGCTTTATGGCTGGTTAACAAACTGCTGCCAAAGTTCGATGTAACAAAGCGCATGGCGGTTCTTATTGCTGTTGGGACCAGTATTTGCGGCGCATCAGCGATTGTTGCCACCGGACCTGCAATTGGTGCAGATGAGGATGAAACAGCGTATGCGATAGCGAATATCACTCTATTTGGACTGATAGCGATGCTACTGTATCCAATTATCGGACATTACATATTGGAGGGAAATCCGTTGAGCATAGGATTGTTTCTGGGGTCATCCATTCATGAAACTGCACAGGTCGCCGGTGCTGGTATGATCTATAATGAATTATTCCAATCTTCCGAAGTATTGGATACGGCAACTGTCACAAAATTGATTCGAAATACCACCATGATATTTGTAATTCCATTCCTGGCGTTTCAATTTCATAAACGGGATTCTGCCGCGCGATCCGAAATCAGTATAAAGTCATTGTTTCCACTATTCATTTTAGGATTCATTCTATTGGGTGGAATCAGAACCATCGGAGATATTTCTCTGCAAAATAAAGGAAGCGCATTTGGACTATTTAATGGAGAGGATTGGGCATTCATTATTGGATCAATAAAGTCTTCTGCCAAGTTTTTACTCGCAACAGCGATGGCAGCGGTCGGCATAAGCACCAACATCGGTTCTCTGAAGAAACTCGGAATTAAACCGTTTTATCTGGGTTTTGTATCTGCAGTGGCGGTTGGGTGCATCAGTTTAGTTATAATTAAAGTCTTCCTAGTATAAATTCCTTCATGGAATACACGCTCATTTTATCTGCAGTGAGTTCAAAAGCCGAAGCAGAATCCATTGCAAATGCCCTAGTTGAAGAGAAATTAGCAGCGTGCGTTAATATTCTTCCCGGTGTTACTTCTATTTACAAATGGGAAAATGATATGAAAGCCGATTCTGAGCTGATACTTTTAATTAAAACTAAGAAATCACATTCGAAAAGGGTGGAAGCTAGAATCGGTGATCTGCATTCATATGATACTCCTGAAATTATTTTTTTGCCGGTTCAAGGCGGATCAAAAGAATATCTGGATTGGATAAATGCATCTGTTTAATACTAGGTCCTTTAAGTTTATTGCTTACACATTGGTGTTGCTTACCATCGGTACGATTGGTTTTTACAGCATTGGAGGAGAAGAATGGAGCATTATTGACAGCCTCTACATGACCTTAATTACGCTGTCCACTGTTGGTTTCAGCGAAGTGCATCCTCTGGATGAGTCTGGAAGAATCTGGGCGATGATTCTTATCATATTTGGTGTCAGCGGATTTGCGTACGTTATTTCACAATTTGGGACTGAATTGCTTGAATTTGGTCAATACCGGAGTCGAAAAATGAAGAAACATATTCAGAAACTAAACAATCATTACATTATTTGTGGATACGGTCGAATGGGCGCCGTTATCGCAAGTGAATTAACAGAAAAAAATATTCCTTTTGTTGTAATTGATCATAGTGAGAATAAAATAGAGAAAATTCAGGAAAAGGGATTTAAGTATATTTTTGGAGATGCAACGCTTGAAGAAACTCTCGTGGAATCTGGAATTAAATCGGCGAGCGGTGTTGTGGTTACGCTGAATACCGATCAGGATAATTTATTTGTCACCATGTCTGTAAGAACGCTGAATACAGACGCATTTCTCGTTTCACGATACAGCCTTCATGATACGGCAGCTAAATTAATGCGGGCCGGAGCGAACAAAATTGTTAATCCCTACGTAGCCGGAGGACATAAAATGTCTGAATTGCTCACTAGTCCGTTTATAGAGGATAGCGTTACGATTAAAACTCCGCAGCAGAATTATGTAGATTTGGCCATAGATGAAATTGAAGTCGCAAAAATGCTTCGATATGATGGCATTTCTATCTTTGATTCGAAACTCAGGGAAATTTTCAATGTAAGCGTTGTCGGGATTGTAGCTGAAAATGGAACCGTGAGCATTAATCCTAAGCCGGATACAATACTTCGAAAATCGCACACCATCATGTTAATAGGGGAAAAGAGTAATCTAGAAAAATTAAAGGATTCTGTCATATCCTAATTTTGCACATAACGTATGTTATGTATAATTATGTAAGGCATTAAAACCCTATTTCACGACGAAGTTAACCAATCTACCTTTTACGTATATTTCTTTTAGTATAGATTTACCAGCTAAATATACCAGAATGCGGTTTTCTTCTTTAGCTGCAGCGATTATTGCTTTCTGATCAGTATTTGCCTGACATTCAATTTTACCGCGCAATTTTCCGTTCACTTGAACGGCAATAGTCATTACAACTTCTTTAGCGAGATTTTCGTCTGATTCCGGCCATGAATGATATGCGATGGATTCTTTGTGCCCCATTCGTTCCCAAATTTCTTCGGCCGCATGCGGAATAAACGGCGCTAATAATACTATAAATGTTTTAACAACAGATGTATTAATGGACTCAAGTGATGCTAAATGATTGGAAAAAATCATCATTTGTGAAATGGCGGTATTAAAATCCAATTTCTCAATATCATCGGTCACTTTTTTAATAGTTTGATGTAATAATTTAATTGTTTCATCGGATGCTGGATCTTCCACAATATTTGCACTTAATTCATCATTATCGAATATATATCCCCAAATTTTATGGATGAATCTCGAACAGCCTTGTAAGCCCGTTGTTGACCACGGTTTTGCTTTATCCAGTGGACCCATAAACATTTCATACAGCCGCATAGAATCAGCGCCAAATTCATCCACTATTTCGTCTGGATTGATTACATTTCCGCGGGATTTACTCATTTTAGAACCATCATCGCCAAGAATCATACCTTGATTGAATAATTTTTGAAACGGTTCTTTCGTTGACACATGGCCTAAATCGAACAATACATGATGCCAAAATCTGGCATACAGCAAATGAAGCACAGCATGTTCTTGTCCTCCGATATACAAATCCACCGGCATCCAGTATTTTTCCTTGCCAGAATCCCATCCTGCAACGCTGTTTAAGGGATCGATATACCGAAGGTAATACCAGCAGGATCCTGCCCATTGCGGCATTGTATCGGTCTCACGCAGTCCGATGACAGTACCATTTTCATCTTTGATCTCGACCCATTCTGAAATGGTAGATAATGGCGACTCTCCTGTCCCTGACGGTTCGTATTTTTCCACTTCCGGAAGTACGACGGGTAAAACATCCTCAGAAACGGAAATAGTTTTACCATCCTGATGCCATAGCGGAAATGGTTCGCCCCAATATCTTTGCCGTGAAAACAGCCAATCTCTTAATTTGAAATTGATTTTCCTCCTCCCTGTACCATTTTTCTCTAAAGATTCAATCATTACCTTTTTCGCATCAGATACATTCAGGCCATTCAAAAATTCGCTGTTGATTGCAGGACCATCGCCTAAATACGCTTCTCCAACAAAATCTAAAGGATGCTCTACCGTCCGTATAATTGGTAGTTCAAATTGCGTTGCAAAATTCCAATCCCGCTGATCTTGACCTGGGACTGCCATAATTGCACCGGTACCGTATGACATCAGCACATAGTCTGCTATCCAGATCGGAATCTTTTGTTTATTAACAGGATTGACCGCATATCGCCCTGAAAATATGCCGGATTTTTCTTTATTAAGGTCTCCCCTTTCTAAATCTGATTTTCGGCTCGCATCATCACGATATTTTGCTACAGCATTTTTCTGATCTTTAATAGTAAGAGCATCTACGAGTGAATGTTCTGGCGAAAGCACCATATACGTTGCGCCGAAAAGCGTGTCCGGCCTCGTAGTAAATACATGGATAATCTCATCTCCGCCCTCTACCTTGAAAGCGACATCCGCGCCTTCTGACCGTCCTATCCAGTTTCGCTGAAGGTCTTTAACATGATCCGGCCAATCAAGATCTTCTAGTCCCGCTAAAAGTGATTCGGCATAATCAGTAATTTTAAGCATCCACTGTTTCATGGGAACGCGTTTTACAGGATGGCCTCCCCGCTCGGATTTCCCATCAACAACTTCCTCGTTCGCTAAAACGGTTTTCAGCTCGGCACACCAATTCACAGGTACTTCTGCCTGATAGGCAAGTCCCTTATTATAAAGCTGAAGAAAAATCCACTGTGTCCACTTGTAATAGTTTGGATCTGTTGTATTGATTTCACGGTCCCAATCATATGAGAAGCCGAGCATTTGAATTTGCCGCTTGAAATTTTTGATATTTTTTTGAGTAGTTTCTGCAGGATGGGTACCGGTTTGAATGGCGTATTGCTCAGCAGGCAATCCGAATGCATCCCAGCCCATCGGATGCAAAACGTTGTAGCCCTTCATCCTTTTGTACCGTGCGACGATATCTGTAGCGATATAGCCTAAAGGATGCCCAACATGCAATCCGGCACCGGATGGATAAGGGAACATGTCGAGTACGTAATATTTAGGCTTTTCTGAGCTATCCTCTGTTTTAAAGGTTTTATGCTCTTCCCAATACGCCTGCCACTTGGATTCGATTTGTTTATGGTTGTACATCATTTAGAAAAGGATACTGTTTTCAAATTTGATTATTGATAATCTCAAAGCATTAGATTGTTTGCATTTACTATTAATTTTCCCAAGGCAATTCCGATGTGAAATCGGGACAACCTCGCTGTCTATCATTATTTGTGTCGGGGTGATCCCGATGTAAACTCGGGACGACCTCGTCGTCTATCACTTTTTGTGTCGGGGTGATCCCGATGTAAACTCGGGACGACCTCGTCGTCTATCACTTTTT
>JAAZYX010000019.1 GCA_014239435.1 Fidelibacterota bacterium | reverse complement strand
CCACATATCATATGAGGGTGCATTGCTTTGAGAATCACCAGTCATGGTACCGCATTTATTTCCATCAATCTGTGCTTTATAATTACCTGCATTCATCATTAAATCCGGACGACCCTGCGAAATTTGACATAAAATTTCATTGACCAAATTCAAAGATTCAGCAGACTCTTCATACACATAGGTTGTGGTATCATCCGTGTTATATTCTGCTGTTGCAGAAAAACCTGATGTAGCGATAGCATTAGCTGTTCGAGCTGTGGAATCACTAGTTTTTGGCTCAACTACGCTTACTTTTGATGAAAGCTCAATAGAGTCACTCCCAGAAATTGCACTCACTTCAGTTGAAGAAGAACTACTATCGTCATCCTTTTTGGAACAGCCAATGAAAAATAAACTGATTATCCCCATGATAGCTATTATGTATGATGTCTTTTTCATTTTACCTCTTTGGAGAAGAATTTCACTTGAAACACTAGTATATGATTAAGTAACACTTACCCCTAAAAAGAAATCATATACCAAAAAAAATTACAAATCAAGCAAAAAACAAGAAATTAATGGGCTGACACCATTCCCTGCCGAAAAGTGGGATAATATAGCGTTACACGAAGCTCCTGCAGGCGTTGATTTGAAATAATACGCTGTGGTGTACCAGGAAGATTATCTGTGTTTTCTTGAAACATTTCCTGAGTTAAATCCTCACGGTTTTCTATTAGCCAATTCGCGACCTCCCATGAAGGTTTTGCCTCAAGGTCGACTGCGTTGACGCAGGTGGGGGCGTCCGGATTATCTAGCAGATGGAGAATAATCTGCGCCAGATCCTCAACATGGATACGGTGAACTGGCGTGATGGAAAGAGGAATCGGCTTTCCGGTTTTAAGGCGAAAGTCAATTCCACGTCCGGAACCATAAATTCCGCCTGGACGGATTATTTGCAGTTGAAAATACTGGGAGAGGATGTTTTCGGTCAGCAGGCGGAGCTTTCCGGATAGTGTGTCTGCTTCAAATTCTGAATCCTCGGACCAAATTCCATTACGTTTGGGATAAACGCCAGTGGTTGAAATGTAAATAAGACGTTTCAATTGCGGTCGATTCTGCCTCATCCATGTCCCCCAAATCTGCAGGCGCTCGTTTTCCGCTTCTAAATTTTTCAGCAGCGGCGGAATTGTCAGCACCAGCGTTGCGGGAGTTTTAGGCAAGGCTGTCCAGAAATTTTCATCAGCCCAGTCGAAATGGAAAACAGGAATTAGTGGTTCCAGAGGTGGTGTTTCATGCCATGTACCCCATGATTCTGAAACTGATTTCAATTCCGCGGCGAGAATCTTTCCCAAAAAACCTAATCCAAGAATTCCGATTGGAACTGGAGAAGCGGGAGTAACCATTTATTTTGTATTAAAGCTGAGGGAAACAGAACGTGTGCAAAATATTGTTCCGGATGACTACGGTACTTTTATGGATGATGACGGATATGGATGTGACTTAAGCCAGGACTATTGACAATCTTGTTAAAATTTATAATTCCCATGAAATCAGTTTCAGAATCATGGGGTACATGGCATGAAACACCACCTCTGGAACCACTAAT
>JAAZYX010000013.1 GCA_014239435.1 Fidelibacterota bacterium | reverse complement strand
ATCAACATCTTCAAACATCGGCGGTGGGCCATCGTGGTCATCTCCACCATCATGGTCATCGCCATCATCGGCTGCCATAAACTCCTCATGATCAACCGTACCGTCACCATTGGAATCTACATTATCATATTCTTCATCGAAGTTTGGGTCATCACCAAAAAAGTTGCGGGCTTCTTCGCGGTCAATTGATCCATCGCCATTGGCATCTACGTCTTCAAAGGGAGGAGGACCCGGATGCGGCATAAAACCAATCTCATCTAAGAGATATCCGCAGTCCACATTGGGATCATCCCACACTGCAAATTCATCTTCACCTATCCAGTAGGTTCCACGACCTTCCGCCATTGCAATGCAATTCTCAACGGTGTGGTCGCCGTATTCTTCATATTGACCGTCGCCATCATCGGCTGCCATAAACTCATCATGATCAACCGTACCGTCACCATTGGAATCTACCTTATCATATTCTTCATCGAAGTTTGGGTCATCACCAAAAAAGTCACGGGCTTCTTCGCGGTCAATTGATCCATCGCCATTGGCATCTACGTCTTCAAATGGAGGAGGACCATCGTGGTCATCTCCATCATCGTCCGAACCTTCCCCGGCATAGAATTCTTCTGAATCAACCATGCCGTCACCATTGGTGTCTCTGGAATTGAATTCTTCGGTGTTACCTTCATCGTCACCAAAAAAGTTTACAGCTTCATCGAAACTGATATTACCGTCGCCGTCTGAATCAACATCTTCAAACATCGGCGGTGGGCCATCGTGGTCGTCGCCATCATCGTCCGAACCTTCCCCGGCATAGAATTCTTCTGAATCAACCATGCCATCACCATTGGTGTCTCTGGAATTGAATTCTTCGGTGTTGCCTTCATCGTCACCAAAAAAGTTTACAGCTTCATCAAAACTGATATTTCCGTCGCCGTCTGAATCAACATCTTCAAACATCGGCGGTGGGCCTTCATCTTGGGCTGATAGATTTAATGTAAAAAGAAAAAGGGTTGCTAAACATATACGATTGATTATCTGCATGTTGTGCTTATCTCCTTGTGTTTGTTATTTACTAATGCCTTCCCCCGAAGTAGAAGGATAATAATGACTTTTTTCATTATAGTAAAGGAAAACTAACAATTATTTTCTTTACCTCCATGTGCCGTAGAGCACAGAAATTATGATGCGTGATACACCTCACATTCTTTGTATTATTTTAACAGATGGGACAATTCGGATGTATTTCGGTTAAACACCTCTTCGAAGGCACCATAGTAATCGTTTATCTCATAAAAATACTTAGCAGCATTCCGATCAACAATATGATAATTCTTCTCCAATACATCCGGAGACGGGAACAGGATTTCAATTCCAGGTTGAAAATATTCCAAATTGAGTGACAAATCCGGATTTAACTCAAGAACCTTTTTAAGAATCAGAACTTCATACAATTGGCGCTGATGCGCTGACTCACCAATGAGAATAGTGAAAACATCATCTTGGGGTTTATTGCCGCGGACATTATATTTTTTAAGCGTTTGCTTAAATTCTTTTTCAATCCGCACATAGTCCGTTTGCGCTGTCGGCCGCACAAATGGTTTTTCAATCGTGGATTTTCCGCGAACCGTATAGCTTAATTTGAGAGGTTTATTTTTCACTGCGCTTTTGATGTAAGGTTTAAGCGGGCGGATGGTAAATCCCGCTGGATCGTCCGGGGCATCCAAAAAGAACAAAACTTTATCCTGTTCAACATATTTATAGTATTCCATTTTGCGGATGATTTCCCAAATCATGCGCCTTACTAAAATATCTTCTCCGGGAATCCGCCCATCCAAGAAACTCTTGTACGGTTCGGTAACCGATATCGTTGGGTCCCTTTTTGCTTCCTTCTTGATAGACTCAAGCAATTGATTGAAAATCGGACTCTCGTGAATAAAGCTGAGGTCAAACACATCGTTATGCTGAAGCCGATAACTATTGGGAAATGACTGATTTCCAAAAGCGTTAAACAATTCAGAATCCTGAGGTATAACGCGGCTGAAATTATTTTCCTGTTCCGTAATAATGTGCGGAGTAATGACCACAATCACTTCTTTGCGGGTTTCTTGTTGAGTAGAAAAAGTAAACAGCCGGCCTAAAAAGGGTATATCCATTAAAATAGGAATTCCGCCTTCGTTATCCGTCATTTTCTTTGAAATGAGCCCTCCTATTATAAAAGGAGTATTATTCGCCACTCTTACAATCGATTGCACTCTCCGATTATTAATAACAGGCGCTTCCAGAACGCCTGCAGCTGCGGACGTTCCAATCCGCTCTGCTGTTTCACTAATGATTGTTTCCACCTGAATGGTAATTCTCGTGCCGGATTGATTTATGCGCGGTCTTAGATTTAAAACGATCCCAACCGGAATATAATCCACCGATTTCTCTGAAGCGAAGTCCGTGGATGTCGTACGGACTATTGGGATTTGCTGGCCAATTTGAATTCGTGCTTGCCGACCATCCAATACCAAAACCGATGGCTTTGATAAAATTTCCCCTGCCTGAGAACTCACCAGCGCATCAACCGATGCCTTAAAAGTTTCTGCGCTGCCAAATAAGGTTCTATCCATCACAATATTAAAAGGATTGATGGCGCCCGTTTCCGAGTCTGGCGGAGGAAAGGCCGCTGTATAGCCGGAGCCTTGTTTTCTGAAATCAATCCCAAGTTCATCAATCTGATCTGAGTCCAGTTCAATTACAAGTGCTTCCAATAAAATCTGCGAAGCGGGAACATCTATCTCATTTTGGAGGAATTCCATGAGTTCTGCTACGGGTTTAAAATTCCCTGGTCGATATCCGATCAACAGCCGCTGCATAGGTTCGCCGGTTGTCATTTTTTCCATCGGAAGGCCGCCAAGGTTTGCACCAAGTGCAGATCCCTTTTTGGCTTTGGCTGTCTTTTCTTTAATGACCAAAGATGTGGATTCGGTATCCGGAAGTTTGATAATCACCGGAAGCTGGGCACGCGTTATTGCTAGTGGGTTTAAGTTTGGAGTCTCTTTTGGCGTGAACTTATAATCGCCCGCGACTTCTTTTGAACTGCTGGCATCAAACTCTATGACTGAGTATCCCATAGATTTCAGAATGGCAATTGCCCTGTCTGTTTGAATGTAGCTAAGCTTTATCGTTTCAAAATCAAGGTCCCTGAGCTTCATTCCGGAAGAGGCCGGGCGCGGAGATTGCCCCACAATTACAGAAGCGGTAATCAAAATTGCTGTAACACATGCTGAAATTTTAAAACGCACCGTCACTGAATATAAATCGGTATGCTGACATCAAGGTCTGAATAGGATGCGCTGATATAGCCTTCCGTTTCAGATGAAGATGTTGTTTGAAAGAAACAGGTGACATCGGCCGTGCTGTTTTTTGCGGTTCCAAGATCGATTGAAAAAGATTTGTACGCTGCGCCTGTGGAAGAATTCTGGACATAAATGTAACCGGCATGCGCTGAAACATACAGATAGGTGGAGCTTGCCTCATCCGGGAGGTCAAATCCTGTTTCGGTTGCTGTCTTTTCAAAAGTGATAGATTTGGATACACCGGAAAAAACCATGTAAGCGCCAAGGGGAATTGTGGCAAGATCCGTGTCAAATGAAACTGTGCCGGAATCTGCCTCGCCTCCAACCACATCCAGAAAATTCATTTTCAGTTTAGCGGAGTCCGGCGAATAGGTCCATTCCCCGGATCGGGTGGTTACTACGCTGTCAGTTGCGGCAGTTGTATCAATAATGTCTTCCTTATTTTCAGAAGAAGAGCTCCATGTGATTGTTGTATCCGTTGTCGTGATAGTCGTATCCAAATACACAACGCTTTTCCTGTACGAAAATGTGTAATCATTGCTGAAAGTGTAGGAAATAGAGCGTGAGGAATCTGTATAAACACTAACCTGCTGCGTAACAGAATATGTCGAATCGCCGCTAGCCCAATTGTTTATTTCTGTCGCGGATCCGATTGTTGAATCTGATTCTGTGAATTTGAGTGAGTCGGTTCCCGAAATTTCCTGCGAAACTTTCCATGTACCAAGCACCTGCGATCCCAAATCCGTGTGCTCCATTTTTCTGACAATTTGCACATCTATTTTAATGTCCTCATATTTAGAAACAATATCCTCAGAAATAGTGAGACTCAGGCTGAAATAATTGTCCTCTACAGATTTTGTGATGGAGGTATCATTGTTAATTATGTCGTCCTCACAACCGGCGACCAAGAAAAGAGCCGAAACAATGACAAATAGATTCTTTAGGGGATTCGTATTTCTTTTGATTAACATTTATGCTGAATGAGTCAAGTCTTCCTGAGGACAAAATTGACACAAATCCAGATGAAATGAAACACTTTCTTTAAGCGATTAGCTCAATCATATAATTTTGTATATGAAAATAAATTATATTGTGCAATTGGTTGACTTAAAGATTTAACTTTGAGACAATTAGGCAACATTTTCTGTTAGACATTAAAGGATTCTTAAATATGGAAAACTTGTATCCCATTGGTGTTTTTTAAATGAACCACCGAAAGTATTTAGACAAAGGAGAATAAAATGAATAGTGCAGTGATTGGAGGAGTGGTTGTAGTAATGATTGTTATAATCGTTGCTATTGCTTCCAAGCAGAATAAAAAAGGTGATAATTAGCCATCGATTTAAGCAAGAGCCCCACATTCGTGGAGTTTTATATTTTTGGACATAGGTCAGTCTCATAACCCGATGGGAGAAGTTTTGAGTTTAATCGGAGTTTTTTGTTTATAGGATGATGTATAGATTTGGATATGAGTTCCATGGAAACAATATAAAACATAATAATTATATAGAATAAATGAATACAAAATCATTAATGACCTTAAGCGCGATAATATTAGCTCTGATAGGAATTAGCCTAATTTTTTTTCCAAAAGAAATATTAGATTATTTTGAATTGAGTGTATCAGACACTCTTGAATTATTAATGCAAATTATTGGATCTTTCTACTTTGCTTTTGCAATGCTTAATTGGATGTCTAAAGGAAGTATTATCGGCGGAATTTATAATCGTCCGATAGCTATGGCTAATTTGACACATTTTGTCATTGCTGGACTTGCCTTAATTAAAGGAGTTTTGGCTAATCCAAGTCTCTCATACGTAATTTGGTCAATCGCAATTATTTATTCAATTTTTGCAATATTATTTGGAATCGTGGCATTCAAACATCCTGTTAGTGAAAACAATCATATTGAATAAAATTTAGCAACAAGATTCCTCCATTAGATGGGTTTTTTGTTTATGGGATGATGGGTAGATTTGGTACCTTAATTATTAAATGATAAAGAAAAATTTCCGAAATAAATAAAATATGAAGAATGTATTTGTATTTCAGATCCCCGGCGGTTAGATGGGGATTTTTTTCATCCCTCAATCGGAATGGCAATAATTATAATGTATGTTATTCAACTTTCATGAATAAAACCCCTTCCATAGAACAATATCCGTTTATCAATAACGAGCTGCTGTTTTGCCAAAAATCCTATTTCAATGAATATGGAGTAAAAGCATTGTACAAGCAGTTCAGACTGGGGATCGGCCGGGCGTGGTCCCGAAATGTTATGAATCAATATGCGGGGAATGGTATTGGGCTTGAGATTGGCGTAGGCGAGCGTACCATAGCGCCGGTGTCCAGAACCATTTT
>JAAZYX010000020.1 GCA_014239435.1 Fidelibacterota bacterium | reverse complement strand
TATGAGGTAGAATCATTTGCTTCTGATCCTGCGAACAACTACTGGACAAGCGACTATACCCACAGTAGCACCAGCGGGTATGTGTATTCATCCCCGGCCTCCGGCGCGGTGAATGACCTTATTACTCCGAGGCTGGACTTGTCAGGTGGAGACGCCTCATACGAAGTCGGTTTTTACTGGGCACAGCTTGATGCATATTATACCAATGCAGACAGCGCCATTGTGTATTACTCTGATGATTTAGGCGTCACATGGACATCATTAGGTGTTCTTGGCGGCGATGCTGGAACCACAGGAGGATCCTTTAATTTTGTGTCCTACACTGTCCCGGCGTCAAATGACAGTGTTCATATAAAGTGGAGCCATATAAGCCCCGCTTCATATTATTACAATGCATCTTCGTTTTACGTGGATAACGCATATATGCCCCCTGTTTGGGTGAACCTGAATGCAGAGCTTGTGCTCAGCACAACAAGTGTTGATTTTGGTTTGGTCGAGATTGACAGTACCGCGCACGACACGATTACCATCACAAACAACGGTGCGGGAACGCTCACCATAGATAGCGTGTATTTTGAGGTAGGCTATGTAACCTCGGACTTCACATCCATTTCTTTGGCGCAGGATTCCTCGGCACAGCTTGCTCTTGCGGTAACGCCAAACGCATTTAATTATCCGGGCGCAACGGGTGATGTGATGATTTTGTCCAACGACCCGAACGGTCCCGACACTATGACTGTTACTTGGCGCTCAGGCCGGTATGTGGATGATTTTGATTCTGATGCACTTGCCGCGGCAAATGCGTGGACCACCGATGATATTGACGGAGACGGCGATACATGGGAACATTATTCTTCCGGTGGATCAATGCGAACGTACGGTGAATATTTGGGTGCTAATGAGGACAACCTTGTAACACCGACGCTTTCGGTTGTTACCGGCGACCTCGCGATTTATACAACAGGCTATTCTTCTACCTCATCGTCCTACGGCCCAGACAGCTTGATACTTCAGGTATCTACGGACGACGGTACCACGTGGGTTGGTTTGGACACGGTAGCCGGATATACCGAAACAACCTCCGGCGCCGATCTTAGCGCCTATGTTGGCTCGGAAATCAAGCTGAGCTTTCTGAATAAAAATCCAAGCGGCTCAAGCTATCAATACAGATACCTTAGCGAAGTGGCGCTCCCGGCAATTTATGTATCAACGGAAGCCGTAGCGTCTCTTAGTTCCGATTCGCTCGGATTGGGAAGCATGTGGGTTGGACAAACCGCAACAGATTCTGTTGTAGTTACCAACACCGGTGGCGCGGACCTTACGTTGGATATTACAGCGTCCGGCAGTCTTACACTGGACACGGAAAGCCAAAGCCAGGTAACGGTTGCCTCCGGCGGATCGCATTCCGTTGTGGTAAGCCTTGCCGGAACAGCGGCAGCTTCGGTTAGTGAAACGGTTACTATTGTAACCAACACCGGCGCCAGCAGCGACTCTACATTTACAGTTCCGGTTACAGCAACCGTGAATGATGTCGGCAGCTACACGGTAGATGATTTTGAAGGCTATACCAGCACTACGGAAGTAAAGGCCGGCGGCTGGAATACAAACATGTCCTACACCAGCACCTATGGAAACGGCAGCAGTAAGGGTGTGTATAAAAACATTTGGAGCTCAAGCAGCTACGATGCCTACATAGAGCACGACCCGATTGATGTCGGCGACACTCCTGTATTGAAGTTCAATTACAGAGTAACGGAATATTCAGCCCACGGCACAACGGGCGCACCATCTGATGAGTTTAACATTCTCGTATTGGTCTCCACCGATTATGGATCCAGCTATACAACGCTGGACACCATTGGCGCGGCTAACCACACGGTTTCCGGCGACTTTGCAGAATGGACATCTGATATAAGCGCCTATGCAGATCAGGCGCTCGTGGTTCGAGTTGAATCCAAATGGGTATCAGGTGATAATTATGTTGATATGGATGAATTCACAATCGGCACCATGCCGTCCACGGCAACGCTTGCAATGGCGAGCGATACGCTAAACCTTGGCAGCCATGCTGCGAATATTGGTTCTGCATCGTCGGATCAAGTTGTATCTAATAGCGGCGGCGCGGACGCGACCGTAACGGCTGTTACCATTACCGGTTCCTCTGATTTCAGCACAGACTACACAAGCGGAACGGTTCCTGCGGCGGGTTCAGATACCATCAGTATTACGTATACCCCAACGGATGGAGGTAGCGATACCGCGGTGGTTACACTGAGTATTTCAGGTGCCTTTGACGGAGATTCATCCTTTGTTGTAATGGGTTCTGGATATGCTCCGATTGCAGACTTAAGCGAAGGTTTTGAAAGCGGTTTTCCGCCGGACGGATGGACAAATATTATGTCCGGCACTGACGGATGGGAAGGTTCAAGCTCATATGGAGAACCACACAGCGGATCCGCCGAAGCATACTCTGATGGCGACGGGGACTCTCTCATTACTCCCTATCTGGATCTTGGCGGCGACCAAAGATTGAGGTTGTGGCACGTCAATGAATCTTCTTCGTATGACATGGGTCTTGAGGTTTCTGTTGAAACAACTTCCGGATGGACCGTTGCTTGGGCGTCCGGCACGCTTAACAACACAGATTATCAAGAAGCGATTATTGATCTTAGCAGTTATGGGCCGGACACAACGCGCATCCTGATAGCTACGGTCAACGGTGAAGTAACATATTACGGTATGTCGATCGATGATATTTCAATTGAAGATATACCATTAACGGCAGTGTTGGATATAACATCCGGCTCAATTAATGCCGGCGCTCTTGCCATTGGCGAAAGCTACAGCGATACGGTAACCATCGGATCGAACAGTGGTGCTGTTGGCCTAGCGATTTCATCTGTAGTGTCAGACGACTCTTCGTTTGTTGTCAGCGCAACGGATGACACGGTAGCCGCAGGCAGCGATGTGGACCTTGCGGTTTCATGGACGCCGGATGCGGCAGGCTCTGCCTCTGCATCGGTGGTTATCACATCCAACGCTCCATCCAGCCCGGATACGGTAACTGTTTCCGGATGGGCGTATGCTGATGATTACGACCATCACGGATTTGAACAAACAGGCGGCCTTGCTGACGGATGGTCTGTATCTGGTACGTGGTATCTTTCTACATCGTATTACCACAGCGGCTCACAGGCGATTTATTCAAGCTATTCGAACACGGAAGCAAGCATTACAACGGCCAGACTTGATGCTTCAGACGGAAGCCACGAAGTCGGATTCTGGCACATGAATCGCGGCTTTGGAGACGGCTCTGCTGATTCCACAACGTTCTATGTTTCCACCGATGGAGGTGCTACATGGGTAGCAGCCGGTGGCATTGAAAAAGGCGCAGCAAGCACATGGGCGTTTTCTTCCTATGATCTTGGCGAAATTGCTTCGGATAATGTTGTCTTCAAATGGACGTACACAGGGTCGGGATCTTATACGACATCTGATTACTTCTATCTTGACGACGCATATCTCCCGGCGGCTTGGGTAAGCCCGGATCCGCTCTTAGAGCTTCAGGGAACAGCAGCTACATTTGATGTGGTGGTTGCCGGAACCGAAACGGATACTCTGAACAATCTTGAGATCTATAACAACGGAGCGGCAATTTTGACGATTGACAGCATTTCCTACGTTGGAAGCGGCTATTCAGATGATTTATCAGCAGCTATGTCCATCAACCCCGGAGATACGGGTTACGTGGATATCTACTTCGATCCGTCAGCAGCGGGCATATATGAAGATGCAGCCATGTTCCACAGCAACAGCGTCGGTGGCGATTCAGCCATTACCTTAAGTGGATTTGCGGTTGCGGATGACTATACACACGAAGGATTTGAAGGCGGCTTGCCTGACTCATGGTCAGACGATACCGGCACCGGTGGCTCGTGGACAGCCTCTACTTCAGCGCATAGCGGAAGCGCAAGCTATTATTCAACCTATACGAATACGGATGCAAAACTGATTACCCGCAGATTAGATACAAACGATGACGGGAATCATTACCTTGCATTCTGGTGGGCAGAAACATCCACCGGAAACCCGGACAGCACGATTGTGTCGGTTTCTTCCGATGGCGGCGCATCGTGGGTACAGGTTGATGTGGTTGGCGGCGGAAGCGGCGGAGCGTGGACCTTTGAGTCTTACGACCTTGGTGTACTGCGCTCAGACGATGTCTATATTCAGTGGAATTATGTTGGTGACGGATCATTCTCTGCTTGGCAGATTTACCTTGACGATGTGTACATACCGCCGACATACTATCCGGCAACGGCAGCTTTTACGCTTGACAGCGATACGCTTGACTTGCTTATCGGTACCATTGGCGCAACAGCTTCGGACACATCCTTTGATATCGGCTCAAGCCAAGGCGGTATTGGCCTTGTGATTGACAGTGTCATGTCCAGCAGTGCTGACCTCTCGGTCAGTCTTGCCAGCGTGGCGGCCGGCGACACAACGGCCTCCGGCGACGATGTTCTTGTGGATATTACCTATTCACCGAGCTCGTTTGGACGATCATCCTATACAGTCACATTTTATTCCAACGATCCAAACAGTCCGCAAACCGTTGTCTTTAACGGAGACGCGGGGCGCATGGTTGCCAATTTTGATGATGCGGCAATTCCATACGGCTGGACCAATGTGGATAATGACGGAGACGGCAATATGTGGTCGTTTGATTACAGCTCTTACGGGCCGGGAGAAAGCGGCAACTATGCTCGCTCTAAATTCTCTACATCCGGTGCCGATGACTGGTTGATTACACGGAAGCTTTCCGTGGTAGCCGATGACTCGATCATTTTCTTCCATAACTCAAGCAGTTCATCCGTAACGGCAGAAACGCTGAAGGTGTTTGTATCCACAACGGATAATGCAATAACGAGTTTTGGATCTACGCCTCTGACGACGGTTATTCCGGTATACGGTGTAAACGGACGCTCCGGCGCGGACTTAAGCCTCTACAACGGCCAGGATATTTATGTGGCCATTGTGCACAACGGCGCTGCTGGAACGAACAACTACAGTTACCTGCGCGTGGACGATGTGCTGCTGCCTGAGAAGTTTGTCAGCACAGATCCTGTACTTGTGGTGGATGCAGATACGCTCGATTTTGGGCTTGGGCTTCTGTCTGATACGGACGGATCAGATGTTTCTCTTCCAATCAGGAATGAAGGAGCAGCGGACCTGACATACACAGTTACGTCTGACAATGCTGCATTTACGGTTACTCCTGTAAGCGGCACGGTGGACAGTCTCGGCTTTGATACGCTGACCATCACCTTTACAGCATCGGATACGGGCATGTACGCCGGAAATGTGGTTATTACACATGACGGCGATTCCAGCCCCGATACGGTCTATGTAATGGGTGAGGGTGTGAATGCTGCGCTTGCCGAAGGGTTTGAAACAGGCGCCCCAGACTGGCTGGTGTACCAGCTCGGCGATGCTAATGACGCATGGGAGCTCACAACATCATCCAACTCGGGTGATTATGCAATCTGGCATGATGATAATAATGTGGCAACAGGCGCCAATGACTGGATCGTTTCTCCGGCCATTGATCTGTCGGATTTTGCGAACTCTGAGCTGTCGTTCTATCAGAAGAATACGTATATGGCGAGCTATTATGATTATCACGGCGTCTATGTATCCACAGTTGGAGGCGATCCTTCTACGGATATGACATGGGTAGAACTGAGCGAGGAAAGCACAGCATACACCGCATATACGGAAACCCTACTAGACCTCAGCGCCTATGACGGCGAAGAGCGTGTGCACATCGCATTTGTCTATCACGGTGATTATGCCACTAACTGGTACATTGATGATGTGCTAGTGGAAGGCGACGAAGCGAACAACGCTCCGTCTGCTGTGGCACTGCTTACCCCGGACGACGGCGACACAGTTGTGGTTACTCCGGAAATGCTGGCGGCCGGCAACGATGATATTCGCTTTGAATGGTCAGGCTCTACAGACGATGACGGAGACGCAGTAAGCTACATTCTTACGCTCGGCGTAGATGACGGCACAGGTATGGCGGTATCTCTAGACATGGATTCAACCCTGTCCGGCGAATACCTCGACGCGCTTTATATGAGATTAATGGCAGCGGCCGATTCATCCACGGTTGATATATCCGGCGGTTTATTCACACTCATCTGGGATGTGTCTGCAACCGACGGAATGGATACAACCGATTCGGATAACGGACCATTCGCTCTGACGATTGATGTTGGCTGGTTCTTGGGCGTAGATGGACACGGACTTGTTCCGGAGCAGTTTACACTGCATCAGAACTATCCGAACCCGTTCAACCCGATTACGACCATCCGGTACGACGTACCTGAAATGTCTAAGGTAACCATCGAGGTGTACAACCTCCTTGGAATGCGCATTCGGACGCTTGTGAGCGGCGATCATCAGGCTGGATATCATGCAGTTCGCTGGAACGGCTTGAACGACCGCGGCTCTGCTGTAGCTTCTGGTATGTATATCTATCGGATTCAGGCAGCCGGCGCAACGGGAACGTTTACAGACATCCGTAAGCTGGTCTTAATGAAATAAAGTTTCGACTCATTCGAAATGATGGAAGGGGTTTCCGAAAGGGAGCCCCTTCTTTTTTTATGTAAGAGATGGTGACCTAAAATTATTCGTATTACATCAGTTTATTAATGACACCTTTCGGCGGGCTCAAGGTGATTTATTTTAATTCCTTGCTTGCCTTCTGTCATCTTTTGTAATCTGCTTCAAATGAGGCATATATGCAGAAAACAAGTCTAAATAAGGTTATTCTTATCGGTGATCTTGAGCGGGATCCCGAAAACAGATATACGCCGACAGGCATTGCAGTCCTTCGGTTTAATCTTGCTACCCACGAAGAACGAAGAAAACAGGACGGCGAAACATACGATTGGACCGAATGGCACAAGATTGTTGTATTCGGCGAGCTGGCGGAAACGGTGGGGCCAACCCTCAAACGCGGCCAAACGGTTCATGTAGGCGGGCATATTCGATCCCGGTCTTGGGATACAAAGGATGGCATTCGCCACTCTGTTACAGAAATCATAGCCGAAGATGTGATACTATTTGGAAAATCATCCTCAACTACGGCCAATCCAGAATCCGAAGGTGAATCAGCAGACCAAGAAGAACTTCCGTTTTAACATAAAAAAAGCCCCGCTTTCACGAGGCTTTTTTATGTGCTGGTTTTTTGTTAAATCTTAGCCGAGCCAGATTCCGATACAAAAGAGAATACCTGCAAGAAAGTGCATATTAATCGTTCCTGCATTCGCCGGCATCAGCAATCTGTCGTTGTAATACTGATATAACGTAGTCATGGCTTTAAACCCAAACCACATGGTTGGAAGGGCAATCAGCGACAGCAATGGAAATGTACCACTCAGCGCCATGACAACAATACTGGCAAAAGCGCTCCCAACTAACAAAACATACCCGAATCTTGCTTTTTCCGGACCGAACACCACAATCAGTGTATTTTTACCGGTAGCCTTATCTCCGTCATGATCGGGGAATTCGTTGATGTAAACAATCGCAGCAACCAAAAGTCCGACCGGGATCCCGGCCAACAACGCTTCCGGGAGAATATTACCCGTTTGCACGAGCGCGGATCCGGCCACCATCATAGGTCCAAAATTGAGTCCGATCAGAAGTTCGCCCAACCCTTTGCGCGATGCAAACCTAAACGGCGGTGCCGTATAAAAGAATCCTGAAAGAAATCCGGCGAGCCCGAGCCAGAGTACATTTATGCCTGCTTTTTGAATCAGCGGCACACCAATAGCCGCAGCCATGGCGAATGAAACCACCGACACAGTTAACATTCCTTTTGCGGAAATAAGCCCCATTTGAATACTGCGGCTGCCTCCGGAAAAGGGGACCATATAATTGTAGTTTGCCTCATCTGTACCGCTGGTGTGATCAAAATAATCGTTTGCGGTATTAGTGCCGATATGAAGGAAAAACCCTCCAAGAATAGTAAGCCCGAGCCATCCCCAACTCACATCCATTCCAAGATAGTTTACAACGGCCCCACCGACCAAAAGAGGCACCAATGTAGCGGTCAGAAACGGCAGGCGCATAATTACCAGCCAAGTAAAGATTTTTGTCATCAGGTTAATTTTTGGACGAACCTCCTCGGCTGTTTTATCCTGAAGGCGCGACGTTACTCCGCAATAGCCGATGTGCTCACCCTCCGGACCTTTTGTGGGAGTTATCTTGATATGGCAGGGGATTTCACTTTTATCTTTGTGCAAAAAAACAGTGTTACCCTCCCATTCACCTTTTTCCACGGCTTCTTTGAGCCAGCCGACAACATGCCCCAACACCACCTGTCCATCGCTAAAATCGCCTACACGCGCTTTCCCAATAATTTCATTTGCGGTAAACCCGAACAGCGCTTCAGCTCCCTCACTAAAGGTTTCAACTTTTCCGTCCAGATCGCAGGTAATGACACTTTTCATTTCTTCCGGCATAAAAACTCCCGATAATTGTTGATTGGAATTGAACCCAAAAGGTATTGCTTTTTCATGATTTCACAAAGGATTAACCGCCTTAAATTGGGATTCAAACGAAATGAATAAATGAAAGTTGGCCCCGATATATTAAAGAACCTTACGCCCCGCCCAAAGGTGGTGAGAAAATTGTTAGGCTACCTTGCAATGCTACTGTTTTCTACGCTGACGAAAACAAAAGTACGGGGGCGCCACCATCTTCCGAAAAAAGGTCCTTTTATTATTGTGGTGAACCACTTCAGTCTCATCGATGGAGCTTTCGTTGTATTTGGTATGCTGCGCCCGGGGGTTTTTTTAATGGCAAGCGATCAGCACGTGGACTGGTTTTATTTTTGGGCTCCGTGGATTTACGGACTAATTCCATTGAATCGCGAGCAGCTTGCGCCCTCTGTTATTAAAAAGGCGATTGCTGCCATAAAAGAAGGCGAAATTCTGGTTATTTTCCCCGAAGCGACATCTCATGCAACAAAGCTTCGTCCGGCAAAAAAAGGCGCAGCCTACCTGTCAGCCATAACAAAAGTGCCTGTTGTACCGATTGGCTTGGAAGGGACGCACAAAGCCTGGGAAAGCATTTTCCGGGGCGTACGCCCAACAGTTAAGATAAATATCGGAAAAAAGTTCGGTCCGGTTAATTTGAAAGAATACGGCGACTCTAAAGAGGATGCGCTGGAAAAATTCGGGGATGAAATCATGTGCCGGATTGCAGCGCTGATGCCGGAAAAATATCACGGATCATTTCGCGGAAGGAAGGAAGTCTTACAGTATAAAAAGCAGAACGGTTACTGATTTAAGGTTATCACAGCCAAGCCGGAAAGCGTGATAATTCCACCCGCCGCCCACAATAATCCAATGGGCTCTCCAAAAATAAAATACGCCAGAACGGCCGCAATAACCGGCTCTCCAAGCGGAAACGATGCAACAACCGTAGGCCTGATAAATTTTAACACATGATTGTACAAACCGTGCCCAAAGACGGTTGGAAGAATTGCCAGAGCCGTAAGCCAAGCAATATCAGCGTAACCAATGTTTAATATCTTTTCGCCTACAAAAAATGAAAGTACCGCCAGCGGAAGAGAGGCCGATAAAAATAGAGTTCTGATATACACAACTGACTCTGTATTCTGCCGGATGCGTTCTGACATGAGCCACACCGCGGAAATAAATACGGACCCCAATACCGCAAAACCAATGCCTGTTTTATGGCTGGCATCCAAGCTAAGCTGATTTGAGAAAACAGCGGCAAGGCCGGCAAACGCTAAAACGAGCCCTAAAATGATTTTGGTATTCCACCCGCGTTTCAGAAAAAACCGTTCAACCAAAGCGGTAAACAGCGGAGGAATTGTTGAAAACAGGGTTGCGTTTGCAACGGTTGTTAGTTTAACTGCCTGGAAAAAACATGCGAAATGAAACCCCAAAAGAATCCCTGCAAAAACAATGGTACCCCTGCGGCTACTTTTTATAGACCCCTGAGGAACAAACACGCTGTAAATCCATAAGATGGTTCCCGCAATAAAAACGCGCCAAAAAGCAATGGCAACAGGATGCATATCGGGAAGCATACGGGCTAAAATAGAGGACGAACTTGTTGCCAAAAGTGCAACGAAAAGCAATAGTATCAGTTTAGTGCTCATAGTGGAAATTGGTGAATGCGGAACAATTGGAAGCGTGTAAATTACATATCTTAACAATCGCATGAATTACAGAATTTTATACATCTTTACTGCCGCCATTTTTTTTGGGCCCGGCTTTTCGCATCACATTAACGAAGATAAAGCATTTAACCTTATAATCGAATCCTTCACCAACTCCTCGGTTCCGAGGTCTTTTTTAGACAGCGCATTTACAAATCCTCGCATAAAAATCCACAACGATATAGCTGATAAATTTAATAATCCATGGGAGAAAAAAGACTACCCGGCATACAAGAAGCTGTTTGTTACAGAGTCGAGAATCCAAAAGGGAACCATATTTTATACCGAAAATAAACGTATTATTCATGCTGTTTCAGACAGCTTTTATGTGGATCCGTTTCTTATTTTGAGTATTGCCGGAGTGGAAAGCAATTATGGAGTTCATCATGCGCAGTATTCGGTATTTAATGCGCTTTATTCCATAATCCACACCTTGCCCAGAAAAGAAAAATGGGCGGCAAATGAATTGTCGGATTTTCTGAAACACTGTTACGAAAACGGAATGGGGCCGCAGGATATTTCAGGATCCTATGCAGGCGCGTTCGGATTCGGGCAATTTATTCCCTCAAGTTTTAATCGGTTCTCTGTGGACTTTGACGGTGATGGCGTTCGGCATCATTTGGAATGGCCGGACGTTCTCGGAAGCATTGCGAATTATCTAAAAAAGAATGGATATGCCGGCACCGACTTTTCGAAGGGTAAACCGATTTGGAAGTCGGTTTGGGCCTACAACCATTCAGAGAATTACGTAAGGGCGGTATTGGACCTGAGAACGGAACTGAAGGAAAACATTGAAAAACCCCCGGCGAACCCCGGGGACTAATCAGCCCGTATATTTCACCATCAGGACGGTAATATCGTCGGACTGCTCCGCGTTTCCGACAAATACCTCAATATCTGACAAGCTTCCCGCAACAATATCCGTTGTTTTTTGTCCGGCGGTTGATGTTAGGAATTCTTCTAGTCTTTCGTAGGAGTATTCATTCCCGCCAATATCCATCGCCTCGTTTACTCCATCTGTATATAAATACATGGAATCCCCCTTTTTCAGAGTAATAGCGTTGACGCCGAAATCCATTTCATCCATCACCCCGAGCGCAATGCCCATGGTGCCCTCCACTTGTTCATTGGTACCGTCTTCGCGGACGATGTAGGGAGGATTGTGCCCTCCATTCGAATAATGAACCTCGCCTGTTTTGGTGTTCAAGATTCCATAGAATATGGTGCAAAACATGCCCTGATCATTATCCTTACTCAATTCATTATTTGCACGGAATAAAATATCGGACGGCTCCACTCCGGGGATTGTGCTTGCAGCCACATGCGTTTTGGTTACCGCCATAAACAGCGCTGCGGGTACCCCTTTTCCAGAGACATCGCCAATCACAAAACACAGATGATCTTCATCTATAAGGAAAAAGTCGTAGAAATCGCCTCCGACTTCTTTTGCTGGAATGATACTTGCAAACAAATCAAAATCATCTCTTTCCGGGAAAGCAGGGAAATTTTTGGGAAGCATCCCCATTTGGATATCCGCCGCAAGCTTTAAGGACTCCTGGATCCGCTGTTTTTCAACGAATGCTTCCAAAAGCTGTGCTCTTTGGATGGCCACCGCTGCTTGAACGGATAATGCTTCAAGCAAGTTTTCATCTTGATCGTCAAACGCGCCACCGTCCATTTTATTGAGTACCTGCACAACGCCAACCAGCGAACCATCGTTATTAATCATCGGCATACATAACACGGATTTGGTACGATAGTTGGATTTTTTATCAAATGCGGGATTGAAGCGATCGTCTTCGTATGCATCGGGAATATTCGCCGTTTTCAGTGTTTTAGCCACATCGCCTGCGATTCCGATTCCGACCGGGAATCGAATTTCCTTTTCCCCCATTCCTTCGGCAACTTTACTCCACAACTCATTGGTTGTATCATCATAAATAAAAAGGCTGCTTCTGTCTGCATCCATGACTTCGGTTGTTTTTTGCAGGATAATAGGGAGGAGGTTATCGAGCTGCATTTCACCGCCAAGCGCTTTGGCGACGTCTAGGAGCGCATTTAGATTTCTGACTTGGCGGTTTTCACTCATGTTCGAATATTTCCTAAGCAGCTTCCGCACCGGAAGCTTGGTCCGGTGTAATCGTAAAAATAGGGGTAAACCCGGAAATGTCGAATACTTCCTTAATATGATCACTCATCGAACATAGGACAAACGATCCGCCCGAAGATTTAAGCTTCTTAGCCGCCATCAGGAATACCCTGAGCCCGGCACTGGAAATATAGTCGATTTCTTTTAAATCAACGACAAACCTGGTTTCTCCCCGATCCATTACTTCCACAATTTTATCTTCAAACTCACCGGATGTATTGGTATCAATTCTTCCTACCGGTTCAATGATGGCGACTTCGCCCTCTTTTTTGTCTCGTATTTCCATGAAATGGTTTCCTTATTCTAGTCCTTTTATCATAATAAAATGGTTTTTATTCCCTTTTGTAAAATATTCCGTATGAGACATGAGTTGCTTTACGAGGTATACCCCAAGGCCCCCAATCGGTTTATCCTCTACAGAAAGAGTTGTATCGGGATCTTCACGCTCCAGCATATTATACGGTTTAGCGTCATCCACAATCTCCACTTTTAGGTTTTTTCCGCCTACT
Organism: Fidelibacterota bacterium; assembly: GCA_014239435.1. GTDB lineage: Bacteria > Fidelibacterota > Marinisomatia > Marinisomatales > TCS55 > JAAZYX01. The sequence goes on along the minus strand of JAAZYX010000020.1, from coordinate 178,339 downwards.
TCGAAGCGAACGTCAATAATGTGCTCACCGTCATCTTCATACCCATAATTCACAATATTGGTCAAAAGCTCGTCAAGAGCCATTTGGATATCATGTACTACTTTTTCGGAAAGTTGGTTTTCCTCCCCAAACTGATCGAAGAATTTTCGGACGCTGTCAATTTGGTCTCTGTCATTAGGGATTTGGATAGACTGATGCGCGCTCATTGCCCCGTAATTTATTGATTGTTTAGATTAGGTAAAACAGGATAAAATATAGGAATTATATGAGAGAATTCCCCCGGTAAGGGAAAAAGGCGTATATGTGCCCCATATCACATACTCGTATTAAATGAATCCCTTATTTTCTTGTACAAAAAGTGAAACCATGATAAACTCGGTTTTACTATGGGCAAAACAGACAAATAGACAGGAGGTCTATAATGGCAAGTAAATTAGACGATAGTGGTAATAAAAATACCAAGTTGCTTATCGGCATCGGCGTAGTTGCCGTGGTGATAGCGTTGGTAGTTATGAACTATCCTCCAGGCGACGACGGTCTTTCCGGTACTATTGGAAAACGCCGTGCTGCGGAAAAAGGACAGTTTGAAGAAGGCGACACTCGCCTTGGCGAAGGGGCCGGTATAAGCCGGCTTATGCAGGACAAGGGATTTGAAAAGCTGGTCACCAGCAAAGAATTCCAGAACATGACCCAAAATGCAGAGTTTATGAATATGCTCTCCAGCGGAGAGTTTCAAGCTTTACTCGGCAACGCTGAATTCGCTGCAGCCCTAAAATCGGGCAAGCTCAGTAAAATGGCAGAAGGCGGAGAAATGAAAGGCGAAAAAGGGAAAAAGTTTTCCAAAGGAAAATTTGGTGCCATGCTTGGCTCTGCTGAATTTAAAGCACTACTCGGCAATGCAGAATTTGCGGCATCTCTTAAGAAAAACGGTCTTTCGAAAGCAATGAAGAGCGATGAAGCGAAGAAGAAATTCCCAAAGAAGAAATTTGGCGCCATGCTTGGTTCTGCTGAATTTCAGGCAATGGCAGGAAGCCCCGAGTTTAATGCAATTCTTGGGTCCCCTGAATTTGCCAATCTTTTGGGTAATGCTGAATTTGCTGCATCACTTAAGACAAACGGTCTTTCGAAAGCAATGAAGAGCGACCATGCAAAGAAAGCATTTCCGAAGAAAAAATACGGCGCACTGATGGGATCTGCAGAGTTTAGAGCACTTTCCAGCGGCGCGGAATTCGCGAATGTTTTAGGCAATGCGCAGTTTAATGCCATGCTTGGATCCTCAGAATTTGCATCCATGCTTGGCAATGCAGAATTTGCGGCATCTCTTAAGAAAAACGGACTTTCGAAAGCAATGAAGAGCGATGAAGCGAAGAAGAAATTCCCAAAGAAGAAATTTGGCGCCATGCTTGGTTCTGCTGAATTTCAGGCATTAGCAGGTAACGCGGAATTTAGTTCGATGCTTGCGTCTTCCGAATTTCAGTCGCTTCTTGGAAACGCGGAATTTGCCGCATCCCTCAAAAAACAGGGGCTTTCCAAGGCGCTTGGGAACGATAAAATGTCGAAGAAAATTCCAAAATTCAAAAAGAAATTTGGATCTGTACTAAGCGGCGGCGCTTTTCAGGCAATGGCAGGAACCGCAGCATTTGCATCCATGTTAGGCAATGCTGAATTCGCATCCATGCTTGGCAACGCAGAGTTCGCTTCCATGCTTGGCAACGCGGAGTTCGCTTCCATGCTTGGTTCTTCTGAGTTCAATTCAATGCTCGGAAACGCAGAATTCAAAAATATTCTAGGTGCAGGTGAGTTTAAAAACATGCTCCAGAGTTCCGAATTCAACAGCGCATTTAACCTAAACATCAGATAACTAAAACTGTGATGACGGGAGAGGCGATTTTTTCGTCTCTCCCAATCACACAACGCTAGGATTCACTATGGCTGAAAATTCATCCAATAAAAATACTCCGCTAATATTAACCGGTGGTCTCGTTGTTGTATTTCTCGCTTTGATTTTCACGAGAGATCAGTGGGGAGGCGACGATGTATCCGGAACCATCGGCAAACGGCAATCAATAGAAAAACAGCAGTTTAAAGAAGGCGATGTTGCCTTGGGTGAAAACGATGCCCGGCTTTCACGCCTTATGCAGAATAAAAAATTTAGTGACCTTGTAACAAGCGGAGAATTTGCCAGTTTAATAGCAAATGCAGATTTTAAAAACATGGTTGCGGATGCAAGATTTCAAAATCTAATGGCAGATCCTGCTTTTGCCGCGCTTATTTCGAGCCCGGAGTTTAAGGCCCTTGAAGGAGGCCTTATCAGTATGAGCGAAGAAACGAGCATATCGGCTGAAAATTTAGCAGATCAACTCGGACAAATATCTGAAGATCAGATTATTAAAGAGGCAGACGGAAGCCTGTCGATTAAAATATCTGACGGCAGTTCTGATGTTGCAACAACCATTACGATGATTGCAGCCGGAGGGTCGGGTCTCTCTGGCGGTGGCGGAGGATCAGACATTTCTCAAGGCGGAGGTCTTTCCGGCGATACAGACGGAGCAGCTGCTCTATCTACCATCAGAGAATTTGAAAGTTTATTAGGTAATCCGGGATTTGCTGCCTTGTACAACATGGCCGAGTTTCGGTCCCTCATGAGAAGCGCAGAATTTTCAGCTGTGCTAATGAGCCCAAATTTTAAATCCATGCTGTCTCTGGGTGCTTTCAAAAATATGCTTTCGGCGGGGGAATTTCACAGCTTACTGTCAAGTCCTGAATTTCAATCGCGCTTTAGCCTTTCAATAAAATAACAGAATTGCCATAAGGCCCACTGCAGGCCTGCGTTCTGGTAAGAAGGAGATGGGAAACCATCTCCTTCTTTTTTTATACAGTTTGACTTTGGAACAGGTGTCTGTCGAAATTCCGTGAATTATTGGGAGACCCAAACCATGCCTAAAACAGCATTTCAATTCATTGCCGCAGTGATTCTGGCAACAGCCATATTTATTGCGCCGGGCAATGCACAGCTGAAGTCTTTAGAGACAGAAGACGTTCAAATTATCTATACAAGCCCACTTCATAAATATCTGATGCCGCAGCTTGTAAGCACCTTTACCAATTCCTACAATTTTCACAGGAATATGTTTGATTATACGCCTACTGAAAATATTACAATACTGATGCAGGATTTTGGTGACTTCGGTCATGGCGGCGCAGACGCACTTCCAACGAACAATGTCAATATTGGGATCGGCCCCTTTAATTATGTATATGAAACCATGCCGGCCAGCGAACGCATGAACTGGCTGATGCACCACGAGTTGACACACATTGTTACCACAGATATGCCGAACAATGTTGACCGGTTTTGGCGTGGGCTTTTTCGAGGGAAAGTTTCCACCTCCATTGACGATCCTATTTCCATTATGTACAGCTACCTTACCAATCCAAGAAGGTACGCACCGCGATGGTATCATGAAGGATCTGCCGTATTTATGGAATCCTGGATGGCGAATACGAAAGGGCGCGTTTTCGGCGCATACGATGAAATGGTATTTAGGACCCGAGTAAGAGACGAGGCTGTTATTTATGATATCGTGGGGCTTGAATCCGAAGGGAAAACGACCGATTTTCAAATAGGTGTAAACTCATATTTATACGGCACTCGGTTTATCAGCTATGCGGCCAATACCTACGGTCCTGAAAAATTTGTGGAATGGGTTTCGAGAAAAGATGGCAGCAAAGCCTACTTTACATCTCAGTTCAAAAAAGTATTTGGAGTGAGCATTGACAAAGCATGGTCTGATTGGATTCAGTGGGAACGTGATTTCCAAACGAAGAATCTTGAGCTCGTCAGGCAATATCCCACGACACCATTCAGACCCGTGTCTGATATGCCGCTCGGGTCAGTTTCAAAAGGCTTCTATGATGAGAAAAACGGTAAAATTTATCTTGGCGTATTTTATCCTGCGGAAGTTTCACATATAGCCGCTATTGACATAGCAACAGGGGAAATGGAAAAAGTAGCCGATATCCATGGAGCGGCGATCTTTTTTGTGATGTCAGCTGCTTTCGATCCGGATACAGGCGATTTGTATTACACTATGGATAATGGGCACTGGCGCGATCTATGGGTGGTGAATGTGTACACCAAAGAATCGAAAAAACTGAAAGAAGATTTGCGGACCGGGCATTTAGCTTTTAATCGCTCAGACAAATCGCTCTGGGGAATTCGGAATGCAGACGGATATTCTACGGTCATCCGCATGGAAGCACCGTACGATGATTACAGCTCAATAAAAACGTTTGGTTATGGAGGGTCTTTTGATGAATACGACGCGCATACAATGGATATTTCACCGGACGGAAGCACCCTATCTATTGTAAAAGTAGATATGAACGGCATTCATAAACTTATGCATATCCCGATGGAAAGCGCGATGTCAGGGGACTTCACTGGAAAACCGATATTTGATTTTGACAGCAGCGCACCGGAAAGTTTTGTGTTTTCGAATGAGGGGCGATATCAATACGGCTCATCCTATTATTCGGGCGTATCAAACATTTTTCGCTATGATGTGGTGGAAGATACAGTTGTTGCTCTGAGTAACGCAGAAACCGGGTTCTTCAATCCAATCCCAGTTTCCGATGATTCTTTAATTGTGCTGCGGTATACAAGCGACGGCTTTCGCCCTGTGATGATTCCCAATCAAGAGGTAGAAGATGTAAGCGCGGTTAATTTTTTGGGCTGGGAAATATATGATAATCACCCCATTGTTCAACAATGGGCAACCAAGGCGCCCACCAATCTTGATCTTGATAAAATTGTGATTAAAGAAGGCGGGTATAATCCGATGTCTACTATTGGGCTTTCATCGATCTACCCCGTTGTGCAGGCTTATCAGGATCCTAAATATCCCGCGTATGGCGTAAGAATGAATTTTATGTCTACACTGGGATTAAATAAAGGCGACCTTACCGTAACGTATTCTCCCCAAGATTCGATTCCGGATGATCAAAAAATTCACGCGACAGGAACATTAAAATTGAATGTGCTGACCGGCCTTCTAGCTGGGTCGTGGACATTCAGCGGTGGAAAAGATGCTTCGGACTTTTATGATCTTTTTGGCCCAACCATCAGTAGCCGGAAAGGGTCCTTCTTCCGCACAAGTTTTTCGAAGTCGGTTGATAACCATCTGCCTTTAAAAATGTCCACAAGCGTTGCGGTTTATGGCGGATTTGAAGAATTGCCCGACTATCAAGATCAGCCCGCCGCGTATTCTAAATTCTTTACAGGAAGCCTCTCATTCAGCCATTACAAAGCACGGCGGACCCTAGGATCCATAGATTCTGAAAAAGGCAGAATTGCTTCCCTTTCCTTATCCGGGTCGTATTTGCCTCACTCTGGTGATACGCCAAAACTTTACACCAAAGGAACCCTTAATGCATCTTTTGGCACTCTTTTGCCGCTCATAGACCATCTTCCATTTTGGATTCGCACATCTGTTGGTAAATCAAAAGCAATGATGGGCGAAGTTGGGTCGGCTGGAGATGATAATGAATTTTTTGGGTATTACTTTTTTGGCGGATTTGGAAACAACTGGATTGATTATCAGGGAATCAAGCGATATCGGCAGTATTATTCATTCCCGGGTGCGGGTATCACCAGCATCGGCGGTGATAACTTTGTGAGGGTCATGGGAGAAATGGTGCTACCGGCATTTAGATTCCGACGCGTTGGTACACCCTTCCTTTACCTAAACTGGGCACGCCTATCTCTATTTTCGACTGTGCTAAAAGGCGGGATGTTAGGATCAAACCTTATCGGAACGGATGCAGCCACCTATGGATCGGATATTACCCAAGCCACAAACTTCGGCGTTCAGCTTGATATTCGGTTAGTATTGTTTTCGTATATGCGATCCACTTTGTCTATTGGATACGCAACTGCGCAGAGCAGCCTGAAAGACGGCACAACACACAGCTATGCTCCGGAGACAATGATTTCCCTTCAAATATTAGACTAATATGACAATTGACTTGATTATAAAAATAATCATCAGCCTTCTTCCGGCGGTGATTATGCTGCTTGTATTTATGTTTATGGACAGCTACAAACTGATGGATATAAAAAGCGTTGTCATTGCGATTGCGATTGGCTCTCTTGCAGCTGTGGTGTCGTATTTTGTGAACGATCCGCTTGTCGGGCTTATCGCAGAAAAGGTGGCAGCCGCCAAGGATATGGCGCTGTATGATGCCGAGGATATGGTTTGGAAATATTATTCCAGATATGGCGCACCCATTATTGAGGAATTCTTTAAAGGATTCATTTTAGTTTACCTCATTCGCACGAATAAGATCGGGTTCAATATTGATGCGGCTATTTATGGGTTTGGGTTGGGCGCTGGTTTTGCGATCATTGAAAATTTGTATTATGTCTATGTGCTTGCGACTGATACAAATTTGACGGTATTTATTATCCGCGGCTTTGGAACTGCGGTGATGCACGGCGGAACCATGACTTTATTCGCCATCATTGCGAAGACAATGACAGACCGCAAAGTTTGGGGCGAATGGGGTGGATTCATCCCCGGCTTTCTTACGGCAGCCGTTTTTCACTCTTTCTATAATCATTTCTTTTTCAATCCCTTAATATTGACACTTTTGAATGTGATAACAGTTCCCGTGATTTTAATGATCATTTTCAAGCGATCTGAAAAATTTCTGCAAAACTGGCTTGGCGTTGGATTTGATTCAGATCAGGAACTATTGGACATGGTAAATCAGGGGAAAGTTGTTGACACGAAAGTCGGAGAATATTTACAGTCTATAAAAGACCGCTTCCCGGGAGAGGTGGTATTTGATATGATTTGCCTCCTCCGTGTCCACCTTGAATTGTCTATGCGCGCCAAAGGTGTGCTAATGATGAGAGAGGCGGGTGTTGATGTAGAGCCAGATGCGGATTTAAAAGACAAATTCAATGAGCTTCATTTTTTAGAAGACAATATTGGGAAAACAGGCATGATGGCCTTGGGTCCGTTTCTACATCAGAGCAGTCAGGATCTTTGGCAGCTGCACATGCTGGGTAAAGAAGTTTAATTTGGATTTATCACCATGTCGAAAACGATCACAAACGGTATCCGGATTGAAGTAAAGTCCAGCTTCCTTCCCGAACGATCCAATCCTCCAAAGCCGCTATTTATTTTTGCGTATCATATCACCATCAAAAATGAAGGCGACCAGCCGGCAGAGCTGAAAGACCGTTATTGGCACATTACGGATGCGAATGGGAATATTGAGGAAATCCGCGGGCCCGGAGTGGTTGGCAATCATCCAAGGCTTCAAGAAAATGAGACGTTTGAGTATACCAGTTTCTGTCCGCTTCCAACCGCTTTTGGCGTGATGAAAGGATCATTTAGAATGATGCGGGATAATGGCGAAAGCTTCGAAGCAAAAATCGAACCCTTCAAACTATCTGTTCCCTTTTCGGTTAATTAGTGCCGGTATAATTCCTTTACAGAGCTTGCCTCAGCATTGGTCAGCAATTCGCCTAAACTAGCAGCTACATTTACCTGGCTTACGTTTCTCTGGCCAAGCAGGACACAGCTGTTATTTGAATCCGAATGCAGAATATCGATAACGCCACGTAAGACAGGATTTGGGTGATCGGGAAATTTTTGGCGAAGTTTATCTGCATTGCGATTCATTAAATCAACTACTTCCCTGTTTTTAAAATCCTCTACATTGGTTCTGAAATCTCCATCTTCGAATGAGGGCAGTTCGGCGTATTTACCGGAAAGCAATCCGTGCTTCAGAGGCGAAAAAAAACAAACTCCCAAGTTGTGATTTTCAATCCATTTTTTTAATCCACTAGATTCATAATCATCATCCCAAATATTTCTGTAAGGCTGTACCACGTCGGGGTCTGCTTTTTCGATATAAGTTAATATCTTTTTTGCGCTCCAGTCTGATAGCCCGATAAATCGGGTTTTCCCCTCTTCTTTGAATCTACGTACAACGTCAAGCGCATCATCAAAATACTCCCCATTTTTCCCAAAATTACAGTGATGTAAATATAAGAGATCCACTGCGTCTGTTTTAAGATTTTGAAGTGAATAATTCATATTTTTTCGCATATGATCAGGATTATACCACATATCGTGCGGCCCCTTATCCCACCCAACTTTCGTCGCAAGAAAAATGTCTTCTCTTGGAACAGTGTCCCACATGGCGCCGATCATTAGCTCTGAATGCCCATCTCCATATACATCAGCAGTATCCCAGTGGTTAATACCGGATTCCCATGCTTTTAATAGAGCCGCCAGGGAGTCAGCATCATCCTGCCCGGCCCAGCCGACAGAAACATTCCCACTCTTATTCCCGCTACCATATGACCACGTACCAAGGCTAACTGCCGATACGCTTTCCCGAGTTCTTCCTAATATAATGTTTCGCATATGCCTATTTTCCTTTCCCCTAAATTAACATGGTTAATGAATTACAAATAAAATGAAAATACTGGATATTGGGCACAGTAATTATTCGCTAGACAGGGCGATAGTAGAGCTTCAAACCACAGTTAGCCAGGCGACGCACGACGGATCAATCCGTATTATAAAAGTGATACACGGTCACGGGAAAGGTGCGATGCGAAAGGCGGTTCGAGATTGGTGCGTTGATCAAACCGGGCGCTTCAGGGCGGTTGTTTTTGGCGAAGATTATGAGATGTTTCATGGTGACAGTATGGACATGCGCTCAGAATGTGGAATTAAAACGCAGGTGGATTTTGGCAAATTGAATCGAGGAGTGACCTACATTTGGTTGTATTAGCTCCTATTCAATTTTCCCAAGAATTTAGTAAATTCACGTAATAGGTTAGTTTGATTTAATGCTAGAACAATATACAAAATATGACCATTTGTTTTTAAATCTTCGCCCGAATGCCGTCGGAGGGATCAAAATATTTTCTAGGAATGATGCATTTATTATTCAGCAGGATTACGACTCGCTGTCAGATGAAGAACACAGTATTTGGAAACGGCTCTTTGAGAAACTGATTAAGCCCCTCGATCAGTATGCCTGCGCGGAATATATCAACGGTCTTCGCTCTCTTGGTTTAGAATCCACCAAAATGCCAAATTTTGCAGTACTGAACCCCAAAATTAGAAACGCAAGCGGCTGGGAACTGGTAACAGTTGCCGGATTTTTAGATGAGTATGTTTTCTTTGAGCTTAATGCCGCTCGGAAATTCCCGGTAACAGACATTGTTCGACAATCGGGCAGGATGGACGAAAAATACAGCGAAGGCGCAATCCAAAATGAGGATGACTATACGCCTGAGCCGGATATTTTCCATGATGTACGTGGGCATGTCCCAATGCTTATGAATAGAAATTATGGTGATTTTTTGGCCGACGTTGGAATTCTTGGGGATGAAATCTTGAAGGACGATAAAGGCCTTGGCCCAGAACTTGTTGCGCATAATTTAAAACGGCTTCAGAACTTTGCGTGGTGGACATATGAATTTGGCATCCTGAAAAAACAGGACAACACCGATACACTTCGGGCAATCCCCAACGATATGAATCATGAAATTTATGGAGCGGGGATTATGTCAAGCTATGCAGAGACGGCTCATGTTGCCGCATGCAGTAAAGGGGAAAATTCATTATCAGAATTTATTCCTTATAATATAGAGGAGGCGGTAATGACCCGTTTTGATTACAGTGAAATTCAGGATCGGTATTTTGTAATAGATTCCATGGAAAGCTTATATCAGTCTTTTTACGACCATCAGGAATTATTTTGGTTTAAAGGTTGATTGGGGGAACCCGCCTCAACAGGCGATCGTACACCAAACCATTATGCGGCACCTCATTTCTATTCTTTCATGTATGGTGATAATGTGGCTGTCCTGCGCGCCGTCCATTACATCTCTCGCGGAAACCAATCCAAAAAAAGTAATCGCAAATCAAGATTCATTGTTGGCTGCGAACCCAAATGATAAAATCATTCGAGCAGCTTTGATAGTCGCGCACCTCACGATTGCTAAAACATCAACAGCGCCTGAAAACTCTTTCAATAATGTGTTGGCCCTGGACCCGAACAATCTTGATGCAAAATACCATCTCGCTATTTTGGATGGGCACAAACTTTATAAAAGAGGAGATGCCCCCTCGCTTTGGAAAGCATTGAAATCTTATGCTAGCGCTACTGTATTAATTGACTCGCTTGGAGAGGCGCATTATTGGATGGGGAGGGTGTATGAAAAAAAGGACTCACAAGACTTTGAGCTGATTATAGAGGCCTATGAAAAAGCAATATCTCTAGAAATGCCTCCAGCCGTTCGCTCAGACGCAATGCAATACCTATCTCAAGCTAAAGCTCGCCAAAAAACTTTTGAAGAATTCTGGAAATAGCGAAAAGTTGTTCATCGCCTTTATTGTAATTTCCCCATAATCCAGACTAAAAACCCCACCCGCGGTGATCAGGTTTTTTACTTGACACCTTAGCGTAGCGGAAGTAAAATTGACTGCACTTGGTAGGCTAAATAATAGCCTGCCTTTTCGATCCGAGGTAATTGTAAATGAGTAAAAACAACATTTTGAAGGGGGTAATCCTATACCCCTTGCTTCTTGCGGTATTTGTGCCGGGCCTTCAGGCTAAGGACGAATATGAGATTTCCGGAACCGTTGTGGGTGTCGACGAAGAACGCGTCACCGAAACAACGGTTTTATTATTAAAAGAAGACGGGTCGGAATCTCAGCGAACAGAAACTTCCAAAAAACGGTTTGGCCGCGGCGGCGGGAATTTTGACTTTGAAGATGTGCTCCCGGGCGAATACACCCTTCAAATTGACGCAGGTGAACAGGGATCCGCAAACATACCGGTATCCGTTGTAGACGATGATGTAGATTTGGACGAAGTAACCTTATCCGGCGGCGGAGCGGCTACGGCAAAAGAAGAAAAATCAGATGATTCTTCCAATGCGGAAACGGAATCAGCAGAAGCAAGCTCCACGGGTGAAGCATCCCCAGTCGAAGTCCCCGGCTCTGATGAAAATTATGTGATCAATGAATTAAGCTTCGAGGTTAAAAAACTCAATGCTGAAATCAAGCATTTAAATACAGAGATGGAAGATCTAAAAGCGCTGAGCAAAATGTGGGTTAATCCTCTCGCCATTTATTCAAAAGAAATTATTCTTAAAAACGGCAGCACCGTATTTGGGAAAATTGTATATCAGGACGAAGAAACATTAAAAGTTGAGACACTTGTAGGCTACCTGATTATTCAGCGCAAAAATGTGGTGCGCATTATTGAAAATGTAGTTACGGAAGAATCTCAGGAGTATGTGCCGGAGCAAATTCGTGACAGCTATTCCCCACCGCCTATGCCAAAATTGGCCCAACCTCAGTATACATCCGGCAGCTTAAGCAGAGATGCTGCAAAACAATATTCAGCCAATTGTGTTTTGGTTGGGAATATCAGTGAGAAAAAAGATAAGCAGGGTAATTATATCTTTACCGGCGAAGTAAAAAATATTGGAGGGCGGCGCTCAGATTTTGTTAAAGTTGATTTTGTATTTAGAAAAAACTGGAGCGGCGAAACAAAAACACTTACAACCTTTGTTCGCGGTGCCTATCACACATTTGAATCCGGCATTACAACGGATGCAACGCTTTTGCCCGGCGCGTCGGGCGCGTTTGAACTTTATGTCCCACACTCTTTTGGATCGTTCATAGGATATTCCTATGTAATCGACTGGGAGGAATACGAGTAATGAATCAAAATGTCGGGATTTTGTTATATCTGAGGACTCACATGCTTAGCGCCCTGTCGTTACTAACAATACTGTCATTAAGTACAGCCCAAGACGTAAGCCGCGAATCCATCGCGGACATCTTTTTTCTAGACCTTGGAATCGTAATTGAGCCGTCGGACGGTAGTGAAACCTATTCCCGCGTCGTTGCCTCTACATCTGATGAGGTGAAATTCAGGGTAAAAAAAATTCAAAGCGGCTCCGTATATATGGCATCGTCCAAAGAAATGATGGAAACGCTGGACAGGATACAGGAAAAAGTATCCTCATTGGATAACTCTATCAAGAGCGACATTGCATTTCTAAAGCAGGAAAACAGCGAACTCAAAACCCTAATCGCAGATTTAAAAGAATCTTACATGGAATCAAGGACTCCCCAGATTCCGCTAACCGAATCTGCGCCAATCTACACTGCTCAAGCCTCTCCCAAGGCAGGGTTTAGCACATCTATTTACATGTCAGGTGTTTTCGCATATCAGCGGGAGGACTATGATGCCGCATTAAAACATTTTTCATCCTTAAAGCTGGAATTGGCCCAGCCGCGCACAGCAGAAAATATTTTGTATTGGATGGCAGATTCCTATTTACAAAAGGGGGAATATCAAAAAGCCTTAGAAATTCTTGAGGATTTATTGCACCGTCCTGATTTAAGCCGAGAAGCAGATGCATTAATTCAAAAAGGCTTGGTGTATCGTAAGCTCGGCCGTGAATCCGAAGCACTTAATGCTTTTTCTGCTATTGTAAGGTGGCACCCAAACAGCGAATATGCAAAACTAGCCGGGCTCGAATTGGCAAAGGCCGAAGCAATTAAATGAAAAATTTGCGGATTATAAGTATATCCCTTTTGGTTGCCCTAGGCGCATCTGCCTTTAGCGCAACGCGTGTTGCCTATACACGTCCTGGTGTGATGATGAAAATCCCGACCAGCAGATCCGGTCAGCTGCCGTATTTATTCCGCGTTGGGTTTGGGTCAGAGGTGTATAACTTTGGGAATCTCAATACATCAAAAGGCGTGTATTTTGATATGGGCCTCGGGAAAAACTTTATTCTCGGGTTTTCATCGGCCCAAGGTGGCGACACGACATCCATTGCCAATCTAGATGTGTCCACCTATACGCCTCCCGTAGAGTTTGGCTTTCATTTCCAACAGCGGGTTTATACATATAATCACGTGTCCCTATCTATTGGAATGCATGATGTAGTTTTTGAAAATCAAGAACAGGGCGGCTTGGCGCTCGACCCGGACCAGCTTTCTTTTTTTGGTGTTGTAAGCAGTGAAAAACAGCTTGGAACATATGCCATGAATACTTTTATAGGGTTTGGAACCGGCGGATTTTCTTCGCAGGATACACTTTCCGCCCTTGATACATCCCAAACAGCCGGAACCGGCGCCGGCGTGTTTGCGGGTTTTATTTTAAATACTCCCTTTATGAAAAACTGGGGAGGAATAGATCTTGTGGGTGAATTCGACGGGACGGGCATCAATGTGGGACTCCGCATCCCCCTTACCTCGGATTATCGCCTGAACCTAGGGTTCACCCACATTGAAAAATTACCAGACTGGAACAAGCGGTATTGGAAGGGGCACCCCGGATGGACGCTTGGCCTGGACATGTCCGTTCCTCGAGGTGCCGCAAGAGCAGCGCCAATTGACGGCCCATCGCCCATCTATCCGTCCACACTTCCGGGAACGGGAGAATATGGTGTTCAATTTGACTCTACACTCATGGCAGCCGATTTTACCGTACACTCGCTTCGAGATTCGATGAGTATGATGAATAATGAAATGCGGAATCTGATGATTCGATTGGCTGCGATGGAACAAAAATCCCAGTTTCTTGAAGATTCTTTATCGTCGATTAAGCTCACAAAAAACGTTGATGAGCAGCATATGAATGAAGCCATGCGCCATTTATCACGTTCTCTAAGATATTTTTATGCAGGCGATTACAGGGAAGCGCTCCAGGAAGTTGACATGGCTTTAGATCTCCGGCCAGATCTTGCGTTGGCCTATGCTCGGAGAGGTTCTATCTATTACAAACTGGGAGATATACAGAGAGCGACTATTAATTGGAATTTGGCATTGCGCCTTGATCCTGAATATGATGATGTAAGGAATGTATTAAAGGCGCTTCATGAAAACCGTTTGAAGTCCACCAGTTTTTTAGAGGAGTAACACTTTATGGATATTGCAACAATAGTAGGTATTATTATTGGATTGGCTTCCATTTTCGGAGGGATATTCATGGCCGCCGCCGCTGCTAATGCCAGCATGGCAGGGTTTATTTCACCCTCTAGTTTTGCGATTGTCTTTGGAGGAATGGTTGCTTCTGTTTCGGTTGCATTCCCCCTATCTGATGTAATGAAGTTGGGCGCAGCAATGGGCGCGGTATTTAAAGGCGGTAAGTTAAAATTAGGCGATGTTGTTGATGATGCAGTAGAAGCCGCAGATGTAGGAAGGAAAGGCGTAGCAGACCTCGAGAAAGCTGTAGAAGGAATTAGAAACCCGTTTTTCAGAGACGGCGTTCAAATGGTTGTAGATGGTTATTCATTGGATGAATTGACAGAAATTTTAGAGACACGTATTGAATACAGAGAAGTTCGCGAAAAAACTCAGGCAGGTTTGTTTAAATCCATGGGGACAATGGCTCCCGCCTGGGGAATGATCGGAACTTTAATCGGGTTGGTAATTATGTTATCAGGCTTTGGAGGAGAGGGTGGCGCAGACTCTTTGGGCCCGGGGATGTCCGCCGCGTTGATTACCACTTTTTATGGGGCAGTATTTGCGAATTTATTCTTTTTACCAATGAGTGAAAAACTAGATACACGAACCAGCTTTACCAGTACTCTTCAAGCAATGCTTGTAGAGGCATCGAGGCTCATTCACCAAAAAAAGCATCCATTAATTGTGCGAGAAAAACTGAATTCATTTATTCCGCCAAAGGAATGGAAAGCTCCCGAGTAGGTTAAATGCCTAAAACATCAAAAGAAAAAAAGGAATTCAAAAAAGGAATTAAAAAGGGAAAAACTTTAGTTGATGAAGGATTACCGGGATGGTTTGGAACATTTGCGGATATGATGACTTTGTTGTTCGCTTTCTTTGTATTGCTGGCAGCAATCTCTACCATCGATCCTGTAAAACTAATGGAAATGGCAAACTCAACAGGAAAGTCGCTCGGAACTAAAATAAAAAAGGACAATGCAGCATCAAACTTGGCCGACGTAAAAGATAATTTGGAAGAGATGATCGAAGATTTAAAAGAAGAATCAGAAGGCAGTCCGCCTGTGGAGATCACTACAGGACCCAAGGGTGTAACATTGGAGATTAGCGGAGACTTCAGTTTTGGATCCGGAAGCGCTGATTTAAAGGATGATTTAAAAAACCTGCTAAAAGATCATATAGTACCACAAATTCAAAATTCTATATTTCAAATCGAAGTTGCCGGGCATACAGATAGCGATCTTCTCCCTGAAAAATTTCACACCAGATTTCCAAGTAATTGGGAACTAGCCTCATCTCGGGCATCAGCTGTGGTGCGGGAAGCCATTATTCTTGGTGTGGATCCAACGCGACTCATTGCAACGGGGTATGCGCATTGGGTACCGCGCGATAAAGATCCCATGATGGCATTAAACACCCAAACAGTGGGGGCTTATAATGCCACTCCGGAGAAAAAGGCACGAAACAGACGAGTAGAAATTACATTTTTGAAACCGGCGCACCACTCGAGTAAATTTATCGAGCAGGCAGGCGCAGGATAAAATTATCATGGAATTAAGAAGGAGTTTATTATGATGAAGAGGTTCAAGAATCATCCAATCTTGTGGGTGACTGCCCTCTGCTTGGGAATCCTCGGCGCCCAAGAGGGGTCGGGTTATCTGGCTCAAAAACTGATGGTTGAAAATGATCTGCGCGCAAGAATTACAGATGCTTTATCAAAAGTAATTGATAATAAAAAGTATGTAGTTGATGTCAGCGTAGATTTGGAATTGAGTAGATCAGTTGAGGAACAGTATACTGTCATGACTGGAGAAGAATCATCTTCTCCAGCACGCAACAGAATTAACAACCTTTCTGAAGATATTGAATCTGAGGCGGAATCTTCCTCTCAGACTGTATCCGGAGTGGGTCTGCCAATCCCCGGGTTTGATTTTGAAGTAGAGCCGGAACCTTCGGCAGTTGTTTCGGACATTGAAGTTGAAGAGGAATTATACGAACCGTTTGAGCAACAATCTGAAGATAAACAACGCCATTCGAGAACACATAAAGAAATCCGCCCATCTGTGGCAAGTGTTAAAGCAATGGATATTTCCATTATTCTACAGGAAGGCGCCTCGCCTGAGCTAATTGAAAATATCCGACAAGTTGTGATGGTAGCATCCCGTTTTAACCGCGCGCGCGGGGATGTGCTCAGTATTATGACCGCATCTTTTAAGGAGCGCAGAGATGAAAAAACGGCTGAACATATCCTGTTAAAAAATATTGCGGAAAAACTGGAATCCCTCGAAGAGCAAACCGCGGATGATGCCGAAGATGAGGAAACGTGGAAGTCTGAACTAGACCGTTATAAAGAAAACGAAGCTCAGCGCAGAGAAGAAGACAGGCTTTATTTCCAATCGAAGCTGTCGGAGCTTGAAATGGCTGCCCGCGCTCGGGCCTATGAGGAGGAAAAAACAGACATTCTTCAGGATGATTCAATGAAGCTTCAGTCTTTAAACGATGAAATCCAAGGATTGAGGGATTTGATTTCTGCAGCGCCGGATTCAGAATTACAGGCGCAAATGGATCTTAAAGAAGGCGAAAAAATTCAGTTGGATGCGCAAATAGCCGAAAAGATGGCTATGCTGGAATCGGTACAATCGGATTTGGACCGGCGCTCCGGCGGGAGTTCTACAATGATGGTGGTTTTCATGTCTATTCTTGGAGCACTTGTAATTGTTCTTGTGGTAGTTTTGGTAATGGTACTCATGGGGAATAAGAATAAGCAGCAGGCGTTTCCGCCTCCTCCACCGTGGATGTACCCTCCCCGCCCACGTAAAAAAAAAGATAGCCCAGTAAATGGTGAATCAAAACAAACGGCGACTCCAGCGCCTCAGCAAACAATTGTGCCGAGTTCCATTGAGGATCCGAGTGTTATTCAGAGTGAAATCAATGATATGAAGCAGGCAGTTGTTTCCATGAGCGTTGGTCAGCCTTCCACGGCAACAAAGATTGTGCAGGATTGGATTGTTACCGAAGCACCGGCTCCGCCGGAACCAGAAACACCTCAGGCAGAAGAATCCGCAGACGGTGACGATGACGGTAAAAAGAAAAAAAAGAAGAAAAAGAAAAAGTAGAGGATAGGAAATGATTACTGATTATAACCAGCTGTCTGGCCTGCAAAAGGTTGCCATCCTGTTTTCAACTTTGGGTGAGAGCCTAGCGCTTACTTTGGTAAAGGATTTAAGCAAAACGGATATCCGGAAAATTAGGTCTGCAATTCGAGAGATGGGCGACGTGGCTTTTTCTGTTAAAAAGCGGGTCATGGAAGATTTTTACTTCAATTTTGTGAGTGAAAAATTCGAAGAAGACGATAGCGATGAGCCTAAAAAACCTTTTGAGTTTCTTACAGAAATAACAGATGAGCAACTCGTAGCTCTGTTAAGTACAGAAGCACCGCGTGTAATTGCAATTATTCTGGCTCAGGTTCCCAATGATCGGAAAACGGCCGTTATGGGTAGATTGGATGGAGAGGTGAGGAATACAGTCCTTAGAAATATGGGGAATTTGCAGGATGTCCCCCTTCAGGCCATTGTCAATATCGCTACAAGGCTAAAAAAGAATTCACAAGTATTGCCCAAAACTGTGGAATTTTCAAGAGGCGGCGGAAAAGAAGTGGCAGATTTATTGGGTGAAATGAGCCCGGAGGAAGAAAAACAATTTCTGGAAGCGCTTACTATAGAAGACCCAGAGCTTGCGGAAGAAGTAAGAAAATATCACATTACGTTTGATTCTATTTTTGAGCTATTCCCGGATAATATCATTCGCGATTTGATGAATTCTGTGGAACTGGATGTGGTTGCATTGGCTCTAAAAGGCATGTCCGACGACATCAGTGGCCGAGTAATTGAAAATCTTCCTCAGAAAAAACAGGCGATGTATGAGCCGGTTGAAGGAGCAATTTCGAAACGCGAGGTAGATGGTGCTCGCAAGTCTGTTGTGCAGGCCGCGAAACAGATGGAAAAAGACGGGGCATATAATTTAGAAGACTTTGTAGGTGGATCCGAAATGGTGGAATAATACTTGAAACAGTACCTTCTTGAACAGGAAAGCCCCGTTTCTTATCATGCTTCAATTGAAAAAAACGGGGCTTTTCTTAATTTAGCTCAGACTGAGCAGCTGCTAGGCGGGCGATGGGTATACGAAATGGGGAACAACTCACATAATCTAAACCGGTTTCTTTGCAGAATTTAATAGAAGATGGATCACCGCCATGCTCTCCGCAAATTCCAATTTTTAAATCAGGACTGACAGCGCGCCCCAACCCAACTGCCATAGAAACCAGTTTCCCAACACCTGTTATATCAAGACTTTGGAATGGGTCTTCCGGAAGAATGCTTCGGGTTAAATAATCAGGCAAAAACGATCCTATGTCATCTCGGCTGAATCCAAAAGTGGTTTGAGTAAGATCATTGGTCCCAAAGCTGAAAAACTCCGCCCTCTCTGCTATTTCATCTGCGGTTAAACACGCCCGCGGTAGCTCGATCATTGTTCCAACCAAAAAATTCACCTTAATTTTTGATTTGGCATGTACTTTTTCAGCAATCGATCTAACAATTTTTTCCTGATCTGCAAACTCAGCAACAGTTCCAACGAGTGGAATCATAATTTCTGGCGAGACAGAAATACCATCTTTTATGAGCTCTGTCGCAGCTTCTAATATTGCCTGCGCCTGCATTTCTGTAATTTCAGGATATGCGATTCCGAGACGACATCCTCGGTGACCGAGCATCGGATTTAATTCATGCAGTCCTGATATTCTTTTTTCCACCCGGATTTTGTCTAGACCAACATGTGCTGCTAGTTCCGTTGTTTGGGAATCAGTAAGAGTCATGAATTCATGCAACGGCGGATCCAATAGTCGGATGGTTACTGGATTTCCGTCCATAGCCATAAAAATTCTTTTAAAATCTTCCTTTTGAAAAGGCAGGAGTTCCATCACCGCGGCTCTCCGATCCCTTTCATTATCAGACAGAATCATTTTTCGAATCGCTAAAATCCTGTCTTCATCGAAAAACATATGTTCTGTTCTGCACAATCCAATCCCTTCAGCGCCAAATTGAATCGCCTGCTTGGCGTCTTCTGGAGTATCGGCGTTTGTTCTGATTTTCATTTTCCGGGTTTCATCAGCCCATTCCATCAATTCCAAATATTCCGGATGTGTGTCGGGTTTTGCCGGAATGAGGTCAATCTGCCCTTCATATATATTTCCTAGTGTTCCATTCATGGTAATCCAGTCGCCTTCTTTGAGCACATTTTCTCCAATATGAACTTCTTTATCTGAAACATTAATATGAAGATCGGAACAGCCAACAATGCAACATTTCCCCCATCCTCTGGCAACCAGTGCTGCATGAGATGTCATGCCGCCTTTTGCGGTTAAAACAGCTTCCGCCGCGTGCATTCCGTGCACATCTTCCGGCGATGTTTCTTCGCGAATAAGAATTACCTGTTCTCCCTTATTTTTCCACGCTTCCGCAGCATCAGCTGAAAAAACAATTTTTCCGGAAGCTCCGCCCGGACCAGCAGGAAGCCCTTTTGCAAGGAGTGTCGCTCTTTGCTCGCTGTCCGGATTCAGCATTGGATGAAGCAGCTCGTCTAATTGGTCTGGGTTTACTCTCATTAACGCAGTTTCTTTATTTATCATTCCTTCTGTTGCCATGTCTACAGCCATCTTTATGGCAGCCACCCCATTTCGTTTCCCTACGCGAGTTTGAAGCATCCATAGTCGGCCATTTTGAATGGTAAATTCAATATCCTGCATATCGGAATAATGGTTTTCAAGCTTAGTACGGATATCGGAAAGTTCTTTGTATATCTCCGGCATAGAATTTTCAAGAGAAAGCAACTCTTGGGTATCATAGGTTTTTGTAGATTCGTTTAGCGGATTAGGAGTTCTTGTACCGGCAACGACATCTTCACCCTGCGCATTTGTGAGCCATTCTCCATAAAATACGTTTTCGCCTGTAGCAGGATTTCGAGTAAATGCGACACCGGTAGCCGAATCTTCGCCCATATTTCCAAAAACCATTGCTTGAATGTTGACTGCCGTCCCCCATTTACCCGGAATGTTTTCTATACGCCGATAATTCACCGCACGCTTTCCATTCCAACTTCTGAAAACTGCCTCAATTCCTCCCCAAAGTTGTTCATACGGATCGTCCGGGAATTCCTTCCCTAGTGTATTATTTATTTCCAGTTTGAATGCATCTGAAACGGTATGCCAATCATCACCCGACAAATCGGTGTCAGCAGTAAACCCTTTTCCTTTTTTATAATCATCAATTATGCACTCGAGCCTATGTCTAATTCCATGTCCATCTAGCACATCAACTCCGGCTGCTTTTTCCATCACAACATCTGCATACATCATGATAAGTCTACGGTATGCATCATACACGAATCGGGGATTATTTGTTTTCTCGATAAGCCCGGGGATGGTTTTAGATGTGAGCCCAACATTTAGCACCGTTTCCATCATTCCCGGCATTGATATTCGAGCCCCCGAACGAATGGATACCAGAAGCGGATTATTACTATCTCCGAATATTCCTTCGATTGTCTTTTCAATTTTTTCAATTCCCTCCTTCACGTCTCCCTCAAGAGCGTCTGGATAAGCATTGTCATTTTCGTAATAATGGGTGCAGACATCTGTTGTAATAGTGAACCCGGGGGGAACAGGAATACCAAGGTTTACCATTTCGGCCATATTGGCGCCCTTCCCTCCTAAAAGGTTTTTCATATCTGCGGATCCGTCTGCACTATCGCCGCCAAAGAAATAAACGTTGTGATTCATAATCCTATTCCTCATGGAGTTAAATTGGCGAGGAAGTTAATAAGCTATCTTTAGCGCCCGCAAGGAAGATTCCTAACAATAAACGAATATTGTAAGTTTATAGCCCCATGCAAGCCAAAATTCTAAAAACTTATGGGTCGAGCATCTTAACTATCTGCTTAATTCTTGGTGCGGGCTGTGTTAAAACAGATCGCCCTCAGGCAGCGCTAAGTTTTGCCATTTCGGCCGATATCCGAGGCTTTGATCCGGCATTTGCTACTGATATCCGAACCGGGAAAATGATGACACTTGTTTACGATAATCTTGTTCATTTTGGAGAATCTACAAATATCATTCCCGGGATAGCCCATTCATGGAAACTGGATGCAAAAGGTACGCGATACACTTTCCATTTAAACACCTCTGCACAATTTCATGACGGCACTCGAGTGACTGCCTCAGATGTGGTTTTATCTTTTCAAAGAGTATTGTCTCCAGCAGTTGGCTCTCCGCAGTCTTGGCTCTTTAACAGAATTAAAGGTGCGGATGCGTTTATGGATAAAGGCGCAGCGATTGTGTCAGGTTTAAAGAACATCAATGATTCCACGCTGGTTATCGAATTAGAGGAACCGTTTGCACCTTTTATCCAATATCTAGCAATGCCGTCTGCATCCATTGTAAACGCTAAAAAGGTATCATCGCTAAAAGAAAATCCAGCCGGGAGCGGACCATGGATTCTGTTGGATTGGCAGCGGGACGGTCAGATTTCATTTAAGCGGAATGAAATGTATTGGGGAAGTCGCCCAAAAGCCAAAAAACTTTTGTTTCGAATTTTGTCGGAATCTTTAGCAAGAATGGCAGAATTTGAAGCTGGGAATTTAGACTTAGTAGATATCCCGGATATTGAGCTGAAACGATGGAAATCAAAAAATACATGGGAAGGCCGTGTTGTAGAAAAAGATGAGTTGAATATTTGGTATATAGGAATGAATTGTTCGCGCCCTCCGTTTAATGACAGACGCGTAAGATTAGCCATGAACCTCGCCATAGATAGAGAAAAAATATTATCACTACTTTTGTCGGGATCCGGGACTAGGGCGGAAGGCCCTGTCCCGCCGCAGCTTATGGAATCGCCTCAAGAAAATCCGATTCCGTTTAATCCGGAAGAAGCTATCCAACAGTTGAAATCGGCCGGCTATAATGAAGGCATTCAAACCGAACTATGGGTAGCGGGTGGATCAGAAATGTTTCATGTATTGGAGGCATTTCAATCGTATTGGTCTGCAGTCGGAATATTTGTAGAAATAATAAGAAGCGATTGGAATGTGTTCAAAACAGCAGTGCGCCAAGGTAAACCGGATTTGTACTATCTTGACTGGTTCGCCGATTATCCTGATGCAGAAAATTTTTTATATCCCTTATTTCACAGTCAAGAATCCATGACAAAACGAAATCGGTACAGTAATCCAATGGTAGACAGAATGATAGAAAAAATTCAGCAGATGCTTCCCGGGAAGGAAAGAAATATGCTTATAGAGGAAACCCATATCATGATAAAAAACGATGTTCCTTGGGTATTTTTATGGCATGGGAGAACCCATACGGCAGTGCAGCCATGGATTGATGGATATGCTCCAAAGCTGATATTTAATGCTGAAAGGTATATAGACATTCACAAGAAAGAATTATGATTCAATACATCTTTAAACGTATTTGGCAATCTGTCCCGGTAATTCTGGGAGTTATTATTATCACCTTTATCTTGATGTACATCATCCCAGGCGACCCGGTTGTGTCAATGGTGGGAGAGCGGTTTGATGAAGCGCGAATACAAGAGTTGAGAGAAGATTTACATTTAAACGATCCATTGTGGAAGCAGTTTGCAGTGTATTTGAGCCAGATTGTCAGAGGGGATTTGGGGACTTCGTTTATCACAGGCAGGTCAGTCACTTCCGACTTGATGGATAAACTCCCGAATACAGCATTGCTTGCAGCATCAGCTATGTTTATTGCTGTTCTGATTGGTGTTGGTATTGGTATTGTGTCGTCACTGCGGCCAAATTCGCTCTTGGACAGAGGAATCATGATTTTTGCACTTGCGGGTATTTCCACCCCGGTATTCTGGTTGGGCTTAATGCTGGCCCTGTTTATTGGCGTTTATCTGCAATGGCTCCCGCCAACCGGGTTTGGCGGAGTTGAATATTTAATTCTACCAGCAATAACGCTCGGCGCTCGATCCGCAGCGTATTTAGCACGCATAACGAGGGCGTCTATGCTGGATGTGATGAATAAAGACTTTATACGAACAGCCCGCTCAAAGCGGATTCCTGAATGGAAAGTTGTGCTAAAGCACGCTTTACCCAATGCGCTGATTCCCGTTATTACAGTAATAGGAACCGATTTTGGGAGCTACCTTTCCGGCGCTGTTTTGACCGAATCTATTTTTGGATGGCCTGGAATAGGCAGGTTTGCCCTGGATGCAATTTTAAAACGGGATTTCCCGGTAATACAAGGAACAGTGCTGTTTATGGCACTGATGTTTATCATGGCAAATATGATTGTGGATATTTTATATGGTGTAATTGATCCTCGAATCAGAATGGAAAGAAATGCCTCGGCGGACTGAAAGCTTTTGGCAGATTGCGTGGATGCGGTTAAAATCCAATGTTGCGGCAATGATTGGGCTCGCGGTGGTGATTCTTATTATGCTATTGGGCTTATTGGCACCGGTTATTGCACCTATGGGTCCCACCACGCAGGTTTTGGATTTTAGAAATGTATCGCCCGGATTTCGTGGACATGTAATTCGCTTCCAATACAATGCATCTTTACCAGAACAAATCGAAGCCGTGGCATCCATTCGAAGATTAGGCGATAAAATTGAGTTTACAGATCTCACCGGCCGCGTCAGGACACTTATGGATTCACAGTTCACATCTGAAGATGATGTTTTTTATCTTTTAGGTACAGATCATTTTGGGAGAGATATTTTTTCCCGACTTGTGTACGGCGCCCGAATTTCACTTATTGTTGGATTTAGCGCGAGTACGATTTCGATGTTGATAGGCGTAATTTTGGGAGCACTCGCAGGATACAGGGAAGGATTTACATCGAAACTCATTATGCGATTCACAGATGTAATGTTTGGCTTTCCAACCTTATTGTTTTTGATTGGAATAACAGCTGCGTTTGACCCAAATCTGACAGTAGTATTTGTCGCAATAGGATTGGTTTCTTGGCCGGGAATGTGCAGATTAATGAGAGGACAAGTGCTTAAAATAAAGGAAGAACAATTTGTATCTGCTGCACAAACCCTTGGATTCGGGACTCAAAGAATTTTATGGAGGCACATCTTGCCAAACTGCCTTGCTCCAATATTGGTAACATATACCTTGGGGATCGCCGGCGCGATTATGGCAGAAGCAAGCTTGTCGTTTCTTGGATTAGGCGCACAGCCGCCGACTCCAAGCTGGGGCGCAATGATCAATAATGGAAAAGATTTTATCCGGACAGCGCCATGGATATCGTTGAGCCCCGGGATTGCGATAGCTTTGACGGTTTTGGGGTTTAATTTATTAGGTGACGGATTGCGCGACGCCCTAGACCCCACGATGACAGAAACATAAATAGCATGACAATTCAAGAACATATTAAAAACTATATTCTTTCAAATCTTGTTGAGGAGGATGAGCGAAAGATTGGTGTCGAGTTGGAATGTATATTTTATGACAGGGATATGAAGAGAATTCCGGTAAATCCGTGCGATAGATTTTCTGCAACGGATTTTTTAGAGGCACTCGAAAAAACTGAAATTATTAATAAAATAGGTGTTTCAACATCTCTTGAGCCGGGGGGGCAAATTGAATGGGGATCTACACCCTTTGTCGGCCTTCACGATATTCATGCGCAATTGGAATCTTATATGGACACTCTTTTCGATATTGCTGCGCAACATGAATTATTTCTTGCTGATTATGCGATAGATCCACTTTTTAGCCCAGACGATATCGAACTAATTGATTTAAAAAAATATCAATTAATGCGGGACCGATATGAAAAAATAGGAGGCCGTGGACCATGGATGATGCGGTGCTCTAGCAGCGTTCAGGTTAATATTGATTTAACATCCGAATCTGATGCTGAGGAAATGGCGTTTATTGCCGACTGTATCACACCGATTGTATCGCTTTTGTTCTCTAACAGCCCCTTTCTGTCAGGACGGACTTCTGGGAAAGACAACTTAAGATATGGTATTTGGAATGAAACGGACCCATCCAGAACAGGATCCTTATTAAATCATGGGATTAACACCCGCCAAAATCTATTGGATAAAGTCTGTAGGTTTATACCGACCGCACCAGCCATTTTTATAATTGATAAGAATAACAATTTTGATAATTATGATGGCACCCTGGGTGAATGGTTAGAATCCTTGAAAGCGTCCGGCCAATTGGATAGAAAAGATATTCTAACTGTTTTACACCAAATTTTTACGCATGTCCGCTTCAAAAATGTGATTGAAGTTCGCGGAATGGACAGACCGCCAAGAGGCTTTGAAATGGCGCCGGTAGCTTTTTGGACGGGGATATTGATGGCACAGGAATCACGTGATGCAATATTGGATATTGTTCAAAATTGGACGGATGAGGATCGCATTTCGCTTGAAAAAACCGTGGAAAAAATTGATATATATCAATTAGGTCCGAATGGAAAAACTATAGAAGAGTGGCTCTACGCTCTTTGTGACATTGCGCTTATGGGCTTAAGGGGGCGCGCTGAAAAATTCAATTGGGAAAATGAGGATCAATATTTGAATCCATATTTGGATCATATTAAATCAAATGGAATTATAACATTATCCACCCAGAATGATTTTAGAAAATCTGGGCTTTCGGTGCGAGAGTTTCTTATTGAAAGGCAGGCCAATGCCTAAACCTCTTATTGGAATTAATCCATATTATTATCATTGGAATAACGCCCAATGGAATGGGACTAAGGAACAGTATTATAAGGCTGTTTGGGATGGCGGCGGGATTCCGGTTACGGTTCATTATCCGGTTGACAATAATGGTATAAATGAAATTGCAGACACGGTTGATGCGCTTGTTATTGTAGGCGGGCCGGATATCCCGAATGACTTATATAATGGATCGAATCCGGATCTTGTAGATGAAGATGTGCTTCATCCCACTCGGGAGGCCTTTGATAGGGCGATATTTCACGCAGTCAAAAACAGGGGGAAGCCAATTTTAGCTATCTGTCTTGGACTTCAGCATATCAATGTTATTTACGGAGGAACGCTCTACGAAGATATTAATACACAAATGGAAAATCCGGTTTATCATGGAGAATTCAACGGCGAGCTTGGTTACCATTCCGTAACCATAAAAAAAGACAGTACTATTTATAGGGTTATAGGAACTGATACTATTGAAGTAGCATCTACACACCATCAAGGAATTCGAGCGCTTGGTAACGGCTTACGAGCTGTGGCGACATCTCCGGACGGACTTATTGAAGCTATAGAGGATGCAAAACAGGGCAATGCGTTTATTGCCGTTCAATGGCACCCTGAAATGATGCCGGGGAATAAGAATCAAATAAAATTATTTAAATGGCTTGCGACTGAGGCAACTACCAGAAAAAAAACTTAACAGACTATCCCAACACATCCTCTACGGGAATCACCAACCGCCGCGCCATTTGTTACGGCATTCACTCCTCCAAAAAACATATTTTGTTCATTCCAATTTATTATTTCTATTTCAGATGGAATCGATTCTTTTGCTCGCAACTCTATACCGGGCTCGCAGTGGAGGCTACTGCCTTCTAGGTGAATTCTGGGTTGGGAAATAGAGGATTCAAGGTCCATTCTCTGTTGATAGTAATTGAGTATCACTTGTGAAATTGCGGATCGAATTCTATTGCTTCCTCCGCTGCCCAGGATCAACTCAGGCCCACTTTCTCCTGCGACAATTGTAGGAGCAATCATGCTGGGGATTCTGCTCTGCTTGTTCCATAGATGAAATCCTTTTGGATTTAAATCCTCTTCTCCCAGCATGTTATTTAACATAACACCCATTCCCCGAATAACATGCCCGCTTCCTTCTCCATTGGTTGTTGTAAGGCTGACGGCATTTCCAGCTTTATCCAATATACTGACATGTGTGGTTTCTCCTCGCCCATACACCCCCGGTTTTGTAAAGCCCCAGTCATGATTTTTAAATTTTGAAACAAAAGTCTTAATTGATTTTTCCGAAAGAATATTTTCCAATGAACGCTGCTCAAATTGATGTCTTACTTGACTTGTTAGATTCATAGCTAAGGCTATGTTTTCTATAGACATATTCAGGTTGCTTTGATGTATTAACGCTAAAAAAAAGCTGATTAAGGTTCCACCCGTAGATGGAGCGGGATTGGAATAAATAGTCTTCCCCAAATACTGTGTTTGGACGGGACGTCTTTTTTTGACGTCATATTTGGCTAAAGCTTGAGCATTTAAAAAACCACCCGATTCTGATTGAGAAAGAATAAGCTCAGCGCCTTTTCCATTATAAAAATAATCTGGACCCTCTTTAATAAGTATTTCAAGAAAATCCGCGAAATCCGGATTTTTCTGTATATCACCCTCCTTAATTAACGTTCCATCAGGCTTTTGAAATAATTTTCTATTTATGGGATCAAGAGTCAGAATTGGTTCCAGTAATTTTATGGCATACGATTGAAGCTTATCAAGAGGTATGCCATTTTTAGCTATCTGAATCGCCGGTTCTAAAACTCGGGAAATTGGTAAGATGCCTAATTCTTTGTGAATTTGGAACAACCCTTTAATATTCCCCGGCACAGCAATGGATCCTTTCCCAATATGAAATTCTTGCTGTGCGGTTCCGAAATCAATGATGGTACTGAAAAAATCTATCTCCTTTGATTTAGGAGTTATTGGAGCATCTACAAAAAAATCGTAGAAGATTGGTTTATCACCTTTTCGCCAAGCTAAGCATGCGCCACCTCCGCCTGCGCTGGTAAGGCCATACTCAGATGTCATAGAAGTGAACACCGCCCCCACGGCTGCGTCGAAAGCATTTCCGCCCGACTCGAGGATATGCTGCCCTGCTTCAGCTGTGTGACGTTCCCCCGCGGCTATCAATCCGTATTTCATAATGGCAATTAAACTAATTGCGTATACCGCACAAAACAAGGCTGTAATAATTCAATGGCGTGAGTAAGTTTATTTATGTCGCAAAAATCTTTACACAATCTTGTTTGGATGCCCGTTGCGTTTATTGGGCTGACGGCCGTCTTTCTTGCACCAGGGTGGATGCTTTCCGATGAGCCGTGGATGTTGGACAAAACAGCGAATGAAGCATTGCTCGGACTTTCATACGGCGAATTATTTGCGCAGGACGTCAACCAGAAATTGCCACAGTACCTCACGCTATTGTACAGGTTTTTCGGTTTGTGGCTGCTTGCTGTCGGGGCATTGATTTTGAGTTTTGTTTTTACGACTCGCCTGGGAACAGCGCTTGCGAGAAATACAATTCTTCCTATTTTAGGAGTAATGCTGATTGGTATTTATTGTATTGAATATCGCTTTATTCCCATTTCACATTTTGTCTATCTTTCGCATGTACATATGATATGTTTCCTAACAAGTGTCATGGCAACATTAAAATTAAATAAACTCGATTTATGACCATAACCGATCTTCATCCCATGGTAATCCATTTCCCGATTGCATTACTTACGATTTCGGTTTTAAGCGATGGCGCAGGAATAATGATTAAGAATACTTCTTTATTGAATGCGGGAGCATGGAACTTGAATTTTGGATTGTTGTTTGCTATAGCCGGTATAATAACCGGCACTATCGCCGATGGAAACTTCGGACACATGGATAATCCCTTCCCAATATTTTCAACACATGGATCTGTGCAAATTCTTTCCATTCTAGGATTTGCGGGCTTGTGGGTTTGGCGGAAAAAAATTGAACCCAAAATATTCATATCCGGGAAACCCTATTTTGTTGTTGGCTTGGTGCTTGTAGGCCTTTTGCATTACGGCTCTCACCTCGGAGCCCTGCTTTCAGGCAGGATTTAACGGGCTTTATGATTTAAATTATTTTTTAAGGTATTGCTAATAATTATGAAATGAAATAATATGATTGACCAACCAATCTTCAATTGCTGATTTTTTATGACTAAAATTACCGGTGGGCATATTACAGGATTCTTAGCATCCAGACGTACTGATAAGTGGTGGTTCGAACCCCTATGGACTGGATTAGGCTTCCTGGCCTTCGTAATCTATACAACATGGGCTATGTTTCAGGGGGACCATTATTGGTGGAGCGCCGGACAGGATGGGTTTGGTGGCTACCTTTCACCCTTTTATTCACCACTGTTATTTATTAAAGAAGGTGTTTCTGGTTCGGCGCCTCTGGACCATGCTTGGTTTGGGTCATGGCCCGGCTGGTGGCCAAAACTCATTCCCGCAACTCCCGCTATATTAATCCTTGCAGGGCCACTGTCCTTTCGGATGACATGTTATTATTATCGTAAATTTTATTACCGTGCCTATTTTATGTCCCCGCCAGCCTGTGCTGTTGAGGGCGTACCACAGAAAAATTATAAAGGAGAAACAATGCTCCTCGTTTTTCAAAACCTGCACAGGTACACCCTTTATATTGCACTTGGCTTTGTAGCGATACTTTCTTACGATGGAATTTTATCTTTATTCCGGGGAGGTGATTTTGGAATTGGCGTGGGATCCATCATCCTAATCATTAATCCGATTTTACTGGCAGGCTACGCATTCGGATGCCACGCGTTTAGGCATATTACAGGCGGCAGTCAGGATTGTTTTACCTGCCCAAATGGCGAACCAACCATACGATATAAAGTGTGGAAGGGTGTTTCTTGGCTGAATGGCCGCCACATGTTTTGGGCTTGGGCCAGTATGCTTTGGGTAGCCTTTGCCGATATTTATGTAAGAATGGTTGCAAGCGGACAATGGGTAGATTACAGCACTTGGAGCAACTAAATGAATATTTCAGAAATTAAAACCATTGAACACGATGTTATAGTGCTTGGTGCCGGTGGCGCAGGGCTCAGGGCGGCCATTGAATGTTCCATGCAAGGACTCAGTACCGGATTGGTTTGCAAATCTCTTTTAGGCAAAGCACATACCGTGATGGCTGAAGGTGGAGTAGCAGCGGCATTGGGCAATGTTGATTCCCGAGATAATTGGAAGGTTCATTTTCGGGACACAATGCGTGGTGGGAAATTTTTAAACAATTGGCGCATGGCCGAGCTACATGCAAAAGAAGCACCAGAAAGGGTCAGAGAATTAGAAGAATGGGGAGCTGTTTTTGATCGCACAAAATCAGGTTTAATTAACCAACGGAATTTTGGCGGCCACCGATATCCAAGATTAGCCCATGTTGGCGATAGGACGGGGCTTGAAATAATACGTACGCTCCAAGATTATGGAATCCATCAGGGAATTGATGTATATATGGAATGCACCGGTTTGGATTTATTGAAAGATGGTGACCGGATTTCAGGAATGGTCGGCATGTGGCGAGAAACAGGCGAATTTGTAATCTTTAAATCCAAAGCAGTAATTCTCGCTACGGGAGGCGGTGGAAAGGCCTGGAAAATTACTTCCAATTCTTGGGAGTATACTGGCGATGGCTACGGCATGGCCTATGAGGCCGGAGCCGAACTAATGGACATAGAATTTACCCAGTTTCATCCCACAGGAATGATTTGGCCGCCATCTGTCCGCGGAATACTTGTCACCGAAGGAGTGCGCGGGGAAGGCGGTATTTTGGTTAATAGTGAGGGTCAGCGGTTTATGTTTGATAATATTCCTGAACGATTTTCCGCTGAAACAGCAGATACCGAAAAAGAAGCTGCGCGATGGCTAGAAGGAGATAAGGATGCTCGCAGGCCGCCAGAACTTCTGACTCGAGACGTTGTCGCTAGGGCAATCCGAAAAGAAGTTAAAGCAGGGCTAGGCTCACCCCACGGCGGCGCCTTTTTAGATATTGCTAGTCGGCGCAACGCAGAAGATATACAAAAGAAACTGCCTTCCATGTATCACCAATTTAAAGTCTTGGCAGAATTGGACATCACCGAAGAACCCATGGAGGTCGGTCCAACTTTGCATTATTTTATGGGTGGAGTGCGCGTTGATCCTGATTCACAAATGACCTGTGTCCCTGGATTATTTGCTGCTGGGGAATGCGCTGCCGGCGTGCATGGAGCAAATAGGTTGGGCGGAAATTCACTATCCGATCTGCTTGTATGTGGGAAACTTGCCGGAGAAGGAGCGGCGAATTTTGTACAGTCCGGACAGTCTGAACCGGATCTAGATGAAACTCAGGTAAAAGCCATTATTCGTTCTGCCACAGATATTTTGAATCGGGAAAGCGGTGAAAACCCCTATTTGATCCACGAGAGACTTCAGGACACAATGCAGAACCATGTTGGCATTGTGCGAGATGATGAACTCCTTTCTAGGGGAATCTCTGATATTGAAATACTTTGGGATGATTTTCATAAAGTGAAGGCAGATGGATCCAGCCAATTCAATCCGGGTTGGCACGAAGCTATTTCTCTAAGAAACCTTCTTATCACTTCTGAGGCAGTGGCAAGAGCCGCTAGAATGCGCAAAGAAAGCAGAGGCGCACACACCCGGATAGATTTTGAGGGGGAACGCGATGAGTGGCTCAAAGTTAATATTGTGGTGAGGAAATCAGAAGACGGAAGCATGTCTGTGGAAACCGTTGAACGAGAAAACCCGGATTCAGAACTGGAACGAATTGCTAATTTGTCCATAGAAGAAATTGAAGAAGAAGTGAGTAGGGAAGCGGCGGGCAAAATATAATATGCGTTTGCGAAATTTTCAGATTTACCGCGGTGATAACAATGAAGGAACGATGGAGCAGTATAAAACAGAGGTTGATCAGGGGATGGTAGTGCTGGATGTTATTCAC
Organism: Fidelibacterota bacterium; assembly: GCA_014239435.1. Classification (GTDB taxonomy): domain Bacteria; phylum Fidelibacterota; class Marinisomatia; order Marinisomatales; family TCS55; genus JAAZYX01. The sequence continues at coordinate 146,499 of JAAZYX010000020.1, read as the reverse complement.
CGAATCCAAGCAGAACAGGCTGGAGATCTTGCTGTTCGCTGGAACTGTAAAGCCGGGAAATGTGGATCATGCAGTGTTGAGATCAATGGGAAACCCAAGCTGGCCTGCATGACCCGAATGAATGAATATGGTGCGGATGAAACAATTTCTATCCGCCCATTAAAAGCTTTCCCGATAATGAAAGATTTGGTCCCGGAAGTATCCTGGAATTATGAGCAGAATAAGCGCATCGCACCTTTTAAACCCGATCCCCACAAGCGTAATGAGAATGGTGACTATGTTATGATGCAGGAAGACATAGATCGCGTTCAGGAATTTCGGAAATGTATTGAATGTTATTTATGTCAGAATGTGTGCCATGTCTTGCGGGACCATAACCGCAAGGACGCATTTGTAGGGCCGCGTTTTATGATTCGTCTTGCTAGCCTTGAAATGCACCCGATTGACACAGAGGATAGAATCCCGGACATAAAAGATTCTTACGGCTCAGGTATGTGTAATATTACTCGTTGCTGTACAGATGTGTGCCCGGAGCATATTCAAATCACAGACAACGGCATCATCCCATTAAAAGAGCGGGTTGTGGATCGGTATTATGATCCAGTAGTAAAATTGTTTAGGTGGTTATTTAGGAAGAAATAAAAAAGGCCGCAGCTGCGGCCTTTTTGGTATCTATAGCTGATTAGTTTTTGAGCCTAAAATTTACCGGGATTGAAATCCAAACACCTACCGGCCGGTCTCGTTGTTTTGCTGGAGTAAATCTTGTTTTTCGAATTGCTTCCATTGCTGCTTCATCAAGCCCTGTATTTGGAATACCTTTTAGAACTTGCATATCCTGAACCCTACCTTTTTTATCAATAAACACCTGTATGACAACGGTGCCTTCGATCCCGGCCTCCTGGGCAATGTCCGGGTATTTTGGATTGATACGTGAAAGGGGCTGTGGAGGGTCATCGTAAGGAATAAATCTTACACGCGGACCTTCTGGTGGAGGCGGCGCTGCCGCCCATGGATCAAATCCGGCTAAATCAAATTCATCTAGAGTTACATCATCGGCAATATCTTCGCTTTCCGATTCCACAGGGACGGATGGCCTTGCAGGCGGCGGAGGCTGATCAAATTGCTCTGTTTGTGGAATGTCAATTTGCTCAATGATTATTTGAACGCCTTCATCCAAATCCATCACAACGGCACCTCTTGGAAAAATTAAAAACCCAAAAGTGATCAATAAAATTCCGGTAAGCCCAGCCATTCGCACCGTAATCCGATACTGGTTTTTTAACGTCATTAATTCGTTTCCGCTTAGTCCCATATTTAGTCTACGGCTGTTTTGGTTGAATAGTTCAATTTTAGCGCATCTGCTTTTCGGAGCTCAACATGAAGTCCGGAAATAAGCTTCATTTTTGCAGATTCATCCGCTTTTAACGAAACAGTAAGTTGTGGGTCAGAAACACGTTTTTCATACATGACATGCCGGACGCTGGCAACGTCATACAGTTTATCTTCTATAGAAATAAGTCCGTCTTTTGAAACCCAAATATGAGATGTATGGCGTTTTGATTTTAGCTTTTCAATACGTTTCGCTCGTGGCAATTCAATCGGCAAACCTGAATATTCTCTAAGAACTGTTGTGACCATAAAAAAGATGAGTAGCATAAAAATAATGTCCGGCATAGAAGCCGTTGGAATCTCAGTGTCAAGTTGGGTTTTTCTGTTGAAAGCCATTATTCTGAATCTGCGATGGAAATTCTGGTCGCATTGGCCATTTTAAGCTGATCAATTACCGACACATATGACTTGTAAGGTGTTTTATTGTGCGCTTTTACAGAAATAATCAGCTTATCGTTTTCTTTGATTTTTCTTCTTACGACTTTGTTGATTTCGCTTACCGGGGTTGGATCTCCTCCAAGCAGAACCTGCCCCGAGGAGTTAATAAGACAATTCAGGATATTCTTTTTCTTAATTTCCATTTCCTGCCCTTCCGCAGGCAGGATGATACCAAGCCCTTTATCCATATCAATCGTAGTAGTAACGAGGAAAAAGATAAGAAGCAGAAAAGCAATATCTGCCATAGAAGAGGTAGGGATTTCTCCTCCTTTAATTCGCCGTTTCACGGCCATTTATACTGCCTTTTTTGCTTCCAGTTCGTAGAGCTGATCTACAAGCTGAACAGAATGTTCTTCCATTTCCAGAATAAGTTTATCAATCCGGGATACAAAAAAGTTTTGGAACACCTGAATAATCATTGCCGTAACGAGTCCAAATGCTGTGGTTAGGAGAGCTTGGGAAATTCCTCCGGCAACCACAGCCGGAGATATGTCGTTCGCAGCTTTGATAGCATCAAACGCGCCAATCATACCGACAACTGTCCCCGTAAAACCAATCATTGGAGCAATGGTAATAACCGCATTAAGCCATATCATGTTTTTTTCAAGAAAAGACATTTCAAGGCTACCGGCATTTTGAATAGCTTTTTCTACGGTGCCGAGTCCACGGTGCATTCTGGAAAGACCGGCATGAAAAATTTCCGCTACAGGACCATGAGTATTATTACACAATTCCAAAGCCGCCTGAGCTCCGCTATCATTCAATGTGCTACTCACATCATCAAAAAACTTTTTTGAATCAATTGATGATTTAATCAATGAATAGGCGCGTTCACCAACAAATGCCAGCCCGAAAACCAGTGATAGCAAAATGGGCCACATAAAAGGACCGCCATCTATGAAATATTGTACCATAGGTTGTACCTCCGTAAAGTGGTTAGTTGATATCTTTCAAAGTTGTTTATCTCCCTCGGTTAATTCCGCGACGAGACGCGGAATTTACTGCGAAGATCGCAAGAAAGCAGTAGCTTCATTAAAGTAAGAAAATGCGGTCATAATTTGGTCGTCAGCACGAATTCTAATCCCGAATGCCGCATCCTTTCCCCACCTTGCACTGGCAATTTCGGCACGCAACATGGTGACCAAATAATTTCGGTCATCGTTCAAATCAGATGTATCTGGTTTGATACCTTGTTCGCCTAAATAATCCAAAAATATACTGTAATCTTTTCCGGACAACTCACTGTTTTTAAAATCATTATAATTGGTTAATTCATCCCAATGCTCGTTTGCGTAGTTCGAACCCCAATTGAACAGAGGGCGTTTGGAATGTGCTAAGATTTTTTGTGTTCCAGATTTCGGAGAAAATGTATGTGGAATAAATTTGTCCGGTGTAATGCCTCCCCCTCCGTAAACGACGCGCCCCAATCGTGTATTATATTTTGGTCTGAGATTTATTAAAGAATCAATTGTTGCTTCTCGGTCTTCTGCATACAATTCTTTGTAATAATCGAAATCTTTTCCTTCTTCGTACGGCCTTTGAATCAGTCTCCCGCTTGGGGTAAAATATCTGGCGATTGTTACTCGTATCGCAGAGCCATCGCTCATTGGGATTTGCCGCTGAACTAGTCCCTTTCCGAAGCTGGTTTCACCGGCAATTAATCCACGGTCCAAATCTTGTACTGCGCCTGCAACAATTTCGCTGGCGCTTGCAGATCCCCGGTTAATCAGGACTATTAACGGGAAATCTTCTCTACCTTTTTTGGGATCAGCTATAAAAACCTGCTCTACCTTTTTTTGTTTTCCCTTGGTGTATACCAAAGTATCTGGCCTAGCAATGAACATATTGGCCGTTTCTGCTGCCTGTTCAAGATAGCCGCCACTGTTCATCCGTAAGTCCAAAATGAGCTGGGACATTCCGAGCTTTTCAAGTTTTTCGAGCGATGTTTTCATTTCGTCGGATGTGGATGCTGAAAACCGTGTTAACCAAATATAGCCTGTTTTTTCATCGAGCATGGTAGCAGTACGCACACTGTAGATAGGAATGTCATCCCTAACAATGGTAACAGGAAATTCCTCACCGCCAATTCTTCGGATCATTAAATCCACGCTTGTACCCTTTGGTCCGCGAAGGGTTTGGTATACTTCTTCTTTGGTTATTTGAAACGCGTCTTCACCGTCAATACTAGTTATTTGGTCTCCAGGAAGCAATCCAACCCTTTCTGATGGACTGTCGGCAACCGGAGAAATCACAGTGATATATCCATTCAAAATATCAAATTCAATTCCAATCCCCTGAAATTTCCCTCGAAATAGTTCGTCCACATCTTTTTGCTTTTTAGCCGGGATGTAAATAGAGTGAGGATCGAGCTTTTTCATGATACCGGAAAAAGCTCCATCCATGAGTTTTTCCATATCAACATCTTCAAAGTAAAGATCATTTACATGGTATAAAATTTGATTCATAGTCCTCATTTTATTTTCGAGAACAGTATACGGATTTTGAGCCGAAATAAAGTGCTGTTGTAAAAATGGAACCGCAATAAAAACGGCAACAATGCATCCCGAAAACAACAGAAAAACCCTGCTTGTGCCCTGCTTTTGATTGAAATATTTCATTAAAAGTAAATCCTAATTTTCATTAACCAAAAAAACTACAAACCAAAATAAATCATTGCGCGAATAGTGATTCCCTGAATGGCTGATTTTGGAGAATCATCAATTGGATAATGATCGTTTAGAACCCAACCGCTTTTTGCGATAGTACCCTTATTAAACCCAGCGCTTATTCTAAGCCCCATTCTATCCAAAAACTGCCACTTGACAGCAACATAGGGCTGAAAGTTAAAAAAGGTTCCGGTCAGATTTGTCATGCTGTGGCTAACATTAATTGGCTTGAGGTATTGTCCCTGTAAGGTGTCAATTGCCGTTTGAAGCGTCGACCCGGTTGTGTCTACTGGATAATAAATAGTTCCGTTTGTTACCTCGCCGTACATGTTGTTAGAAAAAAGGTCTCCCCACTCAGGGTTCCCGGCGAATTGGTCAAACGATAAATTCACCCTTCCAATTCCCATGAGCGCTCCGGCAGTTATTTCGAGGTCTCTGTAAATAGGAATAACATATTCCATCGTAACAGCACCAAGCAAAAAGGAGAATCGTGCCCTGATTGAAGGTTTTGGGAATTCACTTTCATATTCGATGGCATAATCGCCTGTTGAGCCCGTCGCGGGTGTCTGGTATCCGCTTACGGTATCCCGGTTTACGTAAAGGTACACTTGAAAAATGTCCGTAATTTCTGAGCTTCCCATTCCGGCATATCCACCGAGCCTCCATCGTCCAGCAATATGTGCAAAACCCTCACCTCCGTGAATCACAAACGGTGTTTTAAATTCGTCGGGATTCAGGCCTAAGGATTTCAATTTATTGCTTCCGGGGATGGAGTCCAGCGTCATATACATTGCACTGTAACCGATTCCTCCACCATAAAATTCCTCTACAGGGAATAAATCTCCCTGTGCCTGTATGGCGATTGGGATGAGGAAAACAGCGAACGCTGTCCGACGAATTTTGATGCGGATATCTGTCATAAGATGAGAACGAAATAGCAATTTAGAATAATAGCCGAGAATATCAAACGTCTAATAATCGGCTTTATCCACCTAACAAATCATATTGCTGTATTCGCCCTTTTAATTTGATTATTCCGAGGGGGCGCTCTATATTTACAGAGAATCTGAGGTAAGGGAATAGTGACGACAGGCGTCCTTTTGCCAGTAAGAACTTCCCTTAAATATCTATTGAGTACATATGAATGGAATGAAGGGAATCGTTCGCAAATGGATTTATCCAATTATCATTTTCGTTGTGATGGTCTCACAAACGTCTGCAGGTGGTGTGCATATAATCCCGGGGTATGATGTAGACGAGGATGGTTTTGGTGAATTTATTTTGATTAATCAGGAATCAAATCCTGTCGTTCGTTATATCGAATTGACGAAAGGGTTAGATCATGTAGAATTATGGTCGAAATCTTTAAATGAATTACCATTTGTAATAAACCATTGTGAATTGATTCTTGGTGTCGAATCCTCCCTGCCATTTTTGGTTTTAAGCGGCACCAGTCTCGCGATAGAAGCCCAAGATGAATTTATTCCTTTGAACCATTACAATTGGGAAGACTCTACATTTGCGGACACGGGAATTTCTCTTGTGTCTGGGGCTATCAATGGAGACCGATTTCGGCCGGGCCACGTTTCTTATTCACCAGATATAAACCTTGCCGCATTGTCGGTAAACAGTCCTTCCCGCAAAGTGCTTTTGTATCAGACTAAGCACAATCTGCCAAGATTTACATTGGTTGAAAAAATTGATTCGCTTTCAATGAAAAGCGGAATTGGCAAAATAATGTGTGAATGGTTCGGAACAGCGAATAACCCGCTCTTGGCAGTTTTTGCGATAGAGCAGGATTCTGTAATTGTAGATGTATTTGAATATTCTTTATGGAAAAGCCCTGCTTATTCAGGGTCATTTCCTATCCTCAAATCACCACTTTTATCTTATGCTGTTATGTCGCGAGATTTATCGGGCGATGGTTTTTCGGATTTATTGCTTCCATTTGCAAATGATGATGTTTGTGCGCTTTCTGTAAAAGATTCATCATTAACATTTTTCAAATCAGATCTTAGTCAGACCAAGCTCTTTTTACTTCCGGATACAGCAACAATATCTGACATTAATTCTTTATTGGAATCCCAAGTCAGCGCCGGTTTGATAGATCCAGATTTTCTCATGTTTTTCGAGGACGGTTTCCCGGATTCTGTTCAGCTGGCGTTTATTGATACAATATCTGTTGGTGATACTATCTCTATTGTTGCTTCCCCAGATTCATCTGCAGGATTCTATAGTTTTAGGTGGACCAGTCGTCCGCCCGAATCAGCATATTTTGATCCTTTATCGGGTTTGATAAGATGGATTCCGCGATATGAAGATATTGGGCACCATATATTTTCATATTTATATGAAGTACGAATTCGCGAAACGCTTCATGAAGATTTGGATACATTCGGCGACCGACACCAAATTGTGCCGATACTGGCCTCCGGAGACAGCACGTGGGGAATGGTCGTCATTGATTCTACAAAGATCGCGCCGCCGCCGGTGATTTATCCGCAATTCCCGGAAAAAGTGTATTCGATTGCTGTATCAACGGATGAGTATGATTCTGCTGCGTTTAATTTCAACGGCGTTGCTTCTTATCAATTGTCCACCGAAATACTTCCGGGAAGACGCGGGCTGTATCATTCGATTTCTACCAATATTGAAGCTCTTCCACAAGAAGATGAAATTTCCTTTTCCTATGAGTCATCCTCAGCCAATGCCGATGGGGAAACAACCCTATCTCTTATACACGATCTTAATTCGAATGTGCTTTCCGTGGCGCTTAATCCCGCATTAGATTCCCTTCCTCAGACATTTTATCCGGGTGATTGGAACCAGAGTCTCAGCGCTTTTCCTGAATTTCTTTTCCATGGTTTTAAACAAGATATCGTCATGGATTCATTAGAAAAGTCCATAGTTTTTCATGGAGAAGGCACAGAGATTCAGTCGGATTCCTTTGCACAGTGGATTGAAATTATCGGGCCATCGAGACCCGATCATGTTATGAGAATTTTATTTAATGAAGGCAGTTTACATCACATTCGGGGAACGGTTAGATTCCGGGAAGACGGCTCAGCTACAACGGTGGCAGAAATCAGTTTTTCAGAAAATTTTTATCCAATACAAATGATGTCAAACCTCATTCATTCTGCTGAAGATTCCATTCGGGCGAGAACGCTTCCGTCAATAAAGCTAGAAGACAGAACAAGTTCAGAAAATGCCGAAATGTCTGATTCATGATACATTCGAGAAAAATACTATCGCTATTAATCCTGATGATATCTTTTGGGGCAGCACAGGATTTGAAAATCACCTATATGGACGGAACATTTGATTTAGATGAGGATCAGCTTCATGAGTTTGTGACGATTGAAAACGGGATTATCGACGAAGCCGCAGTGTCGGTCGTGCGGTATTACGAAATGGATGAAGATGGATATCAGCGCCTAAACTGGGAATTGGAAACACCAGAAGGGCTTCTTGGAAGTTTTGTTGGTGTTAAAATTGGCGACCTGGACGGAGATGGTGTACCCGAACTTGTAACCGTATTGAATGTGTCTGATGTTGAAGAAGAAGAAATTCTTCAGCCGATTGTTTTTTACTATTCATGGGGTGAAGACGGATTCGACGAAAATCCAGGAGGCACTTTAAATTTATCAAGCGGTAAGCGTTTTTTACGTTGTCATAATCTTGATTTGGTTAATGTAGACGGCGACGCAGATCAGGAACTGGCCATTTCGCTTGGAAGCCCGGTTCGTGGAATAAAACTTTTGGATATCGCCGATGATGGATCCATCCGGGTTTTGAAAGAATTGAAGCCGGACGGCCTCGAATCCGGAATTGGATTTGTCTATGTTGCCTCTGTTGACAATAATCGGGACGGGTTTGATGAATTGCTGGCTTTCAGTCCTGAAGGCAGTATTTTAAGGGTACAGCCATTTTTTAATACCGGCGGTGAATTTTTGAATGGCGATTTGGTCGAACAGGAAATTCATGGAATCGATGGATTCTTACCATTCAGAATATCCAGAACGGATTGGGATGCTGATGGATTTCAGGATGTCTTGCTGCCGTTTCAAAGCGGCCATGTCATTGGATTGACACTCTCGCCGGGATGGGTGTCCGTATCTACTCTTCCTGTAGATGGAGGCCCAATGTCAGACATGAATGTTGCTGATTTTAATCACGATGGATTTAGTGATTTGCTGCTGGTGTCCGGAGAAATGAATATCCTTTCATTGGCCTATGGAACAGACGCAGGACTAATTAGTCCCGTAGAATATTTTACGCTGGAAGCCGAGGATGAAGACACTCAGGTTTTTACTTCTCTGCCGATAACTTCCCGCGGTAAATATTCAGGTTCTATTGTTGCAGCCGGTTGGGATGGAAGACAAACATCTGTATTTATTACGGATATTGGTTCCTCCCCCGACCTTGTACCGCCCTCGCCAGGCATCACAGAGTTAGAGATTCGAGATCAGGAAGATATGCTGGATATGTATCCTGAACTGAATCCCGAGATGATTTTAGATTTACCACGAGTGCCAAAGCCATTCGAATCGATGGGTCAGCCACTTCCGGCGGGAGTGCTTCCGAGGCACGTGCTGCCGGTAAGCCAATCATTCGCTTACACGCTTCCGGAAGATGAAGCTACCCGGTTTTACAGTTTTCGTTGGCTTGCGCCGCCGCCGCGGGGAATGTTTTTTCATTATGAATCTAAATCCATCCGATGGATTCCGGATGAAACCCAGCTTGGTGCCTACCACATATCATACCATGTTGAAATGAAAGTTGGAGAAAATGTTAAGCTGGAAACATCTGATGATGACACGCTCTTGACCTATCAAATGATTCCGGATTTAGAAGGATACGATGAAAGACTTTGGATTTATGTAAATGATTTGCCGGCTTTCTTAAGCGAACCGTCCCGCACAGAGTTTATCGCCAATTCTGAATTTATTTACAAGCCGCTTGTTCAGGATAGAAACAGTGATGCTGATTTGCGGTATGAATTAGAAGTGAAGCCGGCAGGAATGCTAATAGACGGAACAAACACAATCCGATGGAAGACTGACAGCACCCACGTAGATGTGTATGATGTCAGGATTACAGTGTCAGACGGGTTTGACCGCGCGCTTCAGCAATTCCGATTGTTTGCGCGAGCCGGGATCAAAATTCTGTCTCAATCTGACAATGTCATTAAGGTTGAAAATCCCTACACCTATAAAGTAGAAGTTTGGCGCCCGGACTTGGATTACAAAGTTGGCTATGAGCTAATTGATCAACCAGAAGGAATGGCTATTTCGGACGAAGGCCTCATTGAGTGGACACCATCTGCATCTCAGATTGATACGCAATCTTATTTTGTGGTTGCCAATCATGGAATGGCAAGAGATTCACAATGGGTTGATCTATTTGTAAATCATCCGCCCATTATTGAAGAAGTTCCGCCGGCAATGAATGTTATTAATCTTGGCGAAGATTATGATTTTGAGATTGTTGCTAATGATCCAAACGCAGATGATAAACTTATTTATACTGCTGTGGAAATGCCGGAGGGAATGCGCATGGATCCATATACAGCACGGATTCACTGGGAACCCAACGTTGATAATATCGATTTTTCCCACCTAATGATTGAAATAACGGATGGTCGGGAAACAAGCATTGTGGAGTCGGACTTTTTTGTAAACGCCCCTACCCGCATTGTATCGCTTCCTCCGATGATTGGGTCGATGGATGCGCCGTATGAATATCCGATTCTTGTTTCAGATCAAAACAAAGGATCGCTGCTGCCGTACACAAATCCGGTGCGGTTAGATGATGTTAAGAGCGTCAGAATTTATGCGATAAATATTTCAGATGATATTTACAGAGAAAATATAGATCGCTATATCCGTGATTGGGAAACGGCTGAAGCAGTTTACTTAATTGACCCGGAACATTTAGATGAAGAAGATTTCGCCCGGCTGAATCTTAAAAAATATGTTCACTCCATATTCTATGAAAATGATCGCTTATTAGTCATTTTGGAAATGTTGGACGAGCGCACCGTATCCATCAAGGATGTACTTTGGGAATTTTTCCAGGGAAGCCAAGGAAAACCGCCTCGAGTTTTAGTTGAGAGGCTGAGCCCATTTAAATATACATTGGTAGATTTTCCGGATGCTATGGTTGTGGATGAATATACCGGAACATTGCGTTGGACGCCGGGAAAAGATCAATTTGATTCCCATCCTGTAAAAATAATTGTTTCTGACGGCTATACGAAAGATGAGCAAATGTTTGATTTATATGTCAATTATCCGCCTGTGATCGTTTCTAATGCGCCGGCCGCGGGTATGGTGGAGGAAGTATATAAATATCAAGTCCGCGTTGAGGATAAAAATTCTGATGCAGAACTCAGGTATACTTTGGTAAAAGGACCGCAAGGAATGCAAATCAGCGATAAGGGGAAATTGGTTTGGATTCCCAAAACGGCGCAGATTAATAACAATTATTTTACAGTAAAGGTAGAGGATGGATATACAGAAGATGTGCAGGAGAACAAAATATTTGTCAACACTAATCCCTCTATCATTTCTTCACCGAAACCCGTAGCGCTTACAGGACATGAATATAGATACCGGATTATGGCAGAAGACTTAAACAGTGACAGGATTCAGTTCCGCGCAATAAAGCTTCCGAAATATTCTGTGTTTAACAGGAAAACGGGTCTATTCCGCTGGAAACCGCGCGCCGGCCAGAGAGGCCCAAATGATATCATTATTACCGCAATTGATGAAAGAGGCGCCACCACAGCCCACGAATTTCAGGTGCACGTGTTTGAAGACCCGAGCGCTCGGCAAATGGTAAACCGAGGGTGGCCGTTATTATTGACTTTTGTTGGGGTAATGTTTGCTTGGGGGATGGCTCAGATATAATATCATTCCAGATTGAGCAATTGTAACAGTTTTTTCCGCCCCGTTTCTTCAGGCTCAAATCTAATCGGGATAGCCAAAACCGGCAATTCTGCCCAATTAAAACTTCCCAGTTTAACCAAATCCTTCTCAGTCGTTATAATTAAATCGGCACTCGTTTGCTGAGCATGTTTTATTATTTTATTTACATCATCATCGGAATAATTGTAATGATCCGGTTTTGTATAATGGCCGGAAATGTGCGCCCCCATTCGTGTAATAGAAGAATGAAAACTTTCGGGATCGCCTAATCCAGATACTGCAAAAACATTTTTTGCGGATATTGCATCAATCCCCAGAGTGTCACCGGAAATACTCTTAAGGATACTTTGTGTCACCATAAAACTTTTAAAAACAGGAACATCTAAACTTGCTGATAATGATGGTTCAAATTCTCCAAGATTTGTTTTAGTTAAAAAAATTATATCCGCTCTCTTTAATTGGTTTTTTGGTTCCCGCAGTAAACCATAGGGTAGTAGCTTATTCATCTTTTCCTGTATTTGAGAATTGATCAAAACAATATCCAAATCACGCTCAATTGCCCTGTGCTGAAACGCGTCGTCCAATAAAATAAAGTCAGGGTTAAAATTGTCTATTAAATAGGTCCCGCCTCGGACTCTATTTTCATCCGCGACAATGGGAATTTGGGGAATTTTATGTGCTATTAATACGGGCTCATCACCGCCATCGATCCAAGAAGAAACATTTCCTTTTCCATCGGATACGAGGACGGTTCCTTTAGATTTTCTTGCATAACCCCTGCTTAATACTGCCACATGCTTTCCTCGATCTTGCAGTAGTTCAGCAATGTAAATCACCGCGGGAGTTTTTCCTGTCCCGCCAACCGATATATTTCCAATGCTAATTATTTTACACGATAAGCGCTTTGAAACAAAAAATCCGATATTGTAAAAGAAATTCCTCCAAAATATCATTGCCCTATAAAAAAGCGCAAGCGGGAATAAAAAAATTCTTAATGATTTAAATCGATCTGGCCGCAACATTTTCTTCCGCTAGTTTTTCAAGTTTATTGAGCGCTGTTGTTAATGTTTCAGCGCAGTCTTCAAACGATTCATCCAATTGAAATTTGAGTGACTCACCATAAACGGCAGAGATGGTTCCGAACGGTTTCGCAACAAGAAAAGTGTCCCAGTTTGTAAACCCCCAGCTTTTAGTGGATCTTCCTGCAACGGGAATAATAACAGCCCCTGTTTTTTGTGCTGCCCGGATTGCGCCGGCCTTTGGAATTTTTGCGGGACCCTTCGGTCCATCAGGAGTAATTGCAACCAAATTCCCCGGTCGGTTTAGTATGTCCAAGAGTTCATCATACACTTCTTTCCCGCGCTCCGTGCTTGATCCTCTCAATACCTGCCATCCGAGCTTTTCTCCAATTCTGGATATAATTTCAGCGTCGCCATGTGTGCCCGCAATCCCATAATGATTTTGACCGGACAGATGCATAAAAGGTATCAGCAAACAATCGTGCCAACAGGCAATAATAACAGATTTCCCGGCGTTTAATGCATCTTTAACATGATGCTCACCTTTTACATCCCAGCGGTTGGTGTTGTACAGAAACCGTAAGAATGGCTTCCCAAAATAAATGCCAATCCAGTAAGTCAGTTTCTTTTTCACCCTACTTGTATTGTTTTTGATAAAACTGCCTCAGCAGCGCGTTGATAGACTCCGGGTAATCCCAAGGTTCTCCTGACCTCTTCATACCCTAAAATCATAGTCTTTCTCTCGCCCGTTTTTGATAAAAGAGGACGTACTGCTTTGGCAAGGTTCCCGGGTGTCATTTTAGACTGTAGAAACTCAGGAACGATTTCCCTTCCAGCTATGAGGTTAACGATGGATACATACGGCACTTTTGACATCCGCTTAATGAATTGATAAGATAGTGAAGATAATTTGTAAGATACGGCGACGGGTGTATCCAATACGGCACATTCTAGCGTCACCGTTCCGGATGCAGCAAGAGCTGCAGTGCCAAATTGAATGGCCGATTGAGGATGATCGGACTCAATCCTTACACCAGATGGCAGTTGGTTGGTTTTAATGCCGGGCGCCTTTCCCAAGATACACTGAAGATCTGGAATATCTTTTTTAAGCATATGAAAAGTATCTAGAAAAATAGGCAGGTGCTTGTCCACTTCTTGCTGCCGGCTCCCGGGAAGCAACGTAAGGATTGGTTCTTGTTTGGTCAGATTATGTTTGGAATAAAACTCTTCAGAATTCATTTCAACTGAGATGGATTCAGCAAATGGGTGTCCTACGAAAAACGCAGGTACTCCGCGAGATTCGAACCATTCCTGTTCAAACGGGAAAATGCACAATGCTTGATCAATAAATTGTTTAAGTTTTTTAACTCGCGATTCTTTCCATGCCCATACTTGGGGAAGAATGAAATAGGTAATGGGGATTCCTAAACCGTGAATATTTTTTGCAAGGCGAAGGTTAAAGCCCGGATAATCAATGAGAATAATTCTTGATGGAAGCACCTCTTGAATTGCGCCAAGTGTTTCTCCCATTACCTTGGTAAAATACGGCAGATGTTTTATAACCTCAGTAAAGCCGATGACTGATAATTTATCAGAATGCTCCAGAATTTTCATCCCCGCCTTCGCCATCCTGTCGCCTCCGTGCCCTATAAATTTGGCCTTCGGATATTGGCGTTTTATTTCAAGGATTAATTTGCTTCCATGCAGGTCTCCGGACGTTTCCCCGGCTACGAGAAAAAAGGTTGGTGAATTCATATTGCGATCCAGCAAATATCAGTCAGGAAAAATATGTTCGCAATGTTATGAACATTAAAATCAGTACAATATTCTGCAATGTACGTTTTTCTGTAATAAGTGTTTCTCCCAATGGCAAAGGTTCTCTAGGCTCTGCATCTTTCCATGCCGTTAGCCTAGGCAGTAATGCTCGAACATTTTTTCTATATATTGCATAAGGTTCTCCAAAAATCCCGATCAGCGTTTCCTCTTCAAGAGAAACAATTAGAGAATATTGAACAATAAAGAATGTAACAGTAACCCCGAGCATTAGAGGAAGGTTTGGCGAACCGGCAATCAGCACTATCCCGGAAAACATCATTAGATTGCCGATGTATAGTGGATTTCGCACACGACTGTATGGGCCTGATGTGCATAGAAAAGGTGCACCCACATCACGTGTGCGAGTAGCGCCGCCCGCGTGGCTTACGGCCCATATTCTTATGTATTCTCCAATCAAAAGCAATCCCACTCCGGGGATCATTAGCGTAAGAACCGGTTGGGCAAAATAAATAATTGAAAGTGCAATTGGAATTGGCGTAAAACTCCTGAATTGAAAAAAGAATTGGCGAATATCCATTAGTGTAAATCCTCAACAATGAGATCATGAATTTGGGTGGCAATATCCAGAGCGTCTCGCCCCGCCCTTCCATCCACGATCGGTTTTTCAGTCCCTTGAATCACATTTGCAAAATTTTCGAGTTCCATTTGAAGCGCATCAATTTGCGGCACAAGTGGTTTTTCATATACAATCTGTTTACTTAAATCATCTTCTCCCAAAGGTGCGGACAGTAGCGCTTCCGGGTCGCCCTCTTTCATTTCGAGCACCCTGTAAATCTCAGTCAATCCTAGCAGAAAATCAATTGTTACATACATGTCTTTTTGGAATACCTTTACCTTCCGAACTTTGTCTTTTGCTATTCTGCTGGACAGCATACTGGCCACGGTGCCGTTTTGGAAACGTATTCTGGCATGCGCAATATCAACCGAATCCGTAATAATGGACACGCCGGTTGCACGTATATTTTTCACAGGTGATTTGACAAGAGATAAAATAATATCGATATCATGAATCATTAAATCCAGGACAACCGGGACATCTGTGCCCCTCACTGTATAAGGAGCAAGGCGTTGAACCTCTATGAATTTCGGATTTAAATCAAATTGGCGAAGAGGTAATAATGCAGGATTTAATCGCTCTATATGACCGACTTGGATGGCCACATTATTTTTTTCCGCAAGATCAAGCAGCGCGTCAGCTTCCTTGATAGATTGTGTAATGGGTTTTTCTATAAAGACATGTTTCCCGGATTTGATACACTGGGTTGCGACGTCTGTATGTGCCCGAGTGGGAGTAACAACGCAGAGGCCGGCAGATGCATCAATTAAATTTTGAAGTTCTGTAAATGCAGTTGTTTTGTATTTATTTGCAATCTCTTTACAGCGAGATTGGTCAATGTCAAAAACACCAGCAAGGTTAATGTTGGATAATCTACTTAGGTGCCGGGCATGATGCTGACCTAAGTGTCCAACACCAATAACACCAATATTAATTTTTTCGGGATTAGGCATGATTTAACGATATAAGTTCGCAAAGTTACACTATTGGAAGACATTTTATAAAACCCGAATTTCCTTGCATTTAGAGGTAAATACTGCCAATTTTGGTTGAACAAATTCGAGGTAAGTTCTTATCATTTCTTTTCATAAATACTTGACATTGGTTGAGGCTTCACATGTCTGAAAATCTTCGGTCAGGCGTTGGATTCCTGTTCCCGCTAGGCGCGCTTTTGGGGTTTGTTTCATCTCTATTAGGCGGACAATATATTCTTGGAATCATATTTGTGGTAGCTGGGATTTTAGGGTGGTTTATTTACATGGCAGTGATGGAAACGTCTGTGCCATCTGTAACAGGGAATATTCTCATTTTATTTGGCACGTTGCTGTCTATTGGGGTTTTCCTTTCATACGGGTTGTCTCAAAATATGTTCGGCGGAATAGAATTCAGGTCTGAAGGCACAATGATGTCTCTGATCATTTTGTTTTTTACTGTGCTTTTGGGATTGGCATTTAAGCGCACGCTCCCTCCTGAAAATTCGAATTCAGAATTGACCGAACAGGAAGCATCTCTTGTCCGCGATGCTCTTGAGGGAAATGAGAATGAAAATACAAAAGTAATTGTAGTTAAGCAGGATGCTGTGGAGTCAGACACAGAAGAATCTGATGAATGGGATTATCAGGAATACAATCCTTACATGTATGCCTATCCTCCCGAATATTACGATGATGAGTACGAAGACCTCGAAGAAGAGGAATAGTTTCTTTTAAATTGATGTATGTAATAAAAGGCAGTTATCTGCCTTTTTTATTTTCTATAAGGTTCCGTCATCGCCAAAACAATATTCGTACTTCCCACAAAGCTCCTGTGTTGAATCAGGGTTGCCCTAATAAATAGTAAAAATGTCAACGGATATAAAATATGAAACCACCATTCAGATACTCTTCCCATAAAAAATATACCGTCGAGAATTACCATTGCCATAAATACCATTGTAGTCAACATGGTTGGCGGGTACAATTTTCGTTTGAGGGCCAGCATTCCTTTGGTGAATCGATCTCCTAATTCCGGATGTGCCTCTGAATATTCTCGCACATTAACCCCGGTTCCGACAAAAAAGAACATAACCAATGTCTGTCCTGCCAAAAAGATAAGGCTCACAAAAATATCCAGTGTAATATGCTGATGAGCCCAAAAGTGTTGGTAATGATTTATTCCAATAGCGACAATTCCGATGAACGAAAATGCGAGCAAAATATACGATAGTATCATAAAGAACCACATCCCGTTGCCTCACACGTTAAAATGGAAATAAATACAATCTCCATCCCGAACCACATACTCTTTGCCATGAAGTTGAATATGTCCCGCTTCTTTCACTGCTTTTTCTGAACCTAGCTGATCTAGTTCTGAAAAGGAAAAAACTTCTGCTTTAATAAATCCACGCTCAAAGTCAGTATGAATTTCAGAAGCAGCCTTTGGCGCAGTTGTATTGATTTTGATAGTCCAGGCCCGCACTTCTTTTGGTCCGCCCGTAAAAAATGTCTCCAATTCAAGTAGCTTAAATCCGGCATGAATAAGCTTGTGCAGCCCTTGCTCGGATACGTTGAATTCACTGAGGTATAAAGGCTTTTCTTCCTCCGGTAAAGAGGATATATCCTGCTCTAATGAGCCGCATAGACGAATGGCCAAATTGCCTTCTTTCTCCGCAAAATCAAAAAGAGCCTGACACAGTTTCCCGCGTGTATCTTGAATAATTTCATTTTCATCCACATTGGCAACATACAGGATTGGTTTGCGGGTTAAAAGATGAAGCGACCGAATAAGTGCAATATCCTCTTCGACGACTGGAAACGTCCTAGCGCGGTGCCCATTACTGCAATGGGAAAGAAGGCCATCTAAAACCGCTAGTTCCTTTGCTGCTATTTTATCCTTCTTTGCTGCCTTCTCAGTTATGCGAATCCGTTTCTCTAGCGATTCTATATCCGCAAGAAGTAATTCCGTTTCAATTAATTCAGCATCTCTAACCGGATCTAAAGAGCCCTCAACATGGACCGTATTGTCATCTTCGAAACACCGAACCACATGTACAATTGCAGCCACTTGCCGAATTTGTCCAAGGAATTGATTTCCAAGCCCCTCTCCTTTACTCGCACCGCGAACAAGTCCAGCGATATCGGTGAACTCAACAGTAGCAGGTGTTGTTTTTTCCGGTTGATAAATTTCCGCCATTCGATTGAGTCTTGAATCTGGCACCGGCACAACACCAACATGAGGGTCTATGGTACAAAAAGGATAATTTTCTGCGGGAACGGAAGATTGAGTGAGTGCATTAAAAATGGTAGATTTCCCGACATTGGGTAACCCAATTATACCGCATCGTAAGGCCATATTATCTTAAACGCTAAGAATGAAAATAGGTGAATTAAAATGGATCCAATGAAGGGTCCATTCCGGTATCCCAAACTAATTTTTCAAAAAGGCCGACCTGTAAATCTTTTGCAAAATAAATTGTTCTATCTTTTACCTGTAATACGCCTTCAGCCCAAGCCATAAATGTCGGTCTCGTGATAAATTTTTTAATGTCTATTTGGTAGGTAATAGTGTCATGATATGGTCTTACCTGACCTTTAAATTTTACTTCTTTTACTCCCAACGCTCGCCCTCGCCCGTTTCCACCTGACCACGTGAGATAAAATCCCACCAATTGCCAGAATCCATCTAACCCAAGGCATCCCGGCATAACCGGATCGTGTATAAAATGACAATCAAAAAACCACTGTTTAGGATCAATATCCAACTCCGCCTTGATTTCACCTTTCCCATATTTTCCTCCTTCGTTGGAAATATGGGTGATGCGGTCTACCATGAGCATTGGAGGCGTGGGGAGCTTTCCATTTTCTGGCCCAAAAACCAGTCCCTCGCTAATTTGAAGAAGATCTTCCTTGGAATATGATGAATTTTGTTTCATTTGACTGTTGCTGTAAGATAGTGAATTTACACCTTACTTTAGGAATTCGGCGTTACTCTTTTGCAGGAACAGGAAGCGTGCCTAAATTATAGTTTAACGCATGGAGGCACAATGACAGATTGGGTACTAATTCTTGGATGCTCTACCGGGCACGGCGGGGCGACCGCAAAGCGCCTTGCAGAAGATGGGTATGGAATCATAGGATTCCATTTTGATCGAGGTGATGTAAAAAAAGTAGCAGAAGAAGCGCGGGACGCTATAGCTGAAATCAATGGAGGAAGGGTTCATTTTTGGAATACGAACGCTGCTGATTCAGATACGATGGATGAATATATTCCACAGATTAAAGAAATAACTGGCGGGAAACCCTTGAAGCTTATGCTCCATTCCATAGCATTTGGAACTACCACAAACTTTTTTGGAGAGAAACCGGTTACGCAAAAGCAAATGGACATGACAGTGCATGTTATGGGGAATTCCATGCTGTACTGGACTCAAAAACTTTTTGATGCAAAATTGATTGGAAACGGCTCACGGATTTTAGGACTTACCAGCGAAGGGAATTACCTTGCCATGGATGGATATGGTCCTGTAAGTGTTGCGAAGGTTGCGATGGAGGCTATTATCAGACAAATTGGATGGGAGCTCGGCGAACTTGGAATTACAGCAAATGCGGTTCAGGCCGGCATAACGCCGACACGCGCATTAACAAAGATAACCGAGCATTGGGAAGATTGGGTTGAAAATACTAAAAAACGCAATCCCATGCGTCGGACAACCACGCCCGAAGACATCGCCAAAACAATTTCCATGCTTCTGCAGCCGGAAGCGGATTTTATAAACTGCTCCATTATTTACTGCGATGGAGGAGAGCACCGGTCCGGCTCGTTTAGCTAACAACTCAATTCACACAACATGGATTTAATTGCCGCTCTTCAGCAGGTGGATTTTCCTTTTGTGATTCATCTCATGCGCGGCATTACACATCTAAGCGATGAAGTGTTTTACATTCTTGTTTTGCCGATTGCCTATTGGTGTTGGCGTAAAGATGCCGCTATCCCATTGGCGATTTTATTGCTTTCTACTCTTGTTTTGAATGTGGGGCTGAAAGAATACTGGGCAATTCCGCGTCCCAATGAATCTGTCCGGCTGATTGAAGCAACAGGGTTCAGTTTCCCTTCGGGGCACGCACAGGCACCGATGGTATTGTGGGGATATATTGCATGGATCACCAAATCGTATCGCTGGCCTGCCCTCATTGTATTTCTAATTGGAATATCCCGAGTGTATCTCGGAGTTCATTTTATTCAAGACGTGTTTGCAGGATGGCTGATTGGGTTTACGACACTGTATATTGGAATACATATTCAGCAAAGGATTGCATTGCGAAAGATTCAATTTGAAGCTATCCCAATGGCATTGCTTTTCGGACTTCTTGGAGTATTGGTTCCTACAATATTTTATCACGAACTGACAGTAAAGGGCGGAGGATTAATGGCAGGCGCGCTGTCGGGACTTTTCCTTGAAAAAGCTTGGGTTCAATTTAAAATATCTCACGCTTTTTGGAAAAAAGCGGCTAAAGCGTTGCTCGGAATATCCGGCGCTGTTTTACTTTATATTGGACTTAAGTCAATACTGCCGGCAACGGACTTGTTTAACTGGCTACGATTTTTAGGAATTGGATTGTGGATTGGCTTGGGCGCGCCATGGGCGTTTGCCCGACTGAGGCTTTAGGAATCTGAATCTACAAGATCAGCTCTGCGTTTTACCAGCTGAACCAACTCGTGGTTTTCAACAGTAGGCTGTAATTCGAAACATGCCTTAGCCTCAGAAAGCGCATAATTCCACCACCCTTTTTTTGTATACATGAGCGCGAGGTTATGATGTGTTCTGGAAAGCGCAGTTAATTCTTTTCTCGATAGGTCTCGAGGGTTTTCGGGGTAAAGGCGAGCGGCTTCGCGATATTCGAGGATAGCATCATCTACTAAACCTTTTTTGGCATACCAGTTTCCCAAATCAATATGTCGGCTTGGCTCATCCTTACATGCGCTTAGAGAAAGCAAAGCGACAGTTAAGAACATAATTCTAGATTGAATGATTATCATACCTCGGTTGACTAAAATTGGGGTTTCCGACAGACAAAAGGCAAGGGAAAACTCACATCAGTTAATCATTGATTTTGGGTCGTTTATTCTTGCTTTTCGCGGATCTTTCACATTGAAAACCAGCAAAAAAATACCGACAGCAACAGACACTGCAATAGCTGTTAGGATATAATTTGTGCCTACAATCGGCTTGAAATACCCCGCCAGAATAATGGCAATAATGGTGAATGGCATCAGGAAAGTATCGATAATTGCCATGTATACTTTTGTATCCCGCTCTTCTGCGAATTCATAAATCATATTCATTGCGGAAGGCATAAATCCTCCATGCCCGATCCCCAGAAAAATAAAAATCGCGTATACGCCCGCCATTGATTCAAGCGAAAGAGCCGTCATGACGGCCATCATGTAAGCGGTAAATGATAACGCAAGGGCGGTTTTATGCCCAAATTTATCGCCAATCTTTCCTGTAAGAAAACTTGAGAACCCCGATGATATAACTGTTAATACTGTAAAGATGCCTGCTTCACTGATATTAAATCCGAATTTTTCCTGAGCATGAACAGCATACAGCGACATTCCCGGAAAATGCGCTGTAATAAAAATTCTACTAAACAAATATTTTCGAAAGTTTGTTTCAAGCAAAAAGATCGAACGCGTTTGAATCCAAAATTCTTTAATAGTAATCATAGAACGTTGATTGGCGGTATTACTTATGTGATACCAAAGAAAAAGGATAGTTCCCAAAGAACAAGAAGCAAACATGAATAAAAATCCCCAGCCAAAATTATTGGGGAACGGAATGGAACTATTTAAAATGATTTTTACAATTATGCCGCCAATAAATCCTCCAAGACTGTTAAATGCGAATGAAATTCCCAGAAAACGACCGCGGGTTTCTCTCGGATTTACATGAGAGATGAATTCAGTCCAAATGGGGATAATAAACCCTAGTGCAAGGCCGTAAAGAATGAAACAGGTATAATAAAAAACCCACGCACCCGGACCGGTAGGCCCCAAGAAAGCAAATATAAATCCGGCAATAAATATGGGAGGAAGGACGAGTATATGCGCACCAATAATTGACTTTTTATGTTTACGGATATTTCTGCCGACAATAGCTGAAAAAAATTGCGGCACAGCAATGAGTATACTAAATAAACCTGCCACTGAAATTACAATTGGGTCTGGCGCTCCTAGTTTTTTTAGAAAGAGCGGTATAACGGCATATGTTGTATGAAAGGCGATCCCGAACCCCCAGCTGAATTCGTGAGCACAATTCAGGATTAAGTTCGTCTTCTGTTGTTTGTGAGTAAGGCTAGTCAAGAGAACTTCGTGGTTCGCGTGTTAGCGTAATAATTGCAGTCAGCAGCAGCACTCCGCCGGCCAATTGTGCAGGATCAAGAACTCTCCCTCGATAAAGCCAATCGATGAGTACAGCCGATAATGGCCAAAACAATTCATAAATAGTTGTGTGTGATGCCGGTAGTTGTTTTAGTCCATAGTAATAAATGAACAGGGCAAGCGATCCCGTAGAGACTACAATCAATAGTAATGTTTTCCAATGGTCCGTGCTTAGGGCTGTAATGCTATCGGTGTTTTGTGTTATGAAAAATATTCCTATAGTAATGAATGCGGTAATTGTAAGCCTTAGCGCGGTCACCGTTGTAAAATGCAAAGATGAAAGCGCATGTTTTCCAAGAACCGTTGAGCTTCCCCAGCTAAATGCGGCAAGCAACGAAAGCAATGCGCCAATCAGCATTTTTTCTTCAGTAAAGATTAAGGGATTGAATCCAAAAGTAACAAGATATCCTCCGGCTAAGGCGAGCCCCGCAAGGAGCATAAATTGTTTTGTAAGTCGTTCTTTCAAAACTACAGAAGCCAGCAAAATAGCAAAAACAGGTTGAAATTTTTGAAGCAAGACCACCACAGTAAGATCAATGAAGCCTACATAGCTTAATGCTTTTGTATAAAAATAAGTGCCCAGCACACCTCCGCAAATACTAATCCACAAAATAGATCCCCATGTTCGTTGGTTAAGTAATTTTATTTTTGACCACCCTCGAACTAAAAAGGGTAAAAATAAGAGAGCACCAATTGAATGTTCTATCATTACAATGATTAAAGATGAAACATCCGATAAGTTTTGTCTTAGGAAACCGTCAAGGCTCCAAAGGAATGCAGCGAAAATAACCGCCACCGGCGCAAGATATTTTTTCATGAGGAACTGCTTTAGGTTATGCTACGCCGCCGCGGCCTGAAATATGGGACATATCTATGCCAAAAGAATTAATAGCAATTTTCCATTGCTCAGCTTCTGGTGAATTAAAAATATAATCTTGTGTTGTGGATTGCAAAAGCCAATCACCATTTTCTATTTCACGCTCAAGTTGACCGCTTCCCCACCCCGCATGCCCTAACATCAATTTGTATAAAGTTGGTCCTTTTTTGTATGCAATATCCTGTAGTATTTCCCGGTTGCTTGTCATTGAAAATTCATCTGATAATTTAACGGTTCCGTCTGTTTGATAGACAGACGAATGCAATACAATCCCCCTCTCGACTAGCACCGGTCCTCCGAAAAATATTTTTGGGATTAACTGCAAAAATTTCTCTTCTTTTCTGAATATGTTTTCGAATAAATCCTGAAGCTCAGGTTCTTCAAATGGTTTATTAATAATCAACCCCATGGCACCGTCTCTATTGTGTTCGCAAATAAGGACAACCGCCCGCCCAAAATATGAATCCTGCATGTGCGGCATAGATATGAGTAGTTGATTTTTCAATGTGCTCACATCCAAATGTAGGATGATATCTGGCTTAGTATCAATTCCATAAATGTTTAATGAATGAAAATGTAAATCGTTTTTTGAATCCCATACACAAATGTCTAAATTCAATGATGTCCAAATCAGAAATAATGAATATTAGATGACGAAATCCGGGAATAATATTGTGATAAAGGGCGCTCGGCAGCACAATCTGAAAAATATAAATCTGTCCATCCCGCGCAATAAACTGGTTGTTATAACAGGGCTTTCGGGGTCGGGGAAGTCGTCACTCGCTTTTGATACTATTTATGCGGAAGGCCAGCGACGGTATGTTGAATCTCTTTCATCTTACGCACGTCAATTTCTTGGACTTATGGAAAAGCCGGACATGGATCATATAGAAGGATTGTCCCCCGCTATTTCGATTGAGCAAAAATCAACCCAGAGGAATCCTAGATCAACTGTAGGAACTGTTACCGAAATCCACGATTATTTACGGCTTTTATTCGCCCATATTGGAAAACCGAATTGTTGGGTATGTGGGCGCCAGATCCAAAGACAAACTGTCCAACAGATTGTAGATAGTGTTTGCAAATTTACCCGGGACACAAAATTAAACATACTCGCGCCGGTGGTACGCGGCCGGAAGGGTGAGCATAAAGGTGTGTTTGAACAAGTAAGAAAAGAGGGTTTTTTGCGAGTTAGGGTGGATGGGAAAATCCATAAGCTTGAAAGCGAGATAAAACTCGAGAAAAATAAGAAGCACTCCATCGAAGTTGTTGTGGATCGCCTAGTCCTTGAAGGCGACTACAAAGATCGTCTTACAGAATCTGTGGAATTAGCGCTTAAGATTGGTTCCGGGCTTATCATTGTTCAAGAGCTCCCCAAGAATGACCACCTCTTCAGTGAACATTTTTCCTGCCCTCACTGCGAAGTTTCGATGGAAGAATTGTCACCCCGAATGTTTTCTTTTAATTCACCCTACGGCGCATGTACGAATTGTGATGGATTGGGTGCGCATCGCGAAGTTGATCCGGAACTTGTCGTTCCCGATAAAACCAAATCAATTATTCAAGGCGGAATTGCACCTTTAGGAGAACAGCCGCGCGGCAATTGGTACGGTAGCATTCTTAAAAGTTTATCAAAGCATTACCAGTTTAATTTTACAACACCTTGGCTCAAGCTGGATAAAAATGTCAGGCACATGCTTTTATATGGCACAGGCGACAAAGAATTCCAAATGAAGTATTCATCTAAACGGTGGACCGGAACATACAGTGGCGGATGGGAAGGCGCTGTCCATAATCTTAACCGGCGGTATCAGCAAACTCAATCGTCTCATATCCAGGAATGGATTGAACAATTTATGAGCTTAAAACCCTGTCCCGAATGCAAAGGGTCCCGGCTTCGTCCGGAGAGCATGGCAGTTCAAATCGGCGACAAGAATCTTGGCGAAATATCTTCATTATCCATTTCAAATGCACAAAAATTCTTTTCTGGGCTTACTCTTTCTGACACAGATGCAATCATTGCATACCAAATATTGAAGGAAGTGCAAAATAGGTTGGAATTTCTTGTAAATGTTGGATTGGAATATCTGACGCTGGATAGAGCAGCCGCTACGCTTTCCGGAGGAGAAGCTCAACGCATTCGCCTTGCGACTCAGATCGGATCGCAATTGGTAGGCGTGCTATATATTCTTGATGAACCTTCCATAGGGTTGCATCCGCGGGATAATTCCAGACTACTGAATACATTAAAAGTTTTGCGAGATTTAGGAAACTCCATACTGGTAGTTGAGCACGACAAGGAAACTATGGAAGAATCTGATGTATTGATAGATTTAGGCCCGGGAGCCGGCGAACACGGCGGCGAAGTGGTATATTCAGGCCCCCCGAAGAAAATTTTATCCTGCAAATCTTCCATCACCGGAAAATATTTATCGGGAAAGAAGAAGATTGCAATTCCTCCACAACGTAGGAATGGAAATGGGAAATCGCTCATTCTCAAAGGAGCACAAGGCAATAATCTGAAAAAGTTAACCGTTACTTTTCCACTCGGGAAAGTTGTTGCAGTTACCGGAGTATCGGGAAGCGGAAAAAGCACTCTGGTGAACGAAACCCTTTACCCCATATTGGCTCGGGAATTGAATCGTGCCCGTGCCTACCCCCTTCCGTTTGATTCGGTTGACGGCCTGGCATATTTGGATAAGGTGATTGATATTGATCAAAAACCAATTGGGAGAACCCCAAGATCAAATCCAGCGACATATACAGGCGTATTTACTTTTATCCGCGATTTGTTTTCACAATTGCCCGAATCTAAAATGAGAGGATACAAACCGGGACGGTTTTCATTCAATGTAAAGGGCGGCCGGTGTGAATCCTGCGAGGGGGATGGCATAATAAAGATTGAGATGAATTTTCTACCCGATGTTTATGTGACCTGTGAAGTATGCAAAGGGGCACGATATAATCAAAAAACTTTAGAAATACGCTATAAGGGGAAAACCATTGAAGATGTATTGGAAATGTCTGTTGAAGAAGCAATGACATTTTTTCAGCATATTCCATCAGCAAAGAAGAAATTGACGACACTTTATGATGTAGGACTCGGTTATATTCGGCTTGGGCAACAGGCCACCACTTTATCCGGCGGAGAAGCGCAGCGAGTGAAACTTGCCACAGAATTATCCAAAGCCAACCGTGACCGAACCTTGTATATTTTAGATGAACCCACTACAGGTCTGCATTTTGAAGATGTAAATATGCTGTTGTCGGTTCTTCAGAGATTGGTGGATAAGGGAAACACTGTTATTGTAATTGAACATAATTTGGATGTAATTAAATCTGCTGACTGGATTATTGACTTAGGACCCGAGGGAGGCGACGATGGCGGTGAAATCATTTTTGCCGGAACGCCTGAAGAACTTATCAAGAAAAAAGAGTCGTATACGGGCCAGTTTCTAAATCCAGTTATTAACATGAAAAATATGAACGGGAAAGCATGAAATCCCCCAATGAACTGAAGAAGGTGTTCCCGTACTGGGAAATAACAAAAGATATTATTGATCAGTGTATTGATATTATGCTGAATCTGAGGCAAAGCGGGCATCCGGGCGGGTCGAGATCCAAAGTCCACGGAATGGTCGCAACCTTACTTTCGGGCGCTATGCGATGGGACATTCGTGATGCAGGCAAACGGTTTGGGGATAGATTTGTGCTGGTTGCTGGGCATGCAAATCCGGTTGTGTATGCAACGCTTGCTGTATTAAATGAAGCATTGAGAATAAAATTCAAACAAACAAATGAAGCTAAATACGCACATTTTAAAGGAAAAGAATTTCAGCTTGTGTGGGAGGATTTATTAACCCTTCGCCGAAATAAAGGCCTCCCCGGTCACGCGGAAATGGAAGGAAAAACCCTTTTCTTCAAATTTAATACTGGTCCAAGCGGGCACGGATCGCCTCCAGCTGCCGGCGAAGCTCTCGCTTTAAAATATGCTAATGTCCCCGATGTGAAAGTTTTTGCCTTTGAAGGCGAAGGCGGATTTACCACCGGCGCTTCTCACGAGACAATCAATTCTGCTTGGGGTTTGGGCCTCGGAAACTTGGTTTATTTTTTGGATTGGAATGATTTTGGGATTGATAATAGGCCATTTAGCTCAATCATGTACGGGACTCCGGATGATTGGTTTGGATCCCATGGTTGGCATGTTGAAGGTACAATGGACGGTGAAGATTGGGAATCATTGACAACTGCTTATCATAATTTATTGGTTAAAAACGCAAAACCCGATCAGCCTAAGGTAATCTATGCAAGGATGCGAAAAGGACGTGGATATTATAAATATGACAATGCAAGTCACGGTGCCGCGCATAAGCGCAATTCGGAATTATTTTGGAAGACAAAAGAGGACTTTTCCAGCAAATACAATATCGATTTTGAACACATGGGTCAGGATGCAGCTGAAACCTTGGAAGGACAGAAAGAGCAGGCGCACTCCATGTTTAAATCAGTTTTTTCAGTTATGGAGGACAACCAAGCGTTAGTGGATTATTTGGCGGAAACATTGTGTGGTTTAGGTGAATCCGTTCCACTTACAAAAGAATCTTGTAAAATTAAAATTCAAGAACCAATCAATATCAAATCAATCATTGATGGTAATAATCTACCGAACGCATTATTTCTTAATCCCGGAGAAAAGGCGCCGAACCGCATCGGATTTTCAAAAGTCGCCAGCTATATCAATACGCAAGCAGTTCAAAAAATTGGACGTCCCCTTGTAGTGGCAATGAGCGCCGACCTTTCAGACTCTACAAACATTTCCGGGTTCGCAAAAGGCTGGGACGGTTCGCCGGATTTTGGGTTTTTCGACCGGGTTAATAATCTCGATAGTCCGCTTATGCCGCAGGGGATTACAGAATTCACCAATGCGGGAATGATGGCTGGCCTTGCTACAGTAAATTTTAATGAAGATCCATATGTGGGGTTTAATGGATTTTATGGCGCCATGAGCACATACGGATCCTTCAGCTATCTCAAATACGGACTGATCCGGCTATTCAGTCAGATTGCCCAAGATTCCGATTTAAAAGTTGGAAAGCTAATTTGGGTTGCGGGTCATTCCGGTCCGGAAACGGCGGAAGACAGCAGAACCCATTTTGGGATTTTTTCAACGGGCGTTACCCAATTATTTCCCGATGGGCATATTATAAATATTTTTCCTTGGGAACACAATGAGGTTGCACCTGCACTGGCTGCAGCATTAAACACAGATGTTCCTATAGTTGCGGTGCATTTAACACGACCGCCGGTTGAAATCCCAGACCGAACTGCGCTTGGGATGGCCTCCCATTTCGATGCAGCTAAAGGTGCATATCTCATTAAAGATTTTGATAAGAACAAACCTAAAGAAGGTGTTGTGATTGTTCGCGGCACAAGTTCTACCGATTCGGTCATAAAAATACTTCCGCAGATACTTGAGAACGGTCCCAATGTTAAAATTGTAGCAGCAATTTCCTGGGGGCTTTTTCAAATGCAATCTGAAGTATACAGAAACGCGGTTATTGCGCCAAACGAATGGCATGACTCGATGATTATTACAAATGGAGCCAGAAGGTTAATGCACAAATGGACAGCAAACAAAATTGTACAGGATTACACATTGAGCCCCGATTGGGATGACCGTTGGCGAACAGGCGGATCTTTGGATGAAATTATTGCGGAAGCACAATTGGATTCTGAAAGCGTTCTTAAAGGTATTCACACATTTGCCAAAGATAGAAACAAGCGGCTTTCACAACTTCAATCCGAAATCCCGAAGAGTTAAATTGAGTCTTTACTTGGTGACCCCTTAATTCATGATGTATCTTCTGTACTCGCAACCATGGCACATTCAACCATTTCCTCTATAATTCATGTCTGATTCTTTCGTAACCGACCCCACCCGCATCGAAGATGATGTTGCCGTAGAAAGCACACTGCGTCCTTCGAAGTTTGAAGATTTTATCGGTCAGGAAGAACTAGTTGCAAGTCTTAAGCTTTATATCGAAGCGGCAAATAAAAGAGGAGAATCTTTAGACCATGTGCTGTTATTTGGACCTCCGGGTCTTGGGAAAACTACCTTGGCAAATATCATATCGCGCGAGCTTTCTTCCGAACTGAGGCTGTCTTCAGGCCCCGTACTGGAACGTGCGGGAGATCTCGCCGGAATGCTCACTAATCTTCAGCATCGAGATGTTTTTTTCATTGATGAAATCCATCGCCTTAATTCTGTGGTGGAAGAATATATGTATTCGGCCATGGAGGATTACCGCATTGAAATTATGATTGATAAAGGACCAAGCGCCCGAAGTGTTCAGCTAAATCTTGAGCCATTTACACTTGTAGGCGCGACGACGAGACTTGGCAATATTACTTCCCCGCTGAGGGACCGGTTTGGCGTTGTGCTTAGAGTAGATTATTACGAACATGATTCATTATACCAAATTGTGAGACGATCTGCCGGAATATTAGAGGTAGATATTGACGATGAAGGTGCCAAAGAAATTGGCCGAAGATCGCGCGGTACTCCAAGGATTGCGAACCGTATTTTGCGCCGCACGCGTGATTATGCTGAAGTGAAAGCCGATGGGAAAATTACTTTGGACGTAGCAAAAAATTCTCTGGAATCTATGGGAATTGATGAAAACGGCCTTGACGACATGGACAGAAAAATATTATCAACACTCATAGACAAATTTCAGGGAGGCCCGGTTGGGGTCAGCTCTTTGTCGGTTGCAATCGGCGAAGACGCTACTACCATTGAAGATGTGTATGAACCCTATTTAATTAAAGAAGGATTTATTCAGCGGACGTCCAGAGGGCGGATTGCCCAGGAACGGGCGTTTAAATTGCTGGGTAGACCCCTATCTGGAAAACAACAAGAAAGGTTGTTCAAATGATTAATAAAAAACCGAAGTTTAAACTGGTGGATTTCGATTATCCGCTTCCTCAAAAATATATTGCGCAATACCCGGCGAAACAGAGAGATCGCTCAAAACTGATGGTGATTCATCGTGACACGGGAGAAATTGAGCATAAACAATTTAGTAATCTTGTTCAATACACTCGGAAAAATGATTTAATTATTACCAATAATACTCAAGTTTTCCCTGCTAGGCTTTTTGCTACAAAAGACCGTACAGACGCTAAAGTTGAGGTTTTTCTGTTAAGAGAGCTCGAAAACGATCTCTGGGAAGTGATGGTCCGCCCAGCGAGAAAAGTAAGAATCGGGAACAAACTTATGTTTTCGAAACACTTCCATTGCGATGTTATTGATAATACAGTTTCCGGCGGTCGTGTTGTAAGATTTGAATACGATGGCGATCATATTTACAACATTATTGATCGAGTCGGGATATCACCTCTTCCACCTTATATCACACGTACCCCCGAAGCGATGGACAAAAAGCGCTATCAAACTGTGTTCGCTAAAGTGCGCGGTGCCGTTGCGGCACCGACAGCAGGACTACATTTTACTCAGGGTCTGTTGAACCGCTTTAATAAAAAAGGTGTAAAACACGGGAATGTAACACTGCATATCGGACTTGGAACCTTCCGACCGGTACAGGTGGAAGATTTGAATCGGCATCAAATGGATTCAGAATATTTTGAGGTTACACCCAAAACAGCGCTTCAAATCAACGAAACAAAAAAGAAACGCAGGCGAGTTTTTGCTGTGGGGACCTCAACAGTGCGTGCGCTTGAAACAGTTGTGGTGTCCGGATTCCAAGTTACTCCGAAACGAGGGTGGACAGATAAATTCATTTATCCGCCGTACGATTTCAAAATGGTAGACGGTATGATTACTAATTTTCACCAGCCGAAAAGTACTCTCCTTATGATGGTTTCTGCTTTTGGAGGACATGACCTCATTAAGAAAGCGTACCGAGAAGCGAAGAAAAATGATTACCGCTTCTTGAGCTACGGCGATGCTATGCTCATTATCTAATGTCATTCCCGGGTAAAGTTGGCGCCGTAATCCCGGCGGCCGGTTCCGGGAAACGTTTCGGCGAAAAGAAACAATTTAAAGAGCTTGGCCGCCGCCCGCTACTGTACACAACCATAAGGCCATTTCTTGAATGCGACCTCATTGCAGATTTAGCAATAGTTGTTCCCGAAGAAGATGTTGAGCAGATATCCCGAGAGATCCAATCTATCGCCGGCTCGACCGCTGTATCGGTAGTCCCGGGTGAATCTATCCGCCAGAATTCTGTTAAAAATGGAATTTTTTCTCTTTCTGATGACTGTAACATCATCTGCATTCACGACTGCGCCAGGCCTCTTGTTACTGAAGAGTTAATTACCGAAACCATCCACGGATGTGAAAAAAATGATGGATGTATTGTAGCCGAACCGGCGACAGATACGGTAAAAATAGTGAAAGACGGTATGATTGCCGAAACGCTAGACCGGGAACATATTTGGCTTGCGCAAACCCCCCAATCTTTTAATCGCGATATATTAATGAAGGCACTCAACAATGCAGAAGAAAACAATATAGTTGCAACCGATGAATCTGCTTTGGTTGAAATGATTGGCGGTAAAATAAAAATTATTGAAGGACCACCGGAAAATATAAAGATTACAAATCGGCAGGATTGGAAAACCCTTGAGGTGGGCATCATTGATTAAGTCCGGAATTGGTTTCGATGTGCATCCATTAAAAAAGGGCGAAAAGCTCTTGCTTGGCTGTGTTGAGATTCCTTCAGAAATAGGGACGGTCGGACATTCGGACGGCGATGTGCTTATTCACGCAATTGTTGATGCCATCCTTGGAGCGGCTGCTTTAGGGGATATAGGGAATTTCTTTCCAAGTGACGACGACCAATGGAAAGATGCAGACAGCCGGAAATTTCTTTCCCACGCTCTTGAAGAAATTACCAAAGCAGGTTTTGAACTGATCCATGTGGACAGCACAGTCGTTCTAGAAAAACCCAAATTAGCTGGGATTATTCCCCAAATGCGTTACCAAATTGCCTATACACTTCGGGTAGATGAATCCGCAGTTTCGATAAAAGCAACTACAACAGACAAACTCGGAATAATCGGCAAAGGCGAGGGTGTTGCTGCTATGGCGATTGCCACCCTATCTCCATCCTGATAAAATGACCACACTTTCATTCTCCGCATGCGCCAAAGTCAACATTGGCCTAAAAATTTTAGGTCAGCGCGAAGATGGGTACCATAGCATTCATACTCTTTTTCAGGAATTAGACTTTCATGATTCTATTCAGTTGCGAAAAGCAGAATCTGGATGTGAAATAACATCGAATAATCCGACCATACCAACGGACGAATCCAATATCTGCTGTAAAGGATGGGAAGTTATGAAAGATGCTTTTCCGCAAATCGGCGGTGCTTCAGTGCATATAGAAAAAAAAATCCCCATTGGTGCGGGACTCGGCGGCGGTTCTTCCAATGCGGCCGCCGTGCTAAAGGGATTGAACGAATTGTATTCTCTTGGTTTGTCAGCAAGTGATTTAGAGCGATTGGCATTGAGGGTTGGTGCAGATGTACCTTTTTTCATCTGTGCCGGCACGCAACTTGGCGAGGGAATCGGCGAAAAACTGACACAAGTTAAAACGAAAATAGATGGAACATTTTTACTCATTTTCCCACACTTTTCGATTGATACAGCTTGGGCTTATAGCCATTTCAAAAAGCGGTTGGAGAGAAATGTACAATCGCCTAACTTCGCCGACATTTTAGAAGAGGATTCAATCCCCTTCGAGCTGTTTGAGAATGATTTCGAAAGTGTGGTAATTCCTGCACATCCAGAGATTAGCGACATTAAAGCCGTACTGAAAACGTCCGGAGCAATGTTTGCGAGTCTGTCGGGTAGTGGTTCGACTGTGTTTGGGATTTTCAGCGATGAGGCCTCAGCTACAGAGGCGGAGCAAAATTTCAAACCCCAGTATCGTACCGTTCTCGCCCGCCCAGTTTAATCTCCAGAGCATTAGAATTATCCATTAAAAGAAAAAACCCATTGGGATGTGGTCTAATGGCAAGACACCGGACTGTTAATCCGGATGATGGTGGTTCAAATCCACCCGTCCCAGCACTTGCCGGGTCGTCTAAGGGCAGGACCGCGGCCTTTGACGCCGTTAATCTTGGTTCGAATCCAAGCCCGGCAGCTAAAGAAAAAAATTATGAGCAAAAGAACATTAAAACTATTTTCAGGACGCAGTAATCCCAAACTTGCGCAAGGGATTGCTGAGTATCTTGGAATCCCTTTAGGCGAAGCATCTATCAAGAATTTTTCTGACGGTGAGCTCTGGATAAAATTCGAGGAAAATATTCGGGGAGATGACGTATTTATCATTCAACCAACAAACGCTCCAGCGCAAAATATCCTTGAACTTACCCTAATGCTAGACGCGGCTGTAAGGGCCTCTGCCCAACGAGTGACCGCAGTCATCCCCTATTTTGGTTATGGAAGGCAGGATAGGAAAGATCAGCCGAGAGTTCCTATTTCTTCACGGGTCATGGTAGATATGTTCACGACCGCCGGCGCCAATCGATTAATTTCTATGGACCTTCATTCCACCCAAATCCAAGGATTTGCGTCTATTCCGTTTGACCATTTATACAGCAGAATGGTTTTGTTAGAAGAAATAAAAAAATTGGGCAGGGAACCCGAAAACAGCGTTGTGCTTTCTCCGGATGTTGGATCGGCTCTGATGAGTCAGGCATATGCAAAGCATATGGGAATGCATTTCGCTTTGATTGAAAAAAGGCGCTACGAGCATAATCGCGCAGAGGTGACGCATTTAATTGGGGATCTAAAAGACAGGCACGTATTAATCATTGATGATATGATAGACACCGCCGGCACAACCGTGAATGCGGCCAATGCTGCAAAAGAAAATGGTGCAAAATCTGTAACTGCAATTGCAACACACGCTCTTTTATCGGGCCCCGCAGTTGAAAGAATTAAAGAATCGGATATTTCCAATCTTATTGTAACAGATACCGTCGAAATACCCGAAGAAAAATTTATGAACCGAATGAAAGTAATTACAGTCTCCCAAATTTTTGGGCAGGCAATACAACGAATTCACTCAGGCGAATCGGTCAGTGCCCTGTTTGAGTTTTAGCAAGGAGTTATCCCATGGCAAATTATACAGAATTAAATATTGATACACGCGAATCCCTCGGACGCGCCGCATCAAAATCCCTACGATCCGAAGGGAAAATTCCCGCAGTCTTTTATTTCCATGGTGAGGAAAACAAAAATCTCGTTTTGGACAAAGGTGTATTTCATAAAGCAGTCCACAGCGGCAGCCATATTTTTGAAGTCGAGCTTGGCGGCAGGAAACGTTTTGTCATGGTGAAATCAGTCCAGTATCATCCCGTAACAGAAGAAATTATTCATGTTGACCTTCAGGGAGTGCGTATGAGTGAAAAAATTGGTATTTCCATACCGATTGTACTTGAGGGTGAGGCTGAAGGCGTTAAGGAAGGCGGAGTATTAATGCAGAATTTAACGACTTTGGATATTCAGTGCCTTCCTACCGATGTTCCGGAAAATGTGATTATTAATATTACTGCATTGGATATCAACCAAAACTTAACTGTCCATGATATTTCCCTTGGCGATGAAGTCGAAGTTATTACCGCTGAGGATACCACGGTGGTGAGCATTCAGCCTCCGATTACCGAAGTTGAGCCTGAGCTTCCGGAAGAGGAACTCGAAGAAGGTGAAGAGGGCGAAGAAGGTGAAGAGGGCGAAGAAGGTGAAGAGGCAGGAGAAGGCGATTCAAAAGAAGAAAAATCTGATGATAGCAAGCAGGCCAATAAGGAATCATGATCGCCTTTGTAGGCCTTGGTAATCCTGGCAATGAATATGCAGACACAAAACATAATGCAGGCTTTTGGGTGCTGGACGAGTTGGCGCGCCGGTGGGTCTGCAGGTTTACTCCGGGCACCGGTGATTATGTATTTGCAGAGGATCAGAATCGAGATATTGTGCTTATGAAACCTACGACAGGCATGAACGTGAGCGGACGCGCTGTAAAGCATTTTGTCAGCGAATTTGGTATTGATCTCTCCGAAATGTATATCGTGCTGGATGATGTCGATTTACCTCTTGGAAAAATCCGCATCCGCCCAAAAGGTGGTGATGGATGCCATAGAGGTATGGAATCTGTGATATACAGTTTGGGAACCACCCAATTTCCCCGACTGAGAATTGGCGTGGCGGCTAGCGATCACAAACGTCCCGCTGAATCGTATGTACTAACCTCATTTAGAAAAAAGGATAAGGTTGATGCTGATACAATGATCCAAACTTCGGCAGATGCTGCGGAGTCAATTATCCGTAATGGGATTAATAAAACAATGAACCATTATAATTCAAAAGGAAAAGACGAAAAATGAACGATGTAACACAATATTTATGGGCTGTGCTTGGTGCTGGGGTGTTGGCTTTGATTTATTCGGCATGGAAAACGAGTTGGATTTCCAAGCAAGATGAAGGCACTGATCGCATGAAACAAATCGGCGAAAATATAGCCGATGGCGCAATGGCTTTCCTAAAGGCTGAATACAGAGTGTTGGCACTATTTGTGGTGGTAGTTGCAGTCTTGCTCGGGTACGCAAATGCCGGCAGGGATGGGACGAGCGAATTGATTGCCCTTTCATTTGCTGTGGGCGCTCTTACTTCGGGGTTAGCTGGTTTTATCGGAATGCGAGTTGCCACGAAAGCGAACAATAGGACTACCCACGCAGCGCGGACGGGTTTGGCCCCGGCTCTGAAGGTCGCTTTTACAGGCGGATCGGTCATGGGACTCTCGGTTGTGGGATTGGGCGTGATCGGCTTAGGATCATTATTTACATTTTATCAGTTTTATTTCGAAGCAGACTATCCAACGATATTAACCGTTATATCGGGATTCTCTTTAGGAGCATCCTCGATTGCGCTTTTTGCGCGCGTAGGCGGCGGTATCTATACAAAAGCTGCTGATGTCGGCGCTGACCTAGTTGGTAAAGTAGAAGCGGGCATCCCAGAAGATCATCCTTTAAATCCAGCTACCATCGCAGATAATGTGGGTGACAATGTTGGCGACGTTGCAGGAATGGGCGCAGATCTTTTTGAATCTTATATTGGATCTATTATTGGCTCAATGGTGTTGGGAGCAAGCATTCTTGTTGCAGGTGAATTCAATCTGAATTTTGTGATTTTGCCGTTGCTCATTGCAGGATCTGGAATTGTAGTTTCAATTATTGGCACCTTTATGGTTTCTGTGAAAGAAGGAGGTAATCCTCAAAAAGCTTTGAATATCGGCGAATTTGGATCGTCCGCAATTATGGTTGCAGCAATGTACTTTTTAATTACATCCTTGCTGCCGGAATCATTTTCGCTCAACGGAGAGTATACAACCCTCGGCGTTTTTTGGGCATCCACTATCGGGCTTGCCGCAGGTCTTGGCATTGGAATGATCACCGAACATTATACGGGGACAGGCACACCTCCGGTTTTATCGATTGTCAAACAATCTTTAACGGGCCCCGCCACAAATTTAATTGCTGGCTTGGGAGTTGGAATGCAATCTACTGCAATTCCAATTTTGATTTTGGCATCGGCCATTATGGGCGCCCATCATTTTGCGGGACTTTATGGGATTGCCATGGCAGCTCTTGGAATGCTGGCCAATACCGGAATCCAATTGGCAGTTGATGCTTATGGCCCCATATCCGATAATGCAGGCGGTATTGCTGAAATGGCCGAACTTCCTTCGGAAGTTCGTGAAAGAACCGATAAGCTTGATGCTGTGGGGAATACAACGGCCGCTATCGGCAAAGGATTTGCAATCGGGTCTGCGGCCTTAACTGCTTTAGCCTTGTTTGCTGCTTTTATGGTTCAAACTGGAATTGAAAGCATTGATATTTCTAACCCCAAGGTTATGGCAGGTTTATTTGTGGGCGGAATGCTTCCCTTCTTGTTTTCCTCGCTTGCGATGAATGCCGTAGGGCGCGCCGCCATGGCGATGATTGAAGAAGTTCGCCGTCAATTCAGGGATATTCCCGAGTTAAAAGCGGCCCTGATTGTTCTGAATAAAGGCGATGAATCATCCTGGTCTGAGGATGATCGCGCAGCATATGAATTGGGATTAACCAAAGCAGAACATGGTCGGTGTGTTGAGATCTCAACGCAATCAGCCATTAAAGAAATGGTGCTTCCAGGCATACTTGCTATTACATCTCCCGTTTTTGTTGGGTTCGTTTTTGGTGCAGAAACCCTTGGCGGATTGCTGGCAGGAGTAACTGTTTGTGGCGTACTCATGGCGATTTTCCAATCGAATGCTGGCGGCGCCTGGGACAATGCAAAGAAAATGATTGAAGAAGGAATTGACGTACATGGCACATCGTATGGAAAAGGATCCGACGCGCATAAAGCGGCGGTCGTCGGCGATACCGTGGGCGATCCATTTAAAGATACATCGGGACCATCACTAAATATTTTAATTAAACTCATGTCTGTGGTGTCATTGGTAATTGCACCGCTCATTGTCTAAGAATCAGGAGCATTATATGAGATATTACGAAACCCTATACATTGTGAATCCGAATTATGAAGAGAATCGGCTTCAAGATATTATTGGGGAAATTTCTAAAGAGATTGAAAAAAATAAATTTTCAGTCATAAACCATCGTGTTTGGGGAAAAAAGAGACTTGCATTTTCTGTATCAAAACATAAATATGGAACGTACATCCTCCTCCAGTTTGAAACGGCTGAGCCAAAACCATTGCCGGATTTTGAAACATATTTGAAGCTGAATAAGAATATTTTAAGATCGCAAACGGTCAGACTGGATAATAAGCCAGAGGTCTATCTTGAAGAAATCAGGAAAGATGATAAATTAGAGCCAAATGATTCACCACCCGCAATTACATCGGAAACTTCGGACGAGGCTGTCTCAGATGATAATGCAAATTCTGAACCAGAATCAGAAGCGGAAATAGAAAAGTCTAATGAACCCGAAAATGTGGAAGAAATTGAAGTACCTGAAACAGAATCGGAAAACAATTTGGAAACAGTTCCCCAAATTGAAGAAAAAGAGGAGGCATAATTCATGGCATTTGTAAGTCGTAGAAAGATTTGTTTTTTTAAGGAAAACAACGTCACAAAAATTGATTATAAAGATGTGAAGCTATTAAAACAGTTTATAAATGATCAGGGGAAAATCATGCCAAGACGCGTTACTGGTACGTCGGCAAAAATGCACCGCAAACTGGTTAAGGCGATTAAATGCGCTCGAAATATTGCATTGATGCCCTACACCAATGTCATTGAAAATTAATCCCGGATATACCGGAAGGATATAATTATGGAAATCATTTTATTAGACGATGTAGACGCACTTGGTGAAGCCGGTGATATCATTACTGTAAAACCGGGCTATGCCAGAAATTACCTTTTCCCGCGTGGACTTGCTGTTAGATCTTCAAAAAGAAACCGTGCTCTATCTGACGAGAAAAAACGTGTTTCTGAGTTGAGGAAACTGCGTCTCGTAGAAGGACATATCCACTTGGCAGAACAAGTTAAAAAGACAGAAGTCACAATTGAAGTCCAAGTAGGTGAAGAGGAAAAAATATTTGGTTCTGTTACAACTTTGGATATTCAAAAAGCTGTGTCTGATAAAGGTATCGATCTGGATAAAGGTGCAATTTTATTGGAAGAACCGATTAAGGCGCTTGGGATTTATCATATTCCTGTAAAAATTGCTGCAGATTTGAAATCTGAAATAAAACTGTATGTGATTAAAGGGTAATAAAAACACCGCAATAAATCCACAAACCCCCGAACGGTGCGTCAAAACCTCAAGGGGGTTTTGTTATTTAACCCACCCTTTCCCCTAAACGCGGTACACTCCCAGAATGTGTACTGTTCGAGTAATTTCCCGTCACGATTTGACTCAAAAGTTTTTAATAATTTTATGTCACTAAAGTAATTCTTCAATGATCCGGGGAATTGGTCCCCCTCCCAAATAATAATCAAATTATCGCCAATGAGA
Source organism: Fidelibacterota bacterium (assembly GCA_014239435.1). Classification (GTDB taxonomy): domain Bacteria; phylum Fidelibacterota; class Marinisomatia; order Marinisomatales; family TCS55; genus JAAZYX01. Next base: position 107,314 of record JAAZYX010000020.1, on the reverse strand, counting down.
GTAGAATCAGGATATAAGAAAGAGTATAGTGTCTCATGATAATCAATCGAAAGACAGACGGCTTCTAGCTTTGGATTTGTGTACAGATTGATCATGGAAGGAATTTGAAAATTATTCGAGGCAATACGAACTCCCCTTCCATCCAACTCCCTTTTTACAAAAGATTTCATTTCTTTCTTGAAGCTTGAGTAATAATAATATCGATTCGTGATATCGGAATTTTCCCGCAAAGGTAAAAAAGGCACATAGGTTTGGATGGTTATTATGCCAATTAGAATTAAAGAGTAAAACAACTGGAACAAAAACATCTTTCTTAGTTTTTCCCATTTTTGGTCGAAAATGATGGCACACACAAATAATCCGCCAAAAAATACCGGTGCGGGCCAATTCACTTCCATGCGGGAAAAAAATGAGTGCACCAAGAAATACAGTAAAGGGACAGTAGCTGTAAGGGAAAAATAATATAAATCATCGGAACCTGTATTTTGCCTCACCCTTTTTAAACAAATTGCCGCAGGTTTTACTGTAGCAAAATAAAATAATACCGGACCTAACAATATGAATAATCCCAACCACAGCTCTATAAATGAATTCCATCCTCCGCCCTGCGAAACATGTGCGCCCTGATAGGTGAAAAAAGCCCAATCGTTGTTTGCATTCCAAATAAGAAATGGACTGAACACCATTAAGGCGATCAGGAACGATCCGTAATATCGAAAATCTTTTAGATATTCTCTTTTTTGATGATTGACGATTGGGTATAGGGCAATGGCAAGGGCTGGGAACACTGCCGAAATTTTAGACATGAGTGCAAGCCCCAATAAAATCCCGCCGGGCAAAAAATATTTCGGATTCTGATGGTATGCTTTATAATACATCAAAATTGCGATTATGGTAAAAAATGCTAATGGAGCGTCCGGCGTTATAATAATTCCATTGGTATGAAATAATAGATTTGCTGTCACTAATAACGATAAAATGATTCCAGTGCGAGGGGAAAATTGTGTTTCTCCAAAACGATATAGAATCCATCCGAGTACAGACAACATCAAAACAGCTCCTATGCGCACACCGAATCCGGTTTCGCCGAAAAAGAAGGTGGATATCCAAATTATAATTGCGACAATTGGCCCATGGTCAATATATCCCGGAGATAAATGCCGAGCGTACATTGCATAGTACGCCTCATCATCTATAACCATTGTAGTCCCGATAAATCCAATTCTCAGAATAATCAATGCAAGAGACAGAATAAAACAGATAGATAGGTTTTTGTTTTTTATCATGGATTGGTTACAATATTTCGGCTCAGGAATATAAAGAATCTATTGCCCATTGGCGAACCTCCCCTCTATTTTCAATGCCCATGTTTGTTGATGTCGCATTCCCAATTTCGAGCTATAAGGTTTTCTCCTATCGCGTTCCGGGCGCTTTTTCGAAATCCATCGCGGTTGGCTCAAGAGTTAAAGCACCCTTAGGCAAAAGAACAGCTCAGGGAATCGTAGTTTGTATTCGCAAGAAAACGGAATTTAAAGGCCGCATAAAAGAAATTTCAGGTCTTGTTGATGATAAGCCGATTTTAAACGAAGCACTATGGAGGCTCATTACTTGGGTCAGTGAATATTATCTTGTGCCTCTTGGCAAAGCCGCAACCGCCGTGCTGCCAACCCGGCTTTCGACAGAATACAGTCCCCATTCAAATAAGACGGTAATGCTTGTAGAATCGCCTGACATGACTCTTGTGGGGAAAAGGGCAACAGCGCAAAAAGAGGTTCTGCGTTTTCTATCTCAGAAAAAAATACCGATTCTGATAAGTGAATTAAATTCTGTTCTGAAAAACCCTTATCAAGTATGCAAAAAGTTACATGAGCTTGGGCTGGTGGTTTTGGGAGAAAAATCAATTTTACCATCTACTACGGGGTTTTTACATGAGCCTATTCATAAAGATATCAAGTTTAATGAAGATCAAAAAGATGTAATCAATAAACTAACCTCATCAATTAATGCAGAGAATTTTAGTCCGTATTTATTGCATGGCGTAACTGGGAGCGGTAAAACAGAAATCTATATTGAAGCTGCACGAAAAGTTTTGAAAAAAGGAAAATCAGCCATCATCCTTCTTCCTGAAATTTCATTAACGCCGCAAATTGCCGGAAGATTCAAAGCAGCCTTTGGAGACACGGTAACCCTGTGGCATTCAAAATTGGGACAATCTGAACGAGCTTGGATTTGGAAACAGATTTGCGCTGGAGATTTTAAAGTTGTTGTCGGAGCCAGGAGCGCTGTTTTTATGCCGTTAAAAAACATCGGATTAATTGTAATGGACGAAGAACAAGAATCATCCTTTAAGCAAGAGTCTCCGGATCCGAGGTACCATTCCAGAGAAGTGGCTTTAATGCGGGGGAAAATTGATAAAAGTGTAGTGCTTTTGTCTAGCGCAACTCCAAGCCTTGATAGTTATTACAATCAGGTAAAAGGAAAAATTGATTTATTGCATTTACCAAAACGTTTTGGAGGAGCAAAATATCCTTTGGTTCATGTTGTTGACATGAATGAAGAGTCAGAAGAAGCCGGGAATCCCCGGTACATTTTTTCATCATTATTGCAGGAAAAAATTCAAGAAAGATTAGATAATAATGAACAAGTCATTTTACTGCAAAACAGGCGCGGACACTCGCCGGTTGTTCGATGCATGGATTGTGGATATTTGGAGGTATGTCCGCATTGTGCGGTGACATTAACATACCATAAAAGAGGGAATACGCTTCAATGCCATCAGTGTGGCTTTGTCCAATCACCTCCGCCAAGTCAATGTCAAAACTGTTCCGGCGACCGGATCCACCTTTCAGGAATTGGTACACAGAGAGTAGAAGATTTGGTGGAAAATACTTTTCCGTCCGCTGTAATTAAGAGGCTTGATATTGACTCTGCGAAGTCTGCTAGGGTGATCAGCACAACCTTAACGAAATTCAGTAAGGGAGAAATAGATATTTTATTAGGAACGCAAATGATAGCGAAGGGGCTTGATTTTGAAAATGCGACTTTGGTGGGGATCATTAATGCAGACGCCGGATTATACCTCCCGGATTTCCGCGCAGGAGAAAGAGTATTTCAGCTGATTTATCAGGCTTCGGGTCGTGCCGGCAGGCGGCAAAAACAGGGGGAAGTCGTGATTCAAACCTATGATAAAGATAATCCTGTTATTCACGCCGCATCAAAACTGGATCTGAAAAAGTATTACAATGTGCTGCTCAATGAAAGAAAGTCCCTGAATTATCCGCCATTCAGTTGGATTGCCAAAGTCGAATTCGCCGGAAAAATCAAACAAAATGTGGAGTCCGTCAGCCAAACGGTCAGCACATCACTTCCTGACCCGTTTAAGGGATTGGAAATTCTTGGGCCATCCTATTGTTATCGGGAACGCATTCGCGATAATTGGCGTATGCAGATAGTCTTTAAGTCCAATAAGGATAAGGACGTATCCGGAACTAGGCTACACACCTTTCTAAGAAAAGGATTAAAAATTGATGATTTAAAACAGACTCAAAAAGGTGTCCGTATTACCATCGACATTAATCCTGTATCATTATTATGAAACCAAAATACCTCACGATTATTTACATCATCACACAAGTTTGCTTTGGGCAAGTTTCGTACCCCGGAATGAGCGCATGGTTTCACCCTCAATCATTGGCAATGGCGGGCGGCGGAAGGAGTATCAATGTTATGGAATCCGACCGATTTAATCCGGCAGCTATAAAAACTAATAAGCGCATATTTTCCATTAGTATGATTACCTATCCGGGTGACATTACGGCTGAGTCTGCCTCTCTCCAGTTGCCGAAAAATTCAAATACGGTATCCATAAATTTAAGGCATCTTGGGTATGGAATTTTTGAAGGTAGAGATGTAAACAATCAATCAACGGGAAATTATACATCCTCAGATACTTGGCTGAGTGCTTCGTCAACATGGTCGGATACGAATAAAATCTATTCTCTTGGGGTGAATTCAGGACTTTTTGTCAGCAATTTGGATAATGTTCAGGCAGTTATTTTGACAATGGGTTTTGGTGTACTGCTACACCTTCCAAATGATTTTGGCAACATATCGCTCAGTATACAAAATGGAGGAATCTCGCTTGATAAATATACCGAAGCAGAATCAAAGCCGCCTATTTATGTATCCATTGGAGGATCAAGAAAACTGGCCTATCTGCCATTGGAATTAGCTGTAGACGCCGTTTATTATCCGGGAGATAAATCTACAAGAATCCATTTGGGAGGTGTTGTTATTCTGCCGTATCATTTTCAACTCAGATTTGGCACAACCAGCATGAAACTAAACCAGAAAACATCTTATTCCATTGGAAGAGATATGCTAAGCGACACGGGATTTGGCTTATCCTATTCATATGAAGAATATGCATTTGATATTGGGATGTATATGTTTGGCACCGGCGGCTGGGCATCCGGATTGGGTTTTGGAATTAAGTTCTAACACTACAAAGATATAATGGAAACGAATATGCAATACAGATCATTGGGGAATTCCGGCCTTAAAGTTAGTGAATTAAGTCTTGGAGGATGGCTGACTCTTGGCGGTAGCGTAAATGAAAAAACATCTATTAATCTCATAAAAACAGCTTTCCATCACGGAGTGAATTTATTTGATATGGCCGATGTGTATTCTGCGGGACAATCGGAAATTATGCTTGGGAAAGCGGCGAAGGATTTGCCCCGCGATCAAATGGTAATTGCTACAAAAGTGTACGGAAGAATGCATCCAGGGCCTTTTGGATCAGGATTATCTAAAAAGCATATTATTCAAGCATGCGAGGCATCACTAGTTCGGCTACAAACGGATTATATTGATTTATATCAGTTTCATGTTTATGATGATTCGGTTCCACTGGAGGAAAGCTTGGAAGCGCTAGCTGTTCTTTTTGCTCAAGGAAAAATTTTATACGCCGGTTGTTCGAATTTCAGTACTGCTCACATGCAGGAAGCCTTGAATATTGCATCGGCAAAAACCTTTCCTAGATTTATTTCAAACCAGCCCAAATATAATCTTCTCATTGACACATTTTTAGAAGAAGATTTTAATGAAGTGCTGTTTCCATTCTGCGGAAAAAACGGAATCGGGAATATTGTATTTTCTCCTCTTGCGCATGGAGTGTTAACCGGGAAATATAAATCCCTGAAATCATCCCCAAAAGGAAGCCGCGCAGCAGGAAAATTTGAATCGGTTCATTTAACGCAGGATAATATAAAAGAAGTAAAACGTCTTAAATCCATTGCGGATGAAGCAGGCCTTTCGCTTGTACAACTTTCGTTTGCTTGGATATTGCGGAAAAAGGAAGTCTCCTCAGCAATTATCGGAGCATCATCAGTTGAACAACTTGAGTCCAATCTTTCCGCTTCTGGGATTGAACTTGACGAGGAAACATTATTAGCTATTGATGGAAAATTGTAACTCCTATGAGTACTGATTATAAAGTTGTAATTATTGGCGCAGGGGTGATTGGTCTAGCCGTTTCAAGGGCTTTGGCAGAAAAAGGAGAGTCGTCAGTCTTGATTGTAGATAAAGAGGATGGCTTTGGGCATGCTACATCCAGTCGGAATAGTGAAGTAATTCATTCGGGACTCTATTATGCCGATGGATCTGTGAAGGCATCTTACTGCGCAAGGGCGAACAGAAAATTGTATGACTTTTGTGAAAAAGAAAATGTCTGGTACAATAAATGTGGGAAACTGGTTATTGCCCAGAAAGGTCAGGAGCCTGTTTTACAAGAATTGTTTCAGAAAGGAATCCGCAACGGAGTTGACGAAATGCGAATAATTAGTAAAAAAGAAATTTATTCTCTCGAGCCAAACATTGAGGCCGAATTGGCGCTTTTCATTCCATCTACCGGTATCATTTCAGCTCACGAATTGATGTCTGCATTTAACAGGATTTCAGGCTCGACCGGCCACGATTCCCTATTCATGACCTCGGTAGGAGATGCGCACAAGAACAATTTAAATGAATATTCTCTTTTCCTTGTTGAGCATGGGTCTGTTGAAAGTAATGTAACGGCAAATTGGGTGGTGAATGCTGCAGGGTTGCACAGCGAAACAATTGCGGCGATGGTAATGGGACGCAAAGCGCCTTCTTTAAAATTCTCAAAAGGTGAATATTTTAAACTCTCTTCAAAATGGCGGAATGAATTTTCACACCTGGTGTATCCTCTTCCTGACATAGAAAACGATTCGCTTGGAATCCATTTAAGTTTTGATCAGTCCGGATCCTCAAAGCTAGGGCCAAGCGCCGCTTGGCTGGAATTATTGAACGAGGATTATTCGGTAACCGAATCATTAGCCGATACTTTTTTCGGCGAAGCAAAAAGATACATCCCCGATTTAAACATCACAGACCTTTCGCCGGATTATTCAGGAATTAGGCCCAAGTATTTTCCGGAACAGGTAAAGCAATCAGATTATTATATCCGACATGAAGAAGGGGCCGGCTTGGAGGGGTGGATAAACTTAGTGGGCATTGATTCTCCGGGATTAACGGCGGCTATTTCAATCGGGGAAGATGTCGCAGAATGGATTGTTAGTTAAAATTATTAAGTAAATTTAGTAAAATAACTAAAATATTATTGTTTTTACCTGGATTATAGGATTAATATTCAGCATGATTGATGCTAAAGATTTAAGTATTTTATCGATTTTACAAGAAAATTCAAGAACGACTGCAAGTGAAATAGCGGATTCTGTGTCCATGTCGGTGCCGGCTGTAACAGAAAGAATCAAAAAGCTTACGGAATCAGACATCATCCAAAAATTTTCTGTAAAGCTCAATGCGAAAGCACTGGGATTTGATTTGTCCGCATTTATCGCAGTAGTCAGCTCCAGTTCAGATCAATATGAAGATATCATTCAGAAATCAATGAACGATAATGCTGTACTCGAGTGCCATTCTGTTACTGGAGATGGTAGTCATTTGTTAAAAGTAAGAGTACGAAATTCAACTGAACTTGAAAAATTACTGAGGGACATTCAATCATGGCCGGGTGTTATGCGGACTCAAACATCTGTTGTAATGAGTACTTATAAAGATGGATTAGAATTGGAATTAGTAGAAAAAACTTAACCACAACTATCAAAGGAGAGCAACCAATGGCAAAAATAAAAGCCGAATACATTTGGATCGACGGCCATCAGCCAACATCTAAATTGAGATCAAAAACAAAAATAATTGACGGGCCCGCTACTGCTCTGGAAGATATTCCGGAATGGGGATTTGATGGATCCAGCACCATGCAGGCAGAAGGAAAGAACAGCGACTGTATGTTGAAGCCCGTGTGCTTTGTCCCTGACCCGATTAGGGAAGGCGACGATATCTTGGTAATGAATGAAGTACGAAATGCAGACGGCACTATTCATAAATCGAATATGCGCGCCACTCTTTCAGAACTTGCTGATAAGTATAGTGATCATGAACCATGGTTTGGTATTGAACAGGAATACACCTTTTTTGTCGGCCGCTCTCCTCTTGGCTGGCCCGATGGAGGATATCCGGCACCGCAAGGACCATTTTATTGTGGTGTTGGTGCGGATGAAGTTTTTGGCCGTGAAATTGTTGAAGACCATATGGATGCATGCGTAAGAGCCGGCATTGGGTTATCAGGTATAAATGCCGAAGTTATGCCCGGACAATGGGAATTTCAGGTCGGGCCCCTTGGCGCACTAGAAGTTGCAGACCAACTTTGGCTTTCCCGCTGGCTTTTGTATCGCATAGCGGAAGACTATGGGGTGAACGCTACGCTTCATCCAAAACCTGTCAAGGGTGACTGGAACGGAGCAGGTGCACACACAAACTTCAGTACGAAATCCATGCGGGAAAATGGCGGAATGAAAGTCATTGAAGATGCTTGCGAAAAGCTTGGTAAAAAACATGATGAGCATATTGCTATTTATGGCGCGCATAATGAAGAGCGGCTGACGGGACTGCATGAAACATGTTCCATCCATGATTTCCGCTATGGAGTGAGCGACCGCGGTGCATCTATTAGGATTCCGATGGCAACAGCGAATGATGGTTATGGATACCTTGAAGATAGGCGCCCAGCGGCCAATATGGATCCTTATCAAGTATGCGCATCTTTAATCAGTACTGTTTGCGCATAAACGACCAGTATAAAAATTGGTAGAAAGATGGCCTCTTGTGAGGCCATCTTTTTGTAACAAATGGCCCAATAATCACTGTAATTGTATAAATTGGCTAATGATGTATTGTCGGCTCTATAAAATCATCCTGATATCAATAATATTAATTATGGACATTGGGTATTCAAAAGATTCGAACCGCTACCCCATTATATTGGTTCACGGATTTATGGGATGGGGCAGGGATGAAATGGCTGGATACCGATATTGGGGCGGTAAGTATGATATTGAAGCATATTTAAAAAGTCGAGGATTTGAAGTGTATACCGTATCCATCGGTCCAGTATCCTCTAATTGGGACCGAGCGGTTGAAATGTATTATCAAATAAAAGGAGGTCAGGTAGACTATGGAGAGGCGCATTCCAATCAATATGGAATTATTCAAAAACCGGAAGGGAAAATTTCCGCTGGACTATATCCCGAATGGGACTCCAGTCATCCTGTGCACATAATTGGACACAGCATGGGCGGGCAAACAGCAAGAATGCTTTTGTATCAGCTTACACACATTATCCACTCTGACTCTCTCGGATTAGATCCGGAAATAAGTGATTTACTTGGAAAAGAGCAAATAGGATGGGTGCATTCCATTACAACCATATCTACGCCTCATGATGGTACCACATTGAGCAATATTGTTACGAGTACCGCACCTTTTTTACAGGACTTTATTGCCCTTGCATCCGCGGTAGGGAACGATTTTTACCGTTTTGACCTTGAACAGTGGGATTTTGCTAAAAAATACGATGAGCCATGGATGAATTATTTCAGAAGGATGCGAGAGCATCCGGCGTGGCAAACCCGTAATATTTGTTCCTGGGATGCAAGCATTGAAGGCGCCAGAGAATTGAATACATTTATGACCGCAGAAAATGATGTGTACTATTTTTCCTTTGCTTCTTCTTCTTCTAAATTGGATTCTTCCACCGGGTTTCACATACCAAACGATGATATGCCTTTCATCCTTCGAAGTCATACCAGATCGATGGGTAAAAAAATTGATTTTTGGGAAGAAGGCTCTTCAACAGATTCAACTTGGTTTGAAAATGATGGTATCGTAAACACGGTCTCAATGCGTAGTCCGTCTACTGGCCTAATGGGACCGGATCCGGTTACAGATTACAAATTGAATCAGGATTTAATCCCTGGACAATGGTATTTTATGGGCACAATTCCGGTCGATCACCGAAAGCCAGTAGCACATTTTTTGTCAGATAATTACACAATTGAAAATGTATATAACTTGTTTGAAAAACACAGCACATTGCTTTACTCGATTCCTGAATAAGAAAGGTTGGAAATGCCGAAACAAAAAATTCGAATAGATGATATTTACCGATTTAAATTAATCCAAGACCCTCAAGTATCTCCGAATGGGAAGTCCGTTGCGTTTTTGGTGGAATGGATCGATAAAAAGGATAAAACCTATTACACGAATGTTTACATAGTTGGAAGCAATGGGCGCGGGCTGAAACAACTTACTTTTGGTAAGCGGAATGATCTTAATCCGAGATGGTCTCCAGATGGCAGGCAGTTGGCATTTGTCCGCAAGAACGAATCTATTGGTCAAATTTGGACGCTCCCCATGGATGGAGGTGAAGCCAAACCGCTGACCAAATTAAAGCGTGGATATGTATCTGACTTAAAATGGTCTCCCAACGGGAGAAAGATCGCATTTTTATTCCATCCACTTGGCAAAGAGGTTAAGCTGGATAAAAAGGGGAAACCTAAAACACCAACATACCGTCATTATAAGGATATTTTTTACCGCTTAGATGGGCATGGCTTTTTTGATAGTGAATTCACTCATGTTTGGGTCTGTGATTCCAGCTCAGGGAAAGCAAATCAAATTGTGGAAGGTGATTATCATGATATGTTTCCATGCTGGTCTCCTGATGGGAAAGAAATCGCATTTATTTCGCAGAGATTTAATAACTGGCAAATGCGATTGGATGAATTTGAAATTTACAGAGTACCCACTGCCGGCGGGAATGTGAAACATGTGAAAACGCCGAATGGCCCAAAGGAAGGGCTCGCATGGTCTCCCAATGGAAAGACACTGGCGTATCTCGGACATCAGGACCCCTATCACAGTTGGGGTGCGATTAATACTGAGCTTAATACGGTAGAAGTAACAGGAAAAAATCACAAGATATATGGACGGAAACTTGACCGTACTGCATACCCGCTTACCCTTGGAGATATCACGCCTTCATTTGTTATTACATCTCCTACTTTTGGAGCAGACGGCAACAATGTGTATTACGGAATTTCAAATGATGGCCGCCAAGCCATTGTTTGCGCCAATCTTGATTCTGGCGTAGTTGTACCCGTTACTGAACCCGACGCGCTGGCCGTAACTTTTAGTCTCAGCGACACCGGATCCAAACTTATTTACCACGGTGCGATGATCGATGCTCCCGATGAGGTTTTCTGTTTGAATTTACTTACAGCCAAAACAAAACAGATTACACGGCTAAATCAATCTTATATCAATAGCAGAGATTTTATTCCGGCGGAAGAAGTAGAATTTTCTAATGGAAAGCAAAAATTAATGGGATGGGTTGTGAAGCCACCAAACTTTAGTAATAAGAAAAAATATCCATTTATCCTCAATATCCACGGTGGGCCAAGGTGCCAATATGGACGAACATTTTATCATGAAATGTATGCGCTTGCGTCGAAAGGTTATGTAGTGATGTACACCAATCCGCGTGGCAGTCAAGGGTATGGATTTAAATTTTCAGATTCCATCACAGGGAAATGGGCAGAACCCGCTATGGGAGATTTAATGGCCGCTGCGGATTATGCGGTCTCTCTTGGCTACATTGATAAAAATAAACTTGGTGTTACCGGAGGAAGCTATGGAGGCTATATGACAAATTGGATTGTAACCCATACCAGCCGGTTTAAAGCTGCAGTCACACAGAGGTGTGTTTCGGATATGAGTAGTATGTTTGGCAACTCTGATGTGGGCTGGGATATGAGCTGGGAATTTAACGGTCCGCCATGGGAACAGAGAGAAACGTACAAAAAGTGGTCTCCCATCACATACATCCATAAATGCAAAACGCCAGTGTTAGTAATCCACAGCGAAGGTGACTTGAGGTGCAATGTTGAGCAAGGCGATCAAGTGTTTACATCCTTGAAATACTTGGGAATTGATACCGAATACGTCAGATTCCCTGAAGAATTTCATGGGCTTTCCCGACATGGAAGGCCGGATAGGCGTGAAGCCCGATTAAAGTTTATCGGAGATTGGTTTGATCGGTATTTGAAAAAATGATAAATATAAAAGACTTTAGCAAATTAGAATTAAGAGTTGGTGATATTATATCGGCAGAACCATTAGAGAATGCCAAAACACAAGCTTATAAATTGAAGATTGATTTTGGTCGGCTAGGCAGGAAGCAATCAAGTGCGCAGATAACAGAGTTATATAGCCCGGAAGGGCTTATCGGCAAAAAGATAATTGCAGTTACAAATTTTAAACCAATAAAAGTCGCTGGATTTAACTCTGAGGTGCTTGTTCTGGGTGTCCAAAATGAAAAGGGCGCAATTGTACTAATTTCGCCGGATATTGATTTAATAGCAGGCTCAAAAGTTTCTTAATGCATGCAATCCGACAATTTGATAATTAGATTAATATTTGTAATATACAATTATGGAATTTGGCGAACTATTAAAAGTATTCCTTTTAGATCTTCAATCCCTATTTAGAACCAGGGTTAGCGCCGGAACTATAACCCTTCCGCAAGTACTCCTTCTTTCTTCTGTACCGGATGATGGTATTGATATGACCACGCTTGCCAAAAGACTTGGTGTTGATAATTCAACCGCAACGCGATTAATAGATAATATTATTAAAAATGGCTGGGCTGTTAGGAAAAAAAGTGATGTTGACAAAAGAATGACCTTAATCCTCCTTACTGAAAAAGGCGAGGTGCTGCAAGATGAAATAGAAACAAAAATAGACGCCCTGGGCGAAGAACTGGATTTGGTTATACCCCTTGAAAGTCGAGATGAACATAAAGAAGTTTTATCATCATTGCATTGGCAAGTATCCAAATTATTGTTAAAAAATCAATAAATATGTACAATACAAGTAATACTAATCTTTTAAAATGGTATCATGAAAATAAGCGAGATATGCCATGGAGAAACACAAAAAATCCCTATAAAATTTGGATATCAGAGATTATGCTACAGCAAACACAAGTCAATACCGTAATCCCCTATTACAACAATTGGATTAACAAATTTCCAACAATTAAACATGCTACAAAAGCGAGCGAAGCAGCACTTTTGAAAGAATGGGAAGGATTGGGGTATTATAGGCGATGCCGAAATTTTTATAACGCGACCAAAATTGTTGCAAATAAATATAATGGTATTGTTCCGGCTGATGTTAAATCAATGATGAGTCTCCCGGGAATTGGGGAGTATACTGCGGCCGCCATTTTATCCATTAGCTTTAATCAGCGTATTCCGGTAATTGACGCGAATGTAAAGCGCGTTATGGCTCGAGTATTAAAAATAAAACGATTTACAGTCAGAAATAAATCCCGAATAAAAAATGTACTTTCATCGTGGATTCATGATACGCAAAACCCAGGAGATTTCAATCAAGCAATGATGGAACTGGGAAGTCAAATTTGTACACCCCAAAAACCAAAATGCTTTACCTGTCCAATAACCGTTAATTGTGAGGCTTATAAATCTGCAAATCCTGAAAAATATCCCGCAAAGGAGATAGCCAATAAAATTCCAACCTACGATGTTAGTGTCGGTATTATATGGGATAAAAATAGGTTTTTCATTCAACGCCGAGAGAAAAAAATGCACCTAGGCGGTCTTTGGGAACTTCCGGGAGGAAAACTTCAGAATAATGAAAATTGTAAAAATGCTGTAGAAAGAGAAATAAAAGAAGAGTGCAATGCTGGAGTGGATGTGAAAAGCAGGGCTGCATTCGTAAAACATCAATATTCCCACTTTAAAATAGAGTTAACCGCTTTTCATTGTAAATTGCAAAAAGGATATTCAATTCCAACTACAAATTCCTCAAAATGGATTACACCCTCCGAAATAAGATCGTTTCCATTTCCAAAAGCAACTTTGAAAATCTTTGAACAGGCATTACCATGCTGAAGGCGCTGTATTCTATTATCCTTTGGCCTCTTGCCGGAATATCATTTGTAATATTTTTTTTCATTTATTTGATTCTGCTTTTGTTTGTTCCAGGGCCAAAGCTGCATCCGATTGTTAAAAATGGTTCAAGATTGATGATGTTATGCGGTGGGCAAAGGTTAAAGGTAAAGGGGACGGCGCCGCCAAAGTCAGGTGAACCATATATTTATTTATTCAATCATGAATCTATGTTTGATCATTTCATGCTGGTAGCGGCGGTTAATCATTATATTTCCGCTGTTGGTAAGGCGTCTCAGTTTTCATGGCCAATTTGGGGATTTCTTGTCAAACGGTATGGAGCAATTCCTATTCAACGGTCCAATTTGCCGAATGCAATTCAAAGCCTGAATTTGGCTGAAAAAGCCATTAGGAAAGGAATATCGTTTATTATTTCTCCCGAAGGAACACGAACCCTGAGTGGAGAAATGAGTCCCTTTAAAAAGGGCCCCTTTCATGTGGCAAAAAATACGGGGGTTACTATTGTTCCAACTGGAATATTAGGTGCATTTAGTGCGAAGAAAAAATTTGACTGGCGCCTGCATCCCGGCACCCTAACCGTACATTTTGGCGATCCCATTTATTCAGATGATTACAAAAATATGTCTGTTGAGGATTTAAGGGAGTTAGTACGCAAAAAGATAAAGCTGTTAATTTCATAATCTAGAGATTTCATTATGATTCCATTTCTTCCATTTGATTTAACAATACTAACCGCATCCCAGTCAATGATCGGAATTTTTCTATCCACCGCTCTTATTCAATCCGGAATTGATAAAATTATAGATAGAAAGGGAAACTTGGATTGGCTAGAAGGCCATTTCAGCAAATCCATCCTGAAAGGAACCGTGCCGGCAACTTTAAGTCTTATAACTTTACTTGAGGTTTCCGGAGGCGTACTGTGTGCGGGAGGCGCCATGCTTAACATATTGGGAAGCGGAAGCGATTATTTAATCTTAGGTCTATTGATTTCAGGATTAAACTTTATAGCATTATTTTTTGGGCAAAGGATAGCCAAGGATTATGAAGGCGCGGCTGTAATTGTCGGATATTTTATTTTAACTATGCTTGCGCTTCTTTCTTTCACGATTTAATAAAGGGGAATGAAATGACCGATAAAATTTTATTAAAAAACATAAAGGAATACAGGAAATCTACAATATCAAATCCAACAGTTACACTAGCTCGTAATGCCGCTGTCCGCGGTGAGGTTATAGACCTTGCGATGGATTGGGAAGCATTCCGGAAAATTGATCATTCATTTTCGGAAATGGTCACCGGGCAAATGCCGATTACGAATCAAAAATCAAGTGGACGATGCTGGGGGTTTGCGGGATTAAACCTTTTCAGGATTTATTTAGGCAGGAAATACAATCTCAAGCAATTTGAATTCAGCCAAAATTATTTCATGTTTTGCGATAAATTAGAAAAATCAAATTATTTTCTCGAAAGTATTATTCGCTCTGCGAGTGAGTCTTGGGACAGTCGTTTGGTGATGCATTTGTTGGCCGATCCGATTCAGGATGGCGGACAATGGCATATGTTTATTAATCTAATCCATAAGTACGGCGTTGTTCCGCAAACAGAAATGCCGGAAAGCTTTCAGAGCAGTAAATCAATGCGAATGAACAGGATGATAGCCCGAAAACTAAGGGAATTTGCAAAGACCCTCAGAGATTTTCATGCAAAGGGGCAATCAATAAAAGATCTCAGAGCAATTAAAAAGGAGATGCTGAGGTCTATTTATCAAATTCTTACAATCAGTCTAGGTACTCCGCCGGAATCGTTCGATTGGCAAGTCAGGGACAAAGATAATAAGTTTCACCGGTTTCAAAATCTGACACCTAAAACATTTTTCAATGATCATGTAGGATTAAATTTATCTGATTATGTTTGCTTGATCAATTGTCCAATGTCAGATAAATCTTATAACGAGGTTTATACCGTTGATTTTCTTGGGAATATTGTCGAAGGTGAAATTATTCGATACTTAAACCTATCTTCCAATGCATTAAAAACAGCGGCAGTCAAATCGATTCAGGATGATAATCCTGTTTGGTTCGGCTGTGATGTTGGAAAACATTTTCATCGTGATTTGGGTGTGATGGACATGGATTTGTTTGATTTTAATCTTTTTTACGGAATGGATTTCCCAATGACAAAAGCCGACCGATTGGAATACGGAGACAGTGCTATGACGCATGCAATGGTATTTACGGGCGTTGACCTTGACGCAAAAGGGCGGGTAAAAAAATGGCGCGTGGAAAACTCATGGGGAGAAAAACGCGGCGATAAGGGGTATGATATCATGACAGACTCATGGTTTGACGAATACAATTATGAGGTAGTTGTACACAAGGATTACCTGCCGAAGGATCTTCTTTCTTTGTACCAAAAAGACCCGATAAGCCTTCCACCATGGGATCCGATGGGTGCGCTTGCGCGGTAGCAGTTGAAAGAGCATTATCTGTTAAACCCTAACGTGGTCTTTCTAAACCACGGATCATACGGGGCTTGCCCAAAACCTGTATTTGCAGCGTATCAGAATTGGCAGAAAAAACTCGAAAACCAGCCAGTTCAATTTCTCGCCGAAGATATATATAAGTACTTACAACAGGCTCGAACTAATCTTGGGAATTTCATCGGCTGCAATGCTGATGATGTTTTTTTTGTCCGCAATCCGACCACAGCAATTAATACAATAATCCGAAGTCTTGATATTGAACCGAAATATGAGGTGTTGTCCACCGATCATGAGTACGGAGCGCTGATTAGAGCATGGGATTGGTTTCAGGATGCAAAAGGATACCGATTTGTTCAGCAGGATATTCCGCTTCCCGCTACCTCCCATGAATCGTTTGTAGAACATTTCTGGAAAGGTGTAACGAAACGAACAAAAATTATATTCATTAGTCAAATTACAAGCTCCACCGGATTGATTTTTCCCGTTGCTGAAATTTGTAAAAGAGCGAGAACCAATGGAATTCTAACTATTATAGACGGCGCCCATGTCCCCGGGCATATGCCATTGAACATTCGGGAATTGGATCCAGATGTATATACAGGCGCTTGCCACAAATGGCTGAGCGCTCCCAAGGGGTCAACCTTTTTGTATGTGAAAAAGAATCTTCAGGATAGAGTTAAACCCTTAGTTGTCAGTTGGGGGAAAGTTGAAGATTCGTCGCCATCTTCGTTTATCTACGAAAATCAATATCAGGGGACTTCAGATCCAAGCGCATTTTTAGCCGTATCCGATGCCATTAAGTTTCAGCAGAACAATGACTGGGAATCTGTTAAGAAAAGGTGCCGAGATTTAACGCGTTCAACCCGCGATCGTTTTTATGAAATAATAAATACGAATCCAATTTGCCCAAACTCTGAGGAATGGCTTGGACAGATGGCAAGCGTGGAGGTCCCAAATGTTGATAACATGGAATTAAAAAAAGAGTTGATGTCGAAATACAATATTGAAATCCCGGTTTTTCCATGGAAGAATAAAATTTTTCTTAGGTTTTCTTTTAATGCTTATAATGATGAAACAGATGCCGATAAACTGATAATTGCGCTAAGAGATATGATTCCCTAATGTACGATTTGGCACTTAGATTTTTCCATGTCGTCGGAATGCTAATCTGGATTACTTCTGCAGTTGGCGTTTTTGTAGTGCGGCTAGATTCCCAAAAAATCAGAACCCTCATTGATAAAATACAAATGCCATTAGCATTTTTTGTACCGCTTACAGGATGTTTATTATTGATAGAGCGCCCACACCTTTTTTCAGAAGTATGGATGATTGGGAAGTTGGTATTATCCATCATTGCATCAGGATGTGCTATTTCATCCAGATTAGTATTAATGGCTGATGGGCCGGGTGATATAAAAGTTTTTTATCGCTACCAAGGATTAGAAATAATTCTATTACTATCGGTTTTAGCAGCGGTATTCTTCCATGCCTGACATGCATTTATTTACAATAATTTCATCGGCCCTAATAGCAATAGCGCTGAATAAAACGGCGATTGCCGGGGAAGATCATGAATTCCATCCCATTGAATGGATCACATTAGATTCCATTGATATACCGCAGCTTGAATTCAAAAACGAAGAAGATTCATTGGTTGCCATACACAGTGTATTTCCGGATAGTTTACCATCGGTAACGATCATTTCATTTATGGCAGAATGGTGTAAAAATTGCCGGTATGAAGCACCGTTTATTAATGAAATTCATATGGAATTCAAAAACTCAGGATTGGGGTTGGTTGTTATAATGGAATATTCGAATCCAGATGGAGCTTCGGCTTTTATAAACAAATACCAATTTACAATGCCGATATTATTTGGAGATTTATCATCGAAAGATAAATCAAAGAAAAATTCCACTCGGCATTCCCAAATCCGATCTGCCATTAATGATTCGAGGACTTGGGGGACACCTTTTCATATCATATTAGATAAGGCTAATTCTGATCGTATCGGCTTAATACCCGGAGAGATCAAAAGAGATGAATTGAGAGTTTTCCTGCGGAAAAAATTAAAGCCCTGAAACCGGATTAATTCCTTCAGACGAAAGAGCCTTATTCCAGTTTTTGAGCTTTTTCAGTCTTTTTTCGCTGCTCATTTTCGGGCTCATGATTGCACTGCAATGCATTGGTTCCGGCGTCCAATCTGAGTCTTCTGATTTCTTCAATAGATTAAAAACCCCCATAGCAGTTTTGTCTTTCATGGACGAAAGTCCTATTGGTATTTGAAGCATATCCGTTAAAAATTGAAGCAACGGTTCCCGAGCACCTCCACCGCTTACAGTAATGACATCAGGCTGAAGCGGCTTTTTAGTGTTCGCAATTGAAAAAATATCATGTATTAAAAATCCGACGGATTCCATCCCGGCCCGTATAGTTTCATTGGGGCTTGGTTCAGTGGAGAATCCGTGCAATACATTTGATTTCCCAGAAATCCAATACGGTGCGGCAATACCCCAAAACCCCGGGAAAAAGATTCCGGATGATTCAGTTTTGCTGCATCTCTCTTCCCAAAGCATTTCTCGATGGGGAATGTTTAGGTCGGCTTCTAATCCATAAAAAAGAGCATTACAAGCATTGATTGTTCCTTCTAATATAAAATGGCGTTCAGATTTGGATGACCATAAAACACTACTTAGTAATCCATTAACTTTTGCAGGAGTTAGCCCTGAATTGATTTGAAGAGAGCCGGATGTACCAAGGTTAATTGCCATCGAACCGGATTCCCATCCGCCCTGCCCAATTAAAGCTGCCTGCTGATCGCCAATCACACAATAGAGTGGTATGGAATCATCATTCATTTCAACCAAGCCAAAATCATGTACAGTTGGTTTTGTATCCGGCAAAACATCGGATGATGCCTCAAAAAACGAACAGAGCTCTTTATCCCATTGCTGTGATGCAAGGTTCATCATAAGTGATCTGCATGCAATAGATTCATCTATAGAACAGTTTCCCGTTAGAGAATGGGCCAAGAATGAACTGAGTGGACCAAACCAAGCAGATGTATTGTTTACAGCAGACCGGATGGAGGGATCGTTCCTGATAAAATGGAGGAACTTTGGTCCACCAAAATGTCCGCTTAATGGTTGTCCCGTTTTTTCAAAAATTTTGGTTTTTGAATATTGCAATTCAACTTCAATATCTTTTGCTCTGCTGTCTTGCCAACTGATCGCAGGTGTCAGCGGCTTCAAACTTTTTTTATCCCAAAATAGAAATGTAGATCTTTGGACTGCAAGCCCCATGCACTT
Source organism: Fidelibacterota bacterium (assembly GCA_014239435.1). Taxonomy (GTDB): domain Bacteria; phylum Fidelibacterota; class Marinisomatia; order Marinisomatales; family TCS55; genus JAAZYX01. The sequence continues at coordinate 88,144 of JAAZYX010000020.1, read as the reverse complement.
TATAGTTTCACGGATAGATTTTGAATATTCTATTGATTCAGATATGAGAGTTGCGCATGTTTCTACAATCTCAAGAGCATCGGATTCTACATGGTGGGGTTTGGGACGACGAAGCGGATGCTTCATTCTATTTGAATGCAATACCGCACCATCATCATTGAACAAAAAGGACTTAGTTGATGATGTTCCTTGGTCTAAAACGAGATAGAGAGACAAATCTCTACAGTGTTATTCAGCGACGGTAATATTGTAGAGACTTTCAAATTCCTCGGTCGGCAGCATATGGATGGCATCCCAAGTAAGTTTGGTGCAGACTTTAGCGCAGATTTGACATCCAATGCATTCATCGAATCGTATCTGAACCGGAGGAATAGGAATATTGTATTTCTCATTTGGCACTGTCTCAATACAATCTACTGGACAAAAGGGTACACAAACTTGGCAGCCGGTACAATTGTCCTCATCTACCACAGCCATCAATCGTGGTTTTTTCTTTTTCTTATTGATCTTTTCTGTCGGATCGGGGACTGTTTTATAATGATCGTATTTATAGGGGTCTGCCATGAATTAGCCTAAATGTGTTCAGGAAATTAGGAGCAAGCATCCGGAAATGCCAAGAATCCAATCTTGACATTTTTCAAAATACTTTTGATGACTTAAAAATCCACGTAAATTCAAAAGCGGTGAAGAAGTAATCTTCTCTGATCCAATGAAATTAGAATTATGATTAGGAGCACAAAATGACGTACATCATTGCAGAACCATGTGTCGGTGTTTGCGATACTGCTTGTGTAGAAGTTTGCCCGGTTGATTGTATTCATTACACTCAGGATGATGCTGGGGAAGAGGTAAAAAAGAAACTTGAAGCCGGCGAAGATATCGAAGGACTTACTCTTTATATCAACCCCGAAGAATGCATTGATTGCGGAGCATGCGAACCGGAATGTCCCGTGGAAGCAATATTTGAAGAAAGCGAAGTCCCTGAAGAGTGGAATAATTTTATTGCTTTGAATTATGAACACTTCGGGCAAACTCCCCCAAGTTAAAATTCTTACAGCACCTGAAAAAACGGCTGTTGGTTTTTCAACGGCCGTTTTTTATGTAACGCTATCCAAGCAATGAATCAGTCCGAAGTTCTAGAAATTCTGAAAACAGTACAGTATCCCGGGTTTAGCAGAGATATTGTTTCATTTGGGATGGTGGATAACATTCAGATTAAAGATAAATCCCTAATCCTAACGCTAAAACTGTCCACCCAGCAGAAGGATAAAAAAGAGGTTGTAGTAAAACTTGTTAAGGAAAAATTAGAATCAACAGGTGCTTTCGATTCAATTCGAATCGAAAGTGCTGAAGGGGCACCCACCTCACCCCAGGCTGCGGCTCAAATCCCGCAAGCACTTCCGGGTGTAAAACATGTGCTGGCAGTTGCGAGCGGGAAAGGCGGAGTTGGCAAATCAACCTTTGCCGCAAATCTAGCGTGCGCATTGAAAAATCTCGGGAATGAGGTTGGCTTATTAGACCTAGATATTTATGGTCCGTCTCTACCCATTATTTTAGGAATATCTGAACAACCCAAAACCACCGAAGACAGAAAACTTATTCCGATAGATTATAATGGAATAAAAGTGATGTCCTTTGGGTTTATCAGTGGAAACGAAACTCCGACAATCTGGCGGGGGCCATTAGTATCAAGGATGACAGAGCAGTTTTTTCGGGATGTTGAATGGGGTGCCCTTGATTATCTTGTATTGGACCTACCGCCCGGGACGGGAGATGTTCAGCTAACATTAACTCAAAAATTGAGAATAAGCGGAGCTATCATTGTTACTACACCTCAGGATATTGCCTTAGCTGATGTCAGAAAAGGCGCCGATATGTTTAGAAAAGTTCAAGCCCCTATTCTAGGAGTTATTGAAAATATGTCCGGGTTTAATGTTTCGGGGAAAATTGAGGGAGAGATTCATTCTCTTTCCATTGAAGGGAACAATGTTGATGTGGATGAAGACGGCAATTTTTCGGTTAGGATGAATGTTTTTAAAAAAGGCGGTGGCTTGGAAGAAAGTAAAAGGCTGGATGTCCCGTTGTTAGCGGAAATTCCACTGGCACAGGAATTAATGGAAACGACAGATAGTGGTAAACCCATTACGCTTTCTAATTCCGATTCGCCTATAAGCCGGATTATTACTGAAGTCGCTCGAAAGGTAGAATTACAGCTGGAAGACTGATTCAGCGTACCATGGCTTCTAATTTATCAGAAATTCTTGTATTGGCTCTTTTGGGGTTTAGCACAATTTATCCCCTCTTTTTCATCCTAACTCCCAGAAATAAAATTGATGCCGGATTTTACAATTTCAATCTCGGATTAGCGGGGATATTGGGAAGTATTGGTTTGATGCTTTTATGGGTTGCCGCTGTAGAATTATCCGTGATTGGTTTTGTATCCGCTTGGATTGGTTTCCACTTAGTTTTAACGGCATTGTATTGGAATGCTATGAAAATCCCCTTTCTTCCCTTGCTCCTTTCTTCACTTTTTGGGCTTGCAGTATTTTGGATTGTTTTTACGCACTTCCATCCCGGAATGGTTTCACCATTGACAGGCATTACTTTATTTATTGGGAATGGAATTGTAGCAGGAGTGTTTTTTGCGATGATTCTTGGACATTGGTATTTGAATGTAATACAGCTACCAATTCGCTTCCTGAAGAATGCAACAGTATCTTTGTTTTTCCTCATTGGTGCCCGCATGATCATAGATTTTTTCGGCCTGGCAACGCAATCGATTCTTTCGCCTTTTGGAACATCTATTCCCTTACTAGAATATGCCACTAGTTTTGGAGGGTTTTTTATCGCACTTGCAATGTTTTTTGGAATCTTGGTACCCTTTATTTTAAATGTGATGATATGGAGAACAGTACAAATTCAATCCACCCAAAGTGCAACGGGATTGCTGTATGTATCCTGTGTTTCGGTGTTATTTGGTGATTTGTTTTACAGGTACTGCGTGATAACCTTTAGTTTGGTTTTATGACTGCCTGCATACTTGATTGTGAAAAATGTAATCAGGTTAAAACCATTCTCGAATCTGGTTTTTCCTGCGACCAATGTGAAAATCCAACATTAGCAACTCCTTCATTTGATTTTTTAAAATGCCCGGTTTGCGAAGGGTCTCAATTTTATAAACGTAAAGACTTCAACTCAGCTTTTGGGTGCATTATTATTTTAGTGGGAGCGCTATTGGTGCCTTATACTTTTGGATTGAGCTTATTGGCAGTTGCCGTTATTGATTGGATGCTGTACCAAAAAATTCCAGACTCGGGCGTGTGTTATGCCTGCAAAGCCGAATTCAAAGGATTTAATCAAATGCCCGATTCAATTGACCCATTCGATCATCATACGGCTGAACTTTATGAGGAACCCTAAGCCCCATATATCGTATGTAAAAAGTTGAGGGAGTCCTCTGTTGATTCCCGAAGTGCAAAAGGGTAACTTCGCCCGCCTTTTTTAGAGCAGGAATATTTAAATAAATGTCATCACCCAAAATAATGAACGCTGATCTCGAACATGACTGCCTGCCGGTCCATATTGCAATTATTATGGATGGGAACGGCCGTTGGGCAAGAAAACGTGGTTTTCCAAGGATAACCGGACACTCCGAAGGAATCAATTCTGTTCGAGAAATAACCCGTGTTTCTGGCGAATTAGGGGTCAAGCATCTTACGCTTTACACGTTTTCTCAGGAAAACTGGTCCCGCCCCGTAACAGAAGTATCAGCTTTGATGAAACTTTTATTAAAAACTATTCGCAAAGAAGTGAAAAATCTTAATGAAAAGAATGTCCGTCTTACAACTATAGGTACTATCAGCGATTTGCCAGATGAGGCAAGAGAAGGCATTGAAGAGGGAATTGAATTAACGAAAAATAATACAGGATTAAATTTGAATCTTGCACTGAGCTATGGATCTAGGCAGGAATTGATATCGGCAATGAAAAAAATCGGTGAAAATATGAAAGAGGGCATTTTGAATTCCGATGACATTAATGAATCACTAGTTTCCTCTTTACTCTACACATCTAATATTCCGGATCCGGATTTACTGATTAGGACAGGCGGAGAATTTAGGGTGAGCAATTTTTTATTATGGCAAATCGCATACACGGAATTGGTTGTTACTCAAAAATTTTGGCCGGAATTTCGTGAAAATGATTTGCATGAAGCAATCAAGATGTTTCAAGACAGGGAACGCCGATTTGGTAAAGTCAGCGAACAGGTGGCTTAAAAATGAAATGCTTACGAAATATAATTGGTTTTTTAGTTGTACTCATTTCCATCGGATTTGCTCAGGAAATTCAGGAAGTGACACTAAAAGATGTACATGTGAATGGTAATGTGACCGCATCTGATAATATGATTCGATATACTGCTGGATTAAAATCAGGACAGACTGTTCGAGTAAAAGATTTTTCTAGTGCAGTAAAAAGACTGTGGCAGCTGGGCCTCTTTAAAAATGTTCAAATTGAGGTTGAAGAAGATTCTCCGGAAGGGATGTCCATTCGAATTGAAGTGGAAGAGAACCCAATCCTCGGTGAAGTTGATTACAAAGATAATAAAAAGATAAGAGACCGCACTCTTCGCGATGAGTTAGAATTCAAAAAAGGTCAGCGGATTAAACCAAACCTGATAGCAAAATCCATTAAAACTATTCAAGATCTCTATGCAGAAAAGGGATATTTAAATGCCGTTTGTTCTGCTGAGTTGATAGAGCCTGAAAATATATCCGCAGATGCAACTGCTGCAGAAAAAAATACCCGAAATCTTGTTTTTACGATTGACGAAAATAGTAAAGTAAAAATGAGGAATATTATTATTGAGGGCAATTCCGCATATTCAGATTTCAGACTGCGCCGTGTATTAAAGGAGACAAAACAGCAAAGATGGTATCTGTTTTGGCGCTCAAGTTTTGATCAAAAAAAATATGAAGAAGATAGGCTCGCATTGACTGAATTTTATCGGAACAGAGGTTACCGCGATTTTAATGTATTAAGCGATTCTGTTTATTATAACGAGTCTGGTAAAAAATTATATCTGCAAATAAATGTACACGAAGGTCCAAGATATAAGTATAGAAATTTCACTTGGGACGGTCAATCACTCTTTACGCAAGATATATTGGAGGATGCCTTAGGGTTGGAAAAAGGCGATTATTTCAGCGAAGTGGACCTTAGCATGGCAGTCCTAGAAAAAGTACAATCGCTTTATCTGGACAAAGGGTATATCTATAGTCAAATTGAACCGCAAGTCACCCCTACTGGTGAGGATTCTCTGGATATTCATTTTATGATTACCGAAAACCATCAGGTAAAGGTTCGCAATATTTATGTTTATGGTAATACAAAAACTAGGGAAAATGTTATTCGAAGAGAATTAAAGATTTATCCGGGAGACATTTTCAACCGTACGACATTGCAGCGAAGCGTACGCGACCTGTTTGTGCTGAATTTTTTCGAAAATGTTGTTCCCGATGTAGCGCGAGTTGACGAAGATGAAGTAGACCTTGAGTTTACTGTCGCAGAAAAGCCAACGGATGAAATTACCGCAAGCGTAGGTATCACAGGTGCGTATGGCATGGAAGGTGGCGGCAGTGTAAATATGAAAAATTTTCGTGGTTTAGGGCAACAATTCGGTGTGTTTTTTAAAGTGGGGACACAATACAGTGTTTACAATCAAGATCCGGGGAAATACCAATCTTTCAGCCTTAGATTTGTTGATCCAATGATATTTGACTCGCCCAACAGAATTGGGTTCAGTCTCAACTATTCCTATCGTGGATCTGCTACTCAATATTATTTCCCGCTGGATATTTTAGTAAGAGGTGGCTCTGTAGAATGGGGTCGGAGATTCAAATGGCCGGATGATTATTTCAGTGGATATTGGGTTTTCCGTGCGCAAAAGAAAGATTACCAAGGATCCGAAGAAGATCTTGAAACATATTTAAACGGCATTACCAGTACAGTTGGACTAAACATAACCCAGGTTTTGTCACGCAACAGTCATGACAGGGCAGAGTTCCCGACGCGGGGTTCAAAACTGTCATTAGTATCTACACTATCGGGAGGAATTCTTGGTGGGAATGAAGACTTTCACAAACATGTTTTGAATTTAGAATGGTATACGCCTACATTCTGGAAATTCGTATTAATGAGCTCTTTCAAAATGGGGGTTATACGTCCTCTTGGATCTTCAGGTGATGAAGTTTCTATTGTTCCGTTTGATGAAAAATTCATCATGGGCGGCAATGGAATTCCATACGGAACTATGCTGCGAGGCTACCATGATAATTCAGTCGGACCGCGGACTTCAAGCGGCTCTCCCTTAGGTGGTAGCGCTATGCTTAAATTCACCTCAGAATTCAGAGTGCCAATTTCTGAAAGCCCCGTAGTATACGGCTTGGCATTTGCAGAGTTGGGCAATGTTTGGGAAGATCAAAATATGTCTGAACCATACTATATGGATCGGTCAGGAGCACTGGATATGAAAAGATCTGCAGGACTCGGGATTCGGTTTTTTATGCCGATGATCGGAATGCTTGGTTTTGATTACGGATATGGATTTGATGATGCTGACGGAGATGGCATTAAAGAAGGGTGGATGGCCACCATTATTTTTGGGCAAGGAAATTATTAATCATTCAAGGAGAAAAATGTGAATCAATCAACTAAACAAACACTATTAGTATTGGGATTTGTTCTAATCTCTGCGTTCGCAAGCGCTCAGGTAAAGATCGGATTTGTTCAATCTGACAGAATCCGGGCAGAGTATGAAGAATTCAAGGATGCAGAATCTCAATTGCAATCGGAATACCAAAAAGTTCAGCAGGAATACAGAATTATGCTGACTCATCTAGACAGTTTAAATCAGGCCTTTGAAGCGCAAAGGCTTATGAGTTCACCGGAATGGCGTCGCGAAAAAGAGCAAGAACTCAAAGATACCGAAAGGACGATCCAAGTATTTCAGGCACAAAAAATAGGACCGCAGGGCGAATTATACAGTCGGCAGGCACAGTTGGAGTTTGATATCCTCACGAAGGTAAAACGTGCCGTGGATAAAGTTGCCGCCACAAAGGAATTCGACTATATTATCGATGGATCTGTTGCTTTGCTTTACGGCAATCCAACTCACGATTTAACAGACGCTGTTCTTTTCGAATTGAGGAAGTATAGTCTGCCGGAATCTTCCGACTCGAAGTAAGCATTTTACCAGTGTGTTTACTCTCAAGGAATTAGCAGCCTTGGTTCATGGTACTGTCTTAGGGGATGGCGATGTAGTCATCTCCGGCGTATCTGATATTCGCAAGGCGAAACCCGGAACCCTTACCTTCCTAGATGGTAAGAAATATATGGAATATTCTAAATCCACTAAGGCATCGGCAATTCTGACAGATGAAAAAGATGCATTAAATGATATTGATGGAATACTGGTGGATGATGTACGGGTCTCCATGGCAAAAACATTGGAACAGTTCAAGCCAGATGTAAAGCCCAAACCCGGTAAAGCCTCAAGTGCGATTATTGATTCAAATGCACAATTGGGAGAAAACGTCTCAATAGGTCCGTTTGCTGTTATCGAAAATGATGTCATCATTGGTGACAACACAAGTATTGGATCGCATTCGGTAATTGGAAAGGGTGCGATCATTGGTTCCAATGTTGATATCCACTCAGGTGTAAAAGTGTACAACAATTGTAAAATCGGGAATCAAATTACGGTTTTTTCAGGAACGGTTATTGGCGCCGACGGATTTGGATTTGTGCCCCAAAACGATACCCACATAAAAATTCCTCAGATTGGCCGCGTAATAATAGAAGATAACGTAGAAATAGGAGCAAATTGTACTATCGACAGAGGAACAATGGGAGATACTGTTATTGGAGAAGGATCAAAATTTGATGACCAAGTACACATTGCGCATAATGTCCAAGTAGGCAAAGGCTGTCTTTTTGCGGGGCAAACAGCTATTGGCGGAAGTACTATTATTGGGGATTACTGTATGTTTGGAGGGAAAAGCACAGCAACCGATCATGTAGTTATTGGGCCTAGATCTATGATTGCAGCCGTTTCAGCAGTAATGAAATCTGTTCCCGGAGGAGAGATTTATAGCGGCCGCCCTGCTCGCAAACTTCGCGATCAGCAGAAAAAAGATGCTGTTTTAACTCAAATATCAGGATTGAAAAAACGTCTCAGAAAGTTGGAGGAGAATTCCTAACATCCCGGAGGCAGAATATGAAGAGAAACCAGAAAACAATTGCTAAGCCGGCCTCCTGTGTTGGAATGGGGCTTCATACCGGAGTTGAAAGCACAATAACATTTAACCCAGCACCTGAGGATTATGGGATTCGCTTTGCACGCACAGATGTTGCAGGGTGCCCAGAAATTCGTGCTGATATTGAACATGTAGTAGATATTTCCCGCGGAACAACTATTGAAGAAAACGGTGTTAGAATTCATACTGTTGAGCACGCCCTTGCCGCTGTTACAGGACTTCGAATTGATAATATCCTAATTGAATTGACTGAAAAAGAAGCGCCGGTGATGGATGGAAGCGCAAAGGATTTTGTCGATATTATTTTGGATGCTGGAGTGGTTGAACAGTCAAAACCGAGGTCCGTTCTCGTGATAGATAAACCTGTTATGTATTCTGATGCGGACAGAGAAATTGATATTCACGTCGTTCCGTCAGACCGGTTTAGAGTTACGTTTATGGTGGATTATTCTCTTCCACAGTTGGGGACTCAGTATGAGGCTATTTACAATATGGCTGAAGATTTTGCTAAGGAAGTTGCCCCCGCCAGAACATTTTGTTTTTTGAGCGAAGTCGAAATGCTGAAAGAACAAGGCCTTATTAAAGGCGGCAGTTTGGATAATGCAATCGTGATTGTAGATAAAGAAATTGATGAGGAAGAAGCAGATACACTTCAGAGGGATTTCGGAGTCCAAGAAGCTATAAGCCTTGGTGCCAATGGAATTTTGAATGGAAAAGTTTTAAGATTTAAAAATGAACCTGTAAGACACAAGGCATTGGATTTAATTGGGGATTTGGCCCTGCTTGGAATGCCTATTCAAGGTCACGTAACTGCTGCCAGAAGTGGGCACGCTAGTAATGTTGAGTTTGTTAAAATGATTCGCAGTCAATACCTGTCATTATTTAATTAAATATATCGGGAGGATAAGATGGGGAATAACAATACCCTGGATATCAATGAAATCCTCAGGCTAATCCCACATCGGTACCCATTTGTATTTATTGACAAGATTATCGATATGGTACCCGGGGAACAAATTACCGCCATAAAAAATGTTACGATAAATGAGCCATTTTTTAATGGACATTTCCCCGGTTCGCCGATTATGCCGGGTGTACTCATTTTGGAAGCGATGTGTCAGGCGGGGTGCTTTTCTCTATTACACAGCCTGGAAGATCCCTTGAAGACTAACTTACATCTATCCCGAGTTGAAAATCTTAAACTCAGAAAACCCGTTGTGCCGGGCGATCAATTAAAATTTGTTGTTCGATTAATTAAAAGAAAACTAAATGCCTGTAAATTCCACGGTGAAGTGTTTGTTGGTGAAGATTTGGTTGCGGAAGCAACCTTTATGGCCAACCTAACCGAGCGCGCAGGTACCTAATATTTCGTCTTTAATTCATCCTACAGCATTGGTACATCCCAATGCTGAACTTGATGCTAATGTATCTATAGGTCCCTACTCCATTGTCGAAGAAGGCGTAATAATTGGGGAGGGTACCTCAGTTGGGAATTCCACTACCATTAAAAAAGGAACATTGATCGGAAATCAATGCAATATTTTTCATAATTGTAGTATTGGTGAAATTCCTCAAGATCTCAAATTTAAAGGCGAGGAAACACATGTTGAAATCGGGAATAAAGTAACAATTCGTGAATCCGTCACGATTAATCGCGGAACTTTAGATAGAGGGAAAACTACAGTTGGGAATAATGTACTATTAATGGCCACCGTCCATATTGCACACGATTGTATTGTCGAAAATAATGTAATCATGTCAAATTTAACGACCCTTGGCGGTCACGTTACAGTGGAAGAATATGCAATATTAGGCGGATGTGTTCTTGTGCATCAATTCACAAAAATTGGAACGCATGTTTTTATTGGAGGCGGATTTAGGGCCGTTCAGGATGTGCCGCCATATATTTTGGCAGCAGGAGAACCCCTAAAATTTAGAGGTTTGAACAAAATTGGACTTGAAAGACGTGGGTTTAGCAATGAAACGGTCGCTGCGATAAAAAAAGCTTATCGTATGATCTATATCTCCAAAATACCCAAAATCGAAGCTATTGAATCCATTCAGAAAGAATTGAATGATTTCCCCGAAGCTTTGCGTGTAGCTGAATTTTTAAAATACAGCGAGCGGGGAATAATTTAATCAAGAGTTTGTTGAATTTTTATGATCATAAAACAATTTGTATTATCGCTTCTTCTTGTACAATCCATTGCTTTACCGCAATGGCCTTCTTTTGATTTAAGCTCTGTTCCATCATCTCAATTCCAAGAACGGGTAGAACCATTTACCCGAAGCATATCTTTTATGATAGGTAGCCCGATATCCTCAATTCATATTGATAATAAAAGGTTTCATGCAGGTGTTTCTTATGGTTTGGCGGTGGACATGTCCGGAAAAGGGTTTGGTGAAAACCCCCTACTTGGCTTTCCATCGTTGAATGGTTCATATATCGTTTCGGATAATTTAAATTTAAACGGCTCTATCAGCGGCTTCAATTCGGGGAAAAATATGGTTCAGGTATCCAGCTATGGATTTGATTTGATGCTCAACAAAGAGGGAAAAAATTCAACAGATTTATCGATGAATTTTGGATATTTAGATGGCCCATCAAATTTTCGCTGTCGGACTATTCACAGTAGAATTATCAAAAAAGTTGAAACGCGGTTTGTTCCCATAAACTTTGGTTTTGGTGTAAATCTTTTCAGCGCTCATATATCATTAGTTTCAGAAGATGAAATCCCTAGTACCATTGAAGGTCAGACAAATTTCGTGTTTATTGGGTTTAATTGGCCAATAAACAGATGGATGGTTGGAACCCAAATTCATTTTCATCCAAATACTGTATTTTTCTCATTTGACGTACTAACGAGTTTTAGATGATGTCTAAAACAATTACAATTCTAGGGTCAACCGGCTCAATAGGCAAAAATGCGATTGATGTTGTGGAAGCATTGGGCAATGAATATCAGGTTGAATACCTGTCTGCATACTCCAATGCGGAAAAACTTGCTGAACAGGCTCTTTTAATCAGACCAAAAGCTGTCTGCATTGTTAATGAAGACTCTGCGATCGATGTGAAGAGTGTATTACAAAATGAATCTATAGACGTATTAACAGGTCGAGCCGGTTTACTGGAAATAGCGTCCCAAGAGGTAGATGTTCTATTGAATGGTTTGGTTGGATCGGCTGGAATGGAACCGACACTAAAGGCCATTGAAGCTGGCAATGATGTAGCCTTAAGCAATAAAGAAAGTCTCGTTATGGCAGGTCAATTAATCAACATTGCAAAAACAAAAACTGGAACCGAAATTTTTCCTGTTGATAGTGAGCATTCTGCAATTTGGCAGTGCCTTTCAGGTGAATCCATGGAAGATGTTAGCAAATTGATTCTTACCGGAAGCGGCGGCCCCTTCCGAGAAAGAGACGTAAACAGTTTTTCAGATATTGCTCCTGATGAAGCGCTTAACCATCCAAATTGGGATATGGGTAAAAAAATAACCATTGATTCTGCAACCATGATGAACAAAGGGCTTGAAGTGATAGAGGCACACTGGCTGTTTGGAACTAAGCCGGATGATATAGAAATAATAATTCATCCTCAATCTATTATTCATTCCATGGTGGAATTTTCCGATGGATCGGTAAAAGCACAATTGGGAGTTCCTGATATGAAGATTCCCATCCAATATGCCTTTACATATCCACGCCACAATCCGTCTGATTGGGAATCGTTGGACTTACTCAAAAATTCTGAACTCACATTCCAACCGCCAGATAATACAAGATTCCCATGTATTCAATTGGCTTACGCTGCTCTACGAAAGGGTGGTACTGCCTCGGCCGTTTTAAATGTAGCAAATGAGCATGCAGTCTACAGATTTCTGGACGGCAGTATATCGTTTACTGATATTCCCAAAATTGTTGAATCTGCATGCGATTCGCATGATTTTCATAATAATCCAAACCTTGATATAATCCTTCAAATTGAAAGCTGGACAAAAGAATTTGTTGTAAACTTCCGCCCATGATTTTTCGGAGAAACACATAATGACGACGCTTGCAGCTGCAATTTTTGTTCTGGGGATTTTAATTCTTGTTCATGAGCTTGGCCATTTTTTTGCGGCCCGCTCTGTAGGAGTTCGGGTTGACAGATTTTCAATAGGATTTCCTCCCAGGCTGATTTCCCTTACATCCGCTGATAATGGATGGGACCTTAAACTGTTCTTTTATAAAAGAAATGAAGCCGGAAAAATTGTATGGGCACCGGTAAAGGAACATTTTATTACATCCAATGGAAAAGAAGGTAGCGGAACTGAATATTGTTTTGCTCTCATTCCATTTGGCGGATATGTAAAAATGGCCGGCACAATCGATGAAAATTTGGATGCAACTATTGAGAATAAATCTTACGAATTAATGAGCAAATCCCGGCTTCAGCAAACATGGGTTATGAGTGCTGGTATTTTAATGAATACTGTCCTTGCATTTTTTCTATTTACAGGCGTTAGCTGGCACACGGGTCAAGCAGAAGCGAGTAAAGACCCCGTAGTTCAAGAAATTATTCCAGGGTTACCTGCGGATGAAGCGGGACTTATTGCTGGTGACCGCATTATTGCCATTGATGATGCCGTAATTAATTCTTGGTCAGACCTTTCTGGTATTATCCGCCAATTGCCAAATACTGAGATTGATCTTGAATGGGACCGGAACGGTGAAATTCACGAAAAATCTATTACAACTTATTTTCAGATTCATCCTACAACGGGGGACACTTTAGGTGCTATTGGCGTTCGACCGAAAATATTTTACAACCCCATCAGCTTTGGAACAGCGGCAACCATAGGATTTGGTTCTACGGTGAATGGTTTTGGTATGATTATAAATACATTTCGTATGTTGTTTTCCGGCCAAGCGTCCCCAAAAGAATTAGGCGGACCACTCATGATTGCTCAGCTCGCGGGACAATTCGCGGAGAGAGGTTGGGCAGATTTGCTCATTTTCATGGCGCTCATATCAGTGAATTTGGCCTTTATCAACTTGCTGCCGATTCCCGGATTAGATGGTGGGCATATTTTTATTACTTTAATTGAAGGCACCATTAGAAGGCCGCTAACGGTTAAAACGAGGATGATTATTCAGCAGGTCGGAATGGTATTTCTTTTGCTAGTTATGGCAACAGTATTATTCAATGATTTTTCCCGTCTGTTTGGGAACTGATTTTTTTCAGCCTCATCAGCATCGTTCCAAATTTCAATTTTACTTCTACTTGAACAGGGATGCGGTTTTCATCATCACTGAACCATATTTGCATATCCCCTTTATTTTTTAAAAGCGTCTCTCCATCTCGATAAGGTTTTACAACAAGGCATGAGTAATTCCCCGCTTCAGTTTTTATTGTCTCTTTTCCTGTTACTTTTAATTTGAAATCGGTTGTTTCATTGGACTCAAATGTTGAGAATGGAAAAACATCACCAATTGGCAAAGGAATGGTCCTTAAATAGTAAAAAAGCGAATACGGGTCTCGTACTTTTTTTGATATGTGTACCGTATCCTTGTTTGTAATACCAATATTATTCTCATAATCGAGTTTGGTATCTATCTCTTTTTTATAATTCCCTTCATGTATGCGCTTAGAGAGGCGGTGAGTAAAAAGCTCATTCTCATCTAACCACATATCCACCCGGTCCCGAATTTTAAACAACCTATCCGCGTATTTTCCCGTACTCGCAAGATACACCATATGAAAAGCCGGATAACGGCCAAGTGTATCAATTGACACGAATTCCAGGGATGTTTCACCAGCAGGAATAAAATTGAATTGGGCTGTGTAGTCAAACCTTTCGCCCAGTTTAAAGGGGAAATTCGCAATCGCATGAGAAAGAAAAAGAAACCCAATATAGGTAATATTTCGATTCATGAACGGATTGTGGTAAATGCGTTATTTTCAAAAAGATAAATATCAGATCCGATAGTTGATAGAATGCCGTCATCAACAATGAGGCCGATTTCATCTTCAAAAGATTGTTTTATTGTTTCAGGATTAGTGCAAACCGGTTCTCCTGTTCGATTTACGCTTGTTGTTGTAATGGGGAATCCTAGGGTATGAACAAGGCCTATTGGGAATGTGTGATTTGGAATTCTAATGCCGAGTGTTTGGTTTTTTCCGAGAAGCAATGTAGAAACAACTCCTTCTACAATGGGCAGAATTACCGTTGTTTTTCCTCCTAATTTATTTTTTATGGTTTCCCAAGCTTCTGAATCTGTGTTTACCCAAATTTTAACGGTATCAATATCAGGCGCAACAATGCTCATGGGGCCGTCACGATTTTTTAAAGAATTGAGTTTTTGGATAGCCTCATCATTGGTTGCATCAGCCCCAAAACCGTACACTGTATCTGTGGGATATACAATAATCCCTCCACTCAGAATTACTGTAGCGGCCATTGGAATTGCGCCCGGGTGATTTGCCTTGATTACATTCATAACGTTTGGTGTTTATCTACTGATTTCCATCGCCTGTGAAACCAGAAATATTGGGAAGGGTATTGTTTAATTTTGTTTTCAAGCATCGTCGTGAAGGTCTGTGTTATTGTATCAGAGTCATTTGTTTTAGGATTTATTTCCTGGATATGAATATGGAAAGTGTTTTGTCCTTCATAGAATGCTGTGCCAAATACCATTGGCGCCCCGGTTTTTAAATGAAATACGGCAGGTCCTTTTGGGGTGGAGGCATTTTTCCCGAAAAAGGACACAAATGCCCCTTTTGGTCCCGCATCCTGATCGGATACAATCCCTAGAATATTTTTCGATTTTAATGTTCCGATCATCGTTTCAACAGACGACGATCTGAAAATATGTTTAACCCCAAAAAACTCTCTACGCTCCTGAAAATGCTTATTTGACCCAAGGTTTCGCTGCTGGGCGGCTACTCCTTCAAAAGGATATTTATTTACTCCAAGCCAGGCGATCAAAAGTTCCCACGCACCGCAGTGGCCAGTGATAAATAGAACTCCCCTTTTTTTGGCTAACGCACGATCTAGTATTTCTTTGCCCTCGACATTGAATTCAAAATTATGAAATGATTTGGGAAATGCTAAAAAGTGAACTGCATTCATCATAAATGATCGGTAACATTGTTTCAATATGGTTACATGATCATCCATTGATTTTTCTGGAAAGGCAGTTTGTATATTTTTCAAGGCTTCATCTTGCCGTTTTGGAATCCATCGAAACGCAAAACGCGCGAGCGTGTCGCCAATCCTGTTTCGATTTGTATGTGATATAGCTTGAAACCACTTCGATAAAAGATTCAGGAACACATAGGTGAATGTTTCAGTTAGGGACATAAAATGTTTTGCTTAAGTATGCCAGATATGTCAAATCTAAGCTATATTCACCAACACAGAAATGAAATTTGGTTTACTGTCAACTTATGAAAAATATACTTATATACTTTTTAGTAATGATTTCGGCGGCGTTTTCAGAAAATGTCGTTTACAAAATTACAATATCAGGAGTTATTGATCTTGGATTGCCGCCATATATTGAGCGTGTATTGGAAACTGCGGAAAAAGACAGCGCTGCCGCCGTTATATTTGATATTGAGACACCGGGTGGAAGAGTAGATGCAGCTACGCAAATTAAAGACGCAATTCTGGGTACAAAAATTTTAACGGTAGCTTTTGTTAACCGGCGAGCTATTTCAGCCGGTGCACTTATTTCCTTATCCTGCGAAAAAATTTATATGACGGGAGGCGGTACCATCGGTGCTGCGACGGCCGTTGATATGCAGGGAAATAAAGCGTCAGAAAAAGTGATCAGTTACATGCGAGAAGAAATGGCATCAACGGCAGAAGCAAGAGGAAGAGATGTCACTATTGCACGTGGTATGGTTGATGACAGTTTGAGTTTTACCCATCTTGTTTTTAATGGAGATTCTTTGGAAGTCACGGACATTGAAGGCAGAAAAAAAGGAAGGCTGATAACTCTTACTACGAATCTGGCGCTAAAATATAAGATTGCTGACGGTGAAACCGAGTCAATTGAAGATGTATTGATTGCAATCGGGCTACCGGGCGCTAAAATAAAATCTCGTTCAGAAAACTGGTCTGAAAATGTAGTGCGATTTCTAACAAATCCTATCGTCGCTTCCCTGCTTATGACATTTGGATTTCTTGGTATATTATTTGAATTACAAAGTCCGGGTTGGGGAATTCCGGGTACTTTTGGCGGAGTCTGCCTGGTTTTATCATTAAGCGCTTCTTACATTGCCAAACTGGCGACAGCAACTGATTTCATTATCATTCTTGTTGGAGTTTTACTCCTTCTTGCGGAAATAGTATTCATTCCAGGTTTTGGAGTTGCGGGCGTAGCGGGGATTATTGTACTTCTTTGGGGACTTTATGAACTTTTGCTTCCTGAAATCCCCATTGGGCCTGAAGCAATGTCTGATGCTGTTACGGGGCTGACCATTGGAATAATTGGAGGACTGGTTGGGCTGGTACTTTTATTTAAAGTCATTACAAAAACCAATTTTTGGGCGAAATTGACGGCACCGGGAATGGAAAGCCGGAAAGAAGGCTACTCATCTTTCATCGGGTTGGAAAATCTGGAAGGCTATTCAGGTACGGCCGATACAGATTTGCGCCCATCAGGCTGGATATTGGTTCAGGAACAGCGCATTTTTGTAATAACCGAAGGAACATTTATTAATAAGGGTGACCCTGTTAAGATTCTGTCCGTGGACGGGAACAGGGTTTTGGTAAGACAAATACAGAATAAGGAGCATTAACATGACTACTCCATCCATCATTTTATTATCATTACTAATTTTATTTGTAGTAATGCTGTTTTATTTCGTTCCGATAGGGATGTGGATTCAAGCTGTTGTGAGTTTAGGAATAGGGCGAATTACCATTATTGATCTCATTAGAATGAGGTTACGAAAAATTCCTCCTCGTCTCATCGTTGACGCGGTCATTAATACACAAAAGGCGGGTTTACCCAATATTAAATCCGATATGCTCGAAACTCATTATATGGCTGGTGGTAATGTTGTCAATATTGTGCATGCCCTCATTGCAGCAAATAAAGCAAATATCCCATTGCCTTATGATACAGCAACTGCGATTGACCTTGCAGGTCGAGATGTAAAAACTGCAGTTGAAACAAGTGTGTATCCCAAAGTTATTGATGCACCTAGGGAAGGGTTTTTGTCAGCGGTGGCAAAAGATGGGATTGAATTAAAAGCGCGAGCCCGTGTTACCGTACGTACCAATATCCCCGGACTGATTGGAGGTGCGACGGATGATACTATCATTGCAAGAGTTGGAGAGGGAATTGTGAGCGCCATTGGATCCTCTGTTAATTACGGAGGAGTTCTGGAAAACCCCGACAATATTTCCCGCGCCGTCTTGGATAAAGGATTGGATGCGGGAACTGCTTTTGAAATCCTGTCTATTGATATTGCGGATTTGGATGTTGGGAAAAATGTCGGCGCCCAGTTACAGGCCGATCAAGCAGAAGCCGACCTAAGGGTTGCCCAGGCACGGGCTGAAACGCGCCGCGCGATGGCTGTTGCGGAAGAACAGGAAATGAAAGCCCGTACCCAGGAAATGCAGGCGAAAGTGGTTGGGTCCGAAGCGGAAGTTCCATTAGCAATGGCTCAGGCTTTCAGGGAAGGGAAATTAGGTGTTTTTGATTATGTGAATATGAGAAACATCCAGGCCGATACTTCTATGCGGGATTCCATTTCCGGAGGATCTGACACAGAGAGCATGCAGCCGCCCGAGAGGGATTCTGACTAAATGGAAGGTGTCGGCTACTGGCTATTTATTGCAGTTTTATATCTGCTGTCGTCTCTAATGAAGAAGCGGCAGCAGAAGGCTGCGAGAGAAAAGTTGGACGATGATTATGAAAAGCCCGAAAATGGACCTAAGGGCAAATTCAATGTTGAATTCCTTCAGGACATTTACAATGAGTTTCAGGGGCTTACTGAAGACGAATTTATTGAATCAGAAGATGGATCAGAAGATGAAATAGAAGAAGAAATAGAAGAAGAATGGATTAATCCTGTACCCTCACCTGTGGAATCTAGGGAGCAGGGAGTCGCTGTTTTTGATAATGTTTCCGATCATACTTTTGACAAAAAAAATGAAAGATTCAAATACGGGATACCACATCCATCCAAAACAGCGTTTGGGGGAAATTTGTTTAGCAGTTTGGATGCCTTAAAACGTGCCGTAATTTTTAAGGAGATATTAGACAAACCGCGTGCCATGCGGCGTACAATAAGATAACTTAAACGAGCTGTTTGTAAATGGAAGTTATTTGGGTTTTTAGTTCTTCTTTCCCACCTTCATTATAAACGACAAAGTCAGCCATTCCTATTTTTTCATCCTCTGACCATTGAAGATCCATTCGTCTCATGATTTCATCCCTGTTCAGCTTACCTCGTTCCATCGCACGCGAAAGTCTGATTTTTATTTGAGCCGTTACAATGATAACATAATCCAAATGCTGGTCAAATCCTGATTCAAAAATCATGGCGCCATCAACAACAAATACTGAATGGGAATTTATTTTTTCCACTTTTCTAAATGCCGAATCAATATCGTCAAAGACAAAGGGATGAATAACTATATTCAATCTGGATTGATGGTCTGAATCCTGAAATGCTATCCGGGCAAGTTTCTTTCTATCAATACTATTTCCCGGACCCATTATATCGGTACCAAATTCCGCCAAAAGTTCGTTTTGGACCTGAGGGTTTTCATTCAGAAGTCGTTTCGCCTCGACATCGGCGTTAAAAATATATGCGCCTTCTTTTTCAAGAATTTTACTGGCAGTACTTTTCCCGCTGCCTATTCCACCGGTTATTCCAAGCCGAAGCATTTTAAACCACTCCCAATATCCTGTCTGTAATGTCTTGGATCGCACCTAATCCATCCACTGATTTGAGGATATTTTTTTCTTTATAGAAATGAATCAACGGTGCAGTCTGGTCCCAGTATACCCTTTGCCGTTCTTGTATAACCGATTCTGTATCATCGCTTCTGCCGGAATCCTTCGCTCTTAAAACAAGGCGACGCACCAATTCATCTTGGTTTGCTGTAATACTAATGACGGCATTGAGCTCATGATTTATTTCATCCAAAAGAATTTGTAGCCCTTCGGCCTGAGGTATGGTGCGAGGGAAACCATCTAAAATATATCCCCCTGCGCAATCTTTTTCACGTAAACGATTGTTCATCATTTTAAGGAGAATTTCATCCGGCACGAGATTCCCTGCATCAATATATTGCCGTGCCTGAATCCCGACAGACGATGAATTTGCCATCTCGCCCCTTAGTATTTCTCCTGTTGAAAGGTGGATAATTTTAAAATGTTTTTTCAATCGCGCAGCTTGGGTTCCTTTTCCGACTCCGGGCGGTCCTAATAATATGAGCTTCATGATATTAGATTAAGATTCCCGCAATAGTCGCTGTAAGCCAGGAAGCAAGCGCTCCGCCAATCATAGCTTTAACCACAAGTTTAGCCAAATCTTTTCTTCTGTTTGGGGCCATTCCGCCAATGCCTCCAAGCTGGATTCCGATCGAACCGAAATTTGCGAAACCGCAGAGGGCGTAGCTGGCTATTATAGCTGTCCTGTCTGATATTTGACCTGTTGCTAACATATTTTTCAAATCACCGTAAGCAATGAGCTCTGTGAAGGCAATTTTTTCGCCCATGAGCATCCCCATCATACCTGCTTCTTCCCACGGGACTCCCATTGCCCAAGCGAGCGGTTTGAACACAAATGCAAATATTCCTTCCAAAGAAGTGCCGGCAATTCCAAGAAGATAATTTATCAAAGATACCATTGAAACAAAAGCGATGAGCATAGCGGCAACATTTGCAGCAAGTTTTAATCCATCTGTTGCGCCGCGCCCAAGCGCGTCCATGGAATTGGCATCTGTTTTTTCAACTTGTAATTTTATTTCGCCGGCAGTTTCCGGAATTTCAGTTTCAGGATAGATGATTTTAGCAATGGCGAGTGCTGCCGGAGCCGACATTACTGAAGCGGCCAATAAATGTCCGGCTATCCCCGGAATATCTCCCAGCCAAACGACGTACAGCGCCAAAACGCCTCCGGCAACCGTTGCAAATCCTCCGGTCATAACAGTCATAAGTTCGGAATGAGTCATGGCGTTAACAAAAGGCCGTATCATTAAGGGCGCTTCAGTTTGCCCTACAAAAATGTTAGCAGAAACACTTAAAGTTTCCGCCCCGCTTGTTTTCATAGTTTTTTGCATGGCTCTCGCTATCCATTTGACAGCAAACTGAATAATTCCAAAGTGATATAAAATCGCCATCAGCGCTGAAAAGAAAATAATTGTGGGCATGGCCCGAAATGCAAAATTCACCATTGATTCATGGTACCCAACCCCGGGGACAAACGACTTAAATAAAAAATCACTTCCTGCGTCCGAAAAACTGATCAGTTTTCTGACTGCTTTATCAAAAAAACCAAACAAGGGAGTTCCAATGGGCGTTTTAAGAATGAACAATGCAAATATCAGCTGCAGTCCCAATCCCCATCCGACGACTCTCAGATTGATTTTTTTTCGATTGTTCGACAAGGCAAAAGCTATGCCTAATAATACAATAATTCCGATGATGCCGATTAGTTTTTCCATCAGGATTTATCCGGTGGTTTATAACATCCTCTGCATCGCGCTTCGTAAATATCGGTTTCGCCGATCACAACTTGCCGGGTTTCTTTCGACAAACGCTGAGTGAAATTAGC
Organism: Fidelibacterota bacterium; assembly: GCA_014239435.1. GTDB lineage: Bacteria > Fidelibacterota > Marinisomatia > Marinisomatales > TCS55 > JAAZYX01. The sequence goes on along the minus strand of JAAZYX010000020.1, from coordinate 67,042 downwards.
GGGGTCTCCACACACAACACAAATCGCACGCAATTTGCTTACGTAATCTGCTTCGCACATAAGTTCCGGCATAATTCCGAATGGTTCACCTTGATAATCTTTTTCTAACCAGGCGACGATAATCCGGCATGAATTCCCCGCAAGTTCTCTGCATATGGAAACAATGTCTTCATCAAAAAACTGTGCTTCATCAATGCCTATTACATTCGCATTATTTGTTAGCGGAATGATATCTACCGCCTTTTCAACTGTATAGGATTTAAGCTTTGACTGATTGTGAGATACAATATGTTCTTTTTCATACCGATCGTCAATTGCCGGCCGGAAAATGGCTGTTTTCATTTGAGCGATTTCAGCCCGTTTTAGCCTTCGAATAAGTTCTTCCGTTTTTCCGCTGAACATACTTCCACATATCACTTCTATCCATCCAGCATTTTTTGGAGTAAGTGTCATTAATCAGATCCTTTGGGAATAATTGAAGCTATTTTTGTCCTGATCAAATCAATCGCGACTGAATTTTCTCCACCTTCGGGCACGATAATATCGGCGAAAAGTTTTGACGGTTCTACAAATTGCTCATGCATCGAGCGAACAGTAGAAAGATATTGATCAATTACAGACTGGGTTGTGCGCTCACGTTCTACTCTATCGCGGGTTAATCTTCGGATGAATCGTATATCGGCTGGTGTTTCCACATAAATTTTTATGTCCATCAAATTCCGAAGAGCGCGGTCCACCAATACCATGATTCCTTCAACAACAATAACATGATGTGGTTCGACCATTCGCGTTTCAGACAAACGCACATGTGTAGAAAAATCATACATGGGAATATGTACCTGTTTCCAATCTAACAGAGTCTTTAAATCACGATTTAATAAGTCAAATTCAAAAGAGTCCGGATGATCAAAATTTTGGTGATTGCGTTTTTCCTCGGGCAAGGCAGATAAATCCTGATAATAAGAATCTTGCTCTATAACTACAACTTCTCCGGGACCAAACTCTTTTAGTAATTCCCGTGCTAACTTTGTTTTACCGGATCCGGTACCACCGGCAACTCCAATTAAAATTGTTTTGTGCTTCAAGGCAACTGTCGGTCGTCAAATGCATCCGGAAGCAAATCCGAAGCGGTTTTGGTTATATTAGAACCATCAGTTTTTGCTATTATTACAGGGATGTCTCCGCATAAATCCCAAATTACTTGTCTGCAGGCTCCGCAGGGAGAGGCACCCGTTTCAGATACAACAGCCATTGCTTTAAAGGATGTATGCCCTTCGGAAATGGCCCGGAAAAGTGCCGTCCTTTCGGCGCAATTTGTAAGTCCATAGCTGCTGGATTCAACATTACATCCGCCAATAATATCACCTGAGGATGATTCCACGGCGGCGCCTACTGCGAATCCGGAATAAGGCGCATGTGAGTTTTTTCTCGCATCCAAAGCACTCTGTATCAATTTTTCCATTTTTATACCTTTTCAAATTTGATGAATCGGCTCACTCTTTCAAACCCTATTCCTGCAATAAATCCTCCGATATGGGCAAACCATGCAACGCCGCCGGTTGAATCCAGGCCGAGAGTCCCGAGCCCGCTCGTAAGCTGCATGAGGAACCAAAATCCAAGGACATAAAAGGCAGGGATTTGAATGGTTGTAATGAAGATAAATATAAAAACAAACACATGCACTTTTGCTTTCGGATACCGAATCATATATGCGCCTAACACTCCGGCAATGGCACCGCTTGCTCCAACCATTGGAATGGCTGATGCTGGGTCCATAATCACTTGTAATAGAGCCGCTGCTATTCCGCAAAATAGATAAAATCCTATGAAGCGAGCGTGTCCTAAGGCGCTTTCAACATTATCTCCAAAGATCCATAAAAACCACATATTGCCGACAATGTGAGCAATTCCGCCGTGCAAAAACATAGAAGTAAAAATATTCATTATTCCAAAATCTGCCGGCACCAATCCAAAGGAATTAATAAAGGCATTTCCCTTGATTGGATCAGAAAACTCCATCCCCATTTGGATGCAGAATACGAATATATTTATCGCAATGATTCCATAGGTAACATAGGGAACCAAAATGTGTGGATTATCGTCTCGGTACGGAAAAAACATCAGTCGATATTAAAATTTAGGGTTTGATCCATCCGGTTCCCAGCCTTATCCCGACATATCAGTTTCAGCGAATGCGAACCGGGACTTAAGGGCGAATCAAGATGGTACGTTAGTTCTTGTAGAATAGGCTGATAGGCATACCTGATTTTTTCACCATCTAAAGCCAATGACATTGATCTCTCATTTGTGTCAATATCAGATAAATCATCTTGAATAGAAACACGAATTATTTCAACGGTATAAGACTCGTATTTCCCGCCATCTCCCGGGAAAGAATTCACGACCTTCGGAGGAGTGATATCCTGAATAATAGCAATGGCTTCTAAACTTGTTAGCGAACCAGTAATCACTTTTCGTTTTTTACTAACGTTGCTTTTGATATAGGTCCACCCGTCATCCTTATCATAGTAATACAGCCCGATATTATTTTTATTTTTTATCTTTTCACCAAAGCGCACACCTACGTGTATCGAATCTTTTAGAGGAATCTCAAACGGCTGAAGCTGGTAAACACTTGAAAGGCGCACCCCGCCTGCGACCTCGACGGCATTATCTACCGTTTCGATCCACATAACCGTTGGGAAATAGGTTGAATTGTTTTGGGTTCTAATGGAGCATTGTTCGTCCAGAGATAATATGGTCACCGGCTCTCCTTCAGAAACAACTCGTGGCTGTAGTGCAAACCGGACTTCACGCTCAGAATTATCTGCAACGGTTACATTGATTCCTTTTATGCCATTTAAAAATTGAGGTGACAGCATCTTCGTTAAATACACGTTTGGATGTGTTTGTTCAAGCGTGATTGGCATGAATGCACCGCCTTGATCTATGGCAAGAGATACATCTGCAGACAAAGCCTGCTCTGTTTCAACCTGAATAAATACGCCAGCCTCTGAATGAGAAATATCCAAATCAACCTTGGCATGATCTCCCGAGGCGTTGGGTACTGCATCCATCCAATGTACCGGTTTTGAATAAGCACCGAGCTTATTTATACCTATAAATTGAATTGCCCGCCGTTTAATTTGTTTTTTAGGCAGCGTAAGGGTCAGCCCTTCTTTCGATTTTTTCTCCGCAATAACATTTATTTTTCGATCGGCATATCCATAGGATGTAAAACTGTAAGCGATAACTTCCTCTATTGGGATAACAATTTTGCTTAGCTGGAAATTGAATTGTATTTCATTTTGATGCTGAGTTACGTCAGCGATCATCATGTCGAATGGTGGATTGCCAAATATTTTCCCAACAACTTTTGACATATTTCCGGCTGAATCAAATCCCTTTATTTCAATTTTGTGAAACCCCGGAGAAACATGAAAAGGGCGCCCAAAGTAATCTTTACCCACTGTAATATCCCCATAGGAATCCAAACGGTACAGTTTGGAATATTCGCCCAGATTAAGGCGATCCAGACTGTAATCCCGGACAGTATGCACTGTTTTGGATTGTGAATAATCAAGCGTATCGAACAGAACGGAATAGTGAATTTTTCCATCTATCCACAGCTCAATTTTCCGTAGCTGGTACTCGTTTTTTGCGCCCTCTCGTTTATCAACGGCCCTAACAGCTAAACCAATTTTCCCGAGGCAGTTAAGTGTGTCGGGAAATTTATAAATACCGCTTTTATCCTGATGAAGAGGAAAAGTTTGTAAGAGTCGGGCACCGTTAATCCATGTGTCGGAGGATAGCGGTATAACAGCTAATTCTCGGAAAATAGGCGGAATTCTGTCCCGCACGGTAAATCCATGTGTAAGCGGATTTAAAGGCTGCTCTTTATCATTCCTCAATTCAAAATGCAGATGAGGACCGGAGGATGCGCCCGTATTTCCGGTTTGCCCAATGACTTCACCTTTTAAAATTGGAAAATCCTCCGGGGCGAAATATTCGTTTATACTGTAAGAACCCTTCTCATTTTGCACATTTCTCAGCACAGATTCCAATAGCGGCGAAAACCAGCTAAGATGGGCATAAACTGCGGTATTCCCATCGGAAGTTGTGAGATAAAGAGCTTTCCCGAATCCCGTAAAGTTGGCGACCATCCGGGAAATATATCCATCGCTTATGGCAATAACGGATGCACCTTCCTTTTCACCGGTCTTGATGTCAATTCCCATGTGAAAGTGATGATCGCGATATTCACCAAAATTGGATGAAAACATCGTGCCGGCATCTGTCGGCCAGACGTACTCCTGCGCAATCAAGTTTTTCACAAGAAGGAAGGAGGCAAGGAGGATTAGTTTTGTTTTCATATCTAAGGGTGCCTCTTAAATCAATTTAGGAAAAGCTCGCCCCCGGTTTCAACGGATAAAAAAACAGGCCGGAAAACCGGCCTGTTTTAATAAAAGTAATTGAAAGACTTGAGTTCAGGGATTTTTTAGTGTTTCGATATCCTTCTTTAAAGCTTCCAATTCATGCCGAATCGACTTCAAGTCTTCCTGCAATTCACCACTTTCGTCTTTGTGTTTTTTCATGATTTTGAATTGTTTTTTTACATGGTCATCCATCTTGTGAATATCTGTATCCACATCAAAAAACATCATTTTATGATTATCTCCGGAAAACTCATTTTTCCAGCTGAAGTTGTTTTCCTGCTCACCCAAAGTTGCTGAAATAGTTTTTTTCCGTCCATTCCGCATAAGGGTCAATTTGATTTTATCGTCCGGTTTAAAACTTCGTATGATTTTCTGCAGACTTTTCGGACCGTCAATGGATGTACCATCAACCTTTATAATAATATCGCCGGCTTTAATCCCACCTTTATCAGCGGGGCTGTCTTCAACTACCTCTGACACTAATACACCATTGCCGTCTTTCACCTTAAAATATTTTCGGAGTTGTTCCGTTAAATCTTGAAGATGCACACCAAGAAAAGCAGCATCAGAACTCCCGGCATGAATAATGTATTTACTGTCATCACCAAATGCGAGCGCTTTCACATGAGCGTCGAGCCCCAAAGCTTCGATTTTTTCTTCGATTTCCGCAAGAGCATTTTCATCTTCTAAGTCAAACGAAAATTCGGATGTTTCACCGTCCCGAGTAATGATGATACTGCAAACACCGTCTTCCACATTGGCATCCACATTAATATTGCTGTGTTCTGATTGGTCGCCAACAACGACCTTTTTTACGATTACCTTTTTGTCCTGTCCGCCTGCAAAAGCAGATGAAACAAGCAAAAGGACGCTAATTACTATGTTAATCATAATGATTACTCCTCGTTAGTTATGTTGTGTACCAAAGGTCATAAAAATTGTTCCACGGACAAAAACATTTTACCGTGTTCCGATGGGAAGTTTCCATTAAATTTACATCAGAAAATGAAATGATAAGGGAGACAGCATGAAATTAAGAAATACCGCACTCATCGTACTTTTTAGTCAATTTTTGTTTGTTGGAACTGCTCAGGCATTTGTTGGCTTTGGATTAAATATAATTCAGGATCAGGGATCAATTAGCTCTTCGACCGAGGATAAGGCAGGCAGCCTTGCAACAGCGAGAATGATTCGCGAAGGATTTACAGGCGGCGTCGGGATCGGAGGTTATTTGTATCTCGATTTTATTCCTGTTATTGATTTGGAGTTGGATTTTGAAGCGGTGGGAAATACCTATAAATTTAATTTTCAGAGTATCCCGACTACAGGTCCAACAACGGAAACAGGTTATGTGGATTTTGTCTGGGTTAGAACCTCAACATACGTGACAGCAAGGAAAGAACTCTTTGATGGTACAATTCCCATTTTTGGAGGCGTAAAACTGCATGCCGGTGGCGGACTGAATTTTCATAAGGCTTTCCCTCTGACTTCCATTACGATGATGGAAACATTATTGGGAAGCGAAATCTACGACAGCATTGACAACTCAAGTGCAATGGAAGATAAAATTGTGGATTACATTAATGACAATGTAGAATCCACAACCGGAATTCATCTGCAGGCGGGTGTTCAGTTAAAATTGCTCTTTTTGGATAGTTTTGTGAACTACCGCTATACGATTGGAAAAACGTATGAAGGCAGTAGCGGATATGGGACACTACAGATAAAAATGGGAATTGGATTTTGATCTCGAAATACAACGTTAGTTTGTTTAAAAGGGGCGGATTTCTGCCCCTTTTTTATTTTATAGTTTTAGGATTGATATCCCCGAATTGGGCTCAGCAATCTATTTTATTATCCGAAATTCCGATTGGTGATGGTGTAAAAGATTCCGGAAGTAAACTGATGGAGAAAGATCACGGATTTGTAGAAATCATTTCCGGAAAATATCCAGAATCTGACACGGTTTATATAGCTGTACATGGGTACGGATCACGAGGATATGAATGGGTGCATGCACTCCGGAAAATGGCAGAAACCGGCAAGAAAACAATGTTTTACCGTTATGACTGGGATCTATGTCCTAAAATCATATCTGAAAAGCTGTCCGGCGATCTTGCAGTATGGCAAAAACATTCTGCCTCTAATCCGTATTTGATTATTTTTTCACACAGTTACGGCGGAACGGTTACGACATCATTTGCTGGAATATATACATTGGATATGCCTGCTGAAATCCATTCCATCGCCGCACCGCTCGGACATCATCTCAGGTTTTCTGAAAAATGCGGATATGAAGATGGCACCATATTTGACAGTACTTTCACTTTGGCAAACGGAATAAAACATATTCAATGGCGAACCGCTCATTCATCGGACGGCGCCTTTCGGAATCTCGAAACTGATCCGCAGATCATTCAAATAGATGGAAGTACGGTACATCAGCTTCCGGCCGCGTTCCCAGATGGAAGGAGACTCGGCCATAACTGGTCAGTGACGTATGTAATTGATCAATATTTTCGCTGAAGAGTTATTCTAAATGCTGCTTTATGAAGCGGTTGTTAAAATATCCCACCATTCCTGTTCCCAGAATTAGCGATATCACAATGAACTTTTGGGATATGACCTCTGGTTTAAATGTATCTGAAAAAAAGAGCCCTCCAAGGTTGAAATCAGAAAAAAGAATATAACAGCACGTTGATAACGCTATGAGCCCGTACCCCAATCCATGGTTTATTGTTGTACGATCCATTTTAAAAAATGCAATAGCATTCAATAATCCTGCGAGAAATATGAGTCGAAAAAACCAAACTGCAAAAAATATATGCGGGGGTAAAGCAATATTTGCGGGAGTAAAACCAACGCCTAATAAAAAGCAAAAACTTACTATAAAAAGTACCGTGCCAATTCCAAGGCTGATACCCTGTAACGGAAATTTATTTTTAAAATAACGAAAGGTGCCGTAAAAAAATCCTGACATCGAAAGGCTGATACTTGCTAAAGCGCAAATGAACAGAATCATTGAAGCAAAGTTGTTATCACCGGAAGGAGATACAGTACGTCCTAAGTCACTCAGAAAATTTTCAGTAAAAATATATCCGGATGTATTTTCCTGTTTTATGGTTCCTCCCGGATAAAAAGAAATTGAAAGAACAATGCATAACAAGAATCCCACCATTCCTATGATTGGAAGCTTTATCATCATAAATCGTGGATTATTGAATATCATCATATTATAAAGGTTTTGCCAATACGACTGTTTGTACATCTTCCCAAAGTGCTCCGGTTGCGCCGTCACGCGCCGTTGTTTTGACAATATAAATACCAATTCTGGCTGTTTGACCGTTTTTCTTTGTTCCGTCCCATGTTAAGATACTTTCCTGAGAAGTGTACATATTCCAATATGGCGCCGCAATGCTGCGTCCAACAACATCAAAAATCTCAATTTTTATTACGGCAGTCTCATATGGGAGTTTGTACTTCATATACAGAACATCTTCATGGCCGTCTCCATCAGGCGAAAATGGATTAGGATCAAAGAAGATACTCCCATTGTCAGCGAGTTCTTCGAAATATACACTATTCCTTTTCCCGGGAGTCATTCCTGTGTCATTAACAGCAATGGCCCACCGAGAAGAATCATTGGAAGAAAACTCAGGACGCAATTTTTCGGTAGATCTTGTTTCAAAAATAGGCCAGTCTTCTGAATACAAAATTGAATCAATAATAATTCCTGTCATATCGTACAGGTAGACTGCGTCCGCTGTATTGTTCAAGGCCGGGAAACCGCCGGGAACACTAATAATTGTTGCGGTTGGAAACTCTGCAGTCAGCAAGCTATCATTGTCAGCGATGACGATATATTCAGAATTAGCGGTATTATCTGAAAATGGCTTTATTGATTTTGTGTTGTCGCTTATTGACCATCCCGAAAGGCTGATATTATTCGAATTAAAAAGCTCGATGAATTCTGTCTGAGTTGTATCCGGCCGTGAGAAAAATTCATTAATCACGACCGTTTCAAACGGATAAGAAATTAATAGTGTGTCGAAGCCGGTATCGTTGGTAGAATTTTCGTCTCCCGCGATGCTTAATGTTATTCCAATCGGATGTGTTCCGGATGTCAACGCAGGAATGGAAACCGTAATTTGAGAGGTATCTCGAAATGAAATGGATGCAAAGCTTGCGCTACCAATTTCTTCATCATCCTCTTCCACCGAAACGGTTCCGCTGATCGTTTGTACTCCTGCATTAATAATGTGTATTGAAAGCGTGGATGTTTCGGAAGAGGTTGGATATTGAGGCGACAGCGAAATGGAATCCTGAATCAATCCGCCGTCTGTTTCAAACAGTGTAACGGAGTTGGAAAATCCGGGAGTCATGCCTCCAATTTCTGTTGATGCCGCCCAATTACCTACATCAGCAGATTCAAATTCCGGGCGGATTTTTTCTGTGGATATTTCAGATCCAAGAGGCCAATTGGAAGTGTAGATGAGAGAATCAATAATGGTTCCCGTGAGATCGTAAATGTAAATCGCATCGCCGGAATTATTGAGTGTCGGGAATCCGCCATCCGGAACAAAGACATACGCACCAACAGGCGCTGAGGTTGCGATGACCGAATCGGCAGCAATTACAGCGTACATTCCTGATTCGAAACTTTCATCCGGCAAATAGGCCTTTGAAAGAGTGTTATCAGAAATGGCCCAGCCATTAAAGGAAATGGAATCCTGAATTACGAGTTCAATGAATTCTGCCTGATCATTGTTTGGCAAAGCCATGAATTCATTTATCTGGACTGTCTCAAATGGAAAGCTGACAAGAATGGTATCTGCCGCTGCATTATCCGTTGAATCAAGATCACCACTAACGGCGAGGCTTATTAAAACTATGGATTCGCCTGAAGGAAAAGCGGAAGTTGAAACGGGTACAGTTGTAGTGTCGAAAGTGTTAAGATTTGAGAAAGAGCTCGATCCCAAATCAATGTTGCTTTGAGAAATGGTAACAACACCTGAAATTGTTTCAAATCCATCATTGCGAACAGGGATATTAAAAATGACGGAATCAGACGAATTGGGTGGATACGGCGAATAGGCGATCAATCCTGATAACAGAGCGCCGTCTATTTGGCGTGGCGTTAGCGAATTTATATATCCCGGCGTCATTCCATTTTGATCTATAGATGATGCCCAATTTGAAGCGCTTAATGATCCGCTGTCCGGAAAGATTTTCTCAGAGGAGACTCCGGACGAGTACCCAAAATCAGAATCGTAACTTAAAGAATCCATTCGCGTTTCAAACGGATCAAATAATCGGATTTCATCAGAAGAATTATTGAAAGTCGGAAACCCGGCAAAAGGAACGATATACGCTACAGAGTCCGGCACGAAGGATACAAGGCTCGAATCCTCCGCAATTACCGCAAATCCTTTGGGAGGCAAGTCTAGGCTTGGAAAGAGGTAATTTGAGCCATCAACAGCATCTGCAATCCGCCAATTCTGTACATTCACAGAATCATCAGTTTGGTTGATTACTTCCACAAATTCCGCAAATCCAGATGCCGGCTGCGGCATGAATTCATTGATAGTCAAAGTTCCTTCCGGATATCGAACTCCCGCGCTTACGGTGCCTGAGTTGTTGGTGGTATCTTCATCATTTGACACCTGAAAATAGACGATTATTGAATGACTGCCGGAGGCGAAAGGCCCGAGATCAGTTTCAAAGCTAACCGTGTCTAGTTCTGCCAAATTTGAAACATCAATATTTTCCAAATCCTCTTGATCGGTAGATATAATTATTTCCCCGGAAATTGTCTGTGTTCCGTTATTGATAACTTTGCCACTAAGCGTAACGAGCTCTGATGAAGAGACTACTTCCGGCGTCAGCATAAGAGAATCCGAAAGCAGCTTACCGTCAATTGTGAATGGAAGAAGGCTGTTCACGTTTCCGGGCGTTCCGAGCGAATCCTTGCTTACGTCCCAATTTTCCGGTGCATTGGGGAAAGTCAACCTTACCTTTTCTAGTGAAAATCCGTCAGGAGCAATATCTGACCATCCGAGCGAATCGGTGACTGCTCCGGCGCTGTCCATTAAATAAAGGGAATCTGATGTGGATAGGCCGTTCCCGATGCTGGAATCATCTACTTTTATTAAGATTGCGTTGCTGGGGATGGAATCCGCATATATTCCTCCGGTCAGAGAATAATCACCTTCAAATATAATTGCGTATGATTGGGGAGGGATACTAAGCCCAAAGCCGGAATCCACGAGCGCATCTTCTGATGACTTATCTTTTATGGAGTATCCGCTAAGGTCGGCAGTATCCGTTTGGGAAAGATTGAATAATTCGATGAATTCATTGGGAGAGTCGGTTCCAACAAGATCGTACATGACCTCCGTCATGATGACTTGTGCTTGAAGAAATGAAACCAAGAAATAAATTACAAAAAAGGGTTTATCGTTTTTCAAATTTTAATTTGTGTTAGCAATGAACCCTCGAATTTTTTTCTTAATCAATTCTCTGCATTCGCGAAAACTAGTCAATTGATCCGGGTTTAAATCCCAGCCCGAAAACGGATCGGGAATGCTCCAGTGTATGTGTTCCGCTTCTCCCGGGAAAGTTGGGCAGCTCTTATTTGCATTATCGCAGACAGTAATGACTGTGTCAATTCCGATATTCAAATAAGGGTCAATTCCGTCAGACGAATGTCCTGTAATATCAATTCCAATTTCTTCCATAACGGCAATAGCATTTGGATGAACGATTGACGGATGTGTGCCGGCGCTGTACACTTCGAACTGATCGCCGGCCATGTCGCGAAGCAGTCCTTCGGCCATTTGGGAGCGGCAGGAATTACCGGTGCAGATGAAAATAGCTTTTTTCTTTCCCACGATAAGGAAAGTTTACATGCGGCTGTATATTTGTCAAACATGGAATGTGGATTCATTTTTTGTTACCCAAATACAGTTCTAAATTTTCCTATGCCAGAACACGAAAAAGAATCATTTGATCCGCTGTTCTCCCATCCGTTGGAACCGGCGGAGGGATTAACAATATCTGACCTAAATCGATATCTCGCCGCGGTACAGTCTGTCGACGATATAAAACTTGTTGATGGAGAATTATCGGAAGGATTGTACCACGGGGATGCAATTATGGGACTGCAAAAATTACCCGATAATTCTATTGATCTCATCGTAACCAATCCGCCGCAGTCTCCGAGGGGATGGAATACGTCGCCAGGAGAACGAATGACACTTCAGGATTACTATGCGTGGAATGAAACGTGGCTGAAGGAAGCGTTCCGGGTTTTGAAAAATACTGGCGCTATTTATCTCTTTTGCGGCTGGCGATTATCCGGGATGTACCACGGACTGTTGAGCAATCAATTTAAAGTTCAGACAAGAATCACATGGAAGAACAGAAAGGTTTCTCAAGCATCCGAACATTATAGGAATAAACTTGGTGATATTTGGTTTGCGAGCAAAACCAATTCGTTTCTGTTCCGCCGCGATGAGGAATCCCGCCAAGAGGAAGATTCAAATTTATGGCCAGAAATATTTTCAGACGATAAACACGGATCTATTCCGGCCGCATTATATGAGCGTATTTTGAAATCAAGTTCCTTTAAACTGAATTGGGTCTTGGATCCGTTTATGGGGAAAGGGGCTTCAGGAACAGCAGCAAAAAATTTAGGACGTCGGTTTATAGGGATAGATTTAGATAAAGACCGCGTCATCCTCACTATGAAGCAAATTGACCAATCTTAATGCAGGAGACAAAATGAGTTTAATGAACCAAATACAGGCTGATATGTATGCTGCGATGAAATCGGGCGAAAAAGAAAAATCATCAGCGCTTAGAATTGTTATAGCAAAATTGAAAGACAGGCACATTGAAAAGAGAGAAGATTTATCTGAGGATGAGGAAATCAAAGTGCTGCGGACACTGGAAAAACAGAGAAGGGAATCTGTGGATCAATACAGGTCTGCCGGCAGAGATGAACTTGCAGATGCGGAACAGACTGAAGCAGAGCTGATTCAGGCATATCTTCCGCACATGATGGATGAAGCAAAAATACGATCTATCGTGGAAGAGGTAATCAGTGAAGTTGGCGCAAATTCCATGAGTGACGTTGGGAAGGTTATGCCGTTAGTGATGACGCGCGGCGCAGGACAAATTGATGGGAAGCAAGCGCAAACAATTCTTCGGGAATTACTCGGCTAGCACATGGGATGGTTTCTGGATGTTCTGGCTGTATTTTTTATGGCCGGGCTTGGTATCATTGGCTATAAGAGAGGATTAATAGAAGAGCTCGGCAGGCTGTTGGGATTAATTTTAGCAGTAGCATTTGGGTTTAAATATTATGTGAGCGTATCAACAGCGTTGCTGAATGTGTTGTCTTTTGACGGCACTGTCATGCTTGTTTTGAGCTTTTTCATTCTTTTTATTGTTACACTTTTAGCCGTTCGAATACTTACAAAAATGGTCCATATTTTAATGATGTCTGCAGGCACAAAATGGATGAACAGATCTATGGGATTTGCCTTCGGGTTTATCAAAGGCGGGCTTGTCCTCACTGCTTTATTATGGATGACCGAATTGTTTCCTGATTCAGGATGGTCTGGATTAATTTTAAATGAATCAAGGCTAGCAGGTTCTATGCAAAAAACACGGCACACATTAATAAAAACATTTAATTGGGAAGATCCTGTGAAAAAGGGGAAATCGTTTATTACGTCTGTTATTGAAAACAATACAGACAACATACAAACTGAGATTCCCTAAATGGCCAGGATTCCTCCAGATGTAATTGACCGAGTACGAGATTCTGCTGACATTTTAGATGTGGTGAACCAATATATTGATTTAAAGCGCCGTGGACGAAATTATTTTGGCATCTGCCCATTCCATCAGGAAAAAACACCTTCCTTCAGCGTTGCTCCCGATAAAGGTATTTATCACTGTTTTGGGTGTGGCGCCGGCGGAAACGCGATCAATTTTATAATGGAGCACGAAAAGCTGAGTTTTGTGGAATCCGTGAAATCCCTTGGCGAGCGATACGGCATTGAAATTAATTTTGAAGAGGGTGCAGGCTCCGGCGAATTTTTCAGCGGACTTTATGAAATTCACGAAAAGGCGGCAGATTTATATCACGGTATTTTATTTTCGGAAAGGGGTTCGGCGGCGCTGTCTTACCTGAATGAAAGAGGGCTTACAGACAAAACGTTGAAATTGTTTCGGGTCGGCTTCGCACCGGAATCCGGCGATGTACTCCTCAATACATGCCGAGGAGTCTTTTCGGAAGAAATACTGGAGAAGAGCGGATTATTTAATAAAGGACAATCAGGGTTTTTCGACAGATTCCGGTCGCGGATAATGTTTCCAATTGCGAAAGCGTCAGGGAAAATAATTGCATTTGGCGGGCGAATATTTTCTATTGATGATCCTGCAAAATATTTGAATTCACCCGAGACACCGCTTTACAAGAAAAGCGATATTCTCTATGGAATGGATACGACCAAATCAGAAATACGAGATGAGCGCAATGCTATTTTGGTAGAGGGATATACAGATTTACTTCAAATATATCAGTCTGGGATAAAAAGTGTTGTAGCAGTTTCCGGTACGGCATTAACGCAAAATCATGTAAATCAGCTCGGGAAATTCACGAAGAAAGTATCGGTTTTGTATGATGGTGATGAAGCCGGAATTCGCGCAGCCGTCCGCGCGGGATATATTTTACTACGCGGATCGGTAGAAGCTGCTATGGTTGAAGTCCCGGATGGAATGGACCCGGATGATTGGGTGCAGAAGGAAGGCCCAAAACCGCTACAATCGGCGATAAAAAACGCATCATCGCTTTTGGCATTTCATTTGAAATCAGTTTCCATGAAAACTATGTCTGCGGCGGAAAGGTCGGAGCTGATAAAGGATATTTTAAGAGAAATATCCGGGATAAAAGACCCAGTCGTAAGAGATGATTTTTTAAAATCTCTGGCATCATCTGCGGGGCTTGATGATGTGGAAGTAATCCGAATGTTTAAAAGTCAGCTAAAAAGAAAGTACAAACCGGATAGTCAGCCCGAAGCAGGTTCCGAACCTGATTTATTCACAACAGTCGAAACAAAAGCGCAAGCAGAAATCGTAAGGATTATTGCATCCCAAGACAGCCGGTTTCTTGAAAGAATATCCTCTACACTTGATATTGACCTTTTTACGAATCCATTGTTAAAGAAACTCGCTGTTTTTATCATAGATAAAAAAGGTGAATTGACTATTTCTGAATTATTAGATCAGCTCGATGAAAAAGGTGAAAGAGAAAAAGTATCTGCACTTTTTATGGAAGATATGGACCTTATGGATTCCGATCAGGCGCTGAAAGAATGTATTCGATCGCTAAAAGGTCAAAAATTGAAGGATCAGATTAAGGCGGTCAGACTGGAGCTCAGAGATATTGAATCTGCGGGAGGCGATGGATCTGAACAATTGAATGCAATAGCAAAGCTTCAAAAAGAGCTGGACGATTTAGAATGAAAGGGTGCGTTTCCATATTCATCGCATTTCTATTGATATTTTCTCAGGCATTTTCGCAGGAACTGCAATGGAATGCAGCGCCCAAACGCACAGCTATTATCATTGTATGCGATGCGTCAAAAGTCCCCATTTATATTGATGGCCATCTTGTGGGAAAATCTCCTTTGGCTGATCCGGTGGATGTTTCCCCGGGCTGGCACAGGGTAAGCTATTTCCCGGATGTCAAAGATGAAACAATTCGGGCGATTTCCACCAGCAGAAAGATTCGGGACATCGTTAAAATGGGTTCGCAGGATGTCTATATCGAAGAGGGTGAAATGGTGAATATTGCGCTGGCATATAGAAGCATTGAAGCGGATGTAGACCGATACGATATGAAAATGAAAACGAGCA
Source organism: Fidelibacterota bacterium (assembly GCA_014239435.1). GTDB lineage: Bacteria > Fidelibacterota > Marinisomatia > Marinisomatales > TCS55 > JAAZYX01. The sequence continues at coordinate 51,677 of JAAZYX010000020.1, read as the reverse complement.
AGGCGATCGGATTCTCAGTCATGATTATGTTTGTGGGCCTAGTCGGCTGGGCACTGTCTTAAATAATGCATTTCAGTATTTTCATTTTTATTGGATTGGGGATTGTGTCAGGACAGAATGACAGCACAACTGTCAAATATTTTCATACCAAACAGCTCCGTTCGCACATCCTCAGGAATGAAGCAGATGAAAAGGAAGTTCGGAAAAAACCGCATTTTAAGGCATTATATGACAGAAAAGGGAATATACTGAATATAGAATATGTCCCTGCTTCGTGGGATAAACCCGGACGAAAAAAATCTGCAAATCCTAAAACTCTGAAACTGTATTATAAATCTTGGAAACCCCGGCGGATGGAACTTGGTGAAGGGCTTACACGCACAGAGGCAAGAGGACGTAAGCATTATGAGGCTGCATTAGCACCGGATGGAAAGGTTCTTTCTGTAACTGAAATACATCCATCCGGCCGGAGAAAATGGACGTATCACTTAAAGCCGGAATCAAAGGACTATGCGGTTGAATTTCATTCAAACGGTTCGATTCTCGCACTTGATGATGTTTTATTTACCGATGCTGTCAGCGAAGTTCGCCGCGGCTGGAAAGCAATATACAAAACACGAAAAGATGGCCGCCCAAAACAAGTCCACCTAGAAGACAGATTGGGGCAGCGGGTTTACTTTTATACATTCACTTTCAGCGCATCCCGAGATACAGCATTCCCGGGGATGATGATTCAATCAGAATATTTTAAGGATGATAATTCAAAAGTCGGGCACCATGAAATGATCTTTGATAAAAAACGCCGCCTTATCAAAGTGGATTACTTTGATCGGAAGAAAAATCTGATTCAATCTTTCATCTATGAATATCGGGACGATTTGAAAGAAAAAGCAATAATCACTATTAATGAAAAGGGCGAAATGGTGGAACGGAAAATTGTCCCTTATTGATTATTCTTTCCAGAATAATAATAAAAAAGCCCCCCGCATTGCGGAGGGCTTTTCTTTATTATTAGTTATTCTAAACTAAGTTAGAAACTCACCTTTAACCCGGCATTGAAATATCTTGGGGTTCCCAGAAATACCTCAGCGCTTGTTGCGTCATGATCACCATCGTCATTGTGAGCATTATAGTTGCTGTTATCATAAGCATCCTGTACATACATGGCATCCAAAGCATTAAATACATGTGCAAATACCATCATGTTAGTTCCAGCAACACTAATTGGTAAATCATAAGTGAGGTGAAGGTCTAATTTGCTGTATGAAGGGGCCATCCAAACTTGATCTCTATCTGGGGTTTCACCATCGTCATATTCACGACTGCTTGGGCTCCAGTTCGAATAATTATTATCGTAGTAGTTTAGCAGAGTTACAATCTTTAACCCAGAAATTGGTGTCAATGTTACTCCAAACGCCATAGATGTTTGCGGCATATCGCCAACGAAGAGATCTTTTAGAGAATAATTATAATTCCCTAAAACATTATTCCCTTCATCCTTTAGAGTTCCTTTTGCATCATCAACAAATTTCCATGTTCCTAACCCAAGAGCAGCGTTAACACGCAACATTTCCATAAGCTGTATAGATCCTTCCACCTCAAGGCCGGTGTGTTTCTGGTTGACACCTGTTAGATATATAATTTCAGTATCTCCGCTGGATCCTTGCCCAGTGCTGACTGCTCTTGTCAAATTACGGTCAATCCAATCCGTCATGTAATAATTTGCTTTGACGTACATATTGCCTGCGCTATAGTTTACACCACCTTCAATGCTTTGGAATTTTTCATTCGTGATGTTTACGGCTGTATTACCATCTTCATCAATGACGTTATCCATGATTGGCGGTTTTTCAACCATGCCAAAATTTGCAAATGCTGATAAACTGTTGTTTATATCATACATTACCCCGCCCTTGAACTGAATCGTTGAAATTTTATCAGATTCAATCAATGTTTTTGCAACGGTAAACTCGTTTTTGTATGAATATTGTATTGTACTCAATCCACCCGCACCGTAGGCAGATATCGGACCGGATGAGTAAGTAGCCTGACCAAGGAAACCAATCCAGTCAACTGTTGTATTATTGTGATAATCAATTATATCCCCTAGGCCGGCTTGTACACCATTAGGATGATTTGCATCATTGTAATTGATGAAATAATTACCACCCAAAAGATCCCGCACTTCACGAGCATGTTCAATTTTCGCTGATCGCCAATCTACTCCAGTCTGAATCGAAAGTGCGTCACTCATATCAAAAGTTAATTTGGAAATAGCGCCGATTGTACTTTGGCGGTTGATACTGTTTCTCAGAATCGCCAGTGATTCACCAGCGGTTTTGGGTTTACCTTTTCTATCCTCAGTGCCCTGATTTACAGCAATAGTAGCATTCCAATCTGCAACTCGCGAAGGTCCAGAGTAGTCCCAAACAAATCCACCTGAACCAGTATTTGGCACCCAAGACATTGTAGTAGAATCAAAATCTGCTCCATCATTTTCGATAGTTCCTGTACCTCCTCCTGATCCACCAGACCAATAAACAATAGTTGAAAGCCTTGTTTTATCATTAATGGTTAGAAAATGGTTTAGATTAACCAATGGTTTATGAAAAAAGTTCTCTCTTTCATTTAGAAAATTTGGATTGTACCTATCAACAGTACGAGCACCATACATATACCAATATTGTTGGCCTGTGTACGATGGATCAACCGTGTTCCAGTTTTCATTGTAGAAGCGCCCACCTTCCCCATGCGTTGCCTCCGCAAAATCATCTAATGCTGCCTGAGAATAGCTCAGCTCATCCTTTGCAAATGATTGACTGTATGCAGATGCATTTTGTTTATAAAGATTTTGACCATGACGCTGTGGAGCGCCGATGGCATAGAGTTCGAAACGGTTCGTTTCGTTCATTTGGTAACTTGCCCCAAAATAGTATGCCCATGCATCAGTCCATGTTTTATCAATGACGCCATCACCTGTTTTGCGTACAATTGCTCCGCTCAATGCTAAATTGCCCATCAAGCCAGTATTGTAGCTCATTGTGGTTTTTAAGAAGGAACCAGCTCCCAGTTCCTGCTTAACGCTTCCACCTTTTTTGTTGGCTGCGGGATCAGTAATAATGTTCATAGTTCCACCAATGGAAGGGGTAGCTAAATTCACAGCACTTAATCCGCGCTGCATCTGAATGGATTGTGAGGCATCGCCTACACCGTCCCAGTTGGACCAATACACCCAGCCGTTTTCCATATCATTTTGAGGTACACCATTGATCATAACTGCAACGTTTCTTTGATTAAATCCACGTACATTAATTCGAGCGTCTCCGGCTCCACCACCTTGTTGAGTGGCATATACACTTGGCGTAGTGTTCAAAGACATTGGAATGTCCTGTGACCCCAGCCTTACTTCCATATCTTCTTTTGAAACATTAGTGTATGCTACGGGTGTTTTTTCTCCAGCCCTCGAAGCTAGTACCTCCAAAGCAGAAAGTTGAATTACTGAAACGTCTAAAGAAAAATTTGCGGTAGCCGCTCCGTCAGAAACCATTATAGATTGACTTTCGCCATCAAAACCAATGACAGAAGCAGTAACGGTATAGGTTCCCGCCGGTACGTTATCTATGCTGTATGCACCGCTCGCATCAGCAGCGGCGCCCATGTTTGTTCCGTCAATAACGACGTTGGCGCCTGCTAGGCCGCCGCCCGTAGATGCGTCAGTTACCGTTCCGGAAATTGATCCCTGCGCATACAGCGCCAGAGGCAAAAGAAATGCCCAGAAAAATGTATTCAATCGTACGAGTTTACGCATGTTTGTTCTCCTTAGGTTTGAGGTTGTCGGACATATAATATCAGGAGCGGTTGTTCAAGTCCGTCCAGTATGTAATGCGTATATCCGAGGGTTTCATTCTGTGAAATAAGGTGATTATACCTTAAAACTGTGCAAAAGTTTAGAATCCAGAAAGCACAAGTTCAATGATTTTGTATGATATGCCGATCAAAGACAGTTTTATGCTTTTTTCAACTCAAAATAAGTTGTCAGTCTGCTGAATACACTGTTCAGAATTGTTTTTCGGCGAATTGACCAATGTTGAAACTGGGTGATATTGTAATTCGTCGGAATAGGGTTTTAACAGATTCAATGTATCTCTAATGGATTCATTCCCGTGTTGAATCCAGCGGTCAATATCATTTGATTTTAGTATCACCGGCATTCGGTTGTGGATGAAGGAAATTTCATTGGCTGGTTCAGTTGTAATCACTGTGTAAGATAGAATTTTTTCTCCTTCAATGGATTTCCATGTGTCGCAGAGTCCCGCCATCGGAAGCAGTTTTTGATCGGGATGATGAAGATAATATGGCGTTTTTATTTCTCCTTCTTTATGCCATTCATAATAGCCGTCCGTAATTACCACGCAGCGGTTTCGGGAAACCAGATCTCTGAAAGAAGGCTTTTCCAACAATGTTTCCGAGCGGGCATTAATGAGCTTTGCGCCGATAGATTTATTTTTAGACCAGGATGGTATCAGTCCCCAGCGCATGAGCTTAACAATGCGTTTTCCGGTGTAACCGAGAATAGGGGTTATCTGCGTTGGCGCAATGTTGTAGCTCGGATAATAGTTTTCCGTGTCCATCCATTCTTCAATCGCAAGTTCCTCAATGATGGACTGCATATCACGGGTGAGCGTTTTTCTGCCACACATAATTATGAATTTACGTTGTTTTCATCTTTTTTATCATTGCGGACAAACTTCCCAATTTCTCAATCGTTACTGAAATTACCCCAAAAGATTCTTCCACTTTCCCTCTTAGAATGAACAGGTTTTCCCAGAGCAGAAGGTCGCTGTATTTCTGAAAAGTGTTAGGAAACAGCACACATTCATAGATGTCTGTTTCGTCTTCCAGTGTCAGGAATTCCATGGGCTTTTGATTTTCTACCGTGGCTGTTTCTTTCCGAGTGATGTACACGCCGGCAAGATGAATATTGCGACCAACGTATTTCGGGAGATCCTTTGCTTTCCGCACGCGTTCGCCGATGATCGGCAGATACGGAATGAGCGGATGTCCGGAAACCGGGAACCCAAATGATTCAATTTCTACTCGCCGCCGGTCTTGTTCATCCAATTGCTTGATCGGATCTCGGCCTGCAGCGGCATTGCTTTTTCCTTCGTTTCTGCTCAGGGCTGGCTGGCTCAAGATAGAATCCGTATTGTTTTCATTTTTTTCTCCCAAACAATACCATGCGGCGCGATACGCAATTTCCTGATGAGATAAATCCGGTTCGAGTGCGGCAAAACATCCGGCGTTCGTAAGCGCCATTATATCCGAAAGATTTGGACTGATGCGTATGAAGAAATCATTCAGAGATGTAAATAACCCCGCTTTCCGCTCATCCAAAATTTCCTTTATGGTGTTATTCTGAAGATTCCGAATGCTCATCAATCCCATACGAATCTCTTTTTTCCGTCCGCGGTAATCGTTCCAGCTTCGGTTCACATCCGGCGGCAGGATGTTGATTCCGAAGCGGCGTGCTTCGCTGAGGTAAGCGTAAGGCGAATAAAATCCGCCTTGATTGGAAATAACGGCCGCAAGGAATTCTGCCGGAAAATGTGCTTTGAGGTAAGCACAGGTAAAAGACAGCATTGCGTACGAGGCAGAATGCGGTTTGCAGAAGGAATAACCAACGAATGATTTGATCATGCCCCAAACTTCTTCAATCAATTTTTCTTCGTACCCGCTTTGTTTTGCTCCGCGATAAAATTTCTTTTTCCAGTTTTCGATCAAATGCTGCATGGAATTCCGGCTCATGGTTTTCCGTAAAGATTCTGCCTCAGCGTATCCCATGCCCGCCATCACCATCGCCGCCGTCGAAACTTGTTCCTCGTATACCATGATTCCATAGCTCTCTTCCAGAAATTTCAAATCCGGATGCGGAATTTTCCACGGCTTCCCATGAATCCGTTCCAGCATGATATTGGTAAAGCGGTTCGCTGCCGGGCGGATGATGGATGAATAGATGACGACATGCTCAAAATCCACCACACCGGCTTTTGCTAAAAGCTGCCGTGTTGCCGGGCTTTCGATATAAAAGATGCCCATGGTTTTTCCGGATTTCATCAGCTTAGCTGTCTTTTCATCACCGATGGGCTGGATTGTGTGGTAGTCCAGATACAGGCTCCGGGATGCTGTTTTGCCGTAATTTAGATTGATTTGCCTGATGGCATCCCGCACAACAGCGAGACTTCGGTTACCGAGCAAATCAATTTTCAGCAAACCGGAATCTTCCACCTGATCTTTTTCCCATTCCACGATTTGAACACCTTTTGGCGCCGTTAATACCGGCACATATTTTCGAATTTCATCAGGCACAATTACCATCCCACCGGGATGAACAGAAGGATGGCGGAACGCTCCCACGATTTTTTCACTTTCCCGCAGGATGTCTTCCAGCGTGTTATCTATTTCCACATGTTCAAACCGCGGATCGGTTTTTACCCAATGGAGTAAATCGCGCCGGGACGCATACCAGCCAATCCGCTTTGTGACGGATTGGATTTCTTCATTGGACAATCCATACACTTTTGCGGCTTCCCGGATGGCGGAACGAGGCTTCATAAACACCTGACTGCAGACCATTGCTGCCCGCTGGTTTCCGTATTTTTCAAAAACATAATTCAAAATACCATCCCGTTCATCCCAGGGGAAATCCACATCAATATCCGGCATATTGGTGCGCTCGGGATGAATAAATCTTTCAAACTGCAGATTGTATTTGATCGGATCCACTTGTGTGATAAACAGGCAGTAGCTTACAATGGATGCAGCGCCGGATCCTCTGCCGATCGTGGCGCGGGTTTGCTTTACAATATCCTCAACGACCAGAAAATAGGGAGTGAATCCTTTCGATGAAATCATCCGAAGTTCAAGTTCGATTCTGTCTTGAATGTCTGCTGTGATTTTTGTGTAGCGCTTTTCTGCTCCGGCAATCACCTTTTCTCTTAAAATCCGATTGGTCCATCGGGTATCCTTTAACGACAGGTGGGGGAAAATAGTGTTTACAAAGGTCCAATCCTGCTTGCAGCGCTCGGCGAGATATGTGCTGTTGTTGATCGCATCCAAACTGTTGGGGAAGAGTTTCACCATGTTTTTTTCGGATCGAAACCAGTGCTTGTCAGATTTGCACGCGTCTGCCGGCAGTTTGGATAAAGTGGTATTCAAGTCAATGGCCCGCAGGATGCGATGGGCAGACCAATCCTTTTTCTGCATGAAATACACGTCGCCCGTTGTTACCACTTCCAACTTGAATTTTCGGGATAATTTTTGTGCGGTATGTTCTGCTATGCCCGGCCGCAGCTCCACAAATAAATGACTGTTTGGAATGTGTTGGCTTAAGGAAGAAAGTGTGGATTTTTCATGTGCCAGCACAAATAGGCCGCTAGTACAGTTTTGTAGGATTTTGGCAACGGACTGTGTTGGATCATCGTGGAGGGCAGATATTGCACGGGACATATTTTCATATCCGCTTTGATTTTCTGCCAGCAGAACGGCCTCATCCCGATCCGTAATCAGATTGACGCCGGCGATCGGGTTTATTTCAGCAGCACGGGCACGCTGAACAAAACGGATAAACCCCCACAGTCCGTTGGTTTCTGTCAGGGCAAAATGGCGCATGCCTTGATTTACAGCTTCCGCAATCAGGCTTTGCTGAGAAGCTGTGCCGGACATCCGGGAATAGTGGGAATGGACATTCAAATGCGTGAACATGGCTCATTTCGAACCTTCTATATGGGTTATCACCTCCATCAATTTTTCGATTACACCATCACCCTTTCCCCCACATTGGAAGAAGTCTTAAAGGCTCTGGTAAAGCTAATATTTTTGTACTTATTGCGGAGGACATCTACAGACGCTGACATCCTTTCAGATTCCGTATCTTTGTCAAACAATTCCGTTTGTTTTGCTACGTAGATAAAATCTGAGGCATCCAGTAAAATGGACCGAATTCGATTCCTGCGGCTATTTGCTTTTTGAAACAATTGCCAGGATTCTGCCAAAACAGTCGCATCGTCATGCGCTAGAAATCGTCCTGCAACTTCATGTTTAAATCCGTCAGTATAGTGAATTTCCACCCGCACCTTTTTTGCTGCCTGCGAGCGCTGCCTTAGCTTGAATGCCACCTGTTCTGCCAACTGCTTCACTTCAACCCAGAGTTTATCTTCGTCATTGGTGTCTTCTTGCAAAACGGCTTGTTCAAGAATATGGTCTTTCATTGCAGGCGCCCTCACAACAGAAATATCCTGTCCGCGCACTTCCCGTGTAAGTTGCAAGGCATACACGCCGAACAGTCGTCGTGTATCATCGGCAGAATCCACAATAGACTGAATCTGGTGCACCCTGTTCAGGATGAGAAATTTGATCATGTTTCCCACCAAAGGCTGATGGACGCTTGGAATCACCGGCGGTTTGAGCGGCGATAAAAATTGTGCTTCATCCCCGGCTATTACGCGATGAATCTTTTCCGGGATTACAGAAGTGGCAATGCGGCTTACGAGTTTATTTTGGCTGATGCCCAAAAATGAGCTGAATCCGATTTGGTCTTCAACCAAGCTTGACATTGTTGAGCCGGCTTGTTCATGGTTTGTATACACGCGTTCCATCCCCGACATATCCATATAAAATTTTCCGTAACCTGAAGGCTCAACCGTGGGAGTAAATTTCTGAACAATGGAATACACATACTGATTCAGACGTCCGTAGAGCGATTGATTGTAGGGCAACAATCGAACACCATGGCTCATTCTTCGAACCAGTGAAACTTTCATCCCTTGCCGCAAGCCTTCTTCTTCCGCTTCTTTGGAAACAGATACTACAGTTCCGTTTTGGTGATGTGAAGAAATGATTGCAACCGGGCGGGTTTGCAGAGATGTATCCAGGCGGCGCTCTGCCTGAAGCTCAAAATCTCTCAGCCGGATATGAAAAACAGTCTTGTGCAACGGCTCAATATTCCCGGAAGGAATAGAGAAGCACGCCGTTGATTTGAAAATTGTCCGTTTTGTTAATGGTGATAACCGGATAGTCTGGATTCCGCGGATGGAGCTCCACATGATTGTTCACAGGCTGGTACCGCTTAAGGGTGGCCTCCCCGTCGATTAAAGCAACCACAATCTGCCCCGGGTTGGCATCAGCGGTTTTTCTTACAATAATATAATCGCCATTCTCAATATGGTCTCCGGTCATGGATTCGCCTTTTACTTGAAGCACAAAATTATCAGGATGCATAAACGGCGGCGGCACAGATATGGATTCCGCGTTTTCCAAAGCTTCGATGGGTTCGCCGGCGGCAATCAGTCCCAAGAGCGGCAGGCGGGCCGGTGTGGCGTGCTCCTCGTGGATGAGGTTTAAAGCCCGCTTGCCGTTGGGACCTTTGGTGCGGTCCAGATAACCGTTGTGGGTCAAGGAGTTTACATACCAATGGACCGTCCCCAAGGAGGCAAATCCCAGCGTATCCATGATTTCCTGATACGAAGGAGGTTGGCTGTGGTCCAGCGTATAGCGCCGGATAAAGTCCAGGAATCGCTGCTGTTTTGGAGATAATGCCTTCATTATTTTTTAACGCAAAGACGCCAAGCCGCCAAAATGAATCTTGATTCTGATTAAATCTTCTTTTTTCATGAATCTCTTTGTCTCTCTGTACCTTTGCGTTGATCTTTAATTCTCGTAAGTTACTCGTAAGTATATTACAGGACAATATATTTCCACGCAAGTATTTTTTGTTTTTATCCTTTCGGATGCCGTCATTATACTCGAATTTCTACCTCAACCTCGAGATTCAGAATGCATACACTTGTACTACTGCGCCACGGCGAAAGTCTGTGGAACCTGGAAAACCGTTTTACGGGTTGGACCGATGTGGATCTGACGCCGCGCGGAGAAGATGAAGCACAATCATCCGGGGAAATCCTGAAAGAAGAAGGATATGGATTTGATGTAATTCATACGTCTGTGCTAACACGCGCAATCCGCACGATGGAATTATGTTTAGATACGATGAGCCTGAAAGATATTCCAATTCATTATCATTGGCGGCTGAATGAACGGCATTACGGTGCGCTACAGGGACTTAACAAAGCCGAGACCGCCAAAGAATATGGCGAAGAGCAAGTTCATACATGGCGCCGGAGTTATACCACTCCGCCCCCGAAGCTTGATTTGGATGATGAGAGACATCCGCGCTTTGATTCGCGGTACACAGATTTAACGCCGGATGCATTGCCGGCATCGGAGTGCCTTAAAGATACCGTAGATCGTTTCTTGCCTCATTGGCACAGCCAGATTGAACCGGATGTGAAATCTGGGAAACGAGTGCTGATTGTAGCCCACGGCAATTCCCTGCGTGCGCTGGTAAAATATCTGGATAATATTTCCGATGAAGACATTGTCGGATTGAATATCCCAACTGGCGTTCCGCTGGTATATGAGCTTGATGAAGACTTGAAACCCGTCAAACATTATTATTTGGGCGATCCGGAAGCCATTGCCGAAAAAGCCGCCGCCGTGGCTGCTCAAGGCAAAGTGAAGTAAGTGCCTTGTGCTTGATTTTTTCCTCACCTCAACCTTATCCGTTTGAGGGAGGAAGGTTACTGACAATTCATAAAGCTTATAATACAAAATCTGAGGGCCTCCCCTTTTCCCGGGGAGGATTGAAAGGTGAGGGAAAAAATGAAGTTTTGCGATCTTCTTTTGCCAACTCCCGAAGCTGGCCGCCTTGCAAAAGCTCTACGCAAGAAAATGACAATTATAAAAATATTATTCCTTAAAAATGGAGGATATTTTATGCTTAATCTTTTTTTAAAAATTCTGTTTATAATTTGTATTAATAAATTTATTGATTTTTTTTACAAGTTCATTGTTTGTTAATACTACTTTATCAGATGAATGATTCGGTAAGTTATAAAGCGTTCTTATTAGGGATTTTAAATTTACAGGTGAGATGTTATAATAGATATTTCCATCATAGGAAAACATTTCCACACCATTTTTTATAAACTGTCTTGACACAATTTCTCCATCCTCATCAATTATTGCTTTTTCAATGACATTTCCTGTTTTGTCACAGGTCTTACGAAGAGTATTAGATTTTAACCCATTTGGAATTTTTTGAATCTTTTTAAACTGCAATTCCTCTAGAATGCTTACTAAATCATTTACATTTAGATGAATATCAAAATAGTAATCAAAAACTCTGGACAAAGTTTCAAATACATAAGTCAGTTCATTTGTTTGATAAGTCCTTTTATATGATTGTTTTATGACAAACTCATTAATGAATTTTGTTACAAGTAATTTGTTTATTTCATTCATATCACTTATTCCCCCTTTATCAAATTAGAATATATCATCAGCATATTCCGTCTGAGCTCCCGCCGCGGACGGTGTTATTCACCTATACACAATCATTCTTCTGAAGTCAATTCAGATACATGCGGTTTTATCAGCATCAAAAACATGGCGGTTGAAAATCCTACGGCGCTAAAAATCATGCACATCACCATAATTTGATAACGAACCGCGATGAGAGGAGAAATACCTGACAAAATCTGTCCGGTCATCATCCCCGGCAGTGAAACCAAACCTACCGCAAACAGGGAATTGGTGATGGGAATGAGTGCTGCTCTCAAAGAAATACCCCGAGCATCTGAATAATTCACATCCCTATCCATTTCCGCTTTCATGCGCTCCGCTGCAAGGCTCACGCCGTTCATCGAACTAGCGAAGATCATCCCGGCCAGTGGAATCATATAGCGGGGCATGAACCAAGGATCCAATTGTAAAACGAGTTGTGTCACCAAGAGCAATGTTAGGCCGCCGCCAACTAAAATGGATAACAGGGCAAACTGGTAAAACTTCCTTCTTTTTTGCTGTACAGTTCCGAGGGCAATCCAACTGGCAGCAAAAACCATCACCGATAAGATGCCGACTGTAATGGCCGCATCATTGGATTCGAAGATATAAGACAGAAAATAACCGATCAGCAGTAATTGGATCAGCATTCTGAGAACAGCATAAATGGTATTTTCCCAGTTCAAGGACCACGCATGCAGCAGGCCAATGACGACTGCTACCGGAATGAAAACCAACACAAGGTTGGAAAAGGGGATTGCAGTTATGGATTCATTCATGCACGGAGAGATTCCAAAATATCCGAAGGATAAATTCCGGTGCTGTGATTATCGCCCCAAAATGGGCGCAGACCGTAATAGCCAACGGACTCAATTCCCATGAGTTGGTAGCTGGCATCTGTTTTTTGTGTTTTGGGGCCTTTATACACTCTGCCGAAAACATCCTTTTCGCCGGAGCAGTGCGCACACGGACAGGCGTCTCGCAAAGATTTTAAGGGTATCATTGCTTCAGAATCGTCATCCCATTTGATGAGCAGCAAATCGTTTACCGTTTCGTAAAATTTTATCTTTTTTTCATCTGCCATGTGTCTTGTGCCGCCTTGATTGAACGTCTAAATTTGCGCCTCGTCTTTTTGATTAAAAAGAAAAATAGCTCGGGCGGGTTGAGAGCTTGACAATGATTTTTGATTAAATAGAAAGACCTCAAACCTTCTCCTCTGTCATGGGGGAGAATAGAAAAGGGGTCTGAAAATTTTTTAGGGCGATTAGCTCAGTTGGTTAGAGCGCTGCCTTCACATGGCAGAAGTCGGGGGTTCGAGTCCCTCATCGCCCACACCCTCAAAAGCCCTCGTTTCAGGACGAGGGCTTTTGATTATATAGTAGTTTTATGAGATGTGTCAACTTGACCCAATGTATGCCATATATAATCAAAAACAGGACACGATTAACGGGACACTCCCCATAATATGTTTTTCAACCCAACTTTCTCAACTGCGAAAAGGAGGTTCGGGGAATAAAAGGGACACCCACATTATTATATAATTTTTTGTAATTTGACGTATGAAACACATGGATGTTGGTATTTTTAACATAAAGACCTTAGTCGCTTACGTATCCAGCCATATACCAAAAAACAAACCGTACCTAATCGGAATTGATGGGCTTGCAGGTTCCGGAAAAACTACATTTCTCACGAAACTGGTTCAGGTCTTGGAGAATGCAAGTTTGAAGGTAACCGTTATATCTATGGACAAATCTATTTGGAAAAAGGTACAAACAAAAGCGTGCAGAGAATCGCGTTTCGACCCAGAGAGAGATTCCGTGGGGGATGACTATGATTGGAGGCGCCTCAAGTTAGAAATATTAGTGCCGCTTCGTGAAGGCAAGACTCCCGTGGGTTTAGCAAAGGGTCAGGTAGTGATTGTTGAAGGATGTTTTAGTTTGAGAAATGAATTACATGAATTCTACACGCTGAGAATTTTTACCGATGTCCCGAGAGATACGGCTTTAAAAAGAGCAGTAGATCGCGATGGTGAAGAGGAGAGATATTGGTACGAGAACTACTGGAGGCGGGAGGAAAATTTGTATATTAGGACTCATAATCCGATGCACCGGGCTGAGTTGGTCATTGATGGATGTCGAGAAATTGCGAATGACGAAGTGCATTTGAAGCTAACTACCGCATTCAGTCGACAGCTAACCGCTGAGTCCGCTTTTATTCCGTATTGAAATGAATCAAAAAAGAGATACATTCTGTCCAGTAATTTTAACAGCATAAGGAACGGTACAATGCAAGAAGGAAAAGTAAAGTTTTTCAATCAAATGAAGAACTTTGGTTTTATCACCGGTGACGACGGCAAAGATTACTTTGTCCACTCCAGTTCACTGGCAGAAGGAATCTATATTCGCGAAGGCGATAAAGTTTCTTTTGAAGTCACGGACGGTGAAAGAGGACCGAAAGCAGAAAAGGTTGAACTAATAGACTGATTCAGGTCCGTTAATTCTCTTTTAAAAAAAGGGCGGTGATTTTCACTGCCCTTTTTCTTTGCGCGAAAGTTTGCTGAAATAAAAAAAGCCCTTCGCAATATGCGAGGGGCTTTTATGAGGGGTTAGCATTTATATGTCAAATTATCTTTAGCAAAGATTTTTTCTTATTAACATATTCCTTTACGGTAAGAATTCCGTTTTGTTCCAAAGTATATAATTGTTCCAGTTCGGTTAACACCTTAGCCGTATGCTTGGGCGATTTCCGCTTCGGGATGGCCTCACCGATTCTGTCCAAAAGTTTCTGCTTCGCTTTCTTAAAATCCTTTTCGGTGATGATCCCGGTATCCCTGAAATCCTTCAGTCGCGTTATTTGGCGCATGATCTTTTTGCCGTCCGCTACGATAAGTTTTTCTTTTTCATGGTGATACGCCATATGATCGTGATAGACAAATGGGCTGACAACGCTTCGCCGGGGCCGATAGTGATACCCGAAACCGATGTGAATAGATGAATATGTTTTGTGATGCTTCCTGTGTCTGCGGTTTCCATGGAATGGCTTCCCCGCCAGCGCATCTTCTGCAAGCAGAATAAGTCCTAATGATAATATGACAATCAATCGTTTCATAATTTGGTTCCTTTCGGATTCGCAGTGTTGGACGCAGAATTCCTCAAAAAGTGAAAAGCCGAAGTTGAAAAAGGGTTTAATTGTGATAAAGACTTTCTTATTTTCATTTATGAATATTAACTGCCGACTCGCTCTATTTCTGATTTTATTCATCCTGAATTTTAACCCAGTTTATGCCGTTCCAGCAGATACGCGTCCTGTACGGATGTTTCAACCCAGCGGCTTTCAATTTGACGGATTCCAAAAAGGCGACGAATGGCAAAACTGGTTTGAGACGTCCGCCGGATTTACCATTCTGAAAAATGAAAATAATGTATGGACCTATGCGGTACGCGGGGTTTCCGGAAGTTTGAATTTGGGTCCCGAAAATGTGACTGAATCCAATATGGATATTGGTCCTGCCGATAGAGGAATTCCAAAACACCTCAAACCGCCGCGGGAAATCGCTTTAGACGAATCCCCGGTTCCAAATATTGCATCAAGTTCAAGGACGGATTATCTCGTTCCGCTACTGTTAATTGATTATCCTGATGCGCTCAATCAGTACACAGTTCAAAATTTTGATGATCTCATGAATCTGGCTGATTATAACAGTACGGGAAGTTTCAAGGATTATTATGAAGAGGTTTCTTATAATCAATTTCATCCGGTAACAACCGTGATGGGCTGGTACACAGCATCAAATTATCACGACTATTACGCCAATTCAGGATCATCTTCCACCATGCGCGCCGCTGCACTCGTGCGGGAAGCGGTGGACAGCGCCGAGGCGGCCGGACTCGATTTTTCTCAGTTTGATAATGATGGCGACGGATATGTGGATGCATTGAATGTTGTTCATGGCGGGCACGGCGCAGAACAAGGGGATCTTTCAAATATATGGTCTCATAAATATTGGTTGAGCGCCGGTGGATTATCTGTCCAATATGACGGCGTTTGGATTGACGCCTACACCATTAACCCGGAAATGCAAAGTTCAGCGCAGACAAATATTGGCGTAATCGCCCATGAATTCGGCCATGCGGTAGGATTGCCGGATTTATATGACACGGACGGCAGTTCGTCCGGCGCGGGGAATTGGTCACTAATGGCAGGCGGCGCTTGGGGCGGGAACGGCAGTTCGCCGCAATATCCGTCTCACATGACTCCGTGGTCAAAAGATGCGCTTGACTGGCTTAATCCTGTTACCATTACGGCTGATACAACCGGAGTGCAAATTCCTCCAATTGAAAACAGCGCCGTCGCATACCGATTAAATCATCCGATGGAAGACGGAGAATATTTTTTGGTGGAACACCGAAATCAGCAGGGTTTTGATCAGACATTGGTCGAAGGCGGAATTCTGATTTGGCATTTGGATTCTACCGTTATCGCTAATAACTGGAACTCGAACTCCGTCAATAATAATGAACCGCATTTTGGTGTAGCCTTGGAGCAGGCGGACGGAGATAATGATCTTGAAAATGATTCAAACTCAGGCGACACGGGCGATCCGTTCCCCGGAAGTACAAGCAATACAGCATTTGATGATAACTCCAATCCAAATTCACACAGCCACGATCTTCTTCCGTCATTTATATCCGTCAGCAATATTTCCATTTCGGATACGTTTGCGCTGGCAGATTTTGATCCCGGCCAGGTAGCATCGGTTGCATCGGCTTCTATTTCAGCGGACACCGCCACCGCGTGGGATACCAGCACAGTTGTGATCAGGGTTACGAACACATTCGAATTGGGAAGTTTCGAGTGTGTAATTATGGACGATCCTGATAAACTGAAAATTGTTGGCGCTACCGCAAGTTCTCGGGCACAAGGAATGACGGTGTCTTTTGAAGAGCAAGGTGACGGCACGGCCAAAATTTCTCTGACAGGCGGAACAGTTTCAGCCGGCGAGGACACACTGCTTTTGCTGGATTTTTTCGCTGAAACAAGTGTATCGCAAAGCATTGACCTTACGCTTTCAGATGCGGATGCTGTGGATTCTTCCGGATCTGCGGTAGCGATAACGGTTGGAAATACAGAAGTGTATGTGATGGCAGATACCCAGAAAATTATCGCAAAAGAAGCAAGCGCTCTTCCCGGAGAAACAGCACTTATTCCGGTGTATATGAGCAACACCATTCAGGTGGGAAAAATTCTGATGCACCTGCGGGATACGCCGAATGTTTTTACGCTGTTCGAAGAACCGTACACGGACGCCAATAATAACAGCGAATGGGACAGCACCGAAATCTATGAAGACACCAACGGCGACGGTATGTGGACCGGTATGGTAACTTTTTCTGACCGCGTTACCGGAAGTTGGACGAAGACTATAACTGAATTCAATGGACGCGTAATGGTCATAATGACCAATTGGAACACTCCAATTCAGGCGGATACAACACTGCTGATGAAAATCAATGTTTTGGTGGATTCAACTGCCTCGCCCGGGGCTGTTGTTTTGGATTTTCCGACCCTCGGACTTAAAGCGCTGGAAGATGAATCATACATGACATCATCGGGTTCAGGGGAAGATTTTATTATTTCGCAGGAAGCGTCAACGGAAGATGAATTGTCGATTCCAGATGCGTTTGCCCTTTTGCCGAATTATCCAAACCCGTTCAATAATACAACCACGATCCGTTTTCAAATTGGTGTCGGTGCCGTGCCTGAATTACCCCTACAATTGCACATTTATGACATTGCCGGCCGATTGGTGGCGACATTGATAAATAGTGTGGTTTCGCCCGGGTTACACGAAATTGTATGGAATGCAAACCGGCATAGCAGCGGAATGTATTTCATCCGATTAAAGCACGGAAATTTTCAGCAGATACAAAAAATGATACTTTTAAAATAGAACAGGAATTCAGTATGAATATAACCAAGCCAACCATTTTTCTTCTTTTCCTCTCAAGCATAACATTTGCACAATTTTCAGTTATATCCGGCGATGTCGAAGTTTTGGATAATGATTTCAGAAATACGTCTTTAAGCCAGAATGTTCCGGAGTTTTATATTTATTCGTGCGCCGACGGCAGCCAAAACCCCTGTCATCCGGAATCTCTTTTTGTAATAGCATCGGATACGACTGGCGATGGATCCCCTCCCGGTGAACGCGCCCGAATGTATTTTCCGTGGGAATACGGCGGAATGAATGCCAATAAATTTAAAGTAACCGCCTCCTGGCCGGAGCTTAGCCCAACTGCGGTTTTCGCTTCAGCATATGCTTATTTTGATGTGATAGGAAATCAAGCCGGTCCCGGATCCGTTCAGGCATCTATTTGGTATGGCGACAACTGCCAAGATTCTGACGGCAATATTGGCTCACCAAGTTGTATTGAATTGGTTGGACGGTTTTGTTATGTGGTGGAGGATACACTTGATTGGGACGCGGGATCGGATTCAAGCGTGAGCACAGATACATGTAATGGTTGCTGGGTGTCCCTGCCTGCGTGGCGGAATTATTCTGATGGGCTGTATTCTGATCAGGCGCTTAACCCAGAATCCTGTCAGTATTATGATCACTGCCACCACGACACTCCTGACAGTATATTATGTGGTGTAGGCTATTACGACGGAATTGCGCCAGTATTGCTGGATTCTTTTAATCTCGTTTCTCCGCCGAATGATTCTTTGATTGTCGTCACTGCCTCCAACGGATCCACCGATTCCATCGCATTTTTATGGGAGTCTTCCGCGAGCGCTTCTGTCGGCGCTTTGTATAATTTGAGTGCAGAGCATATTTTATTTTCCGGTTCATCCGTTTTAGATACCGCTGTGCATGATACAACTGTTTCAGATACAACATTTGTGTTAGCATTTACCAATTTGTACGATGATCTGTGGGTTGCTTCCGGGGATAGCGGTGTTGTGTCATGGGATGTTTCGGCAATAGAGGGACAGGATACCATCCCATCATCCAATGGTCCTTTCAAGATTTTGGTAAAAGGCTCATCGTTGTCCACAGATCCTGAATCGATTCCCGAAAAATTTAGGCTGTATTCCGCATATCCAAATCCGTTTAACCCTCTTACCACTATCCGGTTTGGTATTCCTGTAGCGACGCTTAACACAACGTCTCTACAAATATATGATATCACCGGACGAAGGGTGGAAACACTTATAAACACCTTTTTCAATCCCGGAGAATATGAAATATCATGGGATGCATCACATCATGCATCGGGAGTATATTTCGCAGTTTTACAGAATGGCCAGAATCGTCAAACACAAAAACTGGTTTTTTTGAAATAACAGGTAAAGATAATTAATAAAGGAAAATTAAATGGATTCAATTACAATTGTTGTCATCGTTTTTTTACTGTTATTGATTGTAATCGGTTTTGCATCGCGATCCCGTTCGTCTGCCGGAGACACTCCGGAAGTTCAGGAAAAAACAGAAGAAGAAAGACGCCATGATCCATCGGACCGGCGACACAATGCAGAACGCCGGCACCATGAACAGGCAGTTGATGAAGACAAGCGATCGGGTTCTGAACGTAGAACCGGAAGCGATCGCCGGAACGATTAAGATAAAAATATTCAGCTAACTTAAAAGGAGTCATCTTATGGCAGATTATAAATGTTGTGACTGCGGTATGGGCGTAAAAGGAATCATCTGCGCATCCTGCGGTTCAGAATTAGAACACGCATCTCTCGTGAAAGACGATGGAAGTGAAGTACAAATTTCTCAGTGCCCGAACGGCTGTGGGAAAATAAAATCACCCATGTGCTGTGGACACGACATGGATGTTGCGCACGACAAGGCATAGCCTAATTTCTAATGAGTTATAACACCGTCATGGTAGCGCTCGTTGCCCGCGGTGACGAAGCAGACGTAATCGGTGAAGCCGTCAAAGTTTCGAAGGCGAGCGAAGCAAAACTGATTGCCGTTCATGTCAACGATCCGCACGCAGGCGAAATGTCTATGATGATGGATAGCGCTGGGCCGCGTCTCGACGAAGAGGACATCCGCCAAAGATTTCGGGCGTGCGGCTTTGCTGATGTTGCCGATACCGTGGAAGTAAGAATTATAAAAGGTGAGAATATTTCAAAACTGATCGCGGAACAAACAAAGGATATTGATTTGCTTGTGCTTGGACACAGACGAATGAGCACATTTAAATCGAACTTGATGGATTCCGTGGACGAAGGAATTGTGAATCACGCAAAATGCCCTGTACTGGTCGTCCCCAAGTAGCCCCAACCCTTAGAGAAATCACAGATTAAGCGATGGACAGCGTCTTAATTCCGATCGCAGTTTTCCTGATTGTTTATGTGGCAATTACGTTCGAGCTGGTAAACAAAGCAGTTGCTGCGCTTTCGGGAGTTTCGGTGCTCGTTTTGCTCCACATTGTTGGCGAGCATGAAGCTGTTGAGCTGATTGATATGGAGACCATCATGCTGCTCACAGGCATGATGATTATTGTCAGTATCCTCAGTCGATCAGGGTTTTTTACAATTGTATCCGTTAAAATTGCTGAAGTTACACAAGGAAGCCCCGTTAGAATTCTCGTTCTATTTTCAATCGTAACGGCTGTGATGTCCGCATTCCTGGATAACGTTACCACGGTGCTTATCATTATTCCCATTATCATTGAACTCACCCGCGGTATGGGAATGGATCCGAAAAAATATGTGCTGAGTCAGGCGCTCATTTCAAATGTCGGCGGCACCGCTACGCTCATCGGCGATCCACCCAATATCATCATTGGATCAAAAGTAGGGCTCACCTTCAATCAGTTTATAATCAATCTTTCCCCAATCGTAATTGTGGTTTTCATTGTTGTGCTTTTCGCACTTTGGATTAGCAACAGGGAAGAATTCAAACCAATCAATACCAACCTTACAAAATTACTGACGGTTCAGCTGCTGCTAGAGAAAATCAGGTTTGAATTCCTGAATATCAAAATCGACCAAAGTATGATGTGGAAAGGGTTAATCTGTCTGGCTCTTGCCATTGGGCTTTTTATGACGCAAACAATCACAAGATTGGCGCCGGGTGTGGTTGCGCTATCTGTGGCGATGCTTTTGTTTATTATTTCGAAAGCGGACGTAGAGCACGTGCTTGAAGAAGTGGAATGGTCCACGCTCATGTTTTTTGCCGGACTCTTTATTTTGGTGGGCGTGCTGGAGGAAAAAGGCGCTATAGAATGGATTGCGCATCATGTATTTGTAAAAGTGGGCGATAATCCCTACATCGCAGTTTTAATGGTTCTTTGGGTTTCAGGTATTGCTTCCGGATTCCTGGATAATATCCCCTTTACTATTACCATGATTCCGATTGTGCATTTGATGCTGGAATCCAATCCAATTCCCAACAACATTTTGTGGTGGGCTCTCGCACTGGGCGCCTGTTTCGGCGGAAACATTACGATGATTGGGTCATCTGCTAATATCGTGTCGATGGGAATCGCAAAAAAACACGGCGTAAATATCAGCTTTATGGATTTTATGAAAACCGGTATATGGGTGACCTTTATTTCGCTCTCTCTTGCGTCGATTTACCTAACACTGTACTTGTGGATTGCTCTGTGAGCGAAAAGGATCAATTGATTTTAGACGGATTGTTCCGAGATTTGGCCGAAGTGGTTTCATCCTCGAAAGCAAGCTTAATTGCACTTCGCTGTTTGAGCGATGCTATTGATAGACTGGAGTGCGGCCCCGATGAAATGTTGGATCAAATTGACACAGCAACTGAAGTCATCTTAAACAGCAGACCTCGGATGTTTCCGCTTGATAATCAGATTCCTCTTTTTAGGATGCAGTTGAGGGAAAGTGGTGTTGGCGGCGACGTCAATGAAATCAAAATGACAGCAAAAAATATTCTTTCTGAATTGTCCGTCCAATTGAAAGAGGATTTAGAAAACCTTAAATCAAATGGTCCCCAATTTGTGGAGGACGGCGATATCATCATTATCCACTCTGTAGAAGAAGCTGTGGAAACGCTGATTCCTGAAGCAAAAAAACAGGGTAAAAATTTTGAAGTCTTGATTCTAAAACAAGATATCGCAAAAACACGGCAGGTGATTAAAACTATGAATCGCGAAGGTATTACATACCGTGTAATTCCGGAATACGATCTTGTACATTATTTTGATGAAGCAACTAAATTATTTATTGGCGCTCAAGCCATTACATCAGATGATAAAGTTGTGGCAGACAGCGGAACCTCTAACATTGTGAGCGAATGTCATATTCATAAATTGCCGATCTACCTGTTTGCGCTTACACTTGAATTCTCGGGGAAAGGCGCCGATGAGCAAAATATTTATTTGAAGAAAGAACCAGAATCTGACGGCGGCTTGGATTTTACGATGCTGTCTCATTCGCATGATATCGTCCGGCTTGATTTGGTGGATCACATTATTACAGAAAAAGGTGAAATACCGCTGGATCAGGTTTTGAGTCACGTCCCCGTTCAATCGGAATAACCTTCTACCAGTCTTTAGCAGATTTCTAATCTGATGTCCATGCGCATACATTTTCAGATATGGCTGATTCAGAGTCTGATTCTGCTGTCATCGCTTGCAAGCGCCCAGGAAGAAATCATTCTGCTGCACAATGGCTGGAAATTTCGACAGGTCGATACAGAAATGTGGAATCCTGCCAAAGTTCCGGGGACCGTCCACACAGATTTGCTGTCTGCTGAAATCATTGAAGACCCCTTTTATCACAGGAATGAAAAGGATGTGCAGTGGATTGAAAAGGAGGATTGGGAATACAAAACTGTATTTGACTTAACGAAAGACGCTCTCCAAAAAGATAAGATTGAATTAGTCTTTGAAGGGTTGGATACCTATGCAGATGTGTATGTGAATCGAATTCGGGTAATGACATCTGATAATATGCACAGATCTTGGTCTGCAAGCGTAAAAAGTGTATTGAAGCCGGGCAGGAATGAAATCCGAGTTCATTTTCATTCGACAGTAAAAACCGGACAAAAAAAGCTGAATGGATCACCCTATTTGATTCCGGCATCAAACGAACCGGCAGAAATCGGAAAACAAACCAGTGTATTTACGAGGAAAGCGCAATATCACTATGGCTGGGATTGGAGTCCGCGCCTTGTGACTTCGGGGATTTGGCGGCCGGTGTATCTTCGGCTCTGGGATTGGGCTCGGATTACTGACGCGTACTTCCATCAGGAAACCCAAAGCGATGCCGAAGCAACATTCACTGCGGAAGTTGAGATTGAATCCGGCTATGCGCAAAAAGGAACGCTCGAACTCTTTGTGGATGGAATCCGCACGACTGCGTTGGCTGAAGTTGATTTGAAAAAAGGAATAAACATTTTTCATCTTCCCTTTTCTATAAACCACCCTGACCTCTGGTGGCCGAATGGTCTCGGAAATCAAAAATTGTATAAAATGAACGTAACGCTTACCAGACAGAATACAGTGATTTCAAACCATTCGGAGTCTGTAGGCGTTCGAACTATTGAGCTTAAATCCGCCTCAGATTCCGTTGGTGCCGAGTTCTATTTTGAGGTTAATGGAGAACCGGTTTTTATGAAAGGCGCCAATGTTGTTCCAGCTGATTTTTTCAATCCCCGCGCTGCCGAAAAATATCCTGAAGTAATTCAAAATGCAGCTGATGCGCATATGAATATGATTCGCGTTTGGGGTGGCGGCGTGTATGAAAATAGTGATTTTTATGCTCTCTGTGATCAGAATGGAATTCTAGTATGGCAGGACTTCATGTTTTCCATAATGATGATTCCGAACGATCAGGCCCATCTGGAAAACATTCGATTGGAGGCAGAGGAAAATGTGAAGCGCCTGCGGGATCATGCGAGCATTGCGATTTGGTGCGGAAACAATGAAAACCTGAACGGCTGGTTCAATTGGGGATGGCAGGAAACCTATAGTTTATCAAAAGCCGATTCACTTGACTTATGGAATACATACGAAAAGGTGTTTCATAAAATGCTTCCGGATATTGTTGAAAAATTAGATTCCGGCACCGCATACTGGTCTTCATCGCCTTCATCGGCATTTGGCACACTTGAGACTGAAACATCCGGCGATCGGCACGATTGGAGTGTCTGGTTTGGTCAAAAACCTATTTCCCAATATGATCAAAATTCCGGACGGTTCTTTAGCGAATATGGAATGCAGTCGCTTCCACTTTACAGCACAATCCAATCCATGGATTCCACACGTGTTTTCTGGAGAGATACAACATCGGCTCTTGCGTTCAGGCAACGGTCAGCTATGCCGTGGATAGAACCGAATTTTGACGGATTTGATATGATCACTTTTTACGTAAATGAACTTTTCGAAAATACGAATGATTTCAAATCTTTTGTTTCGTTAAGCCAGTTTGTACAAGCGGAAGCACTTACGAATGCTATTGAATCTCACCGAAGAAAAAAACCCGTTACTATGGGATCTTTGTATTGGCAGCTCAATGATGTGTGGCCGACAGTATCATGGTCATCGGTTGATTATTCGGGGCGATGGAAACCCGCACATTTCGCAGTCCGAGAATCATTCAAGAATGTCATAGTTTCACTTTGGGCTGATGAGGACTCGCTAAGGGTATCCAGTATTTCTGACTTGCTGACCCCCATCACCGGCACGTTTATTTTTTCTGTTAAAACGATGGACGGATCACAAATCCATCGCAAAACTATTGAGATAACGATCCCTAAGAATTCAAACAGAATTATTTTTGAGGTAAATATGGATTCCCTTTGCTTGGGGTATTCGAAAGATTCAGTTTTTGCCGAAGCTTCTCTCATCAATTCGCAGGGAGTCATCGACCGTGGAATTCTTACATTTGTGCCGCTAAAAGATGCGGCATTTTCCAATCCGGAATTCACCGTGAGAGTAAAACAAATTCATAACAGATTTGAAATTCGAATTCAATCTCAAAAACTAGCAAAATATGTTACTGTGGCCGTGGAAGGGGTTGAGGGGAAATTTTCTGAGAACTATTTTGATCTCCCACCGGGTCGGGAACACGTAGTAACTTTCCACCCCAAAAATCCTATAAGTGATATTTCCGATAACATCCAGATCCATTCATTATTTGATGCAACTCATCCGTAATTTATTTTTTATCGCATTCGTAGCGGTGCTGGCCATATCCTGCGAAAAGGAACCGGTAGCCCTTACAGATTATGTAAATCCGTTTATTGGAACGGGCGCCACCGGCCACACATTTCCCGGCGCAACATTGCCTTTTGGAATGGTTCAATTAAGTCCGGATACCCGCAGTGACGGATGGGACAACTGCTCCGGCTACCATTCATCGGATCCGACTATTTTAGGATTCAGCCACACGCATTTAAGTGGTACGGGCGGTATTGACTACGGCGATATTCTGGTAATGCCAATGACGGGAAAAATCCATTTGGATCCCGGGAAAGAAAATAATCCGTCAAGTGGATATCGGTCTGCATTCAACCATAGTTCTGAGAAGGCTGAACCCGGATTTTACAGTGTCATGCTTGAGGACAATAACATCCTCGCGGAAATGACGACTACGTTAAGATGTGGTTTCCATCGGTACACATTTCCACGATCAGATTCGGCTCACATTTTATTCGACCTTACCCATGGTTTGGGAGACAGAACTACGGAGTCTGTAATTACCATTTCCGGACCAAATGAAATTACCGGAATGCGCAGATCCTCCGGGTGGGCAAAGGACCAGACAGTTTATTTCATCGCGCAGTTTTCTCAACCGTTCAGATCAGAAAAAGTCTATGAGGATAACATTCTTTTGGAAGGCGCAGCAACAGCAAAGGGCGAAAATGTTAAGGCAGTTCTTTCGTTTGGCGCCGTTCCAGATCGCCCCATACTGGTCAGAGTCGCTCTTTCATCTGTAGACGGATTTGGTGCTCGAAAAAATCTGTCTGCTGAATTGGGGAATTACTGGGATTTTGACGGTGTTAAAGAACATGCGCAATTGACATGGGAAAAGGAGTTATCGGCTATAGAAGTTGAAGGCGGCAACGAAGGGGAAAAAACCAATTTTTATACGGCACTTTACCATAGCTTCATTGCGCCCAATTTATTTATGGATGTGGACGGTCGTTACCGAGGGAATGATTTCAAAATCCATACCAGCAATTTCGATTCTAAAATGTATTCTGTTTTTTCGCTTTGGGACACCTTCCGCGCAACGCATCCGCTTTTTACACTTATTAAACCTGAACTTGCGCAGGACCTCATACGGTCCATGCTGACTAAATATGATGAGAGCGGATTGCTGCCGGTTTGGGAATTGGCGGCAAACGAAACGGGAACTATGATTGGATATCACTCTATCCCCGTCATTGTGGATGCGTGGATAAAAGGGTTGCGCAATTTTGATGAAAACAAGGCATTGGATGCAATGGTCAAAAGCGCAATGGAGAATACTGAGGGACTGGATGAATACAAATCTCGAGGGTATATCCCGGTTGAATCGGAAAACGAATCCGTGTCCAAAACTCTGGAATACGCATATGATGACTGGTGTATTGCAGTAATGGCCGAAGGTTTGGGGAAAACTGAATTGGCAGAAAAATTTTACAAACGATCTAAAAATTATTTAAATGTATACAACCCGAAAACCGGATTTATGCAAGGCAGAAAATTCAGCACATGGGATATTCCGTTTGACCCGAGCGAAGTAAATGCCACCTTTACTGAAGCCAACAGTTGGCAGTATACATTTTTTGCTCCGCATGATATGGACGGCCTAATTGGGGCTATGGGCGGAGACGAAGCATTTGTACATAAACTAGATGCTCTTTTTACTGCGCCTTCGGAATTGATTGGAAGAAATCAGCCTGATATCACCGGGCTCATTGGTCAATATGCTCATGGGAATGAACCAAGCCATAACTTCGCTTACCTTTACAATTATGCAGGCGCTCCGTGGAAAACGCAGGAAAGAGTCAAACAAATTATGGATGATCTCTACAATCCGACTCGCGCGGGATTAAGCGGAAATGAAGACTGCGGACAAATGTCATCTTGGTATGTTTTCAGCGCAATGGGGTTTTATCCCGTAACGCCCGGACAGGATTTGTATGCGATAGGTTCACCTCTATTTAACTCAGTAAAAATTCGTCTTGAAAATGGTGATACCTTTACAATTTCTGCTAAAGGCCGGGGTTCTTACATTCAATCTGCAAGGCTGAATGGGAAAAAATATCCCTATTCTTATATCCGCCACAGCGACATTACTGGCGGAGGGTCGCTGAAACTAAACATGGGATCGTCTCCGAAAGAGTCATGGGGGAAAGAAGCCGAACACAGACCTCCGTCGCTGGTGAATGCAGATTATGTTAAAAATCCTGTAATATCAGTTCCGTCCCGCGCTTTTCTTGACAGCATGAAATTGTCTATTGCTTCCTCAAATAATAATGCAGTTGTGTTTTATACATTGGACGGGTCAAATCCAGACACATCATCCATGCAATACATTGATCCGATAATGTTGAAGGAATCGGCAGCGGTAAAAGCAGTATCCACTATCGGAATATTATCGAGTAATATCGAATCCGTATCATTTGTAAAGCTTCCCTATGCAATGTCCATTGATTACGCTATTCCCTATAACACTCAATACACCGGCGGAGGCCCGAAAGGATTGTTCGATACCATCCGTGGACACGAAAATGCGTGGGGAGCATGGCAGGGATGGTTTGGGGACGACTTCAATGCTACGGTGGACTTAGGAGAAGTACGAGATGTTCAGAGCGTTACGGCTACATTTCTCCAAAATGCGGTGAGTTGGATTTGGCTTCCCAAATTCGTATCATTTGAAGTGTCCGAAGATGGAGAAACCTTTGAATCGATTGGTATAAATAAACACTCCGTTTCACTAAAGGATATTGAGCCCGCAATTAAGCATTTTTCGCGATCTGTCCCGAAGCCAATCCGATATATTCGAATAAAAGCAACAAATATTAAAACATGTCCAAAATGGCACCCGGGCGCTGGAAATCCTGCATGGATTTTCACAGACGAGATCACGATCAAATAATATAATCCGTGGCAAAGCAAAAATACCTCATCCCCTTTATAGCATTAGTCTCTCTCTTTTTTCTATGGGGCTTTATTACTGTCTTGGTGGATTCGCTCATCCCAAGAATAAAGGAATTGTTTACGCTAACCTATTTTCAAGCAGGATTAGTACAATTTGCATTTTTCATGGCCTATTTTTTATTCTCGATTCCGGCCGGATCAATCTTATCCAAAATAGGATATAAAAATGGCATTCGATTGGGTTTGCTAACCATGGCTTTGGGGTGTTTTTTATTTTATCCGGCTGCCGATTTCCGACAGTTCAATATTTTTTTAGCCGCCTATTTTATTTTAGCGGGCGGCATGACTATCCTTCAAGTTGCCGCGAATCCTTACGTTGCGGTATTGGGGGATGAAAAAGGAGCGTCGAGCCGTCTTAATTTAGCCCAGGGGTTTAATGCATTGGGGACTGCTATTGCGCCGATCATTGGAGCAGTTTTCATCCTAAGTGACACCGTTAAAAGTTCGGCAGAAATTGATCTATTAACTGAAGCCGGAAAAACCAATTACTACATGAATGAAGCATCTGCTGTGCAAAATCCGTTTTTGGTTATTACTGCATTCATCTTTCTTTTAGCTATCATTTTTTCTTTTGTGCAATTGCCAAACCTTATAGCGAATAATTCAAATGGAAGTTATGCTAAAGTGTTAAAAAATAAGGTTCTGTTGATGGGATCCTTTGGAATTTTAGTGTATGTGGGTGCGGAAGTTGCCATCGGAAGTTATCTGGTGAATTACTTTATTGATATGAATATGCATACCGTTATTCAGTCTACTGCATGGATGTCCCATTTGGCCGAAAAATTTCTAAATGCTGATTTGGCTACTTTAGATAAAAGAGCAATCGTAGGCGCATTTATAACATTTTACTGGAGCGGGGCAATGGTTGGGAGATTTGCTGGATCTTATTTAACCCAAAAGTTTGCGCCGGCGAAAGTATTGTCCTTTTTTGCCCTAGGAGCCTTAGTCCTTGTTTTCACTTCAATGCATTCAATCGGACTTCTTTCGATGTGGTCAATTCTGGGAGTCGGCCTCTTTAATTCAATCATGTTCCCAACGATTTTTACGTTATCAATTCAAGATGTAGGAGATCTCAAACCACAAGCTTCCGGAATTTTGTGTACCATGATTGTCGGAGGTGCAATTGTTCCGCCTCTCTATGGGTTTCTGACAGATGTTTCAGGATTTAAAATGGCACTTTGGCTGCTCTTAGCGTGTTATGGATATATTTTATTTTTTGGATATAAGACAAGCATGTTAAACGAAAATTGATTGAATTGGGATTATATTTGTATAATACAATCATCAATTTTATTACAGCTACTTTCATAAGTTTTCTGCAAAGTTATTACTTAATCGATTTTTGTGAATTGCATCTAGAGTAAAATGAAAGGGAACTATGAATCAAAATAATGATTCAGTCGGCGTAAATGAATTTGTCCGCCGGCAAATAAAAGGCTCCGGCAAAACATATTCATCCAGCATGACCTTTGAAGAGATTGCGTCTCTGGCTGAGAAACGGCTAAACAGCCGGAATTTCAAAGAAGGCTATAGGGTCGGTGTTCGAATTGTATCTCTACCAATTGAATACAATGAAAATTTCATCTGTCCTTTTGTAAAAATTGATGAAAATTCAAATCTTGCCGCTAACATAGTTTGCCGAAGGGAAAATGAAGAACCCTATATTCAAATCCGCGCTTCTGACGGAGAGCCGATTGCAACGGGTAAAGTAGAACTAATCCTTTACCGCCACGATGTTTTAGCGGAAAACAATGAACAGACAACTGAAATGGATTGGGAATTGATTAGCATACATGCGCTTCCAGAAGGGATTGATAATCTTCCGATGGGACCGGTGACAATGATGAGAAACCAACTGGAAATGATCGGTGGGACAAAAGCATATTATTCATCCGAAGAATGGGCAGAAGCTGTACGGTTTTGGCAGCAGTATGCTACTTTGGAAATCTAACTTATTTTAAATAAATCAGTTTCCGAGTAGCAATTCCTGAAGGAGAGGAAAGTACAACAAAATACACTCCGGCTGATTGGTTTCCGGGATGCCAAACAATTGAATATGTACCGGGCCGATATGTACCATTTGTTAAACTTTGCACATGGGCGCCGGATATATCAAAAATATCCAGAGTGATGAACGAATTTTTGTCAGTAGAAAAAGTTATTTCCGCAGACGGATTAAAAGGATTGGGCGAAACGGAACGAATTTCAATTTGCTGTGGGATAATCATGGGTCCAGTATCAACGGCAAGATCCATCGGAATTTCTACCGGATAAAGAGAAAATTGTCCGTTAGTGATCGTTTTGGCATAGAACGGATTGGTAGGTGTAAGAAGGGCATTAAAAGATCCGGCTACGGAGTCTGAGTCTGAAGATGTAAATGAAATGGCGCCGCTGACATTCACGTATGCGTTTGAGATTAAAAGCCCGATAATTTCAGCAAAAAGGCTGTCAGTGAATAATTCAGTAGAATCTGAATCGGCAATATCTGCGGAATCAGGCAAGATATCTAAAAAACTTTCCGCGAAAGCAGAATCAATATCCTCCATCAGAATTACAGATGGAAAAGGGTCAAGCGGATTGAAAATTCCAACATTATCATCTGAAAAACCTGCACCGGTTGTATCTCTCAGCAGCATCATGAACATATCTACAGAAGAATCGCCATCGGCAATGAACGCGGTAATCATCAAAAAAGTAGTATCTTCATTGGATAAAATGGTGGCGCCGGCCCCGGTAGTGGTATCTTCTTCAAAATCAGCAGAGAAAGTCCCTGTCCCACCCAAACCTGAATAATTGAATGACAATGACCCGGCAAAGGCTGAAACATCTTGCCCATTGAGGGTAATGCCCCAAAAAAGAGAAATGATTGCTAATTTTTTCATTGGTTTCCTTCTATATCAGTATTGAGTGTGGTTTAGCGACCTTAATGGTTGCAAATAGTGGGCCCACCAGGATTCGAACCTGGAACCGACGGATTATGAGTCCGGCGCTCTAACCGTTGAGCTATGGGCCCTGAACTTACGGAAAGTTAAGATTTATTTTTATGGTCGTTTACTTTTTTCATCCACACTTTTTTGCCAAATCCTGTTTTGTAATACTTTTCACGCCTTCGCGCAGAAATTCTATCAGGAAATTCCTCAACAAGAATCAATTTAAATGGCGCATAATGTTTTGTGGAATTTACGTTTTCATTATTATGGACCTCAATGCGCCTTGAGACATTAGAAGACATTCCAACGTAGTGCCAATCGTTATGTAATGATTGAAGGATATAAACATAATGTATCATAGTTTAAACGGATTACCCAACAGCCTCTATGAGGGTTGGGTAAATGAGTCGGCGCGGTAGGAATACATTAAGTTAGTGTTGAGCTACCCGCCAACCCCGATCGCAGAGAGGCTGGTTGGTGGGCCCTGAACTTACGGAAAGTTAAGATTTATTTTTATGGTCGTTTACTTTTTTCATCCACACTTTTTTGCCAAACCCGGTTTTAGTTTAGATTTCATTGTATGAACGGTTTATTTAATATACACTTAATAATTATATTATTGTGTTAACAAGCTACACAAATATAAAAGACAAGAAACCCAATTGCATTCTGAATAAAAAATGTTTGTTTTTTCTTAGAATAATAGACTTAATTTATATTCACATTAATAAACATATTATTGAAAATATAGGAAATATCCGTCGCCAAGGAACATGTATGAATAAACAAATACCAACAATATGTGTAATTATCCTCATTTTATTGTATTTGCCTGCAAACGGGCAAAGTCTACGGGATATTCAGGAAATGAAAGATCGATACAATGAAGTGTTGAAACAATCCGAAATAAGCAAACCGGTTCCAGAAAATATACCAACAGAACTTCCTGCTCCGGAAATACTAAAAGCTCCTGTAAACCGTCAACAAGAGTCACGGTACTACGGGTATGATTTTTTTACAGGACGTGAAAATGTAACATTTTTTGATAATCTACCAGCGCCAGCCCATTATATTTTAGGACCAGGTGATGAATTAATTATTTCTTTATGGGGTGAAACGCAATTGCGGAGTACACATGTAATCAACCGCAGCGGCACCATATACGTAGATAAAGTCGGTTTACTTAACTTAACAGGGAAATCGCTTGAAAGCGGAGAACAGTACCTGAAAAAACAGTTTGAGAGGGTTTACTCCACACTTAAAGGAAAAAATCCAGCATCATTCATGGATTTGTCCCTTGGTAGTTTAAAGGCGATAAACGTTCATTTCGTCGGTGAAGTTGTTAATCCGGGGATACATGCCGTGCATCCGTTTTCGAATGTTTTAACGGGATTAATGCAGGTCGGTGGAATAGATACAACAGGGTCATTGAGATCTATTCAGCGGAAAAGAGACAGTAATACCTCAGAATTAGACCTTTATTCTTTCCTTATGAACGGTGATTTATCTGAAGATATTAAATTAAAAGACGGTGATATAGTCCATATACCTATCAGGAGAACGCATATTACTATTAGCGGATCAGTGCACCGTCCAATGATTTATGAGGGGAAACAAGGAGAAACCATAGCCGACTTAATTTCCTATTCCGGTGGAGGGACTCGTTTTGCCGGAAATCAAATAGAATTAAAAAGAACTATTCCTGTTGATATCCGTGTTAGCGACGACAGTGCAAACGAAATGTTTTATATTGAATACACAACTTCACATAATGTTACTATTCAGGATGGCGATGAAATACGATTAATGCCTTTAAAGCATGTTGAAAAGAGCATAGAAATAATCGGACAGGTGAAAAACCCCGGAAAATATTATTTTTCTGATTCTCTTTCCTTGATTGAAGCGCTACGTTTAGCGGGGGGCATCGAAGACCACCATTATCTTAAAACTATGTATGAAAAAGGGAAAATAATTCGACGTACTGAACACAGCGATTATACCATAACGGTTCCTTTCAATATTGAAAATATTACCCGTAGGAACGCCTTACCCGTTTATTTACAGAATCTTGATCAAATTATTATTCACAGAAATCCACTGTATGATGAACCGGAAACAATCACAATCAAGGGAGAGGTTCTGCTTCCCGGTACTTACGCATTAGATAAGGATAATATTACTCTGGAAAATCTTATTATCATGTCCGGCGGGCTGACGTCTCGTGGATTTAGGGATGGCATTAACATTAACAGGAATTCCAAAATAGTTATATGGGAAGATAATCGAGTAACATTATTCCCGGGAGATACTGTCCTTGTTCCGAGAAAACCCGGAACAATTCTTGTAACGGGAGAAGTGATGATTGGCGGATACATTGAGTACGTACGGGGGTTTTCTATGAAACACTACATAGAAATGGCTGGAGGCTATACCGAAGATGCAAACACGGATGAAATCATGGTTATTTATCCTAATGGCGAAGTAAAAGAACCCGGATGGTTTTTTGATCCCGCTATAAAAGAAGGGTGTGTTATCAATGTTAAGCAACAGGAAAAAGTAGCACCTTTGGATAAGACGGAATTGCTAAAAGAAATCGCATCCATCACAGCATCCCTGGCCACTATATTTTTTGTAATTCAATCTTCGGGTGGATAAGATTGTGAAGAGTGAATAGAAATGAGCGTAGAAACTCAGAAGGATTTAGATGACTGGAAAAAGTTGTGGAAATTCGACGAATGCTTCTTGGATTAATACAGCACATAAAATCGAAACAATCCAAATGATAATATTCCATATCCACCCATCACGCATCACCCATCACCCCTCGCCCAACCAATGAATTTCGACGATTTTCTCCAATTAGTTCAAGAAAAAAGAGGCCTCTTTAATCTTGCTGATATTGCGCGGGAACTTGATGTAAGTCCCCAAACCGTCAGCAATTGGAAGGCGCGTAATCAGGTTCCGTTTAAATATGTTCTAGCGGTAAAAGACGATTCCTCGGTTAAACCTGAGGCCGTTTCTGAATTATCGGCATCTCCGCAGGATACTCAAGGCGCTCCGCCGGTCTATAATCCCTACGCAGCATTTCCCGAGGAAGATGAAATTTCCCTTACTGAAATTATTGCTGTCTTAAAATCCAACATTCGGTTTATCCTAAGCGTCCCCACGGTTACGTGCATTATCACTATCATTTATGTTCTGTTTATTGCAGAACCGGTTTTTACTTCCACAGCAACAATTTTGCCCTCAAGCAGCGGAAGCAGTACTGTCTCGAACCTTCGGGCCATGGCGTCTCAGTTCGGGATAAACATTCCTACGGATGATAATGCTTCACCGACATTTGTGTATCCTGAAATAATCCAAAGCAGAACATTGGCGAGAAAATTATTAAATCAGAAATTCGATACGGAAAAATACGGCCCAGCTCAAACCCTGTTGAAAATAATCACTTATGGTGATGGGGATCCCGAATTTGGCCCTGATACATTAGAAAAGATGGCAATAGAAATTATTAAAGAAGATATGATAGCGGTTGCAACGGACAGACAATCGTCGATTATTACACTGAGCGTTGAAGCTTTTGAACCCCAGCTGGCTGCAGATATCAATGCTTCCCTTATTCTGGAACTTGACAAACATCAGCAGGAATTCAAAACATCGCGAGTAGGTGAAAAAAGGCAATTTATCGAAGACAGAATGGCTGAAGTAAAAACAGACTTAGAATCGGCAGAGGATAATTTGAATAATTTCCGCGAGCAAAACCGGCAGATTCTTTCTCCGTCTCTTTTGCTCGAACAAGAGCGTTTCCAACGGGAAGTGGAAGTTCAAAAAGGTATTTTTATAACCCTTAAGCAAGAGCATGAATTAGCGAAGATTCAAGAGGTTGAGGAGGCCACCGTTGTTTATGTGCTGGATCCGCCCGAAGCGCCGATTGAGAGAAGCAGCCCGAAGCGCACTCTGAGCGTTATTTTGGCCGGATTTTTAGGGATTGGGATGGGTGTTGTTCTGGCCTTTGTCAGGAACTGGTACGAATCAACAAAGACTGACGATGAAACATAACCGGTATCGTACTTTTCTTAGCGTAAGAAAAGTACCAAAAGAAGCACCCTCGGTGAAAAAATTCACCGGATTTTCAATATCCTTCGGGAATGAATTAAACTCGTCCGCCAACTGGCGAACTCAGACAGTAATTCATTCTGGTCCAAAGGATGTTTTGATCCTACTGTTGAATTTTTTCAAGGCGGCGATTTAATAATAAAAAATATGATGTCCCTTTCCCCTTTTTGCCCTTCGTGATAAATACAAAAACATTGAAACAAGAAGCACTACACCTGCCTTCTTGGCAACTAACCCCAAGGCAGATCTGCGACTTGGAATTGATTTTAAATAGCGGTTTTGCACCTCTTAGCGGGTTTTTAAACCAAGATGATTATAAAAGCGTTTTGTCAGATATGCGCCTCAAAAATGGTAGTATTTGGCCGATACCAATTACGTTGGATGTTACGAATGAATATGCTGCATCAATTTCCGAAGGAGACAGAATAGTTCTTAGGGACCATGAATATTTTGCTTTGGCGATTCTTACAGTTGAAAGTATGTGGGAACCGGATAAAACAGTAGAAGCGCAGGCCGTTTTTGGTACGGAAGACACAACGCACCCCGGTGTGAATTATCTTATGAATGAAGGTTTGCCTGTTTATTTAGGCGGAACGCTCGAAAAAATAGAGATACCCCGCCATTATGATTTCAGCGAATTCCGCCACACTCCTAACGAATTGAAACGCGAATTTGATATGTTGAAGTGGAAAAAGATTGTTGCTTTCCAGACTCGAAATCCTCTTCACCGTGCACACATTGAAATGAATATGAATGCCGCCAAGAATCTTGATGCTGGAATTCTGATTCATCCGGTGGTCGGCATGACAAAGCCGGGAGATGTGGACCATTACACCCGAGTCCGCTGCTACAAAGCAGCCATGCCGCGATTCTCCAAAGATTCCGCAATGCTGAGTCTCTTGCCGCTTGCCATGCGAATGGCCGGGCCGCGGGAAGCTCTATGGCATGCCCTCATCAGGAAAAATTATGGCTGCACCCATTTTATTGTCGGCAGGGATCATGCAAGCCCCGGAAATGGACCAGACGGAAAACCGTTTTACGGTCCGTACGATGCTCAGGAATTGCTGCAAAAATATGAACCAGAAATCGGAATACAGATGGTACCATTCAAAATGATGGTGTATGCTGAAAAAGAGAATAAATACTTCCCCGTAGATGAAATTCCGGAAGGCGTGGATGCTAAGACGATTTCCGGGAGTGAACTCCGGCAGATGTTGCGTGACGGCGCTGAAATACCCGAATGGTTTTCTTTCCCAGAGGTAGTTACAGAACTTAGAATAACAAAACCAAAACAGAATAAGCGCGGATTCACGGTATTTTTTACGGGTCTTTCAGGATCAGGGAAATCCACCTTAGCCAATGCGTTGATGGTAAAACTTTTGGAAGACGGCAGACGGCCGGTTACCCTATTGGACGGCGATATTGTAAGAACTCATCTTTCCAGCGAGCTCGGTTTTTCTAAAAAGGATCGTTCAATAAATGTTCGGAGGATTGGATTTGTAGCGAGTGAAATCACGAAGAATGGCGGCATTGCCATTTGCGCGCCGATCGCACCTTACGAAGCCGACCGCAGGTTTAATCGGGAACTTATTGAACCTCTGGGCGGATATATTGAAGTGCACGTGAATACATCGCTGGAAGTGTGTGAGTCTCGAGATGCAAAAGGGCTTTATGCCATGGCGCGCGCAGGAACATTGAAGGAATTTACCGGAATCAGCGATCCGTATGAGGTGCCAGAAACAGCGGAGATTGTACAAAGTTCGGTAGAGGAAGAACCGGCGGAAATTGTTGAAAAAATAATTGCAGAGCTGAAAAAAGAGATGTATCTCTAGATTTGGCTTTTAAGAATAATTCCCCCAATTATCAAAAATCGAATCTATTTCCAATGGGTTTCGTTTAGCATAACTTTAAACATGCAATACAAAGTAAAAATAAAAGAAACAGATGAAGGATTTTCTGTGTGGTGCCCGGGATTACCCGGCTGCTGGTCTCAAGGTGATTCAGAAGAGGAAGCGCTTAAAAATATTCGGGAGGCAATACGCGAATATCTAACCGCAGCGGAGGAAATTTCAAAAGGGGAAACCACTCGCCTTGTAGAAATACCCGTATAAATAATTTTGCCAAAACTACCTGGAATTAATCACCAGCGAGCAGTTAAAGCACTGAAAAAAACCGGATTCAGGGTTCTTAGGCAGGGGAAACACATTATCATGACAGATGGCGTAAGAATTATTACTTTACCTAGAGCCAATCCAATTAATGCATACACCATGGCAGGAATTGTGAAAGATTCGGGTTTATCAATAGCCGAATTTAAAAAATTGATTTAAATCAGATTTTTCGGAATCTGGCCAAATGAACGTGTTGCACCCCAATCCTAAGCAGACTATAACCGGGAAATCATCTTTGTGCTGAGAAAAGATAAGTATCTCTAAATGGCGATTAAATACGGATGTGAATAGTGGATTACTTAATAAGTGGTCTTTAATAATTTCCTTTCATTTCTTCGGAACTAATTGAAAATTGAATAGCATAGTTACAATATTCAAGGTATAATGGGGATATGTTAATACAAAGAACAGCCCATATTTCTCAAATCATGAGCAGATTGAAACACAATCCCATTGTGGCCATCGTGGGCGCAAGGCAAGTAGGGAAAACAACAATGACCCATGAAATTGAAAAATTAGTAAAGTCACCGGTTCATAGGTTTGATTGTGAAGATCCCGAAGATTTAGCACGGTTAAATGAACCGAAACTGGCTTTGAAAGATTTAACAGGGTTAGTAATCATTGATGAAATACAAAGGAAACCTGATTTATTCCCTTTATTGCGTGTGTTGGTTGATCGGGAAGACAATGCAATACAATTTCTTATTTTAGGTTCAGCGTCTCCCAAATTATTAAAACAAAGTTCAGAAAGTTTAGCCGGAAGAATATCGTATTATACCTTAAATGGGTTTACACTGGATGAAGTTGATGTAAAAAATGAGTCGCAATTATGGATACGAGGCGGATTTCCAAGATCTTTTCTGGCATCCTCTGAAAAAGCGAGTATTACATGGAGAAAAGATTTTATACGTACGTTTTTGGAAAGAGATATTCCACAATTAGGTTTCAACATTCCCGCGATTACCTTACACCGTTTTTGGAATATGCTTGCTCATTATCATGGGCAAATATGGAATGGAAGTGAATTGGGGAGAGCATTTAGCATGTCCCACGCCTCCGTAAAACGGTACGTAGATTTGCTCACAGACGCATTGGTAGTTTTGCAGTTAAAACCCTGGTACCAAAATATGAGCAAACGGCAGGTGAAAGCACCAAAAGTGTATATTAAAGATTCCGGAATTTTACATGGATTACTTAGCATTGGATCCTTATCTGATCTTGAAAAGCATCCCAAAATTGGCGCTTCTTGGGAAGGGTTTGTTTTGAGCGAAATTTTGCATCATTTGAAAATAGAACCGGATAATGCTTATTTTTGGGCAACCTATACGGGTGCAGAGCTGGATTTGTTAGTTTTTATAGATGGGAAACCCATTGGATTTGAAATTAAAAGAACAACATCACCGAAAATGACACACTCTATGAAAAATAGTATAATCAATCTTGGATTAGAGAAATTATATGTAGTACATGCGGGAGATCACGAATTTGCTTTACATGAAAAAGTGAATGCGATACCCTTGACACATATCGCAAATATAGAATATGCTGCTTAATGCATCATTATGCAGGTTTTTTGCTGAAAAAGGATTACGAATAATTAAAAAAAGAGAATCATGACAGAAAATAATAAATCAATAGTGCAATCAGGGGATGTAATCAAATATTGGGATGAATATTATAAGAATGTGAGCTCAGGTTCGGTTCAGTCAAGCTTTGCTGAGTATTGTTTACAGTTTATTAAAGAAGGTTCGCTTTTATTGGAACTGGGGTGTGGTGATGGGCGGGATTCATTTTTTTTTGCAAAAAATAATATATCTGTTATTGCAACCGATATTTCAAATGTCGTTTTGCAAAATAATACTAAGCGAGTCAAGTCTATCCTGAAGAATCGATTACAATTTCTTAATGCAGATTTTACGAACTTTAAAAAAAATCAATTTAACGAACCGTTCTCCACGATTTATTCGCGCTTTACTTTTCATACGATAATTAAAGAAAAGGTTAATACCATTTTGAAATGGTGTTTCGATTCTTTACATGAAGGGGGATTATTTTTAGTTGAGACTAGATCAATCAATGATCCATTATGTTCTAGTGGTATAGGCACAAAAATAGATAAAAATACATTTGTATATGAAGACGGCCATTTACGACATTTTATTAAATTAGACACCCTGAGAGATCAATTAATTAAGGCAGGGTTTTCTTTAATTGAAGTAACCGAATCTAATAATCTCTCTGTGGTAGGTGATGATAATCCGGTACTCATAAGAGTAGTTGCAAAAAAATAGTTTTGCTTGGGAATTAATCATTTTTCATTCTTGTAAACGTGCCGAAGTTGAAGAAGAACCCTCGACTACAGAGATAGAACGAAGTTCCGATATTAAATCCACACTGTTATTAGAGAGAATATTCTGAATTTTCTTGGAAGATCTTCTTACATCTAGACAAAATGGAAATTTTACGATACGAATAAAATATCTTGATACTTATCAGCATAATTATGTAGTATATATCGAGTAGAAATATT
Source organism: Fidelibacterota bacterium (assembly GCA_014239435.1). GTDB lineage: Bacteria > Fidelibacterota > Marinisomatia > Marinisomatales > TCS55 > JAAZYX01. Next base: position 12,388 of record JAAZYX010000020.1, on the reverse strand, counting down.
ACTCGTTAATAATCCAATGCTTGAAACATTAATCACATCCAAAACAAGGATCAAACTTCTACTGAAGTTTTTCCTCAATCCGGAAACCCGCGCCTATCTGCGTGAACTTGCAACCGAGTTTGGTGAATCCACCAATGCCATTCGCGTAGAATTAAATCGCCTGACAGATGCCAAACTGCTTGAAAAGGGCAGCAACGGCAGAACGGTGATGTACCATGCCAATACGACGCATTCCTTTTTCAAGGATATTCAGAGCGTGGTTAAAAAATACATCGGTATTGATACACTGGCAGAAGAATTGATCGCAAAACTTGGGGATGTGCAGGCTGCCTATGTAATTGGTGATTATGCGAAAGGGAAGGATTCAGGATTGATTGATTTGGTTTTGGTAGGGGATATAGATGAGGATAAGTTGAAAGAGGTTACGGCCAAAACGGAAAAATTGATTGACCGCAAAATCCGAACGCTTGTTTTAAAACAATCGGATCTTGAAAAATTAGATAAACGGCTTGATTTGAAACATTCGCTATATATTTGGGGTATTGAGAGAAATCATGGAAAATAATTTTCAACCATTAATAATTAAATTAAAAAACTTAGGAGATGAAATTTCAAAAAAAGAAGTAATAGTCATATCAGAAAATGAAAAAGATATTAAACTTTCAACTGATTTGGATATCAATCAAAAACTAACATCATTTTTAAAGGAGAAATATCCATACGATTTTTTATCTGAAGAATCTAAAAATTCATTGTCTTTTACAAAAAATTCAGATTGCTTTTGGATTATTGATCCGTTGGATGGAAGTATGAATTTCAGTAGAAATATTCCTATAAGTTGCATTTCTGTTGCATTATGGAATGATAATTTCATACGTTGTCAACCTGAAGCTAAAGAAAAAATAAATAAACTTTTCCATTCAGGTATTTTTAATAATAATGGAAGAGAAATGTCTAATAATATTGAATCATGTCTTGTCAAAAAGGATTGTATAAATGAACCCTTTAGAATAGTGTGCTTAGACAATTTTAAATCTCATTATATCAAAACAAGTAATCAATGGAAAACTGAATGGCGATCATTGTTTGATAATTTAAATAATAATGGACCTAATTAAATGAAAATAATAGCGATGATCCCAGCTCGTCTAGGCAGTCAGCGTGTGTTTAAAAAGAATCTGCGCTTAATAAATGGTAGGCCATTGATCAGTTATAGCATTGAGACAGCAGTAAAATCAGGAGTTTTCGATCAAGTATATGTTAATTCTGAAGCAGACATTTTTTCTGAAATTGCAAAATATTATGGTGCAAATTTTTACAAAAGACCTGAAAAATTTTCAACTGATTCAGCAAATAATGATCAGTTTGCTCTTGATTTTATAAAAAATACTGATGGCAATATTCTCATTCAGATTTTACCTACATCCCCCCTTATTTCAGTAGGAGAAATAAAAGATTTTGTTAATTATATGGTAGATAATGATTTTGATACTTTAGTATCAACAGCTGAACACCAGATAGCGGGAATATATAAAAATAAACCAATTAATTTTAAAATTTTAGAACCACATATATCTTCGCAGGATATGTATCCTATAGGAACTTATGCTACTGTTTTAATGGGTTGGAAATATTCAAATTTTATAGACAATATGGACAAATTGGGGTTTGCTTACCATGGAGGGAAAGGAAAAATTGGTTACTTCCCAATTAAAGGATTATCAACAATTGACATTGATAATGAAGAGGATTTTAAACTAGCCGAAGTTGCTATAAAAATGCATTCGCTAACTGAATTCAAAGAGCCTGAATATTATAATGAAATAAAAAATCATGTTGAGGTTGAAGTCCCTGAAATATTAAAAAAAGATGGAGTATATAAAAGTTATTTTGACCATGAGAACGAACCATTGGTTGACATAGATCAATTGTTAAAGAAATATGGCGATAATTTATCTTGGTGTCATAGGTTAGTAAATACTGAAAATAATAGTGCAACCCTAATAGCTCAAATGCCAGGAGAAGGCAATCGGCTTCATTTTCATCCTAATTGGAATGAATGGTGGTATATACTAAAAGGCGAATGGGAATGGAGTATTGAAGGTGAAAAAACAATCGTAAAAAAAGGTAATTTTGTTTTTATTGAAAAAGGAAAGAGACATAAAATAACTGCAATAGGAAATGAAATTGCCATTCGTCTTGCTGTAAGCCGTTCAGATGTTGAACATGTTTATCCTGGAGAATCATTATGAATAATTTAGTTCTAATAATTGGAGGAACTTCTGGAATAGGGCTTGAAACGGCAAATTATTTATTTAATAAAAACTATGAAGTAATTGTTTGTGGAAGAAGAGATTTTAAATCACATCAACTAAATTCATTACAAGTAGACATTAAATCAGATCAGTCAGTAAATGATCTTTATAATGAAGTTCAAAATAATTATGGGGATTTAAATGGTATTGTTTTTTCAACAGGGATTACAACTTCCCCAATGTCAATTGAAAATTTTGATGAAAAAATCTGGTATGATATTATTGATACAAATGTAACAGGACTTCTTCGTGTATTAAAATATTTCTTTCCAAGTCTGAAGGAAACAAAGGGGAGGGTTGCCGTTGTTAATTCAATTGCTGCAAGAAGTTTCAGTCAGTTTTCAGGTGTTGAGTATACGATCAGCAAAGCAGCATTATCTGGTCTGGTAAAACAGCTTGCCTCTGAATGGGTTGAATATGGTGTTTTTATTAACTCTGTTTTTCCCAGTATGACACTGACACCTATGCTTAAAGAAAATTTAGGCATTGATAGAATAAAAAAACTAAATGAAGAACTGCCGTTAAAAAAATTGGCAGAACCTTTTGACACCGCCAGAGCTATTGAATTTTTAATAAGCAAAGAAAATAAATATATTACAGGATCTGGTATTGATGTTTCTGGAGGTCAATTTTTAAATGGTTAATGACAATCTTCCTAGTCGCTATATTGTAGGCGCATATGCGACTTCACCTAACTTGTTTAGTTGGGATGAAAATTCTGAACTAGTTTATTTTAATTTGTTAAAAAAATTACCTTCAATTAGAGGTCTTGAATTACCATTTTGGGGAGAAAGTTTGCACCCCTTTGATGACCAATGGCTTTTATCAAACCTTGATTCAAATTGGGAAAATGTTCTCACTTGTGTTCCAGGTACAATGAAATCCCTTGAGACTAATCCTCGCTTTGGTTTGGCATCAATAGATGATAATAGTCGTAGAAAAGCAATTCACTTCTACAGAACAGCATTTAATTGCATAAACAATTTGAAAAACCATTTTGGCAATAAAAGTGTAATTGCTGTTTATATTTCTTCATCACCCTACCAAAACTATAAGGAGAAATATGCTAATATAGATATCTTTAGAACTTCATTATTGGAGTTGGCGTCTTGGGAATGGGGGAATACAAAAATTTTGGTTGAACATTGTGATGCGTACACTAAAGAAAATTCCAGCCCGCAAAAAGGGTTTTTATCTCTTTCAGATGAGATTAATGCTATCACTCAAACCAATGATATATGTGGATCAAATATTGCCATCGTTATAAATTGGGGTAGATCTGTGATTGAACATAGGAATGCAGATGGACCATTAAAACACATAAAATATACAGTCCAAAACAATGTATTAGGTGGCATTATGTTTTCTGGCACAACTGCCAATAACAATAATCTTTATGGCCCTTGGTCAGACCTGCATATGCCACCCGCACTTTTTTCAGACTATAAATATTTTGAACCCGAAAGTCTCATGAGTTTCAAAGAGATAAAAAGAACTTTGGCCGCTTGTGACTTGAGTTCATTGGATTGTTTGGGGTTAAAACTATTGGCAATGCCGAAAGAATCATCTATTAAAAAACGGATTGCCATTAACAGAGATACAATGTATTTATTAGATCAGGCGATGGCTGAACTTTATAAAGCGTGATAAAATACCTTTCATATTATATATCAAACGAAACGCTGCTTTATGGAAACGGCAAAGAAATACATTTTTCCCCAGATAAAGAAATGATTAAAGGCGATAATTGCAATACCATCAATCTAGCATTTCCTAACCACAGCGGTACCCATATTGATTTTCCTTATCATTTTAACCCCGATGGAAAAACTTTAAATGATTATCCGGCTACCTACTGGCAATTTGACCTGGTTGAACTAATAGATCTATCCGGCAAATTGGATGACGGCCAGATTATTGGTCCTGAAATATTCTCTAGCTTTGAGAATTCAGACGGAGCAGCTTGCACGGTGCTTGCATACACTAAATAATGAAAATTGATTTTACAAACAAAACTGTAATTGTTACCGGCGGTGCTGGGGGTATTGGTGCTGCAATTGTGCAATTATTTCAGGAGTGTAATGCTCAAATTATTGCTACCGGCACCAACACTAGTGACCTTGAAAGTTTGAACCAGGAATCGAAAGGAAAGAAAACGGATTATATCCATCTTGATTTTACTTCGAATGAGTCCATTCAAAAATTTCTGGGACATATAGATAAACGAGACAGGATTGATGTTCTTATCAACAATGCCGGTGTTAATAAAATTGATTCAATCAAAGATGTCTCAGAAGGTGACTGGGACTGGATTAACAATGTAAATCTGCGGGCCCCCTTTTTGCTCACCCGTGCAGTTTCTAAAATCATGCATAATCAAGGCTATGGAAGAATGGTTAACATCGCTTCTATTTTCGGGGTTGTTTCCAAAGCCAAGCGGGCTGTCTATTCCGCAACTAAATGGGGTTTGGTTGGGTTTACCAAGGCAGTTGCCCTTGATCTTGCGCCTTATAATATACTAGTCAATACTGTTTCCCCAGGCTTTGTAGATACAGAACTCACACGAAGAATTCTCGGTGAAAAGGAAATAGAAAAACTATTGAATACCATTCCGAAAAAGCGACTGGCCGATGCAAAAGAAATTGCCAAAACGGTCATTTTTTTATCCAGCGATCATAACACCTATATCACCGGTCAAAACATCATAGTAGATGGGGGTTTTACCAGTGCTTGATTTTCAGGTAAAATCAATTGTACATGATTATGAAGTGAACTTCATTACCGATTCCTATGCCATTTTAAAAAATGAAATCAGGGATGGGGATGTTGTTATCATGGATCAGAAAATCAAAGAGCTTTATCCCCTAATATCCACTGCTATTCCGAAAAACAATTTGCTCATTGATATTGAATCCCATGAAAAACAGAAAAGTTATGAAGGCATTATTCCCATCATAAACGAACTGATAGAAAGCGGATTCCGCAAGAACCACAGGCTCATTGGTATTGGAGGCGGGATTACCCAGGATATAACCGCCTTTACCGCATCTATTATGTACCGTGGTGTGATGTGGATCTTTTTCCCCACCACATTGTTGGCCCAGGGAGACAGCTGTATAGGTAGCAAGACATCCATCAATTTTGGTGAATACAAGAACCAGGTAGGCGGCTTCTACCCGCCAAGCAGGATCTATATCGATCTTAATTTTCTGGACACCTTATCCACCGCAGATTTGCGATCTGGACTAGGTGAAATGAGCCATTATTTTGTGGTATCTAGTGAAGAGGATTTTAAGAAATACAAAAAAGATTATGCGTTTGCGTTGAAAGATAAAACAGTTTTGGCTAATATGATTTCCAGAAGCTTGGAAATCAAAAAAAACTATATCGAAATTGATGAGTTTGACCGCAAAGAACGACAGGTATTTAATTATGGTCATTCCTTTGGCCATGCCATTGAGTCCCTTACGGATTACGCTGTCCCGCACGGCATAGCTGTGAGTTTCGGGATGGATATGGCAAATTTTGTTTCTGTAAAAATGGGGTTTCTTAAATCTCAAATTCAGAAAGATATTAGAGAACTGTTGCAACAGATTTGGCAAGGATATGACATCAAGCATTTGGATGTTTACCAATTTCGCGAAGTTTTGGCCAAAGACAAGAAAAATGTAGGCCGAGAACTTCGGTTAATCTTATGCAAGGGATATGGGAAAGTTTTCAAAACGCCGGTCAAAAACAATGATCAATTACACAATTGGTTGCGTGAATATTTCAATCAAGAATTAAACTGAAATCCCTTATTTTAAATCAATAATTTTATCATTTTGCTCACAATATTTTGGTAAATCCCTAAAATGAATATATGGAAAAACACCGCTACTCTTGATGGGTACGATGAAGGCCTCTCATTTACCGAACACAAGGAAAAAGCAGAAATTGCTTTGTTGGGCAGTAAACCCATTGATTTGCTGGAATTTCCTAATTTGAAAGGAATTTTCCGCGCCGGTATCGGAAAAGATAACGTACCCGAAATGATAGCTGCTGAAAAAGGAATCCTGGTCAGGTATCCTTCCCAGGAGACAATTAACATGATATTTGATGAAACAGCTTCTTTTACATGTAGTTTGATATTTCGGATGCTCTATAACTATGTCGGCGCGATTGATCTCTGGTACAAATATGATCGGCCTTCATTAACAGCGAAAACTCTGCTGATAATCGGAAAAGGTAATATTGGTCAGCGAGTTGTTCAATATATGCAGCCCTTCATGAGAGTAGTTACGTTTGATATTCTTCATAATAAAGAATCAGATTTAAATGAATTAATTAGTCAAGCAGACTGTATCACTCTTCATATTCCCAAAGTAGATGAAAATGAAGCTTTCTTTAACGGGGAAAAGCTTGCCGCTATGAAAGATGGTGCTATTTTGGTCAATACCGCCAGAGGATCTATTGTTGATGAAGCTGCCTTGTTTGCAGAAATTAGTTCAGGGCGCTTGCGTGCGGCTTTTGATGTGTTTTTGCAATAACCATATATTGGAAAATTAAAAAAGTTTCATCCTGATAAGTTCTATATGTCCCCCCACATAGCCGGTTATACGGATTCCTTTCTTTTAGGCTGTCGAAAAGCGCTTATTAGTTTAATGAGTGAGTTAAGCAATGATTAAAGTTGGAATTATCGGATATGGGAAAATGGGAAAAATTCGTCATCAAGTTGCAGATGCAATAGATGGTGTTCAAGTTATTTCTATTTATGACCCTGCCGAAATTAAGATTGGATGCCCCAAAGCACAATCCCCTGATCAGATTATAGAAAATTCTGATATTCATGCTGTGTTTATCTGTACGCCAAATTATCTTAATAAACCTTTGACGATTCAATGTTTAAAAGCAGGTAAAAACGTATTTTGTGAAAAACCACCGGCTTTTACAGCAAATGATGTGCTAGAAATACAAACAGTTGAAAAAGAATCCAATAAAGTATTGATGTATGGCTTTAATCATCGACATCATGATAGCATAAAAAAAATGAAAAAACTTATTGATGAAAGAGAATTTGGTAAAGTACTTTGGATGAGGGGACGATATGGAAAAAGTGTTGATGAAAAATACTATGATAATTGGAGAGCAAAAAGAAAATATGCCGGTGGTGGTATTTTAATCGATCAAGGAATTCATATGATTGATCTTTTTTTGTATCTCGGTGGTGACTTTGATACTGTCCATGCGTCCGTGTCAAATCTATATTGGAATTTGAATGTTGAGGATAATGTGTTTGCCACCTTGGAAAATTCTCATACGGGTCTTGCAGCATCCTTGCATTCAACTATGACTCAATGGCGTCACTTGTTTTCTCTGGAAGTTTTTCTTGAAAAAGGCTACTTAATTTTAAATGGTTTAAAAACGTCATCTAATTCGTATGGCGACGAAATTCTCACGATTACAAAGAACCGTAGTGTAGCTCCGGAAGCGACTTGGGAAGATGAAGAAGAAACCATATATCATACCAATGAATCTTGGAAATCCGAGGCAATAGAATTCTTTTCAGTAATCGGTTCCGATAGTAAAGTTAAAATTGGTAATTCGTCGGACGCTCTTAAACTCATGAAGATTATTGATAAAATTTATACATTTAGGAAAAAGGGGATCAACAAGTGAATGATTTAGAATTTATAGAAGGCTATTTAAGTCGATATAAAAAGTCACTATTTGAAACAGATGTTTCTCATGAGTTAATAAAAATGAAAGAAATACTGTTGAAAATAAAAGAGAATGGTAAAAAAGTAATCATAGCCGGGAATGGCGGGAGCGCTGCCATGGCGAGCCATGTGGCTGTGGACTTTACCAAGCAGGGAGGTATTCGAACAGTAAATTTTAATGAGGCAGATCTGATTACCTGTTTTGCCAATGATTATGGCTATGAAAATTGGGTGGCAAAAGCTATAGAATTTTATGGTGATAAAGGTGATTTGGTCATACTCATAAGTTCCAGCGGTAGTTCAAAAAATATGATTAATACTGCAAAAATTGCAAAGACTCGAGGGTTAACCGTTGTGACATTTACCGGTTTTCATCCAAATAATTCCCTTAAGCAGGAAGGTGTACTTAATTTTTGGGTAGATAGCAAGGCCTACAATATTGTGGAAAATACCCACCAGATTTGGCTGCTATTGATCTGTGACCTTATAATTGGGGAAGCAGAATATTCGGCTTGAGTAAATATTTGCTCTTTTATTAACTCTCGAATTAACTCTAATACTATAATACTTCGATAAATATTGAAAAAGCTTGTCGCAAATTTTTTTCTGATTTATTCCCTGCCTTCAGTTATATCGAGGTTTATTCCATTTATGACTTTACCCATTACAACTCGGTATTTAACTCTTCCTGATTTTGGTTATATAGCGATATTTGAACTTTGTTTAATTCCGTTTCAAGTGATAATGGGACTTGGACCAGGCTATGTTATTAACTTTAATTGGTATAAGCTAAAAAATGGGGAACGAGGACATTTACTTTTTATTCATGGATTAAAGCATTGTTATATAAAATAATTAATTCAAATACCGCAATGACATGGGCGAGTTTCGGGGCACGAGTTTTGTCCTTTGCCTTGCCAGTTATATTTTTATTACCGCGGTTTTCAGCAGAACAAATGTCGATATGGTACCTTTATATTTCAATTATTGGACTAATGAACCTGATTGATATGGGATTTGGTGTAACGTTTATCAGAAATATCGCTTATGCAATGGCGGGTGTCAAAAGTCTTGAGGAATCTGAAAATGTTGTTGAGGACAAAACAAATAAAACGGCAAATCCACCCAATAAAATACTTTTAAAACGAATCGTTTCAACAATGAGGTTCATTTATAACAGGATAATGGTCATTTCATTTGTAATCATTGGTATTGTTGGATCAATAATATTAAACAAACCAATTGGCTTGATTCCGGACGCTTTAAATGCGTGGATTGGCTGGGTTGTAATTATCCTGACAAATTCTATTGTAATAAGGGGGAATATATTTTCTTCCTATTTACAGGGAACAAACCATATAGCTCTTTTTCGAAGATGGGAAGCTATGATGTTCTTTGCGGCATCTTTAAGTACAACACTAGTCGCCATTAAATATCCAACCTTATTGAATCTTGTTTTGATTATGCAATTCTGGGCAGTAATTGGAGTTGGTAGGAATTGGTACTTGTGTAAAAAAGTACTCAAGAAAGATTTTGTTGCATTTAATGAGAACAAAGTTGATAAAACGATACTTATATTTTTATGGCCAAAAGTGTGGAGAAGCGGTTTGGGAGTATTTATCGCAAGAGGTATGGTGGAAGCAAGCGGATTTGTATATGCCCAAATTAGTATTCCCGGGAAGATTGCATCTTATTTATTAGCTCTTAGAATTATCCAGATTATCAGTCAATTGAGTCAGGCGCCTTTTTACAGTAAAATCCCCAAGTTAGCAAGTTTGTACGCAGAAGGTAAGATTACTGAATTGGTTGAATTCGCTAAAAGGGGAATGCAGTATTCGTATTGGACTTACACGATCAGTTTCATATTAATATCAATAATTATATACCCTTTTCTGGATAAGATAAATAGCACAACTCAATTCGTAAATATGCAGGTATGGTCCATCATGGGATTAGCATTTATTTTTGAAAGATATGGAGCTATGCATTTGCAGCTGTATTCCATAACGAATCATATTCTTTGGCATATTTCTAATGGCATAACAAGTATAGTTTTTCTGTTATTAAGTATTCTACTTTTACCCAAACTTGGTGTTTTGGCGTTTCCCCTAGGATTGTTTATCAGTAATATTATCTTTTATTGTTGGTTTGCAGCCCTTCATTCATATGGTAAATTCAATATGAGATTATTGATTTTTGAAATGAATACCTCAGCACTGCCCATTATTATTATTACTATATTTGTCATAGTATGTTACCAATATTAAAGGGAAATGAAACTAGCTACTATGAAAAATTGCTAGATAAATTTTTTAAATTTCAATGTCACCTATAAAAAAAATTATATACAAAGTATTTTATTCCCCTTTTCAATTCAAACATTGGATGGGCTCTATAGAATTTCCCTTAACACAAAATGAGAAAAAACTTAGAGACTTAAAAAACATTCATTACGGTGAACGGTGTTTTATTCTTGGGAATGGACCCAGTTTATTGAAACATGATTTGTCATTATTAAAAAATGAAATAACATTTGGTGTAAATGCTATCTTCTTAGGCTTTGAAGATATGAATTTTAAGCCTACTTACTATGTTATTGAAGATCGGTTCCCCGCCGAAGATAATAGAAATGAAATAAATAGTATTTCAGATATAATTAAAATTTTTCCAGAAGATTTAAGGTATTGTTTGAAAAAAGATCAAAACACAATTAACATAAATTTTTCTAGATATTATGCGAAATGGGGTGATTCAAATTTTCCGAAATTTAGTAAAAACATTCAAAAAGTGGCATACTGGGGAGGAACGGTTACATATCTGAATTTCCAACTAGCGTTTTATATGGGGTTTTCGGATGTATTTTTAATTGGTATGGATATGAATTATCAAATTTCTGATAAAGTTATTGGAAATATCATTAATGCAACGGTTGAAGATGAAAACCATTTTCATCCTAAATATTTCGGGCCCGGTAAAAGATGGCATCCTCCGGAAATGGATAGAATGTTTGGATGCTACGAATATGCAAAACAAGTGTATGAAGAAAGTAATAGGAACATTTTTAACGCCTCTATTGGTGGATCACTTGATGTGTTTGAGAGAGTTGATTACTTGAGTCTATTTAATAAATGAATACTAAATCAATTAGTGAATTAACTGTATTTCTGTTAATTCTGGGGACGTTTTGGGTTTCATTGTTCTCGATTATCCTTTTTGACAATTTTCAAATTCTTTTTTACCTAACTTCATTGTCAATAATAGTCGGAATACTTTATTACCTTCGCCACCATAATAATTGGTCTTTACTTTCGATTTCATTCTTAACCATTGTATTTTTTATTCAAAATGTCTTGATAGGATATTTTGGTAATCATGAAAGTTCGCGGCTAACATTTCAAATTTTAATCGCCACAAAATCAGTTTTACTTTCTGGGTTAGTTATTTTATCACTTGTGTTGAAGCAAAATTGGAAAATTGGAAGGATACTTTCTCAAAAGATTATTTATTTTACGATTTTCATTTTTCTGGTCTTTTCTTTGTTTTTTATAATATCCCCTCACCCAACAACGGCTAAGGCAGCTTCATTAAGAAATTTATCCATGCCATTAATTGCTTTTATACTCGGGTATTTGATTTACTCAAGATCAAATTTTTACAAAATTATTCATATGTTTATGTATTGTTCTGTTTTATTGGCACTATTCGGATTATTTGAGTTTTTTATAATAGATGATAAAACATTATTTGATACTTTTAATATTCGAACAGTTTATTATGCCAAGGTAAACCGCTTTGAAATACCCGCGACTTTATTTTCAAATATAGGTGGTTTTTTTTCTAGAAGACTTGTTTCATTTACATCCGATCCTTTAGCAGTTGGATATTGGCTATGTTTTGTATCGGCAATAGCGTTTGCCATAAAACGTTATACTATTTTTCTTATGCTATTAATTCCATTATTCCTCACCTTCAATAAAACAGCAATAGCGATTGTTTTTATTTCAATATTTCTCTTTTGGGTAGAAATGAGGCTAAAGAATGTGTTTATTAAAACATTTATGTATAGTATTAGTATAGGCATTTATGTAGTTGGAATTTTGACTTTGTATTTGTTCGTAAAAAGCAGTGCAAACAGCCATATCCTTGGATTATTGGGAGGATTAACTCAGGGGATTCTAAACCCTTTTGGGGTTGGATTGGGATCGGGTGGGTATTTTAGCTGGGTATATGGTATAACCGATCAAGGGAAAAATGCATATTTAATGGGGAGTGATAGCGCCGTAGGATCTGTTGCGGCACAGATCGGGATTGTTGGATTAGTAATATATTTAGGCTGGTTTTACTATATTTTCCGGGCATTCACAAAATTCCATC
>JAAZYX010000015.1 GCA_014239435.1 Fidelibacterota bacterium | reverse complement strand
ACCGCCGGCGAATCCGGGATTTCTATCGAAACCACCTTCCCGAAAAAGCAACTCGGCAACGATATTGAATCTCTCTATCTCAATATTTATGTGGATTCGCTGCTGCAGGTTGGCGCAGGTGAAGTGCTCATTTCATACGATCCCTATTCATTAGAATTCAAGAAAGCATCCGCGTCTCAAATCGGAAATTGGATCGTCCTTGCCAACGCGTCTGAACCGGGACTTCTCAGAATTAATCTTGCAGATTTCAATACAGAATTGCCTGTTGGGTCAGCCTTAGCAAACATCGAATTCCGGACGCTTCAGGATATGGAAACGTCCATCTCGTGGCAGGCAGACCTCCGAACTCGATCCGGCGAAAGCTGGGGACAGGGTTCCGGTCAGACGGAATTTTCCACCGTACCGCCATTGCCGATTGAATTTGCGCTGCATCAGAATTTCCCGAATCCGTTTAACCCAACGACTACGATTCAGTACGATCTTCCGGAAGATTCCCGCATCCGCTTAACCGTGTACGACATTCAGGGCAGGGAAGTGTACGTAATTTCCGACGGTGTACAGCCCGCCGGATTTCGCTCTGTTATCTGGAATGGCAAAGATGCGCATGGAATTCCCGCCTCCGCCGGGATGTATTTTCTGCGATTGGACACTCCGTCCTTCCACGACACGCGGAAAATGATTCTGCTGAAGTAGATTCAATTACCAATCCCTCCGGCTGTTATTCCACCTGTTATTACAAACTGGATTCCGGCATTCACCGGGATGACAAAAGGAAAGGCTCAGAAAAGGTGATTAGTCTTTATGGAAATTTGATTGTCTCCCTGTTATTTCGAACTGGATTCCGGTATTCACCGGAATGACAAATAAGAGGGTAAGAGTAGTAGCATAGATTCCAAAGTTTTTCTGTCATTCCGAACCACCCAAGCTGTCATTCCGATCCACCGAAGCTGTCATTCGAAACCACCCAAGCTGTCATTCCAAACCACCCAAGCTGTCATTCCGATCCACCGAAGCTGTCATTCGAAACCACCCAAGCTGTCATTCCGAACTTGATTCGGAATCCAGTAAAAAAACACTGAAGCATTAATCAAACCATTTTGCAGCAAGATCATCCCAATCAGGGTTCATTCCTTCAATCAGGTCCAGCTTCCATTTCCTTTTCCAATTCTTCAGTTGTTTTTCTCTATGAATTGCTGCTGAAACATCATCTGTTTCCTCATAATAAACCAGCATGTAAACTCCATACTTATTTGTGAATCCCTCTTTCACATTATTTTTATGCTCGTACATTCTTCGCTCTAGGTCGTTGGTGACGCCAATATAAAGGGTTCCGTTTTGTTTGCTTGCAAGTATGTAAACGTAATAGTTTATTACTGTTAAATTTACTGGATTCCGGTATTCACCGGAATGACAAAAGGAAAGGCTCAGAAAAGGTGATTAGTCGTTATGGAAATTTGATTGTCTCCCTGTTATTTCGAACTGGATTCCGGCATTCACCGGAATGACAAAAGGATGGATGCATCGAGCATCCTTGCTCGATGATCTACGATAGTTCCACTGTCATTTCGATCCACCCAAGCTGTCATTCCGAAACCACCCAAGCTGTCATTCCGAACTTGATTCGGAATCCAGATAAAATAGTTGCGCTAATCAAACCAGTGTTTAGCAAGGTCAACCCAGTCAGGATTCATACCTTCAACCGCACCCAACTTCCATTTTCTATTCCAATTATAATGCTATTCCTCTTTATTTACTGGATTCCGGCATTCACCGGAATGACAATTATGAGGGTAAGAGTAGTAGTATAAATTCCCAAGATTTTCTGTTATTCAGAATGATAACAATTTGAATATCGATTATTTTCCATCCTGCAATTGAGGAAAGGGGAAAAGAAAAATACAATTCGGATAAAGAAGAATAAAACGAACCCTTTCTGTACTAATCAGAAAAGCGGTAATTTTTCAGTCTTATGGCAGAACAATATCGCGGGAAAATCCTATGGATCGATGATGAAATCGATCACCTGAAACCTCATATCCTCGCCTTGGAGGAAAAGGGGTACGAAATTCGAACGGCAACAAACGGCAGTGACGGAATTGCACTGGCGGAAGAAGAGCCGTTCCACTTAGCGCTGATAGATCAGTTTATGTCCGGGATGGATGGAATGGAAACACTCAGGCGTCTTAAAGAAACCAGCCCTTCGCTTCCGGTCGTTATGATCACCAAAAGCGAAGAAGAATGGCTAATGGATGAGGCTATTTCCGAACAAGTGGAACAATTTTTGATAAAACCGGTGAATCCGAGTCAGGTGTTTATGGCATGCAAACAGGTGCTCGAAAAACATAAGATTCAGGAAGAAAAAGCCACCAGTGGATACCTTAAGGAATTTCAGGATATTGAATCCCGTTTGTCAGAATCGCTTTCTTTTGAAGATTGGTGGGATATTCACACAAAGCTGGTGAATTGGCAAATCAGTTTTGATGAGCATTCAGACACAGGGCTTGGCAATATTCTTTCGGATCAAATTCAGTCGGCTAACAGGGCATTTGTCCAATTCATCGAAGAAAATTATTCGGCCATTATTGCCTCTGAACCGCATCCTCAAATGGTGCACGATACTGTTCCGAATGCAGTTGTGCCAAATTTAAAGGAAGGAAAGAAAGTATGTCTTTTGGTGCTGGACTGCATGCGCCATGATCATTTTCGGACGCTGATGCCAGAACTTCGATCTCTATTTGACATAAATGTTGAACCCAGCCTCGCGTTGATTCCATCCGCAACTCCTTATAGTAGAAATGCGATATTTTCCGGGATGCTTCCGAGCAAATTCTGTAAAAAATACCCAGATCAAGTTGATGCTATGAAACAGGAAAAAGGCGTTAACCGGTTGGAAGAACTCTTTTTAAATGACCAGTTATCCAGACTAGGCTTATCCGATGTGAAACTGCATTATCAAAAAATATGGAAAGTTTCCGAAGGAAATAAATATCAGTCTCGGGTTGGAGATTATCTGGAGTCAGACTTGATAGCACTTGTCGTCAATTTTATTGATATTTTGGCTCATGCGAGGTCGGAGTCGGAAGTGTTGCAGGAAATGGTGCCGGATGAATCCGGGTATAGAAGCTCTGTAAAAACATGGTTCAAAAATTCCTGGCTTTTGAAAGTCCTTAAAACGCTTAAAGAAGCAGGATTTACGGTGGTGATAACCAGTGACCACGGCAGCATCCGAGTAGGTAAAGGTGTTTTGGTTGGTGCAGATAAAGAAACATCCAGCGGTATTCGCTATAAAATGGGACGAAACCTGAATTGCAATGAAAAGCATGCACTTGTTATTCGAAATCCGGCAGATTTTGGGCTACCCGAACTTGTGCACCAGACGAATTACCTTATCGCGAAAGATGATGCCTATTTTCTTTATCCCAACCAGCAGCATCGATACGAACAGAAAATAAAAGGCAGTTTTCAACACGGCGGAATTTCCATGGATGAACTTCTGGTCCCGCTTGCAACTCTGACTCCGCTCACCTAACATGACAACAGCTCAAACCCACCGATTTTCATCATCGGCGGAAACCCAGAAATTTGCTGAATATTTTGCAGAATCCATTTATCCTGGGACCGTCATTGCACTTATGGGTGATCTAGGCAGCGGAAAAACTACATTTACCCAGGGGTTTGCAAGAGGGTTCGGAGTGGATGAAACTGTTGGATCGCCCACTTTTAAACTTGTGAGTGAATACGAAGGTAAGGCAGGAAAAATGTATCACGTGGACTGCTATCGCCTTAAAGGTCCGGATGAATTTCTGAATATCGATGGCGAATCTATTTTGAATGATCCAGATGCCGTTATCCTTATCGAATGGGCGGATATTATTCAGCCTATGTTACCGGAGGATACGGTGTATCTGCATTTTTCGCATTGTAAAAATGAAATTGACGTTCGAGAGTTAAGGATTAAAAAATCGTCATGAAACTTCTTGCAATAGAAACGGCTACCGATGTGTGCAGTGTTGCCTATTGTGTGGATGGAATTACGAGAGCGAAAAAAGAGGAATCCGTTCCAAGAAAGCATGCTGAATTGTTACCGCTCTTTTTTCAGGATGTGCAAAAAAATGGAAATTTTAAATTGACGGATTTGGATGGAATTGCAGTTTCGATCGGGCCGGGAAGTTTTACGGGTTTGAGAATCGGGCTGAGCTATTCAAAAGGATTGGCCTTTAGCCACGGACTTCCGCTGATTCCCGTTCCGACATTGCTGGCACTCGCGGGAAATGCTGCCTTATCTTCCGACTCCGCCACAGCATTATTATTTTCCCACCGAGATATTATGTTTAGGCAGGATATTCAATGGACGAACGGCGTTCCAAAACCTATGGATGAACCTAACGCTGAAACATGGGATACGATTGATAAAGACCTCAAGCAATCTGGGGAAAACCTACTGCATTGGAACTGCGAAAATTTTCTCGAGGATAAAGGTATGGAAACACAGCCTTCGGCGGAATCTGTCGGACGCTTAGCGGATGCCAACTTTAGTGATTGGGTAAATCATGAACCATTTCAGCTTGTGCCTGAGTATATTTCACCCTTTGAAACTGGTGGAAAAAAATGATTGAAGTACACGAAATAACCATCAAAGATTTGGATGCGCTTGCCGCAATCGAAGCACGCGTATTCCGGCACCCTTGGACGCGGAACCAAATAGCCGAATGCCTTTATCACGAAAGTGTCTCGGTAAATTTGGCTGTAAAAGAGGACGGAGAAATTGCGGGATATTTGTTCGCATTGGATACCGGGAAAGAAGCTCAAATTCTGAATATTGCCGTAGATGTTCCGTACCAGCATAAGGGATTTGGACAAGAGCTCATGAAAGCATTTTTTAAAACTATCGAAAAGGATTCGCATATTTCGCTGGAAGTTCGGAAATCGAATCTTCCTGCAATAAAGCTGTACTCGGATTATGGTTTCGAAACGGTCGGCGAACGTGAACAGTACTATCCCGACGGCGAGGATGCGTTGGTAATGACGAAAGATATGTGATGGCTTGGTTCAAGCGAAAAGATGAAAAAATAACCGGAACCGATAAAAAGGATATCCCGGGTGAATTGTGGGTAAAGTGCCAATCCTGCTCTGAAATTTTATACACTCCAGAAGTCCAAAAACGAGATTCCGTCTGCCACCACTGCAATCATCACTTTCGAGTAACGCCTAGATATTATGTTGATTTGCTGTTAGATGAGGGGACTGAAACTGAATTATTTTCTGAATTGAAAGCAAGCGATCCGCTGAACTTTGAAGCCGATAAGAAATATAAAGACCAATTAATAGCGGCGGAAGCCAAGGCAGGGGATAAGGATTCTATCTCGATTTACGATGGAAAACTAAGCGATCAAAATATTGTACTTGGTGTCATGAATTTCAAATTTATCGGAGGAAGCATGGGATCGGTTTTAGGCGAAAAGTTGTTCCGCGCAATTCACGCCGCGCAGGAAAAACAGATTCCGCTAATTGTTATTTGCGCTTCCGGAGGCGCGCGAATGCAGGAAGGTGCCATATCGCTGATGCAGCTTGCAAAAATCAGTTCCAAATTGGCTCTGTTTTCCGAAAAAGGCGGTTTGTATATCACAATTTTGACGGACCCAACTACCGGCGGCGTTACAGCAAGTTATGGAATGCTCGGAGATATAATTTTAGCAGAACCCGGCGCACTGATCGGGTTTGCCGGCCCGAGAGTCATTAAGCAAACCATCGGGGAGGATTTGCCGGAAGGATTCCAGCGCTCTGAATTTTTGCTCGAAAAAGGATTTATTGATCATATTGTGTCTCGGAGTGCCATGAAACAAACTCTGAACAATCTCATAACCAATCTCGCCTGATAGTGCCGACCATTCTTGTAACCAATGACGACGGGATTCACGCTCCCGGAATTCACGCCTTATGGGAAGCTATGCAAACACTTGGCACGGTTGTTGTCGCCGCACCCAATACCGAAAAAAGCGCAGTTGGTCATGCCATCACCATTGCCGATCCCATTCGGATTGAGTCCCTAAACAGGACGAATGGATTTCAGGGATATGCAGTAAACGGAACACCTGCAGATTGCGTGAAAATCGCTGTTCAGGCGCTGATGGATTCTCCGCCGGATGTCATTGTATCCGGAATTAATATGGGGTCCAATACGGGGAATAATGTGATGTATTCCGGAACGGTATCTGCCGCCACCGAAGGGACGATTTTGAATATTCCATCCGTCGCCTTCAGTTTAGATGCTTTACGTAAAGGCGAATTCACTTACGCAAAAAAAGTCGCACAAAAAGTTGCAACGCGTGTACTGGAAAAAGGATTGCCAAAAGGAACACTGCTAAATGTGAATATTCCCGGAATATCCGAGTCGGATGTAAAAGGGTTGAAAATTACAAGACAGGGAAATGTTTTTTTCAAAGACAGATTTGAAAGGCGGGAAGATCCGAGGGGCAGAATATATTATTGGATGACCGGAAGTTTAGAGGATCCGGATACAGATCCAAACATGGATGGGCAGGCGGTGGCAGACGGCTTTGTAAGTATTACGCCCATTTGTTATGAATTAACGGATGACACCATGTTAAAGGCGCTTCAGGAATGGGATTTGGAATGATTAAGTCTCACAAACACGGTGTAGTTGTCCTTGATTTTGGATCGCAGTACACCCAATTAATTGCTCGGCGAATTCGAGAGAAAAATGTGTTTTCAGAAATTCTGCCGCACAACGCATCCCTTGCAGAGATCCTAGAGAGAGAGCCGAGGGCGGTCATTTTGTCCGGAGGCCC
Source organism: Fidelibacterota bacterium (assembly GCA_014239435.1). Lineage (GTDB taxonomy): Bacteria > Fidelibacterota > Marinisomatia > Marinisomatales > TCS55 > JAAZYX01. The sequence continues at coordinate 1,546 of JAAZYX010000015.1, read as the reverse complement.
ATCCAGTGTTTTTGATGAATCTGCATATGCGTACGATCCGAATATTTTTTCAGCGGATTTTGCCGTTTTGGGAATTTGCTACGGACTCCAGCTCATGGCGCATCATTTTAAAGGAACGGTAGAGCCGGGAACACAGGGTGAATATGGTTTTGCAACAGTCAATGTTTTGCAGAAAAACAGCTTATTTGATTCTGTCCCGGAAGAAAGCCAAGTGTGGATGAGCCACATGGACCGTGTGGCCGAAATTCCTAAAGGCTGGGAAAAATTAGCAGAGTCCTCGAATGGAATTGTCGCCGCAATGTGCAATCCGGCAGAAAAATTATACGCCACTCAATTTCATCCAGAAGTGGCACATACTGAATTTGGACTTGAGATTATTCAAAATTTTCTTTTTAAAGTATCCGGGTGCAATCCGACTTGGAATCCGGGAACAATCGTGGATGAACAAGTTGCACTGATTCGGGAAAAAGTTGGAGATGCGCACGTGTTGTGCGGTGTAAGCGGCGGCGTGGATTCATCCGTGGTTGCGGCGCTCCTGCATAAGGCAATTGGCGATCAATCTACTTCCGTTCTGATTGACCACGGTCTCATGCGGAAAAATGAAACAGCTTCCTGCGTGTCTGCTTTAAAAGACGGACTTGGAATTCAAATTGAATCGTACGACGAATCGAATATTTTTCTGGAAAAGCTGGAGGGCGTTACCGATCCAGAGCAAAAGCGAAAAATTATTGGCGAACAATTTATTCGATCTTTTGAACGCATTGCCGATTCGCTGGGTACATTTACTTTTCTGGCGCAGGGAACTTTGTATCCCGATGTCATAGAAAGCGGTTCGAGTGCCGGACATGCGGCGGAGGTGATTAAAAGTCACCATAATGTCGGCGGACTTCCGGATGATATGAAATTCGAATTGATCGAACCTCTCAGGGATTTATTTAAAGACGAAGTGCGGGATGTCGGCAGAGAGTTGGGACTTCCGGATTCACTCATTGGAAGGCATCCCTTTCCCGGGCCGGGTTTGGCGGTGCGAATTTTGGGCAGTATTACAAAAGACAGGCTGGATACCTTGCGCGAAGCTGACAATATGTACATGTCTATTCTCAAAGAGGAAGGATTGTACGATGAAATTTGGCAGGCGTTTTCAGTCTTATTGCCGGTGAAGACAGTCGGCGTTATGGGTGACCAGCGAACCTACGAAGATGTGATTGCGATTCGCGCCGTTACCAGCACAGACGGAATGACAGCGGACTGGTACCGTATGCCGGATAAAGTCTTATCAAAAATTGCGAATAAAATTGTGAATTCGGTACGCGGTGTAAATCGTGTAGTATATGACATAACATCCAAACCGCCGGGAACTATAGAGTGGGAATGATTTTAATTATAAATTGTTAATTGTTAATTGTTAATTGTTAATTGTTAAAGGGGTTTGGGATGAAGAAAAATTTAGTTAAAGAAAAAAGTTTAGATTTTGCCGTTAGGATTGTGAAATTGCATCAATATGTAGCATCTGATAAAAAAGAGTTCATAATGAGTAAACAATTGT
>JAAZYX010000021.1 GCA_014239435.1 Fidelibacterota bacterium | reverse complement strand
TTATTTGTGTCGGGGTGATCCCGATGTAAACTCGGGACGACCTCGTCGTCTATCACTTTTTGTGTCGGGGTGATCCCGATGTAAACTCGGGACGACCTCGTCGTCTATCACTTTTTGTGTCGGGGTGATCCCGATGTAAACTCGGGACGACCTCGTCGTCTATCACTTTTTGTGTCGGGGTGAGAGGATTTGAACCTCCGACCTCGTCGTCCCGAACGACGCGCGCTAACCGGGCTGCGCTACACCCCGAAAATGACGTCAAATCTAAGTGTATTCCCTAACGAGTAAGAAGCCTTATATGAGGTATTTTATGAGGATAAATCCGCCAATGAGTAAAATGGTAAATGCAATGGCGATCAGATTAAAATATTTATCAATAAATTCTCTGATCGGATCGCCATATTTCCAGATGAGCCAACCTACGAGGAAAAATCGGGCCGATCGGCTGACGGTTGATGCAATTAAAAACATCCAAACATTTACATCAAAAGCACCGGCTGAAATTGTAAAAACTTTGAAGGGTATCGGTGTGAACCCGGCTGTAAAGACAATCCAAAAATTCCATGCCTCAAATTTAGATTGAATGGAATAGAAAATAGATTCTGAAAATCCCGGAATATGATCAAAGAAAAATACTGCAAGACCAGAAAAATCACTGTGTCCATTCCACCAAAGATAATGCCCGATTCCGTAGCCAATGAGTGCACCAATCACTGATCCGGCAGAACATAAAAATGCAAATTTGAATGACTTCGTGCGCACGCCGAGTGCAAGCGCAATGAGAAGCGCATCTGGAGGAATTGGAAAAAAGGATGATTCTGCAAGCGCCAAGAAAAAGAGGGCTATCGGACCATAAGGTGTGTCCGCCCATCGCAGCATCCAGTCATATATTTTCCGAACCCAATTCATATTTACTCCCTTGAGAAAACACCAATTGCGGACATGACTTCCCTTTCGGAAACCATACCTACAGGTCGGTTAATAAGTTTTCCTTTTACAACCATAGCGCTGGAGCCGCCGCCGTCCAGATTTAAAGCATCCACGCAACCGATATCTCTCATAATAATAGCAAGCTCATTTAAATCCACTCCCCTACTTTCCATTTGCCTTCCGTCAACAACGCATAGAATTATATTGCCGTGATTATCTATTCCGACTGCAGACCTCGGATGTATGTCCGGAATTTTTGTATTGAAGAATAATTCTTCATCTGCAGTGATATTTATTTTCCCATCTTTCAATAAAACCGGTCCGGCTTGGACAGCATCGCGTACAGGCCAATATTCTGCTGATGTAAAATCCAGTGATTTTACGGGATGATTGGGTTCGTTTGGCGTTGGGTCATCCCACTGAAATAGTGAATCATTTCGACTGTACGACCACGCAATTTCTCCCCTGCCTAATTCTGAAATTCCGAATGCACCTCTCGCAGTTCGATAGCGCCTGTTCCATCTCAAAAGTGTAGAAAATGGACGTTCAATCATCTTGTTGGATAGATAAAGAAATCCCACATGGTTCGTTGGATTTTTATCCATTCTGAAATATCCGGCATTAATGACAAGTTCCGCTCCAGTACGTTGCAGAAATTGTGTTGGAGTTTCTCTCTTGTCCTCATCATTGGACAAAAGACCTCTCACATCAAACAATGAATCTGGCCGATCGATTATTCCATACCATACTTTGAGTGGTATAGACTCGTTTGTGCCAGAATACACCGCCATTCCATCTGATAATTCTTTATTGAACTTTTCTTCCTGAATCCACACAATTGGGATTTCGGAATAGCTGACCCTATCTCCGCAAGAGCAGAAAAAGATTAAAAGGAAATAAATATGTTTCATGAAAACTTTCAAATGTCGGAATCAGCTTTAACAATAGTAAAATGTACAGACGCCAAGGAATCACCTAAATTATCTCGAAATGTTACTGTCCAATTTCCTGTTTTGTGAGATTGAATCGTTTGATAACTCCACGACCGCCAATAGTGAGATCTTCCTATCTCCATTGGAATAATGGAAATTGTATTCCCTTCAAATGACCATTCATGCGTGACCGACTGAATGGATCCCAGATTTTGAACCATTGTAAAACAATACACCTTTCCTATAGAATCCGGAAACACAATTCCAATTTCTTCCGGAGTGCGTGTTTCAACAAATACATTGCTACACGTGACCATTGTTTGGATTTGAAGGAGTGTTGATACAGAATCTTTTTCGGGTACAACCTGTTTTTGGGACAGCTTCCCAGAGACTGATTCTTTTGGATATTCTACCATCTTTTGATTCTGTTCTTCCCTTTGAACTTTTATGAATGGTTCTCGGGATGACTCCTTTGAATTTTCTGGATGCACCGAGACATTGTCAATACCACTTACCTCAGAATAGTCTTGATTTCCCCCTGGTTGGTCGTATGTGAAAAATGTGCCGTTTACAACAATGTACACCACATAAACGAAGACGAGTCCCGCTATGGCCTTGAATTGCCTTACATATGCCGCAATCCCGATAAGGACAAGCAGAACCAATGATATTTGAACGAAGGAAGGGTCTGAAAATATATTCATGACGTGGATGAAAATTAGGTTAACAACAAGGTATCCTTAAAATAAAAAAGCCCCCATTTCTGGAGGCTCTTTTATTGCATCAAATACTATATTATTTAAGGAATATCATTTTTTCCTTTACAGTCGTATTTCCGGAATGAATCACATAGAAATATACCCCGCCGGAAACCGGTTTCCCTACGGTATTGGTCGCATTCCAGGAAACGCGGTGTGTGCCAGATGAATGAAATCCTACAGCCAGTGTTTTAATTTCATGGCCGAGCATATCAAATATTGTAACACTTACATCCCCGGCTTTAGGAACCCAATAGGAAATAGTCGTCGCCGGATTAAATGGATTGGGGTAATTGGTTGCGGAAAGCTTGAATTCAGTTGCAAAGATTTCATTTTCTGTACCCAATTGCTGATTTTCATCATTGTAACCTTCCATTGATACTACCCAAAGTTTATCTGTTCCTACTTCGCAGTCGAGAGCCCAACCTTCAATGGAAACGCTTTCGCCGCCTTCAGGGGCAGTTGCTGATGAGTCTGTGTGCAGCCAATAACGTAACCTGAGTCTATAGTCTGCTAATGCATCGTTGTCTGAGTCGAGAAAGTACCGTGTTCTATCATGCACTGAATCCGATTCAGCAATAATAGTACCGGTAACCGAAACTGAATCTATATTGTCTTCCCAGCCGCCGACATTATGTACTCCATAGCCGCTGTCAGGATTGACCCATTCCATATCGTTGAGAGTCCATACTTTCATTTTAGAATGTCCTCTTCGCGTAACAACTCGTCCTGTAACAGAAATTTCATCACCGTTGGAAGGGCGCACTGCAGCGCTTTCAGGTTCATAACTTTCCGGGCCAAATTTTAAGGCTAAATCAATAGTATCATTTCCATCTGAATCCAAAAAATACCGTGTATGAATAAAGCAATGACCGGTATCGCTAATAACAATAGCCGTACCCGTCGTAGTTAAAGTGTCAACAGTTGGATGATGTCCACCATGTCCATTCCCATGTCCACCTCCGTGTCCACCATTTCCACCGTGGCCGCCATGACCTTGTGCTGACAGTCCAGTCAAACCGACAATGAAAAGAGGAAGAAAAGTGTTTATTAGTATTTGTTTCAAGGGTGTACTCCTTTTGGATTTGTGTTTATTTGTTTCGAATTTGACACAATTGTATTGAAAAGGTTAAAGAAATTACAAAAATTAGTTAACAAATGTCGGAACGACAGGATTTGAACCTGCGACCCCTGCAACCCCATTGCAGTGCGCTACCGGACTGCGCCACGTTCCGAATTTATTTCCGAAGGTCCTCAAGAATAGATTCAAGTTCATGCTTTAGCGCAAGAAGAGTATCTGCAGAAACTGGACTTGAGTCGGAAGTAACGGTTTCTTTTTCAGAAGTAGTTTTTTCAAGAGAAGGTTTTGCGGAATCAGACTTCAGCTTGTCTCTTGCCCCAGCAATCGTGAATTTCTGTTTATAAAGTAAATCTTTAATATCAAGGATTAGATCAATATCCTGCTGACGATAAATGCGATTGCCGGCCCTGTTTTTTGAAGGTTTGAGTTGTTTGAATTCGGTTTCCCAATATCTGAGGACATATTGTTTTAATTCAGTGATTTTGCTGACTTCACCGATAGAATAATACAGTTTCTTAATGGGAATTGAGTTGGGGCTCATGGATTATTTTACTTCAACTAATACTTTATATTAATGCGGATAGTAACCTATTACAACTGAAATTTATACTGAGGATGATTTCAATATATTGAGTGGGTTTAGGATTTAGAAATATATTGATTATTGAATTGGATCCACTTCGGAAGTACAGTTTCCAGACTTTCTTTCGGCGGCAAAAATGCAATCCGTAAATGATGCGTTCCATTCTTCTGCCCAAATCCTGCTCCGTTCACTGTGCATAATCCTGTCGCTTCCAACAATTCCATGCAATAATCGAAATCGTCTTTACCGGCAGGAATGTTATTTAATCTGGGAAATAGGTACATTGCACCTGTTCGCCCAAAACATTCAACACCTAGCATTTCCTTAAACGCAGATTTTATCATGTAAGCTTTAGTATTCAAATCGTTTAGAATAGCGGCTTTTTCAGTTTCATACTTATACGAATCTTCTGTTTCATTCTGTAGCGGATTCACCATCATATAGGTGAGGCATTGGCCTATGGTATTTGAGCAAAGACTTACGGATGCTTGTTTTAGGAATATATCTAATAGTTTCAATCCATCATCAGTCACTTCAGGATTACTCCGAATCTCAACATATCCTCCCCGATGTCCGCATTCGCCGTGGAATCCTTTAGACGTGCTATGAAGACTGAAAAGAAGAATATCCCTCACCCCAGTTGCAGCTGCAAAGGAAGTAAAGCTTCCGCCATACAAATTATCCTGATACACTTCATCCGCTATAACAGCAAGATTATGCTTTTCGGCAAAATCTAATACAAGGTTGATGCTGTCTTCATCCAAGATGGATCCGGTTGGATTCCCTGGATTGATTACGACGATAGCTTTTGTATTTATTCCAAATTTTTCGGCTTCTGTGAAGGATTCTTCTAAAATTTCTTCATTGAGCAGCCAATCCATATCTTCATCGGGATAATAGTTAATCTGCGTTCCGCCGCTTCTTTTAATTGTAGCAGAATACAAAGGATATTGAGGGATCGGAATCATAATGCCGTCATTTTTATCCGTGATGAGTATTTCGAGGATGCGCCGCACTGCATCGCTTGCACCATTCGTTAAAAAGATGTTGTCCGGGTTAGAGAGTTGGCCATTAGTAACATCAGCGCCATCTCTTTTATCAATAAAATTGGAAATGGCTTCTCGAATAAAAAGTGGCCCTTTGCTTTCGGTATAGGCGCCGGTTCCGGTTTTTAGTTCTCCGAGGAATTCATCGGCGTAATCTAAAATCGTATCGGAAAAAGTTTCAATAGGCACCGTTTCAGATTGGATCTGATTTTTGATGGTACGTTCCCTGGAAATGAAAGTTGGATATTCGAGCAGGCTTAAGACCTGTCTATAAAAGGTAATGGGTTTTTGACCAAGTGCTTGAGGATTACCGATGTTGCAGGGAATGGTTGAACGGCCTTCCCTTTCCATTTCCGCCGCGCGTTGAGGAATTTTCCCTCGTACGGCGTAGTCCAATTCAATCAGATTTGGATTGATTGAAATGCGTTTAGACATAATCCTGATATCACAAAGAATGAAAGATCAAAAATGATAACCGATTAACAAAAACCGTGATTCATTTCCAATCTTTCACGGATTAGAACCTTTTTTTACGAAAGGGTTTGTTTCCTCCTCCACGGCGATCATCTCGTTTGGGCGGTGGAGTCCAACCTTCCGGTTTTTCAAGGAGTGCCTTTCGGCTGAAATCAAGCCGGCCTTGATCATCAACCTTGATGAGTTTGATTCGCATTGCATCTCCTGTCTTAGCAACATCTTCAACTTTGTCCACTCTGTGCCATTCGAGTTCAGAGATATGAACAAGACCTTCGCGTCCTGGAGCAAACTCTACAAATGCACCAAAAGTCATTAGTCTTGTGACGGTGCCGTCAAATTCCATCCCAACTTCAGGCTCCATCGTTATTGCTTTTACAATTTCAATGGCTTCCTGACAGCGTTTTAAATCGAGGCTGGCAACAGTGACAATACCTTCATCGTTTACATTGACATCGCATTCAGTATCCGCAATGATCTTTTTGATAGTTTTGCCGCCGGGACCAATAAGTCCGCCGATTTTTTCTTGTGCAATTTGAACGGACAGGATTTTTGGTGCATAGTCAGACATTTCCTGAGCTTCCGAAACGGTGTCATACATGATGTCAAGAATATGCTCTCTGCCAGCTTTTGCCTGCGCAAGGGCTTCTGTAAGCAATTCAAAGGAAATACCCTCAATTTTCATATCAAGCTGAATGGCCGTTATACCTTCGCGTGTACCGGCAACTTTAAAGTCCATATCTCCGAGATGATCCTCTGCTCCAAGAATATCACTTAAAATTGCGTTCCGTTCACCATCTGTGATCAATCCCATCGCAATTCCGGCTACATGTCCTTTTATTGCTGCGCCGGCGCTCATCAGAGCCAATGACCCACCGCAGATAGTCGCCATAGAAGAGGAACCGTTGGATTCCATGATTTCAGAAACAATCCGCACAGTATAGGGAAAATCATCATAATCCGGGAGGACTTGCTTTAGTGCACGTTCTGCCAAATTCCCATGTCCCACTTCTCTTCTGCTGGTAAAACCGACTCTGCCGGTTTCTCCTACGCAATACGGCGGGAAATTGTAATGCAGCATGAAATTCTTTTTTGAGTCTAAATCCATACTGTCGATGATTTGTTCGTCACGCGGTGTTCCTAAGGTCAAAACAGCAAGTGCTTGAGTTTCTCCTCTTGTAAATAACGCTGAACCGTGAGTCCGCGGCAGTAAACCGGTTTCAATTGAAATCGGACGAATATCCGTTGTAGATCTGCCATCGCTTCGGGTTCCCTTTGCCAAGATATTCTCCCGAAACGCATCTTTCACTTTGCTGTTAATATAATCTTTTACCAATTGTTCACTCTCAGGGAAAGCTTCCTCAAGGTCGGCAAGTGTCTTTTCATGGATACTGGCAAGGGTTTTTTCACGATCCAGTTTATCCGCCACCTGAATAGCGTCAGCAATCGCATCCCCTGCTCGGCTATTAATTTCTTTTGCCAATTCCTCATTTTCATCTACTGCAGGTATATCCCGCTTTACGACATCACATTCGCTAAGCATTTCGTTCTGCAGATTGATAATCTGTTTGATAAATCCATGGGCAAATTCTAAAGCGAGCACAAAATCTTCTTCTGAAATAATCTTGGCTTCTCCTTCTACCATTACCACGGTTTTTTCATTTCCGGATACTATAATTTCCAAGTCTGATTCTTCGATATCTTCCCGAGTAGGATTGATGATAAAATCATCGTTTTTCCTGCCAACTCGGACGGTCGCAATGGGGCCATTCCAAGGAATATCGGAAATCATCAGGGCGGCGGATGCTCCAATTCCTGTAAGCGTATCGGCCATATTTTCACCGTCGCTAGAAAGGACCGTAGCAATCACTTGCGTCTCATTCTTAAATGATTTTGGAAACAAAGGCCGTATGGGGCGGTCGGTAAGTCTGCTTGTCAGAATTTCATGTTCTGAGGGGCGTGCTTCCCGTTTAAAAAATCCACCAGGAATTTTTCCTCCGGCGTAATGCCGTTCTCTGTATTCAACCTGCAGCGGGAAATAGTCTATTCCCTCCCGTTCTTCCTTTGCAGCATTAACAGCAACAATTACGCTTGTTTCACCATACGTTACAATTACAGATCCTGAAGACTGTCTTGCTATTTTTCCTGTTTGAATTGTGAGTGTTCTTCCACCCAATTCCATTTCTTTTTTTAACATTATTTTATCCTCTTATTTCTAATTTTTTAACGACGTTCACAAATGAATCCGGTTCTGTGCGGCGCAGATACTTCATCAGCTTTTTCCGCTTTGCGACCAGTGTCACCAATCCACGTCTTGAGTGGTGATCCTTTTTATGCAATTTTGAATGTTCTGTTAGCTCTCTGATACGCGCAGTCAGCATGGCAATTTGCACTTCCGAACTACCGGTATCTTTTGAATTATCACCGAATGATTCAATGATTTTCTTTTTCTTTTCTTCCGTTAAAGGCATCTTATCTCCTAATGATACTTTTGTATTAATTGTTTACATACTTGTTGATCCTTCTCCAATTGTTTTTTCAATTCTGAAGAATCCTTAAATTTTTTCTCGTCACGAATACGTTCTAAAAATTCGATGTTTATTTCTTTTTCGTATAAATCACCAATAGACTTTTCAAAGAAATGCACTTCCATTACAAAATCTGTCTCATCAAAGGTTGGACGAACACCCAAGTTACACATTCCATATAGATTATTGCCATTAATCCTTCCCCTTGTAAAATAGACTCCTTGGCATGGCAAAAGCTGATGATTCGCCACAGGAACGAAATTCGCTGTCGGGAATTCTAACCCTTTCCCTCGTCCTGATCCATGCACAACAACCGCCCTAAATCCATAAACCCATCCTAATTCAAATGAGGCCCTGCGGACAAAACCATCTTGAATAAGGTTTCTGATGTGTGTACTGGAAATGACGACATCCTGATCATGGACGGGATCGATAATATTTACATCAATCTGGTTATTTTTACCATATTGAACGAGAAAATCAGGCGATCCTTCCCTATCCTTACCAAAGTGATGATCGAAGCCGATAACAATCCGATTTGGGTGAAAATTTTGAACAATAACATTTGTTAAAAATTCATCAGCTGTTCGGGCAGAAAATTTCTTGTCAAACGGAATCACTAAAGTATAGTCTATTCCTAAATCTTCAATCAGCATCAATTTATCTTCAATATTGATGAGTAGTGGCAGGTTTGAATCCCGATCTAAAATATGCCGCGGATGCGGATTGAAAGTCACGACAATAGACTTGGACCCCTGTGCCGAGGCCGTTGAAACCACATGTCGAATCACTTCCTGGTGTCCTCTATGTAATCCGTCAAATGTGCCGATCGTTACAACCGAATTGATTAGGGGTTTAATATCGTTTAAGCTGCGGCAGATTTCCATGAGCTTTCAAATGCTTCCAATGTTTGAGAGTCTTTAACAGTGTAGTCTCCGACTCCCGACCGCTGCAAATAGGATAAATGTCCGAGGGTTCCAAGTTTTTTTGCTATGTCATCGCCGAGTACTCTAACATATGTCCCTTTACTGCATTCTACTTTAAAGGTTAATTCAGGTACCGCAGTCTTTACTAATTCTAGGGAATGAATCGTGATAATGGACGGTTCACGTTCTACGGTAATATCTTTTCGGGCCAATTTATACAACCTGACACCTTTAATCTTTTTTGCAGAGTACATGGGAGGAATCTGTTTCTGCTCACCCAGAAAACTTGATAATACATCTGAAATTCTGTGCTCAGTTAATTCGGGGACGGTGGATTTTTCGAGCGTTTTTCCGGTCAAATCCAGAGTATCAGTTGAGAATCCTAATGTAAGCGTAGCTATATAGGATTTAGACTGATTACTGATATCGTTAAGAGTCTTTGTATCTTTGCCTGTTCCAACAATCAAAACACCCTCGGCAAATGGGTCCAAAGTTCCGCCGTGCCCAACTTTTTTTTCACGGATGATTCCGCGGACTTTTTTGACGACATCAAAAGATGTCCATCCGGTTGGTTTATACAGATTCAGGATCATCGGTTTCGTCTGGAATATCAATTTTCGATAACAGCGATTCTATTCTGTGAGAATATTCTGCAGTCTCGTCATAATAAAATCTCAATTCCGGGGTAAATTTTATTTCTAATGCTCGACCAAGATGTTTCCTGAAAACAGATATCATGGATTTTATTTCACGATGCACAATTTTTAATTCTATTTTAGGTTCCATCACTGAATAATACACAGATGCTATTTTTAAATCGGGGGTGATTTGCACATGAGAAAAGGTAATAAAACCCAAGTGGGAAAGATCAATATGCCGGGTAGTGATTTCTCCCAATATTTGCTGAATTTGATGCGCAACTCGGTCTGTGCGCTTGTAAGGTAACTGCTGTTTCAATTTTGCTCAAGAGTCCTCTTAACTGTTTTAATTTCAAACACCTCAATAATATCGCCCTCTTCAAAAGTTTTTACACCTTCAACACCAATACCGCATTCAAGTCCTTCTTTAACTTCTTTCGCATCATCTTTAAAGCGTTTCAGTGATGTCACATTTCCTTGATGAATAGTTTCCCCATCGTGAAGAACGCGAGCCTTTGCACCTCGATTGATGATTCCCATCACAACCTTCGTCCCTGCTATATTTCCTATTTTTGGGATTTTAAATTGTGTGAGAATTTCGGCTTTTCCGACAATTTCCTCAATTTCATCCGGTTCCAATAATCCCTCAAGGGCAAGCTTGATTTCCTCAACAGCATTGTAGATAATAGAATAATTGCGAATATCGACACCTTCCTGTGTTGCTTGCAATTTTGCATTCGAACTAACCTGAACATTGAATCCTATAATGACCGCTTGAGAAGCTGCAGCCAAAAGCACATCTGACTCAGATATCATTCCTACTGCTTTATGAATAATTTGTACGACGACTTCATCTGTATTGAGTTTTTCAAACGTTTCCGATAAAGCTTCAATGGAACCATGAACATCACCTTTTATAATTAAAGGAAGGTTTTTAATGGACCCTTTTTTAATCATTGCGGACATTGCATCTAAAGATTGGGTTCCGATTTTCTTCTGATCAATTTCACGTTTTATGCGCTGGCGTTCAGAGGATACTCGTTTTAATTCGCGTTCGTTTTCTACAACGGAAAGAATATCAGCAGTTTGCGGAACTTTATCAAAACCGAGAACCTGTATGGCGTCCGAAGGGTACGCTTCCTGAATACGCTGTCCGCGCTCGTTTAATAATGCTCGTACTTTACCGGAATAGCTTGCGCACATAAACGGATCGCCTACTTTTAGCGTCCCCTTTTGTATAAGAACAGTTGCAATGGCACCGTGCCCTTTATCTAACCTGGAATCAATAACGGTTCCCTTAGCCAAGGTTTCTTTGTTCGCTTTGAGTTCCAACACTTCTGACTCAAGAATAATGGCGCTCATCAGGTCATCCATTCCGTCTCCCAATTTTGCCGAAATTGGGATTGCCTGGATTTTTCCGCCCCAGTCTTCGACAAGGACCTCATGCTCCGATAATTCACGTTTTACCCGGTCAATATCTGTATCGGGAAGATCAATTTTATTGATGGCAATAATAAGAGGGACATCCGCAGCTTTTGCATGATCAATGGATTCAATTGTCTGTGGCATAACGCCATCGTTTGCGGCGACAACCAGTACAACCATATCTGTGACTTGGGCTCCCCTTGCCCTCATGGCAGTAAAGGCTTCATGACCAGGCGTGTCTAAAAAGGTGATATGACTTCCAGATTCAAGTTCTACTTTATATGCACCAATATGCTGTGTAATTCCTCCGGACTCACCGGCCACAACATTTGCGTCTCTGATATGATCCAGTAAGGATGTTTTCCCATGATCAACATGTCCCATTACTGTTACAACCGGCGCGCGGTCTGAAGCCAGCGCTATATCTTCTTCTGATTCTTCAAAAGAATACAGTTCTTCGCCAACATCCGTGATTTTTTCAGCGATCTTACTGTATTCTCCAGCTAGTAATTCTATAACATCCCAGTCGAGCCGCTGGTTTATCGTCGCCAAAACACCCAAAGCCATACATTTTTGGATGATTTCGCTCGAAGATACATCAAAGATTTTTCCCAATTCTTCCACACTGGAAAATTCTGCAATGGCTATGGTGGTTAATACTGATTCTGTCTCTTGCTCTTCTTTGACTTTATCTTTTTTATAAACCTTCTTTTTGGTTTTAGACTGCATTTTCGCCATCGTAGCTTTTACTTTTTGGTCAGCGGTTTTGGCGGCCGGCTTTTCTTTGTCAGTTGCTTTATCTTTATGTCTTTTCGGCGATTGCCCAACTTGCGATTCGATTGCGGATAAATCGATTCTTCTCAATTTTCTTTTGGGTTTGGGGGCGACTTCCTTTTTCTTTTCTTCTTTTTCTTTTTCTGCCTTTTCTGTAGCCGCTTTCCGCTCCGCTTCCTGTTTGACCTGTTTTTCTTTTTCAGCGGCTTTTTCTTTTTCAGCTTTTTCTAAAGCGCGCTGATCTTCCAGAGATAATAACTTTATTTTTTTGTGAGCTAATTGTTCTGCTTTAACGCGAGTATCATGAATTTCCCGGCGGACTTGTTCTTTACGATAGCGGTCCACATTTTCCTTATCTTTGGAAAATTCAGCCATTATGAGCGCTTGAGCATCCTCATCCACCGGAGACATGTGGCTCCCTACTTCAATGCCCTTTCCCTTTAAAAAGGACACAATTTCCGTATGAGAGATATTTAGCTCTTTTGCTAATTGAAAAATTCGAACAGGGCGTGCCATGGTTTTATGCTGTTTCTTCGACTTGTGCTTCATCGAGAGTTTCTGCGGATTCCTTTTCTGGAGATTCATCCGCTACTTCATCCTCGGCTTCTCCAGATTCTTCCACAGTAGATTCATCCAATGTTTCCTCTTCAGGTATTTCCTTTGGTTCAGTTTTTTCAGATATTTTAGTTTCAGAAACTGGTGCATCATCTGGCGTATTTTCAGGTTCATCGGGAGGTAAAAGATCTTCAGGAAGGACAAGTTCCTCCATTTCATCTTCGTCAGGTTTTACGGCTTCCTTCATGAATGCATCAACAGAATCATAAACAGATTCAATAAGGTCATCTTTTAATGCGTCTGCCAAGACTTCATCATCAGCTGCATCGAGCTCTCCAACTGTTAACACCTTAATTTTTTCGAGTAGTTTTACTGCTTTAGCCGGGAAATCTGGAACATCTGATAACACCGTTTTTTGAGCTTCTAAGCGTTTTTCATATTCGTTTTCACCATATGCATCAATTCTATATTGGGTAACTTTAGAAGCCAGATTAATATTGACCCCGCCTCGTCCGATGGCTATATCCAAATCATCATCATAGAAAATGGCTACACAGTATTTGCTCTCATCCTCAATAAAAAGTTTGATGGGTTTTGCTGGCGAAAGTGCACGAGATATCAATACTTCGGGCTGATCGCTGGAATTGATAATATCGATTTTTTCATTATCCAATTCTCTTACAATTGCCTGAATTCGGCTGCCTCTCATTCCAACGCACGCCCCAACGGGATCGATCCTGCGATCAGACGATTTAACAATGATTTTTGCCCGTTCCCCCGGTTGCCTTGCTATTGACGTTATCTCAATGAAGCCATCCTCAATTTCAGGTACTTCCATTTCAAATAATTTATAAAGGAAATGGTTATCGCTTCGCGAAACTATGATTTCCGGACCCTTGGGTGTCACCTCAACGGATTTAATCAATGCGCGAATGGTATCACCCCTTCTATATCGTTCCGTTGAAATTTGATCTTTTCGCGGCATCATGAGTTCCGCCTGCTCAATATTTACGAATACTCTATCTCTGTGAACTTGGCGAACAGTACCGATTACAATTTCACCAATCCTGTTTGCGTAATCCTCATAGATATTCTGTTTTTCAATGTCCAGCAGGCGCTGACTAAAAAATTGCTTCGCGGAATGCACCAAGCGTCTGCCGAACTGTTCGGCTTCTATCACCTCGACAAAGGTATCGCCTATCTCTAAATCTGGTTCTATTTTTTTTGCATCTTCTAGCGAAATCTCAAGAACAGGATCCATTACTTCGTCCACGATCTCTTTCTCAGCAAATATTTCAATTTCACCTTTATCTAGATTCACAATGACACTGACATTTGATGCTTCGCCTCTTTCCTTCTCAATAATATGAAGGAACAGCTGCTCCAAAATGGTACCAAGCTCAGATCTCTCTACATTCTTGGTCCTCGCAACGTCTGCGAAAAAATCAATCAATTCTCTATTAATCACGATGCCTCCCCGCGTTTAATCAAATGTAATTTTAATTTTAGCTTCAATTATGTCTGCGTAGCTCAGCGATTCCGGATCCGATTTCCCAGAAATAAACTGTATTCCATTTTGGTCGGCATTTACTAATTCTGCCTGAAAGTATTCTCGTGAGCCGCCTCGCTCTACTGTAAGTTTTAATGTTCGCCCTACATGTTTTCTAAATTGAAAAGACTCGGTCAGTGGAGTCGTAATACCCGGCGAGGAAACTTCAAGGCTGCATCCTTTGGGAAATGCAGATTCAAGCACGCCAGACTCATTCACCATCTTCGCAATTTTCGTGGTCATTTGTAAATCAATTGCTTGATCGGAATCAATTATGAGGCGTACAGAGCTACCTCTTGGATTCTCTTTCAAATCCATTAGATGAATCCCTTTCGGAAGTAATTTACTGACTTGTTCTTTAATCATCATGTTCTATACAAGCGAAAAGTGGGTCGCGCAACCCACTTTTCACGTCGTAAATTATATCGAATTACCGAGTTATCAAACGGCAATATCTAATAGATTAATTGTCTATAATTGTCCCTTTAAGCGTTCAGCTTTTGCGCGAATTGGATCATTGGGATTGCTTTCCGTTATAATTGCATCCAAAATTACAAGCGCCTCAGAAGATGCCTCATCCAAAATGTAGATTGAAGCCAGCGACAAGGAATGCTGATTTCGGTCGGCATCAATGCTGCAGGCTTTGACCGCATTTTTATAGTACGTAATCGCTGCTGAATAATCATCGTTAAATTCTGCAAGTTTTCCAAGAATGGAATATGCTGTTGCTGTCAGCAAAATCACTTCAGGATTTTTGACATACTCTTTCAAAAATAATTCAGCCAAATCCATTTCCCCGCGGTCGAAATACAATCGACCGAGATAAAATGCAGATAGCTTCCCGCTTCCCGTATTGCCATAATCATCATTGATTGATTCGAAATCCAATAGAGCATTTTCCACATCTCCCTGTTCAAAGAGCAACATGGCTCTATTCAAAATGATGATTGCTTCTTCAGATTTAGCATTCATATTTCTTGAAACAACAATGCCAACAAGTACGATAGCAATAATTCCGACAACAACTTTCCAATACAGCGTTGAATGCGTTTCAAGGTTTTGTTGAAGTGAACTCACGCCTTCTAATAGCGGGTCTCTTTTTAATTCTTTATGATACGTCTTTTTCTTCGGTTTTAACATTTTTTTTTCCTTTCGTGCCCTTGGCAGGGATCGAACCTACATCTAATCCTTAGGAGGGACTTGTTCTATCCATTGAACTACAAGGGCAGACCGCAAAATTAAATCTTATTTATGATAGTATAAAAGAACGAAAAGACTTTCATAGCTATGCTTCGCTTGTAAGAGATCTGGCCATAAGGTCCTTTACAGCGGTCTTCGGGTCTTTACCGATAAATAATACTTCCGAAACCGCAGAACAAATGGGGAGATCTACCCCGTATTTTTCTTGTAAGCTCATAATTGATTTTGCGGTTGTGACACCTTCGGCAATCATCCCCATTTCATCTAGTATCGATTCCAACGGCTCTCCTCTTCCAATAGCTTCACCAACATACCGGTTTCGGCTGTGCTTACTCAGGCACGTAACGATAAGGTCGCCAATACCGCTTAGACCATGAAAAGTTATTTCGGATGCTTGCATTGCTTCGCCCAATCGTGAAATTTCTTTTGAACCACGCACCATCAATGCTGCTTTTGAATTGTCTCCAAAACCAATCCCGTCGCAAATACCTGCAGCGATTGCGATGACATTTTTAAGAGAACCTCCCAATTCGACTCCGATAATATCCGTATTGGTATACACTCGGAGTGTATCAGATGAAAAAATTTCCTGAACCGTTTTTGCCGTCTTATGAGACGTAGAGGTAGATACTAAAGCAGTGGGAATTCCAGCCAATACTTCTTCTGCGTGGCTTGGCCCATAGAGGCTTACGATGCGATCTGAATTCAAGTCCATTTCTTCAATAATGACACTGCTCATTCGTAATAAAGAATGTTCTTCCAATCCTTTAGAAACATTCACAATAATCTGATGTGGTTTAAGCATTTTTTTCAGATTACCGGAAAGAATCCTCATGGCGTTACTGGGAACGGCAAAAATCAACGTATCAGAAGATTCACCAACGGATAAATCGGATTTAATGGAAATAGATTCATGGAATGATAAGGCTTCAAATTTTGGATGCATTCTTGTTTTTACAATATGATCGAATGTTTCACCATTGCGGTGCCAAATAGATACTTGATGTCCTTGGGAATGAAGATATTGAGCAATTACACCTCCCCATGATCCGCACCCAAAAATGGTAATATTCATAAAATGATTTTTTCCTTTAAAGTTATGATTGAAATGAAATATTCCAAGCTTATGACAAGTCTTTTACTTAAAATGATTGACATTATTTTAGGCTGTCTTATTTTCTTGCACAAGAATTTTGGATTGTATGCCGGGGTGGCGGAATTGGTAGACGCGCTGGTCTCAAACACCAGTGGAGCTTGCTCCGTGTCGGTTCGAGCCCGACCCTCGGCACTGTCCCTATAAAATAATTCTTGCATCTGTTTAATTAAACATTTACTTTAATGTAGAAGGTGCTGGTTTGGTACCTTTGGTATGTGGAAGGGGTAGACCTTCACCTTGTTCCGAGGTCATTGTGAAGTCTACCCCGCTTTTTTTATCTGTAACGTATTAAATGCTTTAACTGTTATCTTTTTCTTTAGCAATACATTAATATCCGATATTAACGCATTACTTTCAATGAATAGGTTTAACTCTGATTCATATTTAATTATGTTTATTTTTGCTCTATTAAGAAGATAAAGTGAGGCGCTTGTTTTCTGAAGGTGACAATTTAAATACGATCCCGATAACTGGATGAACGCTTTTAGGCAATTCCGGATATCACTATCCCTTAAATCTTTCCAGACGTTTTCCCAAATTGCATGCGCATCCTCATAGCTGTTATCGTTGAAAGCGACAATGCCATCGTTAATTAATTGTATTTGTTCTTCAGTGAATTTCATAAAAAAAGGGGCTTAATTCAGCCCCTTTCCTACTTATAAAGTCATGGACGATTCAGCCTGTTATTTTTTGGTTGCTTTCGCTTTCTCTTTTTGGATGATTGGAAGATCTTCCATTTCCTTCAATCGTTTCTCAAACGCCGTTGCAGATTGTTCCAAATCAGATAATTTCCGTTGGGTTTTACGCCTGAAGTTGTCAAAGCTGTCCTGAAGGTCTCTATGATCTTGTTCCATATCCTGGAATCGACGATCCGAAGTTCTTGTATGTTCATCTAAATTCCACTGAACATTTTCAATCATTTCCGCAAGCGAATCTGCCATATGCATTATGAGTTCAGTATTGGCTACAATATCCGCCTGAGCTTTTCTTAAATGTTTTCCGCGGCCTTCAAATTTCAAATCCAGTTTTCTTAAATCTTCCCTGAATTCCCTATCGACAATATCAATATGCCTGCGATCTTGCTCATTAAGAACAACCATCCGAGACTGCATAGAATCAGAAACATATTGGTAATACCCAGCCGCTATTATGAGTACTGCCAATAAACCGAAAATAATTTTATCCTTTATACCCATTCGTTTATTTTTCCTTTTTGCTCAATGTTTCCAACCGGCGTTCCCATTCACTCATTTCCTGAGGTGCTTGTTCCTCAGAATCACCTGAGTCAGATGCTTCATTCTGAATAGCATCAGGTGGCACAGATTCCTCCGTTATTATCTTCTGTAAAAGTTCCTGCTTAAGGGTTGTATTCTCTTTTAATTGATCCGTGAGAGATTGGATTTCATCATTAAAATCCTTGACCGTGGACTCAAGCCTGCTAATGAGTTCATCCAGAAGAACCTTTCAGTAGGAATCATTTATTCCGTCCAGAAGATCATCCAATTTGGAAGTTAAATAATCTTTTCTGCCTTGTTCTTTATCGAAATCAATTGCCATAATAAAATTTTAAGAAACGATTAACTGTTTAAAATCGGGACGAGAATTTGCAGTAGAAAGGTCGTGCCTCCAAACGGATTTCTTTTCGTGTTTCAATGATACCCAGGTTTCTTCAAATTTTTCTGTATCCTGATTAATCCCTTTTGCTTTTAATGCCTGAATTATCGGCCAAAATACCTTTTGCTGGATTTCATATGGCAATCGGTCCGAAGTTTGTTTTTCAGTAATGCCTTTTCCGCCTCCCAGCGATGCTTCCGATGCTCTTTTAAAAACATATTTCTCTGCAATGATGTGAATTTGAACCATATCGGTAATGTATACAGCAAGCGCATAATCGTACCGCCGGATGTCCCTTTTTAATTGTGATGCCTTTGTAACCAGAAAATTGCTTTCCGGTGCATAAACGTCTACATCATATCCAAGGGATTCCAATACATCTTTCGTTTCGTCCAATACAATCCTTTTTTCACCGGCAAATTGAAAATGGCGCACCATCATCGGCGGCATGGGGCACATTGAAAATTTAAGTGCAAGAAAAACGAAAAGAACTGACCGAATCATTTGCGCAAATTAGGTGAATTAATAAATGTCGAAAATAGACGGTAATGGCTCAGAATCTGAGTCCCCCTCATTCACCAGCATATAATCCGGATTATAATACACAAGTTTCAAAAAACTAGATTCTGTGCCAATTATCGGGAAATCAGTTTTTGGCGCTTGAACAATCCCTGAAAGGATGAGTTCAACCTTTACCGGCGTCACATTCCAAGATGAACGATAAAATGCGCGGGAATATTTTACATTTATTGCATCGGTGTACAGGGAACTCGGACCATTTAGCAGTTGGCTGGTTCCTTTTGGCGGACCATATACTTCCGTTAGGTTTTTCTCAATTTTGGTAAAAAGCTTTACCTGTTCATCTACATCGTCATGATTCAGAGAATAATCAATTTCTACTTTCCAAAATCCGCCGTACCCAAAGAAAAAACCCATCTCAACTTGCTCTAATCCCAATTTTCCGCTCATGGATATCCCAGTAGTGTCATTTGAAATTCGTCCGGAATCCATATACGCTAATGATGGCATGGATGTAATCATGCTTCCCCAAGGATATCCTTTATATCCTATCTCCAATCCTCCTGCTCCCGGGATAGATTCTACGGATGTTTCTCCCGCTTCTTCAGTTTCTATAGTTTGAATTGAATCTGGAGTTGCAGGTTCTTCAAAATCTTCATCCTGAGCAAAAATCGGCGTCATTCCGATTAATATCGTGCAGAGAATGTGTAAAACGGTTTGTGATCGCAGTGTAAATAATGTCATGGATTCTTTCCTTACCTCGTTGAAATAAACTACGCTTTCCCCATCCTTAGTGGCAAGACTAAAATATCATCGAATCACCGTTCCGATACGGTTTAATCTTGGAATCCATGTATCTAAATTAAGGGACATGAAAACAAATAATGCTTCACCCAGCATGTAACTATGCGGAATAAAACCCCAATATCGGCTGTCAAGACTGTCATCACGATTATCACCCATGGCCCAATAATAATTTTCGGTTAAAATATATTCCTTCCATTCTTGTACAGGCTTTCCATCAATTACAAGATATTGGAAATCAGAATCATCCACAACGCCAGACCATGGATTTAATATTGTTCCGTTTTCATCTAATTCCCTGTATTCCCGAAGCACTGCTTCTTTTTTACCTCTTCGCCTAAGGTCGTATGGATCAGACAATTCAAATCGATAACGTACCTTTTCATTCAGCAATTCGGCCGTATGTCCTTCCATCAGCATTAGCGGAAGTAAATACCGCCAATCCGTTTCTCCGTTGATAGCAATCCTGTCTCCCTTTGCGGGGATTCGAATCATGGGATAATGATCTTTATTGGCACCGTTTGACAGAAAAATATCCGGCTGGCTGTACGCAATTGGCATCAAAGGCATTTGGAATCGGCCATTTTTAGGAAGCACAAACTCTTCGTTGTTAACGTATACTTTTTTGGACTTTATTTCAATGAAATCACCCGGACCGCCGACCAATCGCTTAACATATTTTTGATGCACATCTCGAGGATATTTAAAAATAATAACATCTCCTTGTTCCGGTTTACGAAAGGCCGGAAAACGAATATATGGAATGTCAAACCCAATGTCGGTCCAAATAATTCCAAGCCAGTCCGGCGTTCGCATTCCATAGACAAACCGATTGCCGATTAAAAAGTCGCCCGTCATAATCGTGTGTTCCATACTGCCGGTGGGAACGATATAAGATTCCATCACTGTTACTTTTAACAGAAGAACAATTGTTACAAGAATCACGATGGAACGGAATTCTCTGATGAATTTTTTAATGGTCACAATAAGGGATTTTTTGAGCCGAAAACTTAATCATTCCACTCCACGGAAAAACTCAATTTTTGGCTTTCCTTTTCCAAAGAAAACAGTACTGACATCAAGCCGAATATCTTTGAATTCTGGGTTTTCTTTTTGAATATAATGGTGAATAGCGTCGTGTAGTTTTTGTTTTTTCTGCTCGTCAACTTTAAGGGACAGACCTCCCATTTGTTCCTTCGTTGCTGACTTTACTTCAATAAATAACAGTAAATCATTTTTCCGTGCAACAATGTCCAATTCACCATGATGTCCGCATGTACGGTTCATTTCAAGGATCGCAAATCCTTCCTTCATTATAGAGAGTGCAGATAATTGTTCACCAAGCCGACCAATTCTTTTTTCCTCTTTCAGCCATTTCATTCTCGGTAAATTGGCTTTTACCGGCGCAAATGACTTCCGATGGATTGGGCACGCTTTTTCCTGAGAAAGTAATTCCATATGGAGTTTGGTGCCATATCCTTTGTGCTTCCCAAATCTATAATCCGGAAATATGATATCGTATTGTTCCATGATTTTATCCCGTGTAACCTTCGCTGCAATTGAAGCCGCCATGATAGATTCAATTTTTCCGTCACCGTTAATAATACCCTTATTGGGAATCATCTGTGTTTTAAGTGGATATCCATCTATTAAAGCAAGTTTCGGTTTTGGATTCAATTTTCCCAAAGCCATTTTCATCGCTTTGTGCGTCGCAGCTAAAATATTGGTTCTGTCAATTTCTTTTGAACTGACAATGCCAATTCCCACATCTTCGGCTTTTTCCATAATGTGCTCGTAAACTGTTTCTCTTCGCTTTGCAGTAAGTTTTTTGGAATCACCTAATCCTACAATCCCATGATCTTTTTGAAGAATAACCGCACCGGCAACAACGGGTCCTGCCAAAGGTCCACGTCCCGCCTCATCTACACCTGCGATATGTTTTGGGTTGATTGCCATTGTAAATTCTGATGAATAATTTAACCCAGCAGATTGCTGGTGAGTGACTTATTATATTTAATGTTACTCTGAACCTAATTGTCCCGTTGATGAAGGCCATGTTGTTTTTTTAAACTTATTTCCACTCTGCCTCCCAAATTTTTTCTCCATCTGACTTAAGCCACACCGCCTGATGCATGTCGGTCCGGCGAATTTCAGAAACGCACTCTTTCAATCTTTTCATCACAACTGGTGATGGATGACTGAATTTATTTTTTTCCCCTACCGAAACGACTGCCCAATCCGGATCCACTAAATTCAGAAATGCTTTCGTGGTGCTTGTGATGGAACCGTGATGCCCAACCTTTAATACATCTGCCTTCAATCCAGAACCGAATGCCAATAGGAAATCATCTCCTTCATGTTCGAGGTCACCGTTAAATAAAAATGAATTTTGTCCATGCATAATTTTCATTACGATGCTAGCATTATTGACATTGGTCTCTTGTTGAATAAAAGATGTGTCCGGCGCAAGAATTTGAACCCATGAATTGCGGTCAATACTGATTGTGTTTCCACGTTTAACCTTTCTGTATCCTATTTCCTTCTCATTCGTTAATTCGAGAATATAATTATAGGTCCATGTTCCATATTCCAAATGGGTGTCCCAAATTGAATCCACTTTAACGGATTCCAAAACTGAAATGAATCCACCAATATGATCGCTGTGTGGATGACTCATAACAGCCCAATCCAATTTCTTTATATTGAAATAATTCAAGACAGGCATTATCATTTCCGACCCCGAATCCTGATAGCGGTTTCGTTGTCCGGCATCAATGAGCATTGTTCTCCCATTTTGGAATCGAATGAGCGCGGCATCCCCTTGTCCCACATCAAGGAATATCACATCAATCGCAGGTTTTTGAAAAAGAGGAAACCACAGATAGAGATTTATACCAATGAGGATTGAAATGAATCCTTTTCCCCTAAATGATGTATCCATGATAAGAATAAAACCTATTACACACAATCCATAGACCCATAATAAATGGAATGGAACATATCCTGTTTGGACTACACCATAATCAACTGCTGCGAAATTTGCCGCCAAAACATCGATAATTTTCCCAAAGAAATATGCGGCTTGCCCAAACACTACTCCTACATACGGAATCCATCCAAAAAGCGTAATAACAAATCCTATGCAGACCAAAATTCCAATGAGAGGTACAATTGCAATATTAGCGATAAGCGCTATGATAGGAATT
This sequence comes from Fidelibacterota bacterium, assembly GCA_014239435.1. GTDB lineage: Bacteria > Fidelibacterota > Marinisomatia > Marinisomatales > TCS55 > JAAZYX01. The sequence goes on along the minus strand of JAAZYX010000021.1, from coordinate 80,233 downwards.
TTCCCAAAATATACAGCAGTGAACGGAAGAGTTCCTATTTGCGCTGACAGGGATACGAGAAATAATCCCAAGAAAAATTTTATCATTTTATTAGAAATTTTGGAGACTTGGAAACGCTCTGGAAGAACACGGTTGAAATAATTATAGAAAAATACGATCGAAATAACGGCTGTGAAGCTGAGTTGAAATCCCATATCAAACAGGTAATATGGATTCCACATAAGCAGACAAAAAGCAGAAGCTGCAATTATATTCCAGATATTCGCGGGACGGTTTAGGACAGGCGCTAATAAATACAGCATCGCCATCAGTGAAGCACGGATGACGCTTGATTTCCCGCCGGTAATCAAGCAAAATAGAACCAATCCTATTCCTATAACCAAACGATCCCAACCCCAAGGAATCCGAAGTAGTTTTGTTGCAAACATGAGAATAAGCAACACATATCCGACATGAAGCCCGGATACCGCTAGTACATGCACCACACCGGTTGCAATAAAATGTTCCTTTATTTCAGGATCAACCTCGCTTCGTTCTCCGGTAATGAGCGCAGACATTAATCCTGCATAAGGTTTCCCAATATAGGCTGTGAATGTTTCATTCAAATCATTTCGAACATTTTTTATTATTCTCAGGATGGAAATACCCGAAAGAGAATCCACAACAGGAATACCATATTTATCCTGAAAAATTTTACCTAAAATATTTTTTCTGTGATAAAACATTCTGAAGTCGAAATCTCCCGGATTTCTTTTTTCTTCTAATGCCAGCCACTCGCCGATTCCAGACAAAGTGTCGCCAATGTTTACACCTTCAATTCCCCGCACATATACATCATAAATAAATGATTGATTAAAAGGTATCTGAGCCTCAAGATTGATATTTTTCAATCGAATCTTTTTCCCTTTTGCAGTTTCGTAAACATCCAGAACCCATCCAATATAATGCACAGTTTGTTCATCAAGAGAATCCAACCTTTGAATGATTCGGTATTGCTGATTTTCTTTTACTTCAAAATGTCCCAATGATAGTAAAAATATTGCAATGCAAAAAGTGACAATACTCCAGATATTTCGAGAAGTAGCAAATAATAAAAATGATAGAAAAGAAATGATGCATATCGGCAGTAAGGGCACATCAAGCACGTGCCCGACAGCTATACCAAAGCACATCGACAAAGTTATAAAAACCAGAGGAATCCTACGATATAATCCCATAATCCAAGATTAAGACACTTCTGCTTTATCTGCAATTCCAAATTGCGCCTCTGCCCTTCTGCTCGTAAACTTCCCCCTCATATTTTCACCCAACTAAAGGATCCATTCATGAATCGCTCCACCGCCGGATTTATCGCCTTCGGAATCATCATTTTTATTATGTACGCTTTTGGGCTTCACATATTTGATGCCGTATGGTCATTTCCAAGCCAGCGCGCAGTTCCTCTTATGGTATTGGCTCTTGTGGGAACAGGTGTTTACGCTACCATCCGTCTCGGCTTTCCGCAGCTTCGCTATTTACGCCATGGGATTAATGTTACCCGCGGGATTTATGACGATCCAGACGATGAAGGTGACCTGAACCATTTTAGAGCACTCACCACTGCACTTTCAGCGACAGTAGGAATTGGCAATATCGCCGGTGTCGCAACGGCTATTTACTATGGTGGTCCCGGTGCGCTTTTTTGGATGTGGATTACCGCCTTTTTTGGTACCACATTGAAATTTGCAGAATGCACCTTGTCCCTTAAATATAGAGAAATGGATTCATTGGGAAATACCGCCGGCGGACCGATGTACACCATTGATAATGCATTGGGAAAAAATTGGCGATGGATGGCAGTTGCATTTGCTTCGTTTGCTGTTATTTGTTCCTTTGCTACGGGAAATGCAATTCAGTCCTTTACCGTTTCAGATCAAATTTATTCTGAAGTATCTGGTGTGATTGGACAGGCACATTTTTTAACCATGAAACATGAAATCTGGACAGGGTTTGATGTTTCCATATTGCAGTTCATTAACGGCATTGTAATGGCTGGGATTGTTGGAATGGTAATAATTGGCGGCATCAATCGAATTGGAAATGTAACCGGTTTTTTGGCTCCCATTATGGCTTTAGTTTATGTATCAGCTGCATCTCTAATTATTATTTCAAATATAGATGTAATAGCCGAAAGCTTTTCGTTGATATTTACTATGGCTTTTAATCCACCTGCTGCTGTAGCCGGTACCGGCGGCGGAATTTTAATGACGATGCTGTGGGGAATAAAGCGCGGACTGTATTCCAACGAAGCGGGACAAGGGTCGGCGGCAATTGCTCATTCTACAGCAAAAACAAAATACCCCGTCCGTGAAGGTGCCGTAGCAATGCTTGGACCTTTCATCGATACGCTAATTATTTGCACTATGACAGGATTGGTAATTATATCTACCGGAGCATGGAAACACACAGAATTTTTTGTAAATATCACTGCTTCATCTGCCGAAGAAGTTAGGCAAGCATTAGAAGTAGGATTCTTCCAAGGTCGAGAGCTATTAAACAGTAGTTTGCTCACATCTTTTGCATTCAAAGACGGATTGAGCTTTCTCTTTAATTATGGAGATAAGATTGTAACTATTTCAGTCCTCCTTTTCGCGGTTTCTACCGCCATAGCCTGGTCATTTTATGGCAATCGGTCTGCAGTGTATCTTTTCGGCGAAAAAGCAATTATGCCTTATCTATGGGTTTATGTAGTGTTCGTCTTTATTGGCGGAATTGCAGAACTAGAAACTATTTGGGCATTTGGAGATGCAGCACTAGGTATAATGACATTCCCCAATTTGATTTCAATTGTACTACTTACGGGCGCATTGAAAAAAATGACGGGGGAATATTTCGGTCAAAAGCATGTTCCATATCAAAAATAAAATAATTGACAACTAAAATTATTATGAATAGTCTATAACTTTATATTCCATTTTTAGTCAATATATTTAAACGAAAGAAAACACCTTGTTTGCCGTAATAATACATGTAATCACCACACCCGAGGAAAAATTTGAATCCAACATAAAAAGAATCAACTCGAAGCCGGCATTTTTTCCTATTGCGTTTCTTTCCGAGTTTGGATCGGTTATGTCCGGCACGATTGGATAAAGAATGAAAAGAACAATTTTTAATTATTTTATATTTCTGTTTCCGATAACGATTGGGTTCAGCCAATCTTATTCTCTTGACGATGCAATTGAAGTTGCGTTAAAGAACAAAGAAGCATTAAAAGCATCTGCATTGGATGTACAATCTGCCAAGCAAGATGTAAATGGATCGTATAGCGGTATTTTACCCACAATCCGTTTTTCGGGAAGTGTAAGTCAATCTCAATTTCCTCCACAAGCCGGCGGATATAATTTGGAAACAGGAGAATTGATTTCAGGAACCATAAGCAGTCAAACCAGTTCTTCTTCCAGTATTTCCCTTTCCCAAAATATTTATGATGGAGGTGTTTGGTGGAATACAATTCGTCAGGCCAAAAACAGTTTCCGTATTGCCGAAGAATTTGACCGGCAGATCAAAACCAATATTATTCGAAATATACATACCTCCTATTTTAATTATTTAAAAGCTTTGCAGTTGTTAGATGTGGCAAGGTCGAATCTCATGAGTTCGCAACAACAATTGGCACTGGCAACACAAAAATATGAGCTGGGTGCGGAGAAAAAAACAGATCTATTAAAGGCAGAAGTGCGTTTTGGCCAAGCCAGAGTGGATGTGATCAATAATGATGCTAATCTTCAAAATGCCTATCGGTCATTAAAAAATGAAATGGGACTTAATGATAAAGAACAAGACTTTTTTGTTGAAGAAATAGAAATTCCCATGGATAGCATTCCTGATTATGAAACTGGATTTGAGCTCATTCAAAAATTTAATCCTAGCATCAAAGCTAAACAGTATCAAATTACCGGTGCGGAACTGAGCGTGAAACTTTCAAAAGGTTCTCGCCTTCCTTCTATTAATGCCAATGCAACTTATTCCGGTAGTGCGGAAAATTTTGGAGACGCATTAAACAATAACTTTAACGATGAAAACCGCTTTAATGTAGGACTATCAATTTCCATTCCTCTTTTTTCCGGGAATAGTATTAACAGTCAAATTCAAAAGTCAAAAATTGCTGTTAATAAACAAGAATCTGAATACTTAACACAACTTCAAGATTTATCTGTCCGACTGAGTTCTGTTTTGGATCAATTGAATAATTATCAAGAAATTATCCCAATCAATGAAACGGTGCTCGAATCTGCCGAAGAAGATTTAAAACTTGCTCAAATGAAGTACACGCAAGGATCCACAATCATCTTAGAGGTATTGGATGCGCAGACTTCTGTGGTGCGAGCAAGATCATCCCTAATTCGCTCAAAATATGACGCATACATTGAGCAAGCAAATTTAAAAGCACTTTTGGGTACACTTGACCCAAAACAATAGTTTAGAGGAGAATAAAGTGACAAAGAAAAAATTTACCAAAAAGAAAAAATGGCTCATTTTTGGCGGGGGTGGTACGCTAGTTTTAATTCTGATTGTAATAAGTTTGATGAGGAAGGATGATGATGCAATCAAAGTGGAAACGGAAAAAATAACCAGGCAAACGATTATTCATAAAGTCAATGCAAGTGGAAAAATCCAGCCGGAGACTGAAGTGAAAATCAGCGCCACTTCCTCAGCATGGATTGATTCAATTACTGCTGAAGAAGGTGATTATGTCAAAAAGGGGCAACACTTAATTACATTAGATCGAAAACAATTATTATCAAATTATAATGCGGCCGTCTCTTCTGTTCGATCGGCCAATGCACGGTTAAAGCAAGAATTAGCCAGTAAGAAGCGTGTAGAAAATATGTATGAACAAAATTTGGCATCAGATCAAGAATTAGAGGCGGTGCAAGCATCGTATGAAATAGCAAATAGTTCATTGGCGCAAGCAAAATCCAGTCTGGAATCACGAGAAGATGATTTAAATAAAGCACGTATAGTTTCACCTCAGGACGGAATCGTAACCGCGGTCAATAAAGAGGTGGGCGAAATGGCGGTAGGCGGCATGTTTCAAGCAGAAGTGCTCATGATTATTGCTGACTTGAATCGAATGGAAGTCATTGTAGATGTAAACGAAAATGACGTTGTATCTGTATCTCAAGGCGATACGACCGAAATTGAAATAGACGCTTTTCAAGATACACTTTTTTACGGCGTTGTCAGCGAAATTGCTCACATGGCACAAACATCTTCAGTGGGGTCTGCTGAACAGGTTACCAATTTTGAGGTGAAAATTCGAATGATCCAAGTGCCGGATGGGATTCGTCCCGGAATGAGTGCTACCGCGAACATCATTACGGATAAGAAAGATAATGTGCTGACCATTCCAATTCAAAGTTTAACAGTGCGCCCTGAAGGATCAGAATTTATGACGTTCGGAAAAAATAAGGATTCAGACAAAAATAACGACTCAAAAAGACAAAAAGCTAAAAAAATGGAAGAATTGGTATTTATTATTGCCAATAAACCTAGCGGTGTACTAAGGGATGGAATCATGTCGGATATGGATGAAAAATCCCTGAATAAAACCAAAATTGGGAAAGACGAGAAAATCGTTCATATCCGACCCATACATGTGGGGATTTCTTCCGAAACCCATTACGAAGTCCTCAGCGGCATTGGTGAAGGCGAAGTAATTGTTACAGGAAGTTACCGAGCTATAAGTAAGGATTTATCCCATAATAAAGTGGTGAAGACTCAGGAAGATGAACCGAACGGAAAAAATGGTTTCAACATCAAAACCGAGACAAATAAATCCGGTGATTAAACTGAATTATTATCGTTGTGCCTGATCTCATTTCTTTACAAAAAATTAATCGCCATTATGATGTAGGCGGTGAATTAGTTCGTGCATTGGATGGTGTCGATCTCACCATAAATCATAATGAATATATTTCCATTATGGGACCTTCAGGTTCCGGAAAATCCACACTGATGAACATGATCGGTTGTTTAGATTCTCCAACGGAAGGCATTTATGAATTTGAAGGAGAACTCGTCCATGAAATGGATGATAATCAATTGGCTTCTATTCGGAACCGAAAAATAGGGTTTGTATTTCAAACGTTTAATTTACTCCCCAAAGCCACTGCCCTTCGCAATGTGGAAGTTCCACTTATTTATGCAAACATCCCCAAAAATGATCGGGTTGAAAAAGCTAAAAAAGCTCTAATTGCAGTTGGATTGGAAGAACGGATGCATCATAAACCTAATGAACTTTCCGGAGGCCAACGACAGCGTGTAGCCATTGCCAGAGCTTTGGTAAATGATCCATCTATCATTTTAGCGGATGAACCAACCGGGAATTTGGACTCAAAAAGTGGTGTTGAAATTATGAAGATTTTAGACAAACTTCATTCTTCCGGGAATACAATCATCTTGGTTACCCACGAAGAATACATCGCTGACCACGCTGATAGAACAATCCACCTTTTCGATGGGAAGATTAAAGAGGACCTTAAAACAACGAAAAGAAACAGAGTTTCCTCTTGATTTCACTCTTTTGGGAAAATCTTCGCATTTCTCTTAGTTCCATCTTCGGAAATAAATCTCGATCCATTTTAACTGCATTGGGAATTATTATTGGTGTTTTATCTGTGACGTTGATGGGGACACTCATCTCCGGCTTGGATAGAACATTTGAAAAGAGCATGTCTTTCCTCGGTAGAGATGTATTAATTGTAAGCCGTATGGATTGGTTTGGTGGCGACATGGACTGGTGGGAATTGAGAAATCGTCCACGAATTAAAGAAGAATATGTAGAGAAACTCAGAGCAAAATCAAAATTTATTGCTGCAGTTGCTCCCGTATCAGAAAGAGGCGGAAGTATTATTCGGGGAGATAAACGAATTGATACACGTTTCTTCGGTACTACACCAGAATATATGGCAACGAATGAATCTGCTGACGTTACAAACGGGCGATATTTTACTGATGGAGAAAATAGATCAGGAACTCGTGTAATGGTGATTGGTAGAGATGTAGCAGATGGATTATTTCCAGATGAAGATCCAATCGATAAGTATGTCAAAATAGGATCTCATAAATTTCGAGTTATTGGAGTGCTTAAAAAGCAGGGAAAATTTATGGGATTGTTTAGTCTAGATAACCAAGCTGTTTTGCCGTACGGAACCTATCAGCGACTATTCGCTCGTCGAGGATGGATGAATGTAAGAATTAAGCTGAACACGGAAAATTATGATGAAGCCAAAGAAGAAATTTATGGAATTATGCGTCAGATCCGCGCTTTAAAACCTCAAGAGAAGGATGATTTCGCCATTAACCAATCCGCCACCATGGAAGCTCAATATAAAACAATTAAGTTGGCGATTGGTGGAACGGGGCTATTTATTACAGCTCTTTCTCTTATTGTTGGCGGAATAGGCATAATGAATATCATGTTTGTATCCGTCAAAGAACGAACTCGGGAAATAGGCGTTCGAAAAGCATTGGGAGCTACCCAATCTATGATTCTTGGACAATTTTTGATGGAAGCAGTTCTAATATGTCTAATTGCTGGATTGATGGGAATGGGATTAGCTGGCGGGCTGAGTCTCCTAATTAATCAATATTTTCCTTCGTCCATGCCTATTGGCTTAGCTATTGGATCCATCATGTTGAGCGTCATTATTGGTATAGTTTCAGGGCTGGTTCCATCCTACCAAGCTGCTCGATTAGACCCGATTGATGCCCTTCGGTACGAATGATGGCAAAACACTCCCATTTAAAAAATACGGTTAAAGAAAGTTTTCGAATGGCGATAGAATCCATTCGTCAAAATAAACTACGGTCCATCCTAACCTTGTTGGGAATCAGTATTGGTGTTTTTTCTGTTATTGGAGTCATGACAGCCATTCGAACGTTGGAATCTTCAGTGAATTCTCAGCTGGATATATTTGGCACCAATACATTTATGATTCAAAAATCTCCTGCAATCAGAATTCATGGTGGCGCAAATGATAAAATTCGAAAACGGAAAAATATTCGATATGCTCATTATGAAGAATTAAAACAACGAGCAAAATTGCCGCTACGGGTAAGTGTCGCAGATAACACCCAAGAAAGAAATATCCAGTATAAAGATAAACGATTAAAAAAAACGGCAGAATTATCCGGCGTAGATGAATGGGGTTTGCGATCTTTTAAAACCTATCTTGCTGATGGACGAAATTTTATGGAAGACGATATTCGTTTTCATCGTAATGTTACCATACTTGGTCCAGACCTAGCAGATATCCTTTTCCCCTTTGAAGATCCATTGGGAAAAGATATTCAAATAAAGGGATTAGATTATACGGTTATTGGTGTAACAGAACGAAAAGGACAGGCTTTTGGTCAAAGTCAGGATTATTTTGTTATGATTCCCATTTCAATTTATATACAGCGATTCTCTCATAGATGGACTTCTCTTGCCATTAATATTGAGGCAGAATCAACTGAACTGTACGAAAAAACTATGGATGAAGTAATCGGCCTCATGCGCGTTATTCGAAAGGTTCCAGCAGGAGAAGAAAACGATTTTGCAATTATTTCCAACGAAGAAATGATGGAAACTTTTGCAGGTTTTACCGGTGGTATTAAACTATTTGCAGGCGCTGTGAGTGTGATAGCATTACTAGTAGCCGGAATAGGAATTATGAATATCATGCTCGTTTCTGTCACGGAAAGGATAAAAGAGATTGGAATTCGGAAAGCAATCGGCGCGACCAAACGAGACATTCTTACCCAATTTTTAATGGAAGCTATTTTCCTTAGCCAATTTGGAGGAATTGTTGGCGTTATTTTGGGAATCGCCGGTGGGAACATTGTTGCAATCCTCTTGAAAGTGCCCGCTGTGGTGCCCATGGATTGGGCTTTTTACGGCATGGCTGTCTGCTCACTCATCGGTATTGGATTCGGAATTTACCCCGCTTGGCGCGCAGCCAACTTAGACCCAATTGAATCTTTAAGATTCGAATAATTCTCTATTAGTTTATTGTCCCCAACTTCGACAAATAAAATGCTACCCGATCTGCTCAAGATTGCAGAATTGGCAGCACAATCAGCTGCAAAACATATACTCAATAACGATCCTTCGACTGTTCGGGAAAAAGGCCCTACAGATCTTGTAACCGAAATTGACACCAAATCAGAAGACATTATTTGCGAAATATTTGAAAAAGAAACACCTGAATTTGGAATTCTTGCTGAAGAGCGCCCCGGAATCAACATAGATGCTGAATGGGTTTGGGTGATTGATCCGCTCGATGGAACGACAAATTTTGTTCACGGATATCCATCGTTCGGCGTATCCATTGCTTGCCTGAATAATGGATATCCAATTTTAGGAATTGTGGTGGAATTGCCGGTTGGGAATGTGTATTCCGCTACAGTGGGAAATGGTGCATTTTGCAATGGAAATCCTATCGGCGTCTCTAAAACCAATACGATTGAAAATGGATTATTTGTTACCGGTTTTGGCTACGAGCATGATGAAGCTTGGGAAGCAAATATGAATCTATTTAAGCAGTTTACCGATCAATCGCAGGGAGTGCGAAGGCTCGGTGCTGCATCCGTGGATTTATGTCATGTAGCAAGCGGAAAAGTAGATGGATTTTGGGAATTTGATTTGCATCCCTGGGACACGGCGGCTGGAATTGTAATCGTAAAAGAAGCTGGTGGAACTGTGTCTCAAATGGACGGCTCACCCTTCTCTATTTTCAATCGGAATATTGTTGCATCAAATAAAGCTCTACATAATAAAATGACGGGACAAACACGCCCCGTCATTGAAAAACTTCGGTTAAATGGAATTGATATTTAAAATTATCTCAACAGGATCATTTTCCGAGATAAAATCATTTCTCCGGATATAATCTGAACAAAATACACACCTGCGCTTACATTGGATCCGTTATTATTTCTACTGTCCCAGTATACTGACTTATTATATCCGGCTGATTCTACCCGTGAAACAAGGGTTCGAATTTTCTGACCAAGCATATCACACACTTCAATCTTTACAAATCCACTTTTTGGAAGATCATATCGAATGTGTGTTATCGGATTAAACGGGTTGGGGAAATTCTGATGTAGAACAAATTTCTCAGGAATGAGATTTGAAGAGTCATTGCTCAATTCACCAACAACAAAACTCCAAGGTTCTCCACCGTTTGATTCCACAATAAACCCATCTAAATCTTCAGCCTTTACCAGCCAATAATATTCAGAATTATTTGTAAATGTGAGCGACACACTCGGTGCGGTGATATTTGCGATTTCATTTTGGGTACTTTGGTCATTCCAATCTGTAGCATAAACAACAGTATATGTTATTGAATCTAGGGGATCAGGATCTGTTGGTTCATTCCAGGATAGTTCGAGTGTTTGATCTAATCCTGAATCGCCATTTGTAGGTGCAATTGGAATAAAATCCGTGGGCGACTCTGATGCAATATCGACATAAAACCGCTGAAAGCCGGCGCCATTTACTGTTGATCCATTATTTAAGTCTGATGCTATAACTTTCCACCAATAGGTAGCATTCTCGGTTAATTGCACTACTGTTTTTGTAGTATCGGTCCCTGCATCATGAGAAACTGTTTGTGAAGAGTCCTCGCCGACATACAAGGTATAACTCACTAAATCATTTTCATCGGTATCCGAGGCTGCATTCCATTTAAACGTTAAGTAACCCGTACCAATTTCTTCATCTGCTTGGGGAACCAATGTAGAAAATTCTTCGGGGGGATTATTTACGGAAGTAGAAGCTTCAATATAATCTGTTTTGATTTCAAAATCTGAATCCGTTCCGTTAGAAGCAGTTAACGAAACCGAATAGGTGCCGCCTGTTGTGTAGGTGTAAGATGGATTTTGAAGTGCACTTTGACCGCCATCCCCAAAATTCCAGCTCCAACTTGTAGGATTTCCAGAAGAATAATCTGTAAACTGAACTGCAAGAGGAACCTCGCCGCTCGTTACGTCCGCTGAAAATTCTGCGGCAAAACCCTGAATAGGTTCTCCTGTGATATAGACGTCATCCACCCACCATTCCGCATCATATCCTCCCTCGTATCGGTACCGAAGGTACACGGACGAATTTCCGATAAAAGATGTTAAGTCTTCATTGATCTCTCCCCATGCATCTTCTGTTCCGATGGAATCACGAATGACCGTCCATGTTGTACCGCCATCGATGGAAATTTCAACATTTTGTGTGATGGCCGCAGACCGATAATTCACGTTTTCGAAATAATTTAAATTCGCTGACATTAGATTCGAAAAATCCATTTCCGGTGTAATGAGAGAATAATTTTGCGAATTTGCTCCGGTATTAAAATCATCATAAAAGGCAGAATACGTTCCGCTGTTGGCTCGCCGCGAAGATTGTGCCCAGCCGTTACCGGTGCCAGTATTTTGCCAATTCGCCGGCGGGAATGTTCCTTCGAAGTTTTCATCTGTGAAAATGATAGTGTTGGATACAGTAATATAATCCGCCTTTGATTTTGTAGATGAATTTGTTCCGTCGGAAACTGTTAACGATACGGTGAAAGAACCAAGGCTAGTGTAAGTATGGGATGGACTTTGAAGCGTACTTGTGCCGCCGTCACCAAAATTCCATGACCATGAAGTTGGAGTTGAAGATCCGCCTGTTTGGTCTGTAAAATTTACCGCCAATGGAGGAATCCCCCCTGTTACATCGGATGTAAAATTTGCAGCCAAAGCAGCGGCGAATCCATCGGATGAAAAGAGTCCTCTCCCATGCGTTGCGGCAATTACCTTAAAGTCTGAATCACGGATTTGAAGCATATCGGTCCTCACATTCGCAAGTCCGCTGTTAGATGCAGTCCAACTTGGACTTGAATCGTTGATATTGTTAGTATGCCAAACGCCTACTTCTGTGGCCAAAATCACTTCAGTCCGGTCATTCGGATTGTAAAGTGCCCACCGAACCGGCATATCGGGGAGGTCACCCTCTTTGCTTGACCATGATGTGCCCCCATTTTGGGTTTCCCACACCGAAGTGACGCCATAATTCGAAAACGTGACCATTATCTGATTTTCGCTTGATCCCAATTCAATACAAGAAATATACCCTGTCGGCATATTGCTGCCATCTATTCTAGTTGAAGAGACAGAAGAAGAATGTGCATTTGTTAATTTGTATATCCTGCCTGATCCTGTTCCTACAAAAATTGTGTTATCGGTAAATGAGGAAACGCGAATGTGAGATGCTGTTGATCCAAGATCCAATCCTGAAACAGTACTAGCATTATAATTCCCAGTAATATTGTCAATTTTTTTTAATGAATATGCATCCAAAGCAGAATACAAGATATTTGCATCATCATCATAATCCGTAGGATTAATGAATCGGCCGGAATTGTCATTTGAAATTGAATTAAAGTTGGATCCTCCATTGGTACTTCTATAATAATTATTGTACACATAAGATGTGATTTGATGATCAGGATCTGATTGATCAATGAAACAGTATGCTCCGTCACCTCCTGTAACTTCTATTGTAGATACGATTCCAGAAGCATTTGAGAATTGATGTGATCCGTTATCTTGCGATCCAGCTAGAAAATAACTGTTTCCGGCGGTTGGATGAATAGCGCAGGCATAAAATTGGGTAACATTATATCCTGTATTTTTTTCATCGTACGTGCTGCCGCCATCCTCAGAAACATGGATTCCTCCATCATTTGAGAATACGATATAGTCCGTATCATTTGGCCTGAAGGTCATACCATGTTGATCCGCGTGAACATAAGGTAAACTGAAACCGCCATACCAATGGGAAACCTGCGACCAAGATGTTCCGCTGTTTGTAGTTTTGTGCAAATCCACTCCACCGGCGAAGACTATATTTGGATCCGTCGGATGGACGGATAGAATTAAATCATACCACGACTGCCCTCTTGTAAAATGTACACCGCTTGTATTAATGGGAATATCAATATCAGACCAGGAAGTACCGCCGTCGGATGTTTTTACGAAAAATTCAATATCATTATTCCCGCTTCCTCCATTAGCAATTGCATAGATTGTATTTTGGTCTGAAGGTGCAGTTGCCAATTCTATGCGTGCAAAACCTGAAGTCGGAAACCCATTTGTTCCCGAATTAAGCTGTGTCCAACTCGTGCCGTTCGTGCTTTTATACACTCCACCTGCGTACCAAATTCCCATTGCCGCATACAGAGTATTGTCCGCACCAATTTCTAAATCAGCACAACGTGAACCTTGGGAATCAGTTAGAACTCTCGTCCATGAAGATCCATCATTCGTGGATCGATATACTCCGCCTTCACCCCAACTGTCACCGCGAGTGCCGGCATAAACATCTCCCGTCGTGGGATGCACAATAATTTTTTGAATGTAATAAAAATCATCGTTTTCACTTGTTGACGCAAGCTGTGTCCATGTCGTTCCTCCATCCGACGTTTTCCAGATTCCGCCTCCTCTTACAGCATCACTATTGTACCATCCTTCTCCAGTACCTACATAAAATACGTCGGTGTCTGTCGGATCGTATGCTATGGTTGTAACAGCAATATTGGCCCAAAAATCGTTGATTTGTGTCCATACCGGGCTGTCAACGGTAACATCGTCCGTATACCACAAACCGCCAGCAACACCTCCTGCCCAAAATTTCTTATAAGTGGCATCATTAGGATCGAACATAATTGCGCGTGTCCTTCCGCCAACATTGTCAGGTCCGTGTTCGGTCCAGTCCACGGTTCTCTGGATTCTCGAGCGAGATAATTCCGCCGCTTCATAGGCGCGGACGAGCCGTTCGGATGGAACTCTTTTTAGCGTAGGATCCACGGTCATGAAAAAGTTTTGTTCCATGGCAAGATCCGGCCGATCTTTTTTTGCGAGCTTTTTCTTCCAATCTTTTTTGGTTAAATGCGGCCGTTGATTAAAAGGATGCTCTTTCAGGAATTGCTCAAATTCAACTCTGTTTTGCTCACGAAAATAATTTTGGACTCCGTGGTAAGACCAAACACCTGCAAAAAGAATAAATGCGGATAAAACAACTGAAGTAAATATGCGTTTCACGATAAAATAATTCCTTTAATTTAAGTGAATAAGTAAGAGGAATTTAATTTAGGAAAAATAGAATACCGAAATTATAATTTTAAAATGTGACTCAAATCACTATAAAACTATTTCAGTTTATCTTTGGATAGTTTAATCCAATCGTTAAAAAGAAAAAGTTTGTCGTCAGTTACCCTCCCGATGGTTGTAGAAGGAATTCTCTGGCGCATGCAAATTCTTTCAAATTCCATAAGATCCCGTTCCGAGACAGTAACGATCGCTACTCCGTGAGATTCTCCAAATAAGATCTCATCAGGGCGAAGTTTCAAATTAAGATATATTCTTGCACCTATTTCAGATGATGACTGTCTTAAGCATTGTATCAGAGTTGTAGAAATTCCGCCCATTTCAACGGATGCGGCAGAATGAATTAGGTTTCCTTCGGCTGCTAATTGAAGCACTTCTTGCAGACGAAATTCGGCGTTAAGATCTACAATGGGCTCATTCCCGATAAAAGATTTACCTTTTAACTTCAAATAGTTGGTATTCCTTAGCTCCCCCTTCAAACTCCCCAACATGAGAATAAAATCTGATGGTTGTTTGAATTCTTTAGAAATAATTTTATCAGGATTTGATCCTGTTCCGAGAATGGTAAAAGTAAGATCGATGTCCTTTTTCAAATGAGAATACAGCATTCTGTTTTGTAGTGGGGACTGTAGCATGCGACAAGCATACGAAATACTATCAAACATTCCTGATATATCCTGATTCAACAAATCATTCACACCAACCGCCACAGACATTCCTATCGGTTTAATTCCCATACAAGAAATTTCACGTGTTATATCTGCTATAATTCCGGCGGATACTTTGTCACCAATTTCTAGATCGGATAACGTACAAATTTTATTTTTTACGAACAGAGATTTTAATGTACCTTTGATTTTTAGGGACGCCAAAGATGATGAAATCTGGGACTTTTTTGGCTGCACCAACATCGGTTTATTTATTTTCTTTTTTGCGATTTTAAGCGCAATCGTTGCATAATTTTTCTGAAGTGCCGGATATACAGGGTTTTGGGGATTTGATGAGAAGGAAATCACTTTTGAGTTTCTGAATGTTGTTTTTAAAAAACCAAACATGCTTAAAGGAAAATGGACGGAATCTCTTTTTGAAATGAATACATCCATCCGCTTATCATTGATAAGCGATCCTATATATTCAGAGCCAATGTTTTTTTCCGAAACCAAATTTTGAAACGCTTGAACATCTTCCTCATTTACAGCAACCAAAATTCCCGACCACCTGTTTTGATGCAGTTTTAAACTGTTATTCGCATTTTTCATCAAAATTTTGATACCGCATTGCAGCTGTTGAGTTATGTCAAATAGAGTAAAACCAAATCCGGTTTTATAGATAGAATGGCTGAATTGAACGGGCAGATCTTTCCCGATCTTCGATATTGTATGTACATCTCGATTTCCCTGAACAATAAATAAATTCATATGTGTATAGTCAGGCTTTTTATGTAAAAACTCAGACGGTACTCCCATTCCAATCTTTGTTCTAACAGAACCTGATCTTATGTCCATTATGGATTCTGTTCCTGACAAAAATAGGTCCATTTTCCGATTAGAATGAAAGAGGCTGCTTTTGTGTTCCTGCCCAATGGAAATATCCATATTTGAATTTATCGAAACTCTTTTGGGTACAATGTTTTCTTCGCTGCCCAAGACCGATGTTTTTTCTTCGATCGAACGAACGGATGCCGTAATGGATTCTATAAATGACAATTCATCTGGAGTCGGATTTCGCTTTAATTGGGTTTTGACGAAATCTATATCGCGATCTGTAAGAAAAGTTTTCATACTCACTATTTATACGCGTAAGGGTTCCCTTTTACAGCCATCCCTGTTGTAAATAGATATTTCTGATTGAATCCCATCGAAATCCTTTTCGCTTCAAAAAGTCCGTGATTTTTTTCAGTTCTTTTTGTGAAAGTGAATCTAAGCTTGATAATCGCTTTTTCTTTAAATGCTGGCGAATGAGATCTTCTTCCGGCATTTTTTTGTAAACATCGTTCATAACACGTTCTACTAATTCTTCATCAAGGTGATGAGAAAAAAATTCTGATTTCAAAGCCATGGCGCCAATTTTTTTATTTCGCACCTTTTCATTTGCAAAACTTTTTGCAAATTCCACATCGTCAATAAATTTGAGTTCTTCAAACCAGTTTAGCGCGTTGGTAACTACCGATTCTGAAAACCCCTTTTGCATCAGTCTGGTTTTCAACTCATTTCTACTACGCATTCGGTATTTAATTAATCGAAGACCGGCATCGCGTACGTCTTTTTCAGTTTGTTTTTCAGTGACTTTTTTTAGGGAAGATGCCGATACCACGTCTCCCACTGACATTGGATTAAAAAGAAAAACGTCTTCAGAAATTCTGAAGACGTTTCCATTGTCCAATGTAATAGTCCGATGATATTTCTCAACCCGGACTTTGGCTATTTTAGGATTTCTTTTTGGCACGCTTTTTTTCAGGCAATCCCAGAAAATTCCTAACAGCCTTTACGATTTTCTCTCGTACGTCATCGTTTTCTTTGAGAAATTCTTTCGAATTTTCGCGTCCTTGCCCAATTTTCATTCCATCAAATGAAAACCACGCTCCCATTTTATCAACAATATCGCCGGCTACAGCAAGATCAAGAATATCCCCAAAATAGGAAATTCCCTGACCGTACATAATATCGAGCTCGGTATTTTTAAATGGAGGTGCAACTTTATTTTTGACAACCTTAACTCTCACCCTGCTGCCAATTGGATCCTGTCCATCTTTAATAGTTGTGATTCTTCGAATATCCATTCTGATTGATGTGTAAAATTTAAGTGCTCTTCCACCCGGAGTCGTTTCCGGACTCCCATACATAACACCAATTTTTTCCCGAATCTGATTGATAAATACCACGCATGTGTTAGATCGTTTTACGGTACCAGTCAGTTTCCTGAGAGCTTGTGACATAAGCCTCGCCTGCAGGCCAACATGGGAATCACCCATTTCACCTTCAATCTCGGCGCGTGGAACCAACGCAGCAACTGAATCTATTACAATAATATCCAATGCGCCGCTGCGTACAAGTGTTTCGGTAATTTCTAACGCCTGTTCACCATTATCTGGCTGGGATATTAGCAATTCTTTCACATTGACACCCAACTGCGCGGAATAGGCAGGATCAAGCGCATGCTCGGCATCAATGAAAGCTGCATGACCGCCTTCTTTTTGAGCTTCTGCAAGAATGTGCAGCGCAAGCGTTGTCTTTCCAGAAGACTCAGGTCCATAGATTTCTATGATTCTACCTCGTGGAACACCTCCGACGCCAAGCGCAGCATCCAAACTGAGCGCTCCAGTAGAAATAACATTATCCATTATTTTGGGTTGATTTGTTCCAAGTTTCATGATGGACCCCAAACCAAACTGTTTATCAATCTGTGCTATTGCGAGGTCCAGCGATTTCGTTTTTTGTGCTTCTGTTGCCATTATGTTTCTCCTAATTCTGTAAAATGTGGGTGCCTAAAATAGTATACACAGGACCATTTGGAAAGAGCTCACTGCGTATTAAATGAAAATATTTTGGTTTCCATGCAATAGGATCGAATTCAACGGATAAATAGGGCGATATATCCGGAGAATTTTTTATGGGATATTGTATTCTTCCAATCGTGATATGAGGCAAAAGTTCATTTTCATCAGGTGGAAATCCAATTTCTGTCATTTTATGTCGTATGGAATTTCCCAATGCCATCAGTGGTTGAGTATCCCCTTTGACGCCGAGCCAGAGAATTCTCGCCCGTTTAGGCGTCGGAAAACATCCTGTTCCGGAAATGTGTATATCAAATCTCGAATTATTCTGTGCAATGTCATCTAAAATGGATTTGATGTTCGTCACCATATTTTCGGGGGTTGGACCCAGAAACTGTAATGTTAAATGAATCATTCCGGGATGTGTCCAATTGATGATTCCCGGATTGTCTCCGATTGTTGAGCGAAGTCTTTGTTGAATTTCAGCCACTTCTTCTGGCACAGGAAGGGAAATAAACGTTCTAAAAAGGCGGTCAGTCACGGGTTAAATGTATTCTGATCATATTTAAAGCTGCTTGGCTCGCGAGTTCTTTATTTATTATTCTCTTTTTTGTGAGATTAAATTTTTTAGTCATAACGCCTTTTGCATGCGCAAGAGCGATAAAAAGTAAACCAACTGGCTTTTCATCCGTTCCGCCTCCCGGACCGGCAATGCCTGTGGATGATAATCCAAGATTTACCTGAAGACGCGATTGGATGCCCTTCGCCATTTCGATTGCGGTTTCCTCGCTTACTGCACCGAATGTTTCCAATGTTTCTTTTTTAACATTGAGTTCAGTTATTTTCACTTTATTCTGATAGGCGATGATACCGCCATGAAAATAGACAGAACTTCCCGATACATTAGTAAAACGATCTGAGATCAGTCCGCCGGTACAGGATTCTGCCACACCGATCGTCAAATTCTTTTTTATAAGCAATTTCCCGATTGCTTCTTCCAACAAAATATCACCTTCACCGAAAATATATTTTCCAACAGCATGAAAAATCGCATCCCGCAACTCGGAAATCTCATTTGTATCCGCAGAACTAATACGGATATCCACTCCGGTTAACTTTGGTAAGAATGCGAGCTTTACTTTGGTTTCGCGCAAAATGGGTTCCAGTTTTTCGGCTAAAGCAGATTCCATGATTCCCGTCGTTCTTAACGTTTGATTATGAATGGGATTGTGGATGTTTTCATCCAACAATGGAATGACTGATAATGTCATCATGGCTTTCATTTCTGCAGGGACTCCGGGCAAAGCAATAATGTCCAATCCGTTTTTATTAATTCGAATGCCTCGTGCTGAACCAACCGGATTTTGAATCATTTCTCCATCAATAGGTTTCAATGCCTGATTTTTGTTAATCTCTGGAATAGTAACATTTCTATTTTTGAATTTTTCTTCCAATTCCTTCCAATAATCTTCATCAAATTCTGTTTCTGTTTGGGCCCAATGATAGAGAGAAGTTGCTGTAATATCATCATGAGTCGGGCCTAGACCGCCGGTAATGATTAAGACCTGAACATCTTCTGGCGTTGATTCAATACTGCGTATAATATCTTCACGTGAATCTTGTGTGGTAAGATGCCAAATAACTACTCCGCCTACTTCACCGATTCTTTGCCCGATCCATGCAGCATTCGTATCTGTCGTAAATCCGGACAGCAGTTCATTTCCAATGGTGATTAACCCAACCTTCATATCGTAAAGTATCGTACTGAATGCAGAATAAGTAATGTGAAAAATCCGGCTGCCAAATCATCTGCCATGATTCCTACACCGCCTTTTAATTTTTCAAGATCCTTGATGGGTCCTGGTTTGAGAATATCAAAAAACCGGAAAAGAATGAATCCGGCGATTGCATACTCGGGAATAATGGGAAGTCCGATAAGCGCCAACCACTGTCCTGCCCACTCATCAATCACCACAAAAGACGGATCTTCAATATTTTGTTTTTTAACCACTAGATCAGAAACGCGCACTCCAATGATCGAAATGGAAATAATGAGTCCGAAAAAACTATAAATATGAAGATAGGGTCCGGCGAAATACCACGTCAATACTGCGGCGAGACTTCCCCATGTTCCGGGCGCAAACGGCAGTTTCCCTATGCCAAAAACTGACGAAATCCACTCGGGTACACCCCATTTCATCGTGAAAGATAGTCAGTCAAAAAACCGCTTAATAACAGAGCGGTTTGTGTACAAATAATTCATACCGGTTAAAACCGTTAACGAGGTTACTGTAATGGTTAAATAATAAATCACCTTGTATTCTTTAATCATAGCTAAAAGGTCCGTTACCGGAAAAAAGGTAAATGCTTTCGCTCCAAGAACCACCAAAACAAATATGATAAATCCAATTTGGACACCTGTTTTGACTTTTGCCGATTTGCTGGTTTGCATGATGAAACCCTTTTGATTCATCACCATCCGCAGTCCTGTAACGAATAAATCCCGGAATATGATAAGGCCCACCATCCAAAAAGGTACAATTTCCATGACAGCGAATGAAATGAAGGCCGACGAAACTAAAATCTTATCCGCGAGCGGATCAAGAAATCTCCCGTAGTCAGTCTCTAAATCATATTTTCTGGCGACATATCCATCGTATGCGTCCGTAATAGACGCGATCACAAATACTACCAGCGCCCAGAAATTGGAATAAGGATGCTCATAAAATAAAAGCATAATGAATACCGGAGTCAATAAAATCCGAGTGATAGTCAGGATGTTTGGAATTTGTTTCTTCATAAAGCAGTTCTGCCTTCCATAGCACTTAGAATAGTCGCATCATCAGTATATTCCAAATCAGACCCAACCGGCAAACCTCTGGCTAGCCGTGTTACAATTGCACCTTTTTGCTTGAGGAGTTTTGCAAGATACAAATTAGTCGCTTCTCCTTCTATACTCGGATTGGTTGCAAGTACAATTTCCATTCCATCTTTTACCCGCAAGAGCAAAGCGTCTATATTGAGTTCATCCGGACCGATGCCGTCCAATGGAGATAACACTCCGCCAAGAACATGATACCTTCCCATATAGGAGTTTGTTTTTTCAAGGCGATAGATGTCGTCCGCATCTTCGACAACGCAGATAAAATTATCATCCCGTTTCAAATCGGAACACAAGGTACACGGATCTTCCTGAGTGATAGAGCCGCAGACAGAACACGAAAGTATCGACTGCTTCATATCCAAGATCGCTTCGGCCAAATGGATGGACTGTTCATTCGGAGTATTCAGTAAATAAAATGACATGCGCTCGGCTGTTTTTTTCCCGATTCCTGGGAATTTCGCAAATTGCTCAATTAATCTGTCAATGCTGTCAGGTACAGACATTACCTCAACAACTCCCCGTCAAATCGTTCAATCATTCTTTCCAAAACCGGTTCGTCGGAATCAGTTTTTTCATCTTCTTTATCGGTTGCCTCCACCGGTTTTATCTCATCATTTGTATTGTAGCTTATTCTGAGGGCTTTGCCAATAATGTTTTCAATAATGGATTCAATATCTTCTCTGTTTTTTTTAAGGGAATTCACTGCAAAATTTGAAACCTGCGGCAGGGATATAATCAATTTTCCTCCTTGAACATTTTCCGGCAATGCAAATTCCAAAATGGATCCCAATGAAGGACGTTTAGACGATAGAGTGGTTAAAAATTCAGTCCATTGTTTTTGAACCGTTTCAAGATTGACTCCATTTGGGATGCCGTTTCCTTCTTGATTCTCCGGCATGGGATCCGGCTCTTTAGGGTGTTGTATTACAGCCGGCTGTTCTGATATAGATTCCGCTTCCGGGTTTTTCTTTTGCTTTACAGGCGCCGCTGTAGATTTTTCCTTTGTCGGATATTTTGCGGGGCCGCTTTCGGTTTTAGGACCATTTTGAATCAGGTTTTCGATGGATTGCGTGGTATCAAATTCCAAAAGTTTCAGAGACATCATTTCCATAAGGACCTGAGGCTGCTCAGCTCGTTTGATTTCTTTCGAAAAATCGCTGATAACATTTCCGATTCTCAACAGATCTCGGTTGTCCCAATGCTGGATTTCGTCTGCATAAGATTTTTGCACATCTTCATTCAATTCAAGGGCGTCCAGTCCTTTGTCCACGGAAGCATATAATAAATTTCGAATATGTTTTGTGAGTCCTGACGCAACATCTTCAAGCGGAGTGCCCGTTGATCGAACTTCCCGAAGCAATGTTATGAGGTCTTCACTTTTCTTTTCCCGTAAAAATTTCGTGAATTTGAAATACACTTCATGCGGAATCAGTCCAAGCACCTTGCTGACCTCTTCCATGGAAATTACATCGCCGCCATAGGCAATAACCTGATCAAGAATGCTTAAAGCATCGCGCATACTTCCATCCGCTTTGCGGGCAATTTCCGTTAAAGCTTCTGCTTCCACTTTCACCTTTTCTTCTTTCAGAATATGCGAAAGCCTTTCTTGTACGACCGGAACGGCAATTCTGTGAAAATCAAATCTCTGGCAGCGAGAAATGATGGTGGACGGAACCTTTTGAATATCCGTGGTACAAAGAATGAATTTGCCGTGCGGAGGCGGTTCCTCCAATGTGCGTAGCAGTGCATTAAAGGCAGGATTTGTAAGCATGTGGACTTCATCAATGATGAAGATTTTATACGGCGCGGTTACCGGTGCATATTTGATGACTTCCCGTATGTTCCGGATTTCTTCAATCCCGCGATTTGAAGCACCATCTACTTCCAGAACATCCATATTCCGTCCGTCGGTGATTTCGGTGCAGATTGTGCAGACATTACAAGAAACGCCGTTTTTGGATTTGGGACAATTTAGGCTTTTTGCAAGAATTCTTGCCGTAGTCGTTTTTCCTACACCACGCGGACCGGTAAAAATATAGCCTTGCGCTACTCGGTCTTTTTTAAAAGCATTAATGAGCGTATGGGTTACATGATCCTGCCCGACCATATCCTCGAAGGATTGCGGGCGCCATTTTAATGAAAGAACCTGGTAACTCATAAATTGTCTATTTTACCTTTATGTGAAAAAATCTTATGGCCGTGCACCACAGGTTGACTCACCCGAAAATTCGGAATTTAAAATCAGTTAACTCCACTCCAGTACCTCTCGGCTTATTGCTGAAAAACGTACCGCTGCTCCCTTCCGGGCCTGACGGGATTTCGTATTCAGCAACTCCAAAAAGCTGAAGCTTCAGCGTCACTTGATTTTACAACCAAATCCGGCATAAGCCTCGCCATGGCATTCGATCCTGCTGTAGCGGATTGCAGGTTACAGGGCACCGCTGCCTCCCCATCTAGCACGACCAAATTATCAAAAAACTTTTGCTCTTGTGGATCCCCGATCCCGACCTAACGTCGGGACAAACTCTGCATTGCTTTTGTGGAGCCGATCAGGATCGAACTGACGACCTCTGCATTGCGAACGCAGCGCTCTCCCAACTGAGCTACGGCCCCTAAATTATCAAAGTAACTGACCGTGGCGAAGTTGTTGCCTGCCCCGCAACTGCGGGGAGCTACGGCCCCTAAATTATCAAAGTAAC
This sequence comes from Fidelibacterota bacterium, assembly GCA_014239435.1. GTDB lineage: Bacteria > Fidelibacterota > Marinisomatia > Marinisomatales > TCS55 > JAAZYX01. Next base: position 56,982 of record JAAZYX010000021.1, on the reverse strand, counting down.
TGACCGTGGCGAAGTTGTTGCCTGCCCTGCAACTGCGGGGAGCTACGGCCCCTAAAATTTTTCACCTAGCGCCTGGGCTATTTATCCGCCGTAGTAAAGCGTAAGCGGACGGCCCCTTTTTGAGCCAATGAATTTAGCAGATATTTTGAAACCGAGGCAAGACAATGCCTACAGAAAATTATTAACTTCAGTAGGACTGCGCAGAGCAGTCCAAATTCTCTAATCGTTCAATCGTTTTTTGGCTGCTTAGAATCATTGCATTTTTTATGGCTAAACGGTTTTTATTAGATTCATCTGACACAACCTTAAATCGGAAATATTTGTGGAAAGGTCCCTTCGCATTCTTACCTTCCCACCCTTCAGTCCCAAACCTAATCTGAGTATAATCTGCCTCGTAATGACTTATTTTAAACCTATTCCAATTGGACCAATCGTCACCAGTTTCAGAGAAGGATATATAGATTTCGATAGAGTTATCTAATTCATCAAAGGTCATTTTTTCTTTAACGGTAAATACAATATTCAGCACATCTAAATGAAACGGTGATTTTAAAGGAATAGATATAATTTCCAGATTTCCATCTCCTTCATGATATAGTGCGCTGTCTGTAATTGTTATGCCGCTGGCAGGCTGAAAATGCTCAGAAAAGTTTATCATAAAGCTGTGGTCTAAACTTTCTGATCCGCTTTCATTACCCTCTTGACGGCTATGGGTTATATCACATGCCAAAAATCCCAGGCAAAACACAAATAAGAAACAGAAAACTTTGGACTTTGCTGTTGTCCCAAACAATAAAGATGAATCAAATTAAATGCAAGCGATCAGTCTTTCTTTTTCTTCTTCCTCCCAAAGAATCCTTTTTTCTTAGGTTTTTCTTCTTCTTCGGCTTTGGCTTCTTTTTTTCCTCCGCCGGCTTTGGCTTCTTTATTTTCAATGCGCTTTTCCCAGTCACTTGACTCTGCCTGAGGTTCATCCGAAACAGACATAGCTGCATCATCTGAAGAAGCCGTCCCTTCCTCTTTTTTCGCCCAACGGTCTTTCAGTTTTTCCTGCCGCTCTATGGACTGCTTTTTTAGGTCCACGAGCATTTCAGTGACTTCCTCATGGAAATCCGCCACAGTTTTTTCGAGGCGCGCCATCAATTCATCCATCAGCGGTTCGCCGTAGCCTTCGCCAATTTCACCGGAAATTTTGTTTAACTGTTCACTGAGATATGCTTTTTGAGGATCTTGCTGTTCTGCTGGTTTTTCTACCATGAGGTACTCCTTTAGTTTTTTAATTTGTCCATTTCATCCGGCGTCAGCTTAAAATCGGTTGTCGGCGATGTTAGTACGGAAAAAGCTTGAAATGCTTCTGCTCCAGCCAACACGCCTAAAGTTGCACCTAAAAAACGATAATGCCATGCATAATCAATCTCAGGACGCGTTTGTACGTTCCATCCTTCCGCTAAGAAAATGCCTGTTAAAGCGCTTAATGTGTACACCGTTGGCTTCCAGGATGAACGATCTTTGATGTCTTCTCGATAGGTGATTTGTTTCAAATTCCATAAGGGGATAGTTTCGATGGAAATCGGTGTCTGGATTTCCAATTGATTATCTTCAAAAGATGTCAGCGTTCCCTGAATTCTGCCGCCGTTTCTGTGTTTTACCGTTACAAATTGTCCGCTGGGAATATTTAATATCGTTTCCGTAGTCCTTAGAAATGTCAGGTTTTCGCGAATTCCGAGTCGATCTTCTTCCGTAATCATAGGCTTCAAATTTACGTGCATCTGTATGGTCGAGAATTCCTTCAGAGAATAATACCGTTTAGATGATTTCAGATTGCTGAATTCCACGTACGCAATCCGCGCCATATATTTGTTTTTATTGATTTCGTAGAATTGCACACTTTCGAGACCTTTGACATCTTGAATTATTTTAAAATAGATATTCTCTTCAGCATCAATCAAAAATCCTACTTTTCTGCTTAATTCGACCACCTCGGGTTCGGCAGCTGTGGACCATCCCAAAAGGATAGCCATTGCTAGACTAATTCGAATCAATACGTGAGACGATTTCATTGTCATTGGGAAATCGGTCTAAGGATTTTTTTGAAAAGATGAGATCATTATTCAGTTTTACTTCGAATACACCTCCGCCAGATGGCAGCAGTGTGAGCGATTGTACATCCGTGCCGTATTTTTCCAGAATCTCGGTAGCCAGACCGGCCGCCTTTGGAAGGTAGTTTCAAACGTTGCAGTATTCGATAGAAATATCCATTGTGTCTCCTAAAATGAGGTTACCCAAAAAAATCCGAAAACAGCCAAAACTGCGGAAAGTCCGATCAGAAGAACTGCTGCTTTTTTAAATCCTTTTCCGCCGGTGTCATAGCGATATACGGCTTGAGATTCGTTCTTTTCCAAATCCACGTCAGAATGTAAATGCTGTTTCGATTGTTGTCATTTTCACCGGTTCGAGCGTTCCCGTACCGTCGTCGCGATAAAATTGCTTAAAGTCCCAAATAAGACTGACGCCTGCACTGACTTCGTACCCAAGGCGATACCCCAGCACTGTATTGATGGATGGATTCGCAAAGTCAAATGGATTCAAATCATTGTTCCGCTGATAATACATCATCGCCTCGCTGAGTTTTGGAATCTTTTCAGCATTCAAATTGATGGATGCAATGAAACTTTTCACTGTATCTGTTTCCGAGGTCATATTCGCATACGCACCTGTTATGCTGGCAAAGCCGAATAAATCCGCGCCCATAGCACCATAGAATCCAGTAAGGTCTTCGTTCATGGTCGAATCGGCAAACAGAAGCATATCCTTTGTAAAAATATACGCCTGATCATCAACGAACATTTGAGTCACGCGCGTAATATCGTAGGACTGATCGAAAAATTGCGGTACATAATAGCCGCTCTTTATTCTGTACTCGAAACTGAAATTCAGAAAACTGAACAGGCTTGCGCGAATTCCAGGAACGGAAAATCCCGATCCGGATTTAGCTTCGCGGTAGAATGTAGAAGTACCAGACGAATCCAGTGTTCCGGCTTCCGGGATATTTAGAAAATTAAATTCAGAATAGAGTTCCAATTTGAAGGATTTTCCATTCAGAATCGGGTAACCGATATCAAAAGCAAAACCCGTTATAGATGCTTTATTGTCCTTAATGCTGAACGGTGTGCCTTTCAGACCGAGATCAGTTTCATCCGCATCTACAATGTTGTTTCCGTTGGCGTCAATATCCACCAGTGAATCTGCCAATCCGGTATGAGGATCGGGGAATCCATCACCATCCGTATCATTCCATAGTGCAACGTCATTTGGAAAATCGTCAAAAATGTCGGGATAAGAATCGTCATCTTTATCGGACATTCCGGAAAATTGGTTCATATCCATAATAAAGTTCGCGCCGATTTTGAGCGGAAAGCGCTTAGACACCTTGTAAGATGCCCGAAGTCCCATGAGTGTTCCACCTCGAGTGAAATCCTTTATATTGGCGAGAAATACTTCGGTACCAATTTGACCGAAGTTTACACCGGTATTGATTCCGATGCGGCGAATAGACGGGAATTCCATCATATTCGAATAACCTGAAAGCAATCCGCCATACCCGAGCGTTACATTTTCCATGGATCCCCATTTAATCCAAAAAGGATCTTCCTTCTCTCCCCACCGAATGAACAAGAATTTGTCTATGTAGTCGCTGGCTTCATCCCATTCATCTTCGCGAATGTTGCCTTCGTTATCAATATAAATTGCAAGGTCAAGGCCGATGCCGAGTTTGCCAAATTTGAATTCCGGCCGAAGCGCAAGCTGATTGTAGAGGACATTGTCAATCGTCACAGAACCAACGCCGAGCCCCAAATCAAAGGGTTTATCCGGTGCGTCTTTAGCATCCGCTTCCGGTTCATCGGCATCTTCGACTTTTTCTTCAGAAGGGTCTTCAACATCGTCGGCTTCTTCAGTTTCATCCACGTCTTCTTTTTCCTCAACCTCTTCAGATTCTTCGGTCTCTTCCTGCTCTTCTGAATCTTCTTCTGATTCCTCTTCTTCTGTTTCTTCTTCAGGCTCTTCCTGGAAATCAGTCTCCGGATCTTCCGGATAATCCCCCGGTGCAGCGGGAGCCTGCATCAAATTTCCCATTGCATTTGATATGGCTTTTTGCCCCGCGCCAACATTAACTGTTTGACCTGTAAGCTGATTGGTAACATCAAAATTTCCGGATTTTCCAATGAAATTATCAATACCGGCAGGATCTACGATTGCGGCAAATTCAGTTCCTTTTACACTCGCAACAGACACCGGAGTCTCAACCCGGAAATCCTTGGTTCGGCCATCTTTATTAATGTTATTTAATATGGTGCCTTGATCAATATCCAGCGTGCGTGTATTCGATGTTTCAATAAATTGGAATTCTGTGTTTTCTCGGACTTTTACTACCGAGCGGTCATCCAAAAATATCACGACTGCAAAGCCGGATTCTCCTACGCGTATGGCATCGCCATTCCTGATAGCCAAACCGGGTTTTGCCGGTTGGTTAAATGTTGGGCTTCCAATGGATTTCACCATGACTTCTCCATTGGATTTCATAACGCGGGCAACTGTTTCTGCCTGCGCCAATCCTGACATAAATACTAAACATGCTATTAATAATGGCTTGTGGACTAGATTCATAATGTGTCTCTCAATTCTGTTTGATTGAATGCATTGTCGGAAATTTACTGAAATATACACAGACTTCAAGTGTTTCAAATTGCATTTTCGTTCTCTTGGATTAAATAATCCCTCACTAGGACCGCAATGGGTAAAAAATCATGGTGTGTTGCTGTCTTAAGACCAATTTCACATGTCCTGCTTGTTGCATACCCTTTGATGCCCTTTTCGGCCTTCTTCCATTGATTTGCAATGTATTCTGTGGCACTGGATGAAAGTTCGGGATGCGTCAAACCTCTGTCGCCGGCGAACCCGCAGCAAAAAGCAATTTCAGGGAATTCTACATCAGACGCACATTGTTCCGCAATACTTCTTAATTCTGATTCGGTTTCCATCTTTTGACTGGAACAACTAGGATGGATAAGCACTTTTCTATCCAATGAATCCAGATTGTGGTTTTCCAATGCGGATTTCAGGAATGAAGCGATATCAACAATTTGCAAATTGATTGCAGATGCTTTCTTGAGATTGTCCAATAATTGAGCCGTGCAGGGCGAGGTATCCACCAATACCGAAATCGTTCCATTTTCTGACGCATTCTGAAGAAGGGAAATTGTTTTATCCGCCATGCGTTTTCCGGCATTAGAAAATCCTTTGGAAAAGAATGGCTGTCCGCAGCACACCGCATTGATCCCTTCTGGAATTTCCAATGCTATCCCTGTTCGATTTGCAATTGACTCTAAAACATCCGCCATGCTTTCTTTTCCGTAAGCACCAAAAACTCTGCTGATGCAGGATGGGAAATACACCATCTTTTCTCCCTGCCCATATGTGCCGGGTTTAATCTTTTGTGCTTTCTGTGGAAAATGCGGATTCCATTCCGGGAACGTTGGAAAAATTTTCCGGGTCAATTTGGATAATCCGGTCATAACAGTATCCCCGAAAAACTTCCCTTTAGTCAATGCTACTCTTGCGCAAAACTGGATAAAAGAAAAATGCTCTACGATCCAGTCAGCCAGTCCAATGGAGACTCGGCTTGCAGTCGATTCTCTCAAAGATTTGACATAAGATCCTGTATTGATATTGACCGGGCAGGATATTTGGCACAGCCCATCGGCAGCGCAGGTTTCCTTGCCGTCGTAATGAAAATCTTTTATCACGTGATTGACCCTTGGATCATTATCTGTACGCATGAGAGAAATTTCCCGAGCGACCGCAATACGTTGTCGCGGCGTCATGGTCAGGTTTTTCGAAGGACACACCGATTCGCAAAATCCGCACTCAACACAAAGATCAATTTCTTCGGATACACTTGGAAGCGGCTTTAAATCTTTTAAATGAAGCGATGCATCCTTATTCAGCAAAACGCCCGGATTCAATATAGTGTTCGGATCAGCCGCTGTTTTGATCTTCCACATAATTTCATAAAGGTCCCCGCCCCATTCCGCCTCTACAAATGGAGCCATATTTCTTCCGGTTCCATGTTCAGCTTTTAAGGATCCATCAAATTTAACCAGCGTCATTTCCGCAAGATCCTGCATCAGTCCGTCAAAACGTCCAATTCCAGTTGGAGTATTGAGATCAACCGAACATACAAAATGAAGATTCCCATCTTTTGCGTGACCAAAAATCACTCCATCGTTGTATGACCATTTTTTAAACAGTTCACTGAGAGAATCCACAGCTTCCGGCATTCGGGTGTAATCAACGCATATATCTTCTGTAATGAGAGTCGTTCCGGATTTTCGAAGTGATCCCACCGTTGGATACAACCCTTTCCTGACTTTCCAAATTTGATTTCTTTTCTCAGCATCGGAGGTAAAATCTTGCAGGATTCTGGCTTCATTTGATATTTCCTGTCGGAGAGCATTGCACATTTGCAGTACAGAATCATCCTCATTTCCCTGGAATTCAACCAACATAGCCGTTGATTGATGATTCAATTCAGAAACATCGTAAATCGGATTTTTTCTATACGAAATAGTACAGAGTGACGCATAATCCATCATTTCGACAGCACTTGCTTTTTGCTCGATCAGCATCGGTATGGCTTCACACGCGTGATGGATCGATTTGAACAATAGAAGCCCGGTTGACTTTATCGGCGGATCTGGTACCGTTTCCAGTATCACCTCAGAAATAAATGCCAAAGTTCCTTCGGAGCCGATAATTAAATGTGCAAAAATTTCAAAAGGATTATTGTAGTCAAGAAAAGCATTAAGTGAATAACCTATCGTATTTTTAATACGGTATTTATTGCGGATTTTTTCAATCATCTTGGGCGTAGATTCAATCTGGAATTTGCAGTAATTAATCGCGTCGCAGAGATCCGATTCAATCGATTCAAAACGCTTACGATCATTTGAAAAAGCTGTGTTGTATAGATTGCCGTTTGGCAAAATAAACTTTATGGAATCCATTGTATGATAGGCGTTGAATTGCGTCCCGCAGATCATTCCGGAAGAATTATTGGCTACAATACCACCAATCATACATGCGTCTATGGATGCCGGATCCGGTCCGATTTTCCGTCCGTACGAGCTCAAATACCGATTGGCGTGTCCTCCGATGACTCCCGGCTCGAGTCGTATTTTCCGGCCATTCTCGAGAATTTTAAATTGCTTCCAATCCCGAACCGTTTCTGCGAGTATACCTTCCGTAACGGCCTGCCCTGAAAGCGAGGTGCCACCGGAACGAAATGTGACCGTCGTGGATGTTTTATTGCAGTGCTGAATTAAGGCGGATACTTCGCTGTCATTTGTCGGTCGGACAACTGCCTCTGGAACCAATCTGTACATACTGGCATCGTGCGCATAGGCTAAGCGGTCAATGAGTCGCGTAGAAACGCGTTCTTCCGGAAGAACGGACTTCAGCGCCATTAGGATGCGTGCAGGTTTTCTCTGACTGCCTGCGGTACGGGAATAGATTGATTCTCGTTATAATTAAAGGAAACCATTCGGAATAACCCTGTGCAGATTGGTTTTGCTTTACCCTCGACAAAAACGGCGCCCAACAGGTCAAAACTTTTTCCGCCGATTCTATTCACCCTGTGACACACATCTAATTTTGCCGGATGCTTGCATTGATCGAGATATTCGATATCCATTCCACCGAGAATAATACTTTCGTCCTGTTCTCGACGAACATCCGAAAATCCCATGGAAACATAAAAATCCGTGCGGGCGGATTCCATGTAAGTAAGGTAGATAGCATGATTCAGATGCCCGATAGAATCCATATCCCGCCACCGAGTCTGCATAGAGACGGAGTGGTCAAAATCAGAACGAGTTAAATATTTATAGTCAATTTTTGTCATTGCGCGGAGAGGGAGGGATTCGAACCCCCGATACCCAAGGGGCATACCGCATTTCGAGTGCGGCGCATTCAGCCAGGCTCTGCCACCTCTCCATTTATGGATTTCTTTTTAAGCCATTAGCTAACAGCCAATAGCCTTCAGAAATTTAACAGTAATTATTCTCTATAATCTATTTAAACAGATTATATCGGATGATATGAAAAAAGGCCGATACGCCATCTTTCCACGTAATCTTCTTCCCTTCTTCATAGGTTCGGCCGTGGTACGAAATCGGTACTTCATAAATGCGGCAGCCGGCTTTGGACACTTTGGCGGTGAATTCAGGTTCAAACCCAAAGCGATTTGATTTAAAGGTGATGTCATTCAAAATTTCTCTTTTAAACATTTTATAGCACGTTTCCATATCCGTCAGATTCAGATTTGAGAACATATTGGACATTAAAGTCAGCGATTTATTTCCAAGGTAATGCCAAAAATACAAAACCCTGTGTGGTCCACCGAGGAATCGGCTGCCATACACTACATCTGCTTTTCCATCTAAAATTGGCTTCATGAGCCTCGGATATTCATCCGGATCGTATTCAAGGTCTGCATCCTGAATTACCACAACATCACACCTTGCTTCTTCAAAACCCGTTCGAAGTGCTTTTCCCTTTCCATAATTTTTCTCATGCTGGAAAAATTCAATGCGAAGATGTGGATATGACTGCTTCAAAGATTCAAGTGTATCCTGAACTACGGCAACTGAATTATCAGAAGAAAAATCATCAACCAGAATCATTTCATTCACACAGGACGATTCCGCAACACGGTGCAGCAATCCCGCGACACTGTCTTCTTCATTATAAATCGGAAGTACTACGGTCAACGTAAGGCTGTTGCTATGATCATTCATTTTTTATACCTGAATTCGAAGACATAATTTTCGGGAGGCGGCGTTATATAGACAAGATTAAAAAATGCGGGATATTTTTTTATTGCCGGCACCAAATACCGCGGTGTTGATGAAAATCCCAGTTGATCTACAATAACGTATTTTACATCGTTTTTTATAAAATTCTGGATAAGGTCATCCGGATTTAAAGAATAGGGGTACCGAACACATTTCCTGTCACTAAATAAATAAGTGAATTCACCCTTTCTACAGGAAATGACATCAGATGAGTTGCTGTTTCTTCCAATCCATTGAGACGCTGATTTGTATTGTACGAATTGAGGCGGGTACGATGTCCTTCCCCCTTCCATTCGTGCTAGCGAAGACGCCGTAACCAGCACAAACACAAATGTCTTTAACCAGAATGACCACTTCCACTTATTAAAAAGTGAAAAACAATGAATCCCGAGTAAAAGTATAAACGGCATCAATGGAATTACAAATCTCTGGGTGGTCCATACCGAAGGCCATAAAAGAAGAATCCCGGATCCGCATACAGCAATGGAAACCGCCAGCCAGTCTTTTTTTCGAATACCCTGAATAACTCCGGCAATAATTACAAGAGTAATAAGAATAGATAAAACCGAGACTAAAGCAGATCCCTGACCGTTCCGGATTGTTCCGATTGTTTCATTGTTAAAAACAGATGGGAAAACCATACTCGGAATGATGCTGTTTGAATACAGAGTAAAGTTATCCACCAATCGTGTTAACATATCTCCGAAAGAAACTGTCCCGAGTTCCGGGCGGTACGGATTTACACGAAAGAGCTGGGCACCATATCCTCCACCCGATGCTCCATAAATATTTTTCAAAGTACTCCAGCACAATACGGGCAGCATGGATATGATACCGAAAAGTGCGCCCTCTTTCCAATTTTTTTGTATCCATAAATACAGTAATCCAGACGGAACTAAAAATATAAGCGCGGAACGCGTAAGCAACCCAAGGCTGCAGAAAACTCCGGCTAAAATAAGGTACTTCAGTTTCTTTTGATGAACCCTTAATAAAAATCCAACCGTCATAATCGCAAAAAACATAGACGGCACTTCCGACATAATCCAATGGCCAAATCCTACAATTTCAAAATTCACACCTACAAGCACCGCCAGAAGGAATCCTGTTAATTTGGATACAGGTGAAAATGCCCAGTAACACGCAAAGACAGACATCATATAAAACAGGGTGACGAGCATTTTATAATCCACAAATGTTCCCGGCGTAATCCAATTCGTAAGCGCTATCAACAATGGGAAAACCGGCGGATATTGACTGTGGAATGATTCTGATATCCCATGCAAATTCCGGTATCCATTCCCATCAGCGATGGATTCCCCTAAAATGACATAAATAGCATTGTCGCCATTGGTATGTAAAAAAGAATCAAAAGTGATAATCGCTATAAACAGGCACAGAAAAAATAGGATCCCATAAGAAACCGCATTGTTTTCCACAATCTTATTAATCCGGTCTTTAATATAATCCATTATGATTCAGATCTTTTCTTACGAAAAAATTCAGATAAAATATTGGCGCATTCTAATTCCATCACACCGCCTTTTACGGGTATCGGTTTCCCGAGGCGGCGGTCACCGCAGATTTGATATAATGATCCGCAGCAGCCTTTTTCTTCATCGTAGCATCCGAACACTACCATCTTAACTCTAGCATTAATAACGGCACCGGCGCACATGGCACACGGTTCTTTCGTAACGTATAAGATGCAGTCCTTCAGCCGCCAATCTTCCAGTGTGTTGGAAGCTGCGGTTATCGCGATTATTTCCGCATGCGCCGTAGCATCTGTAAGGGATTCAGACTGATTGAATCCACGCCCTATAATTCTATCCTGAAAAACCACAACAGCGCCGACTGGAATTTCACCTTTCTCAAAAGCTTTTTCTGCAAGCGAATATGCCTGCTTCATATAAGATTCATGACTCCCGTTCATGGGAAAACTGTATTTGAATAAATTAAAAGAGTTAAGGCGTCGCTAAGTAATTCTGCAAGGAATCCAACTGAACCGCCAGCAGTCTTCTGCCGTCAACGGTTGCGACATCAATGGTGGCAACACTTATGCTCGGATTCAGGATTGCCCATATATCAGAAACATGCTCAAGGCTTTTTGTAAAATCACCAACGCCGAAATTTGACATTCCGAGCGTCAACATAACATCCAGATAGTTAATCGTTGTATCATGCGTGAAAATCCAACCGGTTTTATTGAACCCAACTGTAGCGCCAATAACCGTATCTCCCCAAATAATTGACATGGAATCGTCGCCGGAATTTCCTCTCGCATTATAGGCAAAGCACAACCCCGCTTTAATTTCATTCGTAACATCAATCGTATTAAAAGGATCATCTGCCATCAATATTCCTTTATTGAGGTATTTTATGCTCGAATCAATGTATGCCAATTTTCCGAAGGACCAGCCAATCCCGTTATACCCATCTTTAAAGGAAGTATCATTGTCAATGGAATTTTGAAACCATTGCGCACTGTTAGAATAATCGTCTTGCTCAAACAATTCCCATCCGTAATCTGACATATCCTGTGATGTAGATTCATATTGTTTTCGGCAGGCATCCGCCATGAGCGATATAAAAAGTGCGGCGAGAATGAGTCCCGTATTTTGGAATAAATTTTTCATCGCAACAGCATAATTTTCCGTGTTTTGACCACACCGTGATTGGTTATCATTCTGGCGAAATATACGCCTGAAGAAACAGTTTCTCCGTACTCATCTTTGCCAAACCAGCGAACGGAATAGCGACCAATTGTTTTTTCTTCATTGATCAAAGTTTTTACGTGCTGCCCCAAAACATTATAAATGGAAAGATTTACCTGCTGCCGCGGTCCCTGATTGATCCCTAGATCATACTCAATGGTTGTCGCTGGATTAAAAGGATTCGGATAATTCTTCTGTATGGACGTTAATTCCGGCACAAAAATGGTTTGAAGACCTAGTTTGAAATATCCCATTTTTTCTGTCCATGCCCTCACAACACCGTATTCTGTAATAGACGGAAGTTCTTCCCATTTCGCACCGTTCGTCCGCCTGTAAATTGCTTGATTATCTCCTGTCGCCGGGAGCATTACTTCTACGGCTCCAGCAAACTCAAATGACTCATTTCCGAGTAAATATGAAGCCTGATCGCCAAAATACGGTCCAAACATAGTAGAGTCTGAAATGAGCATCAATTGGTCATTTTGAACCGACCCGGGATATCCGCTTACCCTAAAGCGGCCGTCAATACTGGATCCTGTCCATGTTCGCGCGGAAGTTGCCAATGCGAGGTTTATACCTTTGGAAATAGACGTGTCGCCGACAATGCCTTGAGCCATGATATCAAAAATGTACACACCCGGACTCGTGAAATAATAATTTCCTGCGTACGTATATAATCCTACCGTATCAATCAAAATCGGAATTCCCTGTACCGCAACGGAGCATCGTTTCACCTTTTGCGCCGTATCTGTTACGAATAAATCGTAAAAATTAGTAAATGCATTATTTTGGACGACACTTACAAAAAGATGTGGGCGCGGCACACGAATCACATCAATCGTAAAGATGGCAGTGTCAGACTTTACATCGGATTCCGAAAAGGATGAACGGTCGCGAACTATCAATCGAATTACAGAAGAATCTGACCATAATTTTGTAGGTTCAAATTTGATCATATATCCAGTTGTATCTATGGAAAATGATGTGTCTGAAATTGCCATAAAACCTTTATTGGTTAGAGCGCTTACGTGGAAATACAGCAATGTATCATCCACATCGGTCACATATGAACCCAAATCCAACAGTAGTGAATCATTTTCGGTTACAGTTGTATCAGCTAGCAAAACCGTTCCCTTATTTAATTCAGGCGCGTCGTTGTTGGGTGTAACGGTAACAAATGTCGTATCACTGGCAAGTGCACCTTTTGGGTCCGATACCTCAAAAATAATTTGATAATCCGTTATGAAATAATTCGAATCCGCATCAAATGTTGCATAGGTTTGCCCCGAGCTTGTATCGATAGTTACCTGCATTTTTGTTGTAGTATTTTCGGGAAGTTGCAGGGTACCGTCACCAAATAATGATTGGCTCTTAAGAGAAATTTCTGGTGTGTATTTATTGCGGATATTTTCCTTCGCGATTTCTGTTGTGTTCGGCCCCCAAACAAAAGTAGGCATCGTGCGAGGATAACCCGGTATATCCGGCGTGGCCGCCAATACCGCGTTCCAGCTCAGCTCAGTACTGTCATTGTCCACATCTGTAGCGTACGATGTCATCGTGTATTTCACTGTATCCTGATAATCTTCCTCAAAAGAAATTTCGCGTGCGGGAGTAATGATAGAAACAACGGGTGTATCGTTCACTCCGATGACAGTCATAACCCATGAAGTTGAGTCTATAAATTTTGTCGCTTCCCATTTATCCTTCACCCATGCGGTGATGGTGTATTTTCCGGTATCGGCTTGAAGCGGCGTCCAAGAAACTATCGCCGAATCCTTGCTGATGGCCGTAATGCGAGCGGAGTCTGCAGAAATCGTGCCGGAAATGCTGACGGATTGAATTTTATAAAAACTCATGGAATCGGACAATAAAGTGATCAAATCCGGGTCCGATACGGATAAGGTATCCTTCCACAGCACATCTTCGTAAGACGTAGCAGAATCCATTAAGGCAAGCGTGGGTTTGGTATTGTAGCGGCGGAAGGTTGTGGATGCAAGAGTATCTGATATATTCCCGGCAATATCCATTGCTCGAATATGAATACCGTACTCATTATCGTGCCGCATCGGAAGCAGCGTATCGAATGAGGCCGTGGTCTGCGAACTTGCCCAGTTCATGAATTGCGTAATCGAATCATCTCCAACATGGTTAACGGCAATCTGATATTTCAGCAATCCGGAAGCGGTTGATGAAGTGGGTTCATCAAAGTCATCCCAAGCTACCCGAATTGTATCGCTTGAAACCAATGTGTCCACATTCAAGGTATTTCCGCTGATAATCTGATTTGCGCCGATGGTCATCTTATTTGGATCATAAACGAATTTATACGTGCTTTGCGTTCCTTCGGTTGAATTCCCGGCTGCATCGTACATGATTGCCCGCGTTACGATGCTGTCTCCCTGTGCCAATCCTTCCGGCGAAAGTGCGGAGAGAATTTCCGCTGTCGTTCGGTATACTACCGAATCGATGGTTGTTTCAATGCTATCTTTGGTACCAACCTGTACCCACGTTCCGGTCGCCATTCTCAGTGGAATATGCATTTGAATATAAATATCGCCACCCAGCAAAAGCGTCCCATCGGTTTGGTCAATTGGAACTACAATGGATACGCTGTCCGTCTTTCCGTTTATCCACCCCAAGGATTGATTGTATCCAAATGAAGTGATTGTACTCACGGTAAAAGCGGCAGGATCGGTATTATCTACGACGAATACAGTGCTGTCCACATAGGTCAGGGTTTTATTTCCGGCAACATCAAAAGAAGTCAATGTCGCTTTCAGGTTTCCGTCATTTTTAGAACTGTCCGGCAAAGTGAATGAAAAGGTCCAGGTAGTATCATTGTTAGAACCAATACCTGCAGTACCTGTAAAGGAATCTGTAGTGGAATCCGCATACTGCACATTCAATATCGGTGCAGGAACGGTTCCTGTATTTTCAGAAAATTTTGCAGTCAGTGTAATTATATCCTGATATTTTCCAAGGTTTGTGATGTGGGTCTGCGTTGTATTGGAAAAAGTGAGTGAACACACTGGTGCGGTATAATCTAAAATTACATTTGCTAAGTTGGCGCTCTGGACACGATTTCCCGCAGTATCTTCACTCGTTGCATAAAATGTGTACGTGCCTTCCGGAACGACACCTTCTGTAAGGGTAAAATTGGTCCCGGTGGAATCTGCAGATACAACGGACACAATACTGTCTATTGCAGTACTTGTATTGTCAATTACATAAAATTTCATCTGCGTCCCGGATTCGAGATTAGTGGTACGGAAAGTCGGTGTGGAATCCTTTGTGATATTATCATTGTCAGCATCACCTAAATCTGAAGCGGATAATAAATCCGGCGCGGATGGCGTTGAAGGGTCTGCTAAATCAATGACAACCGGAGTAAGGACTTCGCTGGTATCGGAAATATTTCCGGCGGAATCCATAGAAAAGACATTGAATGTATATGTGCCGGAAATAAGAGCGCTGGATTGAAGTGTATCGGAAATCAACTGTGATGTCCATGAGGACACCACTACTGTGGATGAATCTTTCAGAATAAAAATGGAATCAATTTTTCCGGGACTTGCAGGGCTCACGCCAGTCAAAACAAACTGTGGTTGCGCCACATTGGTAATATTGTCAGTGCTCGAAACCCACCCGCTGTCACTTGCAACAAGTAAATCCGGCGCACCACTTGGCTTTGCAGGTGGCGTGGTATCAATTTCAACGGAAACCGCCGCAGAAGCCGCGGAAAGATTGCCGGCATAATCTCTCAATTTTGCGGTATAACTGTACGTTCCGCCTGCCACATTACTTGTCGAAATAATATCCGGGCTTGTACTTGGAACATCTCTTCCAACGGTATCTGCATCGGCCGCGATATACGATGAATCTGTACCGCCGCCACCCCAAATATTAAAACTTGGATTCACGATATTGGTCAAATTATCGGTATCAAGTACACCGCTGTCATCCGCTGTGCGAAGTGTGATGGTTGGTGCGTCTGGTGCCTGAGTGTCTAACGTAATATCCAACAACGACGCGCCGGCAAGTGTTGTGGAAATATTCCCGGCGGAATCCACAGCATATGCGTGCACCTCTATACTTCCGTTCCCAAATGCTGCTGCAGCTGTATCAATAGAATTGATGGTAATGCTAACGGTATTACCCGTTGTTACAAATCCTTTGCCCAATGAATCCTGAAGAGCGGCTTTTTTCATGACGACAAAAACAGAATCGCCGACAAATCCGTCTGTGCTGGAAATTTTGAATGACGGACTAATATCGCTCGTCAAATTGTCAGTTGTATCTACACCTGTATCTGATGTCTTGATCAAGTCAGCAGCCGTGATAGAATTTGGATCGGTAATATCAATGATAAGAGTGTAACCGTTTGCAGAGGTCGTTGTGTCGGATACATTTCCGGCAGAGTCAATTGCCACCGCCCGAAGCGCATGTGTCCCCTCAGGTAAATTGGATTCTGGAAGCAGATAATCTGTTCCGCCATGACCGTCTGTTACCACCGAACCCACAGCTGCTGTATTTCCGGTGTAAAATACCCTAACAGAATCATTTTCAGCCGCGTCTAAGTTTGTTAGAATAATGGTTGGTTTGCGCACATTCGTATAGCCGTCATTGTTATGATGTCCCGAATCATCCGCAGGCAGAATCCCCGAAATGGTCGGCGCATTGGGATCAATTGTGTCAATTTGAATATAAATGGAATCTGAAGGATCAGATGTGTTCCCCGCTGGATCAATCGCCTTAAGTCGTACAATATATTCCCCGTCACTTGCTGCAGCCGCAGAAAGAGTAATCGTTCCATCTGCATCCACAGGCCCCGAAACAGATATGGTCCCAACACTTGCAAGGGTTCCCAAATAAATATCAACCGAATCGGTATTCGTGAGCCCATCCGCAGTGAACCCGGGAGTGTTGTCATTTGTAATGCCGTCTGTAGAACTAATTCCGGTATCGCTGGCATCAATGAGGTCTAAATTTGTAGGCTTGGTCGGTTTGGTTACATCAACAACGAGATTATTTCCCATGGCATTGGAAAGTGTGCCCATGTTCCCTGCCGGATCCTTCGCCATGGATTTCACCACATGTGTTCCTTCAGATGCAGAATTCACAGTCACATCTACTGTAACGGCGGATGCCTTTGCTCTGCCAACTGTATCAGTTCCAAACAGGATAAAAACTGAATCGCCAACCGTAACACCGCTTACTGTGAAAATAAGGGTAGTCTCTTTTGTGACGTCATCAGAATCCAACGATCCACTGTCATCCGCCGTCTGCAAATCAATTCCGCTTGGCGCATCGGGACCCGTACGGTCAATCGTGATGGACTGGAATAATCCTGTAGTGTCTCTCAAATTTCCCGCGCTGTCCAAAATAGCCGCTGTCACAAAATAATTCCCTTCATCCTGATTGGATGTTGGCTGAATGGTATGCGGATCCGCCGTAATGATTTCCGCATCTGCTACAACCGTGGAACCATCCGATTTGTCCGTGAAGTACAAAATGATAGAATCTGCATCCGCGATACTGGTACTCGCACCTGCCAAATCAAGCTGAAACTGTGGTGTCTGATTTGTCGTTATTTTATCGGTCTGGCTCTCCCCTGTGTCATTCGTTCCGTCTTCCACCATATTGATACTGAGCGCTGCAGTCGGCATAGTTGAATCAATAGTGACAGAAAAAGCAGCCGATGCATTGCTTTGATTTCCTGCTTTGTCTACATCTTTATACGTAATGGAAAAGGTACCGTCTGCACCGACGTCCGGAATAGTGATTTCGATATTACTCGTTGCATTCGCTAAATCGGAAGCAACTTTCACACCGTCTTGGTAAACATAAATGGAATCCGTTGATGCTTCTGCAGCAAAAACAAATGTTGGAGTTCTGCGGTTGGTGAGGCGGTCAGTATCAAGGGTACCCGTATCGTGACCAGACTTTAATGAAGGTGCAGATGATGGATCTGCAGGGTCCGATGTATCAACTACCAAATCTGGGCTTAAGGTATTTCCTGCTATTGATGTGTTTCCTGCAGAATCAACCACAAAAACAGAAAGAGATGAATATGTGGCTTCACTTAGTGCATTCGCATCCGGAACCGTAATTGAAATAGATCCGGCTGTTGCAGCCCATCCGCCCGCGATCCAGGTACTTCCGTTCTTTACAATAATTTAATCACCGGCCTGCACGCCGGATGATCCAGAACCGGTTAAATTGAATGTTGGAGTTGTATCACTGGTATATTGATCCGTTTGACTAAACCCTGTATCCACCAATTCATCTGTATCCAATGCAATCGCAATTCCAGAAGCATCAGCCTCAGTGTCAATCGTAAAAGAGAATGCGCCGGACTGACCGGAACGGTTTCCGCCCGGATCCACAATCTCATGAGTGATTGAATAGGTTCCGTCCGCAAGAGCTGACATCGTGACTATAAGATAATCATCTCCGTCTCCATCAGAACTGTCTACCGCTGCTCCATCCACATAAATCGTTGCTCTTCCATCCGAGCTTCCCACATTGCCGCTGGGGTCCACTTCAAGATCATTGGAAAATAAAATAATGCGAGGAGTGTTAATATTTGTCAAATAATCAGTCGAAGAAATCCCGGCATCATCCGAAGCGTGCAAATTCCACTCCCCCGCACTTCCTGGATTTCCGGATGAAACAGTTAGAGAGCTTGGTGATGTTTGATCAATGAATAAATAATCTCTACCTGAATACGCCTGATTTCCGTATTGATTTATCGTTTCTGTTCGTACCTCATATGAACCTGTCGAAAATGTGGCTCCCAGTGTAAAACTTGAAGATGCCGTATTCTCATCTTCATCCTTTTTGGTCGAATTATAATAATCCCAAAGTTTCACGTGTTCGCTCGTTGTTGCACCTGTAATGTCAAATACCAAAAATGTTAAATTAGTATATCCGTCACTTGTGGAAGGTCCGGAATCATACGCTGCCTGTAATGCCGGAGTATCCGTGGCAGACGCATCGCTACCTGAAACATTTCGGTATTCATAACTTTGGATATTGGAGGTATCCCGTGTGGATTCATCTTGGGATTCCCTAATAACAATCACATAAAACGTAGCACCGCCACTATATCCTAAAGAATTTATTTGACTCGCTGTAACCGTATAGTCTAAAGTGCCTGACCCGGTAGATGTTTTAACCGTGTTATACGAAGCGCCATTTAATAATTTTATCCAATATTGACCATTAGAATACCCTGCGCTTGCAGACATATCAATGTCACTTACATATATTCCGGTAAGTGCGTCATTCCAGTAGTAATCTTCCCCTGAACCCGGAGATTTTATATTATCAGTATTTCCTTGGGGGGCAGCAGTGGCGCCCAATGCAAACTGAATTATAATAAAATTAGAGACTATTGCTGTTTTCAAAAACCGCATCAATAAAATATATAAATTAGAGTTATATACTTACGCCGAGAATCAAAATGCCATCCATCCAACTCACGGTGCCCAGGTCGGCTTCGTTGGAATCTTTCACACTCATGGCAGTTGTTGTCCGCACACCGAATCTAATTTCAACCGTATTGCCGAGCGCTAACCCGTAAGAAGATTCAGCTGTAAATCCAAAGACATTTCCGACAAGACCCGCACCCAGTTTTACCTGACCTGGTCCGGCCGGAAAAGAAAGAATACCCATCGCAAGGAAACCGCTAAATTCACCACCAACCGGTTTATAGTTTGAAAATTCGAATGTACCAATTTCGGCGCCCATACGAAACCGAAGCGGTCCAACCTGCATCAGAGCAGGAAATTCAAGTCCTGCTTTAAAATTTACACCCGAGTTATATGTATTCAGCTGATGATTGACAAATCCCGGCGAAGCGCCCATAATGGTGAGTGAATATCCCTGCCGTTTGGCGAAATCGGCTAATTCCACATCCTCGAGTTCACCTTCGTCATCAAATTCGTCATCCTCAAATTCTTCATCATCGGAAAATTCCTCATCGTCTCCTTCTTCTTCATAAAATTCATCATCCTCTTCATCAAAATAATCGTCTTCTTCGTATTCATCGTCATATTCTTCATCGTCGTATTCATCCTCATACTCGTCATCATCGTATTCTTCATATTCGTCATCATCGTATTCTTCTTCATCGTCTCCCCAAAAAATTTCGACAGGATCATCGGAATCATCCTGAGCATGGATGACACTGTTAGGCGATATAAACAGGAAAATCCCGAGCAAAGTGGGAAGTATAGATTTGATAATAAATGTATTCATTCGTGCCTCATTTGGACATGATTTTCATAATGATTCTGCAAAATGAAGGAATCCTTACCTCGTTCTGGAATTCTTTCGACGGATGAATATAATTCGCACCCTCAATCGGATGCAATTGTAATTCTGAAAAAACCAAAGATAGTTTCATAACTCATTATAAGGGTTTTTACAGATAAAACTAAGTGATATGGATCATGGATTAGGAATGTGGATTAGGATAAAAAACTTCCTAATCTTAATCGGATTTCCTAATTCCTCTAGTACACCCGGAAGGATTCGAACCCTCAGCCTTCTGGTCCGTAGCCAGACGCTCTATCCAGTTGAGCTACGGGTGCATATAATTTTTAAATACCGTTTCCCGCAGCGAAACTGCCTTTCCGAGTTCTGGCGGAAGCTACGGGTGCATATGCTATGGCAGCCCGTAGGGGGATCGAACCCCTGTTGCAGGAATGAGAATCCTGAGTCCTAACCACTAGACGAACGGGCCTTAGCGCTGGGGAGCAGGGTTTCGAACCCCGATTGCCTGGGCCAGAGCCAGGTGTCCTGCCGTTAGACGACTCCCCAAAATAGTTTCAAAAAGCGGGCGGAAATATACAGACGTATCCTCCGTTCGCTCAAAGATATTTTATGGAATTTGTGTCTTATTTAACGAGGAAAGCCTTGCGGATTTCCTGTCCGATCGGCGTGGCTATCTTGATGAGGTACACACCCGACGAAAAGCTGGTGGCATCCCATGTGAATACATGATATCCGCCGGACATGTAAGGGTTGTCAACCAAAGTGGCGACATTTTGACCGGCGATATTGTAAACGGAAACATTCATATGCATTTCGTATGGTATAGAAAACGGAATGGATATGGACGGATTAAAAGGATTCGGATACAAAGCGTCAACCTTCAACTTGTTGGGAACTTCAATTCTCTGCGGAAATGCTGATTCAGATTTTACATTGATCATACATCCGCTTGGACTGCAGGCCACAATATCTGAAATTCCGACAAGCTGTACGGGGAAATCCATCTTTAAAGTATTTTGAGGCATTTGGCCGCTGATATCTATGGCCATCACTTCCATGGTGCCATCCACCATTCTGGATTCCATAATCCATCCGTTTGGTAGTGAAACATTTTCAAGCACTTCACGAGAAAGAGGCTTAGAAAGACTAAATTGCACTCCGCTGACTTCATTCGCACTTTCAATAATAATAGCGGATCGGTTCTGCCCCGGTACAAGCGAAATTTCACCGGAAACAGATTCTCCGTTTATGCTGCGGGAAGTGGGATTAATGACCTGCAGTACAAGCTGAACAATGTCAAGCGTATTAACGGAACCGTTTCCGTTAAAATCGGAAAGGTCTGCGGCGCAGCCGGGATAATCATTGGCTTTCCAGTAATCCACTAGTGTTAAGACGTCAAAAATATCCACAGCCGGCGCATTATTCACAACATCACCATTGATATTCCCTGCAACCCAAATATTGGCATTATCACATGGATCGCAGGCATCTCCCGGCCCATCGCCGTCCACATCTAACTGATCAGGATTATATACGTCCGGACAATTATCATTATCAGTTAAAATTCCGTCACCGTCAACATCCGGTGCCGGCATTGCTTCTAAAGCCGATTCAATTGCACTTGTTAGCGCACTTTCGTTAAACCCGGAACTGGAATACACAATTTCCATTTCGTGGTTGATGATGACATTGTGCGGAATATATCCCGTGCCGAACCATCCAAAGATGGTTGAAGGATTATCGTCATCGATGACAGGATAAGTAAGGCCGAAAGTGGATGCCCAGCTGGAGCAGGTGTACGGCTGACCCCAGTCCATACCGGCAGCGATAACGACTAATCCGTCACTTGCATATTCTTGGTAAATTGTTTCTGTAACCGGAGCCTCCGATTGACAGGGTCCTCACCAAGTTGCGAAACAATTAATCCAAATGACTTTATTGTCACCGCCGTTTTGGGCGCCGTAATAATCATACAGAGTCCATTGGCCGGTTCCGTTTGCACAAATGTCATCGGAAAAATCGGGCATAACATCGCCTACATTGTAGGTCTGTGCCATGATACCAACAGAAAGAAAAATTCCTGCGACGATTGGTTTAAGTGATAAAAATATGCGAATCATATCGTGCGAATATACCCAAAGATCATCAATTTTTCAAGTGGGCTAAAACAAAGATGTTAATGTCAATTTAAAGCCGTCTTCAAAGGCTTCCACTTCCCTGCAAACGCCGTTGCTGCAAACGAGCCCGCCCTGCAAAGAACCGTACATAACTGATAACCTTTGTGTTGGCGTGAAATTATACACTACATCTAACGCAATCCAGCTTCTCTGCAAGGAGGCTATACTTTCGAATAGTTTTTCCAGCTCATTTCCTGTTGAAGTTTTTATCGTAGTTCCGAACTGGTAGGCGGAAATATTATCGAAAGTTAAGGTTAACGACCATTTAGGCGACCTGCCGATGGAGAATGCCAAAAACCTATTTTCCTGATCCGGCTTGTAAAATAAACTGATGGAAGTATCCAAGGATGTGGTACCGTGCAGCGTTTCTTCCTGAACATAATTTTTGGTTACGTACTGATATTCGGTCGAAATACCAAGATGGTACCCGTTATCGAACGTATAATCAAAGTCCAGCGGATAGGATGTACCGCGTACATCTTCGTACATTAGCCGATGGGTTGTGTCTGTGTAAATATTTCTGATAAGAAGCGATACATCATTTACAAAATTAATGCCGGCATTCATGTGAAATTTATCGTTCAAAAAGAAAGCGTCCATATTCACGTTCATTTCTCTAACAGGGTTGGATGCTTTGTCTGTGCTGGGTATGATTCCACTGGTAGGATCTTTTGTCCAGGCATAACCATTTAATTGAGACCAGACATGTGTTCTGCTGGCCTGAGCATAATGAGCAGCTAAGCTGATGCTTTCAGTAAGAGGACCGCTTAATTCAACCTGGAATCCTTCTTCGCTATCAAAATCCACGGGATGCGTCAGGCGGTTTTGCAGTGTGGAAGTGAATTCGTTAAAGCCGATCGGCGGCTGCTGGAATGCTGTCCTTCTTCCATATTTGTTTACAATATCCGAGCGGTGATTCGGATCCACATCAAGAAACTGGTATCGCTTTACATCAACGCTCAGTGTCCAGCGGCCTAAGAATACATTAACATTGGCGAATAATCCATGACCGCCGTTTGCGTGCTTTGTGCTGTCGGTATAATCTTCAGTTGTCGTATTGTCCACATATTCCGCGTACACATCAAAATTGTTTCCGAAATATTCAAATCTGCTACCGAGCATTGCATTGATCAACTGAACGGAATCGGGAGGAATGAGATGGTTTTCCCGGGTGCGTAAATAAGAAAGTCCGAAATTCATATTGCGAAAAGGCGCAGATAGGTCTCCGCCAAAAACTGTGTGATCTAATTCGTAATTGTGGATGCGGTCGTTGAAATTTTCCACGATGATGCTACCTTGGCGGATCGTGCTTTCTCCTGCGATTAATTTACCTTCCACCCAATCATTGGTGTATTGAAACGAAAGCCCGCGGACACCATTATCAAAATCAATCCCCTGATCATCAAACTGATTCAGCACAAGTCCCCTACCCCAAATTTGGTAAATATCCCCAATCTTTAACAGAATCGGACCTTTATCATATTCCAGACTAAATTTTCGAAGTCCGTTAAATGATTTTCCCAATTCCGGTTCAGGGCTGAATTCAAATTCTCCCCAAAAAGTTAAGTTCTTCCATAAACCGTTCAAGGCAAGATGCGTTTCGGAATAATTGAATCCGTTTCCACTTTCGCCAAAGCGAAGTTCGGAATTTCCGGAAATGGAAGCCTGTGCCTGAAGCATCGCTGCTAACGTTGATATAGCAACGAATTGGCGCATCTTATTCAAAGTAGATTAATTCTCTTCGGTTTCAGAAATATTGAGCACAGCTTGAATTTGGTGCTCTACCTCTACTTCGTCACCGGCCATGTACCCTTGATGGCGCCATACAATTTCGCCTGCTTGATTTACGAGTAACGTTGTTGGTAGTAACCGCGCATTTAGCTTTTCGGCGATTTGCTTGTTTGGATCCATCGCAACAAGGAATTTGAAATTTCGAGACCGTACCATTGATTTAACCTTGGACAAGCTCTTCGGTGTATCCTGATTGATGCTCAACACTTTAAATCCATTCTCTGCATACTTAGAATGAAAACCATCCATGAAACGCAACCCTTTCAGACATGGTTTGCACCAGGTAGCCCAGAATTCAATCAGAACGGGACCTTCTTTCAAGAGTTCCGAAAGTTCAGTTTTCTTCCCATCCAGCATTTTTAATTTGAGATTGGGAATTTTTTGGATGTCATCCGGAGATGAGGCTGATAGCAAAGTCGCTAAGCAGATCAATATTGCGAACGGTTTTTTCATGAATTCCTCCATTGTCGGTCAAGTAGCGTCTAGGAATGTATCTTTAGACAGTGAATATTCGAAGCAGATTTCGCGTACCTGTTGTCTATAAGTAAGGACGTAAAAACGCTTCCAATTCGTGTTCGGGAATAAACTTGAGGCTGATTCGCTGCAGATTTCTTGCCTCATCCACATCTATCATAAAAGAATAATCTACTGGTATATTGACCGACTCCATGGCAACCTGCAAAGACCATCCTCCAACAGTAAAACCAATCAGCGGTGCAAATTTTCGTTCTACAAAATAATGAATGCGTTTACTTTTGGCTGTATGCCACACCTTTTCGGGAGTATCCACAATAACCACTTTTACCACGCCTTTTTGATCGAAAAACCGAATGACAGGCACTGCACGGTATTTTCCGAATTTGATTCGTTTGGTTAGTTCGCCGGGAAACGCAAATTGGTCCTTATCAAAAAAGAAAACAGTGAGGGATCCTTCCTGCTTCAGTCCTGAATACGGCAAGGAAGTCAGCATATCTTTTATAACATCGCCTTTAATCGCAAAATTCACAGGAAGATTGACCGTAATCCTTCCAATGTGATCTTCCGAATAAATGAACTCCGGTCGTGTTATCGTTACTTCATACGGATCCGCCATAAGTTTATCCAGAATTCCAATTAGCATAGATGTGTTTTCTGCCATATCGGGATCGCCGGAAATGAAAGGATCTGACGTGATATCCATGGACCATTCACCAGCAGTTTTATCGAAATCCGGTTGCACTACAACACCTCTGGCACCAGTCATAATGTCCATGGATGCTTCCAGCGCATCGAGTGATTTGTCAATTCCAACGCTCACTTCTTTCGAGGATCGTGCATAAGATTTATCCAGCGGACTTGTCTTCGCATCGAGTAATGCCGGGTATTGCGACGGCTCAATTTTCGGCGTGAAGGGCGACAGCATAGTCTGGACTGTTTCCGTCAGCTGCGTATTGAGTTTTGGAATTTCATTATACTTTCCTGAAAATTTTCTGCGGTCCGCCTCCTCCCAAGTTGCCACATCCACCAGCTGGATGTTGAGTTGAATTTTATCCAGTGCCCTGGCGTATTTTCCGAGCAGCAGTAAATTTTTTGATCCGCGAGGCTGATGCAGCATAAGAGATCTGTTGTCCATGATCACTTCCAAATCCTGCCTGTTTTTCAGAACCACTCCCTGCTGGTTTGTCAACTGCGCATTCAGCATATCCACAAATCCCTGAGAAAGCCAATCAATAGATTCATCCCGCTCGGTATTCTCAAATTTCAGAATATAGACAAATGTCTTCGGCGCAGATATTGCAAACGTAGTAAGCGTGAATAACGCAATGATGGTTTGTTTACCTCGGGTCATACGAATTCAAATTAGATGTTTTGCGGCAGTTTTTCCAATGCAATTTTAAGGCGGTGAATACAGACCTTTTTTCCCAAAATTCGCATCAACTCAAACAGAGACGGCCCAAAGCCGATACCGGTTAATCCAAGGCGAACAGGATGGATCAGTTTCCCGGAAGATAAGTCTAACTTGTCAGCAGTTTGCCGCAACGCCAACTCCAGTTTGTCCTCAGACCAATCGTGAATACCTTCAATAGAAGAAACATATTCATTCACCCATTTATTTATGGAATCGTTCTTCCATCGCTTTTTGGCGACTTTAGCGTCAAACTCTTCAGGATCGCTAAAATAAAAGCGGCTGAGTGATTTTAATTCAGCTAGTGATTTTACGCGTTCCTTCAAAGATGCAATAATTTCCATAAGATATGGTTCCTCAGAATCGCCACCCCAATCCGGGAACAGTTCAGTCATATGGTCGCGGACTTGTTCGTTGGAAAGGCGGAACAAATGCTGGCCGCTCACCCAGTGCAGCTTCTTTTCATCAAAGACAGCGCCCTTTTTCTGCACTTGAGATATATCGAATAATTCCACCAAATCCTCCCGTGTGAAAATTTCCTGTTCCGTATCCGGGTTCCATCCCAAAAGTCCAAGATAATTCAATAAAGCATCCGGAAGATATCCCTCATCCCGAAATTTCTGGACGCCGGGTGCACCGTGGCGTTTACTTAATCGTTTTTTGTCAGGGCCCAAAATCATCGGCAGATGGGCAAACTCCGGTTTTTGAAATCCAAATAGCGTGTAAATAATGAGTTGTTTCGGCGTGTTGGGAATATGATCTTCACCGCGGATAACATGCGTAATTCCCATGGCATTGTCATCGAGCACGCAGACAAAATTAAATGTCGGGCTTCCGTCGGACCGTGCAATAATAAAATCATCAATTTCAGTGTTTTGTACGGTAATGTGACCATAAATGAGATCGGTATAACTCGTTTCGCCATCAGGAACTTTCAAGCGGACGGTAAAGGATTCTCCCTTGTTCAGCCGTTCAGTTTCTTCAGACGTCGGCAAGTTTCTGCAGGTGCGGGCGTAGCGATAAATCCGTTTTTCTCTGTCGGCAGTTTTTCGTGCTTCGTCAAGTGAACCTTTAGAACAAAAACAGCGATAAGCATTCCCATCTTTCAGGATTTGCTGCACTGCGCCGTGGTACTCTTTTTCCCTCTCAGACTGAAAGACAAGCGGACCGTCCCACGTAAATCCAAGCCAGCGCATAGATTCGCAAATTTGATCTACATATTTCTGTTTGGATCGTTCTTTATCTGTATCCTCGATCCGAAGAAAAAACTCACCGTTTGTATGTTTTGCAAACAGCCAATTGAATAAAGCGGTTCTCGCGCCTCCTAAATGAAGTTCGCCTGTTGGGCTCGGTGCAAATCGTACTTTAGTCATTAATTTGAAATTCTGTTGAATATTGGGTGAATTAAATTACAATGTAATAGTCATATTAAAGAAAGCATCTCCGCAACAAATCCATCCGTAATTACCATAATTTTTAGAAATTTGAATGAAGATATAAATTTCGGTAGCAGAAGCACTTCAAGCACAATCATTCCTGCCACCATTCCCGTTCCGAAGGGGATTTGCAAGGGTTCTTTTTCAGCTCGGTTTGATTTTGATGCAATCAGCCAATACAGAATTCCCAACATGGACGCAATGGAATACATGATCATGGAAAAATATGGCCCGAGATAAAACCCCAAAACAAACCCAAGCAGTATATCGCCGCCGCCAAGATTATCCCGCTTATTCACAAGTTTAACAGATCGGCTCACCAACCAAATAAATCCGGGACAGAACAGCATTCCGGCAAGATGGTATTGCCAAACAAAATTTTGGAGAATAACCGCTGGAAGGAAACAAAGGAAAACAGCTGTAAGCAAAGCATGATGAATAATAAAATGGCGGAAATCAATGACAGCGACCGCAAGCAGCAAACAGAGCGCAACGCATAATCCGGCGGTTGTAAATGGGTGTGAAGCATCAAAAAAGAGCAAGAAGAGTAACGCGCATGAAAGTTCAACAAGCGGATATTGGATTGAAATTCTTTCAGGACAACATGAACACTTACCTTTAAGAATAATAAAAGATAATACCGGTATATTCATCCACCACTTTAACTGCTTATTGCAGGATAAACAATGAGACCCGGGACGAATGATACTGAGATTTTGAGGTAATCGAAAAATCAGTACATTGACAAATGAGCCAATAATTAGACCAAATAAAATAGGTAAAACAGCTATCAAAGAATCAATCTGACTTTAAGGTGAATTCCCGCACCAAATTATCATGCGTTCCGCGCGCAAGTTTTGTTTCGGTGTCTGGATTGGAAATTTCTATTGTACCGTCATTGTAAATATAGGTCATATCGGTAGTATTTCGGGGACGATTCATTACAATAGATAATGCGCTGTATGAATTCCAATAGGCTTTCTTTCCTCTATTAATTTCATTTACATGAGCAATCTTCATGGTAGATAATCTGAAAAAGGCCGAAATCGAAAGGGACAGAATAAGGACAAGCATCGTTACCGTAAGCGTCAAAACTGCGCCCTTCTTAAATGAAAATCGTATAGCTTGCATCAAATTTCCTCAACAGTAAGATTAAAAGTACCGGTTCTTCCAGAACTATATGTCGCAGCGACAATAAAATAGGTCCCTGCATCAAGACTGCGGCTAATTCTCGAATTGTATCCAACTCCGCCATCATCATTGTATGTAAGCTGAGATCCATTTTCTCTAAGCAAAAATAAATAGGTATCTACTGAGCTTGTCAAGTTAATGAGGACTGTTGTGTTCTCAGTCAAGGTGAACGTGTACTCCGGATTATTTGGTTTGCCAAAATTCCCGTTACTTCGGTTACCGGACGGTGCCCACTCCCCATCTATATCCATCGGCAATGATGATGCGCCTGCGGGAACAAATCCCTTCATCATATAGCCAGCAGGCGTCAGCATCGCGCGGAATGCAACCCTTCCTCCACCTGCCTGCCTTGTAAAGCCTCCAACAAGCTCTACATAATTTATGTCTGTAGAAGCATCGGCATTAGTTAATACGTTATAGTTGTAATCCCTAAAAACAAAATAAGAAAGCGTACAGTCCACTGCTGCTGATACTATACTCGTTTCTGATTCCCGTTCATGGAGTAGCTGATGTTGGTCGTTTATCAATATTGTAAAATCAATGCCGTCTTCCCCAGTTACTGTGTACTCTTTTCCAAAATTATTTTGATTAAATGCAATAGAACTGCCTCCTCCGGCTTCATCCATTAATCTTTTTAAGGCACCTTTTATCTGTTCCATCCGGTCCACCCTTTTAAGCATTTGAGCCGTTTTATCATTCAGGCGCATCATGTTTATGGTTGCGGTAGATGTGGCTGTTAGCACAAGCCCTAAAAAAAGAGTTACAACAATCAATTCGATCAAGGTATATCCGTAAAATTTCTTCATTCTTGTTCTACAAACAATATTTTTGGGAATTCAGGAAGCTTCTTCCATTCGGCACCTTGATAAGATACAGAAGCACCCGTATAAACGAATTCATTAAATGAGCTCACATTGGGTGATGTTGAGATGGCGTTTCCCTTATCTGAATCATTATTGAGCTCAAATGAAGCAATCATGAATGGTGGATCGAAATTGGATACATAGCGAATGTTTTCATCGTCATTCTCTTTTTCGTAAGTATCTCCTACTTTTCTATAACCTGTATTTTCCTGCTTGATAAAATATTTGTTAACCAGTTTTTCGGTTTGATTTTTAAAAATAACATTATCTATAAAGTTTCCTACACTTCCAACATCCATTGCTTCGAACCCAATTATTATATCTGATACCCCATTGGGGACAACATAAGTTCCTGAATAAACTTCCCAAGCTGTCGTCCCTGTAGAAGCCATCTGCTGAGTTATCATATTTTCTAATGTTTGTCCAATTTTTATATGCATAACATCAGTGCCCCATCGTCCGCGGTGGGACACTTGCCATGTCCCTATATCGCCTGGCAGTACACCAATACTTTGGTAAAGCATGGCTGCACGGTGGGCATTAATTTCCATAAAATAGTCTCCGGAGAAAGAAGGAGTGCCTCCGAAACCATTTGACCATATTTCAATCGTATTATCGGGCGAAGTAGTTTCCCAACCATCCAGAGCATTCTCGTTTGCGAATGTCATAGAATTAGTAGGATGTAAATTAAAACTCCCTTCTTCAAAATCAGAATTAACCAACAAATTTTCCTGACCCTCAATAAAAATTTCTTCTATATAAACTGGAATCCCACCCGACCATGCGCTTGTGTCCATAGTGCTTGAATCTACAGCCATCATTGTTCCACCAGAATTTTTAATGATAAAACCCTTTTGTATTGCAGTGTCAGAAACTTCGAAAGTCCAAGTGCTATCGCTTGTCCAATTTTTATTTACTTTTTCTGATCCGTAAGAGTAGCTTATCAAAACATCATCCAGCAAGTCTCCGTTGGCATCCAAGATAAAGGGTGGCATTATTTTTTCATCAAAATGATTAATGAAAAAATTAGCTGTGTCTCCATTATCTTTAACATAATCTGCAGAATAATCCTCAGGGAAAAAAATATCTGTTTCCGACTCACTTTCTTTCAGATATG
Organism: Fidelibacterota bacterium; assembly: GCA_014239435.1. Classification (GTDB taxonomy): domain Bacteria; phylum Fidelibacterota; class Marinisomatia; order Marinisomatales; family TCS55; genus JAAZYX01. The sequence continues at coordinate 26,619 of JAAZYX010000021.1, read as the reverse complement.
ACTGTACCTGCACGTCTGGACCGGATGGTGTAACTCGGATTTCAAAATTCATATCAACGCCACCATCCATTTCATAAAACTCACACCCTTCATCCACTTCCGCGCAATATGTTGCATTCCCTCCACTGTAAACACTATTGGTATCAACATACATTCTTTGAGATTCAGATATGAAAAACATATACTTAGTGCCAAAAGTGAGCATTGGACTTTCGTCAAATACAAATGTGGCAAGATCAAATTGATTAGGAGTCGAGGGAATATCGGTTCCCAGTGATGATGTAGAAATAATTTCACCCGACATTCCGTCACCTTCCCATTCATACAGATTAAGAAATGGAGACCCATCAGACCACATCGCAACTTTTATCCTTGTGAGGTTTGCATTTGTTTCAGCCGTAAACGTTTGACCACCATATACCAGCCTAGTCCCGTTAACCATATCATCGTATGGAAATGTATAATTGGTTGTAATGAGATTAACTGGTATTGCAAAATCCCCAACCCCCGAATTATAAGTAGTCCAAAACGCTATTTGTAACTCATTTAGGTAATTATTTTTTCGGCTTGGAACAGCAAGGATATCAGGATAATGATCAGAGTCGACATGCAATAGTTCCAACTCATAATCTTCGTCATCTAGATTTCCCACTAAACAATTAACACAGTCTGTAATAAAATCAGATTCAAAATCTGCCTCTAAAGAAACAGTATCAAGAGCGAAGCCCGGGTTGATAGCCCAGTGCAATGTTGGCCTACCACCAATGGACTGTACAAAAAGAATGTCATTCTTTCCATCTTCGTTAGCATCACCGATAGTAAAATCTGTAATATATGGATTCTGTACTATAACCATTTCAGTTGATAAGACCTCATTTGATTGACGAAAAATATTATTCCCCGAATCCTCAATATCTACTACAATTCCCTGAGAAGTAAGATAAATAATATCGGGGTCTGTTCCACTTAGGTCGGCTATTTTCACCACTCCTTTAAAACGATGGCTTGCATCTTGAAAGACTGCTTGCTCCATATGGGTTAAATAATTTTCCGGATCAGGTGCCGATGTCCAGTAATACTTAACATATTTGCCCTGCCCACCTTGTGCATCCGTTAATCCGAACAGCATTAAATATTTTTCGAAATTTGTTGATGTTGTATCTATAGTTTCCAGTGTTCGGGCTTGAACACCTTTGTTATCAGATGGGTTACTGAACGTACCCAAAAGTGTTGCGTTACCTGAACCGCCAACGATAGATATAGAATAATTAAAATCGTTTTTATCTATTTTAATAGCATCGGGCATAGACGTGTTGTCTATTTTTGACATAGTTAGAACCTCACCTGAACCTCCTAGCACTAAATTATTTTCATTTCTGGGTTCATAATTATTCTGGAAATAGCCTGGCTTGGCAGAAGGATTTTGCGGATTAAATACAAGTTGCTCTGGTGTAAACCGCTTACTCTCATCAAAATGATTTGACTTAACGAGTTCATTTCTCAAATTTTTGGACGAATCACTTGGTGGAAACCAATAAACAGGGTACCGAAAAAATGTAAAATCTTTCATATATCCCTCAACCGATTGTCCAGAAAAGTTGGGGCTTCCTCCTAAGTATAATTTGTCATCACTCTCTAAAGTATCAGACATGGTGATATTCAATCCACCTTCATGATATTCACCCATATCGCCACAGGTGCCAAAAACGTTGCTACCGATGTCCGTAACCGTTTTGTACAGTTCCAGTTTATTCCAGCGATTATATTGAATTTGATTGCTAAGCTGCTGTTTTACCGATAACTGGGTATCGGTATTTTTCGTTTTGAACCACAATTTGTTGTTTTGCAGGGTAATATGATAAAGTCCTGGATTATCCATCAGGATTCTTTCTTGTGTTGTATCAGAAGGTTCCTCAAGCCAGATAGATAACAGTATCTGGAATTCATCATTATCAGAAGAAAAATGGCTTGATGCTGCAAGCTCTGCGTAGTCATTATTGCCATCAAAAAATAATGCCTCAGTAATGACTTCATCCTCGTCAATACTTTCACCAAAAGCCCGTATTGCTTTTAAATTATAAAGTAGACCTGCTGTACTTAAGGAATCAGCATCATAAATACATACATTAACATTCTTGAATTCAGTACAATTGTATTTTCCAGCATCAGATATAGTATCTGAATTCGTTGGTACATTGGCATACGATACAAATACCGAACACTTTAGGCCGAAATACTCACTGATGTTTATTTCAAGAGAATCATAATCGTCTACATCATCCAAAGATCGCCAATTCGTCCCCCCTTCGCCATCATCCATTCCAAGCGCTGTGGAAGCACTGAATCGCTCCTTAAAGCTCTTAGATACAACTGTCTGAAGGACTTCATCTGCAAAGCTGGAAAGATTATAAAGGCGCTCTTCTTTTTGAATGAGCGTTTTATAATTGCCAATAAGCGATGAAAGAGGAATAATGGCAATCGACATGATTGCCGTAGCAACTACGACATCAACATAGGATAAACCCCGGCTTAATACTTTATTCAACATGAACCCTGCTTGTTGTTCCATCTATTTTGACTACAATGCCATTAAAAGCAATTTGATAGTTATCTAATGGCTTTCCATGCTTGGATAATTCAAGTGTTTGCGTACCCGAACTCGAGGGATTGATATCTAGTCCGAAGAATTCACCGCTAAAGGTGAGCTGCAATTGGGTGTTCGCTTCTGGTATGGGTTGGCGAGAAGTGCTATTCATACCATAATAGAATTTGAGCGAGTCAGCATCATTAAGCACATCAATGAAACATTTACTATTTCGGTTCATCGAGTATGTCCTCGCATAATAAATCTTTGTTTTAATCTCTTCTCCGGTAAAAACCACTGTCTTATACTGCATTAACTGGCCTAAATAGGGGAATGTAACTGACGCTAAAATCACGATAATACTTATGACTAACATCAGTTCTATTAATGTGAATCCGGAATTAGCACCTTTGAATTGCGATGGATTGGATTTTCTCATATGAGGTAAAAAAGCCGGCAAAAACCGGCTTTTTTAGTTCCTTAATTGTCCGTTGCCAGATTACAACTTTTTCTGTTTAAACCAAGTCAACACAGGGAAGCGATAATCCCCATTAACCCGCTTACTGCTTCCGCGTTGTTGCATTCTTCAATTCCATTACAAGGAGGTAACTGTCGTTGTTGGTTCTATTTGCAAAATCATTTACAGAGGTACTGCCCAAATTGTATGCGACATAATAAAAAGCAGCATCAAATCCAGAAGGGTCGTAACTGAATTCCACTGCGGCTGCAGCGTTCATGGATCCAGCAGGAATGGTGACACCTGAAATGGTTGTATCAGAAAAATTGTAGGTGCAGTCCGATGACGACCATTTTGAATCATCGTATGTTTTTAACAGAAAATTGAGAATATTCACGTCATTCCCTGTCCCGGCATGGTCAGCGGTTTGCGTTCCATGAGGATAGGATCCCGTACCACCGGAGGCCAGTTTTTCGCTAAAAAACATTTCAACACCTGATTTAATAGCTCCGCCTACAGCATCCACGTTCGCCTGGTGTGCTCTATCGGTTGTTCCGATCATATTAGGTATAACCACTGCAGCTAGTATACCGATGATAGCAATTACAATAATCAGCTCAATTAAGCTAAACCCTTTGCTGGTCTTTGGTAGTTTCATATTTCTTGCCTTCCCTTGATTAATATAAAATCTCATGTCTTTAAGTTTACGGAGCATATAGAAGTTATCCAACAGCGCTATACGTCGAAAAAATTGGTAAAAATACACTCGCAACGAAAAAGGCAACAAATACGCCGATAACCACTGTAATAAGAGGTTCGACCGCCGCAGAAAGCCCATCTACTCGTTCATCAAGTTCCACATCATAAAACATCGCAACGCTGTCGAGCATTTTCGCAAGCTCTCCCGTATCTTCGCCAATTGCCACCATTCCCTGCATATCCTTCGGAAACAGGTTACCACCTTGTATGGCGACATTCAGCGGTATTCCATCTCGGAGCTGATTTTCAACTTCATCTACTTTGTCCGTATAAATTTTATTATCCATCACATCTCTTGATATAATTAATGCGTCGTTTAATGTAACACCGGCATTTAGAAGAACAGAAAGTGTTCTAGTGAATCTCGCAAGTGCGCTTGTACGAACCAGCTTTTTAAATACCGGAAAATTAATTTTAATTCGGTCTTTGACGTAAGATCCTTTTTCAGTTTTAAAATAGTATGTTACCGAAGAAAATAACGCGACAATACCAATCAAAATGAAAATTCCGTATTCCCTTAAACTATCAGAGAGTGCGATCATTATTTTTGTCGGCATTGGAAGTTCGCCGCCCATTTGTGCAAGGTTGCCTACCATGTTAGGCACAACGAATACAATAACATTGACCATCGCAAGAATTAACACAATCATAACAAATGTGGGATACCGCAATGCTTTTTTCACGGCTTTTCTTGTTTCAAAGTCCTTATTAATAATCGTTTCCAACTCACCCAATACATGCGGCAAAATACCGGCGGCTTCACCCGCCTTTAGCATACTTAAATATAATCCTGTGAATACCTTTGGATGCTTACCGAACGCAGTATATAGATCCACACCTTCGCGAATGTCACTCATAAGCTCAGTCATTATTTTTTTCAATCCTTTGGATTCAGAACTTTTAGACATGGCTTCCAGTGCTTGCAAAATCGGAATTCCGCTTTCAAGCATGATTCGGATTTGTTTTGTGAAAAAGATGAGTTCTTTTGGGGTGACACCGCCGCCAATACCGAGCAATTCACCCACATCCATGTTGAGGCCGGATTGTTTTTTTGCAGAGATTAAAATTTCTCCTGACCCCATAAGCTGATCTACAACATCGGCCATGGATTCGGCATCCATTTCTTTATCATAGATCAGGTCGTTTTTTCCGGATACTTTACAAATGTAAGTAGGCATAAAGCTAAATCACTCTGCGTATTTCTTCCACCGATGTTTTACCGCTTAATACTGCTTCTCGTCCCTCTTCAAACAGAGTAGCCATCCCTTCTTTTTCTGCCTGCTTTTGGATTTCATCTGACAAAGCGCTTTCCCGAACCATTTCGTTTATTTCTTCCGATGGTAAAAGAATCTCATATAATCCGGCACGACCTTTATATCCGGTTCCTTTGCAATTTTTGCAATCTTTTTTTCCGGTCGCCCATATGGAAGTATCTTTATCGACCTTTAAAAAATTAGCTGCCGATTCACCAATTGTTTCTTCCCTTTTGCATTTTTTGCACAGCCTTCGGATTAAACGCTGCGCCAAAATTCCGCGTACTGTAGAACTAATTAAAAATGGTTCAATACCCATGTCCATCATTCTGGTATAACTGGAGGCTGCATCATTCGTATGAAGAGTCGAAAAAACCAAATGTCCTGTAAGGGCAGCACGAACGGCCAACTGAATGGTTTCCAAATCCCGCATTTCACCTACCATGATGATGTCCGGATCCTGCCGAAGCATTGAACGCAGAGCAGCAGAAAAGCTCATTCCCGCACGGTCGTTTACCTGTCCCTGGGTAATGCCGTCTAATTTGTATTCAATCGGATCTTCAATCGTTACAATATTTACATCAACAGTGTTTTTTATCGTTAAAGTTGCATAAAGAGTGGTTGATTTTCCACTTCCCGTTGGACCGGTAACCAATACGATACCATTTGTTCCCCCATAGATATTTTCCCACTTTTCCATGGTTTTTTTACTGAATCCCAATTTATTCAATGCAATTCCGCCTTTGCTTTCGTCCAGGAGACGCATTACTACTTTTTCCCCATATGCACTAGGATACGTAGAAACTCGCAAATCAATACCGCGTCCATATCGAGTTTCATGACGAATGCGTCCATCCTGCGGTTTCCTCGACTCGGCTATATCAAGCCCGGCTAACACTTTAAATCGTGACGTCACAGCTGGTCCGCGCTCTACGGTAAGTTCTTTCACAATTTTTAATAAGCCATCTACTCTGTAACGAATAGTGACTTTATGCTGCCCAGGCTCAATGTGTACATCAGATGCTTCCGCTGCCATTGCATCATCCAAAATGGAATTGGTGAGCTCAATCGTTTTTGCATCCGCAATAAGTTCTTGTTTTTCAACTGAAGTGGTTCGCTCAATTGTATAATAATTTTCAATCGCTTTGGTGATGGATTCTGACCTTGCCACAGTTCTTTTAATGCGGAGATTCGTAATGCGCGCCAAATCATCCATTTTCATAATATCTACTGGATCATCCGTCGCTACCGTAAGCATTCCATCGAGCAAAAAGAGCGGTATAATATTTAATTTCCAGGCTGTTTCTTTTGGAATCATAGAAAGCGCTTCTTCTTCGATATGGAATGATGATAAATCCAAAAATGGCAAAGAAAGCTGTTCCGCTAATAATTTTGGAAGTGAGTTTTCGTCGATGAATCCCAGCTTTACGGCAGCTTCTCCAAACCGAGATCTGTTGCTAATTTTATACTCTAGGATTTCTTCAATCTGAGTAGAGTCTAAATACCCTTTTTGAATGAGCATATCTCCAAGTAAAACAGGCATTAGGCTTCCACTGTTTGTAATACTTTTATTAATTGATCAACAAGATCTTTTGGTCCAATGGGTTTTTCAATTGCAGCGTCTAATCCATCCGACGATCCCACAATCAAATCTTCGGTTCCGGATGACGTAAGTAACAGAAACTTAATATGTGAAAGCGTTTCATCTAATTTGATAAATTTGCATAAACTTAAACCATCCAGATTGGGGAGTTCCCTATCGGCGATGACGACCGAAGGTTTTTTATCGCGAACAATATTCAACGCGTTTAATCCGTCCGTTTCATACACATGCGGAATACCGTTCTTCTCAAAGTATTTCATCACATCTTGAGCGAAATGAATATCATTATCAACAAATAGGATAGATTCCATAATTAACCCACTACGGATGGTGTGATAAAGATTAACAATTCCCTTTGCTCAACATCGTCAATCTTTGATTTGAATAAAAGGTTAAGAATCGGGATTTTCCCTAAGATCGGAACCTGACTCCTGCTTCGAGAATCGTTTTCAAAAATAAGTCCACCAATCAATAGAGTTTCGCCGTCCCTGACCATCACATTCGTATTTACAGTTCTGTTTGAAGTTATCGGGCGGTCTCCTTCCGGACCGACATAGCCTACAATAGCCGATACAGCCGTATTGAGGCGGATTGAAATATATCCATCTTCATTAACTCGAGGAATAATACTTAACGAAATATCAATATTTTGATCTTCATAAGTATAAGGATTTGTTCCAAAAACAGAACCTTCCCCTTGTGGTACCAACACCGGGATCGTCGTCCCAATCGTAACAGATGCTTCAACATTGTTAAACGTTGTAACTTGAGGTTCCTGAAGAATTTTAGCATCGGCATCGGTCTCAAGTGCTTCTAAAACTGCGCTAACTACCGGAACCTGAAGTTGAGTAACATTATAATTTTCGGTCAATTTACCCACTCCAATCATACCGGAAGAACTGTCCGATGAGGATGGGAATGCCATAGTGGTACGCATTTGCCAATTGATCCCTAGACGTTCAGTATTCTTAAGAGACGTTTCGATAAATTTCACTGCGATGTTTATCTGCTTTTCTCTTTTATCAAGTTCTTGAATAACCTGGGCAACCCTTCTCAGAGATTGACCTGTATCAATCACCAAAAGTCTATCTGCTACCGTACCGCTTGAATTTGGCGCACTGGAAGATATAATGGGAATAACTTGCCCATTTTGACTTAATGATGGTCTAATATATTTCATCAATTGTGAACCATCAGAATAATTTAACGAAAAAACTTTACTTTTTAATAATCCCTGCACAGACTCTGCGTCTGTTATTACCAGAATATCATCCGTATAAAACCATTTGATTTTACTAGGGCCGATAATATAGTCTAGTGCATCACTTATTTTAACGTCTTTAATATCTAATGTTGTCCGTGCTTCACTTGTCGCTGTTATGACTAAATTAAGTTTGGCTTTTGTTCCGATAAGGCGCACAACATCCAAGACAAGAGCATCTGTAAATTTTATAGATATTTCTTCATCAAGTTTACTTGGCAATTCAGCGAAAATATTTTCAGCGCTAATTGACTCAGGCCAAGTTATTTTTAATACAGAATCTTCTTGGGTAATGGTGTATTGAATTTTATTTTTGAAAAATAATTGAACGTCTGATAAATAGGGATCATGTTTGTTTACATTTTCCGTAATTTTATAACGATATAAAGGCGCAGCATCTAGGTTTTTAACATATCTTCCTTTCCTCCATTCAGCATCTTTTATACGAAGGGACAATGAATATGGATCCCAATATTCTTCAACGTCGTAATTAATTATGGTATCTGATAATAATTCAAATGTATAGAATCCATTACTTTTAATAACTTTAACATCCAAAATACTATTTAATGGAACATCTTTATTTTTAGATGTTTTTTGGAGCGCCCCCGGTATAGCACTCGGTACCATTTGTGCTAAAAGCAACATAGGAAACATCAAAATTATCGTTATAAGTTTTTTCATCATCTAATCCCCTTTTTAAACCTATTCTGTTACGCTTATAATTCTTTCTGAATCCGGCCCCTCTAATGTTACCGTTTGGTTAACGGCATCAATTTTAGAGACTATATGATTCAATAATATATCCCCGACTGAACAAATATTATCATTGATAATGGCATTTTCTCCAAGAATGGCCTGCACTGTGAAAACAACCTCAGTTGTTGTTTTGTCTACAAATTCCTGCCTTGCACCGTAATTCCAAGAATTCGTTTCCTGCATATTTTTGTTATACCCAATCAAATTAATATCTTCAGTTTTAAATTGTGCTTTTATTGCGTTTAATTGATTATTTTTATCTTCGAACTGTACCGAATTAGCGGCACCCGACTTCACTTCATTACCGTCGAATAATTTCGGTAGGAAAACACCTGAAATAATAACTACCAGCACTATTCCTAAAATGGCTTCTCTATTCATTTTTTATCCAATTTGAACTGAATGAAATATCGGTATTACCCTTAGTTTCATGGTCTGGATGTTGAATGCTTAAATTTTCAACATAAAAATGTATAGGCATTTTAATGATAGAATTTATAGACTTAACGATATTTGCCTCTTCACCATTTACCAAAACCCTAAGAACATATTCAGTTATTCCTCTGAATTCTTTATCGTTTAATATATCAAAATTTGTTGCGGGATCCCGAATATGAAGCTTTGGATTTACCTCGAGAACCTTCACATCGTTTTTAGAGAAATAAGTAGCAATTTTCTGAACTGACGCCAAATATTTATCTTCGTTTTCAGGTTTTACCATTTTAATGAATTTATTTTTTTTGGTTTTATAGTCTTCACTTAGGGAATTTATATGAATTGTGTTGTTACCGTAAAGCAGTGAAGTGTAATCATAATTTTCTATTGCAACTTCGGTTGAATTTTTCTTAAGTATTAAATTAATGTTGAGAAATATCATAATCAGAATGACACATCCGGCACCACCGATTAAAGCATAAAATATAGTTTTCTGATCCTTCATAATTGTTATTTCAATTCACATTTTAATGTAAAATATTGTTTAGGCAAATTAAGGGTTTTGTCTTGAATAAAATCCGTATTCTCAAAAGAAATTAAATTGATGTCATTTGATTCCTCAAGATTGTCTTTCATACCTTCGAGAATTATTAAAGCGTTAGACAAATCACTTGTAACAAATCCTCGTATTTCAAATTGATAGGGATACACAGATTTTTCTGAAACTTCTTCCGGATCTCTTGGAATAGTTTTTAAAGAATTTAGCTTTATTCCGCTCGGGAGTTCATTCCCAAGATAAGTGAGAAAACGAGATATGTTTTTAGTAGCTGTTTTTTTATTCATTAAATCTTTTTCAATAAAATCCAGCTTTGCTGCCCGTTTTTGAAAATTTACACTGTTCAAATACAACGTCTTCTTATTATCATATTTATTTTGGGACGTTGAAAATATATCATCAGAATTTTTAAATGTAGTATAATTGAAAATTAGGAGTCCCGCTAAAACTCCAACGGTAATTGAGCTGACAGCAGCAAGAACTTTTGTTCTTCCGATATATACTGCCTTTTCACGGATTGTTTTAGGAAGTAAATTTTGCTCACGTTTGTTCGCAACAGACAATCCAATCAGTATTGCAAAATAATCACGGATTTCCGAATGATATTTTTCGTTAAAATATTTTTCAATCTCTATTTCCTTTAAATCAAATTTTATATCCTCAGAAAGCAATTTTATTACTCCATCACTTTTATCGAGATAGGATATCATGAAACCTTCTGTGATATTTATAGAATGTACCCTTTGGAATTGTCGAATAGAAAGTACCATATCATTTCGAATTGTTTTGATAAATTCTTCAATTAATTGTTTAACGGTATTAAAATGAATATTTAAACGATTAACAATGGGTTTATTCTTGTCTAAAATATTATCGGATTCGATTAATTCTAAAATGTCTTTTTCATGAATATTATTTCCATTATTTGAGCCATGAAATGAGCCTTTCATCTTTTTAATCAAATCGCTAATGGAAGCACCTATCCTCGTATTCATAACAATTTCGCCGTTTTGTATGAAGATTAGATTACTTCTGGAATATCCAAGGTAAATCAATAAAACAGGTTGTGAAGACTTTCCATATGTTTTTTCAAATAATTGGCTGCATACCGTTCCCAAACTAGACACATATGCTATATTTAAATCTTTAGTCTTAAAATATTCAATAAACTCATTAATAGGATCCGCATCGCCAATTTGTGCCACTACCTTGGTAATCTCACCTGATTTTTTTACATTAAAATTAAAGTATGAATTTTGAGGATCAATTTTTAATTCACGCTGGATTTTTACTTTTATAAGTTCCTCGATTTCCTTCTTTTTTATATCGGGTGCATCAAATTCCATTTTCTGTGTAAAGATTTGATCCGATTCAACCGATACTTTTACACGAGTACGTTTAATGTTAAACTTTTCAAGAATGTAATCTATTTTGTCTCCCAATACATTCATATGCTCATGAAGAGGAATCGTTAATTTTTCGTTATAAATTAATTTTAAATTATCACCGACTTTTTGGGTAAATAAGATATTTAGCGATTTCCCGGCCTGTTGGATTGCTAATTCATAGGAATTGAATGATAATTTTGACACAGCATTCCTAAAAGGATTCGTTGATATTTTAACGTTAGATATACTTTCGGATTCCCCTGATCTATCTTCTATTTCTTCTTCTTTTATTGCATTATCAGATACTGCATCTAAAATCTTTTCCGCACTTTCTTTTTTTGGTAACCTAAAAGTGTAATTTGACTTTAGATATTCAAATACCTTCGATTGAATTTGAAGGTCTATGATTCTATCCCCTTTTGTTTTAGTTTTTTCAAGCAGCTCATCAAGGGATCGGCTATTTTTTGGAATAAGAAACGGAATATCTTCAATTATAACTTCATCAAATAAATCTTCTTCATCTGAAGATTGTTCTACCGTAGATGAATCTTCTATAACTGCTTCAGATTCTGACATAATTTGGTCATCATTATCAGGTTTATTTCCCAATAGAATATTTTTTAATGATAAACCACCAGAATCAGCGTCCGAAGAAGAAGGGGATTGTTGATCATCTGAAGTATGTATTTCATCTTCGGATTCTTTTGTAATTGGATCATCAGGGTCACTTGTTTCTTCTTTAATGTCTAGATTTTCTTGATTTTTTGTCTCAGGAACTGTTTGATTCTGAAATTCATCTTCTATCTTGATTTCTTCCGGTTCAACTTCTGCTATTTCAGGCGTTAAGGATTCTTCCAAAGGTATTATAACATCTGGATCTTCTGATTCTAGCGTTTTTGCAGTGGAAATTGTACCGTCACCCCTATTCGTTCCCGATATTTCTTCAGATTGAATTTTAACGTCAGGAATTATTATTTCAGGTTCAGTTTCATCTGATACTGTTTTTTCGGATAATTGATACGGATAATAGTATTTTTCATTAATACCATTCACCGTTGTGCGAATAATAATCGAAACTTTTTCTTCTTTCATTAAATTTTTTAAATGATAATATAAATTTGACTGTTGCACATCCATTTGAATGGCAAGTTCTTTTGCGGTAATTCCCGGACTTCCTTCTACGGCTTGAAGGATATTGGTTCTAAATTTTTTTGTTTCTGATTTCTTCATTTTTTTAAGGTTTAATTATAATCTGTTATCTGCGAAACGGACAATAATAGTTATACATTGAATATTTAACAAGTAAAATTAATAAATATTATTATAATGTTAAAGATTGACGATAAATTATTGCTTTTTAAGAAAGTCACCCAGGATAATTAAATAATCACTTCAAATAAAAACAAGAAAACCAATTAATTAAACTTCCACTTTGCAACCATAAGTTATATGTTAAAAACAATGCGGAGGCGAGAGGATTCGAACCTCTGGTCCGCCTAAGCGGACGCTGGTTTTCAAGACCAGTGCATTCAGCCAGACTCTGCCACACCTCCATAATTTAATTTAATATTAAAAATTTGCGGAGAGGGTGGGATTCGAACCCACGGTACGGGTTAACGCACACACGCTTTCCAAGCGTGCTCCTTAAGCCACTCGGACACCTCTCCAAAGTTTACGGATTTCCCAATAATTGTTTAAACGCCTTACCACCTTTGAATGATTTAATCTTCTTTTCCCTTTCAATGGCATCCTTTCTTGAATTGAATATTTCTGTGTATATCAATTGTAAAGGCCGTCGAAATTTAGTGGATTTTACCGAACCATTTTCATGTGCAATCATTCTTTTTCCTATGGATTGAGTAGAACCAATGTAATACTTCCCATCTTTCAAACTTTTAAGAATGTAAACTTTATACTTACTCAACGATGGACCTAACACATCCCGCAGTATGCGGGACTCCTTAAGCCACTCGGACACCTCTCCAAAGTTTTAGTGAAATTTTATGAGGATTCAGGCGTTGTGGACTTTTCGGCTCCATCAGATTCTTTTTGTGATTCAGTAATATCATCTTCTTCACTGCCACCTTCAACAACCTGAGGACTACCGGAAGGTGTTTCTTTTGGTTCAGTGTCCGATTGATGATCAGATACTTCTTCTGCAGAATCTGCTTCCGGATCGCTTTCAGCTGATTCCTCATCATTTTGGGATTCATTTGAATCGGCATTTTCCTCAATCTGGTCCGCTTCAGAATCATGTTCGTCAGATTCATCGGAAGATTGGCCCTCAGCAGCAGTATTCGCAGAATTTTCATTTGAAGATGGTTCTTCGGGGGAATCATCAGATATTTCCGCAGCATCATTTTGAGTATCACCATCAGGTAATACAATATCCGTCAAATGAGCTTCTTCATCCATCCGCTTCAACGCACTATCAATGTTTTCGCCATCGTCTATTCGCACCATTTGTTCATTAAATCGCCAATGTCCCGATTTTTCTGATAGAACACTTTTCACATATTTTACAAAGGATGCGCCTTTACCTTTTTTACCTTTCGCTTTATCAGCGAATGATTTTTGTTTCTTAGCCATAATGTATCTTTCTAGTGATATTGTTTATAAAAAATGTCGGCGAATTTAGTGGATTACCTGCGTGATATCAAAAACCAATTCAGTTTAAGGTTTATATTCATACTCCATGATTTCGCCGTCTGACCATGAAGATGGTTTTTTCTTTTCTTTCGTCAATACTTTGATCCGTGTTGGATTCAAAAATTCTATGAGGCTAATCCGTTTATCACCTGTTTCCGGATTCTCAGTTTCCAAAATCCAAGGTGAAGAAGAATAATCGATAGAAAATGTTCCTACTGTTTGGTTGCTAATTTTGGTTCCGATTGCCGCCCCTTCCGCAAAATCACCGGACAATCCATAGGGTCCGCCGTCCGGGGTGAAAGTCCACACCACCTGCATAATCGGTCCTTGCCAATACCAATTTCCTTCTAAACTTCTTGTATACGTTATTCCCTCTACATGTAATGGGTTGCTTTCATTCCCTGCCTTATCGCTGCCGATGATTGACAAGGTGTATTCGGTTCCCGGACTTAAGTCTGACATTTGAGTTAGCACAAAATCAGCATGTGCGCCCAACGATAATTCATCTTCTGACAATGTAATCGTATGCGGTGCATTTTCATCCGGATTTCCGCCTTCCCTCGAAAAAGCAACCATTCCGCTGGTAAGATCTTCTGTGATTGTATATGACACATTTGGACCAATCATAACCTCATCTTGCTCAGGCTTCGTGACAGAAAATTCCGGTTTTGTAATATCATAAAACACATTCAAAACAGACTCGGATATGTTTGAATTCCTTGCTAAATCCATTCCGATAAATTCAACGTTATAAACCGAGCCATCATGTAATGCCGCAGCATTCGTTAATTGGGCCGGTGAAAGTTGCACTACTTCCAATTCTAGATCCATTAGTGTTACAGAATGCGGTGACATAGGGTCAGAATTACCACCGACTTGGGTGTAGACAAACTTTCCTTCGGAAAGCGGTTCAGAAATTTTGTAGGCTAGTTTAGCATTATTTAAGACGATATTATTTTCCGGATAGAGCAATTCCAGAGTTGGCGGTATATCATCATAAACGATATTCATGATGAGTTTTTTTCCGATATTCCCAGAAAGATCCGTGCCTTCAAATGTGATTCTATACATAGTTCCGGTAACTAGCGTAGGCGGAATCGCAGATTTAGATGTGTGATCTCCGGCACTGAGCATACTTTCGCTAAAATCAACTCTATGAGGCGCATTCGGATCGTCTTCTCCGCCCATGTGCTTCCACGTAAATGCACCGGACTGCAATGGTTCATTTACCGAATATTTCACCAAAGGTGAATTGATTCTACTCGTCATCTTCGGAAATAATCCGCTGAATTTTGGTTTTGAAACATCGTATGTCAGTCCGCTGGAAAGTTCCGTTTTGCTCGAGTTTCCTGCTCTATCAATTCCTTCTGCGGATATTGAATACACAGATCCATCATTCAATTCGGATTGTGCTGCTAATTTTCCAAGATTGAATAATCCGCCTGCTTTTTCAGATTCTGATAAGTCGATATTTCTTGGGCTCAGCGGATCTGACTCGCCGCTGGTTGCGGTCCAAACGATGGATCCCGAGACCAATGGTTCATCAATTTCAAATTGAATATTCGCATCTTTTATGAACATACCCATTTGAGGTGAATGATGTGTAAAAACAGGATCTTGGTTATCAAATCTCATTTCAGTTAAATGTGCAGTTGCTACATTTCCGGCAAGATCGGTGCCGTCCAATGCCATGGAATAGGACGATCCGCTTATCAGCGCCGGCGGAGCGGGCAATAGAATATTTTCAAAACTTCCCGCGATTAAATATTGGCCTGTTAATGAAATTTCATGAAGGGAATTCGGATCTGCCGTACCAGAAATATGCGTCCATGAAATAATAGCTTTACTTAGATTCTCACCCGTTCGAATTCCAAACCGTGTGTGATTTACAAATTCACCAACATCAGGGTAGGTGATTTCTAAATACGGACGATCAAAATCGATATGGATATTTTCCACCAATGCCGGCAAAGATTCATTCCCCGCATTATCTGAAGCCGAAAAAGTAATAGAATATTGCGTTCCGCTTTTTAACGAAACCTGATCGCTAATATTCGTAAAGTGTTCGCCTGATGTAAGGAATTCTGAAGCCAATGAAATCACGTGTGGACTGTCAGAGTCAGGATTTCCTTTCATTCTGAGAATTTCGATCGTTCCCTTTTCAAGAGATTCGTCTGAAGTAAATTGCATTGATAAGGATTGGTGATACGAATCGGCAGCCGGCGAACTAAGCGAGAGAACCGGTGCAGAAATATCATAATTAATTCCTGAAAGGCTCATGGTTGCTGAACGGTTTCCGGCCAAATCCATTCCGTCAATACTGATGGTGTAAACGCCTCCGTCAGCGAGCGGTTGTTCTAATGTGATGGATATTTTTTCATGATTTCCCTGAAGCAATTCGTTTCCGGATAGGGTATAAACATGCGGACTATTCGAGTCGGACGCACCGCCGGTTCGAGTAAATTTAATATATCCTTCTACCATATTTTCTGACGATGAAAATGAAACATTTGTAAGATTCACGACCGAGTTGGGATTCGGAAAACTCAATCCCAATACCGGCGGTTTTATATCAAACAATACATTGCGGACTTGAGACAATTTCGCAGTATTTCCCGCACGATCTCCGCCTTCAATGGCAATGGTGTATCGCCCTCCGTCTGCAAGATAATCCATAATATTCAGATCAAATTCTGCATGCATACCTTGACTCAATTCAGCCCCATCTAAGTCGAAGATGTGAGGGGAATTTGGATCAATAGTTCCGCCAGTTTGAATAAAACTTATTTTTCCCCAGGCAAGATTGTCCGAAACCATATACGATACAATACTAGATTTAATTTGCTCTGCGTCAATAGGTTGACTAATGGAAACAACCGGCGGCTCATTATCGAACCCAACGCCAGTTATTGAGACAAGATCCGCTTCATTTCCCGCAAAATCCAAAGCTGAGACAGAAAAATCGTACACAGCGCCATTTTCAAGCTTCGGAGTATTCTTTAACGTGAGACTATCCTTCCGCCCCGCCTTTAATTCATCGCCGGATAATTTTACCGTATGCGGAGATCGCGAATCCAGAGCACCTTCCGTTCGAGTGATGGTTAATGCAGCCTCTTTCACATCTTCGCTGAAAGAATACGAAAACTGTTCCTGTCTGATTTTCGATGCGTCCGATGGATGAAATAAAGAAATTTCCGGTGGGGAAATGTCGTAGGTAATTTTCATTTTTGTATCTATATCGCCGGTATTTCCCGCCAAATCGGTTCCGCTAATACTGAGTGAATACACGCCGCCGTCTTCCCATTTTTCCAATCCGGGAAGCGTGACGTCATTGAAATTTCCAGCGTTTAAAAATTGGCCAGATAATGCAATTTGTTTTGATGACTTCCCTTCTTGAACCAATGAAATTGTGCCCTCATGTAATGTTTCGCTTATGCCAAATGATATGGGCACCTCATTCACAAAGGACTCTGACTCAGGTGAAAAGAGTGCGAGGTTTGGTTTTTCATCGTCAAAAATTATTCCGGTTACATAGGTCGGTTCTGATTCATTCCCGGCAAAATCTTTCCCATAAAAAAATATTTCATAGGAAGCGCCATTTTCCAATCCAATCGATGCCGGTAACTCTCCACCGCCGAGGCCTTCCAACAACCTGTTTTCATCCAAATTAAGATCAAATTGACCTTTAGCAGATTTATCAGATTTCCCGATACTGATCTTCCCCTCTGCCAAATCTTCTGATAAAAAATAGGACATAGGTAAAGCATTCAGCAACGTATCTCCCGCCGGCGATATGTTTGTAAATTTCGGTTTCGTAACATCATACCTTACAGATTCTGCACCGGATACATCCGACTCATTTTTTGCTCGGTCTTTCCCTTGAATAGAAATTGAATATGTTACGCCATCCACTATGTTCAGACCATCCAATGAAATATCATTGTGTTCGCCTACTTCAAGAAGTACATCCGTCAACTGCATCCGATGCGGACTATTCGCATCTTTCCCTTTTGTTGCCGACCATGTGATTTTTGCTTCAGCTAAAATTTCGTTCGTAGAAAATGAAAATAGTTTGTGATTTACAGCAGTATTGGAAGGCGGCCCGGTTAATACTATTTCCGGGGGTGTGCCATCGAATGTGACGTGTTCTATCTGATCGGCGAATCCTTCATTCCCCGCCAAATCAAATCCGGAAAATGTAATGGTGTTGGGGATATTCTCTTGAATGGTGAACAGAGTCCCGGGAATTATGTGGTTTCCCTCTGTTAATTGAGTCGAATCCAGCTCAATTTGGGATTCGGTTCCATCACTCGAAATCCATGCCAAACTTCCACCTAACAGCGTTTCATTTAGGGATATTTTTACGTCAGAAATAGTAATAAAACTTTCATGCACAGGATTGAGTACCGCCAATTGCGGAGGGGAAATATCATACATTATATTGCTTGAAACGATTGGGCTGGATTCATTTCCGGCAAAGTCTATTCCAATTACAGAAATCGAATACATTTCCCCATCTTTCAAGTTTCGCATATTTGAAAGGATAGATGGGTTAAACGTTCCGGCTTTTAGCTCTTCACTTTCCAAATCAACCGAATAGGAATTTCGCGCTGTAAAGGTCACTTTCCCGGATGCTAAGTTTTCAGAGATTGTAAATCCGATTACATCTGAATTGATGTAACTGTCAGATATGGGATGCAAAGCAGTTATTTCGGGCGGCGTTCTGTCAATCAGATAATCGGCAATTGAAACGGGGACAGCATCATTACCGGCAGGATCGGCTCCACTGATGGTAATGCTGTACAATCCTGCCTCAGCCAAATTGGGAATTACATATGTATCCGATTCATGAACGCCTGCTCTTGCTGCTGTTGCAGTCAGTTCAAACAATTCCAAAAGGGATTCACCATCACGACTCTTTCCATCCCATGCAATCCTCCCCGATGCTATATCTTCCGAAAGGCTGAATTTGATATTGGTCAAGGCAGTGATAGTATTATTTCCAGGTGAAAGAATCGAAATAATTGGTGGTGTTACATCGTATAAGATATTCCTGACATGAACAGTATCGCTGTTATTGCCGGCAAAATCAGATGCAAAATACTGGATATCATACACCGCGCCGTCCGTTAGTTTTGGACGGTTTTTCAACAACGTATTTTTTGTAAATCCTTCTTCCAATTCTCCGCCGGTTAAAGAAACGACTCTCGGAGAATCCGCATCCGGTTCTCCGCCTGTTCTTGTCCAAATCATGTTAGCCGTTTTCAAGTTTTCGCTATTACCGATGTTTACCATTAGATGATTGATAGCGCTATTTTCTTCAGGATTTTCGATAGATAATTCCGGTGGTGTTGAATCAAAAATCACGCGCTGAATGGTTTCTTTTGGTGATGTGTTTCCCGCTCTGTCACGACCGGAAAATTCAATTGTGTAGATTCCTTGCTCTACAAGTTCGGGGCCGTCCGTTATGAATACATCACTGTGTTCGCCTTTTTTCAATAATGCACTATTCAATCCAAATAAATAAGGACTTTTCGAATCCGGCTTTCCGCCGACCAATCGATACACAACAGATCCCTGATCCAACTCTTCGCTCACGGAAAAACTGATAGCCGGCGTTGCAATATATTGATCATCCATCGGTTTGATTGACATTATCACCGGTGCGGTAATATCATAAAGAATATTTTCAACAGAGGGAATATTGGACAAATTTCCGGCAGGATCTTGCCCTTGTATAGACAATGAATACACGGCGCCGTCAACCAGCAAAGGCGCTCTTGCGATAACACGCCTATCCTTTCTGCCTTCATTCAATTCATTCCCAAGCAAGGGCTGCGTATGTGGCGATCTTGGGTCTGCGCTGCCGCCGGTATGTTTCCAAATAGCTTCACCGCTCAAAAGATCTTCGCTTAATTCAAAACTGATTTCTTTGTGGTTTACCGCCATGCCTGATTCCGGAAATGTGAATGTAATTTCAGGCGGAGTAAAATCATATATAATCCCGGATACGGTTTTTATATCTGCGGTATTTCCTGCACGGTCGGCACCGGAAAATGAAATGGCGTATTGAACATTTTCCATCACATTAGGCATACCTGTAATTTCAATATCTGAGTGAGATCCGGATTTTCTGTCCTTGTCTGTTATCAAAATTTCATACGGTGCATTAGAATCCTCATTTCCACCGGTTCGCCTCCAAACAATCATCCCTTTATGGAGTGTTTCTGACAAAGAATAAGACAGTTTCCTGTGGTTTAAATACATGCCCGTCACCGGCTGTGAAACGGCTATAACGGGTTCCGTAAAATCGTATAACACATTATTTACCATCAACGTGTCTGATTGATTTCCGGCTCGGTCTGATCCGCGGAATTCTATTGAGTATATTCCGCCGTCTACAAGGTTTGGTGCTGTGCTTAGTGTTATATCAGTATGGAACCCAGCTTCCAATTCCGAGCCTTCAAGGTTGATTCGATGGCGCTCATCCGGATCATCTTTTCCGCCGGTTTGCGTCCACGTTATAGATCCTGCCTGTAATTTTTCTGAAACGGAATAAGATACTTTTTTATGATTTAGCGCTGAACCATCGCTTGGCTTTAATTCTGTAAATTCCGGAGGACTTGCGTCAAACAGCACTTCCTGAATTCGCATCAGTTCACCTTCATTCCCGGCAAGGTCCATTCCTGAAAGCGTAATCGCATAAACTGACCCATCCGTTAAAATGGGTTCATTCTCAAGATTAATCCGAATTCTTTCACCTTTTGTCAATTCGTCGTTTACCAAAGGAACAATTCTGGGTGACAGCGAATCTGCCGATCCGTCCGTTCTATCCCATCGAAATTCAGCGGCCTGCAAATTTTCACTGAATGCGAACGAAATGGACGCCTCTCGAATGGCAGCTTCATTAATGGGATAAATCAGTGTTAGGATTGGCGGCGATACGTCGTATAAAATCGAATCCACTTGATTCGGCTTGGATGTATTTCCTGCGAGGTCAATGCCCGAAACAAGAAAACGGTACAGCGCGCCATCCACAAGCGGTACTTCATCCGTAACGTCTAAACTAAATTCCGTTTCTTCACTCCGCAATACATCTCGATGGATGGAATGCGGTGCATTGGCATCCTGTGGACCCGCCATTTGCCGTATTTCAATCGTCCAGCTTTGAACAAATTCGTCGGTGGTGAAGGCTGTTTTACCATGATTCACAAACGACGCAGGTGTCGGCTCATTCAGCGTAAAAATAGGCCTCGTAATATCAAAATGAATGGAATCCACAGTTGTAGGAACAGACATATTTCCTGCCCTGTCCATCGCAACCATCATTAGTTGGTACAATGCACTGTCCCGCAACACTGTTTGATTTTCGAGCAGCATTTTTCCTGAATCCGGAACCCATTCATTTTCAGTTAAAATAATGGTATCTATACTTGCATCGGCAAATTCAGAATCCGGAATCCACACAGCAAAAGCGTTTACAATTGGTTCAGTAAACTGAAACTGAAATGCAGGATTGTTGATGTGCGAATCCACATTCACGGAAATAACTGGCGGGGAAATATCAAAATTAAGATTTCGAATGAACCGTTTATTGGCGACATATCCTTTCGTAGTGTAACCTGTAAAAATTACATCATATGCGAGGCTGTCAACCATCAGGGTGTCCATCCGCCAATCTATAAGATGCTCTCCTTCTTTGATTTCAGGACCGCTCATTTTAAACCGCAGTGTATCGTGAGTTTGAAGATGCAAAGAATCGGATACCGTCCATGCCAAAAACCCATATTCGAGATCGCCGTCTAATCGGTAGCCAACTCGGGAATGGTTTACAAATGCAGAGTCATCCGGAAACGTAAAAAACAGAATGACTTCCGTTCCGTCGGCGGCAAGATTGATTTCAAACACCAGCGTATTCGTTGAATCAAATTCGAGGATGTGCGTGACTTGAGTAAGGGGATCAAAAGCATATAGCCATTTTCGCATCGATTCGCCGGAAGGCTGCTCAATCCATTCCTGTTTTGACATATGTCCAAGGGAATCGTATTCAAACCAGATGGTGCCGTATTCAAATGCATCCACATCCAGAAAGCGATAGGATTCCACTTGTCCAAGATCGTTGAATTCCTGGATCGTAAACCGGTCTTGCCACCGCTTCACCGTATCTACCCTGTAAACATATTCAATGTACGCCTCTGTCTTTTCCTCATGGCCGAAGGTGGTCTTTTTTATCAGCACCGTATCGCTGATCAAAATTTCTTTTGTGGACATTGCTCCGGTTGAATCTGCATAGGAAAACCGTTCGGTTTTATTAGTTTTTCCTTGGGAATCCACAATGGATTTCAGGATCAACTTTCCATCAGAATCAAAGTCAGCTCTGATGTGCACCTTTCCTCGGACTGTATATTTTGACACGAACTGATCGCTGAGGAATTCCGCCTCTGTCAGATAGTACCTTGTTTGATCCGAAGGAAGCGCCAAAAGCCCAAGCGCAAAGGTAATCAGTATGAGCATCGCTCGTTTCATAGATCGAAATTTAGCCGATCCGATCCATGGATGGAATGATGAGTTGTGTTATCTGAAATGGAATGCTAAGCAGAGCGCGTGCGCTTTTTCCGCAATTCTTCAACGGCAAGCTTGCGCATGTCTTCCACAGAATCGAATTCGTCCACAATCTCCACACCGAGCAGCGTTTCGATAGCGTCTTCCAAGGTTATCAATCCGACTGTGGTGTCAAAATCGTCCGTAACCATAAAAAGATGCTCGCGTTTCTGGACGAATAATTCAAGTGTGTCTGCAACAGATGTTTTTTGACTAATGCTAAAAACAGGACCGGCGAGCTTTTCCATTGTAATGTGAAATTCATCTTCTGCCTTGCTTTTGATGATATGGTACCGCCGAACGATTCCAATAATATCATCAAAATTTTCGCCATAAACCGGAATTCGGGAAAAAGAAATATGCTCATGTTTATCCAGCACTTCCCCCACCGTTTGATCTTTTTGAAGGGTGAACATAACCGATCTCGGTGTCAGCACTTCTTCTGCGGCAATATTATCAAGCCGCAGAAGATTTTCGATAATGGTTCC
This sequence comes from Fidelibacterota bacterium, assembly GCA_014239435.1. Taxonomy (GTDB): domain Bacteria; phylum Fidelibacterota; class Marinisomatia; order Marinisomatales; family TCS55; genus JAAZYX01. The sequence continues at coordinate 3,826 of JAAZYX010000021.1, read as the reverse complement.
TTCATGCTCTTCAATGGCGCCTTCATCTTCACCTATTTCAGCCAAAACGCCAATTTCTTCACGCGTTACTTTTTCCTGTTTTTCATCCGGACCAATCCGATTGGAAACCTGTTCCAGAACGAGTACAAACGGATAGGTGATAAAAATCATTCCTTGAATAAAATATGCGGAAAATCCAGCCAATTTTTTCCATTGAGAGGCACCAAAAGTTTTAGGGATAATTTCAGAAAAAATTAGAATAGAAAGAGTCAAAATACCTGAAGCTATTGCTACCCATTCTGATCCTAAAATTTTGTACGCCTGCGCGCCGACACCTGCAGCGCCAACCGTATTTGCTACAGTATTTAGGGTCAGAATAGCCGCCAAAGGACGGTTGATGAATTCCTTCATATTCTTTAAAATTTGACCGCTTTTGAGCCCTGCCTTTTCCATCATCGCAATATGGGTATGGCTGACAGAAAGCAGGACAGATTCTAGCAGCGAGCATAGAAATGATACGGCCAAGGCCAGGAAGAAAAAAGAAAGTAACGGTGCCATGTAGATTGGAAAGTTAGTCAGGAATCAAGATATGGATGCAGGCTTTTCGGCAAGTTTATTTGCGAGCCGCATAGGCAAATACAGGATGCCGAGAAAAATAATACCAAAAACGACAAACCAAATCAGATGATCTGGAAATCCGCCAATCAAAAATGGGCTGTCTCCACCGGGCGGATTGCTTAAGAACCAGTAATTAGCATTCAAAAGTTTATTTAGATTTGTTACCACAAACGCAGCCCCGCAAGTAATGAGTATCGCGTTCAAATAGGAAGAATTCCTGCATCGCATTCCTTCGGCGAAAATCAGCCAAAGCACATTCAAAATAATGATTCCGTGGGAAAGGAAATTCCAGAAGACCGACACATTACCCATCGGCCACCGTGCGGGATCCGGCGTGAAGATCGCCTGAATGGCGCCGGCAATTCCCCAGTAATACGCCATTTCAAATGCTTCCTGTTTTTTGGTAACCACAGCATAAGCGGAAATAAACAAACTGAATCCGCACATATGAAACGGGAGATCATCCGTTGCCGTCCAAATGCCAAGATTCCACCGCAATACATCATCGGCGAATTCATTACCGACCGTAACAATGCACAGAATCCAAGCTACTGCAATCTTTTGGGATGGATTCAAAAACTTATAGCCGATCAATGGAAGCATAATCCAAATGGCAATCGTTCCCAAAAGATAGGCATTGTGAACGGAACCAAATGTGGTGAATTCTACAGGGTCCATCAGTCGGATTTTGCTTTTCTATATTTAAGACCGTACGGCACATACACTAGTGCAAAATGCAGCAGTCCCGCAATTTCTAGCCCTATGATGTGTTCCGGAAAATCGCCTATAATAAATGGATTATCCACGATCGGCGGAGCGCATATGTACATGTAGTTTGCACCCAACAGCCAATTGATCCCGCCTATAATCGGCAGTAAAATCTGCGATCCGAGAAAAATTTTCCACCACGATCCTTTCCGTGGTTTGAGCCCTAGCAAGATCGTACACATCAGCGCGCTAAGAATAATTCCTCCATGGGAAATATAATATTCAATAAACATGAGTCCATGCCATCCTTGCGTGAATTCCGGTGTAACAAGAGAATGGAACGCGCCGGGAATTCCCCAGAAATAAAGCAATTCGAACATCAGCTGTTTCCTGACCAACAGTACTATGCCGGAAAGAATGGCGGACAATCCGCAGAGATGCAACGGAAGACTGCTTTCCATATTCCATCCCACGGTATACTGAACGTATGGATGCACCAGAATAGCTCGGGCAATCAGTATAATTGCTACTGCCTTTATGAGCATTTCCCGTTTAACGGGATCAAGCTTTTTTCCGATAAACAAAATCCCAGCGATAACGCCGACAGACCCGATGATTGTCTGCCACCAAATCGGCGTCAGCGGAACGAGTATTTCATGGGGAGTGGTCAAGGTTTTTGGAACACCTTGCTTAAATACACAAGGCGTCCATTTGTAAATCCATTGTAAACACGTGAACCTTTTACGGCAGCAAAATCGCTGAAGGCACTTCGGATAAATCCCGGTACAAATTGGCTGATGGCTTTTTCTTTTCTCTCAGTGATGCCATCCAGCGCTTTGAGAACATTTTCGGTAATGACTTCTTCTTTGACTACGGTTAAACCTGAATTCTCAAATACCGTTTCCAACGCTTCCACATCGTCCGCCCCGCGCAGGTCAACCCAGGAAAATATCCCGCCCGGTTTCAGCACTCGATTCACTTCGCTTACGAAGGATTCCATGGAACCATAGCAATGGGATGATTCCACATTGATAACAGCATCAAAAGATTCCGATTCGAAGGGCATAGACTCAGCGTCTCCTTGGATATACTTTAAATTGTTTTCATTAAAAAACTGGTTTGCCAGGTCAACTGCATTGTCTGAATAATCCAAACCTGTCATTTGTGCTGGGTTCAAGTAAGAAGCCACGTAGTACGAACCTCCGCCGCGGCCTGAGCCGACTTCCAGCACCTTCTTCCCGTCCGGTTTTGCGGATTGCGCCGCATGGTGATAAAGCTGGATAAAATACCGATCCTCTTCATCCTCATCCGATAGCAATTCAATCGGCGAATAGCCATTTAATGGCGCATACCCATAATTCATGAAACGCCAATTTTTTTCTCCGTGTTTTTTAGCAAGTTTCTGATACCACCATTTCCAAATGACGCGCCGGAAACCCGGTGACAAGTGAATTATTTTACTGAAAAGTTTTGAAATCATTTGTTCTTATACCGTTTTTGTTTGTGTCATTATTTTTTGTCATACCGGACTTGATCCGATTTCCAGCATGGATATTCAATTGTTTTCTGGATACCTGCTAGCCTTGGAATCCCGGTATGACAATGTTGGTGTGATTGCTTCCCGCCTACTCTTATTATACGGCGGACAGGCGTCATGTCATTCCTCACAATGACAACATCGATTCAATTCAATCCCTGCACTTTTCGCATCTCAGCGATCAAATCTTTGAATGGCTTATAGTCTTGTATTTTTGCCATTTCAGCATCGTACAACCAAAATCCGATCCAAGCATTTTTGGGCATCACATTATACACTTTTCGCAATTCTTTTAACGCCAAATCAAATTCTCCTACTAGAACATATATCTTTGCCAAGTGGTAATTATAATCCCCGCCCTGCAGTTTATCTTTTTCGACGGAATTAATCTGTATTCCCTTTTCACCAATCCTAACTGCTTCATCATTTCTGCCTAAATAGGCAAGTATCAACCCTTTAGAAAATAACAAGCGTTCATCATTGGGCAATTCCTTCAGTTTTTCGTTCACATCGTTCATTGCATCCTCAAAAAATTGTTGAGCTATTTCATTCTCACCTTTTGTTTTATACACTAATGCTTTTTTATAATCATTGCTTTTATAGAAGGTCTGATTCATTGCGTCTTCTTTTTTTCTACGATCAATATGTTTTATAGCTTGGTCAAAGTCTCTTGTTATTAAATAATAATCAGAAATATTTTCATGAAACCCTGTTTCATGATCTATCTTTTTCGCTTCATCCACCACTTTTTTAAATTCACTGACATCACCGTTCCGTCCGAATTTTTCTGCAATTTTTGTCCCCATCCTATTTGCAGGCTCCATCCCCATTTCTTTAGCAATCGGATAATAAAAATCAAATTTCTCAACCAACCCTAAATAGGTAGTCGTTACAAGTAACTGATTTGGATAAATATAATTTTTAGGATCCTGAATAAAACATTTTTTCATTAAATCATAAGATTTTTCCAGTTTTCCCTGCCGT